>CAVXFD010000025.1:0-16523 GCA_963760855.1 uncultured Acidobacteriaceae bacterium | reverse complement strand
CAGGTGAAAGGTGGTCTTGCCCAGATCGATGCCAATGGATGCGATGTCCATGGATGATCCTCCTGATGTGAACTGCCGAGGTGTAATCTACTGGTCAGGGACGATCTCATTAACCCCATCGCCGGCTATTTGAGAGCAAACGCGTCTTCCTCTCCGCCCCGCAATATGTGACAATCGTGCGACCCGAATCCCAAACTGTCAAAGGCAGATCCCACCTGGATGCCCGATCAGCGCGCCTTCAATCTCACCTTCGCCGTTGAGCGCTACGATGATGACTTCATCGTGGTCCACTGCTCTGGCCGCTTGGTTTCCGAACTCAATCAGCAACTGAACATCGAGGTGGGCAAACTGCTACCCGGCCCCAAGCGAATCGTTCTCGACTTCGAGAATCTCACGCACATGGATAGCAGCGGCCTTGGCACACTGGTTCGACTTTACGTCCACGCCAAATCGGCAGGCTGCGCCCTCGAAGTCGCCAATATGGGCAAATCCATCCGCAATCTCCTCGGCGTCACCCATCTCTTGTCCGTCCTTCAATCCGTCGGCGAACATCCCCCTAGGATGGGATGATCGAGGGCCCGCGTTTTGCCAGATTCGTTCGTGGATTGTTGGCGAAACATTCCCATTCCACTCACTAACAGGTCGCTTGCTTAGTTGCCTGTGCGTTGGCGTTCGTAACATCCGCCTTATTTCCGATACCCTTCCGATTCCGCTTGACCTGCACTTTCTCTAGCACTAGCGTATAAGTATTCAGTCATTTCAGGAGCTTGCACGCGGAATATATCTAACTCCTTTGGATTGAATATTTTGCCCGTAAGCTGCTGCAGCTCTAGGATTTTTTCAAATTTTGGCGCTAACTCCATGATTGCAATAGCCCGGGGGGAGGGGGGGTATACCCCTGCCAGTCGAAATTCCCGATTTGGGATTCGCCACGAAATCCTCGCTGCTGCCATCCTCCTCATCGCCGCATTCGCCTCTACTCCATCAGCCTCTGCCGACGCCCTTCGCGGCACCCTTGTCCACGAAGAGACCATCCGAGTAGCCCCCAGCGCTGACGCTGCCAGAGTCGGCGATGCACCCGCGGAGTCGAACTCATCGTCCTGGATAACAGTCGTGATTGGGTCAACGTCGAAGCGATCATTCGCGAGCCCAGCAACGAAGAAGGCGCCACCGAAGACGAATCCGAAGGCAAAGCCATCACCGGCTGGCTTCCCCGGCAAGGCTTGATCCTCAGCACCACGCAAGACGGCGACCGCATCATCTTCGGCGAGGCCGCCGACTCCGAAGACCAGGCCAGCCGCCGTCGTGGCCGCCGCGACGCCGCGCAAGACGCCCTGCGCCTCTACTACCGCGTCTATGACCTTATGCCCACCTCGCCCCTCGCCGCCGAAGCGCTCTATCGTGCCGCCGATATTCGCTGGCAGATCGAGCGCGCCGACGTTATGTCGCGCCCGTCCGCGCACGCGCGGGAATCCTACATGCGTGCTCAGATGAAAGAGGACTGGATGAAGCTGGTCATCAAGAAATATCCCGGAACGAAATGGGCGGACCTGGCTTCTTTCCACTTGATCGAAAATAAACTCTGCGGCGACTGGGAAGGCCTATCCAAATGTCCCGACAAAGAGGCCGATCTCTACGAGAACTACGCCAAAGACCACCCGCAATCTCCCGCAGCTGCGGAAGCCCTCTACAACGCGGCAACCCGCCGCGCCGCGCTCATCGAGATTTACAAGAATGAACCCAACCAGAAAAAATCCGCCGAGTCGAAAGATCGCGCCCTGTCGATCGCTCAGAAAATCATCAGCCAGTATGGCCAGAGCGATTGGGCCTACCGCACCGAGCGTCTGATCTTCTACATCCAGCAAGGCATCGCAACTTATGGAAACGCCAGCGACTAAACTCTCAGCGTCCTCCACGATTGAGTCTTGAGTTTCTCCTGAGAACAAGCTGAACCCTTTCCACTAACTCAACCGCAAAGTTTTTCTGCGATACTGTTCCCTTACTTTCCGGAGGACGATTGAACGACTACTTGCTCTCAGTGGTGCTGGGAATTGTCGAAGGTCTCACTGAGTTTCTTCCCGTCAGCTCCACCGCGCACCTGCGGATTTCCGAGGCTCTGTTGCACATCAGCCTCTCCGACGGTTACTGGAAGATGTACACCATCGTGATCCAGTTAGGCGCGATTCTGTGTTTGCCGGTATATTTCCGCGAGCGCATCGCCAAGTTCCTCTCGACCTTCCCTCGCGGCGAGCGTGGAGACCGCAACGCTCTGACCCATCCTCTCGGCCTGACCATCGTGGCTTTCGTCGTCACCGCGATTCCAGCGTTCCTGCTGACTAAGGTCATCGGCAAGCATCTGGAAAGCCTTACCATCATGGGCACCGCTCTCCTTGTCGGCGGAATCGTTATGTGGATCATCGACGCCATGAACGCAAGTTCGGAGGCCGCGGGACCGTCCGCCGGCGGGGGCCGCATCCACACCTGGAAAATGGAAACCATGTCTCTGGCGCAAGCCGTATGGATCGGCGCATGCCAGATCCTGTCAGCGGTATTTCCCGGCACGTCGCGGTCGATGTCTACGATCGCGGCCGGCCAGCTTGCGGGAATGTCGCGAGCTTCGGCCCTGGAGTTCTCCTTCTTTCTCTCCATGCCGACGATGGTGGTCGCGACCTGCTATGACTTGCTGAAGTCTCTACGCGGGAAAGGAGCAAATCCCATCGGCGTATCGCAAATCGATCCCCGTGGATGGATTGTCCTGGCCATCGGCTTCGTCGTCTCCTTCATTGTCGCCTATGTTTCGGTTGCATGGTTCATGGCCTATGTCCGGAAGCACGGATTCGTGCCCTTCGCGATTTATAGAATCATTGTCGGCACGTTGGTGCTGGTATTCGCCTCGCGCTTGGCAGGATAGCCCCGGTCGGCGCCGAGCGGCTTCTGGCGGCGCATTTCACCGGGAAGCCAGCTGTACACTCCTGACAAATTCCGTCATTGCCGCCGTGCCTGCTTCTTGGCATAATGATGATGCTCTGGCCGATTTGCGCCACGGGACAAATTTGCGTCCGGTGTGAGAAACGGCCCACATGCATTTTCTGGCAAGCATCTTTGTCCCCACGGGTAACCGGCGGCTGAATGAGCTGATCGGTTTTCTGTTGTGCGTCTCTGCGCTCCTCCTTTTCCTCGCCTTAGCCTCTTATTCGCCGCTCGATCCTTCGCTGAACAGCGCCTCCGTTTTGACTGGCACGCACGCAGCCCGTAACTGGATCGGCGTGGTCGGAGCCCTGGTCTCAGACCTCGCCTTGCAGTTCTTTGGCATTGGAGCTTTTCTCCTGCCCATCTTCCCGTTCATGCTGGGAATCCGCTGGTTTGCCTCCCGCAAGATTCAATCTCCCTTCGCCAAAACCCTGGGAGGAATCTGGCTGATGATGTTTATCCCGGCGCTGCTCGCGCTATTGCCGGGCAACACGCGCTGGCTGCACGTGATACCCATGGAAGGCCTTCTCGGCCGGGTTGTGGGCGATGTGTTGATCCATTACCTGAACCTTGCCGGCGCCTACATCGTTTGTGCCAGCGTGCTGGCAGTCGCGCTTTACCTGTGCACGGCGTTCTCGTTCTCGTCCATCCAACTTTGGGTTCCGACGCGCTTCGCGTTCGTAACCGCATTGTGGAACCGCTATCTGGATTGGCAGGAAGAGCGCGCCAAGAAGCGTCAGCAGAAAGAACTGGACAAGCGCAGGATTTCGAAGCCGCAGGTCAAGACGCAGTTGATTCCATCGCGTCACGTCGCTGCTAACGAGCCAACCGTGCAGGCTAGAGTTGCGCCAGAGCCGCGGCGTACCGGCATTGAGCGCACGCTTGATCCGGAGCCGATGGAAGCGGCCACGGATGCGCCTGCTACAACCGGAGGAATTCTGCCTGAGGCCTCGCCTCTATCTGAGGTTGATCCCCAAGTCTCCCAGCGCGGCGACGTCGATCACAAAGCGAAGACGACCATGCCGCGGATTGCTGGCGGATACAAGCTGCCATCAAGCAGTCTGTTGCAGCGTCCCGATGAACAACAAGCCGTGGATGCGGACGAACTCAAACTCCTGGCTCAGGTGCTCACGGAAAAATACGCTGAGTTTGAAGTGCATGGGCAGATCACGCAAATCAATCCCGGCCCCGTGGTCACGACGTTCGAGTTCAAGCCCGACGCCGGAATCAAGTACAGTCGCATCACCAACCTTACCGATGATCTGTGTCTCGCCCTGAAGGCTGAGAGCATCCTGATCGAGCGCATGGCCGGGAAATCGACCGTCGGCATTCAGGTGCCAAACCGTCAGCGTGAGATTATCTGGTTGCGCGAGAACATCGAGTCCCAGGAATTCATAGGCTCGAAATCCAAGCTGACGATGGCCTTGGGCAAAGATATTAACGGGCGCATCGTCACCGCCGATCTCAACGGCATGCCACACCTGCTGATTGCCGGATCCACAGGTTCGGGCAAGAGTGTGGCCATCAACGCCTTCATCATGTCAATTCTGTACAAGGCGACGCCCGACCAGGTGAGGTTGATTCTCGTCGATCCGAAGCGCCTGGAATTAGGCAACTACGAGGGCGTCCCCCATCTGTATACGCCCATCATCACCGAGCCAAAGCTGGCGGCAAACGCCTTGCGCAATGCCGTCCGCGAGATGGAACGCCGTTTGAAACTGCTCGCGGCAAAGGGCGTGCGGAACATCGACCAGTACAACCGCCTCTTCGACGCCGGCACACCGAGCCTCTTCGAAGAGGATTCCGACGACAAGCCGATTCCTTATATCGTGATCATCATCGACGAATTGGCCGACCTGATGATGCTCGATTCGAGCAATGTCGAGGAATCGATTACGCGCCTGGCGCAGATGGCGCGAGCCGTCGGCATTCATTTGGTACTGGCCACGCAGCGTCCTTCAGTCGACGTGATTACGGGATTGATCAAAGCAAACTTCCCGGCGCGAATTTCTTTCCGCGTGGCGACCAAGGTGGATTCGCGAACGATTCTCGACGCCAACGGAGCCGAGGCCTTGCTGGGTAAGGGCGACATGCTCTACCTTCCTTCGGGATCGGCGCGGGTACATCGCTTGCATGCGCCACTGGTTACGGAAAAAGAAATTGCGGCTGTAGTCGAATTCTGGAAGCAGCAAGGCGCGGCTGAATATCAGCAGCAGTTCCTGGAGGCGCCAAAAGACGATCGGGAAACTGGAAGTGGATCGAGCGCTAGCGAAGGATCGGGAGAAGGCAGCGAAGACGATCCTCTCTACCAGGATGCAGTGAAACTGGTGGTGGAATTTGGTAAGGCGTCCACTTCCCTGCTGCAACGCAGGCTGCGCATTGGGTACGGACGCGCCGCGCATCTCATCGATCTGATGGAGCAAGATGGCATTGTCGGCGCCGCCGACGGTCCCAAGCCTCGCGAAGTATTGAAGCGTCCCGACTGGATCTCAGAAATCGAAGAGACGATGCGCTAATAGCTGCTTCTATCCAATAACGCGTTCATGCCAAAGCGCAACCTGCGAGTCCTCAAATGGCTGGGAACCACCCCCGCGATTGCGGTGTGCACAATGTGCCACCGCGAGTTCAAGGTCCCGCTCGCGGAACTAAAAAGGACCACCAGCGCTCAGGACAACCTCAAGCTGCAATTCGCCGAACACCAATGCCTGGGGGATGACGCGCCGGAATCAGATGGTTGATTGTTTCTCTGGCGATTTTCCGTCGTTGTTCACAGCCAGACGCTTCTCGCGCGCGTCGAAGAGACGATTAATTTCGCTCACCAGTTCCAACAGCCGTTTTGGATCCCGCTCAACGGCGGCCCTTTCACAGAGGGCCATCCAGGTCTCCCCGATCTGAAGTTTCTCGTGGAGAGCAACTCTTAGCTCGGCGAGGATAGGTTCGATCTGGCCTGGATCAGTGGCGGCCAGGGCCTTGCTACATAAGTCTTGGATCCGGCTTCTCGGATTCGATGACATGCAAGATCAGATGCCAGCGTCATCAAAATCCTTGTCAGTTAAATCCTGTAAAATTCCGCCCGCCGTCCACCAGTGAGCCGTGACGGAATTTCGCGTTGGCTACTGAGGAAAACTGTATATCTCCTAAAGAGCTTGCGGCGGGGGCTCTGGGGGCGTTTGCGCCGGGCACAGAGGATCTAGAAATCCAACTAACACGACCATGCCAGCAACACCGGCGAGATCTTCTTCCTTGGTTGCAAATGGCGCATCGGTTCCTCCTTGCATAGGATCCGTGTACTCACGATGGATGCTTCGGATTATAGAATCGTTGTGCGTCTGAGCAGGTACGAATGCCCCGGGTGCAGGAGTAAACTCCGGCCAAGTTTCGTAAGAAAGCCCGCGGTTTCCGTCAGCGGACTTCAGATTTACGCCAGCGGCGAACGTTTACTCCATAGAGTGCGATGCAGAACAAGTTCGCGGGAATAAAACCGAATTGAGCGGTACGAAATCCGATCAGGCAGACGATTGCGCTGTTAATCGCGGCAAGAATCCAACCTTCCCAACAACGCCGGCCCACCAGGATGGTCGAAACAATTGTAAGTATGCACGACAAAAAATCAAGTCTAAGGAACACCGAACCCTCCATGGTGTGAGTATGCAGCAGCATCGGCCGGTTTACTGTGATCCGAGGTACAACCGACGTTACGAAAGGCATCGTCTGAAAGGTCGAGTACGCTCGGGTAGTATTTCTGTTCAACCAGGAGTCCACCATGAAAATCTTTACCGAGTACTTGAGGTTCCATACCAAAACCCACCGGGCATATATCCACTTGACGCCGCAGGTGGAGGAAATCGTGCAGAAGAGCGGAGTTAAGGAAGGAATGGTCCTGGTCTCCGCCATGCACATCACGGCAGGGGTGTACGTGAACGACAACGAGAGCGGACTGATCGAGGATATTGATCAGTGGCTCGAACATCTGGCGCCGTTTCGGAAAAACTACAAGCACCATGAAACGGGTGAAGACAACGGTGATTCTCACTTGAAGGCGTTGTTGATTCATCACGAGGTGATCGTCCCGATCACCGTGGGCAAACTTGACTTGGGGACGTGGCAGCGAATCTTCTACGCTGAATTCGACGGCCAGCGGGACAAGCGCGTGATCGTGAAAGTGATGGGCGAGTGAAAGAACTCCCCAGCCTGACTTTCATGATGATTCGAATAAAGTCAGTCCTCGACTTAGCTTGCCGGAACCATCACGAATCCGTACTATCGAGGGCTGCGACTTTAGCCTTGCAAAGTTGCGCCGGAGGATCGAATGAGTGATGAACTCCAGGAACTGCAGGAACACGCCGAACACGCGCGCGAAAACCCCAGTCTGGCGCCGGTATCACTAACAATGGCTGTGCTGGCTGTGCTAGTGGCTGTGGTGTCGCTGCTCGGGCATCGGGCACATACCGAGGAGGTCGTGAACCAGGCGAAGGCAACCGATCAGTGGGCGTATTACCAGGCCAAGAATATCCGCGAACACGAAGACCAATTGTTCGCCGACTTCGGCACGGCTGTGGCCAGCAAAGATGCTGCAGCGATGGACAAATTCCGCGATAAGTCGGCGCAGGAAGCCGATCGTTACAAGCACGAAAAAGGAGAGATTCAAGATAAGGCGCTCGAACTGGAGCGAGAAGTTTCTCTTGAAGAAAAGCGTGCCGACCGTTACGACCTGGCAGAAGTGTTCTTGGAGATTGGTCTGGTCATAACCTCGATCACGTTACTTTCTGGCAAACCAATCTTCTGGTACATGGGGATTCTGTTTGGCGTGGTGGGAGTGTTGGTAGCTGTTAGCGGCAGGCTGATCCATTGATCCGTTACCGTTTCAGGACAGGAATGCTTTCATGCAGAAAAGACTGCCACTAAGTAGGAATGGTGGCGACGAGTGGATGAGAAAGCAAGGTAACGGAAGACGAAACTTCGGCGGCGTGCCGATGCATCGGCACACCGAGTCTCAGAGAAAGAACGGACCCGAGCCAAATCGCTGGCAAGAAACGTTTTAATACTGATTGGCACTTGGGATGCAAGACTTTTCAGCCGGCTGCTTTCGCGAATCTTTAGTCGAAGTCTGAAGGCAGCGGACGAAGAGGCAAGCTATGCTCAGCCACTGCGCAAATTCACAGTGCTCGAAACCGTTTCTACGACTACGTGAGGGGAAGCTGTTTCTGGTGGAAACACCAGGGACTACGAAGCAGGAAGGCCTCGCTGCTCCAATTGTTCCCTCGCTTCGCAAGCCTCCGCAGCGGGTGGAACACTTCTGGCTTTGTGACCAGTGCGCTTCGGCGTGGACTTTGATCCAGAACGGGACCTTCGGGATCGCCTTGGTCCCCCTGACCCAGCCAGTGAACGGCGGCAAGAACGCGCCAGTTAGGGAACGCCACGAGCTTGCTTCGGCGGATTAGCCAGGCTCGGATCAATCGGATCAATTAGGACCGGGCAGCCAGCTTAGAATAAGGAAGCTAAGCTTTTCGTCCGATAGCAAGAATGTGGGAGCTGGCACCAAGTAGGGAGGGCTCGTGCTCCAGTTTGCGAAGTGCAGCGAGAAGTCGCTCCCGCTGCTGCGGAACGTTCCATAAACCGGCGAAATCTCGAGCGAGCCAGCCGGGTCCCTCGATAGCAACGAGTTCAACCAGATTAAAACCGGCCTCGGTGAATTCGCGGGCAAGTTCGTCCGGAAGGTGAAAGAAGGCGTCAGTAAAGTAGGTGAGGTTGTCGGTAGGATTGCGATGCTGGCCTTCGGCCAGGTCACGTTCGAGAATTGGCACGAATTCCGGTTGGTCGAAGAATCCGCTGGACAGAGAATCCAACAGCGAAGCAAAGCGGCTGATGCCGGCGCCCCAGAGTGAGCCTCCATGCCGAAGAACGCGACGGACTTCCCGCAGCGCAGTAAGCCGCTCCCTCCGTTGCGTGAGGTGGTAAAGTGGTCCCAACAGCAAGACCGCATCAGCGCTCTGATCGCGGTGTCGGAGCTCACGCGCGTCCCCCACGGAAGCCGAAGCTAGCGGATGGTTGGGTTGTCGGGCCGATAAGGCGTGAGCCTGTTCGACGTGGGCGGGAACAGGATCGATCAGATGCACTTCGTAGCCGAGTGATGCCAGCCAGATGGCGTAGGCTCCGGCGCCTCCGCCAACATCCAGGACCATGGCAGGGGCCGGCGGAAGATGACGAAGAATCAACTCCTGCGTGCGGGCGTATTCGAGCTGAAACCACCCGGTGCGAAGCCGGGAGGCTTCGTCGGCCACCGCGTAGTGGCGCATCATTTCGTGAGCCGAGTTTTCGGTCATCGTCGAATCTCAGAATGAACGAGAAGAGTTAGCTTCAAGTGCTAAATCCATACGCCCAGAGCTTTCTTCAAGAGCCACTGGCGCGTCGATGCGGAGCACGGTAACCCATGCCCATCGAGATGTGGCGGGCAGCATCCTTCAGCGCTTCCACGATGCGCGGCATCGTCTGAGGGCTCACTTGTTGAGTTGTGCCACTCAGGCCAAGTGCGGCTTCGATTACGCCGCGATCGTTAAAGACGGGAGCGCCCACGCAGCGAGCTCCGAGATTATTCTCTTCATCGTCGACGGAGTAGCCCTGGCTGCGAACTTTCTCCAGTTCTTTTAGCAGCCGTGGCAGGGTTGTAATTGTTTTAGGCGTTCGCCGTTCCATCCCACTCTTGTGCAGAATTTGCTCCAACCGGTCTTGGGAGAGATGAGCCACCAGAGCCTTGCCCACGCTCGTGGCATGCACTCTCATGCGGCGACCTACCCAGGTATCCATCCGGATGAAACCTTCGGGCTCAACCTTTTCAACGTAGACGGCGTCGGGCCCGTCGAGAATCGCCAGATGGCAGGTAAGGCCAGTCTGATGGGTAAGGTGACGCATGATGGGCAGGGCCACGCCGCGCACATCCAGTCCGCTGAGCGCTCCCCGGCTCAGGCTTAGAATCTTCAACCCTACCCGGTACTTACCCGACTCCTCATCGCGAGTGACGTAACTCTGGGCCTCCAGAGTGCGCAGAATGTAGCTGGCGGAACTCTTTGGAATCTTGAGCTTGCGGCTGATTTCGGCGTTGCTCAGCCCCTCGGATTCCTGCGCCACGGCTTCCAACATGGCCAGGGCGCGTTCGACAGCGGCAGAGGGAGAATCGGAAGAAGCAGACATCGCAGCGCTATGGTAGCAAACCGTAGCCGGACAACAAAATGAATGTATGTTCACCCTGTTGAACATCTTACTTGACCGGATATCGTGAATGCCCTACGCTTCGCCAGTATAGTGAATGCATGTTCACCATATTGAACATGCGACGATTTGCTTGCAACAGGTGCCCATGCCCATAACCGCCGCATTATCCGAGAACCGCAGCTTGCTGAATCCCACCAATGCCGCTCCGCCGGGCTTTGATCCGAAGGCCGATCTGCCAAGCGGCTTCTGGAACTTCTTCCTGCCGCTGCACCAAATTTTTACTCCCCGACAACAAGAACTGGCGGCCCGTCGTTCCGAAGTCTTGCAGGAAGCGTTGGATGGCAACAAGCCAGCGCATCGCTTCCCTTCCGACACGGTGCGCAATGGCTGGAAGATTACGCTGCCAGCCTGGTGCCAGGACCAGCGAAACCAGATGACCGGGCCCGCGGATGATGCCGAACTTTGCGTCAAGATGCTGAACTCAGGCGCCCCGGGCGTGATGCTGGATCTCGAAGATTCCTGCGTCAATGAGTGGACTCATCATCAGACTGGCGTCGCGAATATTCTTGCCTGCTTGCGCGGCGAACTGAGCTATTACGACAAGAAGCGGCAGCGGACGGTTGCAATCCAGCCCAGCGGCACGGTGATTTTCACGCGGCCGCGCGGACTTCATCTGAACCAAGCCGGCCTGATTCCAGACGAGTTGGTTTCCGCGTCTTTGTTCGACGTAGCGCGCATTTTCTTTGGCATCGATCCCGCGAAGCTGAAGCATCCGCTGTGTTTCTACATTCCAAAGTCGGAATCGGCGGAAGAAGCTCTCTGGTGGCGCGATTTGTTCCAGACGTTAGCCAAGATTCGCGGAATGGCGCATGACTCGATCAAGTGCATGGCTCTGGTGGAATCGCATCCCCTGGCCTTCCAGATGGAGGAGTTCGCCTACAACCTGCGTGAACATCTGGTCGGATTGGATCTGGGGCGCTGGGACTATATGGCAAGTCTGATTCACTTCAATCTGGATGATCCCGATTGGGTGCTGCCCGACCGCAACACCATTCCGCATGATGTGCCTTTTTTCCAGAACCTGCGGGAGTTGATGCCGGAGATCTGCCATCACCGCGGGATTCTTGCCATCGGAGGAATGACCGCACTGTTCCCCAGCCGCGAAGATGCGGAGTTGAATGCCCGCGCTCTCGCGGTTCTCGAGAAGGACAAGAAGAACGAAGCCGATTGCCTGATGGATGGAGCGTGGACGGGACATCCCGATCAGAACGCGATTGCCGTGGCCCAGTTCCCTTACCCCAACCAGATCCATGCACGCCCGAAGAATGCGAGCCGCTATCCCGATCTGCGGCCTGTGCCAAACGGCGTAGGCGAACGCACGGTCCAAGGAACGCGCGCCGCAGTGCGGACCGTGATCCGATACCGCGACGGCGTGCTGCGCGGAAATGGCGCCAGCCTGCTCGACGGATACATGGAAGATCTGGCGACCGACCGCATCTACCGGCTGATGATCGCGCAGCGAGTGTGGCATCGTGATCTGGTCAGGATCTGGGACGCCCAGGGCCGGAATGTGAAGCACACGCCCGAGTTCGTCACGCAGCTATTCGATGAAGAACTTGATCGCCTGCTTCGCGAACTTCCGGCAACAGACGGTGAGGAAGAAAGAGAAAGATTCCGCCGTGCCCGCGAACTGAGTGAAGCCATGATCGTGAATGGAGAATTCGACCCAGTTTGAGCGGACGCAATTCAATTCAATTCGCCCCCCAACGAACTCAACAGGAGAAAATACAAATGCCCACGAATGGTAACGGAACGAAAAACGCCCAACCCCTCTCCAGCGCACCATTGATGAGCGACGAAGAGCGAACCGCACAGCAGGCACTGGCACAGGAGTGCATGGAACACGAGTGGGCGAATAACCCGCGATGGAAGGGCGTGGAGCGACCGTACAAAGCGGAAGACGTGCTGCGTTTGCGCGGCTCCATTCACATCGAGCACACGCTGGCGCGCCTAGGCGCGGAGCGGTTGTGGGAACTGCTGCAGACCGAGCCCTACGTCAACGCTCTGGGCGCGGTGACTGGCAACCAGGCCGTGCAGCAGGTGCAGGCCGGGCTGAAGGCGATCTATGTGAGCGGATGGCAGGTCGCAGCCGACGCTAACAATGCGGGCCAGATGTATCCCGACCAGAGTCTCTATCCCGCGGACAGTGTTCCCAATCTTTGCCGCCGCATCAATAGCGCGCTGCAACGCGCCGACCAGGTCCATCACGCAGAGGGCAAAGTTGCTCCCGGACAAACCTGGTTTGCTCCGCTGGTTGCCGATGCGGAAGCGGGATTCGGCGGCACGCTGAACGCGTTTGAACTGATGAAGGGGATGATCGAGGCGGGTGCGGCCTGCGTACATTTCGAGGATCAACTTTCTTCGGCAAAGAAGTGCGGACACCTGGGCGGTAAGGTGCTGGTTCCCACCTCGGAGGCAATTCAGAAGCTGGTGGCCGCCCGTCTCGCGGCGGATGTTATGGGTGTGCCCGCGCTGATTATGGCCCGTACGGATGCCGACAGCGCACACTTGCTCACCAGCGACATCGATCCGCGCGACCGCGCCTTTTGCACCGGCGAACGCACCTCGGAAGGCTTCTACCGCATCCGTGGCGGAATCGATTCTGCAATCGCGCGCGGCCTGGCCTATGCACCGTATTCCGACTTGATCTGGTGCGAAACTTCCCATCCCGATCTTGAAGAGGCGCGCCAATTCGCTGCGGCCATTCACGCGAAGTATCCGGAAAAAATGCTGGCCTACAATTGTTCCCCCAGTTTCAATTGGCGCAAAAAGCTCGATGAAGAAACCATTGCACGCTTTCAACCGGAACTGGCCAAAATGGGATACAAATTCCAGTTTGTCACCCTCGCCGGTTTCCATGCGCTCAACCTCAGCATGTTCGAACTGGCGCGCGGATACAAGCTTGCCGGAATGACGGCCTATTCGCGCCTGCAGGAAAAAGAATTCAGCCGCGAAACCCAGTATGGTTACGAGGCGGTGAAACACCAGCGCTTCGTGGGAACCGGGTACTTCGACGAAGTGCAGCAGGTGATCAGCGGCGGTCTGGCGTCGACCATGGCATTGAGCGGATCAACGGAAGCTGAGCAGTTCGGCGAAAAGAAGGTATTGGTCAAACCCAAGCACGGCCCCGATGCAGCCTGTCAGCCGATCCTGGGCGACTGCCCACACACGCCCGTTCAGATTGAACCGGGCCGCCCAGAGGAGATGCTGCTGCCTTCGGGAGACTAAGACTCCGACCAAAGCAAAGCTTGGAAACTACTATCGGCGACAGAATTCGATTCTGTCGCCGAGAGCGATTTCATGACGGCCCAGGAAGGGCCATCCAAGACGGTTAACGCTTGCCCTTCGCCATGTAGGCGCTGACCTCGGCATGAGGAATTGCGTCCGCCGCGTATGAAAAAGTTCCTTTCTCTTTCACTTCCTGCGCCGCGCGCACGAAAGCGCCGAGCGCGGCGCGGGCGAAACTGCCGCCGACGCTGATGCGCTTCACTCCGGCGGAAGCCAGTTCTTCAACGGAATAGGTAGCGCCCTTCAATCCCATAAGAACGTTGACGGGCTTGGAAACCGCCGCGCAAACCTGTCGAATGGCATCGAGGTTGGGGAGCCCGGGCGCATACAGAACGTCGGCTCCAGCCTCGGCGAAGGATTGCAGGCGCCGAATGGTGTCGTCGAGATCGAGTCGGCCATGAAGATAGTTTTCCGCCCTTGCCGTCAGCATGAATTGGCAATCGTGAGCCGCTTCGGCCGCAGCTGCGACTCGCTCCACAGCGAGTTCGAAATCATAGATCGGATCTGCTGCGTCGCCAGTCGCATCCTCAATCGATCCCCCAGCCAAGCCAATCTCGGAGGCCAGTCGAATGGTTGCAGCACACGCTTCCGGCGAACGGCCGTACCCGTCCTCGAGATCGGCCGAAACGGGTAAATGAGTCGCATCAACAATCGACCTGGCGTTTTCCAAGACCTCATCGCGGGTGAGCCCGGCCGCTCCATCACGGCGTCCGACGGAAAATGCGTAACCAGCGCTCGTCGTCGCCAGCGCCTCGAAACCCAATGCCGTCAGAATCCTTGCTGTTCCCGCATTCCACGGATTGGGCATCACAAATGCGCCAGGTCGCTCATGGAGTGACCGAAATACCTTGTATTTTTCATTCGGACTCATCGTCAGCTTTTATATCCTGCTTCAAACGATTGTGCCACGGACATAGGAACCTCCGCGAAAGTTTGTGCAGCGTGATGCACCGGCCAGTTCCGAAACCCTTCTGCTATAATCGAAGGCGCCCTTGGGGTGTGTTCTCACATTCGTGCGGAAGTGGTGGAACTGGCAGACACACCATCTTGAGGGGGTGGCGCCGAAAGGCGTGGGGGTTCAAATCCCCCCTTCCGCACCAATTTATTTGTTTTCAGTAAGATAGAACATGGTGATACCGGACCTGATACCGGAATTAGGAAGGGGTCACCATGAACCGCGAAGTTAATCTCACCAAGCGCGTCAAGACCAGCAATGGCACGCGCTACTGCCCGATCCTTTTCTCCGCCAACGGCCGCGTCAAGCCCGACCAGGTAATCGTGGACGGGCACCCCGAGCATCATCCGGAAGGTTCCTACTACCTGGAGTGGAGGGAAGGTGCCAAACGTGTGCGGCTGTCCGTCGGCACGAACGCATCCGACGCCCTGGCCAGGAGGCTTCGTAAAGAGGCGGAGCTGAACGCCATCAATCACGGGGCGACGATCCTGCCAGAGCAGCCTGGTGGCAGATCGCTTTCTGGATCGATCGCTGAGTTTTTGGAGGATGTTAGGCTCAAGCAGGTAACGAACAAACCCGGCAACCACGGAAGGCACAACACGCTGGGTTGCTACACCACCGCTCTCTCCTACTTCACCGAATCCTGCCACAAGCTCACCCTGGAAGAAATCGAACGCTGAGACTTGCTGAAGTTTGCCGCCTTCCTGGGAGAAGAGAAAGAGCAAGGGCAGCGCAGCGTCTATAACAAATTTCAAATCGTGATGTCGTTCCTGAAGCAACAGGGGATCACCGGACTCGTGGGCAAAAACGACTGGCCGCGCTACACCGAGGAGGAGCCGGAGATTTACGAGCAGGAGGACCTCGACAAGCTGTTCGCTGCCTGCAACGAAGAAGAACGGATGTGGTTCGAGTACTTCCTGATGACGGGAGAGCGTGAGCAGGAAGTCATGTTCACGTACTGGAGGGATATCAACTTCGCCGCGTCCACCACGCGCGTCAGCCACAAACCCGATCGTAATTGGACTCCGAAGGCATACCGGGAAAGGGAAATTCCAATTCCTACGAAGCTGGTGAAGAGGCTGAAGGCCTGGAGAGCCAAGTCATCCAAGACGTGCGATCTCTTGTTCTCCACCGCAGGATGCAAACCGAAGCGGGACTTTCTGGATCGCCTGAAGGCCGTTGCGGAGCGCGCGAAACTGGATCCGGATGACTTCTGGCTTCACAAATTCAGGTCCACATTTGCCACCCGCTGCCTTCGAGCCGGCATCGATCTCCGAACCGTGCAGGCGTGGCTGGGGCATAAGGATATGGAATCGACGATGAAGTACTTGAAGCCCGCGCGGAGCAAAGGCACGAACGAAAAGATCAACGCCGTATTCGCTTGACTATTGGGTGAGGAGCCGCTTCGCCACCTGGTGGGGATCAAAGCGCACGCAACTGCCAATGTGGAACGACAGAATCCTTTTCGACGCTGCCAGCCGGTAGATGGTTTGGTGACTTACGCCGAGCATGTCGCCGAGTTCGTCAGCGGTGAGTCCGTGGCCTACTTTTTCAATCTGGTCAGCAAGTTTTGGGCACAGGGGCAACTCCCAAGTGTGGGATTCTTGCCCGGGTATTAGAACTTGAACGCCCCATGGGCCACGCACGGCGTGATCTACCTGGGAATTCCTACGCCCGTGCCGGAGCAACCTCCAATACAACCAGGAACTTTATTTTCGGTGATTGCTTTACTGACCTGGCCTTCTTTCTCGAAAAATTGCGTTACCCCTTGGAGTAGTGAAGAGATGCTCCTTTTGATCCAGGATGTCTCTTCACGCAGTTGGACCCGCGTTGTTCATTACGTCGGAGCCAGTTGTTTGCATGAATTTAAGGACGTCACTCGCTTCAAGCCGTTTTTGGACTTCTCGGAAGCCTTTACGCCACGGGGTTTCGCGGACACCGCACGATCCAGTTCTTGCGACCCTCAGCCGCGAGAATATAACGGCATCCTCGTTCCACAGCCCATATACGATATGTCATTCGGTCCTCGTTCTCGAAGCGG
>CAVXFD010000024.1:0-104992 GCA_963760855.1 uncultured Acidobacteriaceae bacterium | reverse complement strand
CTGAGTCATGCCGGCGCGCAGCTTGGCTTCGATTTCCTTCATACGGGCCTGCGATCGCTTGAAGCCCATGGCGCGGCGCAGATCTTCGGCCTCGCCCCCGGTAAAGTTGGCGGCGATCATAGCGATGCGCAGCAGTTGTTCCTGAAATAGCGGCACTCCCATGGTGCGTTTGAGGACAGGTTCGAGCGACGGATGTGGATAGGAAATTTATTCGCGTCCCTGACGGCGTAATAGAAATCGATTGAGCAGTCTGTCCGACAATAGGACGAGGACGGATGATTGAGGACCTGCACCACGATGTCATAGAATTTCTTCGGCAGCAGTCGCGGCAGGCAAGCCATTTGCGCGCGGCTTACTACCTGGAATAAACCAATCGTGTCAGCCTTCTGCAACGTGGAGTAAACCGCTGGGTCATCCTGCGGAAGATGCGCCGGATCGACTTCTTCATCGTTGTGGTGGCGAATCAGTTCGATGGAATCCTTGAGCACGGCCATCATGCCGAGGCCGAGCAGGTCGACTTTGATAATGCCCATGTCGGCGCAATCTTCTTTGTCCCACTGCACCACGACGCGGCCGGGCATGGACGCGGGTTCGAGCGGCACGACGGAATCGAGTTGTCCCTGGCAGATGACCATGCCCCCGGTGCTGACCGAGATGGCGCGGCATATCCTGCACCGCCAGGCACAGCTCGTAATATTTGCGCAGGCGCGGATGTTTGAGATCGAGACCGGCATCGCGAAAGCGGCGGTCGAGTGCATCGTTTTCATCACGGAGTTTGCAGGTAGCAACTGCTGCGGGAAGTTTGGCTAGCGTTTCCGGATCGAACCCGAGCGCCTTACCCATTTCGCGCGCTGCCATGCGATTGCGATACGTGATGACGTTCGCAGTCGCGTAGCGGCGCCACGCTCGCCATAACGACCGTAAACATGCCTGAATCACTTTTTCGCGCTCGTTGCCGCTGGGCAGATCGAGATCGATGTCGGGCCATTCACCGCGTTCTTCGGAAAGAAAACGCTCGAAGAGCAGCTCCATGCTGATGGGATCGACGGCGGTGATGCCCAGCAGATAACAAACAGCGCTATTGGCGGCCGATCCGCGGCCCTGGACAAGAATATTTTGCTCGCGGCAGAAGCGGACCAGATCCCACACGATCAGGAGATATTCCGGCGAGCTTAAGTTTCTCGATCAGTTTTAATTGGCCGCTGAATGTGGCTACGGGCGCGGGTTTGCATGTCAGGCTTGGCGCGGCCGTAGCGCTGGCGAAGGCCTTCCCATGCGCGCTCGTGCAGAGAAACGAATTCATGGTCTCGCCTTCGGGAACGCGATAACGGGGAAATTCGTAGCCGAGATCGTTGAGGGTGAATTGCGGAGCGAGAAGAACTTCGAGGGTGTTGGCGAGCGCTTCGGGCGGGGATTCGGCGAAAAGTTGCTGCATCTCCTGCGGCGATTTCAGATGACGCTTGGAGTTGCGCGCCAGCAAGCGTCCAGCGGTCGAAAGTGTTCGATGATTCCGGATGGCGGTGTGAATGCGCCGCAGGAGTTCGCGATCTTAGGCGGTGGCGTGGCAGAGAACGCCATTGGTAGCCAGCAGCAGGAAATTCAGGGAACGAGCGATGGCAATGGCGGCTCGGTTACGAGTTTCTTCCTCGCGATGGAAGTGGCGTTGCAGCTCAACGTGCCGCATAGCCGCCGACGGATGACTGGAAGTCAACTCTGGTCGACTTGATTGCGGGCTTCTTCTCCATGCCGCCATGTTGCAAAGCAGTTGCCACAGGCCCGTCGGTGCCGCCAGTCAAGCGGATTTGGCCATGGGCGTGCTCTTCCAGTTCTTCTCGCTGCGCTGTTCCCTCACCTTTTTTCGCGCGCAATTTCATTTTGGTGATCAGCCGGCAGAGATTTTGATAACCCACGCGAGAGGAAGACGCAGAGAAGAGGAAGGCGGAATGGATTGTGATTCCGAGCTATCTTGTCATTCAAAATAATTCTGTCATTCAGGATGCTTTCTAATTCCGAGCGGAGCAAGGAAGAAATACTGCCCTACACAGGTCGCCGGGTATAAGCAGTGCTTCGACTCCGCACGTGCTTCACTTCGTGAAGCACGTGCTCCACTCAGGATGACAGGGGTAAAGGATTGACATGTGACTTCTTCGCCGATGTGCGCCTTGATTCCGATCTTGTCTGCTGCCATGTGAAAGCGGAGGATGCGCCGTAGACGCCATCGGTATCAAGCAACGCCATGGCGGGCATGCTGAGTTTGCGGCAGACTCCTGCAGATCCTCAGGCAAGGAAGAGCCTTCGAGGAAGCTGAACGCGGAGCGGGCATGAAGTTCGATGCAGGACATCGTCCCCTTTGAAAACCTATTCACCACGGAGACACAGGAGCCCAGAGTCACAGAGAAAATTTTTTACTTGTTTTATGTTTTTTCTTCTCCGAGCCTCTGTGTCTCTGTGGTGGGAGGCTTCAGTCATACGTGCCTTCCACAAACCAGCTTCCGCCGAGCAGATCGTGCACGAGGCGGTAGAGAGCGATGCTTTCTGCATTTTGCAAAGCGATATCCCACTCATCGCGCGACCAGCTTTCCGGTCCCACCAATCGCCGGACTGCGCCAAGGGCCGGCTTTCCAGAGGACATTGCCTTGCACTTCTTTTTTCTTAGAGCACACCACGCGTTTAGTTCTCCGTTCTCCAGAGTTACTGTGGCGCGCAGCGGCGGACGGGACCTGCGAAGGGCGGCAATGGTGGATTTTTCTTCCGCTGGTTCTGAAGTTTCTCGCAACCGATTTTTCTGTGTGGGCTTTTCTTGCGCAGTTCAGAAGCGAAGCGCCGCATCGGAACCTTCATCGCGGTGGGTGTCCAGCAACAGAGCGATCCCACGCGCGATTCGCCGACCAGTGCGGCGATTCGTGCCAGGGTGAGTTCCAGTTTTTCCGGTTCGGGCGACGGAGGCAGAAACAAGCCGGCTTGCGCCGAGCGCGGGCGCGCCGGTTCGGCGGCAAGATGAATCTTCAGAATGGGTGCGCCCGGCGGGTGCGCATTCAAATCCAATTGCAGCAGCTTGAGAAAAAGTTTGGGATCCAGCATGGGAAGGGGAAGAGTGAGAGTGCGATGAAATTGAATAGGGTTAATTTTCGACTTCCAATTTTTAATTTCCGATTGATGCAAAGATTGTTGATTGAAAGAGGAAAAGCTTTCCAGTTCCAGCGTAAGCCGTAATTCTTGCGTGTTCAGCGCGCGCGAGGCCAAACGCGCACAATTCTGCTCGAGCAGACGATTCAGCAAAAATGCTAGAGGCTCCAGCAGCACGATGGGATATTCCAGTTCGACTGCTTCTTCAAAAACCGCCGGCGCCTCCACTGGAACCAGCGTGCGCGTGGCCGCGCCCCGCGCCAGTTGCTGCAGACGCAGGCCTTCCTGGCCCAGGCGTTCAGTTAGCGCAATTTCAGGCAGTGCGGCCAGGGAACGCAAATTATGTATACCCCAGCGCTCCAAGGTTTCGAGCAGACTGGAGGATTCTTTTTCCTGACCGGTTTCTTTCTTTGTCAACAAAACTTCCACTGGCAGGGATCCCAAAGACTCTCCTTCTTGTCCTGGAGGGATTACGGTCACGCCGGAAAACCCGCGGGCGGCGAGTACAGCGGCATCGGGATTCGAAGCTACGGCTACGTTTCCATTGAGTCCGAGTTCGGCGGCGCGGCGAAAGAGGCCACGGGCAATTTCTGGCAGTGATCCGAAAAGAGATTCCATGCCGGACAGATCAAGAATCACAGTGTCAGCTGCCGCATCTTCCACGCAGGGCGAGAACGATTGCGCGCAATCCAGCAGGGCAGCGTGGGCCACGGATTCCTGCAGCAGAGAACGCGGACGCAGCGTCAACTCGGAACAAAGTTCTGCCTGGGCTTTTGTCATGCCAGAGGTGATGCCCGCGCGATTGGCGCCTTCATTCACAGCGAAAACTTTTTCCATGGGAGGCTTGCCTTCATAAATGGCAAAGGCCAACTCACGCAATTCCGGTTCGGCGCGAGACACCGCGGCCACGGGGAAGTTCGGCACGAAGATGCAAGCAAAAGGCATGACATAAATCCATCGAGCGATCGGGTCATTCGGGCGATTTTTAGAATCACCCGATCACCCGATCGCAAATCACCCGATTCTTCCTTCATCCTGCCCATGCGGTTTTACTGGCGAAGGTGATTTCGGCGGAGCGAACTGGTTTACGATCCATTCGCGAGCGCACCAGTTCCGCGGTGATTTCTACTTCGGTCAGCAATTGCGCGTGGGTGGGAGTTTGGCTCGCCTTATTTTCTGGGGTGCTCAGCTTCAACGCTGCCAGCCTGATTAATAAGGAGGAGCAACTTCCGGCGATCGATTGCCGCTCCACTGCGAGCAGCACGGTAGGCGTAGGTTCCACCGCACGACGGAAGCGGAACCATGTGGCCAGCGGGATGCGGCGCGCTGCCTGGGGAGTGATGTCGCCCAGATCGAGCGCGATCATTCCGAAGCCTCCGCTTTCGAGCAGCAAATCGGTGGTGCGCAGAAGTTGCTCGAGTTGATGCTCGGCCTGAGCCGAATTCTCTCCGCAACGCACCCAAAGCAACCGGTCCAGCTCAATTCCTGCGGCTGCGAGGGACTGGGGATCGAGAGAATCGCTGGCATCGACGACGGCGCAGTACTCTCCGCGCCGGGTTGCCGCGGACAGGGCAGACAACAGTAAGGTGCTGCGGCCGGAAGAGGCGGGACCGCAAATTTCCGTCAGGCAACCGCGGGGCAGGCCCCCGGTAAGCGTATCCATGGCGGCGATGCCGCTGGAGACCATTTCTGGCGCGGGACGTACTGCCAAGCGAGAAGCGGGAGTTACGCCGGCAAGCTTTGCATTCTTAAAGTTGAAGGCCCCGGGGAAAGTTGCGGGAACGACTCGCTGGGGCGGACGGGCCTCCGTGAAAAGCTCTATTTGTGGGCAGACTTCGGCCTCATTTTCAGTCTGAAATACAAAAGGGCGGCCCTGGGCCGCCGAAGTGGAAAACACTGCGGAAGACATAAATTCCTCGGGAAAATTTCAGGGAACACCGGAGCTGGGAAGCTCCGCAGGCTTTCGCTTTTTATTCGCCTATAAGAATTGTGCGCCTGACGAGGGGTATTGTCAAGATCGCAGATCTCCTGTCTGGCGTCAGGCGAAGAAACCGTCGAGCTTCGCTCGACCGGACAGCCGAGGCGACTGTCCCTACATAACCTAATCTACCCTTTATTTCCCGCTGTAACTCACTCTCCAGATTGAGTTTGATCCGTCATCGCTTACCAGCAGGGAGCCATCTGAAGCTACCGTGATGCCTACCGGACGCCCCCAAACGTTGCCATCGGGGAGCACAAAGCCGGTTAGGAAATCCTCATAGTCGCCGCTGGCGTCGCCCGTCTGGTGGAGCGGGATTCGGACCACCTCATAACCCACGCGCACCGATTTATTCCAGGAGCCATGCTCGGAGGCGAAAATATCTCCCTGGTATTCGGCGGGGAACTGCTGGCCTTCATAAAAGGTCAACTCGAGCGAGGCATTGTGCGGCTGCAACAGCACATCCGGCACGATCACTTTATTTTTTAACTCGGGATGCTTGCCGTTATGCCGCGGATCCTGATGGCCGCCCATATACCACCAGGGCCAGCCGTAGAATCCGCCCTCCTGCACGTGGGTGATGTAGTCGGGGACCAGGTTGTCGCCGAGCCCGTCGCGCTCATTCACCGAGCACCATAGTTCGCCGGTCTGCGGATCGATCGCGATGCCGCCTCCAGCATTGCGGATGCCGTAGGCATATACGCTCAAGCGGCAGTTCGTCGGGTCGCACCAGAGAATATCGGCGCGGTTCTTCTCTCGCGGGGTAGTGTCAGGATCGTCGATGTTCGATCCCGAACCTACGGCGACAAACATCTTCTTTCCGTCCTGGGAGAACACGACGGCACGAGTCCAGTGGCCGCCCGGCCCCGGCAGGTCGGCGATGTGTTCCGGCGCTCCGGTGGCCTTCAAGTCTCCGTTGTGATAGGGGAAATAAACCACTTCGCGCTCGCTACCCACATACAGCCATTGCGGATCAGGTCCGGGAGGATAGAACGCCAAGCCATAGGGACGGCTGAGGCCGCTAACAAAAATGGAGGATTGCTCGGATTTGCCGTCGCTGGTGAGGCCGCGAAATACGCGAATGCGTCCGGGATCGCTTTCGGTGACAAAAATATCGCCATTCGGTGCGGTGCGCAGGGTGCGGGGATTGTCGAGACCGGAGGCATACAGCTCTACCTTGAATCCGGCGGGCGCCACTGGCCACACATTTTCTGGCCGCGCCACCAGGTCTGGACCGTTGTCGGCCGAATGGGTGGCATAGGGCGGCGGCAGATCCTTCACCGTAATCTTGCGCGTGGTGCCCGGTTTCTCGTAGCGGAAGTCGGTGAATGGCGGCGTCGGCGGTGGCGCCTTCAACTTCGACGTGCTCATGTCGGCTGGTGCGGGGGCGCTTGCCTCCTGGGAGCTTTGCGATGAGCCCATCGTTTTCAGATAGGTGACGATTTGCCATCGCTGTTTCACGGGCAAGGCCGCCCACGAGGGCATCCCGTTATCTTTGTCGCCGCGGGTGATGAACCAGAACACCTCGCCGGGCTTTACGGAGTCGAGCTTTCCGCCTGCCAGTGAGGGCACGTTTCCCGTGCCTTTTCCGGTTGTACCATGGCAGGAGGCGCAGTTATGCGCATAAAGTTGCTTTCCGGCCTGGGCGGCTGCGTCCTGGCCCTGATATGGATTCTTCATGGCCTGAGCCGACGCGGGGGCGTTATGAAAGTTGGCATCATCGGCGGCCAGCAACAGTGCTGCGGGCAGCAGAATAGCTGCTAAAAGAAGGCACGAATGGGGAAGTGTGCGCATTGATCCTCTCGCAAATGATCTCAGTTCTGACAGTTTAAACAAAATCTTGGATGCATCTGAAATGCTCCGAGTCGATGTAAGTTTCAGTTTCCATTATGTTTGGACAGGCCCTCGTTGAAGTGGGGGGCGGGGAATGCGACGCTAGATTTTTTCGGATTCGATTTCCATCGTAGGAGCGGGGCCTCCTCCCGCGTTTGACCGCTCCTGGGAAAGCCGTTACTTTTGTAATTCTGCGACTAAATTCTCTGCACCGGGTTTGTAAATTGCTTGTAAGGATACAACCATGTCGGCTCGTAACTTGATCACAGTGCAGGAAAGCCGTATAAGCTAACAATTACAACCAAAGCCAAATTGCAGCCGGAGTTTTGAATGCGACCCTGGAAGTTTCTTCTGCCGCTTCTAGCCACATCCCTGTGCTTCGCCGCCCAACCCGACCGCATCACAGGACCGATCGATTCCAGCCAGATGATAACGCTGCCCGGCCACATTCATCGCTTGGCGCAGCCCCAATATGACCAGGGTCCTGTGGAGAGTTCGCTGCAACTGAGCTACGTGACGATGTTGTTCGCCCCTTCGGTCGCTCAGGCGCAGTCATTGGATTTGCTTCTCTCCCAACAACAGGATCGGACCTCGCCAAAGTTTCACAAGTGGCTCACGCCTGAGCAATTCGCCGACCGCTTCGGCCTTTCGGCAAACGATATGCAGAAAGTGACCGCGTGGTTGACGTCGCAGGGATTGCAGGTCGTCAGCGTCGCTCGTGGGCGGCAGTTCGTGGTCTTCGGCGGAACCGCGGCCCAAATTCAGAATACATTTCGGACTGAGATTCACCGCTACAACGTCGAAGGCGAGTTGCACTTTGCCAATGCCTCGATGCCATCCATTCCCACGGCGCTTTCCGGAATTGCCGTTGGATTTCGCGGCCTAAACGATTTCGCACTCAAACCCGCACTCAGGCAGCATCCCGATTACACCCTTACGGGCGCCTCCACACACTTTCTCGCCCCGGGGGATATCGCTACCATCTATGACCTTAATCCCTTGTACACCGCAGGAATAAATGGCGCGGGCCAGAAGATCGTCCTCGTCGGCCAGACCGATATCTATATCGACGACATCAATAATTTCCGCACCGACTTCGGACTTTCTTCAGTGAGCACGTGCAACGCCCCCCCTAGCTGTAATACGACGAACCTGCGATACATACAAGCCACTGCCGCACCGGGTTATAACGCTGGTGACCTGGGAGAATCGGATCTGGATCTCGAGTGGGCCGGAGCAGTGGCCCCGAGCGCCCAACTTATATTCGTCACCTCTAACCTGAGTTCTGGAGGTGTGACATTCTCTGTACAGTATGCCATCGACAACAATTTAGCTCCGGTGATCAGTATGAGTTATGGCCAGTGTGAGTTCGATAACGCCGACTCAGCAACTGGCACGCTGTCAACGCAGGACCTTCTCTATAAACAAGCTGCCGGTCAAGGTATCTCATTCTTCGCGGCTGCCGGTGATGATGGTCCCGCAACCTGCGACATTAACGACAGCTCGCAGGAGGTGAGGTCGGCGGTGTTGGGGCTGGCTGTCAGCTATCCGGCCAGCAGCGAATACGTCACAGGGGTCGGGGGCACGGAATTCAATGAAGGTACCGGGAACTATTGGAGCACCACCAATAACGGTACGACTGGCGACTCCGCGTTGTCTTACATTCCCGAAAAATCCTGGAATGACTTTCCCGTCCTCGGCTTCCTGGACGGTGGCGGAGGAGGGCCCAGCAATTGTGCCAACCAGACCTCCGATTTTACGGGGTGTGTGTCTGGCTTCCCAAAGCCTTCGTGGCAAACTGGAACCGGCGTGCCTGCCGATGGCGTTCGTGATGTTCCTGACGTTTCCTTCGCTGCTTCTAATTACAACGACCCTTACATCGTGTGCGTACCCCTGTCAGAGGTGAACAAGACAGGCTCGACCAGCACCTGCGCAAGCGGCATCGCTAACGCGTTGACAGTAAATAATTCCGCCTTTGGAGGTACGTCCGCGTCGACTCCCATAATGGCCGGGATTACCGTTCTACTGAATCAGTATTTGAACGGAACGTCCTCGGCGGGTCTGGGGCTCATTAACCCCATGCTCTATTCGCTTGCCAGCACTTCACCGTCCGCGTTCCACGACACGCCGACGGGAAGCAACAGCACGGTGAACTGTACGATAGGGGACCCCTCGGGGCAGCCAGCCCCTCTGGTTTGTCCAAGCAGCGGAACCTTCGGTTTTTCTACGGGCACAGGCTACGATCTAGTTACTGGCCTCGGTTCCGTAGATGCTCATGCTCTGGCTGTGGCGTGGAAAGCGACGGTGGATCCTGACTTCCAGCTATCGGCTAGCGCGCCTAACCCGGCCTCGGTCAGTGCGGGACAATCCACTACCACTACCCTTACCATCGCGCCGATCAGCGGTTCTGCGCCCTTGACCGTGAACTTTGCTCCCAGCAATTGCACGGGGTTGCCCGCGGGAGCCACCTGCAGTTTTAGTCCGTCCAGCGTTTACTTCAATGGCACCAGCGCACCGCCGGTGACGTTGACGATCTCCACGCTGGCCAATACGCCCGTCGGCACGCAAACAGTAACCATCACGCCCACGAACTCACCGAGCACCACCGCAACCGTTAGCCTGAGGGTGACCGCCACCAACCAGACCTTCGCCATCGCGTCGAATACTGCCGCGACTTTCTCTGTGGCTGCCGGTGCGACCGCCTCGGTGCCGATTACGGTTACCGGAACGAACGGCTTCATCGTGACCACAACTACGCCCAACACCACGGCCTTGGCGGTCACCTACATCTGCCTGCAAAGCAGTATCCCGGCTGAGGTGACGTGCAACTTTAGTCCCGGAAGTGGAAATTCGATTTATAACACCTCGCTTACTCTCAACCTCCAGACTACCGCGCCCACATCCCAGCTGCGTCCACTGCTGGGACATAGCAACCGGATTTTCTACGCTCTGTTGCTGCCTGGACTGTTCGGGATTCTCTTAGCCTCGGGATCGCGCGGGCGCGGGGTTCGACTCCTGGGCCTGATCATGGTTCTCGGCTTCTCCACGCTGGGGCTGGGCTCGTGCAGCAGCAGTGGTGGCAGCAATGGCGGCCAGAGCAATCCAGGAACGCCGGCGGGAAAATATTCCATTGTTGTGAACGCCACGACGGCCGCTCTGCCTGGCGGGACCGCGCTCACTGCTGCACCGCTTACGATCACGCTCGTTGTTACAAACTGACTGTCGTCTGGGTGAAAAGCGCCTCGCGATCGCGGGGCGTTTTTCTGCTCAAAGCAAACGGTGCCGATTAGATTTTTCTCACCGACCTTCACCCGAGCGGCGCGCTGGAGTTTTGCCTTCCTTCGCCGATGGTCTCATTGTGTCGAACTCCTCGGCTGCGTCCGCGCCCGCCCGCGATGACCCCAAGGGCATCAAGCTGCGTTACGTAGCGCGCCAGCCGATCTTTGACCGGGACGAAAAGGTATTCGGCTACGAACTTCTCTTCCGCGACGATATGGAGAACGTGTTCCACGGCGGTGACGCCGAGGTTGCGTCCCGCTCCACTTTGGATAGTTCGTTGCTGGTGGGGCTCGACGTCCTGTGTGACGGACGTCGCGCTTTTCTGAATTGCACCCGCAACACGCTGATTGGTGGCCTGGCCACGCTGCTGCCTTCGCACTCCACCGTGGTTGAGGTTCTGGAGACCGTTCCAGTCGATGCTGAAGTGACGAGAGCATGCCAGCGCCTGAAAGAGGCGGGATACCTAATCGCCCTCGATGACTACGTCAGCAACGATCCGCGAGAGCCGCTGGCCGAAATAGCCGACATCCTCAAGGTGGATTTGAAGCTGACCACTTCGGAGCAGCGCGCCGCGCTGGTGAAAAAACATGGCCCGTGGCGTTGCCGCATGCTGGCGGAAAAGGTGGAGAACCGCGCCGAGTTCGTCGCCGCGCGCGACCAGGGCTTCATCTATTTTCAGGGTTACTTCCTGCGCCGTCCGGAAATCGTGACTACTCGTGAAGTGCCCGCAAACCGGGTCAATTACGTGAGGATGCTCCAGGCCGTCTCTCGGGAGGAGCTCGACATGCCGGAGATCGACACGCTCATCAAAACCGAAGCTTCGATCTGCTACCGACTGCTGCGCTACATGAACTCAGCCCGCTTCGGATTCAGAAATGAAATCCATTCCGTGCGCCATGCTCTCGCCATTCTAGGAGACCGGGAGGTGCGGCGGTGGGTGCGGCTCATCGCCACCGTGGGCGCTTGTCAGGATAAGACCAGCGATCTTGTGCTGTGTGCGCTGGTTCGCGCCCGCTTCGGCGAGCTGCTGACCCCGCTCGTGCCTCATGGCGAGTCTGATCTATTTCTGCTCGGGTTGCTTTCCATGCTCGATGTCATGCTGGAGATGCCCATGTCGGAGGTGCTGGAGAAGATTCCGCTGGATTCTGAAACCAAGGCGGTGCTGCGGGGCGAGCCCGGTTTGCTGCGCCCCGTCTACCTCTTGATGCTGGCCCACGAGAGCGGCGAGTGGGAAGCAGCCCGAGGCATATGCGACGGTCTTCACCTGGATGCCGACACGGTCGCCGCTTCGTACTGGCAGTCTCAACAATGGGCCCGGGAAGTTTCCAGCGGAGCCTGAACGCGAGAGTCGGGTCCGACGCCGTGAAACTTCCGGCGATGGCCTGTTGTGCAAAACCTAACCCTTTTGCCACTTGCGTGCTTGCAGAAGGACGAGTACCATTAACTAGTTCTCATTGGCCTCGTTCCCGCGTAGGCCTTCCGCGTCCCAGGCCGTTCCCGGCGGCGCGACGGATCCGACAACGGATAACCGATACGCAGAAATTATATTTTTCGCCAGTACGAGTGTTTCACTATAGCAGTTGAGTATCATTAGTTTTGCCGCCCAACTCGCGTGTCGTATGGAAGAGCTAACTTCCCTGCGCAGTGACGGGCACTCCTAAGCCAGCGGAAAAGCCTGGCCGGAAAAGTTGCCGGTTCTCCAACATTGTTTGCCAGTATTTTCGCCAACATTGTAAGAACCCTCCGCAACCAATTTGCAATCTGAGTTACAGAACCTGAATCTTGGGGAACCTTAAACAGTTTAGTTTGTGACGCTGCACCGGAGATCGAAGATCCGGCCAAGCAGCCTTGAGAGGACTATGAACGCAGGACCAGGAAGGCCTTCCGGTGGCGGAGGCAGAAGTCGGAGGCGTCGCGGGCGCCGTCCCAACAATGGGCGTGGACCCCGTTCCTCCGGCCCCAGCCAGGCGCGCCACAATCAGGACGGCATTTACACCGCTCCCATGGATCACAGCTATCGCGCCGCATTGGCGGGGAATGGCAACAACGGCCAAAACGGGCGCCGGGGAGCTCGTCCCGGATTTGCCGCGCCCTTTGCGCCGGCTGACCCGGAACCACTGCCGGTCTTGCGCGAAGATTCCAACTCGCGAATCTTTGCTTTCGTGGACGACCTCTTCTTCGCGGCCAAGATTCAGGAGACCGCGCGGAAGCTCAACGTGAAAGTTGAGTTCGCCAAGAACGACAAAGATCTCGCAGAGCGCATGCAGCAGAACGGGGAAGAAAAGCCGTCACTGATCATCTTCGATCTGAACAATGCCAACGCCAAGCCGCTGACGCTCATCCCCAAGCTGAAGTCGAAGCTGAAGAAGGGAACCTCGATCATTGGATTTCTTTCTCATGTGCAGGGAGACTTGAAGCAGAAAGCTCACGAGGTGGGCTGCGATATGGTGCTGCCGCGTTCCGCCTTCTCGCAGAACCTGCCGCAGTTGCTGCGCCGGCACGGCGCGCCGGAAGACGAAAACCCGACGGTACAGTAGCGACCCTGACTATCCAGGAGGCCAAGCCAGCGAGCGCCCTCCGAGCAAATGCACGTGGAGATGAAACACCGATTGTCCCGCGCCCGGACCCACATTTAACACCGTCCTGTATCCCTGCTCGATGTTGCGCTGGCGCGCAATTTCCGCTGCAGCCAGATGACACCGGCCAATCAGTTCGGCCTCTTCCGCCTGCGCTTCTTTCAATCCGGCAAAATGTTTTTTGGGAATCACCAGCACGTGTGTGGGTGCCTGCGGGTTGATGTCTTCGAAGGCGAATACATGGTCGTTCTCATAGACTTTTTTGGCGGGAATTTCGCCGCGGAGGATGCGGCAGAAAAGGCAGTTGCTGGTCGGGTCGCTCATCAATCGGTCACCATGGCGGAAAGATAACACTGGCGCGACGGAATTGTCAGTAAGGCGAAGGCTAATTCACGACGGCGACACGAAGGAAAGAGTAAGCACGGATAAAAAAGTGACTGTTGATTTTCTCCGTGCCTCTGTGGTTCCGTAATGAAATCTGCCGCTAGTCCAATCTCACCAGAAAAACGGCGCCGTCCGGGGTCGTGGTTTCTGCGGCCAGTTGCTGGGCGCGCTTGCGGTCATCATCGAGCACGCGCACCCGCACCCACCAATCTCCCACGGGGCTGCCGAAGTGCTGTACTTTTGCTGTGCGGTAGCGGCGCGTGAGGTGGTCGGCGAATTTGCTGGCTTCCTGTTCGTGCGGAAAGCTTCCAATCTGCACGGCCCACCTTCCGCCACTTTCAAGAGAAGCCGGAGTCTCCATGACTTCCACCTTCACTTCCGCAACCCCGGGCAAGTAGACATCGAGCTTGCGCGCGGCGGCCAAGGACAAATCCAGGATGCGGCCGGGGACAAACGGTCCACGGTCGGTGATACGCACCAGTGCCGTGTGGCCGGTTTTGAGATTGGTGACGCGCACGATCGTTCCCAGCGGCAGCGTACGATGAGCGGCCGTCATGGCGTGCATGTTATAGATTTCGCCGTTCGATCCCACGCGGTTGTGATATGGAGGTCCATACCAGCTTGCCCGGCCGATTTCCGTTTCCAACGGCCTGGAGTCAGCGGGAATCGTGGGCTCGGCCAGATCAGCGTCGTTCTCTTCGGTCTTGGGGAGACGGCCGTTCGCAGGTGCGCCCTCGGGACGGGATTCTGGCTCGGCGGAGGGTGGTGGTGGCGGAACATTCACGCGCGCCTGTTTGGGATGACCGCAGCTGCTGAGAAACAAGATCGCAAGCAGCAGGGCAACGGGTGTTGCGCGTGGGAACAACCCAGTACTTGGGCGTTGCTCGCGCGAGTAGGCCGTTGAGTGCAAGAAGGCTACTTCGGAGGATGCGGATTTTTCTCCATGTAATCGGCAAACTCGGAAAGCTTCTCCGAAGCTACACGCAGAGCTTTCGTCGAGTGTTGCCGCACCGCGGGCACGACCTCGTCGTTCAGGTATTTGATAAACTCGGGAATCTCTTTTTCGATTTTTTCCGCTGCCTCGGCCACCGTCTTGCTGACGCGCGCCGACGCGTCCTCCACCTTGCGGTTGAAGTCGTTCATAATGCTCCTCGCTGCTGCTGGGCGTGAACCACCTCACGCGAATGTTGCGGATGCCAAGCTCGACCATTATTTCGTGCGGCGAGAGCGCGGTCAATGGCAAGGCATATTGCAGGTCAACGGGGCCGGGGAACTGCCGATCCATTAGAATCACAGGCCAAGGTTTGGTGAAGCTGGTAGCCATGAGTTCACGGGTCAAGGCAGGATGCGCAATGAGACGATAAAATTCCGCCGGCGGTTGCTTGGGTGGTATCAGCGGTACCGGCGCGATTTGCCCTGGCGCGCGAACCGCGATCCTTACCGTGTGTGGCTCTCCGAAATCATGCTGCAACAGACGCGGGTGGCGGCGGTGATTGCGCACTATCACGAATTTCTGCGGCGGTTTCCCACGGTGGAGAAGTTGGCGGCGGCGCGCGAGGCGAGCGTGCTGGCGGCGTGGAGTGGCCTGGGATATTACCGGCGAGCGCGCATGCTGCATGCCGCGGCCAAGGTCGTCGTAGGCCAACATGGTGGAAAATTTCCAGTGACTGCGAAAGGATTGCTAGAGTTGCCGGGCATCGGCCGCTACACGGCGGCGGCGATTGCCAGCATCGCCTTCGACGAGCCTATTGCCGTAGTCGACGGCAACGTGGAGCGCGTTCTGCAGCGGCTCGCGGGCAAGCGGCTGACAGGCGAACAGCTATGGGTAACAGCGAATCGTCTGCTGGATGCGAAGCGGCCCGGCGACTTCAATCAAGCCATGATGGAGTTGGGCGCGGTGGTTTGCACGCCGCGTGCGCCTGCGTGTTTGACTTGTCCGGTGCTCGAGCTGTGCGCCACTCGCGGAGAGTTGGCGACAGCTGGCAAGCTCACCTCACAGAAGAAGCGCGAGATCCAGTATTCGATGCCTTGCCGCGACGGCGAAGTCTTTCTGGTTCAGCGTTCCCGGGGCGCGTCTTTGATGCCCGGCATGTGGGAGTTGCCGGAGCGTGCGGGGAAGAATGGATCGACCAGCCCATCGTTCACGTTGCGACATTCAATTACCGTAACGGATTACACGGTGCGCGTGTGGTGCGAGGGTCCGCCCGAGCGCGTGGTCGGAAAATGGATTCCGGTGGAGCGGCTGGCGCGCGTTGCGCTCACGGGGCTGGCGCGCAAGATTTTGCGCAAAGCCGCAATCCTCTGAAAAGAATTGCTCGCGCTGATAGCAGGCCTTCCGCGATTCACCAGCATAATGGAGCTGACGGCATCCCGCCTGCGGTCACCGGCTGCTAGTCACTGGCCACTATCTGTATCCCCCATCATCTAAAATAGAGGCAGATCAGGCCATGCGAGCCTGCTCTGCTTGAGAAACAGTTGAGACCACAGGAGGACCACCGATGGCGGCGTTGACCGCGGGCACCAAGGCGCCCGATTTTGAGTTGAGAGCGATGGATGGAAAGCGGTTTGTGTTACGCGACGAGTTAGCGCAGGGCCCGGTGGTATTGGCGTTTTTCAAAGTTTCCTGCCCCACCTGCCAGTATGCGTTTCCGTTTCTCGAACGGCTCGAGCGGGCGTACGGACATAAGGGTGTCAGGATTATCGGAGTTTCGCAAAACGAACCCAAAGAGACCTCCGCGTTCACCAAAGAATTTGGCGTGACCTTTCCCGTGCTGCTCGATGACACTCACAAGTATCCTGCGTCGAATGCCTATGGCCTAACCAACGTTCCCACCATTTTCTGGATCGCGCAGGATGGCGAAATTGAAGTTTCCAGCGTGGGATGGGTGAAGGCCGATTTCGTGGAAATAAGTCGCCGGATGGCCGAGTTCGGGAAAACCGCACCGGCCGCGTTGTTCCAGCCGGGAGAGGACGTTCGCGACTTCCGCGCGGGTTGAGGGTCGAAGAACTGATCCCGCGGTCGCGGGACATCTTGAAGTTATAGACATTACTCTGGTGAGGGAACCATCGCAGGTACAACACGGGGCTAGGCTGAAGGCCGTGGCTCCAGTTGGCCCATGGTGCAGATAAAGCAGCTACTTCGTTCCTGCGAGACTCCTGTTGTCCGTTACAATTTACTAAGTCTCAAATAATAAGAGTCCGCGGATTTCTGTGCCGGTGCGCTGCTTCGGCCTGGGGGAGATCACTGATCTATGCAAGCAATCGTAAGGAGAAGTGTAGTTGCCGGCATGGTTGCCGCTGTGAGCCTGATGGTCTGGGCGGAAGGAGGCGCTGCGCCCGATCCGGCAGCGGCTGGGGCCAAGCACGAGGCTGTTTCGGTGCGTCTGCCCTCCGCCGCATTTGCCGCCATGGAGACGATTAACCCCGAACACATTCGCTGGCACGTTCGTTTTCTCTCGCATGATCTGCTGGAAGGCCGAGGCACGGGCCAGCGTGGCGGCGACATCGCTGCCGAATACATCGCCACACAGTTCGCCGAATTTGGCCTGAAGCCGGCGGGCGACAACGGATCGTATTTACAGAAGGTGCCGCTGGTGGGTATCACGACTTTGCCGGATACCCAGTTCTCTCTGATACCGAAGCAGGGCGCGGCCATGAACCTGAAGCCGCTCGATGAATATGTTGCCTCCGATCAAACGCAGCAGGGGCAGTCGGATGTGGATGCCGACATTGTCTACGTGGGCTACGGCATTGAAGCTCCGGAATACAACTGGGACGACTATAAGGGCGCGGACGTGAGCGGCAAAGTGCTGCTCATGCTGGTGAACGAGCCGCCGTCGGATGACCCCAGATTTTTCAAAGGCAAGGCGCTGACCTATTACGGCCGCTGGACTTACAAGTACGAAGAAGCGGCGCGTAAAGGCGCGGTGGGCGTGATCCTCATCCACAAAGAAGATATGGCGAGCTATCCGTGGGAGGTGGTGCGGAACTCGAATTCGGGTGAGAAGTCGTATCTGAAGCTGGAAGGTCCGGCGCTGAAGGTTGCGGGCTGGGTGCAGTTCGACGTGGCCAAGAAGCTGGCCGCAGGCTCGGGCATGGATATCGACATGATGATAGCGGATGCGCGCACGAGTGGATTTCGTCCAGTGAACCTGGGAGCGAAATTAAAGGCGCACATGGTCAGCAAGGTGCGGAATTTTGAGTCGAACAATGTGCTGGGCATGCTGCCGGGTTCCAGCCGCAATCTGAAAGATGAAGCGGTGATCTACACGGCGCACTACGATCACCTCGGCATTCGTCCGGACATGCCGGGCGATAATATCTACAATGGCGCAGCCGACAATGCCACGGGCTGTGGCATTCTGCTGGAATTGGCGCGCGCGTTCAGCGTAGCCAAGGAACGTCCAGAGCGGTCGATCATTTTTGCGTCCGTTACGGCGGAGGAGCAAGGTCTGCTGGGATCGGAATATCTGGGCAAGCATCCGCCGATCCCGGCGGGGAAAATTGCGCTGGATTTAAATTACGACGATGTGAAGCCACTGGGAGCGCCGGAAGAAGTGGAAGTTTCAGGCGCGGAGCGGACGACGTTTTATCCGTGGGTGCAGGCGACGGCGAAAGAATTCCGGCTGGCAATCCGTCCCGATGCGCGCCCCGAAGCCGGACACTTCTACCGCTCCGATCATTTCAGTCTGGCGCGCGTGGGCATCCCGTCTTTCTCCATCAATGAAGGCATGAAGTTCAAAGGCCACGACGAGGCTTGGGGACTGGCGCAGGACAAGGAATACACGGAGAAGCATTATCACCAGCCGAGCGATGAGTACCATCCGGAAATGGACTTCGTCGGCGATGCGGCGATGGCGCGCTTCGGATTCGCCCTTGGCTGGGAGGCGGCAAGCTTCCCGCGATTAATCGGCTGGCAGAAGGGCGATGAATTTGAGGCGGCGCGAGTCAAGAGTCAGTAACTAGTAGCGGGAAATGTCCAAATCTTCACCGTACCGCAACAAGCGACGTAATTTCTCCCAGGTAGTAAGAGAACTCACCTTCCGGCAGATGCCAGGAAACTTCCAGCCGAGTGGGTAGGCAGAGCCCTTCCCACACGCGAAACTCGCTGCAAGTAGCGCACCATGGAGTAGAGACAGCTCGCTTGCCCAGCAACCGAGGTCGATCGGCACGGCACGCAATGGGGCGTCCTTCGGCGGAGATATTGATCTCGACCGATGCATCAGCATCGCGCAAGTCGTGAACACGCAGCGTCAGTGGACCCGATGCGCTCCACTCGAGTGTGTCGTGATTTAGCAGGATGGGCGGGCAGAGCACAATCGACGCCAGATAGCGCTGCAGTTCTCCGCGATCAGTTTCTGGCCCCACGATTTTCTTTACCGGCACGATGGCTGCCAGCTTGACGGTGATGCGACCGTGACCATCTTCATAAGCATCCGTGACCGTCGGAGAAATAATCTTTCCGGGATGGAGGCGGGCCTCCCAGCGAAAGCTGCTGCGGGACGACCCGGTCACCTGTTCGGCAGTGAAGGGAATCCAGCGGGCCTCGGGCGACATGCGGATTTGACCTTTTTCGGTAGTGCGAACGGCGCGAATAAATCGAGCGGCATCCTCTCCGGTCGGAAGGCAGAAGCCCCGTAAACGTGAGAGCAAGCCATAAGCGTCGGCAGAGCACGTTGCGGTCATTGGCTTCGTATCTGAAAAATTTATGCTTCTCGCGTCACTCCAGCTGTGTTCAAGATCACATCGAAACAGGGCTCGTCGATCTTCGATTACCTTGTGCGGCGCCGATTTTCAAGGGTAGAGTAGGTAGAGTAGAAAGACGGATTCAAGACTGGCGCGAGGGCCTAAACTGATGCTGCTGGTTCGACCTGCTTCCACGAAAGCATTCCACCTTTGGCTTTTCGGATTCTTGCTCTTAGCACCACTCGCATCCCCGGCGCAGAACACTGTGCCCGGTTCCGGATCGTGGTCCGGCGTCCTTGTATCTAGCGCCTGCAACGCCGACGAAGCTTTCAACGAGTCCCCTGAGTGCGGCAAGAATGTACCCGGCGCCAAGATCGCGCTGTATGACGATACAAGCCGCGTCCTATACGGCATTGAGCCGCAGAAATCCATAACTGCCCACTTGGGAGATGCGGTAACTGTCCGGGGAACACTCGACGGGGAAACCATACGGGTGAGTTCGGTCGCGCCCATGTCCATCGGGCTGGCGGTCGGCGACAAGGCTCCTGCTTTTTCGATTCGCGATCAATTTGGCCGCGTGCAAACTTTGGAAACATTGAGAGGAACGAAGGGCACGGTTCTTCTTTTTTTTCGTTCCGCTGATTGGTGACCTTTCTGCAAAGGGCAGCTGGTCGAGCTGCAAAATGCTGTTCCGCGATTCGAAAAGCAAGGCATCAAGCTGGCCGCAATCAGCTATGACTCGGAAGAGATTATGAAATTCTTCTCCGAACGGCGCAAGATTGAGTATCCATTGCTGGGCGACCCTGACTCGAAAACCATTAGGGCTTATGGCGTTTTGAACCAGGAAGCGACGGGAATGCAGAAGGGCTTTGCCCGCCCCGGATACTTTTTTATCGATACGACGGGCATCATTCGGGAGAAGTTTTTTGAAGCGAAGTATCGCGAGCGTCTGACCGGAAACAGCATTATCGCGAAGCTCTTCCCGGAATTGGGCCAGGAAGTAACGCAAACCATCGAAGCGCCACATCTGCAACTGGCTCTTGAGCAATCCGATGCCACTGGTGTGCCTGGCACACGCGTCACCCTGGTCGCCGAAGTGCGGCTGCCCCCGGATGTTCACGTGTACGCTCCCGGAGCCCAGGGCTATAAGCCAGTTCGTTTGGTGATGGATGCGATGCCGGAGATGCAGTTTCCGCCGGCAACCTATCCGGAATCGAAGACCCTGTTCTTACCTGTGATCAACGAGCGAGTCCCTGTCTTCGATAGCACATTCCGCATCAGCCAGGATGTGAAAGTAAGCACGAGCGCGGAATTCTGGGGATCGCTGGGCAAGGATGGCAAGCTCTTTACGATTGCAGGCAAGCTGGACTATCAGGCCTGTGACAAGACGACGTGCTATGTGCCCACTTCCATTCCCGTGAAATGGCAATTACAGGTCTTCCCTCTGGATAGGCTTCGTGCGCCGGAAGAGATTCGCCACAAGTGACGCGCCATAGAAGCGGGTCAGTCCAAAATTCGGTTGTTCTTCGTGGTGCGATAACCTCGGTAACTTTAGCCCTCCTGTCTCCCATGTTAGCCTCGTTATTACATGTGTAATCAGCAAGTTCCAGATTTCCGGGCTATTTAGGAATGCCTCGATTTCCCATCTTCCGCCTCGGCAAGGAGCCAGAGAAACCGGCTCTCCCGGAGCTGGTTTCAGCCACGCCGGCCATCGCTCTCGAGGGGCTGGCGGTCGGCGTCGATAACCTGCGGCACGACGTCGCACTGAGTCCCGTTTCGTCGATGCGGCGCGGGCGCAGATCATGCGCCTGATCGTGCGCCATGGCGAGTTGGAAGGTTTGCTGGCGGCGGAAGCTCCGCAGAAAAGCCAGGGTCCTTCATGGCTGCGAAATGCTGCGGTGTCCAATCGCCCCAGGGTGAACAGCTCCGTCGATCCCTCTGATTGGAAGGCGCTGCTGGCCGAACTGCATCTCGCGGCCTTGAATCGCGCCAAAAAAGAAGAAAACATTTCCGTTGACCTGCTGGCGCGGTTGGCCGTGACGAAATTTCTGCGCACAGAGATGTCGCAGCAGTTCGCGCAGGTGCTGGAGCGCTGCAGAGTTTTGCTCAAGAGCTACGAAGGCATTCGGCAGGGTAAGGCCGTGGAATATCGCGAGCGCGTGGCCGCTTTCCAGGTGCGCAAGAAAATTGTTCTGCGCAAAACCGGGCAGGAATTATTCGAAACGCTGCGCGCCATCGAGAAGGAAACCCTGGCTCGCACTCGCCGGTCGTTTTTTGGGGAACCGAAAGGGACGGAACCCGCCAGTGCTCCCTTGCGGAGTTACGGACTGTTCGTCAATCGTCTGGCGTTCTCCGAAGATGGCCGCGACGACTATCTCTGCGCCGAGCACTACGTCATGCTCGGCAACTGGGATCGCGATCCCGACCGCTACCCTCGGCTGCAGGACGTCGTGTCAGGTTTTCTGCGCTCGCTCTATGGAGACGAGACGACGACAGAGGCCATCGACGCCTGGCTGTGCGCGCCGGAAAACGCCCGCGCGTTAGTCGGCACGGGCACGCCCGATGATTCCACGCCAGAAGGCATGGCTCAGCAGGAGCGGCTGGCAAAATGGGTTCGCTTGCTGGAAGACGAGCAGGTGATGGAGTGCGTGATTGCCTCCTACCACACGGTGCCTTTGCTCGGCGAGTACGCGCCCCGCATCAATCCGCAGCAGTTGAAGAATGCTTTGATCTCGCGTCCGGAATGCGACCGCGTGGAGCGGATGATTCAGGAGCACGGAAAACTTTCGCCTGCCAGTTTGTATGCGGCTGTGGGCAAAGTAGCGGGATGCCGCGGGGCGGAGCGCGCTAAAGTTGCCGCGCGATTTCTGCAGGACTTTTCTCAGTATCATCGCGATTTGCGGCGGCTGGAAACTTTGAACGCGGCGCTTGATTCGGTGAACGTAGTCGCCACCGAAAAGCTGCGTGAACTATCCCGCATGAACGGGACACTCTATGAATTTCTGCTGCCCGATGAGCAACCACAGCAGCCAGAAGAAGAAAAGGTCCTGCGCCACGTGGTGCTCAAGGCCGACGTGCGCGATTCCACGCGGCTCACGCGCACGCTGATGGAAAAGGGACTCAATCCCGCGTCTTACTTCAGCCTGAACTTTTACGATCCGGTGAACAAGCTGCTCACGAAGTATGGAGCGCAAAAAGTGTTTCTCGAGGGCGATGCCATCATCCTAGCCATCCTCGAACGCGCCGGCGAGCCTGAACTGGCCGTTAGCCGGGCGTGCGTGCTGGCCCGCGAAATCATCGAGATCGTGCGCGGCTATAACGAACTCATGGTGCGTTCCGGCATGCCGGAACTTGAACTCGGCGTCGGCATCACGCTGCAGGAATCTTCTCCGCTGTATCTGATGGATGGCGAGCGCCAGATCATGATCTCCGAGGCGCTCAACGAGAGCGATCGCTTTTCTTCCTGCAACAAGCGCGCCCGCAAAGTGATGGAGTCGCAAGCCGGGCCGTTTCATGTTTATGTATTCCAGGCCTCGGACGCAGATTCATCGGGTCAGGGGAATCCCGAAGACTCCGTTCTCAGCTACAATCTCGGCGGTATTCGCATGAATCAAGCCGCATTCCGCAAGCTGGAGCAGGAAATTTCCCTGGTACCGCTGGCGGTAAAACTGCCGCTGTCCATGGCGTCGGATAAAGGGGAATATAAACTCTCCAGCGGTACCGTACCCGTCGACCGCGACATCTTCCGCAAAATCGTTGTCCGCGAGAGCCGTGTGCCGAGAGTGAAGGTAGAGGATTTCTCGGTGCAAGGCTGGACTGATCGTACTTATTACGAAGTCTGCACTGACCCCGCGATCTACGCCGCGCTGGAAAAGAAAAAAGCTGCGAAGGCGTAATTCGAAACGGCTGCCCCACCCGTCGTGGTTTTCGACGGGCGGGCGCCACGAATCCTTGCTCCATGTTCAGTAGTCACCGCTGACCTGAGACCTAAGACCTGAGACCTGAACCCACCGTCAGAAGTTCGTCCCCTGGTGCGTCGGCTGGAAAGGAATCCAGAAGGTGGCTTCCACGGCGACGGGAGCGCCGTTTTTCGTGGCGGGTTGAAACTGCCACTTGGCGATCGCGTCGCTGGCGAATCGATCCAGGCGATCATCGACGCTGCGCAGCACGCGCACCGTGCCAACCGTGCCATCGGCGAGGATGACGGCGTGGAGGATGACGGTGCCCCTCACGTTTTGCTTCATCAGCTCCAGAGGATAAGCCGGGTCCACTTTGCTGGTGGCCACCGGCGATGAGAGGTCGGTTACCTCGCCGGAGGGATTAGCCGGAGTTGAATCCGATTTGAGCGCGGCAAAGTGGATGATCCAGCTGCCTCCGCCGGAGTTCAGGTTTGGCATGTTGAGGCTGAGCGAGTAGATCTTGCGGCCGGCAAAAACAGACCGCTCGGCTTCGGAGATTTTTGGATCGCTATCGGAAGGAGTGCGTGAAATTCGCGGCAGGCGCGCATTGGCGATCAGATTCGGATTGACCAAATTGCGGCTCGAAGTTGCTGGCCCGGGATCGCCGGCAACGGACGACGCGGTGTTCGGCGTCTTGCCAACGTAGAGCCCAGAAGGCAGATTGTTGGCGGTCTTGCTGCCGGCTCCACTTCCATTCGTCGCGGAAGCGTCGCGGGCGGAACTCCCCGCGGAGCCGGATGCTCCATGGTGTCCTTCGGGAGTGGCGGCGAAGGCGCCACGGCGATTGCCCGCTGCGGGCTCGGGTGGCGCGCCCACCGCTGGATGCAAGCTGAGCGCAACCATTTCGCCTCCGGTGCGCGAACCGCCGGATGCGCCCACCGAAGGCGGCGGTGCGATCACTCTTGGAGAATGCCCGTCGAGAGCGACGGAACGGCGGGAAGCCGTTCGCTGTGCGTCAAGCGAGAGCTGCGGGGCGGGTGCAATCACGGCACTGGGCCCGATATTCAGTTCCCCAAGGCGGCGGCTGGAATCGGTTTCAAGGGCGGGCGGGGGCGCGATTACCGCGGATTGCGGAGCTTCCACCTTATTCCTGGGATCGTTTTGAACATCCGGAGGTGGAGCGATGACCGAGCGCTCCATCTGCGGCGCGAGGCGCGAAATTTCTGATGCAGGGACCAGAGGGGCGGGAGCAATCGGCATCTTCGGATGCTCCGACCAGGCGACGGTGTTGGGCAAAGCAATATCGTGCTGCAAGCGAATGTTCGGAGCGGTCACGACGGTCTGCGAATGGTTGTCAGCCTCTGGCGGCAGGGAGATGATGGGCTGCGCGGCCAATTCAGGATCTGCTTTGCGCGCGGGAGCCCGCGTTGGGCGGCGCGTATCCAGCGGCGGCAAATATTCCGAGGGTGTGTAGTAAATGACCTCGGCGTGATTGAATGTCGGTTGCGCCACGACCTGGGGCTGCAAGGCGAGGAAGCGCGATCCGGCCCAGATCAGTGCGAGCGCCAGAATGTGGAAACCGCCGGACTCGAAGAACCGGCCCCAGGGAAGTTTGCGCTCGACGAAAACATCCGGCCAGAAATCTGCGGGGGGAGATTGCAAGTCCGATGGAGCGGCTTCGCGCTGCAGCAGGCCGCGAACATTCTGAAAGAATACGCGAGACCAAGGCTCGGGTGTGATCAACAGAGTCAGTTCTGGTGTGGATGATTCGGTCTCTCCCCCCAGAGGCCACAGTGGTTTCTGCATCGCTCTATCTTAGATGCAAGCAGGGCCGGGTGGGGGATTGCCGCCAGAAATAGTGAGAAGGGCAACGAATCCGCATTCGGAGCGAAGGTAGTACGATTGAGGGGAGCAGGAGATCTCTCATGAACTTAGCCCGTGCCGCACTCGTCGCCGCTGTTTTCTGCGCTATCGCATTCGCTTCGGCGGCACAGGACTCTAAGGCAACAGCTCCTAAAGCCGCGGAGGCTCCTGCCGTGAAGCAAGCCGCGAAAGGCCTTGACTACTCCGGAATCTACAGCTTCCTGAAAGACGGAGAGTTCGTTCAAATCACGGTGGAAGACGACGGGCGGGTGACGGGATTCATTTCGCGCTATGGCGAAGGAGACAGTGACAAAGGCGCATTTCTCGATCAGTATTTCCGCAGTGCCAAACTCGACGGCACGAATCTGGCTTTCACCACCGAGACGGTGCATGCGGTGTGGTTTGATTTCAAGGGGACGGTGGAACGCGGCGAGGGCAAGAATCCCGGCGATGAGGGTTATTACGTGTTGCGGGGAACTCTTACCGACAGCACCAGCGACGCGCAAAAGAAAATTACGGCGCATTCGCAGGCGGTTGTCTTCAAAATGTTTCCGGCAGAAGCGTCTCCGGTGCCTGCGGCCAGGAATTAGTTGCCATTACATAGTACCGCCCTACGCGCAACTCGCTACTGACCAGCGCGAGCGGGTGTGATCAGCAGACGGCCAGTTGGGGATTTTTTCTTGCTGTCGGCCTTTTCCTGCCCATAGACCAGACCGAGTCCGCCTTCCGGAGTGGTAGATGCATCGGCCAAGGCCGCTGCCAGGGCGCGGAACGAGCGGCTCACGTCCTGAGTCTCTTGCATCACGACCGGAGTGCCGTGATCAATGGCAGGCGAAATCGCCTGATAGGCGTTGGGGATTTTCCACAGTACCTTGCAGCGAGTGGAATGTTCGACGTCTTCGTCGGTGAAGCCTGGAATCTTTTTGTAGCGATTGAGCACCAGGCGCATCCGGTTGCGTCCCGCGCCTTCCTCCAGGAAGGCGTGGATGCGGCCTGCACTCCAGAGCGATACAACGTCAGTCTGAGCGACCATGAGCACCGCGTTCGACAGGTCGGAGAGCAGACGCGTGGTGGAATCCAGTCGGCTGGAGGCGTCGACCACGACATAGCGATAGTTGTTCGCCAAGAGATCGAAGAGGCGGGCCAATTCCGCCGGAGTGGGCACGGAAGGATAAGGCTGCTGCGGGCCGGCCAGAAGCTGGAGACCGTTTTTCGAAGGAGTCATCAGGCCCTCGAGCAAAGAAGCGTCGAGGCGGTGCAGATTTTCCAGCGCGTCCGGCACGCCAAAACTGGGCCGCAAGTTCAGATGAAGTTGGGCGTTGCCCACGGGCGCAAAGTCGACCAGAACGACGTTGCCGTAGGCTTCCTGCAACGCAATGGCAGTATTGACGGCAGCCGTGGTGGCGCCCGCCCCTCCCTTGGCGCTCAGAAAAGTGAAGATGCGCGCTTTGCCCGCACCCCCGTGAGATCGAGTGCGATTGGAACTGAAGCGGGTTAAAGCTTCGAGAAGGGCTTCAGAGCCAGTGTTGTCGTCCAGATATTCCCCGGCTCCGGCGCGCATGCTGGCCACAATGGTGGCGGGTTGCTGCATGGTGCCATTGGCGAAGATCCCCAGCTGCAGGGTATTGGCTTGAATGAGTTCGATGGCACGGATTGCGGGTTGCGGATTTTGCGCCGAGATATCGATGACTACAACTTCAGCGCGCTGATCCTGAATCTGGCGCAGGATCGGGTCGGTGGGGCCGGTGGGAAAGCCGGCATTGCTAAACACAACACGACCCAAACGGGTAGTCTCTACACGTCGTTGCAGCTCGGACAAACGCTCACGGTCTTCTGTCAGGAGGGCAACTGCGATCCCATGCATTGTGCGGTTCTCGCTGATTTCTCTCGGTGTCTGCATGTTAGAAAGAGAAGGTACCCTTCGCCAAGTGACCTAGGTAACCGTCTAAACGTTTGCGTGCACAAAATCGGCGCAGAGGGGGAAGACCAGCGATCCGCAACGGAGACGAACAACCTGACTGGCGCACAGCAGGACTACTCCCAAATCTAATCCGCACTATTGAAAAGCATTCTAAGCCAAGCCGGCGAGATTGCAAAGGGCTGAATAGTGCCACAAGAAGGCTGAGCAGTGCCACAAGAATGAAACATTCTGGCCTCTGCGAACGCGATCCGGTCCCTATGCGCCCCGAGCCGGTTGTCGGGGAAAGCTAGCGCAGAGCATCACGCGGAATACCAGTCGCGGGCGCGACCGTTGGTTCAGTCTCAACGGGATTATGCAGAGCGGAAATTCTTCGGAAGTCGGCAGAACCGTCTTCAGCTTCCGGAAGATATTCGTAGCCCTTTAAACAAACGGCCACACCGATCTTGGTTTCCGCCGACTTGTTTCCGGCTGTCAGCCGCCGGCTTCCAGCCCTTATCGGCGGGCCTGATGATACGCAAAACCTGCCCGCGGCAACGAACCCGCATATTTTCGCCAAGAGTGATCTCGGAGGGCATTCGCAAGGTGAGTTCGATCTCTGCGCCTTCGCTTACCGCCATGTCGGTGAACAGAAATGCCCCGCGAGAACTGAGGTCCTGGGTAAATCCCAGTCCTTCGGCCGCGGTTAAAACGTCGCGCAGGGAGACTGGCAGGTTGAAGGCGAAGCGTTGCCCGATGCGACGTTCAACACTAACCGGGGGAGTAGTCATGGGTCGTGTCCCTTCCTTACGGAATCGCCGCCGAGAGACAACTGTAGCGCAGTCCGGCGTCTGTGGGAAGTCAAAAATTTGTCGTCGCCGGATGCCGTGAACTCCTGCTTGGGCGGCCGTGCGGCGGAACACGCTACGTTGCGCACTCCGTGACTCTCACCAGGCGACACCAGAGTGCAGTCGATCGAAAATGCGAATCGCATTCAAGTTATAGTTGGTCTGAAGATACGGTTGTCGTCATCCAAAGAGAACGTGGCCGAGTCAAGGATTCCAATCGAGGGAAGTGCGGCGGAGAGTGCGGTTGAACTGGCTCCGGCACCAGCCTCACGCTGGCAGATAGCCGCGCGCGCCCTGCGTCACCGCAACTTTCAGTTGTTCTTTAGCGGGCAACTCATCTCACTTATCGGCACCTGGATGCAGAGCGTGGCGCAGTCGTGGCTGGTGTACCGCTTGACCGGTTCGGCGTTGCTGCTGGGGTCGGTAGGGTTCGCCAGCCAGATTCCTGTGTTTCTATTCGCGCCGTTGGGCGGAATCACGGCTGATCGCTTTAACCGCCGCTACATCGTCATCGGAACTCAGGTCGCAGCCATGGTGCTCGCGTTCATTCTGGCCGCGCTCACTCTTCTGCACAAGGTGCAAGTGTGGCATGTATTTGTGCTGGCCGCGCTTCTGGGCATCGTGAATGCGTTCGACATTCCCGGCCGGCAGTCGTTTCTGGTTGACATGGTGGGCAAGGACGACTTGATGAATGCGATTGCGCTGAATTCCTCCATGTTCAATGGGGCGCGCGTGATTGGTCCGGCAATCGCAGGTATTCTGGTGGCGAAAATCGGCGAAGGCTGGTGCTTCTTCGCCAACGCCATCAGCTACATTGCGGTGATTATTGGATTGCTCCTGATGAAGGTCCATAGCCCAGCCCGGGCATCGACGGCGTCTCCGTTCGAACACATGATGGAGGGATTCCGCTTCGTTAACCGTACGGCGCCGATCCGGGCTCTGCTATTGCTGTTGGGGGTAGTCAGTTTGGTAGGGATGCCCTACGTCGTGCTGATGCCGATTTTTGCCGACAAAATCCTGCACGGCGGAGCGCGAGGTCTCGGTATATTGATGGGCGCCACCGGCGTCGGAGCCCTGCTGGGCGCTTTAACGCTTGCGTTCCGCCAGGGGGTGAAGGGCCTGGCGCGGTGGGTAGCCTGGTGCAGCGCGGGATTTGGAGCGAGTCTCATTGTATTTTCGATCTCTCACAGCTTCTGGATTTCAGTAGTCCTGCTCTTGCCCGTGGGTTACACCATCATGCTGCAGATGGCTTCTTCGAACACGCTGATTCAGGTGATGGTCCCGGACGCTTTGCGGGGCCGCGTGATGGCGGTCTATTCCATGATGTTTATGGGAATGGCTCCCATCGGGGCGCTGCTGGGAGGTGCGCTGGCCGACCGGCTCGGCGCACAGCTCACCGTGGCGATAGGGGGATTGGCGTCGATCGTGGGCGCGTGCTGGTTTGGGCTGCAGCTCCCGAAGATTCGAGTAGAAGCCCGGCGGTTGATCGTGGCCCAAGCCGCTGCCGGGGGCGAGCCGTCCGAGATGACGGCGCAGGCGGTCGAAGACTGAACGTCGAAGACTAAGCGTTGCCGCTAAACAACCATCGGCTGATTCGATATCCCGACCGAGTCCCAAGTTCCAGAAAAGCCGGCTATTGCCCGTCGGCCACGCATCCATCCAAAATTTTCATCGTCAGCATTCGAAGCAGGCCCGGCCCCATCCGCGTGTATATTTCTTGAACATCGGCGGAGAACCGTGATATATCCGCCTCTATCTTCCGCAGTGGTTTGCCCGGCTCGCCGTTTCGGTTGGGGAGTAGTGAAAAACAATCGGTCCAATTGGAGAAAGAGATGAGCTTCCTTCGCAAGGTGATGGCATCGAGTCTATTGGTCCTGGTTCTGGCAGGAATGATGTTTGCGCAAGGCGGAGCCACGGGCGCGATCGAAGGCGTAGTGCAAGATGCCACCGGAGCCGTAATCGCAAACGCCAAAGTGAGAGTTACGAACGAGGCCACGGGCGAGGTTTTGCGCCAGGTCCAGACCAACGCGTCGGGCTTGTTCACAGCGACCTTGCTGCCGGTTGGCAGATATACCGTGGAAGTCGACGCGGCAGGATTTCCCGCAACCAAGTTTCCTGGCGTGGTGGTGCGTATCACAGAGATAACCCGTATGACCGCGGGCCTTAAAGTCGATACCGTGAAGCAGATCGTGGAAGTTCAGTCTCAGGTGGAGCAAGTGAATACGACGGACGCCACCACAGGGCAGTCCCTCGGAGCGCAGACGATTACCGACCTGCCTTTGGCTACGCGAAACTTTCAACAGCTGCTGACGCTCTCCACCGGCGCTTCAGCCGATTTGAACGGTGCGGCGCAGCTCGGCCGTGGCAATGTTTTCATCCATGTGAACGGTGGGCGAGAGGATAACAACAACTATCTGATCGATGGCATAACCGTTGCCGATTATGCGTTCGGCGAGCTGACCTACACACCGCTCCCCAGCCCAGACGCGATCGAAGAGTTCAAGGTGAGCACCAGCCTTTACGATGCCACGCAGGGACGCAATGGCGGAGGCAACATTAACGCCACCCTCAAGAGTGGAACCAACCACTTTCACGGCGATCTCTGGGAATATTTTCGTAACACTGTATTGGATGCGAACGACTATTTCCTGGGTAAAGTAGTCGTCAAGCAGAACATTTTCGGTGGCGATATAGGGGGCCCAATCGGTCCCGGGGCCAAGCTGGGCTTCTTCTACTTCAATCTTCAAGGCACCCGGCAGCGCAGCGGCGATTCGGCGGGAACCTACATCAACACAGCGATTCCCTATGTTCCTCTTGTGGACCGCCAGTCGGCCGCTCAAATGGCGACCGACTGCGGAGTGCCTAGCATCGATCCGGTGGCGTTCAATCTGTTGGCCTTCAAGAGCAATCAATTCGGCGCAGGGGCTGGGGGATACTTGTATCCTCTGCCCACGAATGTACCTTCAACCACCCCCTGCCTCACTTACGTTCCTTTCGTGCTCACCGATCCAGGCAGATTCACGGACAACCAGTTCACTGCGAACTGGGACCGGGAATTTCGCAACGGTAAAGATCGTTTGTCGGAACGCTTCTTCTGGTCTAACTCCGACACTTTCGAACCGTTCGGCGCGGATTCCTTTGGTATTCAAACTGGAGGGTTGCCCGGTACCAATAACCTGAACTTCCCCTTGGATATTCCTCTGCACAGCCGCTTCGGCAGCGTCACCGAGACTCACGTGTTCAGCAACAGCCTGATTAACGAATTCCGCTTCGGAGTGAACATCATCAGCGACAGATTGAACAACCAGCCGCCGGTCACCAATGCGGAGGTCGGCATCAACTTGCCGACTGCTACGGGAGTAAACGGCCAGGCGGGCGATCCGAACATCTACAAGCTGCAATTTGGCACTTTTGCTTTTGGGGCGTATCCCACCCAACTGCAGTCCGCATTGTCCGATAACTATACCTGGTTGGACACGGTGAGTTGGACCCACGGTCCGCACCAACTGCGCTTTGGAGGAGAGATCGACCGTGTGGCCATGCGCCGCAGCCTGCCGATCGCCGACAATGGACTGGTATTTTTCGTCTCGGGCGCCACTGGTCCATACACGGACTTCCAGAGTTTTCTGGTAGGCTCTCCGTACTTCGGAGAGGGCGGCGGAGGCCTCGGTAATCACGACTACCGCATTCCCGGCGGCGCCTGGTTTGCACAGGATGACTATCGGGCGACGAAGGACCTTACCCTCAATCTTGGGTTCCGAAATGAGTTTCTCGGCGCCCCCTACGATCTGCTCTGCCACACCGGCAACACGAATCCCGACCTGGCAAATGTCACCGGACAGCCCTACGTCTACCCCAAGTGCGTCAACAAATTCGGTCTTTCCGGAATTACTGGGACACTCAACCAGGCTGGCCTCAACAACGAATACGCCAGCGTATGGGAACCGCGCATCGGCTTTGCCTATGACGTGCTTGGCCGCCACACCACATCGGTTCGCGGTGGATACGGCATCTACAGCGTGCGCGAAGATTTGGGAGCGGTCGACAATCTCGCAATCGGTCCTCCGAGCTATCCTTTCGGCGTTAACTTCTTACCCGGAGCCAACAGTCTGGCCAACTTGTTCGCGCCCAGCCCGACCTTCCAAGGGATTCCAGCCCTTGGTGCGCCGCCCACGCAAGCTTATGTGCCGACGGCCGCACTGTTCGGCGGGTTCGCCGAGGGACCTCCGCCGTTCTGCCCCGGTACGTTCAATGCGGCGACCGATAACCCGGATCAGTGCATTGCAGCTTACACGGGCAATGTGAACAGCTTGATCCAACTCGCAGTACCGCTACATTGGGTCGTCGGTACCACGCAACAGTGGAACTTCACGATTCAGCGCGAGTTGGGGCGCGACTGGTTCATGGAACTCGGCTATGTGGGCACCAAGGGCACTCGTCTGCGCTCCACTTACGATCCCAATCAGGCAACCGTGGCGAGCGTGGCGAACCCTCTCACCATTCCAATCAAGTCCACCATCAGTGGTGTCACCCCGTGTCCGCCCGCCCAGGTTATTGGAACCTCCTGCCAGATCATCGATACCACGGCGGAGAACGCTAGTGCGCGAGCGCCTTACCAGGGGATGGCTCCCGCCGATTTCGAGGACTTTGCGCCCAACTCCGATTCCCACTATAACGCGCTCCAAGCTACCCTCGCCCACCACTTCAGCAAGGGACTGTACTTTCAAAGCGCCTATACCTGGTCCAAATCGATTGACGATGTCTCGACTGCCTCAGTGGCTTTCGTGACTCGCGTCAACAATCAAACCGACGGCCGCGCCTCCCGCGGCCTCTCCGATTTCGATCGCCGTCAGCGCTTCGTGACTAGCGGTGTTTATCAACTGCCCTTCTTCGCCAGTGCCAACGGATTTGCGAAGCAAGCCCTAGGCGGTTGGGAGGCTAGCGGCGTAATCATCTTGCAATCGGGTGCGCCCTTTACCATGTTCGATCCGGCGGGAGGCACGGCCTACGCCTTAGCCAGTTCTTCGGCAACTGCCACTTTCGTTCCCGGCTTCAGTTGTGCCAGCGCTCCCAGCCATGGCAGCCCAGAAGCACGCCTGGCGAACTGGGTGAATCCAGCCGCTTATACGCCTGACCCGTTGGCTCCTACTCTCTCGTCAGGCAAGGCCAGCGACGCCACGCTATACGGCGACACGCCGCGGAACTGCATCATTGGACCGCCGCAAAAGAACGTGGATTTGACTCTCGGCAAAACGTTCAAGTTGGGTGAACGGCAGGATCTGAGATTCCGGACGGACTTCTTCAACCTGTTCAATCATCCCTCTTTTGCAATTCCGTCGGCGACTTCGGTATCCGCCTCGGGTGGAGGATCTGCACCCATCACGTCCACCGTGGGAACGCCGCGGCTGATTCAGTTCTCGTTGAAATATGGGTTCTAAGCTCTGATCGGGTGAGTTACTCGTAGGCTTGCGGCGGCAGACCGGTGATGCGGATGCCGCCGTGGCCTTTGTGGCGGATGTTCAGGCCGATGAGCAATGCGGTGATCTGCTCGAGGATGCGGGCATTCTCCAGTTTGCCGCCGTCGAGGGCCCGCACGCCAGGAATTTTGGCGGCAAGTTTCCGCACGATCTGACTCGCATCGGGATCATCGCCGCAAACAATCACGTCACAGTCGAGAGCATCGTCGCCGTCCAGGAGTTCAGCGGAGAGGTTGTGGAACGCTGCGACGACGTTCACTCCCTTGGGTACAAGTTCCGCGGCCTGTTGTGCGGACGAGCCTTGCCAGACGCCGAGGGTGCGGGAGGCGCGTCCGCCCACTGAGGCGGCAAGCGCGACGGTGGCGTCGATCAGAATGCTGCCGGGGCGAATCGCAGGCTTGAGTTGCTTGAGCAGTGCTGCCTGACCCTCGAAGGGAACGGTGAGCACGAGAATATCCGCAGCCGCGCAAGCTACCGCGTTTTCCATCCCTGAGATACGGGCCTGATTTTCAGCTCTTTCTTTAATTTTCCCGGCTGCCTCTTGCGCGCGCTGCGCGTCGCGCGAGCCGATGATGATGGTCTCTCCTGCGCGCGCCCAACGCAGGGCAATGCCCATGCCCGCGGGGCCGGTCCCGCCCAGAATCGCGATAGGACGCGAGGCGTCGCTCATGCAAATTCCGGCTCCATTGTTTGTTCGGTGGTGAAATCTTCCAACGGCAGCTTGAGCTTGATGCGCGTGTAAGTGGTGTTGCGCTCGGCGGGGACGCGGCCCATTTCCAGAATCAGCGACTGAAAATCCTCTGGGCTGGTATATTGCCCCGCCGTGGCTCCGGCTTCGCGTGAGATGTTTTCTTCCATCAAGGTGCCGCCGAAATCGTTCGCTCCGGCATGCAGACATAGCTGCGAGAGACCCCGGTTCAACTTAACCCACGAAACCTGAATGTTGTTGATGGAGCCGGCCAGCAGCAGGCGCGCGAGCGCATGAACTTTCAGATGTTCGGCGAGCGACGGGCCGCTTCGAGCCAGTCCTTGATGAAACAGCAATGTATTCTGATGAACAAATCCCAGAGGAACGAATTCGGTAAAGCCGCCGGTTTCCTCCTGGATGGCGCGCAGCAGGAGCATCTGGCGGACCCAATGTTCCGGTGTTTCCGTATGTCCGTACATCATGGTCGAAGTGGAGCGGATGCCGCGGCGGTGGGCGCTGCGAATGACTTCGACCCACTGTTCAGTGGTGAGCTTGTTGGCCGAAAGAATGTGCCGGATCTCGTCATCGAGAATTTCGGCAGCGGTGCCGGGCAGCGTTCCCAGGCCGTTATCGCGCAGCATCGAAAGATAATCGCCGAGCGGCATGCCAGTCAGTTCGACACCGTAGACGATTTCCATCGGCGAGAAAGCGTGGATGTGCATTCTGGGCACCGCGCCTTTCACCGCCCGCAGAATGTCGCGGTAGTAAAACGGTGGCAGGCCATGCGGCAGTCCGCCCTGAATGCAGACTTCTGTGGCGCCCAGTTGCGCGGCCTCGATGGCCTTTTGCGCGACTTGATCCGGGGTTAAGAAATAGGTGTCGGACTCGCGCGGACCGCGGCTGAAGGCGCAGAATTTGCATCCCACAAAACAGATGTTTGTGAAATTGATGTTGCGATTCACGACGTAGGTCACGATGTTGCCGGAGAGCTCGGCGCGCAGCCGGTTGGCGGCGGCGAGCAGGCCGAGCAGATCGTCCCCTTCGGCGTCGGCGAGTGCGTAAGCGTCTTCCTTTGAGATTGCGTTGCCGTTTTGAGTTTCGAGAATTCTTTCCAACGAAGTGCGAACTGCAGGCGTGACCGTGGGCGCGAGGTCGAACCAGTCGAGGAAAGGGAAGGCTTCCAGTTCAGATGTTGAAAGTGTGCGCGGCACGGGATTCCTCCGAGGCTGATATCCAAATTACTCCCAGAGGCGGCTTTTGGCGAGGGCTACCGGAACAGGTCGGAGTTTGCGGGGCGAAGCAGATCATGAACGAGGCCTTGGGCTGGCTGATAGGGAAATCCGCGAATAATGCAGGCGGGGGTTCGATTCAGCTTGCCGCATACCAGTGCGGCTGCGGCGGCAAGTTCGTCGGCAACGGCTTCGAGGCTGGCGTGTAATGTGTAGCCGTGCGGATCGCGTTTTCCGCGATCGTCGCGCAGCGCTCTCATCCCGGCGATGCCGACGCAGAAGTCGACCAGGCCTTCGCGCCAGGGACGGCCGAAGGAGTCGGTAATCAGAACAGGAATCGCAAGTTTGGTGCGATTCTTCAGTGCGCGATGAAGTTGACGCGCCGAGCGATCCGCATCGACGGGCAGAAGCAGGGCGTGGTGGCCGCCATCGACATTCGACATATCGACGCCGCTGTTGGCGCAGATGAAGCCGTGATGGGTCTCGGTGATGAGCACACCGTTCTTGCGCCGGATGACAGCGCGGCTCTCACGCAGAGCAAGCTCGATGACCCGGGCATCGAGAGTATATTGCTTCGCCCATGCGAGGGATTCGCGGGATGGGGTGACGGTTGCCAAATCGACTGTGCGGCCCTCGGACTTGGAGACAATTTTGTGTTTCACGACGAGAATGTCGCCGGATTCGAATGCCTGACCACTGGCTCGCAGTGCTTGCAGAAGTTTTTCTGCCAGCGAATCGCCGGGGTTGACCTCCTCGGGAAACGGAATCGGAATGAGATGCAGTCCGTTCGAACTATGTTTCTTGCGGCGCTTCGCTGCCGGCTTCTCGCCAGCGCGACGACCCTTGCTCACAAGCCCTCGGTTCCGGTAGCCGGAAATCCGATGTCGAGCGACCAGCCGCGAATCAATTTCTGGGTGCGAGTTTCGCCGGGACACGCGAGCAGTCGTTGCAAATCGGAGGGATTGTCGACATCCAGCGCAACGCCGGGCAGTTGCAGAACGATACAAGGCTTTCCAGTGGCCTGGGCAGCGGCGAGGTGTGGTTTAAAGCTGTCGTTCCCGAACCGCAAGGGAAACAGATTCGCGGGCCGGCGGAAGGCGGCATTGGTTCCACGGCCGTCGGCGGCGGGCGCCAGAACCGTGCCTTGGTCGGGAGCGTGAGAGTAGATCTGCTCGATCTCGCCAGCGCGAATCATCGGAATATCGGCGGGGATGACGAGGGTGCTGTCAACGCCGCGCGACACGCAGAGATTCGTCGCCATCTCGATGGCGCCGGTTTCGCCAGGATTGGCGGGGTCAGGGATGACTTCGAAATCGTATTTTCGCGCCAGCTCGAGGGCAAAGGGATCGCCGGTTACCAGCGCACATGCAGGCCGGCGCGGCCACGCGGCAAGCGCGGCCACAACATCATGCAGCATCGCTTGCGCGAGTTCGGTGCGCGCCGGCTGGTCGAGCACGGCTGCGAGCCGCTGCTTGGCTGCGGATAGATTTTTTACGGGAATGAGGATCACGGCTGTTCAGCAGCACGGGCTGTGGATTTATCAGAAATTGCGTCGTTAGAAACAGGTTTGTCGGAGAGCAATCCGCTCACCAGGAATGAAAGAACAGTCCTCGCGAGTGCGGCCTTGTCTTCGGCATTCCGCATGATGGTCTGCGTGCACTGCACTCGCAAACCGTTGCCGCGGAGCGCTTCGGCTGCGCGGGCATCGCGCGTATCGCAAATCAGGAGATCGAGAAAATCCTCATAAGCCTTGGCGACTCCCGCGATCGAACAAGACAGACCCTGCGCGGCCATCAGAATTCCGGCAGGTCCAGCTACCGGTGCGTTTCCCACGATCGGGCTGACGGCGGCCACTCGGCCTCGGGCACGAAGCAGCGCATCGCGAACTCCGGGCACCGCGAGAATTGGGCCGATGCTGGTGATGGGATTGCTGGGCGCGATGATCACTGTATCCGCAGAGGTGATGGCTTCAATCACTCCGGGCGCGGGCTCGGCATCGGAAGCTCCAGCAAAACGCACTGAATTCACGGGATCCTGATACCAGCGCTGCACGAAGTATTCTTCGAAACTGAGCTCGCCGGAAGGCGTATCGACGCGAGTCTCAACGCGCGAGTCACTCATCGGCAAGATTCGAGCTTTCACGCCGAGCTTATCGCAGATCGTCGTCGTCGCCTCGGAAAGCGTCTTACCCTCGGCCAACAGGCGGGAACGCAGCAAATGCACGGCGAGATCGCGATCGCCGGTGTGGAACCACGTTGGCTCGCCGAGTTGTCCCATGGCTTGCAGGCAAAGAAAAGTGTCGCCCTTCACGCCCCAGCCGCGCTCACGGCTCAGCAGGCCGGATAGTACGTAAGTGATGGAATCAATATCAGGCGAAACGTACAGTCCCCACCACAGCAGGTCGTCGCCGGTATTGACGATTAGCGTGATTTCTTCCGGCGGAATCACCTGCCGCAGGCCGTCGACAAACTTGGCGCCACCCGTGCCGCCGGTGAGCACACAGATCATGCGGTCCTCTTTTCTCCGGCGAGGCCTTCATGGTTGCTTGCATCCTGGAGTTTATCGGCGAGCAATCCAGACTTTGACATGAGCTCAGGCAGAAATTCAGGATAGACGGGCAAGCGCTGGCGCAACCGAAATCCCTTGCTCTCGGTGCGCAGGCGCAGTTCTTCCAGATGCGGCCACGGCTTCTCGGGATTGATGTAATCGGGCGTCAGCGGAGAAACTCCTCCCCAGTCGTTGATGCCAGCATCCAACAACTCTTCATAATAAGGTGCATTGAGGTTGGGAGGCGCCTGGATATTGACATCGGGCATTAGCAAACGAGTTACCGCCACGGTGCGAAGCATCTCAACCTGGCTCGGTTCGGGTACGTGCGCCATGGGGATCGCAGGCTTGGCGCGGAAGTTCTGCACAATCACCTCCTGGATGTGGCCGTAGCGGTCGTGCAGATCGCGAATCGCCAGAAGCGTTTCGACGCGGTCTTCGGGAGTCTCGCCGATGCCGATCAGCAGCCCGGTAGTGAAGGGAACGCCTTGTTTTCCGGCCTCCTCGATGGTCCGCAAGCGCTTGCCTGGAACTTTGTCGGGAGCGTTGTCGTGCGCTGCGCCGGCAGCAAGTAAAGACTGGTTGGTGGTTTCGAGCATCAGGCCCATGCTGGGCGAAACGGCGGCGAGGCGGGCGATCCATTCGGCGCTGAGCAGGCCAGGATTCGGATGCGGCAACAGGCTGGTCTCGCGCAGCACCAGTTCGCACATGGCTTCCAGGTAATGCAAAGTAGATTTATATCCGAGATGGCGCAGCGTTTCGCGCATCTCGGGAAACAGCAACTCCGGCTTATCGCCGAGGCTGAAGAGAGCCTCGGTGCATCCCAGCTTTTCGCCGGCGCGGGCGACGGTGAGCACTTCTTCCGGCGTCATGGTGTGAGCCCCGGGATCTCCGGGATCGCGGCGGAAGGTGCAGTATCCGCAGTAGTCGCGACACAGATTGGTGAGCGGCAGAAAAACCTTTCGCGAGTAGGTGATGAAGCCGGGTTTGAAGCCTTCTTTTGCGGTGCGCGCGGCGGCGAGCAGCGCTGGGAGATCGTCATTAGTGCAGCGGATGAGGCGCAAGGCGAGTTCGCGGGAGATGGGCGATCCAGGCTGCAGATGGGTGAGTTCCCCAGCACACAACACACCCTGTTCGAGAGCGGCCGTCCTGAGCGCGGTTTGCATCACAGTTTCAGCTCCGCAGCCTTGCGGATGCATGGAATCATACATTAGTGCTCAGCGGCGGGTGGTTGGTGGCCAGTCAACGCACAGCTTGCCCGTCTGGGCCGCCGCGAACCGGCTCTGCAGGGGCCAATGAGTGAGATCGCGATTGTTCCCCAATTCACCGCTCTATTGGCAACAGGTATGTAGGATTGTTCTTAAATGAGCCGCCAAAGACGTGCTCATCTGCCTCGCGCATGTCCCACACGATTACGGAAGTCGGCGCGAGTCGGACTGTAACGTCATCCCAAGCTGCAAATACTGGACCCACCTTCGGATCGGCTAACGCAGCTTCGCTTAGGTACTTGCGATGAATCTCCGCGTTGCATCTATGGGATGGCTCGCCGTTAAGTACCTGCGCACTGCCCGTGATGGTTACTCCGTAAGAGGCGGCGGGGTCACGGGAGTCGACCATCAGTGACACTTGCTGATTCGCCTGAAGGTTTCGGGCTTTGCGGCTCCGCGAAGCCGTAGCCACATAAATGTCGGTGCCGTCGAACCAGAACCACACAGCCACGATATGGATTGAGCCGTTCGGATTGTGTGTCGCAAAGGACGCGATAGATCGGCTTTCCAGCAGCTGCTTGACTCTTGCATCGGACAATGAAGCCATCGGAGAGTCTCCCTCGAAGTGCAGTTCTCGATTGCGCGAACCGATAAGCATACAAGGTAGCCGTTTTTAGCAATAGGTGGGCTTGCCGTCAGGAGTCGATCGTCGAAATCGGCGATTTCACTCACCGCCCCTGCGGCCCACCGCCGTGTTAATGTAGGCAGTCGCGCCACCGAAACCCCAAGTTCAGCATGAGCCTCAGTGCACTCGAATTCCGCAGAGCGATGGGAGCCTTTGCCACCGGAGTGACCATCATCACCGTCGATTTAGACGGCAAGGTTCATGGCATGACGGCCAACGCGTTCGCCTCGCTGTCGCTGAATCCGCCGCTGCTGCTGGTTTGTGTGGACCGTAGCGCGCACACTCATGCTCATCTGCACGCCAAGAAGCGCTTTGGGATCAACATCCTGGCAGAGAATCAGCGGGGGATTTCTGAGTACTACGCCCAACCGCCGGGCGTGCAAGGGCAAGCCGAAGAAGATGCCGGGGCTCGCTTCGACCGAACGGCACGCGGAACTCCCATCTTGCACGGGGCGCTGGCTTATCTCGAGTGCAGGCTGCAGTCGACCCAGGACGCCGACGACCATACCATCTTTATTGCTGAAGTGGAAGATGTCGTGGTGCGCTCGGGGGAACCGCTTCTGTTTTTTCGCGGGAAGTATCGCCAGATTGGCGAGGAAGTGGCGGAGGGAACGTGAAAAAGCCCGGCGCCTCTTGAGGGAGCACCGGGCCAGAGGGACTCGCAGACGTTTCAATCATCTTTGGCGCTCGGGTACGTTCCGGACAAGGTTAGATGTCACCGCACCGTTGTGACGGATATCACGGTGAAGGTGCGGAAAACCGGGACACGCCACTTTTCCGCTGGCAGAACATCTAATGTCCAGTTAATGTAGCAGGCATTTTACGGGGAGCGTAATTCATGGAAAAGATGGTAAGGAACGAGTCGGAGTGGAAAGAGAAACTTACTCCGGAGCAATATCACGTCACGCGCGAGGCGGGAACGGAACCGGCTTTCACCGGCAAGTATTGGAATACAAAGGACAAGGGGACATACCACTGCGTCTGCTGCGGTGAGCCGTTGTTCGATTCCTCGACGAAATTTGACTCCGGAACAGGCTGGCCGAGCTTTTTCAAACCGGCAGGCGAGGGGAAGGTCGAAGAGCACAAGGACCGCAGTTACGGGATGGTGCGCACGGAGGCTCGCTGCGCCCATTGCGGCGCTCACCTGGGACATGTGTTTGAAGATGGTCCGGCGCCGACCGGGCTACGTTACTGCATGAACTCGGCGGCACTCGATCTAAAACCCAAAGGGGAAGAGAAGAAGTAGGAGGGCGTAGAAGCAGCCGCGAACCGGTTCCGGGGCTGTGGCAGATAGGGTCGCAGAAGAAAAAGGGCACCCGCCAGCGTGCCCTCTTTTGTGCGTAGATACTCCGCCGTTACTTAGGCGCCGGCAATTGCCGCGATAGCCTTCGGCGGTTCCGGTGCAGAGGGCTTTGGCGCTTCCACGGCCTTCACCTGGGCCTGGTTCTTCTGTTGTTTTTGCTGACCGCTTCGTACCTCGATGCCGCCCTTCAACACGGCGCCATCTTCCACGCTGACCCGCTCGGTGAGCACGTTGCCGTGCACCACGCCTTCGCTGCGGATATCCACGCGGTCGCTGCATTCGAGGTTGCCGGTGACTTTGCCCATGACCACGACTTCGCGAGCAGTAATGTCGGCTTGCACGATCCCGTTGCGGCCAATGGTGACGCGATTGTCCGCGAGCGTGATTTTGCCTTCGATCCGGCCATCGATATAAAGCGCTTCCGAGCCGGTGATTTCGCCCTTGATCACCAGGGAACGGCCAATGGTGGCCTGTTCGATGGGCGCGGTCGTGGTCTTCACCGGGTTGTAAGAGTTGGGGTTGGAGGCGGGCGAATTTGACTTCACGCCGTAGGAGTTGTCTGAGGACTGGAGCATGCAGCCTTCCTTAATCCCGCATGGCGCGTCCCTTCGCCAAACTCAGGGCAGGCGACGCCAATCGGTGCGGGGTCTTGAATCCTTGATCTTTGGCCTTTGGCTGGTTCGTGTCCCTTTGGCCAATCTGAATATCGCACAGCAGTAAGTCATCCTCCGAGATTACGGAAGAGAGTGTACGAACGCGGCAGAAGAGGTGTTACTCGGCTGCCTGTAGCGATTGGCTGAGTTCTTCCCACTCCGCGAGGAACGCGGCGTGCGCGGTTTTGTGCCGGTCCAGTTCTTCGGATTGGCTCTGGCTTTCTTCCGCGCTGACAAAATTCTGCAGCGCCGTTTCACAGCGTGCGATCACCGCCTCGGCGCGGCTGATTTCCGCCTCCAGTTCGCGGATGCGGTCTTCCATTTTTTTGCGTTTGATGGGATTCAGACGCTTTGCTTTGACGACTGCGGGCGCGGGTTCGTTTGCGGCATGGTTGCCATTTACAGGCGTCTGCGGGGCCGGTTCAACTGCTTTCAATTGCTGCCGGATAGTCTCATCTTGCTTCGCGCTGCCGCCCTGTTTTCGCCAGAGATAGTCTTCGTAATTGCCGGGATAGACTTCGACTTTTCCATCGCCGATCTCGAACACTCGCGTGGCCAGCTTGTCGATAAAGTAACGGTCGTGCGAGACGAATACGACCGTGCCGGTGTAACCCATGAGCGCGTCCAGCAGAACGTCTTTGGCGCGCAGGTCGAGATGGTTCGTCGGCTCGTCGAGCAGGAGGAAATTCGCCGGATGCAGCAGGAGGCGAAGCAAGGCGTAGCGGCCACGCTCGCCGCCGGAAAGGACTCCGATCTTCTTGAACACGTCATCTTCGGAAAAAAGAAAACATCCGAGCAGGCTGCGGAGTTCAGTTTGCGTGGAGCGCGGCGACGCTGCGCCGAGATCGTCGATCATGCGCGCGTCCGCATCGAGTTCTTTGTACTGATCCTGCGCGAAATAGTCGGCCTGCACGTTGTGGCCGAGGCGGAACTCGCCTTGGGTTGGAAGTTCTGCGCCCGCAAGCAGCTTGATCAGCGTGGATTTGCCGGCTCCGTTCACGCCGACCAGCGCGATGCGGTCGCCCTTCTCGATCATGAAGTTCACATCGCGGAATACTTCTTTTTCCCCACTGTTCGCTGTTGCAGAGTTCTTCCCGGGGTAGATCTTCGCGACGCTTTCGAACTCGGCGACGATGCGGCCGCTGGGTTTGGGCTGCGGAAACGAGAAGTGAATCGTCTTCTCTTCCGGCGGAACTTCGATCCGCTCAATCTTTTCCAGTTCCTTAATGCGGCTCTGCACCTGCTTGGCCTTCGTGGCCTGGTAGCGGAAGCGGTTGATGAACACTTCCAGCTGCTCGATGCGGTCACGCTGGTTGCGGTAAGCGGCTTGTAGTTGTTCGTTGCGTTGCGTCTTTTGCGCCAGAAACTTGTCGTAGTTTCCGGTATAGAACCAGAAGCGCTTGTTCCAGATTTCCGCGATTTTGCTGACCGTCACGTCGAGAAAATAGCGATCGTGCGAAATGAGGACAAAGGCGTGCGGATAATCGTGCAGATATTCTTCCAGCCAGTTGCGCGCTTCCAGGTCAAGATGGTTGGTGGGCTCGTCGAGCAGAAGCAGGTTTGGCTTTTGCAGCAGCAATTTGGCTAGCGCCAGCCGCATCTGCCAGCCGCCGGAGAACTCATCCGTCTGCCGCTCCCAGTCTTCTTTGCGAAACCCCAGCCCCATCAAAACGCGTCCGACTTCGGCTTCGATCGAATAGCCGTCGCGGGTGCGGAACTCGTGCTCCAGGCTGTGATAGCGGTCGGCGACCTCGGCATATTCCGCGCTGGTGTGGTCGAGCTCGGAAATGCGGTGAGTGAGCGTTTCCAGTTCGCGCTCCATGGCGTGGAGCTCGGTGAACACATCCATGCATTCCGCAAACACCGTGCGGCCGGAAAGAGACAATCCATCCTGCGGAAGATAGCCTGCCGTTGTTCCTTTGGCGACGATCAGCGAGCCGTAGTCGAGGGTGTCCAGGCCGGCGAGAATCTTCATTAATGTGGATTTGCCGGTGCCGTTCGCGCCGACCAGTCCGACGCGGTCGCGGGGCGTGATCAGCCAGTCGGTGTTTTCAAAAAGAAGTTTGTGGCCGAAACGTTTTCCGGCGCCAGCAAGCTGAATCATGGGCTAGATTCATGGTCTCACAAATGAGGGTAACGCTCACATGTCACAGACCAACATCGCCTCCGCTGTCATCCTGAGCGAAGGACCTATGCATTCTCACTCCCATGTGTATTACGTTTACATCATGACGAACCGCTCCCAGACGCTATACACGGGCGTTACCGGCGATATCGAGAAGCGTGTGTTCGAGCACAAGAACGGCACCCATCCAGGATTCACCTCGCGTTACAAGATCGATCGCTTGGTCTACTTCGAAAGGTTTGGTGACGTCCACTATGCGATCGCTCGAGAGAAGCAAATTAAAGGCTTGCTCCGAATCAAGAAGATAGCGCTGGTTGTTTCCATGAATCCGGATTGGAAAGATCTGAGCGAGGGTTGGTATGTTCGGCATCGTTATCAGCCCGGCAATGCGCAGATCCTTCGTCGGGAGTCCTTCGCTAAGGCGAAGGACTCCACTTCCTCAGGATGACAGCATGAGAATTAGGAATGAGCGACGGCGCGGCCGTTGCGCGAGCCGGGATAGCTGCCCCAAAGCGCGTTATGGAATTGAATACGTTCGAGCGCGCGATCAACCACAACTTCGGTTTCGCGAGCGTACTTCACTTCGCGACCTTTGGCCAGGCGCCGGCGCGCTTCTTCCGGACTGAACCACGTGGGATTTCTCATGGCTTCGTCGGGGCGGCGCAGTTCGTGGATTTCCATCAGGAAGGCTTTCACCACAAATTCCTGCACGCCTCCCGGTTGCCAGAACACACCCTTGGAATGGATGTAGAGATGAAAGTGGCGAGGCTCGATGGTGCCCAGAGCGCCGGCTTCTTCCGCCGCTTCGCGCTCAGCGGCCTGGCTGTGGGAGAGCCGCGCTTCGGGCGAGCCTTTGGGGAAGGTCCACTTGTTGCCGCCGTTAGTGTTCACCAGCAGGAATTCCACCGCCGTGCCGCGCTTGCGGTAACAGACTGCGGCCACCTGTAGCGGCAGCGATTTCGCTATACGCGGCGAACCCATGGTGCACCTTCCTACCTCTATGCTAGATGCAAAAAGTTTCAGCAGTGTTAACATGCAACAAAAATTGTGCGGTAGAGTGGTTACCGTAGTTACCAGAATGGGACGCTGATCCCTAGAGTCCGAGCCCGTAGACGGGAATAGCGGCTCCGGTGACGTCTTTGCCAGCATCGCCAGCCAGCCACAAGATAAGGCTGGCCACCGAGGCAGGCTGCACCCATTGCGAAACATCTGCGCCGGGAATATCTCTGCGGTTGGCTGGAGTGTCGATGGTTCCGGGCAGGATCACGTTTGCGGTGATGCCGGCGTCTTTGTTTTCCAAAGCAACCGTTCTCATCAGAGATACGAGCGCAGCCTTTGATGCGCTATAGGCTCCAACTTTAGGACCAGGATCTTCGGCGGCACGGCTGCCGATCGCGATGATACGACCGGTTCCAGCCGTGAGCATTTGAGGAATCACCGCGCGCAGGATGTGAAAAGTGCTGTTCAGATTTGCGTCGAACATGCGCTGCCAGGTGGCGTCGTCCATTTCCGCGACGGTCTGTCCGCCAGCGAAACCGCCGACGAGGTGAGCAAGTACGTCAATCTTTCCGCAGCGCGCGATCACGCTGTCGACAGCCTTATTGGCGGCGTCCAGGCTAGTGAGCGTGGCGGGAAGGGCAATGAAGTGCGGACGATCGAAGTCAGATTGCTGGATGTTCGGAGACAGTCCGACGACCGTGAAGCCAGCGTCGAGAAAGGCCTTCGTGACGTGAGTTCCAAGGCCGCCGTCGGCGCCGGTGATTAGGGCGACTTTTTCGGCCATTGTCTAGACTCCTTGAAAGTAACATTAGATGCGAATCTGATCGATCGGAATCACAGTTTAGACAAGCCTGACCCGCAGCGTCTCCCGATCCAACTCATTCTCCCACCGCGCCACGATGAGCGTGGCCACGCCGTTGCCGATCATGTTGACCAGACCACGAAACATGCTCATGAAGCGGTCGATGCCGAGAATGAGCGCCATCCCCGCCACTGGAATGGTAGGAATCACTGACAGGGTCGCGACCAGCGCGATGAAAGACGCTCCCTGCACTCCGCTCGCTCCTTTCGACGTGAGAGTAGCCACCGAAAAAATGGTGAGCTGTTGCAGCAGCGTCAGGTGCGTATTCGTGGCCTGGGCCACGAACAGCGCCGCCAGCGTCATGTAAAGACCGCTGCCATCGGTGTTGAAGGTAAATCCGGTGGGAACGACCAGGCCCACCAGAGAGCGCGAGCAGCCCAGCTTTTCCAGCTTCTCCATCAGCGTCGGGATGGCTGTTTCCGACGAACTTGTAGCCAGCACCAGCAGAATTTCTTCCTTTATGTGCAGCAGAAACCTCACGATGTTGAACCCCGCCAGCCAGCAAATTGCGCCGAGCACGATCAGAACAAACAGAATCGAGGTCACCCAAAAAGTGGCGATCAGCTTAACCAGCGGACCTAACGAAGCGAGCCCGTACTTGCCAATAGTAAAGGCCATGGCGCCAAACGCGCCGACCGGTGCGAAGATCATCAGGATGTTCACCACGCGAAACACTACCTGGGTCAGCGATTCCAGCAACGCCACAATGGGTTTCGCGCGCGGCCCAGCCGACGACAGGCCGAAGCCAAACAGAATCGAAATAAACACCACTTGCAGGATGTCGCCTTTGGCGAAAGCATCCGTCACCGTGGTGGGAATGATGTGCATCAGGAATTCGGTGACACTCTGCGCCTTGGCCTGCCCGGCATAATCAGCAACGGCCTTGGCATCGAGCGTTGCCGCGTTCACGTTAAAACCGGCGCCGGGACGAACTACGTTGCCTACGATCAGTCCAATCGCCAGCGCAATCGTGGAGACGATTTCGAAATAGAGCAGCGCCTTGCCGCCCACCCGGCCTACCTTTTTCAAGTCCTGCATTCCCGCGATGCCGGTGACCACCGTGCAGAAGATCAGCACGGTGATGATCATTGTGATCATGCGAATGAAGGCATCGCCCAACGGTTTCATGGCGACCGCGCGAGCCGGGCTCACATACCCAAGCACAACGGCGATCGCCATGGCGATGAGAACCTGCACCCACAGCGAAGCGTAGAACGGCTTGCTCCGCGCTGGTGGGGACTCGGTTTGTGGTGGTTCGATTAAAGTGGACATGGGCTGGCTCGTGAATCTCTCGCGCCGCAGCTAGTTCGGTGGCGGCTCCAGAGTTTTCACCAGCCACGGAATAATCACCTGCTTGAAGATCAGAGGATCGGGCCACACGCCGACCTGCCGGCCGAGATGTCCACCGCGAGGGTTAATCCAGGCTTCTTTTGGCACATCCCCTTTGCTCAGGAGAAGATATTCGTCATCGATGGGAACCTGCGTGTCGAGCACGCCCGCGATAATCAACATGGGCGCCATTGGCTTGCCCAGCAGGCCTTGCTTTACCAGCGACAGCTTGGGCAGGAAGTCGGCCATTTCATCCAGCGCATGCACGCCTTCCAGAATGTTCATCAGCGCTGGAACCTGATCGAATAAATATTCGCGATTGCCCAGCAGCGAGTTCATCAGAAACTCTCTCTGGAAAAACTCGTCGACCGGTGGAGACTGTGCGCTGCAGCCACGCAGTCTGGCGCGCTCGACGATTGCCATTTTTGTTGCCCAATACGCGCCCCAACTTACGCCGTGCATCGCGATGCGGTTCTTGTCGATCTCCGGCCGCGACTGCGTGTAATCAATCACCTTCGACAGCATCCGATCCGCCGTCTCGCTCACTTTGATTGGATTCTGTCCTGTCCCCGGGCCATCGACCGCGAGATAGCCAATGCCAAACGGGAGGATTGCACTAAAGCTCTCGGTCAGGTCTTCCTTGCGGCTGTCCAAGCCGTTGACCGCAATCACCAAGGGCATTGGACCCTTCGCATTTTTCGGCAGCCGCAGGTAGCCGATGATTTCTTTTCCTTCGAAAGGAATATGCACGACCTCGAGCGGCGGATCCATGAACCGCGCATGCGCCAAGAAAGCTTCGAGCGCCTTTTCATACGAGCGCTGCTTGCCTGGTGATGCCGGAATTGGCCAGCGTCCGAAGGAATAAAGCCGCCAGGCGCGGATGTAATCGGCGTTCGCCTTTGCAGGATCCGTCTTCTCCAGTGATTTTGCTTCGGTGAAATAGCGATCGGCCACGCGCATGAATCCCGCGGCCCACTCGTCCTTGTCGGCGGTGTGAATGCTTTCGAAGGCTTCCTTCACGTCGCCGGGATCAAGCCCGATTAACGGATATTGCCCAACCTCAGCGCGGTGGATGGCTTCGGTCTTGATCTCGTCGATGGTACGTTCGCGTCGCGGTTCGTTTTGAGCGGAAACGCTGCCGGAGATGAATGCGAATAACAACAACAGAGCTGCGGAACAAAACTCACTTTCTATTTTCATAGCATGGCCCTTTTCTGGCTCGCTCTTAGGCGAGCCGTCTACGAAAAAAAGCCGGACGGAATTTCGTCCGGCCTTCTTTCAACCCAAAAAATCAGCCCACAATTTAGAAGATGAACTTCAATCCAAGTTGTATCGAGCGACTGCCGCCTGACCCGATGATCGGATTTGCCGCGGCCACGTCCGGGGTCGCGCATCCGCAACCGAACGGGCGTGCCGATGGGTCATTCAAGCCGAATCCGTTCTGGCCGCCGTAGGGATTGGCGAAGTTCGGATGGTTGAGAATGTTAAAGAACTCGGCGCGGAACTGCGTATGGAGCCGCTCGCCGAGATGCCAGTTCTTCGCCACTGAGAAATCGAAGTTTCTGAAGCCGGAGTCGGGGAACATGTTCCGCGACATGTTGCCGAACTGACCAAGCGGCGGCGGGATCATGATCGAGTTCCCCTGGGCATAGCAGCCGAAGTATGCGAGGGACTCGGTCGCGGCCCCCGGGGAACCTCCGTCCACGGCTAACGCCTGCGCGTTGCACGCGGCATTGTTGGTGGGATTGCTCGGGCTGTTGTTTCCTGGAAAGTAAGGAATCGGTACCGGCCGGGACTTGAAGTCGGACGGCTTGCCATAAAAGCTCCAACGAATCGGCTCATTGGCCGGCGGACTGACGGGAAGCGGACCCACGCCGGCGGCATCCGTTCCCAAATCAATGGGACCCCAAGGCTGCGAGGTTTCGAGCGTCACGATGGAATTCACTTCCCAGCCTTCCAGCGATTGCGCAAAGCCGGTTCGCCCGGGGATGGCATAGGTGAGCGAGAGCGTGAAGCGTTGCCGGATGTCGAAGTCGCTGTTCGCATACTCGCGGCCGACGTTGTAGGAGTCCTGCGGCAGGCCCGCACCGTAGCCAAAGTCCCAGTTGGCGCCCACATCATCGAGCGCATGCGAGAAGGTGTAGCCGGCGACCATGCTCAAGCCGTGATAGTTTCGAGAGTTCAACGTAACCTGTAAACCGTCGTAGTTCGATCGATAGACATTCGCCATGTTGAAGATATTGCTCAAAAACGGAAACTTGGCATTGTAAGGTCCAACCTCGTTGGCGGTGTCATCCTGACAGGCTGGATTGGCAGTCGGTCCCGTGTTGTTGTAAAGACCGCCAACTAAGTTCGCGGGCAAATTGCAGATAGCAGTGTTCGCCGCAGGCCAGCCCGATCCCACCGGAGCCTGATTGATATCGCGGATGCCCGTCAGATTCGTGCCGTGATTGCCCACGTAGGCAACTTCCAGGGAAAGATTCGGCGTGAGTGCGTGCTGCAGATTCAAAGTCCAGTTCCAGATGTAGGGAGTGGTGATGTTGCGATTCACGCTCATGATGGGGCAGGGGCTGGCGAAGCAATTGATGGTCGTGCTGCCGTAGAGCGGCGTGCCGCTATCCCATTGAGGGAGGACCGGAGGGACCGACACATTGCCGGCCGTGATGGTGCCGCCCGCGGTGTCGCCCGCTGCATCGATAACAGCGCCTGTAGGAACATTGAGCAGGCCAAAGGCGTTGTTGAAGGCGAGCATCGCTTCCCAGTTTATGGTTTCGTACACCAACCCGACTCCGCCTCTCAACACCGTGTTGCCTTTACCGTTCACGTCCCAGGCAAAACCCAGGCGGGGAGCGAAGTTGGTGTGATCGGGATTATAGACACCACCGACGCCGTTCATTCCCTCCTGAATCAATCCGGTCGGCGAATTGGGATCGAAATTGCCTAGAAGGTTATGGGCCTCTTTGATTACCGAACTAAATTCATAGCGCAGTCCGGCGTTAAGAGTAAGCGTCCTGGTGGCGCGCCAGTCGTCCTGGACAAATAATCCGTAGGCCCAGTTGTGGATCTGCCGGTTAGGATCGCCAACTTGTACGGACGCCTTGAAAGGATCGCCCGCGAAAAAATCTTCCAGCGCGGTGGATGCAGGTAAAGCGACGCCGCCCAGGAACGTGATGCTGCCTCGGGCATTGCCAAACGCGCCGCCGTTGACGTCGTTGCGGTGCAGTTCGCCGCCGAATTTAAAAGAATTGTTGCCCTTGACGTAGGAAACGTGATCGATGAACTGCGTGATCGAATCCGGTCCCTGGAACTTCGGCCATTTGAAACCGCCCAGGCCGGGGACGAAGGCTCCGGCGAAGCCAATGCGAGGCAATCCGCCGGTGAACGGTCCGCTCACGCCGGTATCGAGACCGTAAGCCGATGCCGGGGTGTTGAGGTCGCCGGGCAGGGTGGGTTGGTAGAGACGGTTATAGCCAAAGCGCGCCTCATTGACCCACCTGGGGTTCGGAGTCCAAATCCAACTTCCTCCCGCCACCTGGGCGCGAGTGTGGATGTCTGACAGCCACTTCTTTTGCAATTCCGGAAAGTCCTCAACCGTTCCTGAGTTATTCCCAAAGAAATACATGCCACTGACGCTGTTGCGTGCATCGATGTTGTAGTCCACTTTACCGATGACATTGTCGACGCCAACATTATTGGGGAATCCCTGCACGATGCTGCTCGATTGCGTATTGTTGATCGGAAATCCAGTCCCGTTGCAGGTCACAGTTGCTCCCGAGACAGTGCAGCCGGAGATCAGCTGGCTGGCAGGGCTGATCGGGACCTTATTCGCCAGCAGATCCGCAATTGCATTGGGTATGCTGTTCGCGCAGTCCCCGGAGACGGAGGTGCAAGTTGGCGTGGAAGGCGTCGGTAAACCAACCGTCGTCGGCGTGGTAACACTGTAAGTGTTTCCGACGTTGTAGCGCTGTCCCTCGTAGGCGCCGAAGAAGAAGACTTTGTCCTTGATAATTGCGCCGCCTGCACTGCCGCCAAACTGTTCCAGGGTTCGGGGAGTTTTCGCCGCGGGAGCGACGTTGAAGTAGTTGCGCGCATCCATCACCCCGTCGCGGCCGAAGGCGAAGGCCGTACCGTGCAGAGAATTGGTTCCTGACTTCAATCCAACGTTGATGACTGCTCCCGGCTTCCACCCGTATTCGGCGGGAGGGTTTTCCTGAACGTTGAATTCCTGGATCGCATCGATGGGCAGAATCGTTGCGGAATCACCGGCGATGCCGGCGCCGTTGATGATGCCTTGGCCAGAAAACGGTTCGCTGTTAAACAGGCCCTCAACGAAATAGGCGTTGTCTTCTGCGCGCAAGCCGTCGGTGCTCGTAGTGGAGAATCCGCCGCCGGGATAACGCATCACCCCGGGGCGAAGCTGTAACAAGTTTTCGTAGTTGCGGCCGTTCAGCGGCAGATCATTGATCTCCTTGTTGCTCAGCGTTCCGCCAAGAGTCGCGGAAGTTGTATTCACCAATGGAACTTCTTCCTCGACGACGACGGTCTCAGTGACCTGTCCGGGCTGCAAGGAGAAGTCTGCACGGACATCCGTAGCGACTTCGATGGCGATGCTCGGCCGCTCGACGGCCCGGAAACCCTTGGCTTCTACGCGAATCTTGTAAGTGCTGGGAGCAAGGTCGGGAGCGGCGTAGGCCCCGGCTTGGTCCGTAGTGAGAATGCGCGAAGTGCCGCGCTGAACGTCGGTGATCGTCACCTTAGCGCCCGCGACCGCCGCGCCGCTCGTATCGGAAACGTTTCCCAGGATGCGGCCGGCGGTGGACTGAGCCAGAGCGGTCAAACTCCAGGCACAAGTCAGCAAGAAAACGAGGAAAATCTGGCTGGCTGCAGTCGCAACCTGACCCGCGGACGTGGCGGTGCATCGGACTTTCATCGAACCCCTCCGTATTCTGGTCCGACAGCCATACCACCGCTGCGGGAATGAAGTCAAGAAAATTCGCGGTCGAGGGTCCGGAAAGGATCACACTTAGTCACGCAGCTGTGCTTCTAGTTCGCGCCGAAGTCTTTGAGAAGGGAGAGCAAAATTAAAATCTTGCGCTTCTCGGGGAGGAGATGATATTGTTTATGGTCATACCACCGTACCTGAGTACCGCACATGCCGACTGCCGACTTGAAGATCGCTGAAACGCTGCCAGCGTCCTTGGACCTGCGGTATAGTAACCAGACCATTGCCAGTTCCCCCAAACTGGTTCGTGCGGGAGAGAACCCTGTGTACAAAGTTGTTCGAACCTCTCGACTGTATGAACAGATCGTGCAGCAGATCGAAGAGTCCGTTCTCAACGGCACGCTGAAGCCGGGCGATCAGCTTCCGGCCGAACGCGAACTGGCACAGCGCCTCGGAGTCAGCCGCACCGCCGTGCGCGAGGCGGTGAAGACGCTCCGCGAAAAAGGGCTGGTGGAAGCTTACTCGGGCCGCGGAACATTTATCACGGATGGAACTTCGCAGGCCGCACGGCAATCATTCGATCTCATGATCAAGATCGGGCAGCAGGAAGGCTCACCGCATCTTGCCGAACTACGGTTGATTCTCGAGCCTGGCATTGCGGCGCTAGCCGCGGTGCGCGCCAAAGAAGAAGATATCGTCTCGATGCGCGAGGCTGTCGCAGTGATGGACCGCGCGCAGAAAGATCCTGAAGCCTACATCGAAGCCGATCTCGATTTTCATTTAGCGCTGGCGGAGGCGGTGGCGAATCCGCTCATTCTTTCCCTGATCGATTCCATCGTCGGATTGTTGCGCGAGCAGCGCATAAAGATCTTTAACGTGGAAGGCGGACCGCAGCGCGGTCAGATTCATCACAAGCGCATTCTGGAAGCGGTCGAGCGGCGCGATCCCGAGATGGCCCGGGGCGCGATGCGCTCCCATCTTGAGCAGGTACGCGAAGACTCGAAAGCGCCCGCCGGTATTCCGTCTTCTGCATCACACAAAAAGCACGCGCCGGCAGGCTCCAAAATCACTTCGTAGAGTTCGCATGAGTCGAAGCATCGTGGGATTAGACTTCGGAGGTTCGGGGCGGATGGCGAAACTCGGGTTCATCGGTCTGGGAGTGATGGGCAGCCAGATGGTCAACCGGCTGCTTGGCAAGGGTCACACTGTGACCGGGTACAACCGCACGCGCGCCAAGGCGCAGTGGCTGGTCGAAAAGGGGATGAAGTGGGCGGACTCGCCGCGCGAAGTCGCCCAGTCTTCGGATTTTATTTTCGCGATGGTGACGAATTCGGCGGCCATCCAGGCCGTCACCGAAGGTCCCGATGGACTTCTGGCCGGGCTGAGCGCGGGCAAGATCTTCATCGATATGAGCACGGTGGCGCCCAGCGTGAGCCGCGCTTTGGCCGCGAAGGTTCGGGAAAAAGGCGCCGACATGGTCGACTCGCCCGTCTCCGGCAGCGTGATTACCTTGCAGGAAGGGAAGCTTTCGGTGATGGTCGGCGGACGCCGCGAAACCTTTGAGAAGGTAAAGCCGCTGCTCCTCGATATCGGGCCGAAGGTCACTCACGTTGGCGACAACGGTCTGGCGCTCTCCATGAAGATCGCCATCAACCTGAGTCTTGCGGTGCAGATGCTTGCGTTTTCTGAAGGCGTGCTGCTTGCTGAGAAGAGCGGCATCGCGCGCGAGACTGCGGTCGACGTCCTCACGCACAGCGCCGTGGCATCGCCCATGATTCAGTATCGCGGACCGTTTGTGCTGCAGCAGCCGGAAGAAGCCTGGTTCGACGTCAACATGATGCAGAAGGATATGGTATTGGCGATGGATTTGGGACGCCAGCTTGATGTGCCGCTTCCTTCAACCGCCGTGAGCAATGAGATTCTGACCGCGGCACGCGGCATGGGCTGGACGAAATACGACTTCGCCTGCATGTTCGATGTTCTGGCCGCGATGTCAGGAGTGACCACGCCCGTCACCGCTGGAGGTAAGAAGATATGACAACTGCTACCTCCAAGCCGGAAACCTCCCAGGGTGCCTCAACCGAAAAAGAAAAGTGGCTCCATGCCTATCGCCAGATGGTGAGCATTCGCTTGTTTGAAGAGCAGGTGAATGAAGTCTACACAAGGGCCCTGATGCCGGGACTCGCTCATCTTTATAGCGGGGAAGAAGCCGTCGCGGTCGGAATCTGCGAAACGCTGCGCATCGACGACTACATCACCAGCACTCATCGTGGGCACGGCCATTGCCTCGCCAAAGGCGCGTCCCCGGATCGAATGTTCGCCGAGCTCTTAGGCAAAGAAGCAGGTTATTGCCGCGGCAAAGGCGGATCGATGCACATCGCCGATCCCGCCACCGGCAACCTGGGCGCCAATGCCATCGTAGGCGGCAGCGTGGGCATCGCCACCGGCGCGGCTTTTGCGGCTAAAAATCTCGGCACGGATCGCGTTGCAGTCTGCTTTTTCGGAGAAGGCGCGCTCGGTCAGGGATCGCTTTATGAAGTGATGAACCTGGCTCAGTTGTGGAAGCTGCCGGTCATCTACGTTTGCGAAAACAATCTATACAACGAATACACGCATTACACAGAAACTACCGCAGGCACGATTCTTGGCCGTGCCGCCGCGTTCGGTATTGAGAATGCGAGCGTGGATGGACAGGATGTCCGCGCCGTGAACGAAGTTGCAACCCGGCTGATCAATCGCGCACGCACGGGCGGCGGACCTGCTTTCCTGCAGTGCGATACTTACCGTTACAGCGGCCATCACGTCGGCGATATCAATCGCGAGTACTACCGCTCTAAACAAGAAGAGCAACAATGGAAGAGCGACCGGGATCCCATTCTCGTGTTGGCAAAGTGGCTGATCGACCGCGGCTATGCGGACGCGCCCTCGCTTGACCGCATCAGGGATGAAATTCGTACCGTCATGGAATCGGCGGTGAAGTTCGCGATTGCCGCGCCATATCCCAGCGTCGATGAAGTGGAGAAGCACGTTTATGCCTGAACGCGAACTGACATTTGCGCAGGCGGTACGCGAGGCGCTGGCGGAAGAGATGCGCCGCGACTCCCGTGTCTGCATCATCGGCGAAGACGTTGCCGAGGCTGGCACGCCCTTCAAAGTTCTCTCCGGACTGGTGGAAGAGTTCGGCGCGAAGCGCGTCGTGGATACTCCAATCTCCGAAGCTGGCTTCACGGGTGTTGCGGTCGGTGCGGCGATGACCGGCCTGCGTCCGGTCGTCGACATCATGTTTGGCGACTTCATCACCCTTACCATGGATCAGATGGTGAACCAGGCGGCGAAAGTGCACTACATGTCGGGCGGCCACTGGAAAGTTCCCATGGTGATGCGCACCACGCTGGGAGCAACGCGGCGATCCGCGGCGCAGCATTCGCAGTCGCTGCATGCCTGGTTCAGCCATGTGCCGGGCCTGAAAGTGGTCCTGCCTTCGACACCCTATGACGCGAAAGGCCTGTTGAAAGCGGCGATCCGCGACGAGAACCCTGTGGTCTTCTTCGAAGACAAGATGATGTATAAGCTCAAGGGTCCGGTTCCCGAAGACGATTACACGATTCCCCTGGGCGTCGCCGATGTGAAGCGCGCTGGGGAAGACATCACACTGGTCGCCACCAGCAGCATGGTGCAAGTGGCGCTGGGAGCCGCGATCCTGCTGGAGAAGGAAGGCATCAGCGCGGAAGTGGTCGATCCCCGGACCACGTGGCCGCTCGATGAAAAAACTTTGGTCGATTCGGCGAAGAAGACCTCGCGCGTGATCGTGCTGGATGAAGGCTACGGCCGCTATGGCGTGACCGCCGAGCTTGCCGCGGTCATCGCCGAAGGCGCATTCTACGATCTGGACGCCCCGGTCAAGCGCATGGGCGCGATGCACGTTCCGATTCCGTTCTCACCGCCATTGGAAGATGCGACGGTACCGACGGAACAAACGGTGTTCGACGCAGCAAGATCGATGTGCAAGTCGTCGTAAATGAAATTTGAAAATCATAGGAATTCAAGCGAGAAGCTAGCAGCTAGAAGCCAAGGCTAAACGGCCGGAGGTATTTATGGCATTAAAAACTCACGGAACCATGGCGGTGGATTGGGAGCAGCGCATCGATTTCGACCGCTTGCGTCGCGAGCGTCTGCAACGCGCGAAGGATCTGCTGAAAAAGTCCGAGATGGGCGCGCTGCTCTGTTTCGACATGAATAATGTGCGCTATCTGACCTCGACGCACATCGGCACATGGGCGCAGGACAAGGCCAACCGCTTTACGCTGTTGCCGCAGAATGATGAACCCATCCTGTGGGACTTTGGCTCGGCCGCCAAGCATCATCAATTGAATTGCCCGTGGCTCGGCGAACGTTCGCGCCCCGGTATTTCCATGTTGCGCGGCACCATGTCGCCAGAGCACGGACGCGCCGAAGACGTCGCCAAGAAAATTCGCATCGAGCTCGAAATGCGCGGTCTGCACAAACAGCCGGTGGGCATCGACATCATTGAGCTTCCCGTACTTTTTGCGCTGCAACGCGAAGGCATTCAAGTCGTGGATGGCCAGGAACTCATGTCCAACGCGCGCGTCATTAAGACGCAGGATGAAATCTCGCTGCTCAACACTTCCGCGATGATGGTCGACGCCGCCTATGACGAGCTTTATCGCGCTATGAAACCGGGTATGCGTGAGAACGAAGCGGTTGGGTTGGTGAGCAAGGTTCTCTACGATCTCGGTTCGGAATACGTGGAAGCGGTGAATGCAATTTCCGGCGAGCGCTGCAATCCGCATCCGCATGTGTTTTCCGACCGCGTGCTGCGCCCCGGCGATCCTGTTTACTACGACATTCTGCATTCCTACATGGGATACCGCACCTGCTACTACCGCTGCTTCACCGTCGGCTACGGTTCGCACGCCATGGTCGATGCCTATAAACGCTGCCGCGATTACCTGGACGCCGCCATCGAGCTGATTCGTCCTGGACGCAACACCGCAGAAATCGCAGCGGTGTGGCCCAAGGCGCAGGATTTTGGTTTCCCGAATGAAGAAGCCGCCTTCGCCCTGCAATATGGCCACGGCATAGGGCTTGCGATTTGGGAGAAGCCCGTAATCTCGCGTCTGGTTTCGCTCGACCATCCGCAGACGCTCGAGCCCGGCATGGTGTTCGCGCTAGAAACGTTCTGGCCATCGACCGACGGCTGGAGTGCTGCGCGCATTGAAGAAGAAATCGTGGTCACACCGACGGGACATGAAGTCATCACACGTTTTCCGGCGGAAGAACTTCTGGTGGCGGGTGCGCATTATTTCACGGTCAACGGGCCACTGCCAACGACCCGCGAAACTGAAGCTCCGCCAAGCGCTCGCGTGCTGGATATGATTGAGGCCAGCGCGAAAACTGAGCGGGTAGAAGTTTCGGACTGAAGGCCGGCATCATATTGCAAGCCTTCCCCAAGTAACACTATGGCCTTCAGTGTAGTTATGCCCGCCCTCGAGATGGCGCAGGAAACCGGCAAGCTCATCGCTTGGCGGAAGCAGGAAGGCGACCGCGTCGCCAAAGGTGAGCCGCTCCTCGAAATCGAAACCGACAAGGCTGTGATGGAAGTAGAAGCGCCTGCCGACGGCATCCTGGCAGGGATCACCGGCCAGGTCGGAACCGATATCCAGGTCGGAAAGACGATCGCGTGGATCGTGGCGCCCGGCGAAAAGCCTCCTGCAGAAAATGAATCTGCCGTGAGCGCACCTACGGCGCGGGCCGGTTCGCAGACAACAACGGAATCGCACGTCCCTCAGCAGGCTACACCGGCCGCTGGATCCTCTGCGGTCCAGGGTGCGAGAGTATCCCCGAAAGCTCGTCGTCTCGCCAAAGAACTGGGTGTCGACATTGCTACGCTGCGCGGCACTGGACCGGGCGGAGAGATCCTCGCGTCGGATGTGCAAGAGGCGGCCACTCACATTTCTCCTGCGCCATCGGCTGCAATGAAATCAAGCGGCCTCGACGTTCCCAGCACGCTTGGCCGTCTGATGGCCGAGCGCACAACGCAGAGTTGGACCACTGTTCCTCATTTCTTCGTGACGCGTGAAATCGAGGCTACTGCGCTGAACGAGTATCGGGGGAAGATGCTCGCTGAAATCGAGCGCTCGCACAATGTCCGCATCACGCATACGGATCTGCTGGTGGCGTTGGTCGCGCGCGTGTTGCTGAAACATCCGCGCCTCAATTCCAGCTGGACTGCCGACGCAATTCGTCTTCACGATCACGTGAATATGGGTGTGGCCATTGCGGTGAACGATGGCGTGGTGGCCGCGGTTATCCCGAACGCGCATACTGCGACACTGGCGGAAATCGCCACGCAACGTCGCGACGTGGCCGAACGCGCGCGGGCAGGGAAGCTGCGCCCTGCCGACATTGCCGACGCCACCTTCACCATCAGTAACCTCGGCATGTACCACGTCGATCAGTTCACCGCGATCATCACTCCCCCGCAAGCGGCAATTCTCGCCGTGAGCCGCATCGCCGATCGAGTGGTTGCCGTAGAAGGCAAGCCCGCGGTCCGTCCGATGATGACGCTGACACTCTCCTCCGATCATCGCGTCGCCGACGGCGCCCGGGCTGCCATGTTTCTGAGCGACCTCGCCGAGGCAGTTCGCGAGCCCTCGAAATGGTGGCCGTGACCTTGTTGCCTCTGCTGTCCGCCTAACTCCATTTAAGACCTAAGAAGCATTGAGCGGGACTAACGACCAGCGGTATTCTGTCTTGGTTGTCGTGATCAAGTCGCTCAATCCCCTGGGGTCGAATCCGTGAAAGCCGCTATTCTAAGAACTGCAAAACACCCTCTTCAGATAGGAGAGAGTCCCAAGCCAGAGCCTGCTCCGGGCGGAGTTCTGCTTCGGGTTCGCGCCTGCGGCGTCTGCCGTACGGATCTCCACATCGTTGAAGGCGAATTGCCGCCTCGGAAGCAAGCACTCATCCCCGGCCACCAAATCGTGGGGGACATTGTCGATGGTGCTACTGCAGAGTTGCAGCTCGGCACACGTGTCGGTGTTTCCTGGATGGGAGGAGTTGACGGGAATTGTCCATATTGCCGGCGTGGACTCGAAAATCTTTGCGACACGCCGGTCTTTACCGGATATACCGTTAATGGCGGTTATGCGGAATATGCGACGGCGCGCAGCGACTTTGTTTATAAGCTTCCCCCGGAGCTCGACGACTTGCACGCCGCGCCCCTGCTGTGCGCGGGCATCATCGGCTTCCGCAGCCTGCGGGTAGCAGGTGTGGAACGCGGCGATTGCGTTGGATTATTCGGCTTCGGTTCTTCCGCGCATCTGGTAATCGCTGTCCTGCACTCGTGGAATTGCGAGGTCTATGTCTCCACCCGCGGCGCTTCGCATCGCAAGTTGGCGGAATCTTTGGGCGCCAAATGGGTAGGTAGTGAAACGGAGAAGCCCCCGGTCGAACTCGACCGAGCGGTGACCTTTGCTCCCAGTGGAGACGTGGTGATCGCCGCGCTCGCAAGCTTGCGCAAAGGAGGCGTGGTTGCGATCAACGCGATCCATCTCGACCGCATGCCTGAGTTCGACTACGACCGCTTGCTCTGGGGCGAGCGCCAAATCCGCAGCGTGGCCAACATAACTAGATCCGACGCTCGCGATTTTCTCAAAATCGCCGCCGACATCAAACTGCAGCCGAAGGTCACGGTGTTTTCTCTGGACAAAGCGAACGAGGCCCTCGCCGCCGTTAAGAATGACGCGATCGACGGCGCCGCGGTCATCGTTCCCTAGCGGTCCCGAAAAGGGTCGCTTCATGCGTCGGCGAGAAAAAAGCTTGCCAACGAAAAAGTACAGAATCCACTTGACTCCGACCGACCTTCTCATGGAAGGCGATAGCGCTCATTGACCTTTAATGAGTGCTCTGCCGATTTTGCAACCCTCACAGAATCAGTTAAACTCTCGCTCACGGAGGCAAGGAGAGCAGTTATGTCTCTGCGCAAACTATGCTTCTACACGATGCTGGCCGCAATTCTTGCCTGCGCGGCGGCCGAAAGGTTAAACCCCCGCCACAGCAAGGAATTTGATATATCGGAGGTGAATGCCGGGCGGAACGATTCGTCGCTCGCTGCCAGCTTCCGTCCGAAAAGCGAAATGCTGCCAGCCGATTTTCTTCCAGTCCAATCCAAGAATGCCAAAAGCCTGGGTACCGGAACGTTGCTAGTGGCGAGCCGAAACCTCGGCGATCCGCAATTCGCGAAAACGGTGATTCTGCTGGCTCGCTACGATGCCCAAGGTGCACTCGGACTCATTCTCAACCGTCGCACGGATGTCCCCCTTTCGCGTGTGCTTGAGAGTCCGAAGGCGGCGAAAGACCGTTCCGACCCGGTGTATCTCGGAGGACCACTCGAAATGCCGGCGGTGTTTGCGTTGTTCCAGTCGCCGGCCAAGCTCGAAGGGGCAGAGCACGTCTTCGATGGTGTTTACCTGATCGCCGCGAAACCTCTCTTCGAACAAACCCTTTCGGCTCGACCTGACCCAGGCGTGTTCCATGTTTATCTGGGCTATGCCGGATGGACGCAAGATCAACTGCGGATGGAAGTGGAATTGGGTGCCTGGTTCGTTTTCCCGGCGGAGGCGAGCACGGTTTTCAATGCGGATCCTGATTCCTTGTGGCGGGAAATGATTCGGAAGACGGAGCTACAGTTGGCGCGAAGCGAGCCCGTGATGACGGAATAAGGCGATGCTGCAGCCCACACACGCTGACCAGGAAAATTCGCATCTCGCGCAGCACGTCATCTGGATTGGACAAGAACACGAAGTGGTCCGCGCCCCATAATTCCACCACGCGCGCTCCGCCAGCCGCACGATTCATTCGGTCGATCCGATGTCTCGTCGTACCCACATACATCCCATAAACCGCCTCGACAATAGTGCGCTCGCCTTCATCAGTGACGTGGTTTTCCTGCATCTGCGCGTCGGGAGTCTTTGGAAATCCGAACTTCTAGGCTTGTTCCGGGCTGCGGCATGACAGAGCGTGAAGGTAGGACGAGCACTCGCGCCAGTAGAGCCAATGGTGGTGCTGTCGTCGTGGCCAGTGGCCTTCGGTGAGTCGACACGGTTTGCCACCAACGTGGCCTAATGCCCTCAGAGTGCTTCGGCACCCATAACCGTGACCCTGCTCACAGATTTCGCCGCTCGCCAAGGCCTAGCCTTACTTAGAGGGGGAATAAGTGTCTTCCTTCTGCCGAGCAAGCCTCGGAAGACCCTTCTTCTCCTGGCGCCACATTCCGCCGCTGCAGCGCAGCGGAAAGGCGGATGGCTCTTTCTCATCCATCCTAATTTCCAGGTCCAACGCAAAGCAGTTCATACCTTTTTGTTCCAGGAGAGATTCCATGTTGCATCTCGATACTGGCAATACAGGCTTCATGATTTTATGCACCAGCCTGGTCATGCTGATGACGCCCGGCCTTGCCTTCTTTTACGGCGGGCTGGTCGGACGCAAAAACGTCCTCGCCATCATGATTCAGAGTTTCGTCTCGATGGGCTGGACGACTGTCATCTGGTATCTATACGGATATTCCCTGTGCTTCAGCGGAGACTGGCACGGGGTCATCGGCAATCTTCACAACGTTTGTCTGCGCGGAATCGGTCTCAACACCCCATCGCCGAATCAAACCATCCCGGCATTCGTCTTCATCGCCTATCAAATGATGTTCGCCATCATCACCCCGGCGTTGATCTCGGGTGCCTTCACCAACCGGGTCACCTTCAAGGCATACATGTTGTTCCTCACCGGCTGGCTGACCTTCGTCTACTTCCCATTTGTCCACATGGTTTGGGGCGGAGGCTTTCTGCAGCAGTGGGGCGTGAAAGACTTCGCCGGCGGCATTGTGGTACACAACATCGCGGGTGTTGCCGCCTTGGCGTCTGTTCTGTACGTGGGACGGCGCCGCACCGCGGACCGCGGTCCACACAGCATACCGCTGGTTGCCTTGGGAACTGGTCTCCTATGGTTCGGCTGGTACGGCTTTAACGCCGGCAGCGAAATGCGCGTGGATTCTGTAACCGCGACCGCATTTCTCAACACCGATGTCGCGGCCTCGTTCGCAGCCGTCGCGTGGCTGCTTGTAGCCTGGTTCAACGAGAAGAAGCCAAAGTTCCTCGGACTGTTGACTGGCGCAGTGGCCGGCTTGGCCACTGTGACTCCTGCAGCCGGGTACGTTTCTCCCACTACCGCAGTGATCATCGGACTCGTCGCTGGAGTGGTGTGCTACTACGCGGTCGAGATGAAAAACAAGCTGCAGTGGGATGACGCGCTGGATGTATGGGGAGTCCACGGTGTTGGAGGTTTCCTCGGCATCGTGATGTTGGGAATCTTCGCCAGCAAGGCCTATAACCCCGAAGGCGCGAATGGCCTGCTCTATGGCGACCCCATCTTCTTGCTGAAACAAGTCGTTGCCGTGACGTTCTCCTCGGTCTGGGCATTTGTTTTTACTTACGCCATGCTGCGGATCATCGACATGTTCACGACAGTGAAGGTCAGCGAGATGACGGAAGAAATTGGCTTGGATGAATCCATCCACGGCGAGCACGCGTATGAGGAGATCTTTGCCAACGATGGCCTGGCGCACGCGGTGAACCAGGCTCATGCGGAGGCACTAGCGAGCCGAAAATAATCCGCAAGCGTTTTACACGACGATGAGCGCAGGTGTGCGCCTGAGCAAGCATTCTGAGCACTTGCAGTTCGCCAGGGCTGAGCAGCCTGGTGCCAGAAGAGCTCAACTCGCTGCCCTGTCCGGGCCCCAGTATGATGTACGCGTGGACACTTTCAATGAGCGATATTCCCGTCTCTCGAGCCAGCGACGTTACGAAGTCTGGTTTGTTCGTGTGGGATTGGCGGATGGCAGCGGAGCGTGGTGGTTCCGATATTTGCTGATGAATCCTGGACGCGGCGGCTGTCCGAACCATCCGAGCGGGATGCCGGTTCAGGTTTGGGCCACGTGGTTTCCTCGGGAGAATCAACCGCTGAGTTTCATTCGGGGATTTCGGTTGGCGGATTTCGATCTGAGCGATAGAGGACAGAGCCCATTCCACCTCCGAATCGGCGCCAACGAAATCGGCGAAACATCCTGCCGTGGAAGCTTCGAAGTTGAGGGACATAAGCTCTCATGGAACCTCCAGTATCACTCTACCTTTCGCGTGACTCTGAGCAGCAAGGGCTGGATTGGATTCTCTCGAACGCCGCATTCCGACGCATCTTTTTCTGGACAGATCATGTTGGACGAGCGGAAGTTTGAGGGAGATCCGCTGGGATTCGGAGTGCAGGGACACAACTGTGGATACCGGCATCGCAACTTCTGGACGTGGGCCCATGCGCATTTTCCTCGCCCTGGATCGCCCGCGAGCGCGCTGGAAGCATTGGTCTACGAGATGCCGTTCGGATTGGTCTTCCGCAAGGTTGTGCTGTGGCATAACGGAAAGAAACATGAATTTCGAAATCTAGAGTCGACCGAAAGAGATCGAAATCAGCTCCGTTGGAGTTTCAGTTGTTACGCGAAGGAGGGATGTAACTTGCAAGCCACGTTTGACGGCACCGGGCTGAGCGGTCACCGACTTCCCTATTTGAAAACCAACTGTACGGAGAGCTTCGAGGTCGCGAATAACAGCCTGGCAAGCGCGATGGTGCGGCTGGAGCTGCGCGGCGGGTCGGTCGAGACATTGAAAACAAATATCGGCGCTGTACTAGAGATGGTGGGCTAGAGTCATTCGGAACGCTGCGCCTTCGCTAAGCGCTGGGCAACGATGGCGTAGGCCGAAGGATTAAACGCCATTCCAATGTGCGTACCCGGAACCTCAAAATCAATTTCAGGATTGCTGGTTCGGCAATAGCGCCAATCGACGATGCCATCATCGCGAGTGTAGATGGCGGTCTGGAGCATGGAATCCGGAACCTTGCGCCGCAACGAGTCGATGAAATTGCAAGTGCAGCGCCCAGTGTAGCAAGCAGGCAGGACACCTTTGCCATGTTCCTGCAGAATGCGCAGGCGAATCGCGTCTGCCGCGTGAACAACGCTGCGATTTGCCACGGTGCCGCGAATCGGCGAAGCCAAAGTGATGACGGAGGCAACATCTCTTGGCCGTTGGCCGGCGATCGATCGCGCGATCACCCCTCCCAGACTATGACCAATTAAGTGAATCGGGCGTCCGGTCTCGGAGAGCGCTCGCTCCAAAGTCTCGATCACGTGGCGCTGGATCAAGATGTTCGGGCAATCGGCGTTGATACCGATGCCCGAAAAATATGGCCGGTACCCGATGCGACCGAGCCAGGCGTGCAACTCCATCAAGTAAAGATCGGTGCCCAGAAAGCCCGGAATGATGATGACGGCAGAGTCATCCCCGTGGGGCACGCCGAAGCCGTAATAGATAGGAGTGGCGTGCAAAATGAGAAGCTCAGCCGCGAACAGGGCTTCGGTCCAAGGGGAGATGTCAGCTTCGGAATGTGCCCTTTGAGTGTGCTGGCTCCGTGCTTTTGGTGAGCCAGAGGTCTTCTTTGCTTTTGTTTTCGACTTCATCCCGATCGATCCACCAATACGCACTTAGCGTGGGAGCTATACAGCGATGCCCCGCGCATTATACCGTCCCTTTGCGCGTCCGGCGTGAGCGCTGTTTACCTCGCGGAGTCTTCTTCAGCCGAGCTTCGAGCTCCACCACTCGCCTGCGCAATGCTTCAAGCTCGGGTTCGGCGCGTGGTTCAGATGCCGGGGCTGCGCGCAGGAGTTGCTTCATCATGTCCACAGGCGACAGGATGGCAGATTGGACTTCGCCCAGTCGACTTTGCACCGCATCCTGCACCCTTTGGTAGGTATCAAATGCGGACTTCAAATACCACATGATGAATTCCTGGCGCACCTCGTCCGACGCGACGATGAGTTGGCGCAACAGCTCGAGCGGAAGGCCGGTCGGCTTGTCTTTAGCGTCTTCCGTAATAATTTGTGTCAGGGTGACGCGAGTCAGGTCCTGGCCCGTCTTCGCATCCACCACCTGAACGTCCTTGCCCGCGCGAACGAATTCCGCGATGTCTTCGAGATTCACGTACTTGCTGTTGGAGGAATCGTACAAGCGGCGGTTTCCGTATTTCTTGATGACAACGGTTACGGGCTTCATAGTCGGCTTTTAAGTACAGTACTTGCTGCGATGCACACTACCAAAATATATATTGACACAGATAGCTGTGAATCGTATATTTATGTTGATGCTGCACTGCAGCAATTCGTAAGAGGCAGCAATCAGGGAGGTATAGAATGCCAACCACGGCAAAATCCGAGTCTTTCCGGACTCATTCCGGCGAATCGTCTTTTGTTTCTCTTCTATCCGGCTGGGCGCAGCAGGGGGTACAGAGCTTCTTTGCCACACAAAGAATCCTCCTGGATCTCGCGATGCGGCAAAATGCAAGTTTGATGCACTCGTTGCGGCAGCAACTGTCGGATCCTCACCATTCCCCTACCGCTATTGTGAGCGAAGTCACAGCTGAGGCAATCACAAACTTCATTGAAGGACAAAAGATCCTTCTCGAACTGGGGCAAGAACAGAACGAACTCCTGATGACCGGGATGAAGGAGCGTGCGGGAGACTGGCCAGCGGCGGAAGCGATCACCGATCTGCTGCGGCGAAGCCTGGAGACCTTCATCAGCATGCAGCAGGAGCTCCTGAAGACCGCCGGCAAACAAACTCATTCATGGGTAGAGGCCGCCAAGAACGGGAAGCCATACCAGGTCGATCACCTAGTGGAGCTGGCGCAGGAGTCGATGGAAACCTTTGTCAAAGCGCAGAAACAGTTCATGGACGTGATCGCTGAAGAAACGGCAAAAGCAACCAGCGGGAAGCATGCCAACAGCGCTCATAAAAACAAGAGGACTGAGCTTTCGCAGCTGGCGCGCAAGGCCACGGAGTCCTTCATCGAAGCGCAAAAGAAGATGGTTGATGTGGCTGGGCGTCAGATGAATGCCGGCGTCAAAACCGCGGGCAAAACTCTGGAACTCTTCCGGCCATTTCCTTTCCTTCCGCTAGCGGAATTGACGCGGGAAGGAGTAAAGAGCTACGTCGATGCGCAGAAAGAATTGATGGCGGTCATGGCGAAGCCGGCTGGTGAGCGCAAGGCCACCCACAAAGTCGAACACCGCGCTAAAAGACCAGCGAAGAAAGCAGCGATGGCAGGTGCCTGAGGCTAAGTAAGGGATGTCGTAAAGCAGAACGCATCCCGACTTATACCTACAATGCAGACACAGTAGCGAAACGTGCCAACGTGTCCTTTTCTCCGAAGGACACGTTGGCAGACTTTTGGCATTCCCAAAGCGCCGCTGGCGAATAGGCTGCCCAGATTAAACATTGACAAGTCGTTCATCAACGACTCCACCTGTCGGATCTAAGAGCGCCGACAGGCGACAACCGGTTACGGAGGCGCAGATGAAGATTCCACTCACTCCCATTCGTTTCTTGCGCTACGCGCGTGAACAATTCCCTGACAAGGTCGGAGTGGTATGCGACGAGCAACGTTTCACGTATACGCAATTCGCCGAGCGCGCCGAGCGTTTGGCCGGCTTTTTGGTTGCGGCAGGGGCGCTGCCCGGTGATCGCATCGCCTTTCTGAGCACGAACTGCCACCGGTTGCTGGAGGCTTACTATGGCGTATTGGAAGCCGGATGTGTGCTGATGCCCTTGAACATCCGGCTCAGCGCACAGGAACTTGCTTTCGTTTTGAAGGATGCACGAGCGAGATTTCTGTTTATCCAACCGTCGTTCTTGCCGCTGGTGGAGTCGTTTCGGGCGATGGTGCCGTCGATTGAGAGCTTCTATCTTTTAGATGGTCAACAGCAAGCGGATTGGATTGCTCCAGGAAGCTATGACCAGCTTCTGGCAGATGCTTCGCCGATCCAGTGTGACTTCACGCAGATTGATGAAGATTCCATTGCCGAACTCTTCTACACCAGCGGTAGCAGCGATCGCCCGAAGGGCGTTGTCCTAACTCACCGCAATGTGTACCTTCACGCTCTGTCTGTGATCGCTGCCAGCCAAACCTCACCCAGTACACTGGAGGAGATGTGTTGCAAGTCGGTGTTGCTGCATACGATTCCGCTTTTTCATGCGAACGGATGGGGTACGGCCCATAGCATTACAGTGGTCGGCGGCACGCACGTGATGACGCACCACTTTAATCCGGCGGAGGTATTCCGACTGATCGAGCGCGAGCGGGTAACGACGTGCGCGATGGTTCCCACAATGGTGACGGCACTGCTGAATTCTCCGGCGCGTGAAGACTACGACTTGAACAGCTTACAGATTCTTATCATTGGCGGGGCAGCTTCCTCTCCTGCCTTGGTGAAGGAGGTTGAGAACAAGTTGGGCTGCATTTGCATTTCCGGGTACGGACTCACGGAGACTTGTCCCACGTTATCTAAGTCGCCTTCGAAGGCGGACGTCCCGTCAGACGGGCAGCGCTATCTCCGCCAAGCGATGGCTGGATTTGCCATTCCTGGCGTGGAACTTCGGGTCGTGGGTGCTAACGGTAAGGACGTGCCTCATGACGGAGTCGCTCTTGGTGAAATTGTGGTAAGAGGCGATGGGGTCATGGAAGGATACTGGGGGCAGGCAGAGGCCACGTCAGCCGCGATGGCGGGCGGATGGTTCCACACCGGCGATGTGGCTTGTGTGGATCGATACAACTACATTCAGATCGTCGACCGGAATAAAGAAATCATCGTAAGCGGGGGCGAGAACATATCTTCTCTCGAAGTCGAAAAAGCGCTGGCGGCCCATGCCGACGTGTACGAGGCAGCCGTGATCGCCGTTCCTGACCCGCAGTGGGGCGAGGTGCCAAAGGCTCTTGTGGTTTTGAAGTCGGGGTCCCAGGTGAGAGAAGACGAAATCCTGCAGTTCTGCCGCTCTGTGCTGTCGCACTTCAAGTGTCCACGCTCCGTGGAGTTTCTCGAGAGCTTGCCCAAGACTGGTACGGGCAAGGTCTTGAAACGCGAACTGCGGAAGAAGTATTGGAGGGCCGAGAACAATGTTGTTTCGTGATGCCGCGCTGCGGCGGAATCACGACTTTCGATTGAGAAGACTGAATTCTGCGGGCTAGTGAACACCATCGCCCTCCCGGGCAGATCTAGCTCACGTTCCAGTGTAATTACGCTCACAACAAACTGTGATAGCGGGTACGGACACAGGCATGCATCCGGTGCTGTAGTTGCCTTGGTGTTCCCGTTCTGGGACGGTGAGGAAGTCCAATGGCTTTACGCGAGTGGTCGAAATCGAATGCAACCTATGGCCGAAGGCTCGTCAATTCTGGTATAGAGGGCGTACGTACTGGTCGAACGGCATTTCTTAAGGGCGAGCCTCTAACACCGTTTATCAGCAAGTCAGTTCGAAGAGCATTGAAGCCCGCGGCTGTTGGCGCGTGCCTTGGTATGCTCGGTGGTTATCCGGGAAACAGGCACAGATCCATCGGCAGGGCTATAGCGCGGGGCTTGCTGGGCGGCGCACTCGGCCTGGGTGCAGGAGTCGCCTGGGAAAGCCGCCATCTAACGGCAAGCGCGGCTGGTGGTGCTTTCAAGAACATTGGCCGCGTGCGCGACGAGCACTGGCTAACCAGGCATCCGATCGATTACGCCTAGACCTGAGATGGAAGTTAGAGAACGAGATCAGGTCGTCCTTCAGCAGATCGCGGTCCTCGCTGTGCAAGACGAGAACATAAGACTCAGCATCCTCCCCATACTCCGACGTATGGCTTAAGGGGGCAGTAATGGCCACGCGCGAAGTGGAGCCGCTGCGGGTTCAGGTCCCGCTTTCCACCGAAAGCCTGAGTGAAGAACGCATTGCCTATCTGGAAAGGCTAGTCCTTCAAGCCAAAACGGCAGCCGCCGTCTTCACTCAATTCAGCCAGGAAGAGGTTGACCGCATCGTCAAGGCGATGGTACTGGCTGGACTGGATCAAGCTCAACATCTCGCCCGCCTCGCCGTTGAGGAAACGAAGCTCGGCGTGATGGAAGACAAGGTCATCAAGAACATGGTGGCCACCGAGTTCGCTTACAACTACATCAAGGATAAGCGGTCGGTCGGAATCATCCGTGAGTTTCCAGATCGTAATCTGGTGGAGGTCGCCGAACCCATCGGCGTCATCTTCTCGATCACGCCAATTACGAACCCCACCTCCACGGTGCTCTTCAAATGCATTATGGCCATCAAGACGCGCAACGCGGTGATCTTCAGTCCACATCCGAACGCCTGGCGTTGTTGCTCTGAGGCCGTGAAGGTGATGTATGAGGCCGCACACCGGCATGGAGCGCCCGAAGGGGTTTTCAGCTGCCTGGAAGAGCATACGCTGCAGGACAACGCTTACTTAATGCGACACAAGGACGTGGGCCTGATTGACGCTACAGGCGGTCCGGGAGCGGTCAGGGCGGCGTACAGCTCTGGTAAGCCGGCGCTGGGCGTGGGGCCGGGCAATACACCGGTTTACTTGGAGAAAACCGCAGACCTGAAAACAGCTGTAACTGACATCATCCTGTCGAAGACTTTTGACAACGGAACCATCTGCGCCTCCGAGCAAACTGCGGTGATCGACGATGAAATCTACGATCTGGCGCTGAAGAAATTTGCGGAGCTGGGTGCGCACATCTGCAATGAGCACGAAGCGAAGCTCTTGGCTTGCGCCGTTATCGACCCTGAGACGGGAGTCATGCAAGCGGCGGCAGTCGGGCAGAAGGCCACCGATATTGCCCGCCTTGCGGGCTTTGCGGTAAGGCCGAATACCAAGCTCCTCATCACACCAATTCAAGGCGTAGGTCGCGAACATCCTCTGTCAGTGGAAAAACTATTTCCCGTCCTCGCTGCCTACCGAGCAAGATCCGTTGACGAGGCGCTGAAGGTTTGTATTGACGTAAATCATGCCGGCGGTCTGGGACATACGGCAGTCATTTTTTCGCGCGACGAAGAGATCATTCGCAAGTTCGGCGAAGTGATGAATGCGGGACGCATCCTGGTGAACTCGCCGGGCTCCGTGGGCGCGGTGGGAGGAGTTTATAACGATCTGCCGCCCACCTTTTCATTCGGCTGCGGCACCGGCGGCGGCAACAGCACCACCGACAACGTCAATATCTACCACTACCTCAACATCAAGCGTGTGGCTCGGAGGACCCAAGCCCATATGTGGTTTCGAGTTCCCAACCAGATCTATTTCAATTGGAACGCGGTGGAGAATGTGCGCGAGTTCGCATCGCGCTCGACCATCATCGTTACGAGTCCGGCTTTGGAGCAAATCGGCCACGTCGACCTGGTCCGGCGCTGCATTCCAGCGGCAACCCATGTCCACGTTTCGATCATTCCGGATGCAGAGCCCGAGGTGAAGGTGGTAATGCAAGGCGTGGAAGCCCTCAATTTCTACAAGGCCGACCAGATCATTGCGCTGGGCGGTGGGTCGGTGATCGACGCGGCTAAGATCATGAAGCTCAAGTACGAGTCGCCGAGCGCTGACTTGGAAGAGCTGGCTGCGCCCTTTCTGGATCTGCGCAAACGGGTGGTCGAGTATCCCACCGAGAAGAGCCACCGAATCCGCCTGATTGCTATTTCCACCACCAGTGGAACCGGCAGCGAAGTTACTCCATTTGCCGTTCTCACCGATAAAGTGAGTGCACGCAAGGTGACGCTGGCGGACTATTCGCTGACCCCGGATGTGGCCATCGTTGATCCGCAATTTGTGATGTCGATGCCCAAAGGCCTCACCGCCGACACTGGCATCGATTGTCTTACGCATGCCCTGGAAGCGGCCGTGTCCAGCTACGCTTCGCCATATACGGACTGTAACGCCATGCAGGCAATTCGAATGGTGTTCAAGTATCTGCCGGTCGCGTATGAGCATCCCGGCGACGAAGAGGCGCGCAGCATGATGCACAACGCTGCCTGCATTGCGGCAATGGCTTTCTCTAACGCCTCGGTGGGCGTGAATCATGCCCTGGCGCACTCTTTCGGGGCACGCTTCGGCGTGGCGCACGGCCGGGCAAACGCGCTGATGCTGCCGCACGTGATTGCTTACAACGCGTCTGTGCCAACCAAGTTTCTGCCTTCTCCCTACCAGATGGGATATGTCGCGCACAAGAAATACGCGACGGTCGCCGATTTGCTGGGTCTCGGCGGTCACACGATTGATGAAAAGGTGAAGAACCTGGTGGCGGCGACGGAACAATTGCTCGACCAGTTAGGGTTCCCGCGTTCGATCGCCGAGCTGGGAATTTCCCACGGAGAATTCGAACGCGCGATGCCAGATCTTACCAAGCGAGCCTTTGATGATCCCTCTTGGCGATCGAATCCCCGCATGCCGCTCATCAGCGAACTGGCTGAGTTGTTTTGGAAGGCTTATGAGGGACGAGGCCCGGCAAAAGCATCGGTGGCAGTTCAGGAAAGGATCTCCTAGCGGACGGTTCCTATGGCGACGATCGCGGTGTGGATCAGAGTTGATGAAGAGTGCGTTGTGCAGAGTTTGCAAGAGACCGGCGAACGGCTGGACGGTGTCGACGGCGAAGTGACACTGGATTTCTCTGCCGTGCATCGGATCGATGCAAGCGTGCTGAGCGCGATGGCGGAGTTGGCAAGTATTGCTGACGACAAAGGTATCAAGGTCGTGCTCCGCGGCGTGAACGTCGAGATCTACAGAGTACTCAAGCTGTTGAAACTGGCATCGCGATTTTCTTTCGGGAACTGAGAGACGATCGGTCGGCGATTGAAGCGTGAAGACAGGAGAGTTGACATGCAGAACCTGCAGCACAGCGACCGCCTTTCCTGGGGCGACACAGTCTTCCTCCATCTCGAACGCGATGGCATGCCCCTTAATGTTGCCTGCCTGTGCGTGTTCGACGGCAACATTCCTTTTGGAAATTGCGTCCGGTTTGTCGAGTCGAAGCTACCGCTTATTCCCCGCTACTTGAAGCGCGTAGTACCGCCGCCGTTTGATATTGGCCTTCCGAGTTGGGAATACGATCCGGACTTCGACATTCGACGCCATGTACTCGAGGCGACGCTTAGACACGGCTCTGACGCAGAATTGAAGACGCTTGCCGGGAAACTCTTAAGCACGGTGATGGACCGGCAGCACCCTCTATGGGACATGACCCTGGTCCATGGACTGCACGGTAATCGGAGTGGACTTATCTTCCGATTGCATCATTGCCTCGCCGATGGTATTGCCGGAGTTGGAATCATGAACTTGCTGATGGATGCGAATCCAGAAACACCGCGTCTGCCCAGGCGAAAGCTTCGGATTCCGAGTCCACCACCTCCTGATCCATGGGCTTCAATCACGAACGGCTGTGTCGACTCCTATTCTGAAGTGGCCAAACGAATTCTTGCCGCGCTGGCAGACCTCTCAAGCATGGCAGAGCGCGTTGCCGCCAGTGGTGGGAGCTTCGATACGGCAGAGTTCGCCCACCTCTTCCCGGAACTGACCGCGAACACCGAGCGCTTGCGCTTCAACGTTCTCTACCGCGGACCACAGAAGTTTGCTTGCGCGGAAGTTCCGTTGGCAGAAATTAAGGCTATAAAGCAGGCCTGCGGAACCAGCGTGAATGACGTGATCCTCTCACTGGTGACGGCGGCGATCCGGCGTTACCTCGAATTCCATGGCGACAAGGTGTGCGGGCGACTCTTCCGCATGATGGTGCCGGTGAACCTGCGAGGCAGCGAGAGTCCGGGCGAATTAGGGAATCGCATTTCCCTGGTTCCGGTGACCATCCCTCTGGAGATCCGCAATCCCCGGAAGCTATTGGCAGCGGTCCACCGAAGAACAGAATTCGTCAAACGCGCACACACTGCCGAGTTAGTAAGTTTGGCCGGTGGGTTGATTGGAATGCTGCCGACCTCCGCCCAGGCGGTAGCCGGCCACATCATCAGCCGACTGCCGTTCACACCGTTCAACATGGTGTGCACCAATGTGCCGGGGCCGCAATATCCACTCTACCTGCTGGGGCGCAAGATGGTTTGCTGCTATCCCTATGTGCCGGTGGGCGGAGAGATGGCGTTAAATTGCGCCATTCTGACATACAACGGCGCGGCATACTTCGGATTCAGCGGAGATGTTCATGCCGCACCGGACTTGCGGCGTCTGGAAAAGTTCTTGCAACTGAGTTTCCTGGAACTCCGGGAAGCGGCTGGGGGCAAGATCCGTGGCAGAAGCAAAGAACAAAAAAGGTCGAAGAAGATGCACGCGAAGCCGAAGGCGAAGGCTCGATCGATACTGGTATCCCAGCCGGTATCGGTTGATTTATCCATACCGCCTTCGCCTGTCGCTACGGTCGAATCAACAGCAGTTGTCAGGCCCGCAGTTCAGCAAGAAGAAGTTCTTACGCAATTGATCGCGTAGCGGTTGTGAGTCAGCAGGAGAGTAGCGACGTGGTAGGTACCCAGTCAGCTGCGCAATTAACCCCCTGGTTGGTTTCAGGCCGAACCTTCTTCCTCACCATTCATCTTCTCGGCCTTGCTTGTTTTTCATACATCGTGACGAAGCGCTTGATGCCGCTGTTTCGGGCAGAGCGTGATTTTCGTTTTGACCACCCTTGGGCGCGCTTGGGAAAAGTCTTTAAGTACTGGCTCGGCCAGTGGAAACATCCGCGCTATCGCGCCGCAGGAATTCTTCATATCTTCATCTTTGCCGGATTTATCGTCCTGGCGCTGCGCGCCTTCACCGTTTTGATTGTTGGCGTTTCACAAAACTTCGTCATGCCGGGACTTTCCGGAAGAGCCGGCCCGATTTACAACGTCATCACTGATTACGCTGCGACCGTTGTCTTTCTCTGCATGGTGATCGCGATCGTTCGCCGCCTGGTTTTCAAACCAGCACGATATGCCGTGCCGGCAAAATTCGGCAAAGGTCACACCGCCGACGCCATCTTCCTTCTGGTGCTGATTGCGATCCTGATGGTCGCCGACAGTCTCTTTGCAGGGGCCAGTGCGGCTGCCCAGTCACAAACAGGGCAGTCCGTGGAAGGGTTGGCCGTGGGTTCGCTTCCATGGATGTTGCAAAGGGCGCTCATCTCAACTTCCCTGGCGACTCTCAGCAGCGTTTATTTCGGAGCTTATCTTCTTCATGAGGTGACTTTTTACGTTCTGCTCTGCTACCGGCCTTTTGGCATTCAATTCCATGTGGAAACTTCCCTCTTCAATATTTATTTCGCGAAACTGGACCGGGAGCTTCTGAAGCCGGTGCGATGGGGCATCAGCGATGAGCATCTCGATGAGGTGAAATCGTTTGGAGTGAAGACGTTCGAAGATTTCACCTGGAAGCACATGCTCGATTTCTATTCCTGCGCGGACTGCGGGCGGTGCTCCGACAATTGCCCGGCCAATGCCGTGGGCAGGCCGCTGTCTCCGCGATTCATCAGCATAAAAGCGCGAGACTATGCCTTCCAGCACTATCCGGTTTTTGGACGCGCCCACAACGGCACGGCGCTGGTTGGCAGCAAAGATTCCGGAGGCATTTACTCCGAGGATGAAATCTGGTCCTGCACCACCTGCGGAGCCTGCGAAGAAGAATGCCCGCTGTTAGTGGAGTACATCGATAAGATTGTCGATCTGCGGCGTGGTTTGATCGATCAAGGAAATGTACCCCAGTCGCTGCAAAAAGCTCTGAAGGCTCTGGAGAGTCGCGGCAATCCCTACGGCAAGCTGGAGAAGAAGAGGGCCGACTGGACGAATGCCAAGGAATTGCAGCAAGTCTGTCCCGTCAAAACTCTGAGCAAGAACGGCGCGGTCGAGACTTTGTATTTTGTCGACAGCATCACTTCCTACGATGACCGCATGCAGGCGATTGGTCGTGCCACTGCAAGAATTCTCAGCGACGTCGGAGAGAATTTCGGAATCCTGGGCGCTGCGGAAAGAGATAGCGGCCATGAAGTGCGACGCTTCGGCGAAGAAATGTTGTTCATCGCCCTGCGCGACCACAACGTAAATGCCATCGGGACGTCGGGAGCGCAAAGGATTGTTACCGCCGATCCGCACGCCTACAACGCGTTGAAACGCGACTACCAAGACAAGGATGTTCCGCCGGTCGAGCACATCAGCCAGGTGATTGCCCGCGCAGTGAAGGCCGGCAAAATCAAATTCCAGGCGCTGGAAGACTCAAACAGCGTGTTCGCTTATCACGATCCTTGTTATCTGGGACGTCATAACCAGATTTACGACGAGCCCCGAGATGTGCTGGATGCGATTCCGGGCCTACGACGAGTGGAAATGACCCGGAGCCGCGACCGCTCATTCTGCTGCGGCGGCGGTGGACTGATGCTGTTCTACGAGCCCAAGGAAGAACAGCGGATGGGAGTGAAGAGAGTGCAAATGGCAGTGGAAGCTGGAGCCAATGTAATCGTGACCGCCTGTCCATTTTGCATGACGAATATTGAGGACGCGATCAAGGTCGCAGGCATGGAAGGAAAGATGACAGCCATCGATCTGGCAGAGCTGGTCGATCAACAAATCGTGCGCGAAGCAAAAGCAGCGTGACGAAAGTTTTGTGGAGGTGCATGTGGAGATTCTAGTTTGCGTGAGAAGAGTGCCCGACACGTCAGAAAACGAAATTCAGCTCAACAGTGCAGGAAGTGATATCGAACGCGATGATCTGATCTATTCCATCAACGAAGCCGACAACTACGCCGTCGAAGAAGCCCTCCAGATCGCCGCTCGCGTAGGGGGGAAGGTGACGGTCGCGACCGTGGGTGGCGAAGATGACGAAGAGGTATTGCGCCGGGAGATGGCTATGGGCGCGCAGGGTGGCGTGCTGATCTCAGACGACGCGTTCTCCGGATCGGATGGTCGCGGGATCGCCACCATCCTGGAATCCTTCGTGCGGAAGGGCAACTACGACCTGATTTTGACTGGCGTGCAGGCGGAGGATGGTGGCGCTCAGGTCGGCGGAATGCTGGCGGCGTTGCTCGATTATCCGTTTGCCTCTCTCGTTACTTTCATTGAAGTGGTCGATCGCAAGACGCTGAAGATCAGCCGCGAAATTGCTGGTGGCAACAAGGAAATGAATGAGATTGATCTCCCTTGCGTGCTCTCGATTCAAACCGGCATCAATGAACCTCGTTATGTCGGCATGCGAGGCATCCGGCAAGTCGCTTCGGTGCCTATCCCAACGTATGGCTTGACTGAGTTGGGGCTGGACGCAGGCTCGGTTGGAGAATCTGCCGCGAGGGTGAAGCGGGTGGACTACTTCTTGCCTGAACTCGGTAAAGGAGCCGAAATCTTGCACGGCACACGAGAAGAAAACGTCGACCGGGTTCTCGAATTAGTGGCAGCTAAAGGAGGGCTGAAATGACGGCTCGCATGTTCGCTTACATCGTACATAAAGATGGCGTCGTCGACGATTCCGCATTTGAACTGGCGGCGGCTGCGCGAAAGATTGATCCCACCGCTTCGCCAACCGCCATTCTCACGGGTTGGGGGACAGAGCTCGACGACGCCTGCAGTGCGCTCGGCGCTTCCTATCCCGAGATCTGGAAAATCGCGATTCAGAACCTGGCTTATCCCAACGCGGAATTGGTTCGAAAAGCGTTGCTGAAGGTGCTGCCACAGAACAGCATCGTGTTACTTACTCATGATCATTTCGGAATCGATTTGGCCCCGGGCATTTCGATCAAGATGAATGCGGCTTTTGTCTCTGACGTGCTGGACGTGACTCCAGTTGAAGACGCCGCCCTCAACATGATCCGGCAGGAATTTGGCGGCCAGATGAGCACGCATGTTCGTTGTGACATTTCAGATGGTGCGGTGATCACAATACGGCCGGGCGCATTTAAAGGTGCAGAGATTGGCTCGGGAAGCGTTTTCGTGCTCGACAAATCAGAAGAGGTCGGTGCGCTGACTGCCGGGCGGCGCTATCTCGAAACCATCGTCGCCGAAGCCGGTGACGTGGACATCACCAAGCACAGTGTTTTGGTTTCTATCGGCCGCGGCCTCCAGGAAAAAGAAAATGTAGCCATCGCGGAGGAACTGGCTGGTGTTTTGGGAGCAGCCGTGAGTTGCTCGCGGCCCGTAGTCGATGCGAAGTGGCTGGAGAAATCGCGGCAGGTAGGGTCGTCCGGAAAAACCGTCAAGCCGAAGGTTTATCTGGCATGCGGAATCAGCGGAGCTTCCCAGCATCTCGCCGGTATCAAAGGCAGCCCGTTCCTCATCGCTATCAACAAGAACCCGAAGGCTCCCATCTTTCAGGCGGCGGACGTGGGGGTTGTCGATGACGTTCTGGAGTTTCTGCCGGCACTGACCAATAAAGTGCGTGAGATGCGAACCGTAGCAACAAAGTGAGGGACACCCGATGATTACGAGCAAAACATTGAGATTGAGTTTGAAGTCCCTCAGGGACTTTGCCAAGAAACGCCTGCCGGACGAAAAACTATTGGAGCTGGATGCCGCCGATGAGTGCCCGCTGGATATTGTTCATGACATGTGCAGCCCGGACCAACTCGGCATTCAACTCCTGTTTATTCCAGAAGAATTCGGCGGAATGGGTGGCGGGGCCTTCGATGTGTATTGCATCTGCGAAGAGATGGCGCGCATCGATCTGGGTGTCGCTACGGCCGTGCTGGCTACTTTTCTAGGCAGCGATCCGATCACAGTTGGCGCCACTTCTGACCAAAAGAAAATCTGGCTGACGCGGATCGCTGAAGAGGGATTGCTGTTTGCCTACGGTGCGACGGAACCGGAAGCCGGCAGCGATCTGGGTGCGCTAAAGACCACGGCGGACCACGTCACTCAGGACGGCCGCATTGTCGGCTACAAGATCAACGGGAACAAACAATGGATCAGCAATGGGGGAGTGGCCGGCGCCTACACCGTTCTGGCGAACACTCCGGGCGGTCCAAGTTGGTTTGTCGTCGAGAAAGATACGAAGGGTTTCACCCATGACGAACCGGAAGACAAGCATGGCATACGCCTCAGCAACACGGCGGCCCTTGCCTTCAACGACGTGTACGTTGACGCCGACAGACTGATCGGTGGAGTAGAAGGTCAGGGATTAAATCAAGCACAGGCTGTTTTCGGATATACCCGCCTGATGGTCGCTGCGTTTGGACTCGGGGGAGGTTGGGCGGCGATTGATCGTGCAATTCCCTATTCCACCAAACGTATTCAGGCAGGGGCCCCACTCTCGCAAAAACAGGGATACACCCACAAGCTGATCGTGCCCCACGTAGCGCGCATGGAGGCGGCTCGCTCCTATATCGAGGAAACCGCGGAGCGCATCGATGCGGGAGCAGAGGGAAGCTTGAACACCGAGGGTGCTATCGCCAAGTACATGGCGACGGAGGCGGGTAATCTCGCGGCCGACGCCAGCATTCAGGCCCTTGGCGGTTACGGGTACACACGCGAATACATGGTGGAAAAAATCAGGCGTGACGTTCGCATCACAACCATTTACGAAGGTACCTCCGAGATCATGGAGATGACCATCAGTCGCGACCGTTGGCAGTCCCACCTCAAAACGCGCGGACAGCACTATCACGAGCGAGCCCGCGAATTCGAAGCGCTGCATGCCCGGCATTCGAATGTTGGTGCCGATATTGCTGCGCTCGCCTTGCACGCTTTGGCCGAAGTTTTGGAGACAGCCCGGGTGGCGCGTTTGACTCGCTATCAGCACATTCTTTTACGTCTAGGCGAGCTGATTGCCTACGCCGAATGCGCGGGCAGCTTATCCCGCCGGGCAGCGCTTCTTGCTGAAGGCAAGCTCCACGAAAAAGCGAACAGGCGCTTCGATACTGTTGCGCTGGCGGCGATCAGCCGAGTCTTTGCCCGCGAGGCCGCTCTTAAGGTCGGCGAAGAAGGGATGCGCTGGGTAATCGGAGCGGGCGGCATCAGCGATTCCGATTCAACTGCTTTCGAAGCCAGGTTGGGATTGTCGGCGATCCACCGCGCCCAATCAGGGTTAGTTTCAGATCTCGACTACATAGCAGACGTACTGTACGGGCGGGTAGCCAGGCCCGTGGTCCTGGCCGCGTAGCGTCTAAACGACGAGTTTTGCAGGAGTCCGTCATGGAAAACACATCGTACCGAGCCATCGCAATTGTAGGAGCAGGTGCCGTACTTCCCGACGCCGCGAACGTGCCCGCTTTCTGGGAAAACGTGAAGAATGGACGTTACAGCATCTCTGAGGTTGAACCCGATCGCTGGGATCCAGCACTTTACTACGACCCGGATCCCAATGCGCCGGACAGGACTTATTCAACAATCGGAGGCTGGGTGCGCGAATTTGCTTGGGATCCGATCAAGTGGCATTTGCCGGTTCCGCCGCGGGTCGTCGACGCGATGGATCAATCGCAAAAATGGGCCATCGCTTGCACCCGCGAAGCATTGGAAGATTACGGTTACCCAAAACATCCGCTGAATACGGATCGCACGGCTGTGATACTCGGCAATGCCATGGCCGGCGAAAAACATTATTTCACCGCGCTGCGCCTGTACTTTCCGGAATACGCGCATGAACTCGCCGAGTGTGGGAGCTTCGCAGACCTTCCGGAAGCGCTGCGTCACGACCTGACTCGCGAATTGCACGACCGGATGGCCAAACGGATTGCGGAGGTGACCGAAGACACGATGCCTGGCGAACTGGCGAATTGCATTGCCGGAAGGATTGCGAACGTCTTCAACTTCCATGGCCCGAACTACGTTGTGGACGCAGCCTGCGCATCGGCAATGGCCGCGATCAGTGCGGCTGTCGAGGGCTTGGTGGAAAACGATTTCGATCTTGCCGTCGCCGGCGGCATTGACCGCAACATGGGCGCCTCGACCTACATCAAGTTCTGCAAGATTGGAGCACTCTCGGCGACCGGAACTCGTCCTTACGCCGAAGGAGCAGATGGCTTCGTGATGGGCGAAGGCGCTGCGATCTTTTTGCTCAAACGACTGGCGGACGCCGAACGCGACGGGGACAAAGTCTATGCCGTGCTGCGCGGCATGGGCGGTTCGAGCGATGGCAAAGGGAAAGGCATTACGGCGCCGAATCCCATCGGCCAGAAATTCGCTATTGAGCGTGCCTGGCTGAATGCCGGCTTATCGCCGGCCACCGCGACTCTGATCGAAGGCCACGGAACGTCAACCCGGGTGGGGGATGTAGTTGAAGTGCAAAGCTTGATTGATGCGCTAAGTAGTTTTCATCTTCCCACGCACTCAGTAGCGTTGGGCTCGGTCAAATCGAATCTCGGACACCTGAAAGCGGCGGCTGGCGCTGCCGGATTCCTGAAAACGATTCTGGCGCTTCAGGACAAAGTTTTACCGCCAAGCGTGCATTGCGAGCATTCCAATCCGGATATCGATTTTGTGCACTCTCCGCTTTACGTGAATACCGAACTGAAACCGTGGACGATTCCGCCCGATGGAGTGAGGCGCGCCGGACTGAGCGCCTTTGGTTTTGGCGGGACAAATTTTCACGCGGTGCTCGAAGAGTACATTCCCCACAGGCTGAACGGAAACGGCAAGCAGACGGTTGCAGTCCAAGAGGTTTCCCAGAAGCTGCCGGAGCCAGTGATGAGTGCTACAGGCGTTTCTCGCACATCCGAGCCATCTCCATTGAAAGCTCCGTTGCGCGGAGCCCTTGTTCTCGGGGCCCCTTCAGAAGCCGTGCTGGCAGAACGTTTGCGCGGCGTGGAAACAAAAGCCAAGGCGGGCCAGGCACCGGAGCCAGCTCCGCCGACTGAATCCGACCTCCACGCTCCCGAGCGTGTGGCCATCGACTACGCGAACTCGACCGAATTAGCCGATAAAGCCGGAAGCGCGCTCAAGGCTCTGGCGGCCAATCAGCCGGCAATGTGGAAAGCGTTGCGAGCGCAAGGTATCTTCCGCGGTCATGGTCCTGCAGCGAAGGTGGCGTTCCTCTATACAGGGCAAGGCTCGCAGTATGTGAATATGCTTCGGCAGTTGCGGTCAGCAGAGCCGATCGTTGCCGAAACCTTTGTCGAGGCTGATCGTGTGATGACGCCTTTGCTCGGCAAGCCGCTCAGCGATTTCATCTTTGTCAACGACTCTGACGACGAGGCTGTGGCAAAGGCGGAAAACGATCTTCGACAAACGGCAATCACTCAGCCCGCCGTGCTCGCAACCGACCTCGCGCTAACTCGGCTGCTAGCCGCCTACGGCGTTGAACCCGACTTCACGATGGGACACAGCCTGGGGGAGTACGGAGCCTTGGTCGCCTCTGGAGCTCTGCCGTTCGCCGATTCTCTGGAAGCAGTCAGCGCTCGTGGCCGCGGGATGACGCAGGTGGCTATGAAAGACAACGGCCTCATGGCTGCAGTCTTTGCTCCATTGGAGGAAATCGAACGCATTCTGAAGACGATCAAGGGTTACGTCGTGATCGCCAACGTCAACAGCAACCGTCAGGCAGTAATCGGTGGGGAGAGCGAGGCCGTTCAGCGCGCCATGGAAGCGTTCCTGGCAGCTGGATTTGACGTAGCCGCATTGTCGGTTAGCCACGCGTTTCACACATCCATCGTGGCAGGAGCGAGTGAACCGCTACGCCGGGTTTTGGAGCGCTTGCACTTGGAGTCGCCGCATTTGCCCATCGTCGCCAACACTAACGGAGAGTTCTATCCCATGGGGCCCGACGTTGTCCCGCAAATGCTGGACATCCTTACGCTGCAGGTCGCTTCTCCCGTGCAATTTGTTAAGGGCCTGCGCACGCTGTACAACGCGGGAGCTCGTGTGTTTGTTGAAGTTGGGCCGAAGAAAGCGCTGCAAGGATTTGCCGAGGATGTGCTCGGCAGCCAAAGCGATGTGGTTTCGCTGTTCACGAATCATCCAAAGCTCGCCGATGGGGTTGCGTTCAATCAGGCATTATGCGGGCTCTATGCGGCGGGATTGGGACGCGGGGTTGAGGAAACCTCAGCTGCTATTTCGCCGACGGCGGTAACAACAACTGAGCCAAAGGCGGAAACATCTGAAGAGGGCCTCGCGGCGAAGTCCGGAACCAGCGCGGCTTTCTCCCCAGTCGCTTCATCGAATGGCAATCATTACAGCGAGCTTGGACGATTGTTCGCCGGAGTGCTAGAGCGCGGCTACGAGATCTACCACGGCAGGAGGGACGTTTCCAAGGACGCGCCCGTAGTTATTACCGGCGCGGCATTGGGACTGCCCGGAACCGAACACATCTTTGACGACGCGAACATCGGACGCATCCTGGGCGGCAATCAATTTATCGATTCGATCCCGACACGCTTCCGGCGCGCCATGCTCGATAAACACATAACGCGCCTGGTGAAAAGAGAGAACGGCGAGCCTACCTTTGAGACCCTGGACAGCGTCGCGGATGTCATCAAACTGGCGGGCCGCGGAGGTGCTTTCGATCTGGCAGATGAATTCGGAATTCCCGGCGAACGCGTGGCTGCCCTCGACCGTGTCACCCAACTGGCGATTGCCGCGGGAATCGACGCATTGCGTGACGCCGGCATCCCGCTAGTGATGCGCTATAAAACCACGAGCAAGGGTACGCAATTACCGGATCGATGGGGATTGCCTGAGGCTTTGCGTGACGATACGGGCATTATTTTTGCCTCCGCGTTTCCTGGCTGCGATTCATTTGCGGATGAGATGTCGCGATACTACGCAGACCATGAGCGCCGCGAGCAATTGGCAATGCTCGAAAGCCTGCTCGCTCGCACTGTCGAGGGCACCGGTCACTCCATTCTGGTGCAGGAGATAAGCCGGCGCATTGACGATTTGCGCGCTGCCATTCAAAAAGAACCGTACATCTTCACCCGGACCTTCCTGCTCCGAGTTTTAGCGATGGGACACTCGCAGTTTGCCGAATTTATCGGCGCCCGCGGTCCTAACACCCAAATTAACTCCGCGTGTGCTAGCACGACACACGCAGTGGCACTGGCGGAGGATTGGATCCACGCTGGGCGCTGCAGCCGTGTAATCGTGATTTCGGCGGATGACGTCAGTTCCGATCATCTGATCGAGTGGATGGGCGCCGGCTTCCTCGCGAGTGGAGCGGCAGCCACCGACGAGGTGGTCGAAGATGCGGCAATTCCATTCGACCGGCGTCGGCATGGCATGATTATCGGCATGGGCGCTGCGGCTCTCGTGGTGGAGAGCGCTGCCGCTGCGCGAGAAAGAGGAATACAACCCATTTGCGAAGTGCTCTCCACCATGACGGGCAACAGCGCTTTCCACGGCACCCGCCTCGATGTCCAGCATATCGGTCAGGTGATGGAGGCCTTGCTGGTCAAAGCTGAAGCGGGCAGCGGTATTTCACGTCATCAGATCGCGCCTCAAACCGTCTTCGTTTCCCACGAAACCTACACGCCTGCGCGCGGCGGCAGTGCTTCCGCTGAGATCTATGCGCTTCGGCGCGTCTTCGGCGATTTCGCCGATCGCATTGTGATCGCCAACACGAAGGGCTTCACCGGTCACGCCATGGGCACAGGCATCGAAGAAGTTGTCGCGGTTAAATCGCTGGAAACTGGTTGCGTGCCCCCGGTTGCCAACTTCAAGGAAGTTGATCCGGAGTTGGGACCGTTGAACCTGTCGAAAGGCGGGATTTATCCCGTTGAGTACGCCTTACACCTAGGAGCAGGATTCGGTTCGCAAATCAGCATGATGCTGCTGCGTTGGGTGAAAACGAAGGATGGCGTTCGTCGCAATCCGAACGCGCTGGGCTATGCCTACCGCATCGCTGACGCCACCACCTGGAACGGGTGGCTGAGCGGCATCGCTGGTCATGACGTTGCCGATCTCGAAGTTACCCACCGCACTCTTCGCATACCCGATCACGGTACGGTAGCGCATGTCGCACAAGCCGCTGGACTGTCGCAAGCAGCTTCGATAGTAGAGCCTGTGCCGCAAAGACCGATGCCCGCGCCAGTGGCGATTCACGATGCAACCACGGCACCGGCAGCGAAAAAAGACTTGGTCAAAGAGAAAGTACTCGCTCTGGTAGCCGAAAAAACCGGTTATCCGGTTGACATGCTCGATCTGGATCTGGACCTTGAAGCTGATCTGGGCGTCGACACCGTGAAGCAGGCCGAGGTCTTTGCTTCGATACGCGAGGCCTACAACATTCCGCGCGACGAGAATCGCAAGCTGCGCGACTATCCGACCCTGGCACATGTAATTCGCTTCGTGTACGACAAGCGACCAGACCTGAAAGCGCCGGACGCTGCAAGAACCGAGAAGACGATTGCAGCGGCTGCGGCAGAAACAAAGGCGCTTGGGGAGAAGCCAGCCGTAAGTGCGCCGCCTGTAGAGACCGTTTCCAACGATCCTGTAAAGGACCGCATCCTCGCTCTTGTTGTCGAGAAGACAGGCTATCCCGTCGACATGCTGGATCTGGACTTGGATCTGGAAGCGGACCTCGGGGTCGACACGGTAAAACAGGCGGAGATGTTTGCCGCCATTCGAGCGGCATATGACATTCCGCGCGACGAGAATCGCAAACTGCGGGATTATCCGACCCTGGCGCATGTGATTCGGTTTGTGTATGACAAGCGTCCAGACCTGCTGGGCTCGCAATCAGCAGATTCAACGGCTCGGCTGTCGCGTGCGCCGAGTGCAGCAACACCGTCTGCCGCGACAGCCGTAGCAACCGCCGACGATCCGATAAGAGAAAAGGTGCTCGAGATCGTGGCGGAGAAGTCGGGTTATCCGAAAGACATGCTGGACCTGGATCTCGATCTCGAAGCCGATCTCGGTATCGACACCGTGAAACAGGCGGAGATGTTCGCGGCTGTGCGAGCCGCGTACAAGATTCCGCGCGATGAAAATCTGAAGCTGCGTAACTTCCCCACGCTAGCTCATGTCATCAAGTTTGCTCACGACCGGCAGCCCGCTTCGACGAAGGAGGTCGCTGCTGGCGCTCTTGCCACGCAAGAGACACCGCAGAAAAAGCCTGCGGTATCTGCATCATCGGGCTCGAAGCCCGCGACTGCCGCGCGCCCCGTCCTCGCCAGTTTCGACGCCGCCGATCGTATTCCACGGCGTGTGCCGGTTCCGACTTTGCGGCCGCCGCTTCAGCTTTGTAAGCCAACGAATGTCACACTCGGCGCTGGCCGCCGGGTGCTACTCATGCCGGACAAGTCTGGTGCAGGAGAAGCTCTCGCCCGGCGACTAGAAGAGATGGGCGTAGACGTACTTCGACTTAACCAGACTCTCGATTCGGAAACATTACAGAATCGTCTCAAAGATTGGATGGCCGCGGGTGCGGTGCACGGCATTTTCTGGCTGCCGGCTCTGGACAACGAGGGTGACCTCAGGCAGATGGATCACGCCGGCTGGCAGGAAGCATTGCGAGTGCGTGTCAAGTTCCTGTACGCCACGATGCGCATCCTTTATGAACAGGTTTCGACGCCCACTACGTTTCTGGTGTCCGCGACGCAGCTCGGAGGACAGCATGGATATGACGAAGCCGGTGCTATCGCGCCGTTAGGAGGCGCAGTGGTCGGCTTCACGAAAGCCTACAAGCGAGAACGGATGGATGCTCTGGTGAAGGCAGTTGACTTCGAGGCGGACCGAAAGCCATCAGAGATTGCGGACATCCTCATCGCGGAAACTCTGCGTGATCCTGGTGCGGTCGAAATAGGTTACAAAGACGGACTCCGCTGGACGGTAGCGCTGCAAGAGCAGCCTGCCGCTGACGGCAAGCCCGGTTTGAAGTTGGATAGCAACACGGTCTTTCTCGTGACCGGAGCCGCTGGAAGTATTGTTTCGGCCATCACCGCGGATTTGGCAACCGCTTCCGGAGGCACGTTCTACTTGCTCGATCTAGTGCCGGAACCTGATCCGGAGAACCCTGATCTCAAGCGCTTCGCAACTGACAAGGAAGGTCTGAAGCGTGATCTTTTTGCCCGCATCCAGGCGCGTGGTGAGCGGGCTACGCCGGCACTGGTTGAAAAAGAGCTGTCAGCCTTAGAGCGGGCGCAGGCAGCACAAGCCGCTATCGAAGCCGTTCGGGCGGCGGGTGGAACAGCGTACTACTTCAGCGTTAATCTCACCGACGGCGAGGCCATAGCCAAAGTCATCGAGCAAGTGCGTGAGCGCAGTGGGAGGATCGATGTGCTCTTGCACGCCGCGGGCACTGAGCGAAGCCACTTCCTGCCGGACAAGCCCGCGGGAGAATTCGATCTCGTGTTCGACGTAAAGAGCGATGGCTGGTTCAATCTTCTCCATGCTATTGGCGACATGCCGCTCGCATCGACCGTGGCGTTCAGTTCGATTGCCGGACGCTTCGGCAATGCGGGACAAACTGACTACAGTGCGGCGAATGATTTGCTTTGCAAGATCACGTCGAGCTTCCGCACCGCACGGCCGGCGACTCGCGGCATCGTCATCGATTGGACGGCCTGGGGCGGTATCGGCATGGCTACCCGCGGTTCCATTCCCAAGATGATGGAACTGGCCGGGATCGATATGTTGCCGCCGGAGGCCGGAGTTCCTCTGATTCGACGGGAACTCACTGCAGGTGGCACCCGGGGTGAGATTGTCATCGCCGGTCGTCTCGGCGTCATGGAAAAGGAGTGGGCCCCTGCTGGTGGCCTGGACACATCCGCTTCGGAAACATCGGTCCCACAACCAATACCTTCCGGACCCATGATCGGCAAGCTTGCAGCTCTTGGGATGCAAAGCGGCGTCACGATTGAAACGACGCTGGACCCAGCCGTTCAGCCGTTCTTACACGATCATCAGATTGACGGAATACCCGTGCTTCCCGGAGTGATGGGAATCGAAGCGTTTGCGGAAGCTGCGCTGTGCCTGCTTCCTGGATGGCATATCGCGGCTATAGAAGACGTGAATTTCCTGGCCCCGTTTAAGTTCTATCGTAACGAGCCGCGCGCGGTGACGGTCGAGACAATCATCCATCCGCAAAACGGAACGCTGCTGGCCGCGTGCCGCTTGCATGGTTGCCGATCGCTCCCCAACCAGTCCGAGCCTCAAGTGACGACACACTTCACGGCTCAAGTGCGGCTCGCTAAGGAGCCGTCCAAAGTGGTAGCAGTTGTGGCGCCTCGGCTACCCGAGGGACACGTCGTCGAGGCCGTCGATATTTATCGTCTCTACTTCCATGGACCGGCGTATCAAGTTGTGGAACGGGCATGGTGGGATGGAGAGCGAATGGTGGGACTGATGGCTAGAGGTTTGCCGCCAAACCACATGCCATCCGAGCCGCCGACGCTTATGGCCCCGCGGCTGATTGAGCTTTGTTTCCAAACCGCCGGCCTCTGGGAGATGGGCACTCAGGGTAGGATGGGTCTGCCACAGCACATTGATCGCATCTCCTCCTTATTATTGTCCGCCCCTGAGACTGAAGATACCCGCTTATATGCCGTCGTCACATCCGATGGCCGAGGCGGCTTCGACGCGGAAGTTGTGGATACCAAAGGAACCCGCTACTTGCAAATTAGCGGTTACCGCACCGTAGCGATTCCCAGCGCTGTGGATGCGGAAGGGTTGAAGGCACTACAGGCTGCGATGTCCCTGGAAACCATCGCAGCATAACTACATAACCGGTTGTCCTGGCGATCTCCTGATCGGAGGACTTATGGAGCTCCAATTCCAACGTGTGGCTATCGTGAATCGCGGCGAGCCTGCCATGCGTTTCATTCATGCTGCTCGCGATTTCAACCAGGAACACGGCACATCCTTGTGTACGATCGCGCTCTTCACCGAGGCTGACCGCCACAGCCTGTTCGTGAGGGAAGCCGACGAGGCGGTGTGTCTTGGTTCCGCTCAAGTCGTCGATCCGAATACTAAGCAGCTCAAGAGCAGTTACGTGGATTACGGTTGCCTGGAACGGGCGTTGGTTGCAGGGCACGCGGATGCGGTTTGGCCGGGATGGGGCTTCGTTGCGGAAGACGCCGCATTCGCCGACCTTTGTCGCGAACTGGGTATCGTGTTCATCGGTCCGGATGGCGATGCAATGCGGCGCGTGGGCGACAAAATCTCCGCGAAGCGGTTGGCCGAGCAGGCGCAGATAACGGTAGTACCGTGGAGCGGCGGGTCGGTGGAAACGCTCGCTGAAGCGCGAGCTCATGCCGACCGCCTAGGCTATCCGCTCCTTATCAAGGCCACAGCCGGCGGGGGTGGTCACGGGATTCGTTTGGTGCGTTCAGCCGCCCAACTCCCGCAAGCCTTTGCCAGCGCGCGGGCCGAGGCGTTCAAAGCCTTCGGCGACTCGACCGTTCTCATGGAACAACTGTTGTACTGCCCGCGCCACGTCGAGGTCCAAATCATCGCCGACCACTATGGAACAACGTGGGCTGCCGGCGTGCGCGACTGCAGCATCCAGCGGCGCCACCAGAAGGTTCTGGAAGAAGCGCCCTCGCCGGCTCTTTCGCCAGAGCAAGACCAAGCCCTGCGAGAGGCGGCGATACTCTTTAGTCAGGCAGCCAGCTATCAAAACGCTGGCACAGTCGAGTTCCTCTATCAACCAGACATCAAGCGTTTCTCGTTCATGGAGATGAACACTCGATTGCAGGTCGAACATCCGGTGACCGAATGCACAACGGGGCTCGATCTGGTGAAACTTCAGATTCACGTTGCGCGAGGTGGCCGATTGGAAGGTGAGCCTCCACGGACGACGGGTCACGCCATTGAAGTGCGGCTAAATGCAGAAGATCCGGAAAACCGCTTTGCCCCCGCTCCGGGCGCGATTGAACGGTTCAGGGTTTTGACCGGGCCGGGCGTGCGCGTCGATACCGGCGTTGCGGAAGGCGATGCCATCTCATCAGACTTCGACTCGATGATCGCCAAGGTCATTGCCTACGGCCAGAACCGCAAGGAAGCGCTTTCCCGGTTGCAACGGGCGCTGCGCGAGAGTGTTGTCGTCATCAAGGGCGGAGCCAGCAACAAAGCGTTTTTGCTGGAGTTGCTGAACCGTCCCGAGGTGCAGCGTGGGGAAGCCCACAATGGATGGCTCGATCACCTGGCGGCAACCGGTGAGCACATCTCTGGAAGTTACGCTGACGTGGCTTTGGTTCAGGCAGCAATTGAGGCCTACGATGCGCAGTTAGCGGTGGAACAGACGCAGTTTTATGCATCGGCCGTGCGCGGGCGGCCGCAAGTAAGAACCGAGATAGGCCGGACTGCGGAACTACGGTACCGAGGCCAGCACTACCTGCCTAAGGTTTATCGCCTCGGCCCCGGGGAGTACCGAGTGGAGGTAAATGGGGCGCGCATGAACGCCCAGGTTGAGCGCTTGGATCTCTTCGAGTGCCGGCTCACGGTTTTCGGGCGGCGCTTTCGCATCGTCTCGGTTGTCGAGGGATCGAGTTATCAGATTGAAGTTGATGGCGTATCGCACCGGATCGATCGCAGTGACGGGGGAGTGGTGCATGCACCGGTACCCGCGGTGCTGGTTTCCATTCTGGTGAAGCCCGGAGACACGGTCGCCATGGGAGACCGATTGGCGGTCCTCGAAGCCATGAAGATGGAGATGGAAGTGGTTGCTCCATTTTCGGGAAAAGTCCGGCAAGTAATGACCATACCAAACGTACAAGTGGATACCGGAGCCCCGCTTCTGCAGATCGACCCCGCCACTAGTGACGATAGCAACGTGGCAACCGATCGATTGGTATTCGGTGCGTCCTCCGCTTCGACTGGAAAGACAGAAACTACGGAATCCCGTTGCCGCCAGAGCCTCGATGAACTGCGCAAGCTCATGCTAGGTTTTGACGTGGATCCGAAGCAAACGGCTCAACTGCTTGCCGAATGGATTCACCTTTGCCCTGTACAGAGCGACGGATTGACACACAGCGAAGATGAGATCCTGAACATCTTCGTGGACATATGTTCCCTGTTCCAGCACGAACCGAACGTGAATCATCGTACAGGTGGCGAAGAACCGAGCGCTGAGTCGTATTTGTTCTCATACCTGCGGATGCTGGAGACGCGCGGCGAGAAACTGCCGCCTGTCTTCGTCAGCGCCCTGCGCCGCGCGCTGGCTCACTACGGTGTGCTATCCCTGGACCGCTCGCCAGAACTGGAACTGAGTCTCCTCTGGATTTACAAATCCCATCTCCGCATGGAACATCAAATCGCCCCGGTTCTGGTTCTTCTCGAACGACGTCTGCGACAAATCGAGAATCTACCCTCGCATGGCGACGAGTCTCTTCGAATTCTTCTCGACAGAATGATCTCCCTGACCAATGGGCTTTTCCCTGCACTCACCGACCTCGCTCGGGAGTTGCGCTATCGCCGCTTTGACCAACCTTTGTTCGAACGAGTGCGACGACAGATTTACGACCAGATGGAGAATCACCTCGCTTACATGGCAGCCCATCCCAATGCCGAGGACCGCCCTGAGAGAGTCCGCGCCTTGGTCGAATGTCCGCAGCCACTGGTCAGTTTGTTTTCCAGTTGCTTCGCGAAGGCTGAACAACCCATGCGGCAGTTAATGTTGGAAGCGCTTACCTGGCGGTACTATCGAATTCGAAAGCTCAGCAACCTTCGCTGCGTTGCATTGGACGACAAGCAATGCTGCGCTACGGCTGAGTACGATTTCGAAGGAAAGCGGCTTCACCTCTTCACTACGCATGGCGAGCTTTTTCGGCTGGCCGAAGCGGTGCGGACCCTGTTTCCTATGATTGCGGAAGTCCCCGAAGATCACGACATTCTGATTGATTTTTATGTTTCTCACTCAGCGGGAGCGAGTGATCCGGAAGCCTTGCAGCAAGAGGTGGGCTCGATCATCAATCAGGCCGGCTTTCCGCGCCCGATCCGCCGCATCGTTACGTCTATTACCGGTCCCGCTCACAACCATGATGTTGGGAGTACGCAGCATTTTACGTATCGACCTAGCGCGAATGGGTATCAAGAAGAGAAGTTCTTCCGCGGAATTCACCCCATGATGGGGAAACGTCTGCATCTCTGGCGGCTCGATAATTTCAAGATCGACCGCTTGCCTTCCGTCGAAGATGTCTACTTACTGCACGCCGTGGCCCACGACAACCCCAAGGATGAGCGGTTGTTCGCGTGCGCAGAGGTTCGCGATTTAACGCCGGTTCGGGACGAGGGCGGACGAATCGTTCAATTGCCCCACCTGGAGCGCATGTTCACCGAAGCTTTGGCCGGCATCCGGCTATTCCAATCGCGGCGTCCGGACCATCAGCGCCTTTACTGGAACCGCATTTTGCTGAATGTCTGGCCCCCGCTCACCCTCGATCCAGATGAGTTTCGCGATATGGTTCACAAGCTTGCACCGGCAGCCGAAGGTCTCGGGCTGGAACAAGTAGTGGTGCGTGCTCGCATTCCCGATCCCGAGACCGGCGAGTTGCGAGAAATGGTGGTTCGCATTTCAAGCCCCTGCGGTACCGGTCTGCTGATAACCTTCCGTCCCGCCGACAAGCTTCAGCCCATTCGGCCGTTGCCCGAATACGATCAAAAAGTTGTGCGCATGCGCCAGCGTGGATTCGTCTATCCATACGAAATCATCAAAATGCTCACACCAACACGGGATCAAACCAGGGCGGAATTTCCCTGCGGCGATTTTGTCGAACACGATCTCGACGCGGCGGGACGCTTGGTGCCCGTCATTCGTCCCTATGGGCAAAACAAAGCCAACATTATCGTTGGTGTCATTCGCAACTTTACAACCAAGTATCCCGAAGGCATGACGCGCGTTCTGCTGTTTGGAGATCCAAGCAAAGAACTCGGTTCTATCGCCGAACCGGAATGCCGTCGCATCCTCGAAGCCCTGAATCTGGCCCACGAGATGGGCGTTCCTTTGGAATGGTTTCCTATCTGCGCCGGGGCCAAGATCTCCATGGAGACTGGAGTGGAAAACATGGATTGGGTGGCTCGCGTTCTGCGGGGCCTGATCGAATTTACGCAAGCGGGTGGCGAAATAAATTTGGTGGTGAACGGCATCAACGTCGGCGCACAGCCCTATTGGAACGCCGAGGCTACCATGCTGATGCATACCCGGGGTATTTTGATCATGACTCCGAAGGCAGCAATGGTACTCACGGGCAAGCGAGCGCTTGAGTTCTCAGGATCCATTTCCGCTGAGGACAATCAAGGAATCGGCGGCTACGACCGCATCATGGGCATAAATGGCCAAGCGCAGTATTGGGCCAAGGACATAGACGAGGCCTGCCATCTGTTGTTGCGTCACTATGACCACACCTACGTGGCTCCGGGTGAGCGCTTCCCCCGCCAGGCTGCTACCACCGATCCCATCGATCGAGATGTGAGAGTTTATCCCCACGGAAAGAACGGCTACGGGGAAGAGGGCTTCGAGCGCATCGGCGACATCATGTCGGACGAAACCAATCCCGGCCGCAAGAAATCGTTCGATATTCGCAGAGTGATGATGGCGACCATCGATCAGGATCACGTCCCAATGGAGCGCTGGGCCGGGATGCGCGCAGCGGAGACCGCGGTGGTGTGGGATGCTCACCTCGGTGGCTACCCTGTCTGTCTGATCGGTATCGAATCCCAGCCGGTGCCGCGGTTGGGATTTGTTCCGGCTGACGGGCCTGACCACTGGACTTCCGGCACACTCTTCCCGCAGTCCTCGAAGAAAATCGCGCGCGCTATCAATGCGTCCAGCAATAATCGACCATTGGTGGTGCTGGCGAACCTATCGGGGTTTGACGGCTCGCCGGAATCGATGCGACGGCTACAACTCGAGTACGGCGCTGAGATTGGAAGGGCCGTGGTCAACTTCAAAGGCCCTATCGTCTTTTGTGTGATCTCGCGCTATCACGGAGGCGCATACGTGGTCTTCTCGCGGGCGCTGAACGAAAACGTCGAAGTGGCGGCATTGGAAGGAAGTTTCGCTTCCGTCATCGGCGGCGCTCCGGCGGCGGCCGTCGTTTTTGCGGGTGAAGTAGAAGCCAAAGCTCGCAAAGATCCGCGCTTGCAGGTCTTAACTCAAGCCATAGCCAAAGCTGAAGGCGCAAAGAAAGCCGAGTTGCGCGCTGAGTGGGACGAACTGTTCAAGGTCGTTCACTCAGAAAAACTCGGCGAGATGGCCTCCGAGTTTGACCGTGTGCACTGCGTTCAACGCGCTCTTGACGTTGGCGCTCTCAATTACATCATTCCACCGGCAACCCTCCGGCCGTATCTGATTCACGCGATCGAGCGCGGTATCGAGAGGGTGGAAAAATCCGATCTCGAAAAGTCGGAGAACGAAATGTCGAAAGCGGCTTAATCTCGCCCGAGGCGAACCAGATGAATGTGTACTGGCTGGAACATACAAAACAGGATGTACCAGAGGACAATGATTGGTTGAGCGAAGACGAAGGGGTGTTCCTGAAGGGGTTGCGCTTTCCCAATCGCCGGGACGACTGGCGGTTGGGACGCTGGACCGCAAAACACGCACTGGCTCGGTTTCTGAATGTGCCTGCGCATCCTCTGGTCTTCGCGAAAATGGATGTACGCTCTGCTGCTTCCGGGGCACCCGAGGTTTTCTTCCACAAGCGGCCAGTTGCGGCCGCCATTTCACTCAGCCACCGCGCTGGCCGCGCAGCTTGTGCCGTCGCGATCTCCGGAGTGGAGATGGGTTGTGATCTGGAAGTGGCGGAGCCGCGGAGCGACGCCTTTGTCGCTGACTATTTCACCGTCGAAGAACAAGCTTTGGTTGCGCGCGCATCGGTGACGGACCGCGACCGGCTCGTGGCTCTGCTTTGGAGCGCGAAAGAGAGTGCACTCAAAGCACTGGGCGCGGGGCTTCAGCTCGACACTCGCTCTGTGGTGGTTAATCCGTTTCCATCGTCATACGACTTCGATGGCTGGAACCGGCTGGTGGTGCGCTATTCCGGTGGGCAAGTTGACGGATCACGTGTCTTTCACGGCTGGTGGCAACACGCGCACAACCTGTTGCGAACGATCGTCGCTACTCCTCCGCCAAACTCACCAATTCTATTAACCGTCCCGCCACATGTTTTCGACAGTGCCTGTTGCCCGTGCGCGTAGCGGACAACTGAATCTATGCAGAGACTGTATGGCGCAGAGAAACAATCAATTCGATTTCGATTTCATCATTATCGGTTCCGGCTTCGGCGGCAGTGTGTCGGCCCTTCGACTGGTAGAGAAAGGATACAAAGTTGGCGTAATGGAAATGGGGCGTCGCTGGACGCCTCATAATCTTCCGCGCACTAGTTGGTCGATTCGCCGGTGGTTGTGGCGTCCCAGCCTGGGATTACGGGGTTTTTTTAATATTCAGTTCTTCAAGCACGCAACTATCTTCCATGGCTGCGCCGTAGGTGGAGGGTCCATCACCTACGCGTGCACGCTTCTACCTCCTCCGGTGAAAGTTTGGGAAGCTGGGTCCTGGAGGGCCCTGGCCGACTGGAAGGCGGAAATGCCCCGGCATTACGACACCGCCTCCCGGATGCTGGGTGTAACAGAAAACAAAATTCTGGGGCCGGCCGACACTCTCTTAAAGAAGGCTGCGGAATCTGCAGGTTCCGGCCACACATTCTACTGCACGAAGGTAGGCATCTTTCAGCCCGTCGCGGGTGCCCCGGCAGGCCAGACCTATCCTGACCCCTTCTTCGGCGGCGAGGGGCCGGAGCGAAGCACTTGCATTGCTTGCGGTGGTTGCATGATGGGTTGTCGCTACGGCGCGAAAAATACCTTGGACCTCAGCTACCTTTATCTGGCCGAAAAGCGCGGCGCGCAAGTCTTTCCGGAAACGAGAGTGGTGAACGTGAAGCCGCTGGACGGCGCCAGCGATGGCAGCTTGGGCTACGAAGTATGCACCGTTAGGTCCACGGCGTGGCTTCGTCGGCAGCCACAACGATTCACCTGCCGCGCCGTCGTATTCTCGGCTTCATCGCTGGGCACTATGGAGCTTCTTTTTGGCCTCAAGAAAAAAGGTTCTCTTCCGGCCATCAGCAGCCAGCTGGGGAAGCATGTGCGCACGAATTCCGAATCACTCATAGGAGTACGTACGCCCGGTTACTCCGAAGACGTGTCGCAGGGCATTGCCATCGGCTCCGGTGTCTACATCGACGAACACACGCACATCGAAGCCGTCCGCTATCCAAAGGGCTCCGACGCTATGGGATTTCTCACCACCATCCTGACAGATGGGCGGCCGGGTCCGCGGCGCATCGCACTTTGGCTGAAGAATGTTTTTGCGTCGATGCTCCGGCATCCGTTCAAGACTGCACGAGTCTTGCAACCGTTGGGCTGGGCGCGCGAATTTGTAATTCTGCTCTGCATGCAGGCGCTCGAGGGAGAGATCGAGATGCGCTGGCAGCGTCCCTGGTTCTGGCCTTTTAGAAAGTTCCTTGTCAGCCGGGGTGAGAAGGTACCCACCTACATTCCGAAAGCCAACGAGTTTGCGAAGCAATTTGCGAAACTGACCGGAGGATTCGCGATGAGCATGCTTCCGGAAATTCTTTTCAACGTTCCAGGCACTGCGCACTGCATCGGAGGTTGTGTGATCGCCGATTCTCCGAGCCACGGTGTGGTGGATTCTCAACACCGTGTGTTCAACTATAAGAATATGTATGTCTGCGACGGGTCCGTAGTTTCAGCCAACCTTGGAGTTAATCCCAGCCTGACCATCACGGCGCTGGCTGAACGGGCGATGAGCTACATTCCTGCCGCAGCGAAGATGAATTGGAACGACAGCGCCCAAAACGATCCTGATCCGCAGCCATTGGCTTAGGCTGGCACGGTTGGGGCTGTCGCGCCTTCTGGCAGCAATCGGTTCACAATTGCCTGCTCACTTTGCAGCCATAGCCGACTAGTGTAGAGCAACGCGCTGCATTGAAGAGTGATCCAATCCTTTGCCATCAATGGCGAACGGAACTCTTTTCGATTCGCTATCCAATGTTGCGCAACATGTCGGGCGATAGTGAAACCCATGCCGCTGCCAGAACCGCCAACATCTTGCAGGATTCCATCGAGTGTGAACATGACCTTGGACAACATAATCAACGGTCCAGGAAATTTAATCCCCTTTATAGCCGTGCGTTCCAGGAGTCTCATTGCATCGGCTCCGCTGGGCAGACGCACCACGGGTAGCTCGTCGATGAAATGCCTCACCAGCTCTTCGACCACTCGTCCCTTGGCTGAAGCAATTCGGACGCGCGGCTGACCGAGTGCCAGAACTTCGTTGCAAGCCCCCACCGGGTCTCGCAAGCTCACCATCAGAAACAGCAGCGCGAGATGACGACGCTGATCGCGGTTCAAGCGTTCTCTCAGTGCCCAATCGATGATGGTCAGTTCGCCGGATTGATTGTCATAAAGCAAATTACCTGCGTGAGGGTCACCGTGAAAGATGGCGTCTTCCTGCGCCGCCAAAAGGGGCACCGCAATCAGCGCCTCGATCAGTTGCTCGGCAATTTTCTGGCGACGGTCGGCGGGCAGGCGGGCCGCCGCACTGGTCACCTTGATTCCCCGCTCCTCAGTGAGTGCCGTGATTCTGGACGTACTCAGCTGCTGAATCAGCCGTGGCACTCGAACGCCCTTCATCGACCGATACAGATTCCCTGCTTCAAGCAGGGTCTTCTGCTCGCGCACAAAATTGACTTCGTGCCGTAGCAGCCGCCGGACTTTCTTGAAAGTATCCGGGATTACTTGCCCGGCAACTCCATAATTATGTTTCCGGTCGCCAAAATATTGCGCCAGCCCACGCAAGTACTCCATGTCTTCCGCGAAGTATTCTGGGATGTGAGGCTTAAGAACTTTGAATACGCCCCGTTCCCGTCGCGCGCTCTCGGGATTTCGCCAAGTGAAGCGCACCACCGCACTGACACTGGCCTCCGAAAGAATGCTGGGTTCAATTTCAACGGAGTATTTCTCTACCTTCGCTCCCAGTTCGTGTCGAATAATGGCGACCACGTCATCAGGCCGAACGTCGCGAATTCCATTCTCCAGTCGAGCCAGGGCGTTGCGCAGCGCCGGGCGAAGACTCCGGTTGCGGGCTATCACTTGACCCAGCTTTTGCAGGCCGGGCACTTTCGCGATCAAGCGCAGCAAACGCACTTCGGCCGGAGTGTTCGAGGGAAGTTCGAGTTGCTCAAGCAGTTTTGGAGCAAGGCGTGACGCCGAAAGATGCATCACCACAAACATCATGGCGTCTCGAACTGGCGGACGCCACTTGACGTAAGCGTTTGGAACTAGTCTCTCGACCGGGACAATTTCGTCAACGATCCATCTCGCCATCGCCACCCGCAAAGCTTCGCCCGCTGGGCTTCGCAGACCAAATTCAACAGCATTGATCTGTGTCTCTGGCGTAGCGTTTTTCGGCAAGAAATCCGCTAGGGCCGCACGGAGTTGTTTCGGAGTTAGCCCCTCTAGCCGTTGAATGGCGGACGCACCCGGCATAGGGTCACCTGCACTTTTCACAATAGTCCTGCGTGAGCGTGTCCACAGTGATTGGAGTCACCGTCAAGCTCCACAAGCAACGCTACGTGTATTACCGCTGCTCCTACGGCAGGGGGAAAGTGCGCCCTTCCGTATATGCCCGACCCGAGCATCTCCGAAAAGCTGGGCGACATTCTCAAGGGAATCTCAGCAACGCCTCGCTGTTCTGCGAACTCGCATGGACAAGATGTACGAAGATAGACTCGACTCCAAAATCGACAAAAATTCTGGTGCCAAAAAACGCAGAATTCCGCGAACAAGAGATAAATCTCGCATCCGAAATCGCGAACCTCCGGCACCCAGCCTCCAGCAGCGAACGTGCGCTGCTGGCTAAAAAGATTTTAGAACTCGCCCATAAGGAGTATTTTCTGTACCTTACACCGAATCCGGCAGAACATGGTCATTTACTGAAAATGGTGATTTTGAACTGGCGCAACGGATGGCGTAGCCTGACTCCCACTTATAGAAAGCCCTTTGACATGATCTTCCAAAGGGCAAGAAATGAAGAATTGGTCGGGGCGCGCGGATTTGAACCGCGGACCCCCTGCGCCCAAGGCAGGTGCGCTACCAGGCTGCGCTACGCCCCGACATGATTAGCAAGATTGATTCTAAAGCAGTTTCCAACTTTATTACCACTCCAAGTCTTGGTTTCCGGCCTCGACCGTGCCAATACCGTGCCAGTATCCGCTCACTGCACCATGACCGTGCCCATTCGTTCACCACTCGCCGACGCCATCTCGCCGGCCCGGCGGTTGAGCTTTTCCAGAGCTTCGCGCTTCATCTGCAACTTCATCTGCGAATACTTCTTGAAGACTTGCGCGTCTCCCTGGCGAAGCATTTGAGTCACCCACTCATCGGCTACCCCTCCGGCACTGAGCCGCGTGGCATAGGTGGAACGAAGGTCGTAGATTCGGAAGTAGGAAACCTTGGCGCGCCGAAGTGTCTTGTGCCAAACCGTCTTGAAGGTGGTTTGGTGCCCAGTCTGATTCAGATCGCTCGGAAACAAGAACGGACTATCCCCCGCGATGGCCATCTGGCGACGAAAGGCTTCGATGGCAAGCGCAGTAAGAGGAACTTCGGCGGTGCCGTTTGGAGTCTTCGAGTCCGGGATCCAGACGACCGCGTTCCGAAGGTCCACTTGATCCTTCTTCATCGGAGTCAGTTCCTTGTAGACTCGCAATCCAGTCTCCGTAATGATCTGCACGGCGTTTTTCATGTACTCGGGACCATGAAATTCGATCCGTTCCTGCTCCGACCAGGTAACGTAGTGCGGCCGGAACAATCCCTTCACGGCGACCGGGAATTCGACGCCCGAACAGGGATTGGCCGCGAGCACCTTCTTGCGGACTGCCACATTCAACATACGCCGGAGAACCCGAAACTCCTGGTGCACAGTGGTCGATTTGATGATTCCTCTTTCTCGGTAACCACGAGCGACCTTAACCCGAACACGCTGTCGAAGACGGCTACGAAGGTAGTCTTCGATTGCGTCGGCTGTGATATCCATCAGCTTTCTGCCCGGAAACGCAGCTTTCAGATGGGTTGCGCAGCGCATGTTCGCTTCGTGCGTCTTATGGGCTCGTATGGGCGGCTTCGAATAGTTCTCGAGAAATGAATCCACCCACTCTGCAAAGCCCAGGGCCTCTCCTTTACGGATCACCTCTAGCAGGTTGCCGTCCCTGGCTTGCAGCCGCTCTCGAAGTTTCCTGTTGGCTTCTTGCCAGTTCTCGGTATGGGTGGACTCTCTGCAGCGCTTCCCGTTGCGATCCCTGTATCGAATCCACAAAATCCTGCCATCCTTGCGTTGATAGACAACCCCATCGTGCTTCTGTGGTTTAGACATTCACCATCTCCTGTCTGAATGAAGCGCGGAATGACTCGAGATCCGATTTGAGGAACCGGATGTTCCGACCCATTACGCGGAGATGAGGAATCTGCTTTCGTTCAACCCAAAGATACACAGTTTGCGGACTCACTCCAAGGAATTTTGCCGCCTCCTTCACGTTCATCGGAGGCTCGAGAACGTGGTCCGGCAGTTCCTGCCGACCGCGCTCAAGCGCGACTGACAGTTGTGAATGTTGGCTGGTTGCCATCGCCTATTCCTTGCACTCGAAAGCGTATCCAGGTCCGCGGACCCCACTGCCGGTGCGTTTTACATCGGTTTTTCTTTTCGGTCAAAAGCCCCCAGACCCCCGTAGTTGCCTTCTCAGGGCCGGTTGCATCAGCGGATTTGACCGAAATTTCATTTCGGGTTAGGTTCCTGATGCCGAGGACGTCAGAACCGTTTTGGGTTTGAGGAGTCATAAGTGTTTTCATCGCTTGGGCAGCTTGGTGAAGGTCTTCGAGCCACTGGCTACATTGCCGATTCGATAGCAACAACAACGGTCTTTCTGGCGGCCAAGCTGCAAAAGCCAGTTCTGCTGGAAGGGCCGGCGGGCAGCGGCAAGACGCAACTCGCATATGCGGTTGCCGAGGCGGCAAGTACAAGTGTCGAGCGCTTGCAGTGCTACGAAGGCATCAATGAAGAGAAGGCCATCGGCAAGTTTGATGAGCCCCTGCAGAAACTTTGCGTCGAACTGAAGGCCAAGTCCGCGAGCGTCGATTGGGAGTCCCTACAGACGGAGTTGCACAACCAACAGTTCTTCAGCGCTGGGCCGCTTCTGCGCGCGTTGCAATGTGAAAGGCCCTGTGTGCTGTTGATCGACGAACTGGATAAGGTGGACCACGCATTTGAGGCCCTGTTGCTGGAATTGCTCAGCGTGTGGCAGCTCAGCATTCCGAAACTGGGCACAATTCGTGCCAAGAGCATTCCTTTCGTCGTGCTTACGTCCAACGAGGAACGGCGCATCGGGGACCCACTGCGCCGGCGCAGCTTCTATCTTCGTGTTGAACACCCCACCGCGGAGCGAGAAGCACAGATTGTTGCGCTGAGAACGCCGGATTCCAGCCGCGAATTCCACGCAGGAATAGCGGGGCTTGCCAAGGCGCTGCGCGGATGGAGCCTGGAGAAACCGCCCTCGGTGTCGGAAATTCTCGATCTCGCTCAGGCGCTCAAAGTTCTGGGAACAGAACAAATTACAGCCGAGATGCGAGACATTCTCCTGCCGTTGCTGGCCAAAACCGAGGCCGACCGACGCAAGCTGCTCTTGCGGGATGGGTTTGCCAGCTTGATCTTTGACGCGCAGCAGTACAGCGCTGAGGCTCTGCGAGGGAGCGCGGCATGAGACCAGCACTCATCTTGGCGCAAGCGCTTTCTGCGATCTCGATTTGCTGGGCGCAATCGCCCAAACCACAGGCACGGATTGAAGCCGAGTACTACGTCGAAGCCTACGCCCAACACTATCGGGTGCCCGTCGCGCTGGTTCGTGCCATTGTCGAACGCGAGTCGCACTGGCAAGCATGCGCGGTCTCTCCCAAAGGCGCTGCAGGACTAATGCAGTTAATGCCCCTAACCGCTCAGCGCCTCGGAGTGAGAGACCGCTGCAATGTCGGCCAAAACGTTTCTGGGGGCGTGCGCTACCTTGCGTGGTTGATGCAACAGTTTCATAACGATCTCAGGCTTGTGGCTGCCGCTTATTATGCCGGCGAAGACGTAATCGGCAGACGAGACCTCGGCTATCGAAATCCCGACGTAATTGCCTACGTGGCAAGAATTAGAACAACTTACCTCCGCCAAACCGGAATTAAACCAAGAACTACGAACACCAGTTCGGAAAGAGATGTGAGATGAAAATTTGTTTGAGTTTGGTGCATCTGACAACGGTCAGTCTCCTGCTGCTGCATATAGCTTCAGCGCAGGCCGATCTTCCGCAAGCGCGAATCGTGAGCTTGAATGTTGACCCAGAACAAGTTGTGGTCTTGCACTTGCAGCCAGGATACGTCAGTTCGGTGCGGGTGCTGGAGGAGGTGAGCTCGGTAGTACTGGGCGATCCGGGAGCCTTTAAGGCTGACCACTCCGAAGCGGAGCCGCAGTTGGTGTTTTTCAAAGCAACCAGCGTAAAACCTGCGCAAACCAACGCGCTGATTACCACCAGAGGAGGCCATGAGATCTCGCTGAGCCTGGTGAGCCAAGGCAAGTCAGACCGTAGTGAGCCCGTGGACTATGTCCTCAACTGTGAGCGCCCGCGCAGCTTTCTGATTGCGTCGACTCAGCCCGTGTTTGTGGTTGGCGAAACAAAAAACGTTGCTACAGAAAATCAGCCAACCAGCACTGCCCCGGAGAAGCCTGGCAGACAAGAGCAGGATTTGCTCAGGGCAGAACGGATTGAGAATCCACATTGGGAAGGCAAGCAACTGCAGGTTGCGGTAGGACAGGCGATAGAGAAGGAGCAACAGATGGCCGTGCCGTTCGCCGTTCTGAATTCTTCTGCGCGGACCATCGAAGTACTGCCGCCGCAAATACAGCTTGCGGGGACATCGAAAGACAAGCATCGAAAAGCGATTAAGGCCGAGCCGGTGCCGATCAAGGACTACTGGATCACCTCGCGTAGACTCGCGCCTGGCGCTAGGGCCGATGGCATCGTTGTGTTCGAGCGGCCTGTCTTCAAGGAATCGAGGGAACGGCTATTGCTGGCGGTCGCCCAAGCGGAAGAGGTCGACCGTCCGGTCCTGGCGCCGATTGCGTTTGTGGCTCCCGTCTCGGGAGGGGCAAAGTGATTCATCCAAACGGACACACCGACAACGGCAATGCTGCAGTCATTCAGGAGCCAGCGGAAAATGAAGCTCGCAAAAACGACCTGCCATTCCCTCCGGATGTAACCGTCCCAGCGCCTGGGCTCGCAACAAGGACAAAACAGAGAGCCAGGCAGCAGATCCAACAGAACCGCTTTGTCATCATCGGAGCGGGAGCGATCGTCATCGCGCTGCTGATCTTCGTTGCGACGTCTATGCCCCATCGGGGCGCGCCACAGAAAGTGAAGAGTCGTGGCGCCACTGGTACAGAAGACCTGGCCTTGGAGAGCGGCACCGCGAGCAACGACAAGAGCCTATTTCCGATCACCGATTCTGGCCGGCCCGTCACAAAAGAAGCTCACGAAGGCTTCCTGAACGAACGAGATCTACAACGAACCGCAAGCAAGCCGGCAGCGGGAAGGACGGTGGCGACCGGAGCGGGAACGTTGGGGTCGATACCGCCTTTCGGAGACCAGCAGCCATGGCAAGCGCCGCCCTATCAGCCAGGCTCGGGCACCGGCGCCGGTGCCGAGACTCCAGACCTGGGTAAAGCAGAGCGCGAGGCCATGGAGAAGTCTTCGCTAATCTTTGTGCGAAACGTCTCTGCCAGTTCGGCCAGTGCTCAGGCCCGCGAAATCAATGATCCAGCACCAGAGCTGGGATTGGGTCTGGCCACTGGCACACGATTGCGTGCACGCCTGGAATCGGCGGCCAGCTCCGCAGTGCGAACGCCGGTCCTGGCGGTGATCGAGTACAACTATGAGCGGGCCGGAGAAATTATCGTCCCGGCAGGAGCAAAAGCGGTTGGCCACATCCGGAACGCAGATCGTTCAGGTTACGTTGACATCCAGTTCGATTCTCTGCTGATGCCGGATGGTGCAGTCGTTCCCATCGAAGCCGCCGCCACAGATTTGGACTTGCGTCCGCTGAAAGGAAAAGTTGAGGGGAAGAACACGGGAAAGAACGTCCTGGTCAGATCGCTGTCAGGAATCGGCCAAGCTGGCGCGATGGTGGTGGGACAAGGCAGTCTGAACCAGCCGCTGAGCGAGTCGGACCTAATGCGGGAGCGCGTCAGCAACAATGTCGGCGAGGCTGGAGATGAGGAGGTTTCCCGACTAGCGATCACCCAGCACAGCGTGGTGACGATTTCGGCGGATACCCCGATCTACGTGGTCCTCGAGCAGCCCCCCAAGCCTAATCAGGGTTTTCAGCAACCAAGTGCGCGGAGCGTTCCAACATCCAACTCCGCCAACGCTGAGCAACTGCGCCAACTGTTGCAGTTGCAGCAAGAGCTCAATCAAACGTCCGCAAGCAACCAACCAGCGCAGTAGACGAGTGGTTCTCAGCTATGAAGATTCGGCGGTTGGGTGTCGGCCGCGTCACCCATTAACTCTCATGGAACAGCCCGCGCAAAGAATAAGGTCTGTATTTTCGAAGTGGAGAAGGCTCGAAGCTGATTCCTGCGAATCGCCTGGAGTGTCGGTCTGCACTAGGCGTTTCCCAGAATGCCGCGGTGACCCTGCCATTGGAGGGCGGCATGAACCGATTGTGATGCCATCGCGAGAGTGGTAATGGCCTCCGTGGTGGATGTGCCCATGCTGGCACAGTACTCCGTAAGCGCGAGCAACAAGGAGATGCGAACCCTGGACCTGTACGGGCCTTAGCGGCGCGTAGTTGCAACCGAACGGAATAGGGTCTTTGATAGGAGGAAGGTATCCATGCAGAATGAACCGCCAGACACGCGCAGCGCAGACAACCAAGGCGGGAGCGATATTCGAGACAATTCACGACCCCTGTGGCGCACGGTACCGTATTGATGGGTTCGTCATGAATGCATATATCCTGCGAGACCTTGAGAACGAGTTCACGAATGATTAACACTACGCATCGTCCATGCTAGTCTCCTGCCACCGTAGGGTGGTGTTGCTCGTTCGCACTTGGCACGACGTATAAATAGACCTGCTGCAAAAGGTCCGTGTTCCAGTGGCCAGTGATCTTGGCATAGCCGACCAAGCCAAAGAAAACGATCCCAATTCCCGCAGCCATAGTCCACACAGGAATCGCGTGGCGCGTTCGCAAACCCGTGGGCAAGCTTACAGCCAGTGTATTGTTGGCCGGACACACGGCGACGCACTCCAGGCATCCAGTACACTCGGCCGAGCGAATCTGCATCAGCTTATCGACCGGCAGTGCCGAGGGACACGCTTTGGCGCACTTGGCGCAATCGATGCACATGCTTAAGTTACGGGTGATCCGGGCTGGGCTGAGCAGCGAGACCAGGCCCAGCAAGCCTCCGTACGGGCACAGATAACGGCACCAGAAGTTCTGCACGAAGATCGATGAAATCACTAGCCCAAGGACGACGAATGCTGTCGTGCCGCCGAGGTAGCGGAAGAAGTTCAGCATCCGCACGTCGACAATGAGCGCATACGGGCTGCTGAGGAATTTGGCGATGGCCGCTGCCGACATGCCAATCACCGCGTAGGCAAAGAAGCTCAGCACGACGTACTTCAGCGAGCGTAGCGCGATGTCTGCCCAGCGTGGCAGCTGGAAATTTCGTCCAAAGGTGGAGCGGCCCAGTTTCCACAGATATTCAGAGACGGTTCCAACCGGACACATCCAACTGCAAAACGACTTGCAAAAGACGAAGGAAATAGTAAGGAATGACACGAACAGGAAGAACCCGGCGGCATGAACGCGAGGCACCTGCCCCGTGAACAGGAAATACTTTGACTGCATCAGGCCTTCGATCGGCAACCAGCCTTCGACCCCGGCCGGCCGCGAGACCTCCAACGCGCGTCCGCCGCTTTCCGCCCAGCGCACCCAGAGATAGAACTGCACCCCGATCCACAGATTCAGCGCTACGAAAAAAAGCTGCACGGCGAAGCGTAGAGGCTGCGAGTACTCGCGATCGTCGCGCCGGATGAGCTTCTTGCGCGCGGGCTTGGAATTGTTCTTGGTATCTACGAGAAAGGGGTAGACGGACTCGACGGCGTCCTCCGCCCCCTCAATCTCATTCGGCACGAAAACTGCTGATCCGGGAATGTTTCCCTGCACCACTGGCACGGTTGCGTCCTTCCAACTGCAAGAGTAAGGGGATCTCCAACGGCCAGCTATGACTTAAGTCACGCCGATTTAGGCCATAAGACCGCGGATGTTGCATCACAGAGAGCAAGCCAGCGGTCACTGAGGCTTAGATTGCACTGCTTGATTTCGCGTGCTCTTGGCTAATTCTTTGATTTCCGTCAAATCGTGCTGCATTTCGCTCCAGCCGTACCACATGGCATAGTCCGGGCTGGCGTGAAATCAATGCCACTCCGTGAACGTCGCGAAGGAGCAACTCGGGTGGGTGACGAGATGATTCGCGACGCGGACCACCTGATGGCCGGAGTCATCCGTGTAGTTGCTGGCCTCTACAAGGATGGAGTGGTTCCGAAGCCGCAGAATTACACCTATCCGTTCCCCAACCTACTCACGTTGACGCTCCAACTGCATTGAACAGAAGCTTTTTGTGATGTACCTGGAGCACCGCATGCGTGCTTTTCAGGGAACGTTGCGC
>CAVXFD010000023.1:0-74983 GCA_963760855.1 uncultured Acidobacteriaceae bacterium | reverse complement strand
CGTTTCCGAGCAACCGATGTTATTCTCGCTCAGCAGCCGGAGTTCTTCGATCTGCTGATCAGAAATCGAGGGCATTTCGCCGCCGAAACAGACAAATGACGTGACTCCAAACTCTGCAGCACTTTCGGTCGAGTTTGTGGCATGAGGACGGGTCTAACAAGCGCATAACCGTGCAGCGTTGCCACTTCAACGGCTTTACGCCGATCACTCCACCGATTGATCTCTTCGACCGTGGGCAGAAAAGTTTCCACACCCTTACCTTGAAACTGCGTAACCGCTTTCTTTTCCGCCTGGGGTGGATTTGCACGGCGTACCAGCATGGTTCTGGTTGTGCCATTGCCACTACTGGCGACGCGCCGGGTTGTATCAGCTGTGCAGTTGACATAGCTCCGCCAATTGAGTCCCATTCGAACTTTTCCACAAGTTTATTTCCAGCGTGCTCTCTCGTTCCAGCCGACGCGTAGCTCGCTCCCAATGGGATCGAGCACATGGCGCGCGGCCTTGCCTCTCACTTGCCACTACAGCATGCGATAAATCTTCTCCGGTATCGGAAAGGTGCGGTTGTTCAGCACCGTCCCCAGCACCCGCACGTTGGCGGCTTCGAGTGCTTGTTTGGCCTTTCGAGCTGCACCCGACGGGTGGAATTTGCCTCCAGCACAAGCACTACGCCGTCCGCCCATTGGCCGGAGTATTGCCGCGTCGCTATACAACCCGACCGGCGGTGCGTTGATGACCACATAGGGAATTCGTCGCGGAGATCTTTAATCCTCACCCCTACCTGGTCCAGCGTCGGGATACCGCCGTTGTGGCCACAGTGTCGGGAGCAAGCCAGAGATTTCGGTGACGCGCTGATGACTCGTCGCTTGATGCGTGAGTTCCGACTGAAGTGTGCCATCAGGCTCCGGAGATCGAACAATCGGCTGTTGCGACCGCACGTAGGTTCGCGTCCACGACGCAGACTTGCGACGGAACCTCTTCTGCCAAGCAACGTGCCAACCCTGCACATAATAGAATGGCTACCATCGGCCTCATCGATCCCGCAAAAGACGACTTGCCGTCGGCTCCTCTCGCCGTTGCCGTTGGTTGCTAGAGAACAAACACTGCACGAGTCTGAGAATTTCCTCGCGCGCGAACCCATCGAGATCAGGTAGCGATACGTTGCCGTTAGTGCGTCTGCCATCGCCTGGCAGGTTCTTCATGACCGGAGGAACTTGGAAGAGTTCCCGATCCTGCTGTAGCCGAAATAGCACGTCAAAATTCCTGCTCATAGTCCTTCACTTTGCCAGTGCAACATTCGGTTGACCTTCTCGTTCGCCCTGTAATGATCGGGTTGAATTCTGCGCAGCAGGAGATAGAGGCAATCGGATCCGTTGTCCGATCTCGATCCGGTTCGGATCAAGTCCAGAATTGAGCGCTTGGATCTGTTGCAAACTACGGAGGCTGTAGCGTCCCAAATATCGGAGGCAGATCTGCCTCAGTGTCTGTCGAGGCTCGACCACCACAATGCGATCCTCGGATAAGCGCTTTAGCAAAACCACTTGTATCGTGGGCACGGTTTTTGCTGGAATGCCGTCGGGGCTATCGCAGCTGCAATGGGTATATTCTCGGCAAACACGGGAATGAGCGGCGCGGATGGCACGCCTATCGCCATGCCAGGTGTCAAAGCAATCAGGAAAGCTAGCAGGCAGGCTGCGCTCCGTGCATATCTGCCAAACCAGTTCGGGATTGACCCCCATCGCAAGCTGGCTGTTTGGGCTGTTCTCGCTGAGCTCGCGGGCAACTCTCGGTGCTCCGGTCGGGGCCTCTGGTGTTCTAATGAGACGACCCTCTGACCTAATGACCTCAAGTTTTGGTCGGCCGCGACACTGTCCACGATCTCGCGGTCAATCTTCTTCTGATGCAGCGCAAAGGCCATGGACATTGCGCCAAAGCAGATATTATTGATGTTGCGTGGAATCCCCTGGCTTTCCTGTGCCACTAACTGCAAAGCATCAGGGGTAAACAAAGGCTTGCCTTGATAGCCGGCCACTCCCAACCGATGGCGGATGTAGCGCCCCACCTCTTCTGCATCAAGCGGATCAAGGAAAGTCGTCACCGAAAGTCGCTGGGTGAGTTGCAGCATTTCCGGCTTCATTAGCGTGTTCACGAGCTGGGGCTGGCCCGCAAGGACGATCTGCAGGAGTTTGCCTTGGGAAGTCTCGAAGTCGGACAGCAGGCGCACGCTTTCTAGTGTCGCTGCGCTCAGGTTCTGGGCCTCATCAATTACGAATACGACCTGCCTTCCTGCTCTGGCTTCCCGAATAAGTGCTTCGTTCAACTGGTAGCGCATGGAAACCGCGTCGGAGGACGGCCAGATGCCAAGGTCGAGCAGGAGATAGCGGATCAGATCATCCGCAGTGCAGCAGGTTTGGAACAGAAATACTGTCCGTGCCGAGCTCCTCCGGAGGCGCTGCATCAACTGAAACAGCAGGGTAGTCTTTCCCATCCCCGGATATGCGATCAACGCGATGAAGCCGCGACGCTCTTCTATGCCGTACCACAATGAGGCCAACGCCTCGCAGTACATGTGGTTCAGATACAGAAAGCGCGTGTCCGGTGTCACGCCGAACGGCTGCTCTAGCAGGTTGTAGTACTCAAGCAACATTGCACCATCTCCCGTTTTTCGGGATTGAGGCCAACACGGGCGAGTCGAGGAAACTTGATACTTCGTCCGGCGTGCGGAACGACGGATCGAGGAAATCCCAGGCAAACGCCAACCCGATGCTCCCGGTGGTGGCCAACAGCACGCCAAGCAAACCGTACAACAAGAAAGATCGGGCCGGCAGGGCTGGAACCGTCGGCGGCTCCGCCATCGCCACGTTCAGTATCCCCCCACGGTCAAGCGCATCATTCATTCGCGATTCTTCCTCTTTGCGCTGATACAGCAGATAGTTCTCTTCTTGCGTTTTTGCCGTTCGCTGCAGGTCCTCCTGAACGATGGCGGCCTCCTGCAGTGTGCGAGCGCTGCCACGATACTTAGCGAGAGCTGGTTGGATTGCGGCCGCTCGCGCCTTCAGTCCGCTCAGGTCGGTATGAGCCTTTGCCAACTCTGACTTCACCCATTCGTAAGGCGGATTCTGGTCAGTGGTTTCATCACGAACCGGCGCGTTCTTTTCACCGGCGATGGCAGCACGCGTTTCGCTAATCTGCTTTTCCAATTCCTGAACGGGCCGATACGTCGGCTCGAACTTGGACAATAGTTCCGTCCTTTTCAGTTCCAGCGTTAGCAACGTGGACTTCATCTGCTGCAGCAGCTGCGGATTGTCTGAAGTTCGGAGTTGTGTGGTCGTGCGAGGCGGAATAGACGCCGCTTGCTGCTCTAAGGTCAGGATGCGCTGCTCAGTCTCGGCGATTGCGGCCTGCGTCTGTGTTAGAGAGGCTTCCAGTTCGCTGGCCTTTTGCAGGGTTAAATCGCGCTCGAGCTGAGCCGACACAACCCCCTGCTGGCGAGTAAAGTCTGTGAGGCGATTCTCAGCCGTGTCAAGGCCTCGACGGAGTTGCTCGGTCTCCCGATCGAAGAATGTGAACTCGCCGGTGGGCCGGTGCACCTGAAGATGTTTCTCCAAATAGAGACCAGCCAACGAATTGAGCACACGGGCGGCCAGATCGGGATCGGACGAATCGTAGCTTACCGAAATCATGTCGGTCTTATGCAGTGGTTCCGCCTTCAAACTCTTCGCTAGTTGGCGGACGGCTCTCGCAATGCTGACTTCCTCGCTTGCCTTACTAAACATTCCGCTCCAGGAGTGCTGCTTTGATTGCAGGCCGTTCGCAATGCACGACCTTTCGCAGGAGGTCCTGACTATTCAGTAGCTCGACCTCAGAATTCAGTTCCGACTCGGTGATTTCCTCCTGCACCACCTGAGGGGCGTTTTGCTGGGAAGTCACCACTGGGTCCACACGCTCACGCCGAACCAGAATCTTCATCTCCGCCATGTACGATGGCGTTAGTGCTCCCGACAGCACGACTAGTAAAACGATGATGACGAACGAAATGAGCAGGATACGCTTTTGACGAAAAAGAACGGCCGTCACATCACGCAAAGTGAGGCTAAAGTGGCGAGTCTCGTCGAGTGTGTGGGACGGCTCTATCTGCATATCCAGACTCTCCCTTTCGGTTTAGAACGGATTGGGATTTAGAAACAGACCCATGCTGCTTGTCGGCAGGTAGCGCTGTATCTTCGAAATCCTGTTTTGCGGTACGAACACCATATCCCCGGGCATCAAATGGGGATCTTCCTGCAAATTACGCGAACCTAACATCTGCTTCACGTTGAACACCCGAGCTTCGACCGTCTCATTGGAAACATGTCGGAACAGCACGACCTGGGAGTGCTTTGCCGCTGTCGTAGTGTCACCAGCAATGGCTAACGCTTCAACCAGCGTGGTGTCGCTCCGCAATTCATACTTGCCAGGATGTCCAACTTGGCCGGCGGCAATGAAGAAAGGTTTGTCAAAATCCTTGAGCGAAACCGTGATGACCGGGTCATGGAGAATGCCTCGGTAAGCAAGCTGGATGGCTCCTCTGAGCTCAGGGAGCGTCTTATCTTCCACCTTGAGATCGCCGACCTCGTCGAGAGTCACGAAACCGTCAGGCTGGACTGTGAGCGTCTGATCGAACTCCGGCGAGAACTTGAACTTCACGTCGATGACATCACTCTTGCGCACCCGGTAACGTGGGTCCCGAGTTGTGAACGGAACGTCGGCCGGACCACCTTGTTTTGGCAAATTAGCCGGCTCGGCTCGGACAGAGCCGCTGTCGAGTTGCGCAGCCTGCCCCACTTGTGCCCCCGAGAAGGCGCACGTCCACAGAATGACGACGAGAAGCGGAGTGATGTAGATCCGAAACATGGTCAAACTCCATTCATGCATGCAGCTGTGAGTCTCCGCTGGATTTCCAGTCGGATTGCACGCAGCTGATATAGCCCCCGACCGGTTTTGTAGACACTGACGGCAAGGGACCGCTGAATCAGCTCAATCGAGATCACAAGTTTGGAAGCAGAGTCACGTCCGACGAGGACGCCCTCGATGCCGTCGAATGCGCCGCCGTAGATTCTCACCCGCTGTCCCACTTGCAGAAAGGGGTACGGAGAGCACCTCACTCTCTGCTCCAGTACCGCCTTGACGTCGTTAATCTCCTTCTCTTGGATAGGCACTGCGCCCTGCTGATTCCCGACAAACTGCACTACGCCGCTCATCTTGCGCACTTGCAACTGCGCTTCCGCTGAGTTCGGAATTTGAACGAACACATACCCGGGAAACAGAGGCACGTCCACAGACTTGCGTCTGTCGCTCCAACGATGTGTCTCGGTCACAAGAGGAAGAAAGTTCGTGATACCTGCGTTGCTGAGTGCGCTGGCGACCATCTTTTCATGCCGCGACCGGCTCCAGACCGCATACCAGTGAAGTCCGTTTGCTGTTTCACTCTCTGATCCGATAGGCATGTGCACAGCTTCGCCCTTTCAGTCCCATTTCTGGGATTCCATGGTCATCCACATCAGTGACGAGCGTTACTGACGGTCAACAAACCAGCAGCCACTTCTTGTTCGATGTCGTGGCCTTGCTTTTCATTTTCTACAAGACCTATACGACCAACTACGGCAAACCCTGCAATCGCATGGCAGGTTTCCACCCTGCACACTTGCCCCTTACAGCAAAAGCGCAGTTGGCGTGGTATACGATCAAAAGCCGGGATCGTAAAGTCAACTTCAACTTCTGTGCCGACAGGCGGGCATTTCGAGCTTAGGATGAACACGCCGCCCACTCCCACGTTCGCGGAGTGACCCACATCGTAGTGTTCAACGCTATCGGCCCAGCGGAACAAGACTGGCACCAAAATTCGAAACCGCTTAAAGGCTCTACGCTCGATGGAACGATGCACGTTGATGTCCGGCTTGAGGCAACTCGTGCCAACATAACGAGCGTGCCGGTCTAGAACAAGCGGGTAATAGTCCGTGGCGTGATGGACGAATGCCCTCTTCGGCATCCGGGCAATCTCTTCTTATCGATTGCAGGTCGGAAGTCTCTTGAGGGAGGGGGAACATCCCCCTCCAAAGGGAGTAGTCCTTGATAGAGAAGAGTGACCTCCAAATACTATGGAGAACTCGCTGTTGCTTCTTCTAAGGATGCTACCTTACTTATGTTGTCGGGATAACCCCACACATTGTTCATAAACTCGCGTTTCTGCTGTTCCAAGCAAGCGCCGATCAGTCTAGGAGAGTCGCGGGAATTTGAATAGGTCGAAGACTCTTTAGATTATTTTGAAAGGTGTTCAATTTTGGCCAGTCACAATATTTGAGGAAGCCGTATCGTATTGCAATTGCGGAAGCTCGTGATGCTACGCGAATTTTCCCACAACAGAGATTAGACGAATCAATTCTTTGTGCTTGTAAGCGTTCGTCCCATATGCGAGACTTCGCTGTCCAGCCACTTCGTCGACCACTAGGTCCTTAGTTTTAATCGGCCTCGAACACAGTTCTTTGAACGTTAAAGTTGATCGACATGCCGTCGCATTTACCAGCTCACCCTCAATCGGCGCAACGCATTCAGATCTTGGTTGCGGATCGCGATCGAATGGGCAGCCAACTCCTGGCGGAATCGCTTGGGCGCGACCCACACTTCCAAGTACTCGGTGTGGTAGCGGCGGCCGACTTCTTTCCTCTTGCTGCCCGTGAACCCGACGTCTCGCTAATTAGCATGGAATTCGAGGCCGGGGCCAAGAAAGGACTGCAGGTAGCGAGAACCCTCAGTGCAGTCCACCCAGGGATTCACATCGTGATTCTGCTCGAAGAGAGCACCCGGGAATCAGTCATTGCCTCCTTTCACTGTGGTGCAACCGGTGTGTTCTGCCGAACCGATCCGATCTCGGAACTCCACAACTGCATTGAGCAGGTCAACCGCGGGGAAATATGGGCTGGGCGCGACCAGGCTCAATACCTGCTTGAGGCGCTCCGTAACACGCCATGCTGCGATGGCATCGAGGACGGTAAGCTCCGCCTGCTGACGAAGCGCGAACTGGAGGTGGCCGAGCACGCCGCGCAGGGACAAAGCAACAAGCAGATTGCAAATGAGCTGAACCTCAGCGACCACACCATAAAGAACTACCTTTTCCGGGTCTTCGAGAAATTGGGCGTATCGAGCCGGTTCGAGTTGCTGTTTCTGCTGTTCAATGAGCGCCATAATCCCCTGGTTAGCCCAGCCGCAAATGTCGATACGGCCGTCTTGAATCACCCCATCGAAACCTATCTGAAGGCGGCTGAGGAAGGATTCATTGCGGCCCAATATCTTGTCGGACTGGCCCAGCTTGAGGGTTGCGGCATGGAGAAGAACGGTCGCTCTGCCTACTACTGGCTGAGAATGGCTGAGGAAAATTCCCATGAGCTCCGGCAGCGCACGCATGCCCTGACCGAGGAACTTAAATCCAAGATAAGAGTTGAGGAGTTGGAGACGCTGGAGCACAGAGTCATGACTGCGATCGAACACAACAGGCGGTCTACCGCCAAGCGTCCCGTGGAATTCATCAAGCGGAGCACGGCTTCTGCGTCCTTACGAATAGCAATGTGAGCGATCTCCAAAGCAGTTCTCCAGTGAGCAACCACGACCATCGCACCCGACTTGCAGGATTCGTGTTCCCCGGTCGGAACCTGGGCGCGCTGAGACCATCACGAACAAGTAAACGGCGGGCCGACTCGATTGGAAAACTACATATTCCTAACGCCAGAACTCACGATGCTACGAAAGTAATAGGGCAGCAATTCTGAGCGGGCATGTGAGCGAACCTAAAGCCACCCCAGCCTCCGGGACTGGTCGACAAGTTCCCCAGGATCCCGTTGCTCAGCATTGAGCAGATCTTGGCTGGGCAACGCGTGGAGTATCCTCGTCTGCTAGATGCCACCTACAAGAGGGCACCGAAGGTGAGGCAAGAGGCGGAGACCAACCTGGCGTTGCCTCTTGATGGGGATAGCGACGACTAGTGATTCCAAACACACAACTTTATTTTCAAAGTGGTATTGGAGGCTGCTCCGGTTCGGGCGTAGCATTTTAGTTAGATCACGCCGTGAGGGGCCCGACGGGGCGTTCAAGTTCAAGTACCCGGGCAGAGATCAACCTTCAGAGGTTATGGACCGTGGAAGAGCAGGCGGGTATCCCTAGTAATGCCCCGCAGGGCATTGCTTTTGAAAAGCACTATTACGTGAAAGAAATCTCGGCGCTGTGGGGACTTTCGGCCGACGTGGTTCGCAGGATTTTTGAGAATGAGCCGCGCGTCATTCGGATCGGGCGGCCCGAGGGACTGCACCGGCGGAAATATTTCACCATCCGAATTCCGGAATCCGTCCTGCGCCGGGTGCACCGAAAGATCACCCAACCCACGGGACGGCTTACTTAGATTTCTCCCAGCTGGCTGTAACCAGGCTATCCAGCCGGTCCTGTCTTCCCTTGACCCACTTCGCATAGTGCCGCTCGGTGGTCTTGATGGATTCATGCCCGAGCAGCTTCGAGACTTCCTCGAGCGGTACGCCCTTCTCCAGAAGATCCACCGCGAATGTGTCCCGCAGCCGGTGACTCATCATATTTCCATTCCGCTCAATTCCTGCAGCCTCGAAGACCGGCCTCACATAAACGTTCGCCCACTTCTTAGAGATGGTGTCCGGCTTCCCGTTGCCGCTCCAGAACACATACTTAGGGTTGCCGTTGGCCACTGCCAGGATTTCCGCGGCCACCTCGGGCGGTATGGGGACAGATACGTCTGTGCCCGTCTTCTGCCTGGAGGTCACGACGCGGTAAATTCCATGTGCCTTATCGTGTACGATTCCGTCCCTGCGCAATCGAAGCGCATCCCCGATGGCAAGACCGGACCACCGCATCAGCTGCAAGAGCGCATGTACCTGGTCCCGGCGCACCGGGTCCGCAACGGTTCCATAAACTCCGTCCAGCAGTTTTTTATATTCCTCCGCAGTCAAGGGCATGGTGAGTGGCTCGGTGTCCCTCATCTTGGGAAGATCCACAATCCGCGTGAGCCATTCCGCCTGGTAGCAGTACCGCAGGAAATTTCGTAAGCGCTCTCGCACGCGCACGCGGGTGGACGATGACTTGTAGAGGGCTTCCCATGTCCCGCAGAAGCGCGTCATCAGTTCGCGGTTGACACCTCGTATCGTGTACACGCCTGCACTCTCGCAGAAGCTACGCAAGCGGTCCAGTTCCCGTGTGTACTTGCCAACTACTCCGTCCGTGATGCCCTGGAGTTTCTTGTCCGCCAGGAAAATGTCCACGGCCTGTTGGATTCCTTGGCCCGTCGACTGCGGGGCTGGGGTGCGCCCGGCCAGCTGGTCCTCGATCTCGCGCTTCTTGTTTTCAGCCGCCGACCAGGAGCGGGTGTGGGCGGATGCCCGATGCTGTTTTCGATTGTGAGTCCAGCGCAAGTGCTTGGGGCAGCGACAGCGTTTTTCGAACTCATCCCCGTAATACTTGCAGCTCTGGCTGTGTCTTACGAAAATTGTGATGACAGGAGGGCCGAGCTTCACCTGCCAGGTCCGCAGGCTGGCTTTCTGTTCGTCGGTGAGATGTAGCGGATCCGGCTCTTGTGCTGGCATCGTGCGTCCTTTCGAGCCCACGAAAGAACTCTAGCACAAATTTAGCACAATTTCTGTGTTGTTTATGTATATTACTGATTATAAATGAGTTATAACTGGCGGAGAGGGTGGGATTTGAACCCACGATACCCGTTAAGGTATGTCCGCTTTCGAGGCGGATCGTTTCAACCGCTCACGCACCTCTCCGTATGAAAAAAGCTCTCAGCTGCCAGCCATCAGCAAAACCTAGATTCCTCGCTTCGCTCGGAATGACAACCAATCAGGAACCTAGCACTAGCGACGGTTTCTAAAAAACTCCTGCAAGATTTCTGCGCAGCGGCCTGCCAGCACTCCGCTACACACTTCCATGCAATGGTTCAGTCGGGGATGATTCAGCACCTGCATCACGGACTGGACCGCGCCTGCTTTGGGATCTGGCGCGCCATAAACCAGGCGCTTGATCCGGGCATGCACCATCGCACCCGCGCACATCGCGCACGGCTCAATTGTAACAAAGAGCTCGCAGTCGGCCAGACGATGGTTACCAACGGTTGCACCGGCTTCGCGCAAGGCGACGATCTCGGCGTGGGCGGTGGGATCGAAGTCCGTGATGTTGCGGTTCCATCCGCGGCCTACTACCCGGCTCTCGCATACCACCACGGCTCCGATCGGAACCTCTCCGGCTTCGAGAGCGCGCTGGGCGGAGCGTAGCGCCTCCTCCATCCAGAGTTCGTCGTTGGTTGTGGTCACGGAAAAAGTCCTGCGCCGGACAGAGTATCACCGAAAGAATGGGTCCGATGGAGAGCCTCATCTGTAGAGGAGAAATCGCAATTAGATCAGGCTGAGGACGGAGCGCACAACATCCGGCACTAAAGCTCGAACGACGGCCGGAAGCAGAATCATCACTACCGGATAGGCAACGGCGACGACGGGGATGGCCAAGAGCATTCGTGCTTTCGGCGGTAGATTCGCGAGATAGGCTCGCATAGCAACCTCTTGGTGGGTTGTACGCAAATCAGCCGGCAAAAGTTCCCTGAACTGACAACTGGTAAGCGACAACTGGCAAGTGTTATGCTTAGCGGGTTATGGGCATGCCGAGCCTGCTGCGCAAAGTGTTTCTGATTGACCTTCTACAGGGATTGAAGGTCACGTTTCGCTATCAGGACCCCAAGGAAATTTGTACCGAGCAATATCCCATGGAGAGGCCGCAGGTGGCGGAACGGTACCGTGGCGCGCCGCGTCTGAATACCAATCCTGACACCGACGAGACCATGTGCATTGCCTGCGACCTGTGCGCGCTGGCCTGCCCGGAGCATCTGATCGTAGTTTCGAGCGCACGCAACGAGCAGACACGGCGGAAGGAACTGACCAACTTCACTTACGACTTAAGCCGCTGCATGTTCTGTGGGCTCTGCGAGGACGCCTGTCCCGTGGACGCGCTGGAACTGACCCAGGATTTCGAACTGGCCACCTATACCCGCGAGGGCGCTATCTGGGACCGCGAGATGCTGGAGAGAGGCCCGGCACCGACGCAGTACAGAAAGTAAGTTTCCCACCTTCCGGTTTCTGGTTTGCAGTGGGCGGAACCAGAAATTGGACCGCCTGTCTGAGACACTTCTCTCCCGCTTTTTCTTCGCTTCTACGCGATCACTTGCCAGAGGCTACGGCATCGGCCGGATATTCGTGGCATAGCTTCACGCGCAGACTGGGGCTATGGATTCCTTAGGCCAGATCGTTCCGCGGACAGTGATAAGGAATCAGCAAAACTCAATGCTGGAGGCTTCATGATGTCAGCGAAAAGACTAACTTTACTTTCCGTGCTGCTGTTCTGTGCGACGTGGGTAGTAGCGCAGCATGCACCGGCTGGAGGCACGACGCCGTCGGGTTCGGGAACTCCCGGACAAGCCACGCCATCCGCACCGCCAACCGGCAACACTGGCCAGCCGCCGACAGGGAACACGGGACAACCTCCGACGGGAAACACGACCCCGCCGCCAACAGGTTCAGGAAGTGAAAATCCGGGGGCGACTCCGAGCAACCCGAATGCGCCGGGCTCGCAACCGTCGAACCCGAATAATCCCGGTAATCCGAATGCAAACCCGGGCAATCCGAATCCGAGCACAAGCCCCAATGGAACTCCGACGACACCGGGATCGCCGTCAAACCCCGGTGCTTCGCCGAATGGCGGATCCACGAACCCCGGAACATCGAATCCCGGGAATTCGAACCCTGGGTCAAACCCGGGATCTTCGAATCCTGGTTCAGCGAATCCAGGCGGAAGTTCGCCTTCGGGTCCCGGCCGGTAGTCAACCAGGACGAGATTTAAAAATTGCGGGCCGGTTTCGCCGGCCCGCTTTTTTTCGAGCGGAATCCTATACCGCTCGATTGCGCCTTCGAGTCGTGGCTGCAGTAGGGATCTTTCGACTTCGCGAGTGTTCCGCTGCGCGAAACATTCGCTACCCTCAAGATGACAGATCGAAATTAGTTCTAGCGTTCGAGATCGGGAGACGACGGCGCTCAGCGAGCTGGCTGCTGCTGCGTCATGCAGTGCATAGTGCCGAGTCCCCAGATCAGATCGCCGGAATAGATGGGGACAACGTCGCGGGTGGGGAAGAGCGCGGCGAGCGTGTTCAACGCAATTCTGTCATTCGGATCGTTGAAGACGGGCACAAGCACGATTCCGTTCGCGATATAGAAATTAGCGTAGCTGGCGGGCAGACGCCGCTGTTCGAAGACGACGGGGCCGGGCATAGGAAGCTCGATTATGTTCAGCGGTTTGCCCGCTTGATCGTGGGCGGCGCGCAGGCGGCGAAGGTTGTCGCGCAGCGGTTTATGATTCACGTCTCGCGAATTGTTCTCAACCATGGTGATGACGGTGTCGGGAGAGACGAAGCGCGTGAGGTCGTCGACGTGGCCGTGAGTGTCATCACCGAAAATGCCGCACCCGAGCCAGATGGTGTGTGGGGCGCCGAGGTAGTCCGCGAAGACCCTCTCGTAGTCTTTGCGGGTCATGCCGGGATTGCGTTGCTGCACTTTGCTCAGCAGGCATTCTTCGGTGGTGAGGATGGTGCCGCGGCCATTGACGTCGATGGAGCCTCCTTCGAGGACGACGCGGGTGGCGTGAGATAGCGGGCGGATTTCCTGGGTGTTGGCGGCGTTCGCCATCAGGGTACCGATTTTTTCGTCGCGGCGATAGTTCGAATACTTGGCCCAGGCATTGAAGCGGAATTTTGTGGCTCGCAAGCTACCTCCAGGAGCTAAAGCCCGAGGCTTTTTTGTGCCCTTACCGGCACGACTGAAGTCGTGCCCTTCCCGATCTTTGGGTTCCGAAAATTCTGTGGCGAAGATACAGCCAGAGTCGCGCATCCAGACGCGGTTGGTGGGCCAGCGGTGGAAGCGGACGTTGGCGAGTGGCGCGGCGGCTTTGTCCAAGAGCTTGCGAACTTGGCGTTCGGCCGCGGCATCATTGACGATCAGCTCGACGCGCTCGTGGCGGGCGAGATTGCGGACGATCTCGGTGTAGACCCACGGGATCGGCTCGAACTTGCCGGGCCAATCGCCGTGATAGTGCGGCCATGCCAGCCAGGTGGCGGCGTGAGGCTCCCATTCGGCAGGCATGCGGTAGTGGAGCGCGGCAGAGGTTTGCGCAGGCTCATCGCGAATTAAAGTGTTACTTGAATGTTTGGGATGCGGCTTTTTCACGATCAGCTCTTATCGTCCGTCCAGCAGACGATTGGATATGGGGGCGTAGGCGTCGATTCTGCGGTCGCGCAGGAAGGGCCAGTTGCGGCGGATATCTTCGAGGGCTTTGAGGTCGACGTCACCGATCAGGATTTCTTCGCGGTCGTGCGAGCCTTCCGCGATGACGCGGCCGAAGGGATCGCAGAAGAACGATGCGCCCCAGAATTCGAGTCCCTGGCCGGGCGTGGATTTGCCGCGGATGTTGCCGGTCTCGAAGCCGACGCGATTGACGACCCCGACGTAAACGCCGTTAGCGATGGCGTGGGCACGCTGAATGGTGCGCCAGGCGTCATGCTGGGCGACGCCAAATTCGGCTTTCTCCGAAGGATGCCAGCCGATGGCGGTGGGATAGAAAAGCACGGTTGCGCCTTGCAGCGCGGTGAGGCGGGCGCCTTCGGGGAACCATTGGTCCCAGCAAACGAGGGTGCCCAGGCGACCGGCGCTGGTGTCGAGGGCGCGAAATCCCAGATCGCCGGGAGTGAAATAAAATTTTTCGTAGTAGAGCGGATCGTCGGGGATGTGCATCTTGCGGTAAAGGCCGCTTAGAGAACCGTCGGAGTCAAAGACGGCTGCCGTGTTGTGATAGATGCCGGGAGCGCGCTTCTCGAACAACGAGGCGATCAGTACGACGCCGTGTTGGCGGGCGGCCGCGGCGAGTTTGTCGCTCGATGGTCCGGGAATCGGCTCGGCCAGATCGAACAAAGAATGATCTTCGCGCTGGCAGAAATATTGCGTCTGAAAAAGTTCGGGCAGGCAGACGACTTGCGCGCCGCGTCCCGCAGCATCGGCGATGCGTTCAAGGGCTTTGGTGAGATTTTGCTCGGGCTCGGGTCCGCAGGACATTTGCATGAGAGCAACGCGAAACTTATTGGGCGACACGGAAACCATCTCCTTTGAACCAGTCGGCTCTAAAGACGATAGAATAGCAGAGGAAAAATAAACGGGCTGCTGCCCGGAGGTGAACGCGTGAAGCACGACAACGGTGGCAACTCGAACCATGCGAAACAGAATCACGCGGGACACGCCGGGGATGGGGTGGAACGGCGCCTGCACAATCCGATCGAAGACCGATTGATTCCGCTGGAGCCGCTCGATCTTGGCAAAGTGAAGTCGATCGACGACTTGGTGCGGGCGATGGCGAAAACGGCGTTTACGGGGCGCCAGCTCGGCGAGGCCGCTGACGTTCTGGAGGCGATGGCGCGCGACGAAGAGTGCTTCGTGGTGATGACGCTTTCGGGCGCGATGACGGTGGCCAAGCAGGGTCTGATCGTGACGGAGTTGATTGATCGAGGCATCGTGAATGCAGTGGTTTCAACCGGGGCGCTGATGGCGCATGGGCTGGTGGAGGCTACGGGACGCGCGCACTTCCGAGCCAACCCCGAGGTCAGTGATGAGGAGCTTTACGAGCAGGGCTATAACCGCGTGTACGACACGCTGGAGCCGGAACAGAACCTGGATGATGTGGAAGAAGTGATGTCGGCGGTGCTGGAAGGTTGGGACCACAACGAGGTGATGTGCTCGTACAAGTTGAATCATGCGATTGGGGCGTACCTGACAAAGAATGCGAAGGACCAGCGGGGGATTTTGAAATCGGCGCACGAGATGGGCGTCCCGGTGTTTGTACCGGCGTTCAGCGATTCGGAGATGGGACTGGACACGGCACTGAACAATCGGCTGCGGGAATCGACAGGCAGGCACAAGATACGGTTTGATCCGTTCGAGGATCTGGAGCATTTTGCGGCAACGCTGTTGCGGCAGAAGAAACTCGGAATTTTAACGATTGGCGGTGGAGTGCCACGGAACTGGTCGCAGCAGTTTGGTCCGTTCTGTGAGCTACGGCATAGGCGGCTGGGAGAGAATGTTCCGCTGAAACGCTATCACTATGGGCTACGGATTTGTCCGGAGCCGGTTTACTGGGGAGGATTGTCGGGCAGTCCTTACAGCGAGGCGGTGTCGTGGGGGAAGTTTGTGCCTCTGGCGGAGGGTGGAAGGTTCGGGGAAGTGTTTGTGGACGCGACGGTCGGATTGCCGCTGATTGTCGCCGCGGTGCTGGAGCGGTTGGACAAGAAGGGAAGCAGGGGGAGCAAGGCGAAGAACGCGGTAGCGAAGAAATGAGGGCGGTGCGCCCCGAGGCCGGGCTAGCGGGCGCCAGCCTCTGAGGCGGATGAGTTACAGGTTCGGAACTGCGCGTTGTCAGAATTCTTGAGTTCGTCGGACGAGACAGCTTCCCCGCGAGTTTTGCGATAGAGCGGTGCGAGAATGCTGTTTTCCAGCACGCGCGACTCAGCTTCCACCCAATCTTGCAAGGCGTGGCCTTCGGCCTGACCGCGTTGATTATAAAGATGTTGTGCGTGCAGGCGAATCTTCCTTTCGATCAATTCGGTCATCAACGCCTGCTGCTTTTTTCTGCGAGTATCGTTATCCACAACTACTCCTCTTGCCTGAATCAGGTATTTGTCTACAGTCCTATGATACGGGAAGGCTGTTAACAGAAGGTTATATTCGGGAGGGCTGAGGGGTTACTAAAGTAGCATTATAGCACGTCTGCGTGACTGGGAGCGGCGCACGTTGAACAATGCTGCGAGCCGGGTGACTGCCGTCACTGCTCGCCGATTGGTTCTGCCGCGAGAATCATCAGGAGCAGAGCTTTCTCGGACGACGGGAGTCTCATCCGATGAGTCTCAAGTCGAAATTAGTTATTCGGCTTTCGATGGCAACGGCGGGATGCGGAGCTTTCGTGTTCATTCCCGCAGGCTCCTTGAGGTTTTGGCAGGGCTGGATATTTCTCGCAATATGGTTTTTCCCTACGCTTGCCGCTTTCGCCTACTTCTACAAACACGATCCAGCATTAGTCGAGCGTAGGCTGCGGAGAACGGAAACAGTCGGCGAACAGAAGATCATCATGAAACTCATGTACGTGGTCCTGCCAGCCATATACATTCTCCCCGGCTTCGATCACCGCTTTGGCTGGTCTCACCCACCCGTGTGGTTGATGATCGTGGCCCAGATGTTCGTTCTCGGCGGTTATGGGATGATTCTCTGGGTCTTGAAGGCCAACAGCTTTGCGGCCAGCACCATTCAAGTCGAGCCCGATCAGAAGGTGATTTCTGGTGGGCCGTATCGCATGGTTCGCCATCCGATGTATTTGGGAGTGAGCGTGATGTTTTTCTTCACACCGCTGGCGCTGGGCTCATACGTTGCCTGGCCTGCGGTTGCTCTCTTCATCGCAGTGATTGTGCTTCGCCTGCTCAACGAGGAAAAGGTACTGCGCCAGGAACTGCCCGGCTATACCGAATACTGCCTCCACACCCGCTTTCACCTCGTTCCTCGCGTGTGGTAGGCAGCTTAAAGCCAGGTCTAATCGAAAATCAGCACAGCCGAGGCGATAACGGTCGTCCACAAGCCGCGCTTATCGCCGACGGCGGATTGAGTGACGTTGGCGGTGCGAACGATTTTGTTCGATAGGCGGTAGATCTGTTTTTTCTCGTCCCAGGAGCGGTCGGGATCGAACTCGACGTTCAAGGTGGTGGCGAGCATTTCGGCGGCGAGCTCTTCGGCGTATTCTCCGGCAGCGTCTTCGGTCTCACCGAAGGAATGATGCTCACTTAGATACCCGTAAGTGTTTTTATCCGCAGGGATGGCTACACCGATCGAGGAAGCGAGCAAGCGGTGAGCTTCATGGGTGGAGTTTTCGGCCACGACGGCGAAGACAACTTCTCCGGGATTGAGATACTTCACGCCCTCTTTGCGGGCGAGCATCTTGCAATTCGGGGGAAAGATGGAAGAGACACGAACCAGATTCTGGGCGGCGATGCCGGCGTCGCGCAGGGCTAACTCGAAAGATGTCAACCGCTCTCGGTGCTTCCCGACTCCCTTGGTGAAGAAGATCCGTTTGGGAACCATGTCTTTGCCCAACTGTGCCTCCGGCGTGAAAAATTAAAGTGATGATATTGAGAATGCACAATTTAACACAATGGTTTGTAAAGAAAGTGTGAATTTAACCGGGCAGCGAAAAAAAGCGGGCCGCTGGCGCGGGTCCCGCTCTTGTGCCCGGACTGATTGGGGGGAGGGCGCCGGGCAAAACGCGATTGAATGTAACACATACCAGAGCAAATCACGCAAGAGAGTTTTTGTTTCCTGATTTCCGAACAAGCTGGGCACCTCGGCGGCTGAAGCCGGGGTGAAGATTGGCGGCTTATCGCAGCGCTAGAAGCGCTGCGCCACCCAAAATCTGGGTCGGGCCGCGATTTCGACTCAGATTCTCTTTTGAAGAAAAGTTCGCGTCGGTGCCAAGCGCCTTATTTCGCTGCGACCGAACTAACTTCGATCGTGTCTCCGTCCAAAGTGCCGGTCACGGTGGCAGTCTTTCCGGCCTGTTTGTCCAGAGTGGCCAGCGCTGCTTTGTCGGTGGTATCGAGGGTGTAGATTTTATCGCCTACCACGAGGGCGAACTTGGATCCGTGCGCCACACAAGCCCGGGTGCAGTCCGCTGCCGTCGAGCCTTCCATGTGCTTTCTGCCGCACATCGCGTCGCCGACTTCCCCGGTGAAGGTGTGCTGCTTACCAGCTGTGAGAGCGTTGAGGTTGAGAAATGCGGTTACCGAAAAAATGATTGCTGCCACGCTAGTAAACCACCTCGATCTGCTATCCATTCGAGTATTCTCCTGAGTTAATCGTCGGGGCCCGCTCCGCGGCTAAAGCCGCATGGTGATGGGCACGTATCGGCACAGCTGAAGTTGTGCCCTTTCAAAACCTCCTACGATAGAGCCGCCGAGAAGACGGGTCTACCTCGCAGTTTATTCCCACTTCGGCGAAAGATGGGAAGTAACAAAGTTTTCCGGCATTACAAACTTGCTTCACTTTGGCGCTCTCGCCGTATATAGCAGATCCACGTCGATCGTTTTGTCCTTCGCCATCGCGGTCACGTGCGGTGAGACTTCCCAGTCAATGCTTGCGGGCAGAAGCTTTCTGGCCTGTGGCAGGAATTCGTTGAGGTAGGTGGCATCGTAGACGTCGCCGGGACGAATTTTCCATGCGGCGCGGAGTTTGGCCGTCAAGCCGTTGTCGATGCCGCGAAACTCCAGTTCTCCCATGTGATAGACGGGGCCCTCGGTGACCACAAGGGCATAAGCTACGTTGCCGGCAGCATCGTCAAATTGGGCGTTGGCTTTCACTGCAGCCGTTACATAACCGCGAGACCCGTAAAGTTGCTGAACCGTCCGCAAGTCGGCCGCCAGTTGCACCGTGTTGGCGGGCTCCCCGATTTTCGCGTGGAGAAGCGACTGCAAATTCTCCGTGGGAATATTCGTGTTTCCTGACCAGTTCCAGCCGGTCACTTTATACTGCGCGCCGGGAGTGATGGCGATCGTGATATCCAAAAGGGTGATTGCCTGTTTATCGTCGACGGTTTCCGGCGCGGCATTCTTCGCCAGCCTCGGCTGCTGCGGGGAACAGGACGCCTTGAGGTAACCACGCTCGCGATAAACGGGGAGCACTGCATGTTCGTCAAAGGAAGTCAGGAGCGCGTGGTAGTAGTCACGGCCGGAAAGTTTTTCCGCGGCCGCCTCAAGTAGAGGCAACTCGCCGGCTCCCGCGCCGGTGAACTCAATCTGATGGATTCGGATAATGACATCGGCGACAGCGTACTCGAACGACGCGAGTTGACCGTTGGGGCCGGGGCTCCGCTGGTATTGGACGTGCCCGGGTATGTTGCGTTCCACCAGCAGGGCTTGTAGAACGTCGGAGAGTTGATCGGGCAAGCGCCCTGAAACGGGCAATTCCCCGTTGAAGAGAGGAACGTGTTCGTGCAGCTTCTGAATCAACTCCTGGTCAGAGAACCAGACGAAATCCAAGAAGTGGGCGGGAACAAACTTGTCGGCGTCCTTGACCTGAAAGGTGAGTCTGGTGCCCGCCGACGAGTACGAGAAAGAGTACGAGATGTCGTTGAAGGCGCCGCTCTCGCCCAGTTGACGGGCGGCTTTGCGGAATGCTTCCTCGTCTACGATTGTGCCGAGCGGAAGCCCGCTGGCAGCGGCAACCTCAGCCTGGGTGAAACGCTTGCTTCCGGCGACTTTCACTTCGATCAGCTTGGAGTCGGCAGCTGGAATGGGGCGGGAGGTGCGGTTGGAGGCCTGAGTTTGAGCGTCGGTGAGAGTCGGGAGGGCGCAGAAAAACGGTAACGCGAGCAATACGAGCACGAATCGCCTGAGAGCGATCGACCAGAGCACCTCTGTCTGCCGGGCTGCATGCATCGTTGCATGTATGTTACGGCAGTTGCCGGCGGTCAGCCAGCGGCAAGGAATGGAAGAACTCAGGTCGAACGCAGGAAAAAGACGCAACGGGCATCAGGTTGCAAATCTCCAATAGCTGTGCCTTAGAGCTCATGCCTGGCGCTAGTGATGCAATGTCCAATACAAAGATTTTGCGGAGCGAAATACCAAGCTCTCATGCGGCACGATCTTTCGGAATAGTGACTCCGAGTTGGATTCCAACGTGCGAAACATATGGCCGATTGGGTCCTTACTGCGGTAATGATGGAAGTATTCGCGCAACTGTTCCCTTGACTCCGCCCGGCCATTGTCAGCGTACTTGGCAACATACGGTGTGAAGTCCGGATAAAGGTTCGCTAATCCATGCAAGGTCGTCTTCATGAAGTTACCAATCATTAGGTCGTCGAAAACCCGATATTGCACTGCGTTGACCAGGGAGTGTCGCGGAACTTCAAAAGTGATCCCTGTATCTCTTCGGTGTTTGTTCAGATCGACGATGAAGTCTTCCCCGCCAACGCGAAAGCGTAGAAATCCAAATTTTTGCCGCACAACTTCTTTGGACAAGAAGTAATTTTGGATGAGTTGCTTGTCATCACGGGTTAGACGATCAGCCCAGCTGTCACCAAACTCCTCAGGCTTGAGTACCACCTGATCCAGGCTTCGGGGAGCAATCTCCTTGCATGCGCCCGACACCGCATCGACTTGCAGAAACGCCGGTAGGACTTGGGGCATGTTCGGCTGCTGCCCGGCAGTATAGTTTTCGATCGGTACGCCCAACTCGTTCGCCCAGATGCTGTCCTCTCGCTGGTAACGATGAAAGGAGCTAAAGGGAATCGCGTATTGAGTGCCTAAGCGGAGTGCGTCGGCCTGGATGGTGCGCCCCAGTGGCGGTTTGCCAACGGTATTCGTAATCCGCTCTCCGGATTCCGTGAACAAGTTATTCATGTCCGCATCACCATACCCCCAGAGGCGTAGCAAGTAGCACTGCTTATACTGTGCCGTGACGGACTTCAAAAAGCGTCCCCAACCGCGATCCGAGGCATCATTCAAATTGACAAGCAGCCGTCCGCCAACATCAATCAGCAGGATGGAATCCTGGTTGTAATCCGACAGGGTAAGAACCCGCACATGGGGAGATAAAGAAACCCAGTTTCTCTCAGGCAAGATACGAACCCGAAAACCCATGGCGCTGAGATCATCCCGTATGCGCCCACCACGATGGTCGGCCAAGAGAATTTCCTTGTCGCTCAGAGTCGCAATCGATGAAAGGTTTAAATGATCCGGATGGCCGTGGGATACCCAGTAATACTTGCAGGCTCTGATCGCGGCTAGTTGGTCGGGAGGAATCTCGTGACCCAGACCCCAACTTCCGAAATAAGCATCTCCATTGATCCAAGGATCTGTGGCGAGTATGGGGCTGCCGTCATAGGCGATGATGGTGGCGTTGCCGATCGTTTCAAATCCGAGCAAGGGGAACCTCCTAGCGGAGAGGACGCAAGCAGGAAAGAGTTTTTCCGCTTGTCCTACAACAGAAACCCGTCATAGAGACGAGTTGGGCATCGGACAAATAAAGTATCACCTTTCACAATTATCGCAATCGGTTTTTTAAGAATCTCGTTTTATCCGTGAGATGGTCTGTGACCACTTGGTCACAAGCAGGGGAGTGTGCATCATTTGATTTCGCGAGTAGGTGTTCAGGAGGGCATCGGAGAGGAAACGGTTCTCGCCAGGGTAAACCGCTTTAGGCTCATATATTAAGCATGGTACATGCGTTCAACGGTTTTCTTGATTGCCGAAGTCATTTCTTTGGATCTGGTGTGACCGCGGGTTCAAAACGCAATTTACGTTTCCTTTGCGGTCCACTTGAAACTGCGCCGCGGCGCCAGAATCAGGGAAGGGTAGCCGGCGGAAAGAGGGATAAGCAATCGCGCAATCGCAAAATTTTACACGGACTTCGGGAAATCGAGCGAAGGTTCAGAATCAGCTCAGACGGAGCTGCTATAGGCGGCATGCTTACTGGACTGTTTGACCACTCTTTCGACCAGCTTGAATGTTGCCCTGGTCGACTCGGGACGAAAGGCGTCATGGTTCGTAGCGTCGGTCAAGCCCTCTTCGATCGCATCCAGCGCCTGGCAAGAACGTCCTAGCACGAGGAGGAGATACTTCTGGGCGATCGGGCGATCCGTCGGGTGAATGAGCTCCCACCAGCGGCGAATGGACTCCTGAATCTCGACTTCCGACTTTTCTCCGACGACCAAGGTATCGATCAGCCGGTAAACCTTGCTTTTGATGGCCTGATAGGAAACGGATACTTCCTGTGGCATCGTGGCTCCAAGGGCTTCTAGTATATAAGGACTAGCAATCTGTCATCCAAACCGTAGATGGTTGAGACTGCACGCGTTGCGCGGTTGCGGATGTAAATCAATCCTATGAATGGAATAAATACGAATACCGAATATGGATTCTGGAAGGTTTTGGAATCCTGATTGCCGAAGTGGCAGATTCCTTCGATTCACTCTCAGTCGCAAGGGAATCGGCAAGAGCGGCTCCGACAAAGCGTTACAATGTTCCGCTCCAGTAAACCCGTTCTAATCCCATGGAAACCATGGAAGGCGGGACACTTGGGCATGGACAGGGCTGACCGGTTCCACATGAAAAAAACCTCGGAGGCGGAATGAAAAAGTTGGTTTGGCTTCTTGTATTTCCTCTATTGATTTGTATTGCAGGCAGGGCACAGAATTCGCCGGCTGCAAATTCTCCGCAGGATTCCGGAAGTGGAGAGAGAATGTTCTTTCCGCGCGACATGTTTTGGGGATGGGCGCAATTTGATCTGGCGCCTCCGCATAACGAAATCGATCCCAACATCTGCGCCGGCAATGCGGGACAGTATGGCGGAGTCAACGCGCCATGCAGCATGTTCGCCCGCTACATGTTATCGGGAATGCTTGAGGTGCGTCCCTTTGGCCGGGGAGAGCTGCGGCGCTTTATGGTATTTGGCGCGCCATCATTCTTGTTCGGCAAGACCATCCCTCAGACCCTTTACACTTGGTCCCCGGATGCAATCGGGATTGAGCACTCTTGGGGAGTGGGAATCTTTATTGCTAAGGGGTTTGAGTTTCGCGTGACGCAGCATTTCCTCTTTGACCGATTGGGGGCGCGCGACACTAATCTGGGCGTGGCCGATCTGGGCAATAATGGACCATGGGGCCGATATATGACCGTTGGGGTACGCAAGTCTTTCGGGACGAGACGCTGGTGACGAGGGTCACACACGGTTGTGACGCAAAGATTGGTGAGAGTGCCGGTGCAAGGGGTATTCTCTATAAATTGACTAGTTTTGCAGCGAAACTCTATAGGGAGGCATGAATGGCAGGTTCTTATAACGGTGTAGCTGTTCCGTCAGATGGAAGGAAGATTGGATACGCGAACGGGACGTACGAGGTGCCGGACAATCCGGTCATTCCGTTTATCGAGGGGGACGGAACGGGGCGCGATATATGGAAGGCGTCGCTGCGTGTGTTTGATGCCGCAGTAGAGAAGGCCTATAAGGGTAAGCGGCGCGTGGCGTGGTACGAGGTGTTCGCCGGCGAAAAGGCGAAGGCCAAGTTCGACACCTGGCTGCCCGATGACACGGTGGATGCGATCCGCGAGTTTCGCGTAGCCATTAAGGGCCCGCTGACCACACCCGTGGGTGGTGGCATTCGTTCTCTGAATGTGGCGCTGCGACAGATTCTCGACCTCTATGGTTGCGTGCGGCCGGTGAAGTACTACAAAGGCGTGCCGTCGCCGGTGAAGCATCCGGACCGCATGGATTTAGTCATCTTCCGGGAGAACACCGAGGATGTATACATCGGCATCGAGTGGGAGGAGGGAACTCCGGAATGCGCGAAGCTGATCGAGTTCCTGAATAAAGACATGCTCAAGGGCAGCAAAAAACAGATTCGGCCAGATTCCGGTGTGGGCATCAAGCCAATTTCGGTGACTGGAACCAAGCGCTTGGTGCGCATGGCGATTCGGCACGCGCTCGAGGCCGGCCGCAAGACCGTGACCCTGGTGCACAAGGGAAACATTCAAAAGTTTACCGAGGGCGCCTTTCGCAAGTGGGGATACGAACTGGCCACCGAAGAGTTTCGCGACAAAGTGGTGACCGAGCGCGAGAGCTGGATCATCGAGAATAAGGACAAGAATCCGAATCTGACCGTGGCGCAGAATGCGGAGTTGGTGGAGCCGGGAATGGAGTTCGCTCCTCCTGCCTTTCGCCAAGCGGTGGAGCAGGAAGTGAAAGAAGTGCTCGACCAGATCTATGCCACCCACGGCAAAGGCCAGTGGAAGAAGAAAATCATGGTCAACGACCGGATCGCGGATTCGATCTTCCAGCAAGTGGTCACGCGAGCGGATGAGTATTCTGTGCTAGCCACTCCGAACCTGAACGGCGATTATATTTCCGACGCATGCGCCGCACAGGTGGGCGGGCTGGGCATCGCGCCGGGCGCTAACATCGGCGACGGCTACGCAATCTTCGAGGCGACGCACGGTACGGCTCCGAAGTACGCGGATAAAGACGTGATCAATCCCGGTTCGGTGATGCTCTCGGGCGTAATGATGTTTCGCTTTCTGCGATGGAACGAGGCTGCCGATTTGATCGAGCACGGGATGGAGCAAACGATCCTGCAGAAGAAAGTTACGTATGATTTTGAACGGCTGATGGAAGGCGCCACGAAAGTTAAGACGAGCCAGTTCGCGGACTGCATTATTGAGAATATGGGCGCGGCGGTGCTGGTCTAGGACATTTTGCGGTTTGGTGATCGGGTCATCGTGTGATTGTCGCGGGCCATTTGGCGCGACGGATGGCTTTCAATCGCAAATCACCAGATCGCCCGATCAACAATTTCTTCCTGAAAGGAATCATCCATGCGCAAGAAAGTGACGATTGTAGGTTCGGGAAATGTGGGCGCAACGGCGGCTCACTGGATTGCTTCGAAGGAACTGGCCGATGTCGTGCTGATCGACATCATCGAAGGTGTTCCGCAGGGCAAAGGTCTGGATCTACTGGAGGCCATGCCGATCGAGAAACGCGATTCCTACATCACCGGTACCAACGATTACAGAGATACGGCGAATTCAGACATCGTGGTAATCACCGCTGGCATTCCTCGCAAGCCCGGAATGAGCCGCGACGATTTGCTCAATACCAATTACGGCATCATGAAAGCCGTGGTCGGCGACGTAGTGAAGAATTCGCCGAACTGCATCCTGATTATCGTTTCGAATCCGCTGGATGCCATGGCCCAGGCGGCTTACAAGCTCAGCGGATTTCCCCGCGAGCGCGTGGTGGGCATGGCGGGCGTGCTGGATTCGGCGCGTTTCCGCGCATTCATCGCCGATGAATTGAAGGTCAGCGTGGAGAACGTGACCGCATTCGTCCTAGGCGGCCACGGCGACACCATGGTTCCACTGCCGCGTTATTCCACGGTTGCGGGTATTCCGATTACCGAGTTGATTGAGAAATCCCGTCTCGAAGCTTTGGTGCAGCGCACGCGCGACGGCGGTGCGGAGATTGTGAAGTATCTGAAGACTGGCTCGGCGTATTATGCGCCTTCAGCCGCGGCGACAGAAATGGTCGAGGCGATTCTTAAGGACAAGAAGAAGATTCTGCCTTGCGCCGCGTATCTGCAGGGCGAGTACGGGATCAACGGGCTTTACGTCGGAGTGCCGGTGAAGCTGGGCGCGAAGGGGATCGAGCAGATTATCGAGATCAAGCTGACTGCGGAAGAGAAGGCTGGACTGGATAAGAGCGCGGCGGCGGTGAAGGAGTTGGTGGGAGTGATTGGGGTGTAGCGCGCCCGCCTTCACGGTCGTGTATTAGAGGGGAAAAGCCAGCACATACGGCTGACATGGGGATTCTGCGCACGCCACACTGGATTGTTCGAATTGGTTTCGATGTCGTGGGAGCCCCTCTACTTGGCTCCTTTGACGGGAGCCCACTCGACAGAGTAGTCAGAAGAACACATCCCGCCAACCACGGAACAAAGTGATTGCGGAGACACCGCACGGATCGGTCCCTGTTCGTTCGTCGGAGCACCTTACACCTTCTCGACTGTCACCTTCTTCACCACCACATCCTTCGCCGGCCGGTCCTGCCGGTTTCGCGGCGCTTCTGAAATCTTCACTACCACATCCTGGCCTTCGACGACCTCGCCGAAAATTGTATGCTTGCCGGTGAGCCAGGTCGTGGGCGCGACCGTAATGAAGAACTGGGAGCCGTTGGTGTTGGGGCCGGCATTGGCCATGGCCAACAATCCCGGCTTGTCGAGTTTGTGCGGGGAGCCTTTGGTTTCGTCTTCAAACTGGTAGCCGGGGCCTCCCATGCCGGTGCCTTGCGGATCGCCACCCTGGATCATGAAGTCGGGAATGACGCGATGAAAAATTGTTCCGTCGTAGAGGCGGTCTTTGGATTTCTTGCGGGTGGAGGGATGCGTCCACTCGCGCTTGCCTTCGGCAAGTTCTACGAAGTTGGCTACGGTTTTGGGTGCGTCTTTTTCGAAGAGCCGGCAGACGATGTTGCCTTCGCTGGTTTCAAACGTGGCGTAAAGTCCGGGTTGGCGAGTCATGGAGTCCTTTCAGTTCTGAATCTTGAATTGCTGTTAACAAATGCCTTGCTACGCCAAGGCGAACAGCCCCTTCGGCTTCGCTCAGGGCAAGCTTGGCAGGCTGTCCCCACATAACCAGTCTTAGTTCGAGTTGGCCGGCGGCTTGGTTGCACCGGCTGCGGGCTTCTTCGCCGCGGCGGACGCCGCCTCACCGCGAACAATCTTGATATGAACGATCTTCACCGGACGGAAGGGACGATCGTTTTGCGGGTCCGTCGCCATGTGGGCGATTTCCTTGACTAACGCGACGGTGGCGGCATCACACTGGCCGAAGATGGTGTAGTTCCCGTTGAGATGCGGCGTAGCCACCTCGGTGATAAAAAACTGCGAGCTGTTGGTATTGGGGCCAGCATTGGCGTAAGCCAGGCGACCCGGCCGGTCAAAGAGCAAATCGGAGGAGACCTCGTTCTTGAACTTGTCGACGGGGTCGGGGCCCGATCCTGTGCCAGCGGGATCGCCACCTTGAATCATGAAGCCGGCGATGACGCGATGAAAAATGGTGCCGTCGTAGAGCGGCACGCCATGCTTCGTTGCTCCTCTTATCGTCTTCCAGTCTTTAGTACCGGTGGCGAGGCCGATGAAGTTCTGAACGCCAATAGGGGCCTTATCGGGAAATAAGGTGCACGTCATATTTCCCACACTGGTTTCAATGATCGCGGTAGGCTGGCCAGTCGCTGTTTGGTGGACGGGCGGCTTCGCGGTCGTGCTGGATTTCGTCGGCGTGCCCTGAGAACTCGATTGCCCCCAGGTGAGCGCGGCCACAAGAAAAAAAGCGGGAATGACAAAAACGTTACGCATAATTACTCCTGCATAGCATCGCAAAATGGTTTAAGACAACGTTGCATTGTACGACAGCCCAGCCAAACAGTGCAGCCGTCAGTGGGACTCGGATTGCATCTCGCGGCTAACGGTCTCGACCTGGCGGAAGACACGAAGCAGATTGCCACCAAGAATTTTCTTGATGTCGTCGGGGCTGTATCCGCGATCGAGCAAGGCCTGCGTGATCTTAGGCAGGTCTGCGGCGGAGTCCATGCCTAGAGGCGTGGCGCCGCTGACTCCGTCGAAGTCGGAGCCGAGACCAACATGATCCACGCCCGCCACTTTTGCGATGTGGTCGATATGGTCGATCAGCGAACTGAACGGCGGGCGCGGAATTTTCGCGGTCCACTCGCGCTCAAGTCGGTCGACTTGGATGTAGCTGACGGGTTTGCCCTGGGCTTTCAGCGAGTCGATATAGTTCTGAATCGCAGCGGTCTGATCTTTCTCCTGAGCCAGCATCGCTTTGCGATAGTCCTCATCGACGAAACCGGAGAAAAAATTCACCTGCACCACTCCGCCGTTTTTGGCGACTGCGCGCAGCATGTCGTCCGTCATGTTGCGGGGCGCGTCGACGAGAGCGCGTGCCGAGGAGTGCGAGGCTAAGACCGGAGCCTTTGTGATCGCAATCGTGTCCCAGAAAGTCTTGTCGGCGACATGCGAGATGTCGACCATCATGCCCAGGCGGTTCATTTCCAGCACAACCTGCTTGCCAAAATCGGTGAGGCCATTGTGGTGCTGAATCTTAGGGTCATCGATGTCGCCGGAGGAGTCGGCCCATTCGTTGGTATTCGACCACGACAGGGTCATGTAGCGCACGCCGAGTCGGTAGTAATCGCGCAGCAGGTGCATGTCGTTCTCGATGGAGTGTCCGCCTTCGATGCCCATCAGCGCCGCGAGTTTGTGATCGCGATGAGCGCGCTCGATGTCGGCAACGGAGAAAGCCATCATCATGCGGTCGGGATGATGCGCTGCCTGCTCGTAAACGGAGTCGATCAGATCGAACGTGTGCTGCGCAAAATGGCCCTGATTGGTCACAGGGTCGACCCAGATGGAGAAAAATTCCGCGCCCAGATTGCCGCGGCAGAGCCTTATCGAGGCTCAGGTGGCCAACGTCGTTGGGATCGGTTGAGCCTATGTCGAAGCCTTCGTCGAGAAATCGTTGTGGCGTGTCGGCGTGCGTGTCGACGACAATGGCGGAATCGTGAATGGCACGGGCGCGAGTACTGACCGTTGGGCCCGAGGGGTTGGAAGTTTGAGCAACGCCTGAGGCGGTTGCAAGAAGCAAAATTGAGAACAAGAGAACGCGGAAGCGAGTCATAATTTATAGGGCTTGGACAGAAGCGATCGAAGCGAGCACGATTGTATAGGCGCGAGGGCAACGGAAGGAAGTGATTCAGCGGAGAACCGCCAAGGCCTGCTTCACGCAAATCTCCAGCGGTTCGCTGGTGTCGATGACGACCTTGGGGAGAGTGATGGCTTCGAATCGCGATTTCACTTCAAGATAGAGCTGGAAATCCCGATTAGCAGCAGGATGCGCGCCTGCGGCAGCCTGATCTTCCAGACGATTTCTGGAGGTCAGTTCCGGACAGACGCACTCGAGAATGCGCCAACTTTGATGCATGGAAGCAGCGGCGTTGACTACGTTGTCGATCTGGTAGCGTCGGGAGAACGGCCGGCCGTCGAGAAAGAAGATCCGATTAGGATCCCGTCGGAGAAGGGAACCAACGGTTTCCAGCATTATCTGCAAACAGAAGTCATCCTGCCGAGAAGAGTATTCGATTTCGTCCGGCGTAAAGAGCGCGTGACGAACCTCATCTTTGCTGATCACGCGTCCGGCAATGCGGACGGCCAGTTCGCGGGCGAGAGTGGTTTTGCCGGTGGCCGGAAGGCCGGCCATGATCACGATCATCACTCCATTAGAGCACTATGGGCACGTGAATCGCAGTCAGCAACAGGTTCATCCATTTACAGAGACGTTTGGGAGCGTGGCGTCGAATTTGAGGAGGTCTGAATGCCGCTGGTTCGAATTTCTTTACGTGAAGGCAAGTCCGAGGAATATAAAAAGGCTCTAGCTGATGGTGTGCATCGGGCGTTGATGGAAGGCGCAGACGTGCCGGCACAGGATCGTTTCCAGGTCATTACCGAGCACCCGGCTAGCGGCCTGATTTACGATCCGACCTATCTTGGGGTGCAACGCTCGGACAACATCGTTCTGGTGCAGATCACGCTATCAATGGGGCGCAAGCTGGGGCAGAAGCGCAAACTCATGAAGCGCATGGCGGAGATCCTGCAAGAGAATCCGGGACTGCGGCCGCAGGATTTGATGGTTAATTTAGTGGAAGTCGCGTGGGAGAATTGGTCGTTCGGCGACGGCGAAGCGCAATATACAGTGTGACTATTCGGCGCGGCTGTCGGCGGTCATGGCGGGAGCGGGTTCGGGGCGTTCCATGGGAACGATAGTTTGCGTCTCGCGCCAATCCGCATAGCGGCCCGATACCATGATGTGGAACACCCATTGCCGGCGCTCTTCTTCGGGCTCAACCAAGCCGAGAGCTTTCATGTAGAAGAGATAGTGCTCCATCCAGTGAATTTGTGCCTGGGTCATGCCGCGGCGTTGCAGGTCGACGGTAAGGCCGGCCAGGTGCGACGAAGCAGTATCGCCCTCGGCCGGAGCCGCGTTCCGGTTGTGCCGGCGGAGTTTCTTCTGGACCTTCACGGTGCGCACTGCGGAGTTCACTTGAATCTGCTGATGGAAGCGATTGTAGTAGGCTTGCGCGATATCCTGAACAAAGTCGCGGGTCCAGGGACGGCAATAGCGGCGCGAAGGATCGAGCCGGGGATCGAAGCGCAGCGAATCACCGGCGATGATCGGCTGCAGCGCTCCGCTCGCCTTCAAGGCTTCCAGTTCGTCGTCATCCTGAATGCGCGGCAATTCCAGCCGATCGACTTCGGCGTTCTGTAGCAAAAGAGATTCGTGCGAGGGACGGAACATGGGATTCCACAGCGTCCAGTGCAGTCGACGGTGCCGGGCGTGATGAACCGGCTTGTGCATCGTGGTGGCGGTGGCCGCAAACAATGGAGCGCACAGGCACGCCAGCAACGATAGACGAATTAAGTGGCGCTGTAGCTTGGATCGCAAGTGTTATCCCGTAAGTCTTCTTTACAGCTAGCTCTGCAACCGTCCCGACATTCTAAGCCATGCTGTCAAGTCGGCCAACCGTTGAGTCGAGGTAACTGTTCCCACCGGTTACCAGAATGGTCGCTGACGTTGATTACCTTATGGTTACTCGCCGAAATTCTCGGACAGTACCACAGAGAATGAAGCACGCTAAACGCCAATCCCGGCGCCAGATTACGGCCGACTCATGTGCTCCGGTGGCAACCAGTTAGCGTTGATTAGATACGGAGCCTGGGTGCTCTGTTGTGGCGGAAGTGACAAAAATCAGCGCCGGAAAACGTCATCCGGGGTGGATCGGCAGTGCATCGTCAATTAAGGCGAGATCAGCGGGCGCTCCCAAAAAATGATCAGCTTCGGAAAAGGTCGCCAATGGCTTGCTTCATGACCGCGCCGCCTACTTCGGAGATGGACTTGGTCAGCGGGATGTCTTTGGGGCAAACCTCGACGCAGTTCTGGGCGTAGCCGCACTCCTGGATGCCACCATCGCCCATGAGGGCCGCCAGCCGCTCTCGCTCCAGCACTTTGCCCGTGGGGTGGGTGTTGAACAGACGCACCTGCGCGATGGTGGCCGCGCCCACGAAGCCGGTTTCTTCATTGAACTGCGGGCAGGCCTCCATGCAGCAGGTGCAGGAGATGCAGCGGGAAATGGGATAGGCAATCTCCTGCTCTTCCGGCATGATGCGCGGACCGGGGCCGAGGTCGTAGGTGCCGTCGATTGGAACCCAGGCCTTGACGGCCTTGAGATTCTCGAAGATCACGCTGCGGTCGGTGGCCAAATCGCGAACGATGGGGAACTTGGAGAACGGTTCAAGCTTCACCGGCTGTTCGAGATTGTCGATGAGGGCAGAGCAGGCCATGCGGGCACGTCCGTTGATGAGCATGGCGCACGAGCCGCAAACTTCTTCGAGGCAATTGGAGTCGTAGGTTATGGGCGTAGTAGTTTTGCCGTCGCGGGTGACCGGGTTCGCCGCAATTTCCATCAGACAGGAAATTACGTTCATGCCTTGATGGTAGGCAAGCTCGAACTCCTCCCAGTACGACCTGGAAGTCGGGTTGTTCTGACGTTTGATTTTTAGGATAACGGGTTTCTTGTCAGCCATTTTCCATGACTCTTCTCATTATTCGTGGAGCGCCGGACGCCCCCGTCCGGGAAGCAGCGCTACAAAACTTGCCACACTTGCTGCAATGCCACTCGCCGGGCGGACGAGGGCGTCCGCTCCTCCATGCGCAAACCTATTTCGCTGCGTCATACTTCCTCGGCCTTGGCGGTATGAGCGACACATCCACCGGCTCGAACTCAAACTTTGGCTCATCGGCATCCGGGGCGAAATATGCCTTGGTCGTCTTGAGGAAATTCTTGTCGTCGCGGTCGGGGAAGTCTGGCTTGTAGTGCGCGCCGCGCGATTCGTCGCGCATGCGCGCGCCCTGGGCGATTACCCGCGCCAGTTGCAGCATGTTGTAAAGCTGCCGGGTGAAAACTACGCTGGTATTCGCCCATTGCGTGCGATCGCTCAGGTTCACCTTGCGGAAGCGTTCCAACAGTTCGACCAGCTTGGCATCCGTCTGCTGGAGATTCTTGTTGTAGCGGATCACGGTGCAGTCCTTGGTCATTAGCTCGCCGAGCTCCTGCCACAGGCGGAACGGGTTTTCCGTCCCCGTGTTGTTCATGAGCAAGGAGTTGCTCTCCTCCTGTTTTTTCTTCTCAGCGTCGAAAAATGCGTTTCCGTCGGAGAGAGCCTGCAATCCGCGCGCATATTTCACCGCATTCGGCCCGGCGATGGCTCCGCCATAGATACAGGAAACGAGCGAGTTCGCTCCCAGGCGATTCGCGCCGTGATATTGGTACTCGCATTCGCCGGCGGCGAATACGCCCGGAATGTTGGTGGCCTGCTTGAAATCAATCCACAGCCCGCCCATGGTGTAGTGCATGCCGGGGAAAATTTTCATGGGCGTGTCGCGCGGATCGTCGCCGACGAATTTCTCGTAAATTTCGAGAATGCCTTCCAGCTTGCGGTCTAGAATCTTGCGGTCGATGTGGGTAAGGTCGAGGTAGACCATCGGCTTGCCGTCGATGCCGAGGTTGTACTCGTAGACAACTTTGAAAATCGCCCGCGTCGCCACATCGCGCGGCACGAGATTGCCGTACTTCGGATACCACTCTTCGAGGAAATACCAGCGCTCGCTCTGCGGGATGGATTTCGGATCGCGCTTGTCGCCGGGAGTTTTTGGAACCCAGACGCGTCCGCCCTCGCCGCGGGCGGACTCCGACATCAGCCGCAGCTTGTCGTTGCCCGGGATCGAGGTGGGATGGACCTGAATGAATTCGCCGTTAGCGTAGTAGCAGCCTTGCTGATAAAGCGCCGATTGCGCTGAGCCGGTGCAGACCACCGAGTTGGTCGATTTTCCAAAAATCGCTCCGATGCCGCCAGTGGCGATGATGATGGCGTCAGCAGGGAAGATTCGCACTTCCATGCTCCGCAAATCCATGGCGCAGATGCCGCGGCAGACGCGGCTTCCGTCGAGCACGGCAGAGAGAAACTCCCAGTGCTCGTACTTCTTTACTTTGCCTTCGGATTCATAACGGCGAACTTGCTCGTCGAGCGCGTAGAGAAGTTGTTGGCCGGTGGTGGCTCCGGCAAATGCGGTCCGATTATATAAAGTTCCGCCGAAGCGGCGAAAATCGAGTAAGCCTTCGGGTGTGCGGTTGAAGGGAACACCCATGCGATCGAGCAAATCGATGATACCTGGTGCGGCTTCGCACATGTCTTTGACCGGCGGCTGGTTGGCCAGGAAATCTCCGCCATAGACGGTGTCATCAAAGTGAATCCAGGTGGAATCGCCCTCGCCCTTCAGATTCTTAGCCGCGTTGATGCCGCCTTGCGCGCACACCGAATGCGAACGCTTTACCGGGACGATGGAGAACAGATCGACGCTCGCGCCCATCTCGGCGATTTTGATTACGGCAGAGAGACCGGCCAGGCCGCCGCCGATGACGATAATTTTGGGAGCTGCCGCCATGTTCACTCCACCGGCTTTCGGTAGGATGCGGTTCGATTATTGGATTGAGCATCATTCGATTGAGCCGCGGGATTTGCTTGCATCGCGGATGTGCCAGGTTCCGCGGTGGGTTGCGGGAAGCGTTCCCTGAAGGTATAGAGGCTCACCAGCCCGACGACAGTCATCAGTAAGAACAATGCGAGGCAGACCTTCAAAAATCCTTGCCGCGCCTTTTCGCCTGAGGTGATTCCCCACTTGGCGGCGAAGAGCCAGATGCCATAAGCAAAATGCCAGCACGCGGCGATCAGGCCGACTACATAGAAGGCGAGCAGCGCGGGGTTCATCAACTCCGCTTGCACCTTGCCGAATGACGCGTTGGGATAAGCGTGCAGATCAGTGCCGGTGAAACGCATCGTGTATGTATGCCAGACGATGTAGAAGAAAACGATGCCGCCGGTCCAGCGCTGCAGCGTGTACATCCAGTTGCCGGTCCAGGGATATTCGACCGTGTTGCCGTCGCCGCGGTACCAGATGTAGAAACCGTACAGAGCATGGAAGGCGATCGGCAGCCAGATCCCGAACAACTCAAGGAAGAACACCAGCGGCAGATTAGCCAGAAAGCTAACCTGCCGGGCATAGGCGTCAGGACCGGTGATCGCGGTGGAATTGGAAATGAGAATATGCTCGAAAAGAAACGCGCCTACGGGCACGATGCCCGAAAGCGAATGCAGGCGGCGCAAAACGAACGACGTACCCTGCCCGGCGCGCAAAGGCGCTACGCCATGCACTGCACCTTTCGCCGGGTCCTTCGTAACGTCCTTCGTTATACCGGGAGCAGTCGAACTGGCTGCTGAAGCCACGAATCGCTCCTTATGAATTCTTGTTCGTTCTTCGTTATGGCTGCTTGTTGGTTCGATGACGACAAAATAACTTTTCATTATCAAGCTGAGGCAGAAGCGAAGTCAAGGAATCAGTCGTGGCTCTTCAGGTTTGAATTCTCATCACACCACTTCAGAAACTGCCGGAACGCCGCGCCACGATGGCTGAACGCAGATTTTTCTTCAGCGCTTAGTTCGGCGAAGGTCTTCTTGATCTGGGGAAAATAAAAGAGCGGATCGTAGCCGAAGCCATTTCCGCCACGCGGAGCGTTGAGAATGATTCCTTCGGCTGTGCCGCGGAACGTGGCCAGCATTCTGCCGTCCCGGGCTGCGGCCAGCACGCAGACAAACCTGCCGGTACGCCTGTCGAACGGAACGTTTCTCAGTTCGCGCAGAACGCGTGCGTTGTTGGCCTCGTCGTCAGTGTTGGCATCGGCCTCGTGAGGTTCTTTATTTTGCAAATCCGGAGCGGCGTAGCGGGCGGAGTGCACGCCGGGAGCGCCGTTTAAGGCGTCGATCTCGAGGCCGGAGTCGTCGGCCACAACGATCTCTCCGGGAACATAACGGCTATAGGCCGCTGCCTTCTTGCGCGCGTTTTCTTCGAACGTGAGGCCATCCTCAACGACGGCGGGCAGGGAATTGAAGTTGGGGACTCCGGCGATTTCGACTCCATGGCGCAGGGCGGCGCCGGCAAAGTCTCGCAGCTTGCCGGGATTGGAAGTCGCAATGAGGATTCTGCGCATTACGATCTCGATCGCAAGTTATTCGCCGACAGAAATAACGAAGGTCGCCACAGTAGCAGGATGATCAACAAAAACGCGGCCAGCGAGATCCAGCCTCCGGTCACGCGATCCCATGTTCGCGCGAATCTGATCTGTACCCGATTCGTTCCTGCTTGCACCGGGACCAACATCTGTCCCGTACCCTCGCGCGTGCCCGCTTGCACTGGATTCCCATTTACTTCGACGCGCCAGGCTGGATAGTTGAATAGATGCAAGACAAGTTGATCCGCGCCAGACATCTCGGCGGTGAATTGTTTACGCTCGGCGCTCCATTCGGTGACGCGGATTGCGGCGTGAGCAGGCCCATCCACAGAGACGCGGCGGGCGTCTTTGTCGACGGCAGAGGGGTCGGCTCCAGTCGGCGTGTATTCGTCGGTGCCTTCGTAGCCCACTCCCATAGCTACGTTGTCCTGCATCTCGCGCAGATCGGCTTTGTTATCCCACCACGGTGGTTGGAAATGGTGCCACGCGAAACCCAGCACCGCGAGCATCGCCAAGTAGAGCGCGACGCGGGCTGACCATCTGCGAACTCCTAGCGCAGTGAGCAGGGTGAGCGGAACGCCAAGGCACAGGATCCAGCGCCAGGGGAACTGCATGAAGCGCAGCTTCGGCAGAATGGTCCATAGGGGATTCGAGATCGACAGCATGAGAAATGTTGCGGCTGCTGCCCACAGTGCCAGCGAATACCAAAGCTCTGAGTTCCGAGTGCGCGCCCGCCAGCGTCGGGCGGCCCAAGCGGCGAAAATCGTCAGAAGAATCTCGCTGACAGCGATCCAGGAAATTACGCGGTTGAAAGCGTCATGGTCGGCATCGGTTGTATGGACAAACAGGAAATTATCCAGCGGCCGCGATCCGGGGGAGATGGCCTGGGCGATGTTGACCCACTTCTGTTCGTAGACGGCAGGAAATAAATAAAATGCGGCTAGCGCAGCGCCGAGAGCAACCGCAGCCGACCCCGTCAGCACAACTCCCGGCGAGCGCCGCTGCCAGGCGATCACTACAACCAGCAAGGCAAGAGAATAGTGAACCATCACCGCCGCGGGCGCATTGATCAGCCATGAGGCAGCCAGGACGATGGCCAAAAGAACAGTCACGCGATGGCTCTTTTCCTGCGGCCGCAGCAAAAGCAACAATAGCAGCGGCAACAGAGAACTCGCCAGCAGTTCCGCGAAAGCGCTGCGCCAATAGACGACGACCAGATGATAAGGATTGACGGCGTACAGCACCGCCGCAAAAGTTGCGTCGCGACGGTCAAGCCATTGCCGGGCCAGCATGAACATTGAGATCCCGGCGACTACCAGCACGAGCCAGATGTAGATTTCTGAGACCAGCGTCCAGGGAAAGATGATGCTAAGGAACGCTCCTAGAGTCCACGATGCTGGTGGGTAAAAGATGAAACGAGGTTCACCGTAAGCGAAATGCGCCAAGGCTGCCCAGCGTGGATAGAGGATCCCATGCTTCCATTGCGACAGCACTTCCAACCAGGAGTACAAATGGAATTCCACATCGTGTCCGGACGGGGTTCCAAGAAAGAAGAAAGGAATCTCGACCGCAAATGCGGCGGAGGCGATTGATAACAGCGGTGCCCAGGTCAGTTTGACGGAGGGCGTACGGGCAACGCTACCTCCAGCCGATTTTGTGATCTCGGACAGTTTCGTTCCCACCAAGCTCCGCGCACCAGTTTGATTGAGGCGTACCGGACGATGTACATGTTCGCACAAAGGCTATCACCGTGCATCCGAGCGCAAGCGCTCCGATCCGAGGCAGAATCGCGAAAGTCGGACATGGCGTTTATTTATCCAGATTTAATATTCCTGAAACCACGGCGCAACAGGAATCGGCTACGTTGACTTCAATAGGGGTGGAACAGACCACGGAGAGTTGAAGAACCCTACCAGAGACGGGGTATCGGTTCTTCACTTCTCCGAACAACCAATCGCAGGCCTCTCGCATATTGCTTTGTCTTCGCTGCCTGCCCGTGTCCTGCCTTCGCGTCCTTCCTGAGGTTCTGCCAGAAAACCCGCTGCGAGAGGCCTGTAATCGGTTGTGGAAATCCGGCAAAGAAGAGAGGTAGTGGAGAAAAGAGAAACTAGGTGGCGACGCTCTCACCAGATCGCTGGCGATGAAGTTCCTCGAGAAAATCATCCTGCTGCATGGTGGTGGCGTGACGCAATAGTTCTAGCAACGGATCTTGCAGTACTTCGTCTTCTTGAGATTCGTTAGCGGTATCCGGGCCTGCCTCAAACTGACTCATGTCGGCGGTCAAGGCGCGGGGAGAAACGCTGAGTTCCGGCATCGATTCGGGACACCCACGGAGGAAACTGATGAGGTTCCCGACCTGCGCCCGCTGTTCCGGCGTGCGGGAAGGGAACTCCACTCCCATACCGTGGCCGGGGTGGGCGACCCGAACCATTCCTTCGGTATGGACTTCCATCTCGTCGGTACGAAGGCAAAGGTCGACCAGCGCCTGTTCGGGAAATGGCGAATCGGTTTCCACATAGCAGCCGCCCAGGCTCAAGTCTGTAAGCTTGCAATGAGGAACCGTTTCTTCCGGGCCTTCACCATGCGCGGCCGCCGCAGCCTGTAACCAGTCGCGCAGCTGAGTTCTGATGGACTCGTTCAGGTCCAGGAAGTGTACGCCAGTTTGACCGTTGGGCTTGGCCCATGCCACTTGCCCATGAACCTGGATTTCAAGCGAGCCGTCCGGCAATTGGAAGTGGAAATTGATCAATGCTCTTGGAACCTGGGGTTCCGCGGTCAGGACATCCATTCCAGTCTCGCTGAGGTCGAGAAGAATGCCTTCCATCTTGCGAGTATCGGGCAGACTTAGTTCCACCGGAGCCTGCACAGCAACGCGGTAAGCTCGACGCCGTTCGCGACTCAACAGTGCAGTGACCGCGCGCAAGCCAGCTTTAGCTTTTTCTTCGGAGAGAGGCTTATACAGGACGAAATGTGCGCCACTGCTTAGAATGTCGCGAGCCCGGGCGCGTTCGGCAACGAGTGCCACGGTGATGGGCGCGCTTCCCGAATTCAGCCGGCAGCCTTCTTCGAAAATTTCGGTGGCGGCCTTCGCATTCTCGAAATCGATGACCAGGGCGTCGAACCGCTGCTGCCGCAGACGGTCAATGGCAGTGGCGAGATCACTGAAGCGCTCCACCGCGATGCCCGACGCCGGAAGCACCCGGCCCAGGATCTCCGCAGCGGAGTCGTCAGTGGAAATCAGCAATGCCAGAAGGGTGGTCATAACGAGATTCCCCGCCTAACCGGGCGAGACTACGGCCACCGTGGCGCGGTGGGCCGAGCTGCTTTGGATCCTCCAGAACCGGCTGCAGCCGCTTTCGAAGCGACAGCATCAGAGCTCGGTGAGGCCTCGTCGACTTCCATCAGGACCGCATTATCTTCGTCATCATTCTCAGCCAGCAAGGGAGCCACTTCGCGGAGTTTTTCCGCCGCCTGCTGGAGCATTTCGATCTGCTTACCGAGTTGGGCATACTTCGTCTGTTTCTGCCGCAACACCTCATGAATATCTTTCATACGACCCCCTCAGGCGAATGTAAGGACGTGGGCGCAGGGGCGTCAACGGTAATCCCCTCGAACCGGTTACTGCGGTAATTGATAAATGGCTTTTACCAGCCGAATTGGGAGGGATGGAACTGAGCAAAAAAACAAAAGCCTCGCAGATCGCGAGGCTTTCGTGAGCGGATTTGGTTATGTCTTAGGCTTTTTTCAGCTTTCGGCGCAAGGCTCCGGCCATACCGATCAAGCCAGTGCCAAGTAAGCCCAGAGTGCCCGGCTCCGGAACGCTTGGGACATTAAGATCTGTGTCGCCGCTGCCGAGGGTTGCGCTTCCGGCAAACCCACCCTTGCCAACAGTGGTGGTTACCTCTGTGTTAACGCCATATACTGTGACGCCGTTATACCAGGTTCCAGACACGGAACCGTTCAGAGTGTATTGCCAAAGGCCGCTGCCTTCATGAGTTCCCGTCAAAAAAACCGGGCCATTGAATGTGCCAGTGAAAAGGACCCCGAGTGGAAGCCCATTGCTGCCGTTGCTGGTGATTGTAAAAGTGCCACCAGCTGCGAAGGTGGTAATGTTGCCGAACGAGGTAGTAGTAAAGCTGGCCTGAGCGCCGGTGGTAAAGTTCACTGAACCTAGATTCGAGCCCTGGAGCAGCCCCCCCCCGCCGAAGCCGGCGACTTGGACCAATGGCGCACTCAAGGTCAAGCCTGAAGAGCTGCCGGTCAGGGTACCCCCGTAGGTTCCGAAATCCACCGAATTGTCCGCGAATGCTGCCAGAGGCAAAGCCAGTGCGAGTAGAGACATCAACATGATCCGCTTCATCATAACTATCTTCCCTCCTGAACCTGTGTAAACCCAGTTTTAGTGTCCAACCGCCGGTCTAGCCTCCGTGGGGGCAGAGTTCCACGGCATCAGGCGTTACAGTGCATCCTGTGTGCCAAACCGCCGGAAATTGTAAGCCATTGAATGTAAAACACTTACTATAAATTCGTTCCCATTCTTCGACTTTGAAACTGCAAAGCGATGCATACAAAATACTTCCTTTTGCGTTTCTCCTCGGAGCACCCACTTCCCAGTTTCTGGGTGCAATCTTCCCGGGGGACCTTACCCCGATCGGCCGAAAAAACCTCGACCGCGACATCATTTCAACAGCACCGAAGTGTAATGTACTACCGAAGCTTTGTGCAAGTTAATCCTCGTAGTGAGTAGTACTACTGGCGGCCTGTTCGGACGTTGCCAGAGTCCCAAAAACGTGAGAAATTCGCATTTTCTTGGGAAATCCCGAAGGGTGGGAGTTTGTGCTGAGCGGTTGAAATCGAACCTCGAGTTAACCAGCTAGGTTCGCGTCTATCATATCGCGGAGACGGCGGGAAAGGTTGATCGCCAACGAGCGATAGAATCGCGAAGCGAGATGGGGAAAAAGCTCGAATAACCGCTCGAGCGTTGCCCGATCCAAGTGAAGAGCTTCAATGTCTTGATTTGCGATGACGCCTGCGCTGGCGGGCGAGTCTTCCAGAAACGACATTTCGCCGCAAATCTCGCCAGGTCCAATCTCCGGAGATGCATTCTGCGACGAAATGTGAACGCGCGCCGTTCCTTTCACCAGGAGATAGACGCCATTCGATTTCTTACCTTTATGAACGAGAGTCTCGCCTTTCCGGAAATTGACCCGGCTCGCCTTGTCGGCGACCAGCGTCCAATCGTTGGGCGTGAGATAAACCAATCCATGCTTCGATGAAGAAAGTACGGACACTTCCTGTTCCATAGCCTTGTGCATGGCGCGCGCGAGCCCGAGCTCCGGAGATTTGCTCCGGCGGATGACAGAAAAAGATTCGACAGAAACAACAGGGTCGGGATTAAGACTAGCAGATAAGGACGGAGGATGGGATACCTCCAGGCTCTCCGCTACACCGCAGTACCAGAATCTCCAGCAGCCTTTTCGATTCCGCCCGCTTCTCCGGTAGCCGATTTCTCCCGTGACGAACTCATTCTAGACTAAATGCAAAAATGGGAAAGGGGTGATTAGCATCACCCAATGCCTGATTAACGCACCTCTCTCCACCTAGCTTCCCCTACCATCCGAGTGGCAATTCGAGCCGGACACCACACCACACAGCGCGGTGCTCACTGCGCCGGTTGGCGGCGACGCATCCTTCCAGCCGGATAATCCCAAGAAGTCTCGGGAAAAGCTTGTGCTCTTTAGTGGAATTCCAGCGACCAGTTGCGGTAGCCGCCTGGATAGCGAAGGCTGGAGCGGAGCGGTGTGGGTATTCTCGCCTTACGCTTGTGGAGTCTATGGCTTTGGAAAAAGCGTGGTTATCGTGAGCGACGGATCCACTGAGCCAGTGGGGAAGTTCCATCCCGAAGAACGTGTTAGTCCATGCCGGCAGCGGTTTTCTGCTGCGAGCCGAGTAACTCTTTTCTAGCTGCCGATTCGCCACAGGGAAAGGGGCCTATGGCGAATCGGCTACTGTCGCCGCAGCACAATAAGCTCCAGAGCTTCCGGCGCGAGGGGATTGGATAATTTCAAACTACCTCCCGCTCCCTTCTTTTCCTCCATCAGATCGAGGTTCTGCGTCTGGCTGATGCGGTAGCGCCTGATGCTGAACGCCTTTGTGCCCCACGGCAAATTCGTAATAGTTAGGTTATAGCCAGCATTGTTCCGATAAACGATGTCGGTTCTCGGAGGCAGCAGCTTCATTTTGGAAAAGTCCGGCAGCGGCGGCAACTTTTTCAATACTTCCGGCGGAATTTGCATCGCTCGCGGCTTGTAGCCGGCGGGAACCGCATAATTGCTGATAAGGATCTGAACCGCCTTGCTATCAGCTGACCGTCCGGCAAGCGTGGCAAACCCGAAAGTGTCCGCACCCTCAACCGCCAGACGCTGCGGAGTGTCCTGCATTCTGCCCATGGCTTGAAAGGCATAGGCTGTCTTGTAAGGCTGCCCGTGAAGATCGAAGAGGCCCATCCAGGCCGCGTCGCCGCGATAGAAATGCGCGTGATCAACCGGCGCGTCCTGAAGATAACTGAGCACGGCGCCGATATACGCGGCATTCTCCACGCCCTGCAGCCTGACTCTTTCGGCCTCAGTGAAGTCGGGCGTCAGATTCCACTCCGAGAGAATGCTTTCCGCCTGCGGATATCCATGGGTGTCCAAGATTCCGCGAATTTCTTTGGCCAGGCGGATGGCGTCATAAGGGTCGGCGGAAGAATCCGTGTAAGTGTGCCACGAATAAAAATCGAGCGGCAGCTTATGGGCGGCACAGTAATCGATAAAGCCTTCGCGGTAACCGCCGTCGTCAGAAGCCAAGGCTTTCGCATCGCCTCCGACCTTGAGCGTGGCATCCACCGACTTCAAAGCCAGCGCGGTTTTCGCATACAACGAATAAAACTGCTCGGGCGTGCCGGACCAGAATAAGCCGTCAGGCTCGTTCCAGAATTCCCAGTAGCGGATGTCGTAGTGGAAGCCGTTCGCCCAACCGCGGTTGTAATGCAGGGCGATGTGTTTGACCACATTCGCAAACTTGTCGAAATCGAGTGGCGGATTGATGTTCGCGCCCCAACTGCGTCCGATCCGATAATAAACCTCCGCGCCGGTCGCGCGAATGGCGCCGAGCACTTGGTCTGTCGGGCCAAAATTGTAGCTCGCAGCTTTCTCCGGATCGGCGCTCCAGTCAGGGAAAATGATGCTGGCATTTCCGGCCTTCGCCACGCCCGCGCGTTGCGCCGCATCGGGAATGAGCCAGGTCAACAAGGCATCCGACTCTACGAACCTCGAGTCGAGTTCTGACGGACCCATCAGATCGTGAGTGCGAATCTGGTTCACGCGCAGAGTTTTGTATTGCTCGACGAGATTTGGCAGACCCGCCATCACCGGGGTCGGCGGGCCGTTCAGTCCCTGGAACGAACGAATGGTTCCGGTCACTTTGCCGGCATCCACTTGCAAGGTGCGGAATCCGGTGTCTTGCGTGAACGCGGCAGCGCAGAGCAGCAGGGAACAGAGACAACAACGAGACAGCATGTTCATGACTAAAGCTCCTTTGCGGCTCCTCTGCCTGAATCACTCCGCGGCAGGAAGTCGGTTACGCTTTGGCGTGTTTCTGTAAGAGTGTGAGCAGTGGCCGGTCGAGCTTGTGGCCCTGCCAGTCCTCAAATTTTGTTCCCGCACGTTCCGTGTCAAGCACGCCAAAGGGTCCGCGGAAATTCCACAAGGCCCAGCCGGAATGCAATTCGCCCACAACGTCGAGAGTGTCATCAAACCAGGCCAGCACGACATCCGGTGGAGTGTGCTTGTAACAGCCCATCTCGCCGAAATGAACAAGAGTTCCGTTGGCGGCAAGTTCACCCCATGGGTGAAATAGCGTGGCGAGGGTTTGCCGGTCGCAAACCACCTTCCCTCTATCATCCTTCAGAGGCCAGGTTGGCAGCGGCTCTGTGCCGGTGAGGATGCCGCGCACCCACTCGCATTGATGGTGAGTGACCTGAATCGGATTGTAGGTGTGGCAGCTTTGCAGCATGCCTGTGCCCACGAGCTCCGGAATCGGCGACCCGGCTCCCGGATAACCATCGGTGACCACGAGGCGTTCAGGATCGCGCGCGCGAATCGCATCCGCCGAAGCCCTAGCCAAGCGCGTGTAGTCCTTGGCATGACGCTGGAGAAATTCTGGGCTGAATAGATCCTTCGTCTTCACCGGTCCATGCTTCTCCATCTCAGCCAGTTCAGACTCAGTCGGCAGTGCGATGGGCTCGTTTACCAGGTTGAAACTGAGTTTGTCGCTGGAGATACCTTTGTAGCGACCGGCAAAGAACGTCCATTGGTGAACGAAGGCGTCGAACGTGTGCGGATCGCTGAACACATTTGTCTTTTCCTTCGTGATCGCAATGCCGGTAAGCTTCTCGTCCATCGTGTCGAGAATGCACAGGCCGGGCGCGCGGTGAAGGCAAACATTCACATGGATCCCGTATTTTTCTCCCAACCGGATGGCTCGATCGATCGGCTCGACTTGCTTCTCATGGATGGTAAACAGATCAGGCGCGGTCCAAAAGCGATAATCCATGGGCAGGCGTACCCAGTTGAAGCCCCAGTCGCGAATCCAGCGGAAGTCGTCCTCGATGAACATGCCATCATTCTTGTACGGAAAGTATTTCATCCAATCCGTATCGGTGGAGAAATATTCGAGCAGATTGAAACCGTACCAGCGCGGATTCTTCGAAGTCGCGGGAGAAGTCGACGATTGGGATCCGGTTGCTGCCGCTTCCGACCGTGAGAATGCGAATCTAGAAGGGAAGAGCGTGACCGATGCAACCGCGGCGGCCGACTTCAGTAAAGCCCGGCGGGTGCAACGAGCCGGGATGGGAGCTGAAATACCTGGCTGTGACTGATGATCTTGTTTCTCCATCGCTCCTCCTAAAAGTGCTGCTTATCCTTCGATAATGTTCATCCAATCATGTTCATCCCGCCGTGGCCGGTTTTTCCGCCATCCAGAATTTGGTGATCTCTTCGAGCGATCTGCCTTTGGTTTCGGGGACCAGCCAGCCGACAAGAATGATCGTCAACAACGCACCCGCGCTGAAACACCAGAAGGCGCCATCCGATCCCAAGTGCTTCTGCATGATGGGAAACATTTGATTTCCCAGGTACCCCACTAGCCAGAGGGCTGTGGTTGCGATCGACATCCCGCGCCCGCGAACCTTGGTGGGATAAATTTCCGAGATGATGACCCAGCAAGCTACTCCATTGCCAAACGCATGACCAGCGACGAAGCTCATCACAAAGATCAGGACGGCCAGGCCGCTGCCATGAATGTGATAGAACCAGCCGACCAGCGCGAAAGAGAGAAATTGCACTGCGGTACCAGCCAGGATCAGAGTCTTGCGCCCGGCACGATCGACGAGCCACAGCGCCAACAGCGTGAACAAAAGATTGATCAGGCTGACCAGTACGGACTGAAAAAAGGCATCGCTGGTGGCGGTGCCCGCCGACCGAAAAATCTCCGGCAAAAAAGAAAACAGCGGCGTGATCCCGCTGATCTGCTGCAAGCCCGCCAGCATGATGCCGAGCAGCAGAGGACGGCGAAAGGTGGTGAAGAGTTCCGAGATATGGCCTTCTTCCGTTGCCAGCGAATTTTCGATTTCCGCGGCTTCCTGCTTTGCAACTCCAGCGCCGTTAATTTTCGTAAGTACGTTTATCGCTTGATCCCGACGGCCAACCTTCATCAGCCAGCGCGGACTTTCGACCGCAGGCAGGATCATCAGTCCAAACAAAATTGCCGGAACAACGCCAGCGAAAAACATCCAGCGCCAGCCCGAGGAAATGTTCCACGCTTCATCCCCCATGCGCTGGATGAGCATGTTGACGAAGACGGCGGCGAGGATCCCAACCACAATGCCCAGTTGGTAGAGAGTTACGCAACGGCCACGCACTCGCGTGGGAGCAATCTCCGCGATGTAATTCGGAGAAATCACCGAGGCCGCGCCGATCCCCACTCCGCCGATCAGCCGCCATAGAACGAACTGGTGAAGATTCTCGGCGAAAAGCATCCCCACGGACGAGAGGGCGAAACAGAGCGCGCAGAGCGCGAGACCTTTTTTCTTTCCCAGATAGTCGGCAACGGTACCCGCGGCGGCGCACCCGGCGATGCATCCGACCAGCGCGCAGCCCGCGGCCCAGCCGATTCCGGCCGCGTCCAGCCGAAACAACTGGCTTAAGTATCCAATCGCACCGCTGATCACAATGTTGTCATAGCCAAACAGCAGACCGCCGAGAGTGGACACGGTTGCTGCAATAACGAGAGGAGCACGCGAATAGCCTTCGGCGGATGAGTCGTTCAGGTTAGTCGCCTCCCTGAGTGGCGGAAGACAGTTGCGCTTCGGATCGCGGGGAAGACTCCAGAACCTTCTTGGCCGCCAGCATGAAGCCAAGAGTGTGCGCCATACCCGCATGCCAGGGAGCCGAGCACGTCATTTGCGGAGTGTGATCGGGAATCAGCACACCATCGAAGTGGTTGCGGTGAAGAATGGCGAGGATACGAATCATATCGACATCGCCTTCATCGATGAAAGTTTCGCGGTAGTGCGGCACCTTTCCCACCACGTTTCGGAGATGAATGTAGGCAATTTTGCCTTGTTTGCTATAGCGATCGACCGCGTCGTAAATATTGCCTTCGGTCATTTCCGCGAGAGTTCCCACGCACAGTTCAAGCGAATTAGCGGGGCTGGGAGCAAGATCGATCAGCCTCTGATACATGAGAGGCTGGTAAACCAGACGCGGCTGCTGGCGCATCGTCGGCATGGGAGGATCGTCAGGATGCGCGGCCAGCCGCACGCCCGACTGCTCGGCTACGGGAAGTACTTCTTCAAGAAATCTTTGCAGCCGCCGCCACAGTTCGTCGTGTGAAATCGTGGGTAGTGTTCCGGACGGGGCATTCTGGTCGTAAATCATGTTCCAGATCATTCCATTCGGAATGGGCACGTCTTCAGCAGGACCATCCATTCCCAAAGTGACGGCGTGGCCGCGACCGAGCGGCGCCGTCATCACGGCCGCACACCCCTGCCAGACTGAAGTTGTAGCCGAGCACCGGAATGCCGGCTTCGCCCAGCCGGCGAATGATGGTCTTCACTTGCTCGATCTGTTGCGCACGGCGCGGACCGTCGAGCAGAATATCGTGCCAGTGCGCAGGATCGAGATTCTCTACGGCAGCCAGCTTCAGGCCCGCATCTTCAATTTCGCCGCGCAGCGTCCGGAGCTCTTTTACCGTCCAAAGCTGATCGGGATCGCCGGCCACTCCCCAGGCTTCGTATTTCGCGCCGGTGGGCTGATTGTCACGCGGGTTGGATGGACCTTGCTTGAAATAATCAACCAGATGGACCACGACATCAGTGCATCCGGCCTGGCGCGCAAAGTCGTAGTAATCCCGCGTCAGCATGTGGCGATAGAGGCCGAGACCAATCTTCATAGGCGATTCCCGATGCCCGCGCCATAATCGGGACTGAGAACTTGTCCGTTAATCTCGGCGGCCAGCGGCGAGCACAGAAAAACAAACGCGTCGGCGATAGACTCGGGGCTGTTTCTTCTACCCAACGAGACTCGCAACACAAACTCCCGGTAGGCGGGATCTTCGTCGAAAACCTTGAGGGAACTGCCCGCCGCGACGTTTCCCGGCGAAATCACATTCACACGAATACCGGTGAGAGCGTATTCGAGTGCCAGGCTGCGCGCGAAGTTTTCCAGAGCCGCTTTGGCCGAGGAGTACGCAGGGATTAAGGTGTGTGGCATGCGAGCCACATAAGAAGATGTGAAGATGAGATGGCCGCCGATCTTACTCCTGGTCCATTGCGCGAGCACTGCTCGTGCCAGATATGTTTGCGCAAAATAGTTGAAGCGGAAGATGCGCTCATACTCGGTTTCTGAAGTTGTGGCGAATGGATGGAGCCCACAGCCGCCGGCATGGCCGATGACTGTATCCATAGCGGGAAACTTTTCGAAAGCCGCGGTGACTAACCGGTTCACCTGGCTTGAATCGGTAATGTCAGCGGAAAAATAGATATAGGAGAAGTCCGGAATCTTCCAGTCGCTTAGCGTCTTCTTGGCTTCGCTCTCTCCTTTTATGTCGGTCAGCACGAGCATCGCGCCGCTGGCAGCCAGCCTCTTCACTATGTGTTCGGCAATCGCGCCCATGGCACCCGTGATCAGAATGGTTTTCCCGGAGAGATCAATGCTGATCATGGCCGCTCGCTCCTTCCATTCGCGAAAGCACCTCGTGACCCGATTCGGTGACCAGCACGTTATCTTCGATTCTTGCGCCTCCGCCGCGTTCGGGAACGTAAACGCCCGGCTCGATCGTAATCACCATGCCCGGTTCGAGCTTCGCATCGACACCCGGAGCGATGAGAAATCCTGGGTCGTGATAACGAAAGCCAACGTGATGACCCGTGTGATGAGGGAAGAAAGCAGCGAAACCTTTCGCGGAGATTTTGTCGCGAGCTAGCGCATCGATGTGCGCAGCGGAAACACCGGGCCGTATGCCTTCGACCGCAGCCTGCTGTGCATCTTTCGCGAGCGCAAGGATCGGTTCGATCTCGGGCCCAGGCGCACCTACGGCGGCCGTACGCGTGAGGTCGCTCCAATAACCATTCACACAGGTCGCCAGCTCGATCAAGACCAGATCGCCGTTCTCCAGAAGCCGCCCCGTCGAGCGATTGAATCGCCCGGAGTCGGCGCTGTTGGGCCCGGATTGCACCATGGCCCATCCTCGCGAATGAAATATGCCATCGCCGATTTGGCGGTAAATGGCCGACTCTACTGCCGCCGCAACTTCCGCCTCCGCGATGCCCGGTCTCACATTTTCGAAGAAAGCCTGCAAACCAACATTCGCCACCTGGTTGGCCAGGCGAATTGCTTGAACTTCGTTCGTGGTTTTTCTTAAATAGAGATTCGCAAAGGCTGCCCGACAGTGAGCAGATCGATTGCCGGCGGCGGCCGCAAGCTGTCCAGCAAAGTCTTCAGGGATGGGAATCTGTTCTCCCGCCTGAATCGGCAGGGAAGTTCTGGCCATACCTGGGTTCATGCCGACGTGATCGGTCTTAATTCCGGAGCGGCGCAGTTCATCGCCGATCAAAGACACCAGGACAGAATAAGGATCAGCGCACTTGAGATCTCCCCAGGGATATTCTTTGACTTGCAAACCGGCAGGAATATGATCTCGCGGTTCAATCTGCGGAACGAACAGCAGAGGCTCGGCCTCGGCGAAGCAAACCAGCAACGAAGCGCCCCAAAATGGAAAGTAGCCGGACAATAGGAGGAGTTCGTCGGGGCGCCATGCAATCCACGCCTGCAGATTGTTTTTTTGAAGAAAGACGCGTATCTGTTCTGCGCGAGACGGCGGATTTGCGGCTATACGGTCTGCACCTTTGATCGGAGTGTCCATGGTCCGTTACATGATCCCGTACTTATCGAACGCATCCACCGCACTGCTTCCTTCTTCAATCGCTTTCTTCACCAGCTTTTCACCGCGAGCTTTCTCCAGTGCCCGCGAGAAGACCTCGACTTCAGCTTCCACGGGGACCAGCAAAACACCATCGATGTCACCAAACAAAATATCCCCCGGACGAACCCTCACCGCTCCAATCTCCACGGGAATGCGGTAGTCGACAACTTTGTAGCGCGGTGCCGAGTCCTGTCCGTAAGAACCAAAACCAAATGTAGGGAAGCCCATATTTAGAATCGCTTTGGTATCTCTCACGTAACCATTGAGCACCGCGCCGCGGCTGCCCAGTTTGCGGGCGCGGGTACTCATCAGCTCTCCCCAGAGCGCATTGCGGGGCGAGGAACCGGTGTTCACATAGACTTCGTTAGGGTGGAGATCGTCCAGCGCTTCCAGCATTAAGCCAAACGGCTTATCCATCAACTTGTTTGCGCTGCCGGCGATTTTTTCAGCGAACACGTCGACGGCGAGAACCGGCATCGCCCGGCCGATCACCACCATATCTTGCCGAAGGGGCTGAATCTGCGGCGGAAGGAACTGGTGCTGCAGGCCTAACTTGTCCATCACATCACCCACGACGCAGGTGAAAAGTTCGCGCTGCACAAGGGCGAAAAGTTCGTCGTCGGATTTCCACATCAAGGTCGTGCTTCTGTTCGCGCTCGCCTTATCGTGCTGACCGCCGGCCCGCCTTGGCTGTTTTGTCTGTTTACTCAAAGAATGGTTCTCCCGGGCGTGCATAGCGTCGCGCCACTTCTTCATTCAGCGTCACACCCAGTCCTGGTTTGTCGGGTATTCGGATAAATCCGCCTTGAATCAGCGGCTTCGGCAGCCCGTCAATCAAATCATTCCAGAAAGGAACGTCGGAGGCATGAAACTCCAGCGCCAGGAAGTTCGGGATCGCCGCGCAGAAGTGAGCGGAAGCCAGCGTGCCCACCGGACAGCTGATGTTGTGCGGCGCAACCGGCATTGTATGGACATCGGCAAACTGCGCAATGCTTTGAGCGATGGATAAGCCCCCAACCTTCTGCAGGTCGGGAGTAACAATGCTTAGTGCGTGCTGCGCGATGATCTCCTGAAAGCCTTCAAAGAGAAAAAGGTTCTCTCCAGTTGCGATCGGTACTCTCACTTTCGCACTCACTTCCTTCAGCGCCGCGGTGTTGTTTGGAGGAACCGGATCTTCGAGCCACAACAGCCGAAACGGTTCCAGTTCGTGCGCCACGGTCACGACATCGCTGGCGTTATAGCGCCAATGACAATCTACGGCAATGTCGGTATCGTTGCCGACCGCATCGTGAACGGCAGCGATCAAGCTCACCATGTGATCGATCGCGCGATTGTTGAGCGCTCGATTGTGAGGATCGAAACCTTGGGTACCCGGCACATCCAAATCAAACTTTAGAGCGGTGAATCCTTCGGCTCGTTTCTTGAGAGCTTGCCGGCGATAGTCATCGGGCGAAGAGGGAGTCTCCTCCCCGGCTTCGCCAAAGTAATCTTTCGCAATGTGTTTGTGATCCTGCGGTTCGGTCTTCGACTCCCACGACGCTGCGCGCGACCGCAGCACTTCGTCCAAACTCTCCAGTGACTCTCCACCGTGGCAGTCGGCATAGATTCGGACCCGGTCCCGAAATTTGCCGCCCAGCAAGCGATAGATGGGCACGTCAAGCCATTGTCCGAGCAGATCCCAGAGCGCGGCTTCGACGCCACTGATCGCGTTATAAATGATGCCTGCCACCGAACCTGCCCCTGAAGTTGCCAGCTGCAGTTTGCGAAACAGGCGATGGATGTCGCGCGGATCTTCACCCAGCAGCAATGGTTCGAGCGAGCGCAGAATGGAGGTGAGGCCGGGAGCGAAGAAACATTCTCCCAACCCTCGAATCCCTTCGTCCGTTTCAATGCGTACGAAGGTCCAATCAAAGTTACCCTCTACGACTGCGGTCTTCAACCTGACGATTTTCACGTTATCGCGAGCACGGGAGAACCCGCGATTATACGCCGCACTGGTTTTCACTGCTTGGACGCATCTCGCGATCGAACGAGCTAGAATGCTGCCATCACAAACGTTGCGATGCATTACGCTCAACGTGTGAACTAAGGATGCAACTGCCATGAAAGAATTCGGGGGGAAAGTAGCAGTGGTAACAGGTACGACGGGAATTGGTCGTGCCATTGCAATTCGTTTGGCCGCGGGAGGCGCTCAAGTTGTTGCCCTCGGCATTGAAGCGGCTGCGAACGAAGACCTGGCACGAGATGCGGCGCAACTCGGTTGGAAGTCAAATGAGCCAAGCCTGCGAGTCGAAACCTGCGATGTGACCAGCATCGAGCAGGTGCGATCGGTCATTACTAAGACCGTCAGCCGGCTTGGCGGTCTGGACATCATTGTGAATGCCGCCGCAATTCATCCTTTTGGCACAGTTTTGGAAACAGACCTGGCCACCTGGAATCGCTGCATGATGATAAATGTGGGAAGCATCTACCTTCTGGCACACCTGGGAATCCCCGAGATGAAAAAGCGCGGAGGCGGATCGATCATCAATCTGGCATCCGTTCAGGGATACGCGTGCCAGCGCGGCGTCGTGGCGTACGCCGCATCCAAGGGAGCGATTCACAGCTTGACCCGCGCCCTGGCCCTGGATCATGCCGCCGACAAGATTCGGGTCAATTCCATAAGCCCTGGCTCGATCCGTACCCCCATGCTGGCACGCTCGGCGGCACACTTCTCGCCGGACTTGCCCGCCGAAGAAGTGTTCGCACGTTTTGGCGCGTCGCATCCGCTCGGCCGAATCGGTACACCCGAGGAGGTCGCTGAATTGGCGGCGTTCCTGGTTTCAGATCGTGCTGGATTCTGCACCGGAAGCGACTATGTTGTCGACGGCGGACTGCTCGCGGGAATCAGTGTGCAGTAATCGGGACGGAGAAAATTATTGCTTACATCACTTGGCGAATGCGCTGCGACTGATGCAATTCCACACCCGCGTCATATCCGCCGGGTCCACAAAAAGAATGTATGCCGAGAGAACATCCCATTGAAACAGCGGAACGTTGAGGGAGTATTCCAGAAATAGATGGAACAACAGCCCAAGTCCCAGGAGAGCGTAGCGAAGTTTCTTGATCCAAATCAGAACGCCGAAGGAGAATTCCAGAGCCAGCGCCGACCAGGTTCCTAACTTCAACATCATCGGACGGAGAAGCCAGGCAGGCAGCTGGAACCGCTGCACCGCATCCAGATGGTAGACGTAATAAAGAGCCGTTCCATGAAGCCACAGCGGTCCCTTCACCTTCCAGCAAAAGGCTGCCAAATACAGGATTGAGAGCTCGATCTGAATCATCCGTTGCGCCCATGGACTCTGAGGCTGAATGACTGCATCTTCTTTCCGTCGCCGAATCCGTATCAGCCGACCCATAGAGAGAGCAGCGCCGGCGGGCGCGAACATCAGAAAAAATCCAGTCACGCGCAGAAAAGTGTCGCCGCTATTCGTAATGAAAAGATTCCTCTGATGAATGGAGACTAGGCACAGAAACACCATCACGCTATTAACGCGAGTGAGAAGTCCGAGGGTAAGCAGTATCGCCGAGCTTAAGAAAACCCAGAAGAACGCATTGATCCAGCTATCGCTTTGCGGAATGATCGTGAAAAGATCCAGCCGTCTGCCGGGCTCAATGGTTTGCATGGTTGGCAAGCTGATCCAGGCATGGGACCCGTACCAGGTCAACCATTCCGGACGTAACAACAAAAGAGTCGCGACCACCAGCACGCCATAAGCGATGCGAAACACTGCAATCGGGAGCGGCGACTGTTTCTCAAAGAAGAAGACTATTCCAGGCCTTCAGCAACGACCTCGGCGTCATTGCAAGTCCTCGGGCTTCACACCATAGCCGTAGAGAATGTGCTGGTCCCAAGGTTCAGGCTGATAAGAGCCATCCTCACGAGGAACAATGGGCGACCACTTTTGAACCAGGATCACGGTTTTTGCGGGGTTCGAGGCCGTGTTGTTGATGCGGGCGACACGGCGTGCAACGTCCGGCCATAAGGCGTCGTTCTCGTCCTTTTGGAGATTTTCCGAAAACTTGCGATAGCGTTCTTCGATGTAACGGTCGGTTAAGTTGAGTTGCTCCATTCTCGGAAATGTCCAGGTCGTTTTGGAGCCGTCTTTGTGTATGACGATCGCCTCGACGTAGGTATTCGCCAGGGCTGGTGTCGGCGCGAACATATCCCAGGATTGAAACAATCCGGCCCACAAGAAATAAGGGCGGACGAAATCCCTTCCCCACGTGAATATCGACGCGTTGAACGGCAGACACCAACAAGCGATTGCCAAAATGTGAAAGCCCAGGAACAGGTTGATGGCGACACGGCTTTGCACTCCGGGAAAGGATTTTTCGTCTCGAAAGTTGGCGCGAGTCGAACTGAGTCACAGTTTTCTTCATTTCAATTGCTGTTGGATCGAAAAGTCTCAGGAGAAGAGCCGAAGATCATCATTATGAAGATCATCATTATAGTTGGTGCAACCAACCCGCCGTGCCCAGGCGCAAGACATATCGGCAGAAAGGGCAGTGCCGGGCACGTTGGTTCGGTCCGAGGTTCGGATGGTTAACTCAGGGAGTCGATCCCCGCGAAGCGAGCGCTGCCTTCACGCGATCAGGCGTGAAGGGCACTTCCCGAAGGCGCGCTCCCGTGGCATCAAAAATCGCATTGCCAATTGCTGCAGCAACCAGTGTGATCGCGGTTTCGCCCGCACCGGTCGCTTCTGCTGCTGGGCGGTCGATGAGAACGCTCTCGATAATTGGTAGCCGGATTCCAAGGGGCAGCGTGTTGTAACTCTGCCAGTCGATTGAAGTCACCTTACGAGCGTCCCAGGTAATTTCCTCACCCATCGCGCGACTCATTCCCTGCAAAAGTCCGCCCTCGATCTGATTACGCAGTCCCTCGGGGTTCGAAATCGGTCCACAGTCATGGGCGATGACAAAGCGACGGGGTTGTACTTGACCGTTCGTTTCATTCACTTCCACCTCCGCAACGAGCGCAGCGTAACCATTGTCGCCCTCGTACGCGACGCACGCGATACCGCGTCCCGTGACGGCACCGGTGCCCGCAGCGCCGGATTTGGGCGAGGGGCGGGCATCCCAATTCGCCTCCTTCGCCGCGGCTTTCACCACATCAATGATTCGAGTCTCTCTCAGGTGTTGCAAGCGATAGGCAACCGGATCGGCCTTGACCAAAGCGCAGATCTCGTCCATAAAGCATTCGTGTGCGAAAGTGTTCTGCAGGCGCAGTGGCGATCGCAGCGGTCCGGTAAAGAAAGGCGATTTCACCGCGTGCGTTAGAACCCGCTCGCTACGGACCAAGCCTGCTGCACCACACTTGCCATTGATGCATCCCACCACGTACGACGGAACCGCATTGTTGCCGTTGCGCAATTCCTCGGTGGGCTCGACAGCGGCTCGCGGAGTAATCGTCTCAGGATCAAAGCCGGCAAGCATGCCCGTAATTACATTTCCCGGTTGGTCATATCCTGGTCTGCCGCCGAATGACACTGCCCAGGTTTCACAGTCCCAGGCGGCAATCGCGCCGATCGCATCCACGGCAACTCGCTGCTCAATCACGCATGCCGAGCCATAATTCTCGGAAGTGAACTCGTCCTGTCGAGTTAGTTGCACCCGAACCGGACGGCGCACCGCCTGTGAAAGCAGCGCAGCATCGAAAGAAACGGTGTCTGCGGCGTTCAGCCCGTAACAGCCGGAGCCGCGGACAAAGATCACGCGCACGCGGTCGAGCGGCAGGGCGGTTAGTGCTGATACACCATGCTGGGTTGGATACACAGACTGGGTTGCCGACCACACGGTGGCGTGATCCGCCTGCACATCGGCCACCGCGCAGGAGGAGCCAATCGAACCGTGCGCCTGATAGGGATGCAAATAAGTAGCTCTCAAGACTCGCGACCCCGACTTCAGTTTGTCATCGACATCCTTGGAATTCACCAGCATCAAGTCGCGGGACGGTTGCCGGCACATGAAGTTGTAGAAGTCCTTTTGCGCCGGCAGGTCGGGGCCCGGCTTCCAAACGACCTTCAGATTCTTGGCCGCTTGCGCCGCCTGCCATTGCTTCTCCGCGACTACTCCGACGAAATTGTTTCGCACGACTACCTTGATGAGCCCGGGAATGTGCTGCACTGACTTCTCGTCGACGTTTGCAACAGTTGATCCAATCTCCGGCGGACGCACGACTCGCCCGTGGACCATTCCCGGCACGTGCACATTGTGAACAAACTCGAACGTGCCGGTCATCAGCGCAACCCGATCCATTGACGGAACGGATTTTCCCAGAACGTTCCACTGGCTGGGTGATCTGCGTTTTGCAGCAGAACTGACAGCGAGGTTGAAACGCTTGCCCCCAATCAATTCACCATAGCTGACATGCCGCCCGCTCTTGGCGCTGACGACACCGTTCTCGACGGTGAGTTGATCTGCGGACACACCAAACCTCTGCGCCGCCATCGCGACCAACGCCTCGCGTGCGGTTGCCGCGGCCTGAGCCAGATTTCGGGTATTGAAATTGGTGGGCGTGGACTGACTTCCCGAGGTCGTTCCCTGGTCCGGGGTCACGGAAGTATCGCACTGAATCAGTTTTACTCTACTAATCGGGACGCACAGTTCTTCAGCGACCAACTGTGTCTGCACGGTAGACATGCCTTGGCCAAAGTCGCACTTTCCAGTGTGAGCAGTGACTGTGCCGTCGGATGCGAGGGCGAGCCACGAGTCCAATTTCTCGGGATCAACGTGCGAGGGATGTGTGTCGAAGGGACCCTGTGCCGCGGCGAAAGGCTCGACGAACGCTGCGGCGCTGAAGGACACCACCAGCGCGCCGGAAGCCTTGACGAAGTCACGACGAGAAAGCTTTTTCACGCGTGGCTCCTCTGGTAGCGCTTGATCGCCCGTAACATTCGCGTGTGAGTGAAGCATCGGCACAACACACTCGAGAGGGCCTCGCGAATCTGCTCGTCGGAGGCCTTCGGATTTTCATCCAGCAGAGCCTTCGAGGTAAGGATCACGCCGCTCAGACAGAACCCGCATTGGGCCGCTTCCTCGTCGATGAAGGCTTGCTGAATAGCATGAGGCTTTTCCGGGCTTCCGAGGCCCTCCAGGGTCGTAATCTCCTGCTGCTTCACTGCGCTGACGGGCATAACGCAGGAGCGGACCGCCTGCCCTCCCAGGATGACGGTGCAAGCTCCGCACTGCGCGAGTCCGCATCCGAATTTGGGTCCACGCAATTGCAGGTCGTCGCTGAGAACGTAAAGCAGCGGGGTCTCCGGGTCGGCATCCACGGTGTGAAGGCGACCGTTTACCTTCAGAGAAAGAGCAGCCATCGAAATCCCTCAACATCACAGATGATGAACCCTTACAATGAGTTCCGCGGGCAGCGCCCCTCGCTCAATATCCGAGCCTTTTATTCACAACGTTCGTCAGCGGTTCCCCGCGCGCAAACCTGGCATACTGCGCCAGGAAGAACTGCATCGCCTGATCCTGCCAGTCAGCGGTGTGGTCCGCGCAGTGCGGCGACAACAAAACATTCTCCAGCTTATAGAACGGATGTCCCGGCGGCAGCGGTTCGTGCTCAAACACATCCAATCCCGCGCCTTTGATCCGCTTGGTGGTTAGCGCACGCAGCAGAGCTGCCTCGTCAATGACCGGGCCGCGTCCCACATTGATCACGACCGCAGTGGGCCTCATCGCGCTGAACTCCGCATCGCTGATCATGTGCCGCGTCTCCGCAGTCAATGGTGCCGTCGCCACAATGTAGTCGCAGCGGCCCATCATCTCTCTCCGCTCCTCCGGCTTGTAAAACTGTTCCACCAGCGCATCAGTGGATGCGGGAACATGCCGTTTCGTCGCGAGCACGTGCATACCCATGGCATGAACGCGGGTTGCCACCGCTTGGCCAATATCGCCATAACCCAAAATCCCGACCGTCTGTCCAGCAATCTCTTCCACGTCGAACGGTTCCCACACGCCCGCTATCTGGCTGCGAAGCATCCGCCGCAAATCCTTTGCGAAATACAAGATCGCTGCCAACACAAACTCGCCGAGCGAAGCGCTGAAGACACCGCGGCCGTTGGTCAGTAGAACTTCGCTCTCTACGAGTTCCGGGAACAACAGGTTGTCCAGGCCGGCAGCCTTGGAGTGTATCCAGCGCAGCTTCTTGCATATCCCAAACAATGATCGGAGCAATTCGCGGGTGCCTGACCATTGCAGGATCACCGTCGCGTCCGGCGCCGCCTGCGCACACGTGGCAAGGTCACCACATATTGTGTGCGGAAGCTGCTTTAGCATCGCAAGCTGAGGATCGTCTCCTGCCGCGAGCACCAGCACTGGATTCTCTTTCCGATATCCTGTCACGCGGTTGTTCTTCCTCGAGGTTTCATTGTGAGCGAATGCGGCATCTGCTCGAGTGTGGTACTTCGTTCCAGAATACAAGAGTTCACGAAGGCATAGCTGGCCGTGGAAGTCCGGCGGGCAGGAAATTACTTTGCCGCAGCGTTGGCGGGGCTCGGAACAGCGAGCCTGATGTTTATTGAATCTGGTTGCGTCCACGCTGCCTTGCCATCGTTCAATTCCAACCGGTTCATCGTGATCTTCAGCTGTTGATGGTCCACTTCGACAAGAAGGTAGTGATAGTTCACTTGTTTGCTTTGGAAAGGGTCGTCCGGCGCGCGCTCGATGGGATAGGCGTGAGCCGCTCCTCCGCCGGAAACAAAGTAAGTAACGCCGCCGTGTTCGTGGCGCTCGTAATTGTGCACGTGTCCGGAGAAGACAACGAAGCGAACGCGAGCATGCGCCTGACGGTCCTCAATCATCTTCGCCAGATGTTGTTCCGTGGGTCGGGCCGAGTGGCCTCCGCCGAACAGTTTTGCGTCGGAGGAACTGGTATAGGGAGGATGGTGAAACATCAGAAAGACAAAATCCACATCAGAAGGAATGTTGTCCAGTTTGGTGGCGAGCCACTGGCCCTGCGGGCCCAAGACCTCGTCCAGTGAGCTGTCGAGCACGAGGGTGAGCGTGTTCGCAGCCCTCACAGCGTAGTAACGGCTGTTCTTCAGATCGGGGAAGCGCTGGAAATAATTGCTCAGGGCGATCTTTTCGTCTCCGTGCAGATCGTGATTGCCGAGTGCGGGATAGATCGGAATACTCTTTTCGCGCCAGATGCTGGTCTCGCTATCCCAGACCTTCCAATCGCTGGCGTCATAGCCGTTGTAGACGATGTCGCCGGTAAAGCATACAAACGCGGGATGAACTTGGGCGATAGCTTGCACCAAAGCCACGCGCACCGCGGGATTAGCCGCATCGGTATCTTTTGGGTCATGAAAACGAGTATCACCGTAAGCCACAAAGCGAAAGGGAACACTCACATTGAGTTGCAAATCAACCGAGGTCTGCGCGGCTGATTTCTTGGCGCAACCGGGCAAACCAAATAACATCGCCGTCAGGCACAACAAGGATAGAATTACTGCGAGGGATGGGCGTTGTGAACGCATATTGATAAGGTTACGCTCCGGCGGCAGAAAGGAACAAAGGAACCTGAATCGGGTGATCATTACAGTTCTTATGAGCCACCTAGAATTTAAACCGCAGCATGAATTCAATCTGGCGCGGCAAGCCCGTGCCCGTGTTGGGGGAAGCGGCATTGTCGTTATTGTTGTTGAAATTCACGGTCGTATCGATCAAGCCGAGGCTGCCCGCGGGCTGAAGTACCCAGGCTATTGGTTGGGTTCATCGAACTATCGAGCACATTGGTGTAGTTGAAAGCTAGATTGTTTGGATTTGGATCGCCGAACTGAACGTGATTGAAGATGTTGAACACCTGCACACCAAGCTCAGTCGATACGCGCTCTGTGAGTTTGGTTTCCTTCATCAAGGCGAAGTCGATCTGCCAGACGTTCAAAGCGCGGAGCAATCCGTTGGGAGCGTCTCCGAAACGGCTTACCAACCCACAAGTATTAATGCAATTTCCGCTTGCATCCAGCAGCCCAGTTGGATCGAGTGGGGGCGGGGCGAAGGCGGCGGGATTGATCTGTAGCGTATGGCTCGGTGCTCCCCCACCCAGCAGTATAGGCACGCCAGGCACGAGGTCGGGTCTCTGGGTGGTTTGATCGTTCCCGTCCGGCAACTGGTCCGGCGAAATATTCATTGTGATAGTAAGGGGATGCCCGGTGTGCCAAATGCCGATGCTACTGAGGCTCCATCCGCCCACGATCTTACCGATTATTCCTGTGTCATTGAGGAAGGACTTGCCGGGGCCGAACGGCAATTCATAGACGGCGTTGACCGTGACGTTGTTGCGCACGTCGAAGACGCTTGGTCCCTTGTCGCATGGCAGGCAGTTCACATTCTCCGGCCCATTCGATTCTCCTCCGCCGACTGAGCCATCATTAATGGAGTGGGACCATGTGTAGCGGCTCTGAAAAGACAAGCCACTCGAAAAGTGGCGTTCCAGGCTGAGAAGAAGGGCGTTATAAGTGCTGGAGCCGATATCGGATTTATAGTCCACCGAACCGTAGGGGTCTCCACCGGGATAGTACTGGTCCAACGCACGTGTGCAAATGATATTGCCGCTAGCGTCAGTCCCTTGCGGGGGCGTGCTGCAGAAGTTCACACCTCCACGAGAGAACAGTCTTACGCCTCGCGATCCAAGGTATTGCGCCGAGGCTAGAAAATTAGCCGGCAGTTCGCGATCAACGGTCAGACCCCACGTCTCGGCGTAGAGATCGCGACGACCGTGGCGCTGCAAGGCACGAGGTTGTTGTGCTGGTGTAATGGGCAAGCTGCTAAGGTCCGGGTTGACCTGCTGATAAGCGGGCAAGAGGGGAGTGCCGTTCGACGACGGATCGAAAGTAGCGAATGCGGTATACCGGTCGCTTTCCAGCCCCGCGTTCAGATCGTCGTTCTGCGCAGCGCCGTGATAAATTCCAAAACCCGATCGAATGACTGTCTTTCCATGGAAGATGCCCGGAGCCCAGGCAAAGCTGACGCGCGGATCGAAGTTTCTGTAATCAGCGTTGTAAAGCGCGGGGTTCTTCGGACACGCAGGAGTGTTGATCGGGGTTGGAAGTGGAGTGGGGAGGCCAAATCTCCAAGTGGAGGCTGAGCCGAAGCAAACCCCGTGAAATTGGCTGACATCGAAGACCGTGGTGCGATTATCGGCTTCGTGCGCCACGCCATAGTATTCCCAGCGAATCCCCAGGTTCGCCGTGAAGGTGGGAGTAACCTTCCACTCGTCCTGGAAGTAGGGAAGATAAAACGTGCGCCGCAGTTTGTGGCAGCACCAGGTCGAAGTATAGGAAATTCCGTAGAGGTCGGCGTTTTCAAAGCCGGTGTTGGCGGTACTGCTGTTGTCCTGAAAAGAGAGAGTGTTACCCGCCGTTAACCCCTGATTGAGCCGAACCCGGCGAATCTCCATGCCGGTTTTGAACGTATTCCGGCCATGCACCAGAGTGAGGTTATCGACAACGCCAAAGGTGGTGCCGATTTCGTGATCCGCCTGGTTATTGTTGATCGTGGCCCAGTCGTTGGTCTGGACAGAATAAGGCAAAGGCGGAATCTGTGGATTGATGAATGGGGCGCGATTCACGAAGATCTTGACCTCATTCAATAGGTGAGGTGTAAACGTGTGCTGAAGCGCGACGAAGTAATTCGCGGGGTGATTGATGGTTTGAGTGAGATCGTAAGGAAGAGAGCTGCTGCCATTGGTGCCGCTCACCAGGCTGATGTCGCGTTGAGCGCGACCATACAAGAGAGTCTGCGGATTGATCTGGTAGTCCATCCGAATAAGCCATGTGTCTTCATGGACGGTTGTCGGCGCCGGGGCTGTAAGCAGATCAGAGTCAGGTTTTCCATTACCGGTCTGATCTGCAAAAGCCCCGTCCGGATAGATATGGACCGGATTGCAGCTTCCGATCGAACCTGTGGAGGCACGCCACGGGAAGGCCTGCAGAATGGAGCACATCTGCGGTGACGTGGCCAGGGTCGCCTGCTGCGTGACTGGATTGGGAACAAGAACCTGATTGGTCGTCGCCCCGTATTGCCGCAGCCCTTCATAGTTGAGGAAAAAGAATAGTTTGTTCTTGACGACCGGACCGCCGAGAGTCATCCCGTATTGTCCGTAGCGAAAAGGAGGGATAGCGGGATTTCCATCCACATCGAAGTCGTTGAAGTTGCGCGAGTCGAAGGCGGAGTTTCTCAGATAGCCGAAGGCTGAGCCGTGCCAGTCATTGGTGCCGGACTTGGTTTCGATATCGATCTGGCCGCCGGCCTGCGTGCCATATTCCGCATCGTACAAGGCGCTGTTCACGCGATATTCCTGAATTGCGTCTTGAGAAATCTGCAACCGCGTCTGCGATTTCTGAGCTTGCTCTTGAATGCCGCCGGCATCCACTCCATCAATCTGAAAGTTGTTATCGTCGCGGGCCCGTCCTGCAAAGCGAATCGTGCGCTGATCGCCACCGCCATCATCTTGTGCGAAAGGCGCAAGCAACGTGAAACTCGCCCAGTCGCGCCCATTGTTGGGCAGATTTGCAATCTGGTCGGTACTAATCACGGTCGCAGCTTCGGCGGAAGTGCGATCCGAGGGACTCAGGGTCGCGTTCACCTCGACCTTCTCCGACGGCGCGCCCACAACGAGGCTGGCGTCCAGAGTCCGCGTTTGACCGACCTCGAGGATCACATCCTCGATGACTTTCGTTTTGAAGCCGGTATTCGTGATGGTCACGGCGTAGCGGCCAACTGCGAGCCCCGGGAACCGGTAGTAGCCCTTCGAAGTGGTCTGCTGTTCTTGCGCCAGACCTGTGTCCACGCCCAGGACTTTTACGGTTGCGCCAGAGATCGTGGCTCCCGTGGGATCAGTAACCGTCCCTTCGAGCACTGCGCGATCCACTTGGGCGATCGCCGTTGTCCCCAGGCATAGTGCGAGGGCCAGTCCACTCGCGAACTTCAAACAGCCGAGCAAGCTTGAGGTGGAATAACTTCGATTCATATAATTACCTCCAAGAAAAATTTGCACAGCGTCTGTTTACCGGAGCGATGTGGCGGAAACATAGCGGCCCAGCGGCCACTGCGCCGTTACTCAATAAAGCTTGTCCTCGGGGTGACTCGGAATTCTAGGAGGCGTATGTTACGCAGTCATGAAGGGAAAGTTAATATTCTCTCAGATTGGGAGAAGAGAATTGGGATAAGAGGGATAAGAGGGAGGAAACACAGAACATGAAAGGGAGGCGAGGCTTGATTGGCGAAATGGTGCGCCCTGAGAGATTCGAACTCCCGACCTTCTGGTTCGTAGCCAGACGCTCTATCCAGCTGAGCTAAGGGCGCTCCGGTTCCTAAAGTATACCCGACATGAGACTTACGCGACCATCTGAGAAGCACGCTCCTCAGTTTTTATAGCCCCATCTAGCCCCAAGTTGAACCCCAAGCCGATTCGAGTGCACCATTCTTGGCGGCGTGCAAGGTCGTTTTGAAGCCCGCCAGCATAGAAATCGCCGACAGTTTCTTTTGCATGACCAAGCCAGCTGCGTTCGATGTCGCGCGGAACGCCTGCGCGCCTGATAACTTCAGCGCGAAAACGTCTGAACGCGTGGCACCCGACGCCTGATGCCCTGAGAACGTTGCGATGCCCGATTGGCCGCCCGCTTTTCGTAGAGAATAGGTAGCCACTCTTGCCTTCCGCGAAAACTCTCATCAACGCCGCCAGTGGTTCGGCGATGTCAATCTCACGGTTGGCAGCCGGAGTTTTGGGACTTTGCTCTTTACCCCGCCAGATGCTTCGAGTAATGCGAATCACTCGGAAGTCCAGAGAGAAGTCAGAGCGTTTTAGAGCCAGCGCTTCACCGATTCGCAATCCTGCTCCTGCTAGAAGAGCGAAGAGGACGGCAAACCGCTGCGTGGACTTGTCGATGATACTGACAATTTCTGCCTCGGTCACCGTGGGTCGGCGCTGTTTTGATTTGTCAACGATAGGCAGCCCGCAAAAATCGTGATTCCACTTACGCGGGAAAAGTTCTTCGCCTTCAGCGTTGACTGCTGAGGCAACCACTAACTTTACGATCCCGGCATGGTTCGTGATGCTTTTCGCAGACAGCCCGCCTGCCGCCATCACTTCAATTAGCTCGCGCAGCGCGGCATTGGATACTTCCGAAAGCTGTCGGTCACCCAGCGTCGGAAGAACCCACTTGTCAAGCCCGTGCTGCCAACCTGCAATCGTGGCGGGTTTAACCGGGCGGCGACGGCGCTTTGCAGCCGACGAAATCCATATCTTCGCCTGCTCAGCAAACGTCGTACCCGGCGTGGTTGAGTGAAGGAAGGCAGCCTTGCTGTTAATGCCTTCCTGTTCGATGAACTCGCGGCATTTTCGCCGGGCGGATGTGCGTGTCGGGCACACCCCCAGAGAAATCACACGGCGCTTACGGCCCTCCGCCGAATCAACCCAGAAACGCCCGTAACTCGGTGCTTGTGGATTCCACGAGGTTTGATGTTGTTGAAACACGCTTCCATTCTGTCCAACACGGCGAGACATGCTTGGTCCTCTCCGCCGTATCGATTGCGTCGCTGGATCGAGATTAATTTGGGTCGGACTGGATTGCAACTGCGGAGGTGCTTGCGCAGACACGGCGGCTCCCTTTCGGAAGCCGATTCGGAGTGAAGCTTGGCGGCCCGGCTGGGTCGCGGTAGGAATAGCCCGGCATCTACAGTGTCGGGGTCCTCGCACTGCAAGCAAATCCGATTGCTCTGCAGTGCTCTCATTGTATTGTCTGCACGCCGACCGGGACTACTAGCGAAAGTACAATGTCCTCGACTCTCTGTAGCCAAGCTGCTTAGCTAATAGATAACTTCGGTTAACACCTGTACGCTCCAATGATTTAAAAGGAGTTAAGACACTTAGCGAAGCGGCTTCGTAACTAATTGAAAATAAAGCAGTTATGCTTGACTTTCTGACTGCAATCGGCGATAATGTTTCTGGCGAACAATGAAACACCTTTAAGGAGATCAACAATGGCTCTTCAAGAACGTCCAGAAGCTGCTTCAAAACTTCCCCCTTCACTTGAAAAGAGTAGCCTGCTCCGCGTCAGTCGCGAAACCCACGCTAGCTTGAAAGAATACAGTCTTGTTACCGGCACTCCTATGGGCACTGTACTGGATCTGGTTGTTCGCGATTGGATGCGTACCATTGGTGCAGTTCGCATGGAAACGCGGCTAGGCATTGCCGAAGTTGCACCTGAAAAACAGCACTAAAAAAGTCCACTTTCTCTACGAAAGTACCCGTCACACCCCCCCGATACCTTGACAGGGTTTTATGCGACCGACCAAATCACCACTAACTGATTTCTTAAACAAGCTTCCGTCTTGGTCGGCGGAAACCCTGCCGTCTGGAGGAACCCGCAGCATGGGTTCCTCCGGCGGTCCAAAAAAGGGTGAACCGACCAATGCCAGTCAATTTTGAACTTCTCAAGAACATTCCCTCCGAACTTCGCGAACCTGCACTTTGGACGCAGTACTACTTAGCTTTTAATAAGAAACGTCCGGACAAGAAACCAGATAAGCACCCCATCGTTGCTTACAGCAAGCGGGCGAACTTGCGGAGTCTCGATTATCTCCTTACCAATCGCGCAAGTAAAAAGCATGATGGCTATCAACGTGTTGTAGAGAAGGGTGAAGGACTTGTATTTATCGACCTCGACCATTGTCGCGATGCAGCCACAGGCGAGACTTCGGCTGAGGCGCAGGAAATCATTGATACGTTTGACACCTACACCGAACTTTCAGCCAGCCGTACGGGTTACCATCTTGTCTGCAAAGCCGTGCTTGACGACGACTGTGACTCTAGCTATCCGATTGAAATCTATTCAGCAGCCCAGATACAAAACAAACTCATCGCTATGACCGGCGACGTTATCGACCCTTTCCATGCCACGGTCGAAAATCGGCAAGAACAGGCGGCTGCACTTCTCGCGAAGGTGAAAGGCTCTCACCCAGATAAGAACATGGTGCCTAAAAGCACGGTGCCAGCTGTCGTCGACGTGATAACTGAAAAGGAACTCACCGGCGTGGAGATAGAGGACATGCCGGAAGGGTGCTTAGACGGCTGGTTAGGTCAAGTCTGTCGGGAGCAGATGAGCGACTTTCCGCGCGCGTTCTCTTGGTTGGCATTGCTGGCCGCTGCGAGCGTTTACGTGCCACGCGAGACTAAAGCCCGGTGCAATTTATTTGTGGATTTGGACGGTCCGGTTCACTCCGGCAAGACTTCGGTATTCGACAAGGCTTTTCGTCTCTTCTCACTTTCGCCCGAAAAGCCTCCATTGTTGGAACTAAAGGCAGGCAGCGCCGAAGGATTGACCGAATTAGTTGGAGATGTGGGAGGAGCCCCGCGCTTACTCTTTCCCGATGAATTAGCACATCTTCTGAGAAGAGCATGATTGAGCGGTCATCGTTCCCGAGATTTCTCACCACTGCTTTTTATAAAGACTTGCAGCAACTAACAGTGGCGAAACGCAAAGCCCTAACGTTTAACTGCCGGTTAACGATAGCGGGGGGGACGGTGGATGACCAATTCGGTGATTTATTTGGTTCAGCTACGACGGGCGGATTATACGACCGCTTTCTGTTCGGAAAATGTCCTACTAACTATGCAGGTTATCTATGGCGGCCTTTGGATGATGTGAAACCTGTCTTTATTCCCACCGGGGAAGATGGCGGAATGTTTCAATCAGTTGAGCGCCCGGTTCCAGTGACACTGCACCCATCAGTATTTGATACGCGGGACCATTGGGTAAAGGTACTCAGACTTTCATCACGGGTTGCCGAACTAGCAATTCGCGTCGCAGTAATCTGCGCAAGCTTTGACGGTCGACGAACAATGACAGGCGAAATGTTGGGTCCCGCACTGAGCATTCGCTAAATACCAGACGCGAGTTCGGTCACTTCTGCAGCCGAATCCCGGTCAAAACGATGACGCGAAGGCAGCCTTCATGATTCGCAATTGGCTGACCGAACACGTGCGTGATGGGAGATGGGCCGAAGTCCGGCGGCTTGAGCATGCAATCCACGCAGAACGACTGGGACCGGGAACGTTCAAGCGGGCACTCCAATCAATGGAATTCAATCAGGCGATTGAAATAGGCAAGGCTGGCCGCAAAAAAGTAGTGCGGATTTACAGCGAAGTGTACCCAGAAACCTTGGGGCAATTGAGTACAGTTGACACCTGTGAAGTGTACCCACCGCGCGCGCGCGATGAGTGTCTCTCAACCTAACTTACGTGTGTGTAAAGAGATAGATATAGATAAACACTGAATTGTACCCAAGTGTACCCACCTTAATTGGGTACAGTTCAAATGGAGAGACACTCATATCGCGAGAAAAATTGGGTACAGTTCGTGGAAAGGAAGGAACAGACAATGCAAGTCATGGCACAGCACATCTTAATTTCGGCGATTCAATACTTGGACGGCTCGCCGACCGGGTATGAAGGGTTATCTTCGGTCAAGGAACGTACGCAGGCCATCAAGATAATGTTTTCAAACCTTCCTAAGTCGACTCAGAAGCAGCTGGAGAAAGAACGCGCCGACTTTTGGCGGTAGGTCCGGAAAATGAACGACACGCCGGGGTAAGCCGGACGGCAAGGAGAAAGACAATGCAAAAGACTACGACCACAGCCACAACCACAACCTACAAGCTTGAAGCGTTGGCCGAGCAGTTGAGCAAACTGCGTTCCGAATGTTGCCAGTCGAACCGATCCGGGCGCGTCGACGAAATCCGAGTGGCAGCACTCAGGCTGGAGGAATTAATCAGGGAAGAAATTAATTCCTACATTCAGAGCTGAGCCGTTCATTTTTCTGAACGACCTGAAGGAAAGAGGAAAGTCTTGGCAAGAAAACCTACCTACGAGTAAGGCTCGTTATTGACGCAGCGGTGACTCCACTTTTACTGGCGCTCCCATTTCACAAGACTCTCCAAGCATTCCAGTGACACGCAGATCAGGTTTCTGGGCGGTCTTCCGTCATCAAGCTTCACCATGCCAAACTTGGGATCATCATATGAAAGCTTTTCGCGCTCTTTATCATTGGGATCTAGCAATCGTATGATCACTCCGGTTTTTCCAGCATAGGGGTGTGGCTGGCCATTTGGCCGTAAGTCGCTTACGATTACCCGGCTTCCAATGCTTACCTTGAGTCTCTGCATTTCAAACCTGATTCCTTGGGACCCAGAGCACAAAGATTGGCGATTCAGATAGAAAGCGGTTTCTGGCAGTAACGCCTCCAAAGCGAAGCGGAATACCGCAGCGCACGGGCTCGGCCTAGATCGAACGTCAGGTTATGGTCGGGATAAGGGTAAAGGCGATTCCGTTTCAGCACTGGAGGGGCGCCTCCAAGAACCCGCGCCTGCTCTAGCCGTATTTGATTGTAGTACGGCTGTCTTAATTTCTCCCTTTGCTCATGCTGCATTTCCACGAGGCAAACCGGGCATACGGAGTCCGAACCTCGGGAGATTAGGACGCTACGCTCTTTTTTGCAAAACGAGCATCTTTGTTTGTTCATCGTGGAGAATTCAGCAGTTCAGAAGGCTCGTCATTGGCGCAGCGGTGATTCCATCACTTGAATCTTTGTGCAATTGACGGCATTCCCTTGCACTTTGGGATGGGCGCCCACCGCCGCGCAGATATCATCGCTCAGTTCTGAGAGAAACTTGCGACCGCCTCGAATCTGCTGCACATCTTCGATAATTTCCAGCTCAAATCTGACTAGCATTTTATGCGACCGCTCGCCTGTTAAGGGACGCTGTGTCCGATTCTTCTTCCGTATTCGCTTCCATAAGTTTCGGTAATTCGAGCAGGCCATGATGACCAATAGGCACAAGCCGAGTGAGAGATAAAGATATAGGCCCCGAAGCCCGAGCAAAAAAATTATCCAAGGCAAGATTATGAGGAAAACCCCAATAATCGCGCAACTGTTTTTCGAATTTGCAGTGTTATGAATGCTCTGTATTGGCATTCCGTTTTCCTGTTCGCGCTGCATCATAGACTCTTTTTCTGCTAGAAAATAGGAGCGACAGTATGCGGCTCTCGCTCCTGAATGGATTTTAGTAGACACCACCGAAACAATTCAGCCCACAATTTGTTGGCGTTGCTGGCTGTGGCGACGGCTGAACTGCTTGCACCGTAAAGAAGGCAAACGCTGCAGCGGCAGCGGCTGAAATCCACTCTATGCTTCCCAAGTCCTCGCGCGCAGACCTACCTATGAGTGAAATGCCGCAAGTAGCGCACGCAGAAATGGCATGTCTGGTGCTGCCAAGAGTGCGAGAACAACGATCCCGGCACAGCCTACCCCAGTCAGCACATCGCCAAGGCTAAACATTGTTATTCTCCTTCCTCCGCATACTTTGAAGCGATACGTGTCGCAGAGGTATGGGAACTTTGTTTCGGCGTCCAAGAGTGTATGGCGATCCGAAGCTACAAAGTGCAAGTTTGGCACTTCGCGTACCGGCATCCTTCCGCCGTTGCTGGTTATGGCTATAAAATTCGCTGCCCCCCCTAATGCCATCAATCCAAGTGCCAGCCACAGCCACGGACTGTGCAGAGTCCGTGGACTGTTTAAAATAAGCATGTAGATAGCAAACCCACCACCAAACCAGCGCGCAAATAGCAGCAGGTCCTTTGCAGTTTCCATAAAGTGACCTTGGCCCCGCACATATCTTATCTGCGGGGCCAAGTTTTTGGTTCCTTACTTAGTTGGTGATTGTGGTGAGACACCCATGCTGCCAAAGTTTCCGAAGGGATTGACGCAACCCCTAGGATGACTTCCCGGAGGTCGATTTGATCGCCTTGGCTTTCTTCTCAAAATAGTCGGTTATCTCATGTCGCGGATATCCGGCAATTAAGCCAGCCCGCGTGATCCGCGCGCGGCGGCGACCTTCAAAAAACATCCTTCCAAGGGTCATCGCGCACCAAACAGAGACGGCGAAAAAGGCACTTGGCACGAGGACGGCAGCAAGAAATTTCCAATCGGTCTGCTCGCCAACGTAGCGATTGATCGCGGAGCATGTCCAAGCGCCCACACCGAAACAGCACTCCAAGGATGGCAGTCCCTATAATTTTAGCAATCGTTTTCATAAATCTCGCTCCTTTCTCCAGAAATAAAACCCACGGAAAACCGCTCGGCCCTCCATGGGCCTCGTTGACTTGATTAGCACTTAGGCTCTTTGCCGGTGACCTTGCGATACAGGACTCTCAGTTCTTCCTTTTTTTCCGGCCTAAAAGAATCGAATACGGCGCGATCTTTTCGTCGTCTTTCACGGACTCGCCGATAAGCGATTACATTGGCCGCGACGATAGATAGGACTAGGCCCGCCGCCATCATCAGGTCGCCTATGCTTAAAATAGCGATGCCGATATAAATACGATCACATAGAAACAGCAGTGGATCGCCATCTGCCGCTGGTCGCCATCGCCCGTAGGAAGTTACAGCGCGTTGCGTGATCACCGGCATATAGCCGTCATTGAATGATATGGCTAGAAGGTTTGCAACCATGCCGAAGGTGATCATGCCACCTGAAATGTAATCCCAAACGTTTTTCTTGACCGCTTCGTACTGAAGCACCAGCATGCAACAACCAGCAGGCAGAGCCGACAGATAAAACGAACTTGGCTCGACGCGCCAGATACAGAATCCAGCGATCATACCTAAGATAAGCAGCCGCTTTTTGACTATTGATTTCATTTGTTCATAGGGCGGGACCTTTGACAGTCCGATCCCGCCCCGCTCTGCTTTTCCAGTCACTGCTGCTTGACTGGTGGCAATGGAGAAACCCCTACGAATGGATTATCCAACTGGAATCCACCGCTGGGCCCAAACGAGTAATGATAAGCGGATGTTCCGTTCGCATTCGTCGAGAGAAGCGTGAAGTTACTCGTCCCTTGCGAGGACGAGGAGCCGCTGCTTCCGCTGCTTTCGTCTTCGTCCGGATCCGGCGTAAGACAACCCGCTACCGCGCACGCTCCAGCCCCCACCCCAATCCAAAATTTGGGATTCGTCTCATAGAAATACGAATCGTATGGCATGAGAACGTCGGAAGGCATTTGGCCGCCCATGCTTCTGTAAGAAGATACGGCCTCATCCAGCGACATGTCATTATTTTCAAAAGCCTGATTCCATATGTCGAAGGTTTCTTGATTAACGACTGCTTCGTCATATTGCGCCTCGGCTCCCAGAACGTAAAGCATCGCGGCAAAGTTTATGCCGGTCTCCAAAGTTGTCCATACAATTCTCGTGGTAGATGCCCTCGCCGTCATCGTCCATAATCCCACCTTCGTCCACGATCTCCCGATGACACATGGCACAGCGGTCTGGTAGCCGTGATAGCAAGGTGTTCATCATCGTCTTTTGATAGTTCGTGATCTGATAGCCATAGTTGCAGAGGACAAAAAACGCCCACAGAGCAAAACCGACCCAATGGAGGAAGTAGTAGGCAGCGACTGCTACGGCGATATCGACCGCGATCTCACCATATTGGCTGAGGTTCATGCGGGGACTGTACCCGGCGATCTGCCAAGTGGGACAGCGGCGCGGACAGTTAATGAGTGTAATCGGGACTTTCGTCAGTTATCTTAGGATGCGGCCAAACTGCCACTCTGTCCAGTCTCCCGTTTCCCTAGGTTAGCGAATTATGGGATCGTACCGGCAACGTCCCTCCGGGAAGGGGAGATTTATACATCTCTCCTTCCCGGTCGGGGTTGGCCTTCTGATGTGTCCCACTAATTGTCCGGGACACGTTTGGGACATTTTTACCTGCCCGCTTCTCCGCCCGGTTCGACCGTGGCTGGGGGAAGCGAACTGCAGGAAATGGAAGCGAGGTTCGTCCCAGTAACGGAGAATCTGCCGCTACCGCCGCCGAAGCAGGAGACGGACCACGCACCACCGGGTATGCCATCCAAGACACATGCCGGATTGCTCCCAAAGCTAGAGCTATCGTTGGTGCCGTGAATGCCTAGTCGTCTCTGGCTTGTGCTACCTACGTTAAGCTCCCGAGCTCCAACAACGGGCAGCGTATAAGAACTGGTTACCCAGTCCCCGTAGACGGCCTCATGCATCGACGAAGGTCCACCCTCGTTGATCAATACATCGAGTCTGAGGATGTCGCTGAATGGTTGTAGCTTGTAGCAGGTTTCCGCGTGGGCGACACTCATCAGCGCGCTCAGTATCACTATTGTCATCGCAACTGTTGCCTTCTTCATATTGTTTCTCCTTGCTCCTCTTGAACTGAGAAGCTCTGAGAACACATGAAGCAATTGCTATGCCGCAACTTCTCAGCTTAGGTGCCTTGACATCCAATGGACTTACGTTTCGACGACGGTCGCCTATGGTTAACGCATCGGGTTAGCGAGACTATCTGATTGGTTAGTCAGATCCGAGGCTACCTCCGCCAGCGAGAATTGTGTTTGGAGGGCCCCTCAATTTTCTTCGCCCCAACCTTGAACCGCTTCCTGCACCGGGGGCATTCGACTCGCTCGAAGTCAACGCGACGAATCCTCATTTCTGCGCTGCAAAGTTGTGCAGCTGGGGTCAATGAGTGCAATGGCGATGTTTCACCAGTTGGTCAAGTCTCTTTTGTTTCGGGCTCGGAGTGAAGCTTCTTTTTCTCTGCCTCGATCCACTCCTCGATCCTTTTTCGGATGCCGCCATCGGTGCATTCCCTCTGGGCTTTTTGCAACCTTTCAAGCTCAGCTTCGATGGTCGCCTTGTCTCTTGGCGAGAGCATATTCGAGTGCGTAAAAGAAGGCGTCCCGACTCCTTGAGCTGGTCCTCGATCTTCTGTCGGGACGCCCGGAGCAGCCCTCCCCCAAGAACTGCTTCCAGCAGGAGAGTATCCCTCGTCCGTGCCATGTCAATAGCGCTTATGGGCCATGGATGCGCAGAGGGATTGGCAGGAAACTCAACGGTTCGGCATTTTCCACGTTTCGGCAGAATGCATCGAGGATGACCTAGCTCCGCCGCAGCCGGCGAACTCTGGGAGAGAAATTAACTTCGAGACACTTCGGGCATGGGCACCTGAAGGCGCGGTCATTCGGGAAAACGATGTGGCCGCAGTTTTCACAAATCTGCCGCCCATTTTGAAGAACTTTCATCACCCTGAATCCCTTCCCTAACACACAATAGGGACAACGGGGTTCCTGCGATCCTTTTCCCATCAGAGCCAGATACTCCTGTACTCGGTTTGTTCAGCAGTTAGAGAGACTACAGAAATTTGGGCTTCGCAGACTGTTCGATAGCGAACCATTCTTTCTTCGCACGGATCTAATGAGCGCGAAGAAACAGGTACACGAATCCTGCCAGCGAAATGAAAATCAAGATATACGGCCATAACTCAATGATTCGCTTCCGCACACCTAAAATCCTAGGCCAATAACCCTCAATCACATCACTAAGATCAGCCGAACAGATTACGTTGGTTTGGTTCGGAGGTGTTAGGCGTCATAGCGCGGAGCGGCCTGTTCAGTGGGATGACACTTGAGACAGATGGGTATAGGGATTTGGCAAGACCGCTCTTCGAAGAAAAACGTCGAATTTAGATAGTGCAATTCTATTCCGCAGTCAGGGCAAGACTTGCTCTCCGAAGGAACGCTGATGGTGTTTAGAAATTCAACGAATGCTTTGGAAACCAGATCTTCTCTCATTTGACATGTTCCCCGACTGACTTCGAGTGGTCCCGATTGCTCGTAATGTGCTTGACGTAGCAATCCTCGTGAACCGATTTGCCGTTTTCATCGGCGTACAGATCGGTTCGTAAATCTACGGGACGACTGCAAAGAACGCAGGACATTTCTGGAAAGGAGCGGCTATCCATAAACGACGCCTCCTTTGGAGGGTCAGGACTAGCGTAGCCTTTTGGTGAATTGAGGACTGTGCAGTATTGATCAGGAACGAAATTCTTGCGAGCCGTGACGTACTGCGCAGTGCCACGTTTATTGCGCTACCGTTCCTCGATTGATTTAATCAGGCAATTACACTCATTGAGAACTCGCTGCGCTCGTAGGGCCTTGCAGGGCGGTCGAAAAACCGATCAAATTCGCTGCAGAAAACGCCAAGTTGCCTCACGATCTCATGCAGAAAACGCGCCTTTTGAGCTGGCTTCGATAACATTACAGTTAGTAAGAGCATAGATAACAGCAGCTTCCTATTTATCGTCGTGGATGCACTAAGTCCTTTGTTGTCAACGTTGCATTCATTAGTTATGGTGTGCGAATGGTTGGTATCTATAGCAGTCTCAATCATTTACCCCGATATGGGGGGGCAGGAACAATTCGACATTGCCTGACGAGCACGTGATGCTCATATACATCTCCTCGCGAATCGAATTTTAAATTTCTAATAGGCATACTTACATCTGCCCATCGTCCGGCGTCCGGCACTTCGATCTGGCAGCATTCCGCAAGACTTCCCGAGTACTTTGGGGCGCGTTCTCCTTCCCTGTCACATGCCCCGGTCTGTATGTCTGGAGGCATACAAATGACACGAATCAGTTTGTTCTTGCGCGATGAACAAATCGCGGCGTTGAAACTGCGCCAGATTGAAACCGGCGTCAGCTTGTCCGAACAAATCAGGCACGCCGTTAATTTGACCCTGTTCGCGGATGCGCAAGGCCGCAAGGTCGAACTACGGAAAATGGAGCGATGAGCACACTCACAAAAGAAGAACAACTTATCACTTCCCCGGGATGCCGCCGTTGGGCTTTTTTAAGATTCGCATTGCCGGGCAGCCGGACCAGCTCGCGTTCGGACACGAATCTTTCGGAACAAGCTGGCCAATTAAGAATGGCGTTTTCGAGTGCGGCGGATTGCGCTATGAGTACGACAATACGCCGCTGGTCATTTGGGAAAAGCCGAAGCCTGTAACAGCGTGGTGATTAGTTAGGCAAGCAAGAAGAGCCGGAACGATAACCTTGGACTAAAAAAGGAAACCTCAATGAAAATCGAATTCATCCAGCCATACACCACAAAAGCAGGCAAAGTTTTTAAGGTTGGCGACCCAGATGATTGTGACTACTCTGTCTTCAAGAACCTAGAGTATGAAGGCATTGCCAAGCGGCATGTCTATAAAACCGCTGCGGAACGCCTAGCCGCCGAAACCCCCGGCAAGCCTATTGATCCGAAGCTTATTGAATGGGGAAAAAGAACACTTAGTGATGGCCGTGTGCAACTGTTCAGGCGGCAAGTGTGCACCGGTGAGAGCACTTACTTCAAAGTGGGCGCGCCGTTGCCAGCGGATTGTCCGCAACAGTTGGCGCAGGAGATTCTTGCGGCGTACCGGAATTTGGCAGGCGCTGAGACTTACGAGGCATGGCGAGAACGTGTGGACCGCGAGCAGTATGACCAAAAAAAGAAAGAACGACTCGATTTGTGCCGGATGGGTTTATCTCATTTGTTTTACGGCGATGGAAAGTAAGCAGTCACACACCGGGGAGTCAGTGAGGGAGTTTTATGACTAAGAAGGTAGAAGTTCGCACATACAACACAGCTATTCGCGCAGCGGCAGGCAATGAGTTCGTCATCGAAGGTACTGCTCTAACTTATGGCGCACTAAGCAGTGACCTTGGCGGATTCAAAGAGCGATTCGATCCGCATGCCTTCGAACGCCATCTGAAAACCAACCCGGACGTGCATTGTTGCTTCAATCATTCGGCGGATTTTGTGCTTGGCCGCACAGGTAACCGCACCTTGACCTTGGACAGCACGCCGACCCGGTTGAATTATCGGTGTCAACTGAACCCCGAGTCGCAGGCTCATAAAGATTTATACGCGAGCATTCGGCGCGGTGACATCCATCAATGTTCCTTCAGCTTCGTCGTGGATGGCGACGATGGCGAAACTTGGGACAATGCAACGGACGAAAATGGCCAACGTTTTGCACGGCGCACCGTTACCCGTGCGTTGCTCAAAGATGTCGCGCCAGTTACATCGCCCGCATACCCCGGCGACGCGACGGACGTTTCCGCACGCACGTGCGTTGCTGCTGCTGGCTTAGCCGCCGCCAACCGACTGATACTATCGACTTGCGCCACGGGCGCATCGCTGCGAAATATAAATGGCTTAATTACGCGCAAGTGAGAGCGGCAGTGCAAGAAAAGTGGTCGACCGACATGCTCAACAGAGCCAACCTGATCGAACTCGGCAAGCAGCTGCCACGCGAATCTTTCGATGAACAGCGAAAGCGAATCGCCGGTGTTGTTCGCAGCAGTGAGCAAGAGTCGCAAAAGGTGCTTTGCCCCGCATCTGGGCCGTGTCTTGACAGGGACATTCAAAAAAAAGCGCAAGAATACCACCTGACACGGGCGCACTCCGCCCCAAATTTAAACACGGCGGAAAAAGATTTCAAAGCCGCAGATTTCCATTCGCAAGGCTGCGCAAGATCCGACGCCTGCAACGCTGTGCGCCCCCACAGGGTTTTTGCCGGATTGCCGAAGAAGAAAATTGATGCCGTTCAGAAAAATGAACGACTTAGGAGAAAATAACTTGAGAAGTCCGAAGAAAC
>CAVXFD010000022.1:0-93703 GCA_963760855.1 uncultured Acidobacteriaceae bacterium | reverse complement strand
TCGTAATCGGCAGGTCAGCGGTTCAAGTCCGCTCGTCGGCTCCATTCTAACCTCTTCGAAAAGTTCAGTTTACGCATTCAGGCATGGCACCCGATGTCCGATTTAGTGTCCGATTGATGTCCCCAAAATAGTGAGCAGCCATTTCCGCTTCGAACTTGCTCGTGGCTGCAACAACGTCTTGGGTTTGTGACTTGACGTAATAGCCAAGGGTGATGCTGACGTTTGAGTGGCGAAGTATGGAACGTGCTGCTGCAGTTTCCCCTGCTTACTTATTGCGAGAGGAATCGGTGGTCGGTGGATCGGTGGAGGGAAACACAACGACGACAAGGATGAGGATGAGGGATAGACTCAATGGAGATGTTCTCCGAATCTTATACAATGTCTGTCGCTGTAAATCTTGAGGGGGATTATGGCAAATCTAGAGAATGCGCTTCAGGAGCTGCGTGCTGAGCGCCGGGCGGCACAGTTGCAGGTAGAAAAATTAGACCAAGCGATTTCGGTGATTGAGTCGTTGAACGGTTCGGGGACAGCCCGAAACGCGAGCCACCCGAAGCGAATAATATCGGTGGCTTCGCGGCGGAAAATGGCGCAGGCTCAAAAAGCGAGATGGGCGAAAGCGCGACAGGAATCGAAGCCGATAGCGAGCGCGACGAAAACAACGACCTCCGCCCCGGCAAAGCACACAATGTCGGCGTCCGCCCGAAAGAAGATCGCAGCCGCTCAAAAAGCGAGATGGGCGAAGATAAGGGCAGCGAACAAGAAATAGACCGCTTTAGTAGTTTGGGGAGCCTGCTTCGAGTTAGGTGGCAGGCTTTCTTGTTTGATGAGGGATCACTGCGGCTCGTACGCCAGATGAGCTAGGCAATACTTGCGACCGTGTTCGGCAGCGCGGTCACACTGTTTGCTTCCTGCGGAAAACTCGCAGCGCCATGCCTCACAAGCGCACCGAAATCCTCCCGCCAAACTCCTGTACCAACGGTGAAGATGCTTTCGATGGGACATCACTGCCATGGGGCTCCATCATTTATTTAGGCGGATTGCTTTGTCTGCGTGCAAAACTCAATAATCTTTCCGCGTTGCCGCCGCCAAGACCCTTCCATCAATGCGGAATATCTGTGCTCGATCTCCGCACTTGAGCGCTCTTCGACGCACGCTTACTTGCAAATGATGCTCGGATTGTCCTTTGCCAATTCCAGACAAGCTGTATGCCGTTTCGTGTCCTGTTGCTGATCTGCGACCGAAGTTGGAGCAGACGTGGGAACCTGCGCACTCGCAGTGGGAGCTTTGTCTAGCATTGCTTGAAATGCTGCAATCTCCTCTCGCTGGCTCCATATCAACTCCTGAGTTTGCGTCTTGCAGTAATCGTCCGGATATTCCCAGACTGGCTGCACGGTCACCTTTGTCAGGCCATTGAGTTCCGTCAGCGTGTATGACCAAACTTTTTTGGTGGTCATACCCGGACATGCACTTGAAGCCATGAAAAGCGCACCTATGACTGGCATCTGCGCTGGCTTCGAGAATCGGAACTGTAACTTGTCGTCGGAATCGAGGGCGTACCCTTCTCTTACATTCGCTTCGACGATTAGTACCTTGAGCGTTTGAGCAGACGCTTTGCTGGTGAATATATACGGTCCCGGCTGAGCCTTTGATTTCTTGTCTCGCGCCGCAGCCAAGGTCGTTATCGCCAGAATCAGAATCAGAACCCGCCTCATGCTTTTACCCCATTGTGAACTCTACCGGGATAACCCGGCGCACCGCTAATTACCGGAGTCATCTCAACGATCCTGGGGGAGTCAACTTCGAGGAAGGCGGAAAGCTGCTGAGCTAGATATTGTAGGTCACTTATGAACGCTCGGAGCTGCTGCACAATCGTTTCCTAGAACCCCCCTGAAACGCCAAGAAAACGATTTCCAATCACCTATATCTCACAACAACATACGCAAGGTTGGGTCTTTTCGTTATCGGCAGGTCAGCGGTTCAAGTCCGCTCGTCGGCTCCATTCTCATTAGCCTTCCACAATCAGGGGATCGTCCGCGGGTTTACCAAGCGGATCTCATGTCGCTGGATGTGCCGCCGGCGGCGGGGACGTAGCACTTTAAGGTGTAGTCCATCACCATGCGGTCGGCGTTGAAGCGCCAGCCCAGGGTTCGGATGGTTCGCTTCATGCGCTTGATCCAACCGCGGGGAAGGCCGTCGCGATCCCGCTGGTAATAGAGTGGAATCACTTCTTCGCGCAGGGCGCGGTACAAATCCTCGCCGTCGCGCGTGTCGTGGACGTTCATGTCGGAATGGGTTCTGCCGGTTCCGATGGCGAATCCATTCATGCCGTCGTACGCCTCAGCCCACCAGCCATCTAGAACGGAAAGGTTTAGACCGCCATTCAAGACTACCTTTTGGCCGCTGGTGCCTGAGGCTTCGAACGGACGCCGCGGGTTATTCAGCCACACATCCACACCCTGTACCAGATAGCGCCCGACGTTAATGTCATAGTCTTCGACGAAGACGAACTTATCGGCGAAGCGCGTATTGCGCATCAGTTCGGCGATCTGCTGCAGAAGCTTTTTACCCGGTTCATCGTGAGGATGTGCTTTGCCGGCAAAAACAAACTGCACCGGGCGTTTGGGATCGTTCACCATGGAGCCCAGGTTCTCGATATCCCGCAGGATGAGGTTGGCGCGCTTGTAGGTGGCAAAGCGGCGGGCAAATCCGATGGTCAATGCGTCTGGAGTCAGGATTTTTCCGAGTCTCTGTAAAGTTTCCCGGGATTCGAGGCGGCGCTCAGCTTGTTCCACGGCGCGGCGGCGGACAAAGTCGAGAAGCTGCGACTTCAGGCTGAGGTGCGTCTCCCAGAGTTCGCCATCGTCTACGTTCTCGATGCCTTCCCAGATGCGTGCCTCGCTGCTGTGCTGATGCCAATTGGTGCCCAGGTGGCGATCGTAGAGGCGATACATCTGCGGAGCCAGCCAAGAGGGAACGTGAACGCCGTTGGTGATGTGGCCGATGGGGACTTCGTCTTCGGGTTTGCCGGGACAGAGGCCGGTCCACATGGCACGAGAGACTTCGCCATGCAGCGCGGAAACGGCGTTGGCGCGGCGCGAGAACCGGAGGCCAAGCACGGTCATGCAAAATGTTTCCTGTTGATTGCTCGGCTTTTCACGACCGAGGCCCATCAGACTTTCCTGCGAAAGTCCAAGCCCTTCGCGCAAGGGGCCAAGATGTTCTTCGATCAGGTCAGCTTCAAAGCGGTCGTGGCCGGCGGGCACAGGCGTATGGGTGGTAAAGACCACTTCCCTCGACACGCGCGGAACGGCGCGGTCAAATGCGATGCCTTCCTCCTGCATGCGGGAGTGGATCGCTTCCAGAACGGCGAATCCGCTGTGACCTTCATTCAGGTGAAGAACGCCGGGCGAGATGCCCATGGCTTTGAGCGCGCGGAAACCGCCGACGCCAAGCAGCAATTCCTGCCGGATACGCGTTCGCGCATCTCCGCCATAAAGACGCGACGTCAATTTTCGGTCGTCCGGAGTGTTGCCTTCCACATCGGAATCAAGAAGAAACAGGTCGCAGCGTCCCACGGCGACCCGCCATACTTTGGCATGAATCGAACCGTTGCGGGTCTCAATTTGGACTGCGACGGGACGGCCGTTCTTGCCGATCGCGGCTTCCAGAGGCAATTGGTTGACGTCTGTCTCCAGATATTCTTCCTGTTGCCAGCCGTCGCGATCCAGGCGCTGACGAAAATATCCCTGCCCGTAAAACAATCCGATGCCGACGAGCGGAATGGCGAGATCGGATGCGCTCTTAATATGATCTCCGGCGAGCACGCCGAGGCCGCCGGAATAAACCGGGAGTGACTCGTGGATCCCGAACTCTGCCGAGAAATAAGCGACCGGACGAGGCCGAAGAACTCCGGCATGCCGGGTTCCCCAGGTGCGGTCCGCATGTAGGTATTCCTGCAAGCGACGATAGGCGTAGTTGATACGGCTATGTAGCACGAGTTCGGCCGCGCGACTCTCGAGCTTCGCCAGCGGAAGTTCCGATAGCAGGGAGACTGGATTCTGATTCAGCTGCCGCCAACGCACCGGATCGAGATCGCGGAACAAGCTGACGGCATCGTGATCCCAACTCCACCACAGGTTGCGAGCGAGGGACCAGAGTCGCTCCTGCGCTGGGGCGATGAATCGATCGAGCGTGCGGGCTTCGCTTACGACCGGCGCAACTTGGGCCGCCGCCTCCGTCAGCATTTGGATCTCGTCTTCACCGAAAAGCCGAGGCTCCATGGTCTGAACTACCAGAACGCCTTGCAGAACGCCCCGGTCGATAAGTGGTACGCCGAGGAATGACTGATATTCGTCTTCACCGGCTTCAGGGAAGTATTTGAAACGTGGGTGAGTGTCTGCCTGCTCTACGGCCACCGGATGCACTTGTTCCGCTACCAAGCCGGCGAGTCCTTCGTGGATTCCCATGCGCAGCTGGCCGATGCACTCTCGTCGAAGTCCGACCGTCGCGGCTAACACCAGATTGGCTCGATCGGGTTCGAGCAAATAAGCAGAACAAACGTCGGTATTGAATCGCTTGGCAATCAATGCCACGACATTCATCAAGGTGTCGGCCGGCTGGCCCTCTTCTGCGGCAAGGTTGGCAATCTCTTCGAGAGTCAGGACGTCGGGGACCTCGCGAGCGCGGACGCTCAGATCCAGATCCAGCCCTCGGACTTCGTCTCGATTCTGTTCCAAATTCAGGCTCTCTGGTTCCATACTTTAGACTTGCACCCTGCGGTCAGCGTGATCCTTTATATGTTGTTGGAGCAAGCGGTTAGGTTGTTTCCCCAAGCCAGCGTGGAACCGTCTCTGACGGATACATTATCTCAGATCGGCATTCTTACAATTCCCACAGAGGTTCGTGAAGGCACACGACCGTAACGTCACCCCCTGGATGTGACTTGACCCTCTGAGCTTAATTTAGGGGGGAGCGCAGGTCGCGTCCAATCGAAATTACCGATGGGGGACATTACGGCTAGAGTGGACTGTGCAAGGGGCAAGCGAAAAATCTTTCTAACGGAATTGATAGCCAGGTTTGAGTTCGCAGCGATAGTTCTTGGACTGATCGCGATCGACCACCATTTGGCAGTTCGCCCAGCGCAGGAATAAATCGGGACCAAGAGGAAAGACGATGGGATCGCCGGCAACCTCCGCTTCAATGCTGGGGCCTTCGGCAGAGGCGGGCAAGCTGAAGTTCAAGGTGCGGCCGAAGATCACCGGATAGGTCTCACGCACCATATCGCTGGTCATGGGATGAACTACCTCAGCCTCCAGCAGGAAGGTAACCGTATCGGACCAATTGAGAGCCGAAACATTGAAGCGCCGCCGATCTTGCGAAAAGTTTTCCAGCACGACTTTGGTGAAAGGGCACGGTCCGGCAATACAGGAAACTCTGGCGTTGCGGAATTCGTTTCCTTCGCCGGCGTCGAGAGACAGCGAACCGACCGTTGCTTTCCACTTGCCATCGGGCCCGCACGGAGGGCGTTTGTTACAAGGCGTGTTTCCGGTGTTGACGACCTGGAAAGTCTTCACGGCACTGCCGATGTTTGCCTCGGTAGTGGCCTTCACCGAATATCTTATTCGCGTATTCGAGATCGCCGACCCAGCGCGAGGTTCGGGACTTGGTTCTTCCCGTGTTGGAATCATGCGGACGACATAGATTTTGTCGCCAATGAAATCGTCCACATTCAGGGGTCGATAATCTTCATGGCGAAATTTGAGGAGAACTTCCTGGCGCCGCCGAAGACCCTTGGGCAGCGTCAAAGTGAAGAAGCCCGACTGATCGGACTTGGAAGTGCCGCTTCCCAAAGCATTGATGGCGGTGATCTGGACATCGGCGAGCGGCAGTTGCCGGTTGGGATCATGGTCCTGGCGTAAGACTGCACCTCGCAGCGTTACCGGTTGACGGCGCTTCAGGTAGGCAATTGCTGATATTGCCGCCAGCACGGCAATGCTCACTAGTGTCCAGGTTGCGATCTTGCCTCTAGTCATTGCGACCCCTTATGTTTAACATTCTAGGACGCATTTTGGGGATGGCAAGTTTGCCGGCCAGTGTTTCAGAGGTTGCTGGCAGTCCATGCCGGGTGTGAAGCATCTAAGTTTAGTTCATGCGCATGAAAGAAAAGAGCTTCTCCACGGGCGGACTTACACGGAGAGATCTGCTTCTTCAAATCGGCGGAGTAGGCCTGTGCGGCGTGGTGGGCCACGGCTTTCCACTGATGGCTGGAGCCCAGCAAGCGACAACTCAACAGACGACTGCGGGTCCGAGCGTTCTCTCGGCGGACGATGATGCGTTCTTGGACGATCTGGAGAAGCGAAACTTCCAATATTTCTGGGATCAAGCTGGGCAGCAGACCGGGCTGGTTAGAGATCGATGCAATGTTCTGAAGGACGACAATTCGGTGGTGGCCAGCATCGCGGCTACGGGTTTCGGACTGACTGCGTTGTGCATCGGCCAGCAACGCGGATTCATTTCTTTTCCTGAGGCTCGAGATCGGGTTGCGATGACTCTGCGGTTTCTTTGGAAGAAAATGCCCACGCACCGGGGTTTTTTCTATCATTTTGCCGACATTAATAGTGGCGAGCGGGTGTGGGACTCTGAGGTATCCTCCGTCGATACGTCGATCCTGCTGTGTGGGCTTCTTACTTGCCGGAGACACTTCGAAGAACATTCGGAAATCAGTCTCCTGGCTTACCAGATATTCAACCGAGTGGATTGGAGTTGGCTGTCCGAGGACACCTCGCTCTTGCCGCATGGCTGGACGCCGGAATTTGGATTTCTGCCCTATCGCTGGGACTACTACAGCGAAATGATGATGATCTATTTGTTGGGATTGGGGTCGCTTCCGCATCCTTTGCCGACACAAGCGTGGAATGCCTGGAAGCGGACCAAATTCGAGTACGACGGCATCCGCTATATCGGTTCATTCGCGCCCTTGTTTGTGCATCAGTACTCGCAGGCATGGTTTGATTTCCGCGGCAAGCGCGACCAGTACGCCGATTATTTTGAAAACTCGATTTTCGCGACCGACGCGCACCGACGTTTCTGCCTGGAACTGGGAAAACAATTTCCCGATTACAGCGACGATTTGTGGGGGATTTCGGCTTCGGATTCGCAGAAGGGATATGTGATTTGGGGCGGTCCGCCGATGATGGGTCCGATTGATGGAACGGTAGTGCCGAGTGCGTCGGCAGGATCATTGCCATTCATGACGCAGCCCGTCATGCGCGTGTTGAAAAATATAAAAGAGCGGTACGCCCAAGCGTGGAGCAGGTATGGGTTTGTAAATGCGTTCAATCCGCTGAAGAATTGGTACGACACTGACACAATTGGTATTGATACAGGAATCACGATGCTGATGGCGGAAAACGTCCGCACCGGTTTTGTCTGGAAGACTTTCATGAAGAATCAAGAGGCACAACGGGGCATGGATCGTGCCGGTTTCAAGAAGTATCAGCCGTAGGACGAGACAAATGTCGGCACGCTCACTTAATTTCGATTACGGCAAGCCCGTGACTGGGCAACTCAAACGTGAACTGGCCACCTTCCACACGACCGGGCTCCGGGGCGGGAAGATCTGCCGCTTGTTGAAGCTCGTGAATCTGGGCCTGCGTGGGATAACGGGGGCTGCCCATTTTCTCGTAGGAGGGATGGATATCTCCGTGTTTGGCATCGACCCTTGAGATTAAGACATGCTTTGCGTTCGTGCCCCTGAGTTGCAAGATGACTTGCTTTGGAGAACCCGAGTCCCCGGGCGGAGCGTAATTCCATACTGCCAGCACTAACGTTCCGTCTTTTCTGCGAGTGAGAAGGGCCGAGTCAGAATCGAGTTGTATTCGTTCCTCGCCCAGCTTGTGCAGAATCTTGAAGGCATTGAAAGCGGGCTTGGGGATGTCGTCCTCAGCAATCAGACCGTAGCCGCCATAGAACGGGGTCTTCACCACGCCTTGTTCTTCGAAAACGTCGGAGAAACTCCAATAGGACATCGAGTCAACCACGCCATCGCACTGGCGGATGGTATCGGCGAGCCAGGGGCCCATATAGGTCGCGTCGGTGACGTCGGGCTCGTTCTTGTAGCTGGCATTGAACTCGCTCCAAATGAGGGGCAGGTTCGGCATAGGCGATGACTTGATCTGCCGATGCACCTTATCTACCGCGCGGCAGACCATCTGATCCCGAGGAATGTTTTCTTGCGTGCCGAAAACGTCTTGTGCGGTGTCGTTGGCATAGACGTGCGTTGAAACGTAATCGACCGGGATTCGTTTCTCGGCGCAGTGCCGGATGAAGGCATCAGCCCACGCGGCCTGGGCCGTGGCGGGTCCACCGACACGGAGCCGCGGATTCACTTTCTTGAGTGCGAGAGCGGTGTGGTCGTAGAGTTCCCAGTATGTTTCCTGCCTGGGCTGTCCCGCCCAAAAATCAAGATTGGGCTCATTCCACACTTCGAAATACCATTGCGCCACTTCATTTACACCGTAGCGCTCGATTAGATGTTGGGCGAAGGCTGCTACCAGGTCATCCCAGCGAGTCCAATCTTTTGGAGGGGCGACATTCGGGTGGTACCAAAAGGGGTGAAGAGTATGGCTGGCCGCCAATTGATTAGGCATGAAACTGATTTCCACGAACGGGCGCACTCCGGCGGCGAGCAATCCGTCGTAGATCTGATCGATGTAGGAGAAGTTGTAAACCGAACGTCCCTGGCTGTCTTCCGTGTAGATGCCAACTTCGTCGTCAAAAATTGCATGAAAGCGAATGTAGTGGAAGTCCGTGATCTGCTTCACTGCGCGGAGGTCGCTGCGATAGCTTTCACGCAGGCTCAGGATGGCGCGTCCCGAGCCAAACATTTGTTCCCAGAAGTGGGGAAAGGGGTGGGAAGCCGCCTTGGCATCGACGACGATTGATGCTGGTTTGGAATTGGCTTGAGCAAGTGAGGCGACGTTGGTTGAAAGAGCCAACAGAATCACGAGGGCAAGGTTGTGCAGACGTCGCATCACGGTATCCGCGGAAAACGAGAAGGTCGTGTTGAGTTGCGCATTCTTCGTCAGAGGAGTTTACGCCACCTTGGCGTGGTACCCGTTCGAACTCATGCGGGCAGCCGGCTTTTCCTGCAACAACAGTTCCGTGGCCTGCACTCGTGGATTGCGATGAAACCAGCGTTGGACGATTTCATCGTCAAGGAAGTTCGCGATCGCGAGCAAGCTCATGCCCTGGTGATGAGCCATCCAACAACGGACCACTTCGGGAGCACGAGACTTCGCGCGACTAAAGTCCAAAGCTTCGTAAAATCCACAGGCCCCTAACCACCCCTTCCGTTGCATCTTCCGCAAATTACGCGTCGCTGCGAGGGGATCAATCTCAAGCGCGAGGAAGGTGGAATAGGGAGAGATCACGGGAGTGTCCTGCTCGGGCTTGAAAATCGCCAACTGCGGGACACCAAAGGCGAAGTAGTGGAAGTTGCCGGCTTCGTCTAATCTGCTGGACGCCGATTCGGAAATGCCCCAGCACGGTGCGCCTTTGGAAGCCGCATAGGCTTGTTGGACGCGAACCGCAGTTTCCGCCGCGTGCTGCAGCAGAGTATTGGGATACAGGTGCATCCAGAGGGTCGGCATCAGGTATTCGAACATCGTGCCGGTCCAGGAAAGCAAACCGGTCATCCCCTGTTCCTTCACGAGCGGACGGTTCAGCTCGAACCAGCTATCCTGCGGGATATCGTCTTTCGCGATCGCGATGAAGTAGGCGATGCGAGCTTCGCTCGCCAGAAGGTCGTAACAAGCGGGATGGTTCTGCTGTTTATCGAGTTCAAATGCGACGGAGAACAGGCCTCGGCCGCGGTTGAGCATAAATCCGAAATCCATTTCGTCCGCCAGGGTGAATGACTGATCGGCAACCTTATAGAGATCTTCAATGAGACGCAGGGCGCGGGAGCGCGCGTCAGGAAGTAGTTCGAGCAGTTCGCGACCAGACTTCGCGAACTCTTCCGAGGCGGTCGAATCAAGCTTCTCACGCAATTGGATGACAAGTTCATCGATAAAGTGCGGGAGATGCTCGAGGGGTGGACCTTGTCTGAAGCTGTCGGAATGAAGCGTCAAATGACTTCTTACGCTGGCAAATTCTGGCAGCAGCCAGGGTGAGTAAAGCTGAACGGCGCGGCAGATCTGACGAATCCGATCTTCGGTTTGCTGCAAGAACCAACGGCTCTCGGCTTCGTTCGAAGAGGGAGATGGCTGGTGAATGTCTCTAAGAACGGAATCAGGGATGTCGAGAGCATACTGCAACCAATCGCGCCGCCTGAGGGATTTTTCGATCAGATCGCAATTCCGGGACGGAATCGTGCCCAGGTCGGAAAGCAGGGAAAGATGATCGAACAGGCCATCAGCTAACGCACGGGGAAAGACAGGCCGGTCGAGAAGATCCAATGCGCCCTGCTGCAGAGTCCAAAGAGAAGCTACGAGATTGCCACTGTCGACACTGGAAACAATAGAGGGAGTAAACGCCGCCAGAGTTCGTGTGTCATACCAGTTGAGGAGATGGCCCCGGTGTTTTTTCATGACGCAGACAGTTTCCAGAGTGCGCAAGGTCTGCTGAGAAAATTCCGGGACCGTGAGATAGCCGAAGCGGCAGGCCACCTGGCGCGCGTTAAGAAGCAAGCCCAGATTTGTGGGCGAAACACGAGGTGCAACTTTCGTGTTCTCCTCCTGAACGTTGTCAGGAATCAGCCAGTGATGCTCTTCGGTGCTGAACTCAGCAAAATACCGCCAAGTGCGAAGGGCTGATACGCGAAGCAACCATCGATCGCGCTCTGAGGCTTGTTGGCGAGGAGCTCCCGGCGGCCGGTTCAGCCACGCGGAGACCGGTCGGCTGCACGCCCACAAGAGAAGAATGGGCAGCGCTGCCAGCAGGGCGCTGGGACGTGCAAGCGCCATCAATAGAAATAACCCCAGCGCGAGGATGGGAGTCCAGTTGAGATAAATGTCGAGCGTGGTGCGTTTATCGCCCGCGAGTTCCGCTTGGGCAGCGGTTTCCCATTGCAAGAGTCTCTGGCGCGTGATGAATCGACGGACCATGGTCCTGACCACGGCGTCCATCGACAAAAGTGCCTGGTGCGCCAGGAATGTAATGGTCAACACGTTGGCGATACTGGCGTTAAGAAAAGTGTTCAATGCGTCGCCGATGATGGACCGCTTGCCAGACATCATGGCGTTCGCTAGATCAATCGCGAACTGGCAAAGCGCAGGAAGAAAAAGAATGGCGACGATAGCGACCGTCCAACCCGCCGACCCGCCGGGCAGGACCAGCCATCCCAACAAGAACAAAGTGAAGATAGCGGGTTCCACCAAACTGCGTCGCAGGTTATCGAGAATCTTCCATCTCGAAACTACCGAAAGAGGATTCGGAACTCGCTGGCCTGATTCTTCTGGAACCAGTGGAAGCAGCCAGCCGGCGATTTGCCAGTCGCCCCTCATCCAGCGATGCTTGCGCCGGTTATGAGCGCTGTAGTGAGACGGATAGTCCTCGATTACTTCGATATCGCTGACCAGGCCGGCCCGGGCATATGCACCTTCTACCAAGTCATGACTCAATAGAGCATTGCGTGGGAATCGGCGATCGAGAACGCGGTGAAGCGTCTCGACTTCATATATACCTTTTCCAACAAAAATGCCTTCGCCGTAAAGGTCCTGATAAACATCGGAGGTGGCATGAGTGTAGATATCGAATCCGGTCTGCCCTGAATAAATGCTGGCCAGCCTCGACCGCGCCGAACTCTGAACGCTGACGCCGACTCGGGGCTGTAGAATGCCGTAACCCGCGACCACGATTCCTTTTTCTGGATCAATAATTGCCTGATTCAAAGGATGGGCCAAGGTTCCCGCCATGCGGCTGGCTGATCCGCGCGGCAACTCCGTATCGGAATCAAGGGTGATGACGAAACGAACGCTCGGGAGTAGCGAGAGATTGCCAACCTTAACTGGGAAGCTGTCAAACTTTCCGCGCAGAAGGTTATTCAGATCCATCAGCTTGCCGCGCTTACGTTCCCAACCCATCCATAGGCGTTCGCGCGGATTGTATACAAGATCGCGATGGAACAAGAAAAACGATCCCATCCCTTGCGGTGCATACTTGCTGTTGAGCTGGCGGACAAGGTTTGAAGCTAAGTTGACCAGGACGTTATCTTGCTTCGGCTCCGCTGGAGAATCGGGAAGATCCGAGAGCAACGCAAAGTGAATGTTGGGATCCTGATTGCCGAGATAGCGAACCTCGAGGTCGTCTACAAGCCTTCGGACCTGCTTCTCATTCATGAATACGGTGGGAATTGCCACCATCGTTACGCAATCACTGGGGACGCCGTCGGAAAAATCGAGCTTGGGCAGAGTTTGCGCCGGCAGCAACAGAGTGGCCAAATAGTTCATGATCTGGACCGCACTCTGCGAACTAGGCAGCAGCACGGCTAGAATCGCGAGCAAAACCAAACCCAGCGAAGTGCTGGGCGGAGTTAGTTGAAGTACGACCGCCGTAACGATTGCGAAGGTAAGAGCGGCTATGCCGGGAAGATAAAACTCATCGGGATGGTGAAGCAGAAAAGTACGCAAGCGCTGGGTAATCGAAGGATGGAAGCCGACTCTCTGTTTTAGAACCGCCGTTCCCTCCGCCAACAGGTAGCAGCCTACGTGCGAATCGCGCACGATCAGACGTGGATTTTCGTTACGATGCGTCTGCGCTTCACGGGCCAACGCGAGCGCTTCGCTGGCAATCCTCGTCTCGTCGGAATAGTCACAGCGGTCGGCAATCTTCACCAGCTCCTTGCGGTAGAGCTCACGGGTTTCATAGTCCATCCGCGGATAAGCTCCGGCGGGGTCTTGCCGGAGGATTTGATCGAACAGGATCAACGGTTCGATCACTACCTTCCAGGAAGTCTGCTTAATTTCCTGGAGGCTGCGAACCAAATCCTGGATTCCGTACGATCGTGAGGGATCCTCCAGCAACCGCCGGCCACGCTCTGCAATATGTTCCAGAAGCACGACCTTCATGACGGGAATCAGCATCCACAGCTCTGCCAGTTTGAGAACGGTTACCTGCTGGAAGGCTTGGATGTACGACGTGAAGCCCGTTTCGCTGAACTGGAAAGCATTGGCGGCGAGAAGGCCGTCCGCCAACGAGGCTACGCGTGGCAGGATGGTGCCGTCGGGAGTGCGGACTTGGGGAAGCTTATGAGGTGCACTAAAGGTTGTGCAAGTCTCCTGTAGCTCGGCGCTGACCAGGTACATGTTCTCCTGCAGCCGCCGAAAATCGTCAGAAACGGCATTGGTCGCACGAGTTTCTAGGGAGACGAACAGCGGCTTGAAGGCCCGAACGAGCGCTTCGCAACGATCGCGAAAATGTTGCGACTCTTGTTGTCCCGGCATCCATGCCAGAGCTCGAGCAAGCTCGGCGGCGCTCGAAGATAACGTGTCGAGGTCAGGTCCCATATCTAGAAGTGTATGCAGGTCTTTCGGTTCTGACTTCACGAGTTCCAAATGACCGCTTTGTGTTGTCATCCTGTACGTCTCCTAGCGATAGCTCGAGGCCTGCATCTCGAACATTTCCGCATAACGACCACCCAGGCTGGCGAGTTGGTCGTGGGTTCCTTCCTCGGCAATCTTGCCGTTTTCCAGAACTAGGATGCGGTCCGCCGAACGCACGGTTGAGAAGCGGTGCGAAATAAAAAGGGCCATCTTTCCGGCCGTGAGTTCGGCAAAGCGGTGAAAGACTTCGAACTCGCTGCGCGCGTCGAGTGCGGCCGTGGGTTCATCCAGAATGAGAAGTTGAGCGTCGCGCAGATAAGCCCGTGCCAGGGCGACTTTTTGCCATTCGCCCCCGGAAAGATCGACTCCCTGCTCGAAGCGACGCCCCAGCATCTGGTCGTAACCCCCGGGCAATCGCCCGATCGTTTGATCTGCCATACTTTTCTCGGCGGCGCTCTTCACCAGGTCAAGATTGTCGATTTCCTCGATCCGGCCAATAGCAATGTTCTCCCGAGCCGTCATCTCATAGCGCATGAAATCCTGAAAGATGACGCCGATCTCCCGATGAAGATCTTCGAGATCATACTCGCGAAGGTCTATGCCATCCAGCAGGATTTGGCCTTCCGTAGGGTCGTAGAGGCGGGTGATCAATTTAACGATGGTGGTTTTGCCTTGTCCGTTCTCGCCAATCAGAGCCAGCCGCTCATTGGTATGCAGCTGAAAATTTATTCGATCGAGGACCTGGCGCGAATTTCCCGGATAAGAGAAAGAAACATTCCTGAATTCGACTCCGCGCACAATCGGCCTGGGCACGGGCAGGGCATTGGGCCTGGATTGAATCGTCGGTTTCATTTCAAAGAACGCCAGTAGATCGGTGAGGAACAAAGCCTGGTCGCCGATGCCGGCGAAGGTAGAGAAAATCTGCTCGATGTTGCTGCTGGCCTGCTGAATGGCTCCAGCGAGAAAGGTCAACGAGCCAATGGTAAGCGCCCCGGCAAGGGTGCGCCAGATTACGAAGACGTATGCGGAATAGTAGCCGGCCGTGCCGATCATCGATAGCAGTGCGCCGGCAATCAGCTTGCGTCGAGAGAGGGTGACGTTCTCGTCATAGATCTCATCCGATATGCGGGTAAACCGCTCGCGCAGGAAATCCTTTAGTCCGAAGAGCTTCAGTTCTTTCGCGGCTTCTTTGCTGCCACCGAGAATGCGCAAGTAATCCAGTTGCCGGCGCCGGGGCGTCTGCCGGAAATTCTTGGCGTATCCCAGAAAGGCGAAATGGCTCTCACCGAGAAAGGCGGGAACCACGCCGGCAATGAGCAGCAGCATCAGCCACGGAGAGAACAACATGATTGAAACCGAAAGGGTAATCGTGGTGATCGCCTGCTGCACCAGTCGTCCGATCTGCTGGATCATCACTAAACGATCCGTGGCCTGAACACGCGCCCTCTCCAAACGGTCATAGAAGACCGGATCCTCATAGGCAATCAGATCCAGGCTGGCCGCATGACTCATGACCCGAATGCTGACATACCTGGTGTACTTATCGCCCAGAAGTGAATCCGAGTAGTCGATGGTGCGGAGCAGGATACTGTTGAGGACCGCCAGAGAAAATTCGGCTACGACCAACCACCAGAACCCAGGTCTTACCGGCTGGTGAGCGTGGACGGCATTATTAATGTTGTCAATAATGAGCTTCGTAATCCACAGAAGCCCAACCGGCATCAGGGATGCGCATACCCGCGAGAGCAGGCCGAATATGACGACTCCGGGGCCGGAGTCCCATACGATCTTCAGTACTGCCGGAACATTGCGGAGCGCGGTGATGCGCTCCTGCCAGCCTCCCCAAAAGTTTTGTTGTTCCGTCATGCTTGGTTTCTACCGTCTCTCAGCGGTTTCCTGTTGCCGGACGGACGAAGCCCCGAAAAGAGTGTGTAGAAGTATGACAGTCCAGCCCTTACGAATGCAACGGCCTCACACAAGATGCCGAAATCGGGTTTGGGGTTTGTCGCGCCCGATTGCGGTGCTACGATTAGCCCATGAACCGCAATCGTGAGGCTACCGCCCGCCCCCAACCTCTCGGAGATCACTATCAACCAAGCGAAGTCCAGACTCCGCGGAAGGCAATCCACCCAAAGATTATTTCGGCTCTTCTTCTACTCCTTCTTTTGGCACTCACCAATTTCGGGCTGGCACAAACTGCACCGTCATCTGGCAAAGCTGGAGGTCAGAAGGATGGGGCTGTCGCTCGCGGAGAATACATCGTAGACAATCTCGCGGTTTGCAGCCAGTGTCACACGCCCCGCGACAGTAATGGCCGTCCCGACCGGTCGCATTGGTTAGAAGGCGCGGCGGTATGGTTGAAGTCGGCGGAGCCAGTGGAGAATTGGCCGCTGCAGGCGCCGCGCATTGCCGGGTCACTTCCTGGAACTGATGCGGAAATGGTCAAGCTCCTGACCACAGGAATATGGAAAACTGGAAATCACTTACGCCCTCCGATGCCTCAATTTCGCATGAAGCCCGAGGACGCTGAAGCGGTTGTTGCCTACCTGAAGTCCGTAACGCCGAGCCCGAAGTGAGTAAGTTGCCCGGCTCGACGGAACCGACAGGAACCAGATTCTTCAGGCTGCTTGTCGCTCACGCGGAAAATTTTCCTTTTGCTCGGTGTGGATCTGCACTTGCTCGTGCTTGATGTCTAGCCGAAGGTGGTTGTAGACGCTCATGTACTGATTGGCTACCCAAACCAGTGCGAAGAAGGCGATCAGGTAGCCCCTCCAATCGTAATAAAGCAATCTGAAGCGGGTGAGAACCAGCACTGCCGCCGCAACGTAGTGGCTAAAACAGTATTCGCAGGTAAATAAGTAAAAAAACTTGCGTCGAGGAAGCGTTCTTGCAGATTTCGATCGCTCCTGGCAAAAGTCCCGAGGCTCGCGGAACACTTCTTCGTGGGTGACGGTCCACGCGATACAAGCGACCGGTATCGATAGAATCAGCAGCCAGGCAAATTGGAGGGCAACCGACACGGTCGAACTTGGATGCAGATCTGCTGGTTAAGGTAGATCGAGAGCGGAAGCGGCTCTAGCGGACTACGTGTCAGGAAACAATGCCGACTCTCCTCGCGAGGCTGAAATGGTCGCGACGTCGGGGGCTTCGCTTAAGCGGCTTGTGCCTGTAATTGCAGGCAATTCTGCAGGGCTTTCAGCGCATACAACGCGTCGTCCAGAGCCTGATCTTCTTCGATCGTATCGTTGCCTGCAGAAAAGAGCTCTCGAGCCCGGGCTATGATGGCTTGCTCGGCGTCGGCGATTCGTGCCGAGATACGGCTCCTGTCAGTCTCGAACAGAGCGGCGGTATAAAGGTCGCGCCAACTATCTGCTTTGGATTGAGATATTTCGGTGTTCACTGCAAGAACCTCATGAGGCAGAGGCGGGAGTCTCTGCCGGAGATTAAGGCATGAATGAATTTATCTCCGGTATCTGTGCAGAGTCCATACGGAAAATCCTGTAGATCAGAGGTAAGGTATCTACCTGAGGTTCTAATTCGAGAATAGCGCCACGGGGAAATCACCGAGTGCTGTTGAAGCGTCGATTCGAAGAAGATCGCCAGTCTGACTAGGTTCGACGACCTGTCCTGTGAAAAGGTTGCGGTAGCTCTTGGAGCAGTTGCCGGACGGAAGCGAAATCGTAGTATCCTCCCATAGCTCCGGTCCTATCGGCGGGGCGCTCGATTCATTGAGCAAACCTGCCACAAGGCGCGGAACAATAACCAGAGCGTTCGCTCGTTCGAACCTTCTGAGGAACGCGACCACGTGATTCGCTTTGGATCGATGAACCGGTAGGGGCAGATATTCTCCCCGACGGAAAAGTTCAGCTTGGTCTTTGCGCAAGCCCAGAGCTTTCCAGGTTACGAATAACTTCAGGCGACCGTCTGCTGGAGTTTTCAGCAACTCGCGTGCCGCCGATGCGTCTGTGTTTGTGTCCAAACTGCGGACGCTTTCAATCGCTTGCTGGCGGAAGCCATAGTCAACCGGCCGGCGGTTGTCCGGGTCGACCAGACTAAAGTCCAACAAATCATTACCCTGATAAATATCAGGAACCCCCGGGCAGGTTAGCTTTAGCAGCGTCTGAGAGAGGCTATTCCACAAGCCAATGCGGGCGACTTGCTGTTGGAAAGGGAGGAAGTCAGCAAGAAACCGATTGTTGGAATCCGGATTTAGCAGGGCTGCGACAAAGGATGAAACTGCATTTTCGTATTCCGCATTTTGATTGATCCAACTGGTGTTTTGCTTGGCTTCCCGCATGGCCTTCAACATGTAATTTTCGATGCGCTCACGGAAAACTTTCCAATCGTTCGCGTCGTTTAAGGTTTCCGCTGGCCAGGCGCCGATTAATGTCTGGTAAAGCAAGTATTCGTCGTTGGGCGAGGGGGCAGGCTTTTCATTCACCATGCGCCGGTGGTTGCGATTGAGTTTTGTCCACTCCCGCACTCGAAGCCTCCACAGGCCCGACATTTCAGAAAGCACGTTGATGCGGGCGCGGACATCTTCGGACCGCTTCGAGTCATGAGTGCTGCTAGCCAACATGGTATGAGGCCAATCGCGCAGGCGTTCCTGGTTCGCAGCGTGAAACGCAGGGATCGTGATTCCAAATCGGCGAGGATCTCCGCCAACGTCATTCAGCGAAACCAGCCGGTTGTAGCGATAGAAGGCCGTATCCTCCAATCCTTTAGCCATCACGGGGCTGGTGAACTGCTGGAACTTCATGGCGAACGTAGTTACCGTTTCCTGATACGCAGCATCCTGCCTAGCGGCAATATGGGTGGAGAGCACTTCTCTAACGAAGTCAAAAACGCTGGTGTCCGCGGCCGGGCTTCTCTCTTTGGCGGCGGCTACTGCGGTGTCGATGGAATGGATGTCGCGGTCGGAGATTCGCGAGGAACTGACGTAGGTGCGGTACACCGGGAAGTTTGCCACGACTTCGGTTAGGGCATCGCGCAAACTGCTGAGGGTGAAATCGCAAGTATGCCGCTTGGAAAGCGCAATGCGGGCGATCCGATTGGCGAGCATGTTCAGTTCACTCACCAGAGCTACGCGAACGATGAGCCTTCGGCAACGGTAAGCGAGCTCGGCGAAGTTGATTTCGAACTTAGCAAAGTTGCGATAAATTCGGTCAAACCGCCGGGCTGCGGTTTGGTCGACGTACAAACCATTTAGCAGATTCGCAAAATCGTAGCCGGTTGTGCCCGCGATTGGCCATTCGAGGGGAAGACGTTCCGAACCGGTAAGAATTTTCTCGATGACCACATAGTGTGTCTCGTTTTCATTGCTCCGGGAATTCGTTGTTGCCTCAGTAAGGCCGCGCCTCAAGCGCTCGAAATATTGAGCTGGGTCGTACAATCCGTCGGGATGGTCCAAGCGGAGGCCATCTACCTTGCCTTCGGCCACAAATTTCAAGATGAGCCGATGGGTCGCTTGAAACACGGCTTCGTTTTCCATGCAAATGCCAGCAAGGTCGTTCGTATCAAAAAAGCGACGATAGTTGATGTCATCGGAAGCGACCCTCCAATTGGCCAAACGAAAGGTCTGCGCTTTGATGAGTTCGTGAAGGGCTTCGAAGCTTGCGGGATCTCCGGGAGTGCCGTTCATGGTTTTAACAGCTGCCTTAATGGCAGCGGCAATTTCCGGTGCTCGTGCACATAAGTGAGCCAGCCGGCGTTTATGGATTTCTTTGTCTCGATTGCGCTCGGCCACGCGTTCAGTGCTCAATTCCTGTCGCCCGGGCAAATGGCTGAAGGCCGTGATGAGGCTCTGGAACTCCAATAGGTCCGGGTTCTGCTCGCCTAGCTTTTCTGTTAGCGAGTCGGTCGATCTTGGCAGAATTCGAGGGTACTCCCGGGGATCTATAGGAAAACGGTGACCTCGGTAGGAAACATAGAATTCGCCAGTCTCCTCACGAAAGACGAGCTTTAGTTCTCCGCTCTCCAGCACTGCTCCGTAGTGATCGTGCAGTACCGGGACTAAAACTTTTTCATATAACTCGTCTTTCAGGGGACGCCAGTCAATGTCGAAAAAACAGGCATAGGAAGATGCCTGACCGTTCTCCAGCACGTCCAACCACCACGCATTGTCGGCTCCCAGAACAGCCATATGGTTCGGCACGATGTCGAGAATCAGACCCATGCCATGTTCGTGAAGAGCATCCACGAAACGATCAAATTCTTTTGCGCTGCCGATCTCTGGGTTTAACAAGCTATGATCAACGATGTCATATCCGTGCATGCTGCCGGGCCGCGCTTTCAGGCAGGGAGAAATATAGCAATGACTGATGCCGAGCTCGGCAAGGTAGGGAACTATCGCCGCGGCCTGGGTGAAAGTGAAGTAACGATTCAGCTGAAGCCGATACGTGGCGCGCGGGATGGAAGGGTAGGGCTTCATAAGTGAAGGAACCAGACTACGGACCAGGCGGGCAGCGTTCCTGATTTTGATTCGCTCTTACGGATTTCTTCGCTGGCATAGATGATTTGCGAATCGGACGGAATAGCTCCAGAGAGTGGAGCGGCGCCCAAATTCGCCAGCAAGATCAGTTTTGCATCGTCCGAGAACAACCATTCGGCTTTGAGGCCCCGATCTCCACGGGCTTCGTAGCTTGCCCTTACGTGGCAGCCGTTTAAAAGATGAGGAACAATGTGTCGAGACCGCAACGCCAGCAAATTGCGGTATAGATCCAGCCATTCCTGGTGAGCCGCCCGCGCTAGAGCATCCCAGTCTAGGAGCGAGATTTCAAACGTTCTGATGTCGTTGGGGTCAGGGATTCCCTCGCGAGCAGCAGGGTCGCTGAACCTGGCGAAACGAGCGAATTCATTTCGCCGCCCTGCCGTAACGACGGCGGCGAGATCTTTTTCGAAATCGCAGAAAAACAGAAACGGGGTTTGTGCCCCAAATTCTTCCCCCATAAAGAGGAGTGGGGGCTGCGGGCTCAGCAGAAGGATCGCAGATGCCGCACGAACGGCGCGCGGATCAGCAATGGTGAGAATTCTCTCGCCGAACGCACGGTTTCCAATCTGATCGTGATTTTGAAGGAAGGAGATAAACGCCGTTGGAGGCAAGCCGTCCGTGGGCTCGCCGCGCTTTTCGCCGTTCCGGTAGATCGACACTTCACCCTGATAATCGAATCCCTCGGCCAGGCCGCGGCCCAAACGATCGACAGGGCGATCCGAATAGTCGATATAGTAGCCATCCTTTTCGCCAGTGATGACCACGTGCAAGGCATGATGGATATCGTCGTTCCACTGCGCAGTATATGTCCGCGGCCGGCACTGCTTCGTCCGTTGAAGATAGTGAGATTGGTTTCGATCGTTCTCGAGTATCAGGTGAAAGCATCGACCCGGTTCGGCCGCGCTGCGAATTGCATCGGCTAACTCGGTGAGAATGTCGGGAGTGGAATCATCCAGGATGGCATTGACCGCGTCCAAACGCAGACCGTCGAAATTGAATTCATTGAGCCAGTACAAGGCATTATGGATGAAGAAGTCCCGGACGGTCCGGCTTGCGGCGCCATCGAAGTTGATGGCGTTGCCCCACGGAGTGTGGTGACGATCGGTGAAAAATTGTGGAGCGTAAAGGCCGAGATAATTTCCTTCCGGACCAAAGTGGTTGTAGACGACGTCGAGCAGAACCATCATTCGGCGGGCATGAGCGGATTGCACCAGGTGTTTGAGATCTTCAGGACGGCCGTAAACACTATCAGGCGCGAATTGGTATACACCGTCGTATCCCCAATTTCGACGGCCAGGGAAGTCGGCTAACGGCATTAGCTCCAGAGCCGTGACTCCGAGATCCGCCAGATAGTCGAGGCGTTGGCAAACCGAAGAAAAAGTTCCGGGTAGCGTGAACGCGCCCACGTGAAGTTCGTAGATCACGGCTTCTTCCCATCGGCGGCCAAGCCATGCTTCATCCTGCCAATCGAAAGCGCAAGGGTCGATCACTTCACTGGGACCGTGCACGTCCCGCGGCTGAAAGCGAGAGGCGGGGTCGGGAACTTCCTGTCCGGCGTCAATCTGGAAGCGGTAGAGCGTTCCCGGCTTTGCCGCATCGGTGACAACTTCGTACCAACCTTGATCCATGCGTTGAAGAGGCAAAGGTGCAACGTTTTCGACATTCTCCAGTTGAAGGTCGACACGATGAGCCGCCGGAGCCCACAAACGAAAGCGCACGCTTCCGTCCGGCCGCGGTTCGGTGCCAAAGGGCATGCTATGACGGCGCATCATTCGACTCTTCTTTCACATCTTCCTTCTTGCCGTTTCCGCGACGCTCCATCAATACGACCATGGAACGTGCCTGCAGAGGATACGAAGCGCCGGAGTCATAAGTATCGGCGGGATGCAGACCATTTTCGTGGGAAGTGTCCATCCATGCCATCCATCGCGAGGTTGGGCGAAACGCGGGTAAAGTGAATGCGACGTCGTCGTGGTTCGGGTTCAGAAGCAGCAGAAAATCGGTGTCGCTAACCCTTCGTCCGCGTTCATCGGTTTCATCAAGTCCCTGACCAGACAAAAACATTCCAAGGCTTTGCACAGAAGGATTGCGCCAATCCTCTTCAGTCATCTCGTTTCCGCCGGGGTTGAGCCATAAAACATCTTTCACGTCGGCGCCTTTGATCGGCCGTCCCTGGAAGAAATGCCGGCGGCGAAACACGGGATGTTTCTTGCGAAGGTTGATCATGCGCTGGGCGAATGCCAGAAATTCACGATCCTGAGGTTGGAGGTTCCAGTTCAGCCAACTTCGCTCGTTGTCCTGGCAATACGCGTTGTTGTTCCCCATCTGCGTATGTCCGATGGCATCACCGGCATACATCATGGGCACGCCCTGAGACAGAAGCAAGGTTGCCAGCAGATTTCGTTTTTGCTTGGCACGCAGAGCCTGAATATCGGGATCGTCGGTTGGGCCCTCGACCCCGCAATTCCAGCTCCGGTTGTTATTGTTGCCGTCGCGATTGTCTTCGCCGTTCGCCTCGTTATGCTTCTCGTTGTAGCTCACCAGGTCCTGCAGAGTGAAGCCGTCATGCGCGGTAACGAAATTCACACTTGCGTAAGGACGGCGGCCACTGTGAGCATAGAGGTCGCTCGAACCGGTGATGCGGTAAGCCAGGTCACCCAGGACTCCTCCATCACCTTTCCAGAAAGATCGAACCGTGTCGCGGTAGCGATCGTTCCATTCCGCCCAACCCACGGGGAAGTTTCCGACTTGGTAGCCGCCTTCCCCAAGATCCCAAGGTTCGGCGATAAGTTTCACCTGGGAGAGAATGGGATCCTGGTGGATGATGTCGAGGAAAGCGCCCAGTCGATTGACTTCGTGCAGTTCGCGGGCAAGCGTGGCGGCAAGATCGAAGCGGAAGCCGTCCACATGCATTTCCAAAACCCAGTAGCGCAAGCTGTCCATGATCAGCTGCAACACGCGCGGATGCTGCATGTTCAGCGTATTTCCGGTTCCGGTGTAATCCATGTAATAGCGCGGATTATTCGCCACGAGACGGTAGTAAGTACTGTTGTCGATGCCTTTGAGCGAGAGGGTAGGGCCCAGGTGATTGCCCTCCGCCGTGTGGTTGTAGACAACATCCAGAATTACCTCAAAGCCGGCGGAGTGCAGGGTCTTGACCATCGTCTTGAATTCGCGGATCGTGTTCGTCGCCAGGTAACGGGGCTCGAGGGCAAAAAAGCCGATGGAGTTATAACCCCAATAGTTGCGCAGACCGCGTTCCACAAGCTGGCGATCATCCACGAAGCTGTGCACGGGCATGAGTTCGATGGAGGTCACTCCCAACCGAGTCAAATATTCGATCACGGGCGCGGTCGAGAGGCCCGCGTAGGTTCCGCGTAAAGGAGCTGGAACATCCGGATGACACTGAGTGAAGCCTTTTACATGCAGTTCGTAAATCAGAGTTTTATGCCAGGGAATATTCGGCGGAGCGTCGGCGCCCCAGGTAAAAGCCGAGTCGATAACCCGGTTCTTTGGCATTCCAGCGGCATTGTCGCGCCGGTCAAACGACAAGTCTTCCTGCTTATGCCCGACCCGGTATCCGAAGTGCGAGTCATTCCATTGAATGGTTCCCTGGATTTGCTTCCCGTAAGGATCGAGAAGAAGCTTGTGGGGATTAAAGCGCTGGCCTTGCTCCGGGGCGTAGGGACCATATGCGCGGTAGCCGTATAGTTGTCCGGGACGCACTTCCGGCAGATAACCATGCCACACCATGTCCGTCTGCTCGGGAAGCGGGACGCGAACCGTTTCGCGTCTGCCCAATGCGTCGAAGAGGCAAAGCTCGACCTTCTCCGCGTGCTCCGAGTAAAGCGCAAAGTTGACGCCTTCGCCGTCCCAGGTCGTGCCTAGCGGATAGGGACGGCCAGGCCAGACGATGGGCTGGGATGGATTAGCCATTCAACTCCTTGCGTGCATTGCGGACGCTCTGGAAAGCGGCGAATGCACTCATGTCCGAGGCACGCGGCATGCGCGTTGGTTTCTTATAATGAATAGATAAGAAGTTGTCGAGAGCTTGCAGCAACCGCCTTCTAACCTGTGGCCAGTCGCCGGTGACATTCTGGGTCCTTCCTGGCACAAAGCGGCTTAATAACCGACAACTTCGATGCCGCCGGAGGAGCTAAGTTTGCCCTGGACACAGGGTTGCGTCCGCGGGCACGAAAAATTGTATTTTCTGTGCGCTTAGTCCCTTTCACTCATTAACTTACTTGCAAGTTTCCTTATCTCTTTTTCCCGGGCGACGTTCACGATTCCGCTTGCATCGTCGTAGAGGCTTTCGCGGAGAAGAACTGCAAGCCGAGCTTTGACCTTTACCCGGTCCGCAAGCGGCGGTGGGACACGGATGGTGAGCGCTGATTGGGTACATATCAGACTACCCCCGACGAAGTGGGACTTGAGATCGGGCTCGGGGGTTTTGGACGTCTGGCCCATCGCTTGCGCATTAACGAAGGCAAAAGCAAGGCCGACTGTAAGCAGCGTGAACTTCTTTTTCTTGCACACATCTCTACCTCTCGATTTCCCCGACCGAGGCAATAAAAGTGGCAATTCGGCCGGGCGCAAGGGAGATGTCAGGCGACCACACGGTGGTTGCTTACTACGGGAATGTCACTCGCCTGTTACTGCTTTCGCCTTAGCGAGCGGTGAGCTCGCAAGATATGGAGATGATTTTTAAGCTACTGCGGATCATTCTTACTCAGTAAGCGTTGAGCGTCACTTCGTCTAACCAAACATTGTATGGTTGCTGTTCGTAGTTACCATCCAGTTGAAATGCGACATCGATTTCTTCTTGATACCACTGTGGCTGCGCGGTGTAGTAAGTGTCGATGGTGTAGTGGTTGTCGGCAACGCTCAAGTCGATGTAATGCACCTGACTTCCCACGCGCTCAAAGTTCCACACCAGATGAATCCAGGTTTGAGATGGAAAGTGCACACACGGGACCGATGTTAGGGTCCACTCCTCATGCAGAGGATCCCAAATATTCCACTTGCCACTCTGGTTGAAGTCGCATTGCGTCCCAAAAGTCCAGCGCGTTCCTCCGAATGCCTGGTTGACATCGAACTCCAGAGATTGGGGCGCGTTCCCATCATCCACGTAAAAATACAGGTCGTAAGTAAAATGACTTACACTGCTGCCGCCTCCCAGCGGATACCAATAGAGCTCGTTGGAATAGGGATGAGGTCCACCCATGGTGAACTCAGCCGAGGTGCCATCAAGGGATGGTGAAGTTTGTCCTTGAATCAGTTGAGACGTGGCGGTGCCAAGACCCGCTGCGCACGTATAGCCGTTGTGCAGGGCTGCAGAACAGGATTGCCAGCCCGCCAGATTCTGAATGTTGCCGATCCCAGGCAGCTGGTTGGCCACATTCACTTGTGTGGTTGCAGTTGCGATGTAGCCGGCCACGTCCTCGGCGACCACTTCGATGGTATGTGAGCCGTTTGCCATCCAGATGAACTGGTTGATGTTGGGCGTGAAAGAGTAATACACGGCAAGACCATCTACGTAGAGGCGCATCCAGTAAATCTGATCGGGAGGCAAAGCCTGAGCTACCACATTCGCGGGAGAGTTCACGGTAGCACCCGCTCCGGGAACAGAGATGGTAAGCGGAAAACCGCAAAGAGCCGGCGGCGGAGGTTCAATCGCGGGTGGAATCACAGAAGTATTGGCTGGAGCGGTTGGCATTATGGGACAATTGGCGACGTTAGCCGGCAAGCCCTGACATCCTCTCCAAATGAGGCCCACGAACGCGACGACCCCAATCAGGAGAATGGATGCCGCCGTTGTTCTAAACAGTCTTGGTCCACTGGTCCCTGCGACGCCCCGCATCCCAACCTCTCGTGCCTGATTCCAAATGAAGAGTTCCGTGGAGGATCAGCATCGGGGAGCGGCCCAAAACGCCCTCACTACAAGTTCTAAATCGCCAGTTCCATCGATCTCTGCCAAGCCTTGTAACGCGGACGAAGCGTTCGCCATTTACGTGGAGCTAGAGAGATGACATTCCTCGGGGCTAAGGTTGCTCTTTCGACGGAACACTTCACGAATGGGCTTTCCAGGTGCGAGCGGCCTTGGCTGCAGTCCGGCGGCGGGCGCTCTTTCCACGATTCGCGGCGGCACTTTTCGCTTGCCGAGAGAGGGCTGCGGAATTTGCCGACTTACGAGACTCATGTCGCAGTGCTCCCTCGGTGGCGCGGGAGCGAGTCTGGGAAAGGTTACGATGCCGGCGTTCCCCTGCGCGCTCATCCTGCGCCGCTTTTTTTTGTATGGCGTTTGAACCCTTCGGAGCTGCCAGCTTTATGCCTGCACGCCGCGCCTTCGAAAGTCCGATGGCAATAGCTTGCTGCGGGGAGCGTGCGCCGTGTTTGCCCTCGCGCACGTGGTGAATCTCTTCGCGAACAAACTCGCCAGCTTGAGTGGAAGGGGACTTCCCCTCACGTTTGTCTTTCTGGGCTCGTTCGATCGTCTGTTGTTCAGGCATAGGCTCTATCTCCTCAAGTGAAAGGGTCGGCACTCGAAAGATATTGTTACGCACTAATCCAAGTTCCTGAATCAGCGAATAACCTTAGTTGTTCGCATCAGATGGCCCAGAAAAATTACGACGAAAGATAGGCGTTTTTAGCGGAATAAAGTGAAAACCGTTTCTCCCTTAGGGTTCTGCTAGGGTTCTGCCCCTATTGTCGAGAAATTGTCTAGCCGTTCATAGTGTTTGAGAGCCTGTACGTATTGCGACTCTAGTCGTTCGCCGCTTCCGATCCTGGATTCCTGCGTGGGCTACCCAGTGGTGGAGGTTGGTAAATGCGCGCAGTCTTCGCCGATGATCGTGTTCCGTCAATTTGTGGAATCGTCCTACTATTTGTTTTGAGTCTCGTGCTGGCTGGGTGCAGCGCTACCTCGCACATGACGACCACGCCGGCACCTACACCGACTCCCACGCCAACGCCCGCTCAACCGTCGTATCCATCGACTCCGCCGGAGGCTATTACTTGGGCTGCCAGCACCAGTAAACTGCCAGCTCCAACTGCTGAGGATCCAGCAAATTCCGCCTGGGGTACCGGGTCGAATGATTTTCCGTTGACTGTTTCCAGCCCAACCGCAGGGGCGAATGTTACGTCTCCGTTTAATGTGGTGGCCTCGGCCGTACCCGCGAATCCAATTTTCTTTATGCGTGTGTATGTCGATAATGTGTCGGTCTATTACACGTCTTCCAATTCGATCAATACGCAAATCTTCGCGGCGCCTGGCCAACACACTGTGCTGGTTATGGCGGAAGAGTTGAACTGTGCTGCTCTGCCTTGTTCTAGCGGCTTGATCTCGGCTACGCCGATGAGCGTTACGGTAACATCCCAGGCACAAACGGCCATCAGCAGCATTCAAAACGCGACGGGATGGCAGTCGTGCTCCGCCGTTTTCCCTGCAGGAGTGCAGCGGGCAGGGCAGTTGTGCGCCGCCGGTGAGAGCCAGTACGTGCCGGCTTCGAGTATGACTATGGGAGTATCGCCACCTGCACCCGCACCCGCAATGGATGGTAAGTCTGCGCAATTCAGCATGAGCCCGGGAACCGCAGCGCCCTCTCCCTCAGACTACGGTTATTCCAATTACTTGTATTTCAATCCAATCGCAGGGGGGAACAGCGTTACCACTTTTACCTATGACTTGTATTTCTGGATTGACAATCCTGACGCGCCGCAAGCGCTGGAGTTTGACGTGAATCAGGGTTACGACGATACCGCCGCTAACGGAGGGTCGGGAGCGCCTCAGCGCTTTGTGTGGGGCTCAGAATGCAACTTGAAAGGCGACACGCCGCCTGGGCAATGGGATATCTGGAATGATTCCCTGGGGGTTTGGACGGCGACCGGAATCTCCTGCATATCCAACGTGGATATTCTGCCTAATACCTGGAACCATCTGACCTGGAATCTTCACCAGATGGGGGGGATGGTCTATTACGACACGTTGACAGTGAACGGTGTGGTTACTCCCGTCAATCAATCCTTTGTGAATCAATCGGGTTGGACTTTAGAGGAAATTGATACGGCGTTTCAGATGGACTTAGCCCAGCCGCCGGTCGCTTACAACGTGTGGTTGGATCAGGTGAGCTTGACAGCGCAGTGAGCGGGATTTGCCGAACGGATTACTTCTTAAGGTCACCGGAGAGCGAGTCAAGCATGATTCATGGGAGTTTTGCAACGCACCAAACGTTGAGAACGCAGGATGGCGACGCGTGGCCATCGCGAGAGAAAAACTCGGCGAAGATAAATCAGCGAAGATTCTGATGAACCCTTGTTCGGCTTTCATGTCCGATCGTTTCAAGTTCTTCAACCATCCACCGCTCTGCTGCAACTAAGAGGACTGAACGGCAAATCTTAGCAATTGAGGGGAAACGATGACCAAGAATTCTCTTAAAGAACTGTATATCGAAGAACTGAAGGACCTCTTCAGCGCGGAAACCCAACTCACGAAGGCTCTGCCCAAGATGGCGAAGGCGGCATCCTCGGACGAACTGCGGCAGGGGTTCGAAGAACATCTGGAGCAGACCCGGGGACACGTCGAGCGACTGCAACAGATATTCGAGCAGCTCGGCGAAAAAGCCACAGGCAAGAAGTGTCTCGGCATGGAAGGGCTGGTGAAAGAAGGGGCTGAAATTATCGGGGAGGATTTTGAGGGCGGGGTTATGGATGCTGCGCTCATCTCCGCCGCTCAACGCGTCGAACATTACGAGATTGCAGGCTATGGCACAGTCATCGCCTATGCAGAATTGCTCGGGGGGTCTGAGCAGGCGTCGATGCTGCGAGAAACGCTGGAGGAAGAAAAAGAAACCGACCAGAAGCTTACCGAATTGGCCAAAGAGATCAACGTGCAAGCCCAACAATGGGATTCGGAAGAAGAAGAGGAGCAGGAGGGACAGCCGAGAGACAAGCGCAAGCCGCGGAGAGCTGCTTAAGATTGACTGTTCGTCCCTGGCGGGGAGTCGGTCCTCTGACTCCCCGCGTTTTGCTGTCCGCGGAGATGACAAGTCGACGTGGAGTCTTACGGAGGAAGGTAACGAATGTCTGGGAAAGATGTTCTATTCCGAGTGATCGTTGGGGGAGCGATGGTTTCAGCATTTGCCCTGCTTGGCGAGCTGTTGAAGCCGAAAACCTTTGCTGGATTATTCGGAGCAGCACCTTCCATCTCACTCGCGACCTTGGCTCTGACAGTTGCGAAGGAAGGTAAGAACTACGCGAGCGTTGAAGCCCGGTCGATGCTTTTGGGGTCGATCGCATTCATTATTTACGCTGCTGTAGTAAGCCGGGTGCTGATTCGCCGGCGCATGCAGGTCCTGCCGGCCACTACGCTTGGCATCGGCTTGTGGTTCGCCTGTGCCTTGGGACTTTGGTATGGGGTCTTGAGGTAGGAGCGTGAAAATCCAGCTCAACACATCCGCTGTCAGGAACTCCAAATGGTATGAATTTCCGTTTCGTTTTCTCATTGGCGGGACGATTACAGCATTAGCGGGACTGGCGGCGACGAGGTTTGGTCCTGCGATCGGCGGCCTGTTTCTGGCATTTCCAGCCATTGTTCCTGCGACTGCGACTCTCATCAAGAAGCGGGAGCAACAGAAGAAGGAGCGCGCTGGCTACGATGGTGCCGAGCGCGGGAGAGCGGCTGCAGCGGTTGACGTAGCCGGAGCGTCGATGGGAGGACTCGGTCTGGTTGCGTTTTCTCTCGTGGTCTGGCTGGCATTGCGGGAATGGAAAACTCCGGCCGTGTTGGTGGCTGCCACGGTGGTCTGGTTTCTGGTTGCAGTGTCTGTCTGGCAAGTTCGTGAAACCTTGTGCCGGCGAATTCGAGCCCACCGCCCGGTAGTCCTTACTCATACTTTGCGTGCGCCCATGAACCGCAAGATGCTGGGGAATCGCAGGTCGCACTTCGATTGAGCTCGAGCTAGGCGGCTTTTCGTTTGGCGGCTTTCTCCCGCTCGATGCGCTTTGAAAGCAGATTTTTGGCTTTTCCCAACTCTGCCTTCCGTGCTGCGCTTAACCCGCTGCCTGCTCGATTAATGAAATAAGTGAGCATCCGCATGCCTGACGCAGGGCCTTTCGGGGAAATCTTCTTCGAGGCCAGACTGCGAGCGATTGTGGAGGCTTTTTGCTTGAAAAGTCCCTCAGGCGGATGAGTCGCATCCGTTTTGACTTTCGAAACCCAGCGATTCTTTCTGGAGCTTGGTGACTTTGCCATGTCATCCTCACGAGAAATACAGATCGTCGGATGCACTTCATGGTGAAATGGCGGCTAGGAAACAGCCTAGAGACTTTTGTGAGCACATTACAGTTGCCACCCGATGTAACGGGGGACTGGCGTCAACCTACATTTGGTAAGGAAGACCGCTCCCTCCGATAAGTTCGTGAAGTAGTCTAGATATATGAGGAGTTCGGTTAAGCAGCGAAAGACCGCTCCCGCGAGTTGGTCTTCACTCGCGAGCATCCGTCTTGCCGCACGGGACTGCAAGGCTTGCGATCTCTGGAAGAATGCTACTCAAACGGTATTTGGAGAAGGTTCGGCGCATGCCAGGGTTATGTTCGTAGGCGAGCAGCCAGGCGATCACGAAGACCTGGCTGGTCGTCCGTTTGTAGGACCGGCAGGTAAATTGCTGGACGAAGCGCTACATGAAGCTGGCATCAAGCGCGCAGAAGTCTACGTTACAAATGTGGTCAAGCACTTTAAGTGGTCTCCGGCGGAACGTGGCAAGCGGCGCATTCACAAGAAGCCTCGCTATTCGGAGATACATGCTTGCCGTCCGTGGCTGAATGCCGAACTTGAGGCGGTGAAGCCTGAGGTTCTGGTTTGTCTGGGCGCGACCGCGGCCCAGGCACTGTTGGGAAGAGACTTCAGCGTGACCCGTCAACGGGGGCAGGAAGTAGTCTCCGTGCTGGCTCCTCACGTAATGGCGACCGTACATCCTTCGTCGATTCTGCGTGCGCCAGACGCGGAGGCACGGCATATACAAATGAAGAATTTTGTGCGTGATCTGATCTCAGTTGCGTCAATCTTAAGCCGCGGCAAAGCTCGATAATCCGCAGCATTTGCTACTCAAGGGTCAAATTCATCTCGCCGTGCTTGTCGAAGTGAATCTGCAACATTTGCTCTTTGCCGCTGACAAACTCTCCAACAATCGTGGCGGAGTGATTGGTCGGGTCCGCATCGGATATTACTTCTACGCGCAACTGGTGTGTTCCCGGCACAATCTGCATCGCGTGAAATTCATGTCCTTGGACATGATGGAAGACGACCAAGCGTTTTTTGTCCGCGCCTTCCATTAGGTGGGTATAACTTAGACTTCCATCGACCCATATCGAGAGATGCGCCTGGGCGAATTTATGCTCCACCTCGATTTCCAACGTCGCCGGGGAACGCACCGAAAGTAGTTGAGAGCGAACTGCCTTTTCTGCGGGAATTGTTTTTCCAGACGCTGTCGTGGACTTTGGGGTCGCCATTGGGGCTGTTTTTGCGAGTGGAATTACTGATGCAGCGGATGGGGCGGTCGCGACAGGATGAGGTGAAACGGAACCTTTATTGAGCAACGTCACGTTGTCTGAAGCTGGCAATGCCGTGGGCGCTCCATTTTCCGTCCGAGCTCGAGTGTTCACGGTTGGCGTGTTCACTGCTTTCAACGAAACGAAGTGGCCCAGGCGAAAAGCGAAGACCAAAAGTCCGATGACGAGGACGATGGCGGCGAAGGACCGGTTCCTCATCTTATCGAGCAATTTCTCCGGCATGTCAGTTGCATGAGATCTCGTGCGCGCGACTGTACGCGGCGCGACTGGCAAGTGGCCGGTGGTCGACGATTTGGTTTTATCTCCGGAGGTTGGGGCGATGGCGCCGGGAGGTGGCGCGGGGTGTTTTGCCTCGCTCCATAAGTCCCGGCCTTCCCTCAAGTCCTGAATATCCGACGCCATTTCCAGACCGCGCTGATAACGCCGTGCAGGGTCTTTTGCCATGGCCCGGCCGATGATGTAATCAGCTCCTCGCGGCAATTGGGTGTCGAGCACTGTCGCGGGAATAGGGTCGCGATTGACCACCTTGAATGACACGGTCATCGCGCTGTTGCCTTGAAATGGCCTGTAGCCGGTCAACACGGTGTACAGAACTACGCCCAGCGAAAATAAGTCGGACCGCCCATCCACAGTTTCGCCATTCAACTGTTCCGGGGACATATATGCAGGAGTTCCAAGCATCCGACCGGACAGCGTGTGAGTGGCAAGGTTCAGTTTAGCTACGCCAAAGTCGGCAATCTTCGCGCGCCCATCCTCCGTGATAAGGATATTGGCGGGCTTCAAGTCGCGATGAACCACGCCTTGTCCGTGGGCGTAATCGAGGGCACCAGCTAATTCATGAATTAACTGAAGCGCTGCGTACAGCGGCAACTTATGATCGCTCTGCGATAGCAGCTTCTCGAGGGACTGACCACTTACGAACTCCATCACGATATAGGGAGCGTGTGTTTCAGGTTCTTCTCCGACGTCGAAGACGGTGACGATTCCTGGATGAGACAGGCGACCGGCAGCCTCTGCTTCGCGGAAGAAACGCTCGCGATATTCCTGCTCTTCCTCCCGCTCCTGGCCGACTAGAGAAAAGGTCTTCACAGCCACGATGCGGTTAATCTTGGGGTCTCGTGCCTTGTAGACAATGCCCATGGCTCCGCGTCCGAGTTCCGCGAGGATCTCGTATCTCCCAAAACGTTCGCCCCTGTGGTCGGCCTTAGATGACATTGCGGCTTCGGAGGTGTCCTGAGTAGCCGCGCTGGCGAGCGAAAGGAATGCGCGGCGCACGTCCCTCATTGTTAGCTGGGAACCTCAATTACTCCAAGTTACCGACGTGTTACAGGACCAAATCCACGGGAAGACAACAAAAAATCTACGGGCCCGGTTTTCCGGGCCCGCAGGTCTGAGGTCTTACTGGTTGAGTATGTTGGGTGCACCGAGGTGCCCGCCTCCAGTTCCTCACTGGTACGTAAAGGTCAACTGGTCTAGGTACACGTTGTAAGACGCTTGTTGGTAATTGCCGTCCATTTGATAGTTGACGGTGACGCCATACCAGCCCGGAGCGGAGCCGTGGCCGAACGTCCAGTTGAGATTGTTCGTCACTCCATTCAGAGTGATGGACTGATATAGCAATTGATTGTTCGATGTGCGCTGCACCTTGATGGTGAGATGGTTCCACGCATTGTTGTTGGGGTAGCAAGGGATACCGGTGGGAGTCCAACGTGCATTCTGGTTATCCCAGACATCCCATTCATGGCCGCCTGCAATGCGGCACTCGTGGCCCCAGATGAAGCCCATGCCCCCGAAAAACTGATTCATGTCGAATTCCAATGCCTGCGAGGCTCCTAAGTTGCTTCCGAAGAAGTACACGTCGTAAGTGAAGTCGTGGAGCGTCGGAACCATCGTTTGATTGTTGTCGGGCAGGCCTTGCGAAGAAAACGGGCCGATTAAGTGGTTGTTCCAGAGAGCGTCGGTATAAGGATTGTTTCCTCCCAGATCGTACTCAGTGGAGCTGCCACTCAACGAAGGAGACTTGATTCCCTGGGCCATCCAGAAACTGATTCCGTCGCAGGGCGAGGGGGAACAGTCAATAAAGCTCGGAGGGCCCTGTCCATATTGTCCCCATCCGCCCGCCCGCTGAATATTCGTAAATGATTTGCCTCCTCCCGCGTTGACGGTGATCTTAATCCCGGCGGTTGAAGCTCCACCGCACTTGTCCCACGCTACGATGACGGTGTTATAGGTGCCAGGGCCCAGCGGCAAGTTGTAATTCATGTTCGCCCCGCCTACGGTGTACACCAACTGGTAGGGAGCGGGATAAATTCCCATAGACGCGACCCCCTGGGGGCAAGACGTCGTCGCCGAAGCTATAAACGGAACGGGTCCCTGAACCGTCGAATTGTTGCTGGGCGAGTTCACAGTGACTCCCGCAAAAAGGGCAGGTGTACATACAGACAAAAGGCACACGATCAGCAATGCATTCTTGTGCATGCAGCGTTTCTCCAGGTAGATTTTTTCTTTAGCTTGCGGGTCTTGCGAACAGCGTGTAAAAATGCCCTTGCGCGCGAGCGGGCGCGTGGTGGGGATTAGAGAAGTGGCGTTAGAACTGGCCTGCGGCTATTCTAAAATTTGGAGGCTAACTAACGAGCAGCCTCCGGACGCCGCTTCCAAAGTGGGATCAAGTTACCAGAAACACTGTATTCCCTCCAAGCGAAAACTGTGATTTCCATACTCGGAAGTACTACGCCTCCGTGATATCTCGAGGGCCGATTTAGCAGGTCCCCCACTTTCCTGGCTGCAACCCCAAAGCGAAAATTGAACACTAATAATCGCTTGCGTAGATGCAATTGGTGGATTCCCGCCCGCATTGCGCATCAGGAGGAACCATGGACAACGCAAACTTCCAAAAATGTGCTCATGAGAGCTGTACCTGTCCCGCGGCATCAGACAGCAGATACTGCAGCTCGGCTTGCGAACTCGGGAAGGGTTCGGAAAGCGGCTGCGGCTGCGGACATTCGGATTGCGCAGGTGCAAAGGCTGCCGCGTAACCTCAAAGGATCACTGCTACCCGTTTGGGCAGGCATCGCGTCGGCCAGTCAGCAGGATCGGTCTGGGTAAATCATGCGGTTAGTACTGGAGTGACATTTTGGCCCGCTCCAAGGAAGCTTCAGCTTCTAAGTCATTGGTCCTGATCGCGCTGGTCCTCGCGATCGCGGCAATGTATTTTGGTCGGCAGTTATTTATTCCCTTGGCGCTAGCACTGGTTTTCACGTTTCTGTTCACGCCGTTCGTTTCTTTTTTCGAGAAAATCCATTTTCGGCGGGTTCCCGCCGTTATCACGGTGCTCTTGCTGGCTTTCGTGCTGGGCGGAATCGTGACCTGGAAAGTTGCCAACCAATTGGTCGAAGTTATGGTCAATCTGGCGGACTATCAGGCCAACCTGGACGCCAAAATTCGTTCGCTCCACGCATCGAAGAATGGAAACCTAAGCAAAGCTACTGCCACCGCGCAGGCTCTAAGCAAGGAACTAGCCGCCGTGCCGGAAGAGATCTCGGGCCACGTTCAGGACAAAGATTCAGGATCGACGCACACGGCAAGGCCCGTTCCCGTGCAGGTGGCCGCGCCTCCATCTAATTTTGTGCAGGATCTTCGGGAACTGCTGGGACCGCTGGCCGAGCCAGCGGAGACGGCAGCGATCGTCATTATTTTTACGTTGTTCATGTTGATCAAGCGGGAAGACTTGCGCAATCGCGCGATTCGCCTGGCGGGGAGAGGCCAGCTAAACCTCATGACCCAGGCCCTGGATGACGCTGGTCGCCGCCTTAGCCGCTATCTGGTGCTGCAGTGCGTGGTCAATGCTGGCTACGGACTGTCGTTTGGAGTGGCTCTGTTTTTTATAGGCGTACCGCACGCCTTGCTCTGGGGAGTTTTCGCGGGTGTCCTGCGCTTTGTGCCCTACATCGGTTCGCCGATTGCGGCTGCCTTGCCTATCGCGATAGCATTGGCTGTTTTCCCGGGCTGGAAACAGGCCGGACTGACGTTCGGAGTCTTTGTGGTGCTGGAGCTAACCGTTTCCAATATTGTTGAGCCCATGGTCTACGGTGCCCATACCGGCATCTCGTCACTTGCTATTCTGGTGGCGGCTGTCTTTTGGGCGACGCTCTGGGGCCCCGTTGGACTGATCTTGTCGACTCCGTTGACCGTCTGTTTGATCGTGCTGGGAAGGCACGTTCCACAATTGAAGTTTCTCGAAGTAGTGCTGGGTGACGAGCCTGTGCTGTTGCCAGAGCAGTGCTTCTACCAGCGACTTCTTGCCATGGATCTGGAAGACGCGAGAGCCATTGCCGAAGCATATCTTAAGGAGAATTCGCTGGAAAACTTGTATGAAACGGTGATCCTGCCCGCTCTGAAATTGATGGAGCAGGATTATCACAACGAAGGCGTCGATGACATCACGAGGAATTTCATGTTCCAGAGCGTCAGGGAGTTGATCGATGACTTCGAAGGTCAGTATGGCGAGGAATTGCGCCCCGAGGGTGCGGAGGAGTCATTCCGCCAACGTGAAGCTGCGGGGTTGCCGGCAAGTGTTGCATGTATTCCAACGCACGGCGGTGCGGACGAGCTTGTCGCGGCCATGCTTGCTCAGTTGCTTCGACGGGGAGGCTATCGCGTTCTCGAGCTGAGGGCGAGCGCGTCGGACGATGCTTTGAGGACAATGTCGCGGGTCGACCCTAGCATAGTGTGCGTCTCCTCTATTTCGCCCTTCGCGGTGGGTGAGGCTCGTACACTCTGTAAACAGTTGCGGGGAAGCATAGCGGGTTTGCCGGTCGTCATTGGTTTGTGGAGCTTTGACAGCAGCGTCGCCCGGCAACGGCTCGGCCCCGGCTGCTCCGGTGTCGTGACCACCACTCTATCAGACGCTCTCGGGCAGATTCGACAGTTGACCGAGCACGGGAAGGGGCCGGAGATGTTCTCCGAATCGGGCAAGGCCCAGGATTTGCCGGCGGAGGCCTCGCCGAAAAAGCAGAATTCCTGTGGCTCTTTGGCGACAAAGGGCGGAGTCACTTTGAGCAGCAGCGGCAAAACGCTATAATGGGTTCAACAGCGAACCCGCTAACGCTGATTCCCAGTTCGGCATCCAAGACTAATAAGGAAGCGCTACGCTATGAGCGAGAAGCCGAGTACCACCCTGCCTGCGACTGTTGAGAAGATCATCAAGCCACCATTTCCGTCCGAACCTGAAAAGGCCCAGATTGCTGTCCACGGCGCCGATCACCTGTATCGAGAATTACGCATAGAAAATAGCCTTACCGATGAGAACGGCGATACCGTGAAACTGAAACCCGGGGCCGAGGTGGAAGTTACGATTGCTGCGGAGCCTGAGGCGATCGCGAAAGCCGACCTGGGGCAAGACCCTCCGAGGGCATGATTCATCCTCGCGCTGGCGTGAAAGACTGACCGTCGGTCAGAGCGAATCGCTACAGCGACCACTGTATATACGGCCGCTCAAAGTGCGTGCATCCTATTCGATGGGCGGAGGGAAGCACCGTCCTTCCTTGAGAAACGGCATCATGCACGGCACAAACACTGAAAACAGCAACTCCTCGCAACTGATCAATAAAAGTTCCTGGTCCCACCATGGCGACCACGAGCACGGGGTCCAATTCTATTCGCAGGATAAGTTCCTCATAGAGGAATTGAGCGAATACATCGGAAGCGCTTTGCAAGCGGGGGATGCGGCCATTGTTGTTTCCACGGAGCAGCACCGCAACAGTCTTCTGCAGTGGCTGTCCGCCCGGGGAATAGACATCGCTGGTCTTGTGGAACAGGGACGCTTTCAGATGATGGATGCGCGCCAGCTCCTGGAGACTTTCATGTCGGATGGTTGGCCGAATGAGGACCGGTTCAGAGAGGTGGTGGGAGGGATTGTTGCTACGGCCCGAGGGGCTGCGAGCATTACCCGTCCGCGGGTAGCAATTTTTGGTGAGATGGTCGCTTTGCTGTGGGCGGACGATAAGGCGGACGCCGCAATCCGTTTGGAGCAGCTCTGGAATGAGCTGGCTCGGACTCACGCCTTCTCCCTTTTCTGCGCTTATCCTATAAGCAGCTTCAAGAAGGAAGAGGATGCCGCGCTATTTCTGAAGATCTGCGATGAACATACTGCTGTAATTCCCACAGAGCATTACATGGGCCTCGCGACCGAGGATCAGCGTCTTCGCAGTATTACTCAGTTGCAGCAGAAGGCGAAGGCTCTAGAGACGGAGGTGGCCGAACACAAGAGACTGCGGCAAGAGCTTGAACTCCATGTGCAGGCCCGTACCGCGGAACTTCAGAGCAAGAACGCTCAGCTTCAAGAGGAGGTTAAGAAACGCGAGGACGCCGAAACCAGTCTGCGCACCCTGACCAGCCAATTGATGTTGATCCGCGACGACGAGCGACGCCGTGTTGCCCACGAACTCCATGAAAGCACCGCCCAAGTTCTAGCCACCTTGGCCATGAACCTAAGGGTCCTCGGAGATTCGGAAAAAACGCCCGATGATAATCAATCAAAGCTGATCGGCGAAAGCGCCGGTCTTGTCGATAACCTCATGGGCGAAGTTCGCCAGCTTTCGCACGTGCTACATCCGCCGACATTGGATGAGATGGGGCTGCCGTCAGCCGTGCAATGGTATGCGGAGCAGTTTGCCAAACGCAGCGGTATTCAGGTTTCGCTCGAGATTCCGAATGACTTCGGGCGACTTTCGCGGGCAAAGGAAATCGCTCTCTTCAGAGTCGTGCAGGAGTCACTTTCGAATGTGCAGCAACATTCCGGGAGCACAATGGCGACGGTTCGTATCAGCAAGATCTCGGCTCACGTCTGCCTTCAAGTAAGTGATCTGGGAAAGGGAATATTATCGAACTCCTCCGACGGAGTGGGGATCAAAGGGATGCGCGAAAGACTGCGCCAACTCGGCGGAACTCTCAGCATTCATTCCAACGGTCAGGGAACGCTCGTGACTGCTGACCTGCCCCTCACGTAGGGGACATCAAGGTACCTACTTAGCTTTTCGCGGAATCGGTCGTTTCAACGGTGATTCCTCTCGACACGCCCCAAGCCACGCAGCCAATAATGCAAGGAGTTCTTCCGGCGTTCGAAGCCAAACCTGAGCAGCGGTCGGCCTGCTCTCCGGACGTGCCAATATGCTAAGCCCTCGCCCATTAATCGCCTCGAAGGCATCCTCGTCCGTGTTGTCATCGCCCAAATAGGCAGCGGGCACGTCCTGATCCATTTCGCTGAGGATGGTGCGCACGGCTGTCCCTTTGTTGACCTCGGGGCTGCGAATCTCGACACCGCCATCAAAATCCATCACGCCCAAGTCGTAGTGCTCGGCAATTTCCGCCCAGCCCTGCATCACGCGGTCGCGCATCGTTTGTGCTTCAGACTGGGCCAGATCGCGCCAGTGGACTGCAATGCTTCCCGACTTGAATTCGGCCGCGTCCAGGAGGTTTTGCGATCGCACCCAATTCTCAGCCGCCGCCAGCCCTTGTAATGTGGACTCATCCAATTCTCGAAGTTCGATGGTGCCGTCGGCCTTCAGACGCTGCAGTCCATGGAGTCCCCAAACCTCCGGATGAGGCTTGATCGATAGAAGCGGGACGGTCTCCGTAACGTCCCGTCCTGAAATGATGACCACTCGCGTTCTTCCGGTTGCAAGGATATTCTGCAAGGCTGACGTAACCCCGGGATACGGAACGACCTTGTTGCGCTCCTTCCGGAAGGGCGCCAGTGTTCCATCGAAGTCCAACATGAGCAAAGATCGAGGCGCCCGGGATACCAGTCCGAGGAAAGATTCAAGTTGAGGTTTTGCTCCGGAATCGAAGTCTATGTTGATTCTGTCGCTGAGGTGCATCACGACGCCGTCACGCCTCCCCGAGGTTTCTTTTGTGATCGATCGTTCCCATCCAGCCTGAGTTCGCACAGTTCTGTTACCAGATTTCCGGCCCAGCGGTAAATGTTGTGTTCTCGTATGATTTTGCGCATGTGATGCACGCGCATCTGCCTCTCCTCGGGCTCCATCTCCAACGCGGCGCGGATGGCTTCCGCAGTCTTGTCGATGTCGTAAGGATTTACCAGCAAGGCGTCCCTCAACTCGCGTGCGGCGCCGGTGAATTGGCTCAAAATCAGAACGCCTCGTTCGTCACGGCGCGCGGCAAGGAATTCCTTCGCGACCAGATTCATGCCATCGTGCAACGACGTCACCAGGCAGAGATCGGCGGCGCGGTAATAGCCTTCGATTTCTTTGTGGCTGTGATGCCGTTTCAGAAATAAAATTGGCTTCCACTTGCCGGACTGAAATCGCCAGTTAATTCTTTCCGCCTCGGCTTCCAGTTCCGCCATCAAGTCGTGATAGCGCTTGATGTGAGTACGGCTGGGTGCGCCGATTTGTATGAAGGTGAATTTGCCCTGGTATTTCGGATACTTTTCGAGAAATCGCTCGATCGCCCGGAAACGCTCATGAATTCCTTTGGTGTAATCCACCCGGTCTACACCGACTCCCACGAACGTCGCTTCCACGCCCAGGCTGTGCATCAACGCGGAGCGTTCGAGATAGTTGATTCCATACTGATCCGCCTCGGTGGATTCATCGTCCGTCAGGTCCACGCTAATGGGGAAGGGGCGGACGATCGTTCTGTGGTTCTGGCGCAACACCGCAAAGTGCTCCCAGTCCACGCGCGATTCCAGGACGCGGTCGACCGTTTGGAGGAAATTATTGCAGTGCGACTGAATGTGGAATCCGATCAGGTCCGCTCCCAGCAGACCATCCACCAGCTGCCGTTGCCATGGGCAAATGCCAAAAGCTTCCGGGTTGGGCCAAGGAATGTGCCAGAAGATGGCGACGCGTGCATCCGGCCGCTTTTCTTTGATGAATCGCGGCAACAAGGCAAAGTGATAATCCTGCACCAGCACTACCGGGTGAGGTGTATCGGCGATCTCTTCCAGGACAGCCGTTGCGAACTTGCGATTCACTTCCTGGTAGAGTTGCCAGTCCTGCGCGCGAAAGATGGGACGGGTGTGAGCGATATGGCAAAGCGGCCAAAGCCCTTCGTTGGAAAATCCATAGTAGTATCCTTCTTCTTCCTCCTTGCTCAGCCACACCCTGCGCAGGGTGTACCGCGGTTCGTCCGCAGGCACACGTAGCCGATCATTCGCGTCTACGACTTCCGCATCTGCGTCTCCGCTGCCATGGGCAACCCAGGTGCCATCGCAGGCCATGAGCACTGGTTCGAGCGCTGTAACCAATCCGCTGGGTGGAACTACCGCTTCAATTTCTTTGCCATTTCTCTGATGGATGTAGGGCTCGCGATTCGAGACCACAAATAGCCGGCCACCATCGAGGCGAGTCTGAATCTGCACGGCCAACCGGTCCGCCGTCCACATGGATTGCCCGGCTTCCCGCAATCGGGCCTCGTTTTCCGCGGCGGTCCGGGCCTGGCTAAGACTTTCCGCGAGCGTCACGACTTCCCAGGCTAGCGGTTTGAACAAATCCAGATCCGGCATCTGCTGGCGGGAAGAAATTCTCCCCATGCGAAGAGCGCGCATCCATTGTGCGGCACGTGCGATGGGTCCGGCGATGCTCCACCGCACAATCAGTACGGTGATGAAAACAATGAGGAAGACCTGGACAAGCACGCGGAGGAATGCCTCGCGCCAGGTTCGAAGGTTTTGTGCCCGAATGTAGTCGACATCATGCACCACCGCCAGCGCGCCCAGTACTTCGTCGTCCCGGTGCAAAGGTATCGCAAAGGTGTGGACTCGATACTTGTCCAGTCGGCCAAACGAGCTCTGCGAGTGATTCTCAGCGATGGCGTGGGATATGTCGCTGGGCACAGTCCCGAGGATCGGCTGCAATTCAGGGCTCATTGCAACCAACTTGCCCTGCTGATCGTAAACCCCAACCCCTAGCATGTGCTCGCGGGTCCCGAGGTGCTGAATGGCGCGCTGTAAGGCCCGTGGAGATTCCCAGGATTTTTCTACGCTCAGGGCAAAGTTCTCACCAAGTTCTTCGGAGTTCTGTTCCACTTGACTCCGAAGCGTGCGCTTTTCGCCCAGAACTTCGTAGTAAGAAAAACCCAAAGACACCAGGGTGATGCCGACAATCAGGGAGAGAATGAGGCGCAGGCTCAGAAGCCGCATGGTTGGTCCTCCTGTCGCGAATCTGAAAGGTCCCTGCTGCGGAGGCGCCGAAAAAAGGTGATCGTCAAACTATCCACCTCAAATCGCGTCTCACGAGCCGTGCGTTTTCCCATCCCCAGCAATCCTAATAATCAGAAGCTTGTCCTGACATACAGAAATCGCCTTAGGTCCATGGGAAAAAAGCGGAATGCAGGAAGTCTCAAATTCTGTGGAATCATAGAGGTTCGGGAATATTGAAATCGGATTGCCGGTGCACTGAGCACACTTCCGCCTACGGTGAAAACCCGGCTACAGTAAAAACCCTAGAGCCACATTACAGTTTGTCATGATACCAATCAAGTTTGACTAGTACATCCCCCTAAGCCGTATCCAAGAGAAATGTTCCTAGCTACCTTGATTCCGCTGGCGTTTTCGCCTGCTGCGACCCTTCAGAAACTCGTGGAGAGCATAACTGTATGAAGAGAAATAACCGAGAGGCGACCACGGCCGTGGCCAGTGGTGCGTTGGAACCAGGCGGGAATAACGGGGGTTCGTTGGCTGAGTCCACTTCTGGGGACCTGAGCGTCATTCTGTCGGGCCTGCAAACCATGTGGGACGGGGATTTCTCTGTGCGCCTACCCGGTTCGTGGACCGGCTTGCCCGGCAAGATTGCAGATACCTTCAATTCCATCGTTGCGGCCAATCAACAGATGGCGCACGAATTGAAGCGCGTGGGACAAGTGGTGGGTAAGGAAGGAAGAACGCGCGAGCGCACCCGCTTCCATGAATCCCGCGGTGCGTGGGGCGACATGGAGGTGTCGGTCAACACGCTAGTCGAGGACCTTCTCCGCCCAACCGCAGAAGTAACGCGCGCCATCGCCGCAGTGGCCCAGGGAAATCTGACGCAAACCGTACGCCTCGACGTAGATGGACGCCCACTGGAAGGCGAGTTCCTGCGCTCCGCCAGCATTGTGAACACGATGATTCAGCAGTTGGGCGTTTTTACCGCCGAAGTGACGCGCGTGGCCCGAGAGGTGGGCACGGACGGCAAACTGGGTGGTCAGGCGCAAGTGCCCGGCGTTGCCGGAACCTGGAAAGATCTTACGGACTCCGTCAATTCCATGGCCAGCAATCTTACTGGCCAAGTTAGAAACATCGCGGAAGTCGCGACGGCAGTGGCCAGTGGCGATTTGTCCCGAAAAATTACGGTCGACGTCCGTGGCGAAATTCTTCAGCTTAAAGAAGCGATCAATACAATGGTCGATCAACTCCGCTCGTTCGCTTCCGAAGTCACCCGCGTGGCCCGTGAAGTGGGTACCGATGGCAAGCTGGGCGGACAGGCCGTCGTGGTGGGCGTGGCTGGAACATGGAAGGATCTTACCGATTCCGTCAATGCCATGGCCGGCAACCTGACGGCTCAAGTGCGAAACATCGCTGAAGTCACTACCGCCGTGGCCCGCGGCGATTTGTCCCGCAAAATCACGGTCGACGTGAAAGGTGAAATTCTTGAACTCAAAGACACCATCAACACGATGGTCGATCAGCTCAACGCGTTTGCCGGTGAAGTGACCCGTGTCGCTCGCGAAGTAGGTACCGAAGGCAAACTTGGTGGACAGGCGCAGGTGCCCGGCGTTGGCGGAACGTGGAAAGATCTTACGGACAACGTCAACTTCATGGCCAGCAATCTCACCGGCCAGGTACGAAACATCGCTGAAGTGGCGACGGCCATTGCGAATGGCGACTTGTCGCGCAAAATCACGGTCGACGTGCGCGGCGAAATCTTGCAGCTCAAAGAAACGCTGAACACGATGGTCGACCAGCTCAATCGTTTCGCTGGCGAAGTGACGCGTGTCGCCCGCGAAGTGGGAACGGAAGGGCGGTTGGGAGGACAAGCCAACGTGCCCGGTGTTGCTGGCACGTGGAAAGATCTCACCGACTCCGTGAACTCGATGGGCGGAAACCTGACCGGTCAGGTCCGCAACATCGCTGAAGTAACCACGGCTGTAGCCCGCGGCGATTTGTCGCGCAAGATTACGGTCGATGTGAAGGGCGAAATTCTCGAACTCAAGAACACCATCAACACGATGGTCGACCAGCTCAACGCGTTCGCCGGCGAAGTGACGCGTGTGGCGCGCGAGGTGGGCACCGAAGGCAAGCTCGGTGGACAGGCTCAAGTGCCGGGCGTGGCTGGTACGTGGAAAGATCTCACGGATAACGTCAACTTCATGGCCAGCAACCTTACTGGCCAAGTTAGAAATATTGCCGAAGTGGCAACGGCCGTGGCCCGCGGCGATTTATCGCGCAAGATTACGGTCGACGTGAAAGGTGAAATTCTCGAACTCAAAGACACGCTGAACACGATGGTCGACCAGTTGCGCTCGTTCGCGTCCGAAGTCACCCGTGTTGCGCGAGAGGTCGGCACAGACGGCAAACTCGGCGGCCAGGCGCAGGTGCCCGGAGTGGGAGGCACGTGGAAGGACCTTACCGATTCCGTGAACTCGATGGCCAGCAATTTGACTGGCCAAGTGAGAAACATCGCTGAAGTCTCCACGGCCATCGCCAGCGGCGACTTATCCAAGAAAATTACCGTGAACGTGAGCGGCGAGATTCTTCTGCTTAAGGAAACCATCAACACGACCGTGGATCAGCTGAATGCGTTCGCTGGCGAAGTAACGCGCGTGGCGCGTGAAGTCGGTACGGAAGGACGTCTTGGCGGACAAGCCAATGTGCCCGGCGTGGCTGGTACCTGGAAGGATCTCACGGATTCAGTGAATTCGATGGCCGGAAACCTGACTGGCCAAGTCCGCAACATTGCCGAAGTCACCACAGCAGTGGCCCGTGGCGATTTGTCGCGCAAGATTACGGTCGACGTGAAGGGCGAAATTCTCGAACTCAAGAACACCATCAACACGATGGTGGATCAGCTCAACGCCTTCGCCGGCGAGGTGACGCGCGTGGCTCGCGAAGTAGGTACTGACGGAAAACTCGGCGGACAGGCGCAGGTGCCGGGCGTAGCTGGAACCTGGAAGGATCTAACGGACAACGTAAACTTCATGGCCAGTAATCTTACCGGGCAGGTTCGTAACATTGCTGAAGTTGCAACGGCCATTGCGAACGGCGATCTTTCCAAGAAAATCACGGTCGACGTCCGCGGCGAAATCCTGCAGCTGAAAGAAACTCTGAACACGATGGTCGAGCAGTTGCGTTCGTTCGCCGCAGAAGTAACGCGCGTGGCGCGCGAAGTCGGCAGCGAAGGCCGTCTCGGTGGACAGGCTAACGTCTCTGGCGTGGCTGGTACATGGAAGGATCTAACCGACTCGGTGAACGCCATGGCCGGAAACTTAACTGGTCAGGTTCGCAACATCGCCGAAGTGACCACGGCAGTGGCGCGCGGTGACCTATCCCGCAAGATCACAGTCGATGTGAAGGGAGAAATTCTCGAACTCAAGAACACCATCAACACGATGGTGGATCAGCTCAATGCTTTCGCCGCTGAAGTAACTCGTGTGGCACGCGAAGTGGGCACGGAAGGCAAGCTTGGTGGTCAGGCGCAAGTGCCGGGCGTCGCCGGAACGTGGAAAGATCTTACAGACAATGTGAACGTGATGGCCGCCAACCTCACGGAGCAAGTGCGCGGCATCGTCAAGGTGGTAACTGCCGTCGCGAATGGTGAACTCACCCAGAAGCTGACGGTGAACGCGAAAGGAGAAGTCGCCGCCCTCGCCGAAACCATCAATAACATGACGGACACGCTCGCCACCTTCGCCGACCAGGTGACGACAGTCGCGCGCGAAGTCGGCGTAGAAGGCCGGCTCGGCGGCCAGGCCAACGTGCCCGGCGCCGCTGGCACGTGGAAGGATCTCACGGGCAACGTCAACTTGCTGGCTGACAATTTAACCAACCAGGTGCGAGCTATTGCTGAAGTTGCAACGGCTGTTACCAAAGGTGACCTCACGCGTTCAATTCAGGTGGAAGCCAGCGGCGAAGTGGCGGAGCTTAAGGACAACATCAACACGATGATTGACAACCTCCGTCTCACCACCGACCGCAACACAGAGCAGGATTGGCTCAAGACGAATCTCGCCCGCTTCACCGGCATGTTGCAAGGGCAACGCGACCTGACAACTGTAGGACGCATGCTGCTCTCCGAACTGGCTCCCTTGGTGAGCGCCCAGCAAGGCGTGATCTACCAGATGGGCGGCGAGGAATCGGCGGAAATGGTTCTGCTCTCCGCGTTCGCCGGAGATGGTGACGATGGTCATCTGCGCCGTTTGAAGATCGGCGAAGGATTGGTGGGGCAGTGCGCCGCGGAAAAACGCCGAATGCTTATCTCCGAACTGCCGCCCAATACGATTTCGATTCGCTCCGGTTTGTTCGAAGCTGTTCCGCAAAACGTGATTGTGCTGCCGGTGCTGTTTGAAGATCGCGTCAAGGCGGTGATCGAGTTGGCGTCGTTAAGCACTTTTACCACTTCGCATCTTGCATTTCTCGAGCAATTGACGGCCAGCATCGGCATTGTTCTGAACAGTATCGAAGCCACGATGCAGACGGAAGGATTGCTGAAGCAGTCGCAACAGCTGGCGACTGAGCTCCAGATGCAGCAAAAAGAGTTGCAGCAAACCAACGAGCAGCTCGCGCAAAAAGCACAGCAGCTCGCCGAACAAAACGTCGAAGTCGAACGCAAGAATCAGGAAATCGAGCAAGCCCGGCGCGCTCTGGAAGACAAAGCGAAGGAGTTGGCTCTCACTTCGAAATACAAATCAGAATTCCTCGCCAACATGTCGCACGAGTTGCGCACGCCCCTCAACAGCATTCTCGTCCTGGGCCAGCAACTCAGTGACAATCCCGATGCAAACCTCACTCCCAAGCAGGTCGAGTTCGCTCGCACGATTCATGGTGCTGGCACCGATTTGCTAAACCTGATCACTGACATTCTCGATCTCTCCAAGATCGAATCCGGAACCGTGTCGGTAGAAGCGGAAGAAGTGTTCTTCGCCAGCATGTTGGACGCGGTCAGCCGTCCTTTCCGGCACGAAGCCGAGAACCGCCGTCTCAGCTTCGATGTGCAAACCGATCCTCATCTTGCGCGCAGTGTCGTCACCGATTCCAAGCGTCTGCAGCAAGTGTTGAAAAACCTGTTGTCGAACGCCTTCAAGTTCACCGAAGTCGGTGGCGTTCGGCTCACCGTGTCGCCAGCCAGGAGCGGGTGGAGCGAAGATCATCCGATTCTTGGCAAAGCCGCTTCGGTCGTCGCTTTCGAGGTAGCCGATACGGGAATCGGAATTCCGTTCGAGAAGCAGCGCATCATCTTCGAGGCCTTCCAGCAGGCAGACGCCGGTACCAGCCGCAAGTACGGCGGAACCGGTTTGGGTTTGGCAATCAGCCGTGAGCTCGCAAGTCTGCTGGGCGGAGAAATTCAACTGCGCAGCGCACCGGGTCGTGGCAGTACTTTCACTTTGTACCTGCCGCAGACCTATGTCGGACCTTCTACGTCGAACGCAGCTACGGTGGAAGCACGGGTTTCATCCGCGATTTCGCCTGTTCAAATGGCGGTGGCTGGCATCACGGAACACACTGTCGAAAAGATCGAAGATGACCGTGACAATCTCCAGCCCGACGATGCCGTCTTGCTCATCGTTGAGGACGACACGCATTACGCGCGGGTTCTGTGCGATCTCTCTCGGGACAAAGGCTTCAAAGTCCTGGTGGCGACCCGCGGTGCGGAAGCCCTTGCGCTGGCCAATGAGTACCATCCCACCGCTGTGTCGTTGGACGTTTTCCTCCCCGACATGCTGGGCTGGACGGTGCTGAATCACCTGAAGCAGGATCCGGCCACGCGGCACATTCCAGTCCAGATGCTGACCCTGGACGAAGATCGGCATCACGGCCTAGCGCGAGGGGCATTTGCATTCGTGACCAAGCCCACTACGCCGGAAGGTTTGGAGTCGGCGCTGGCACGGATCAAAGAATACGCAACGCCGCGCCGGAAGCGATTGCTCGTAGTGGAAGATAATCCCGGCGAACAGTTGAGTATCAAAGCGCTTTTGGATTATGACGACATTGACGTGTCGGTGGTTTCCACCGGCAGCGAGGCGATTGAAGCGGTCCATCAGCAAGCCTTCGATTGCGTGGTTCTCGATCTTCGTCTTCCCGATATCTCGGGATTCGAGGTGTTGGAGCGTTTCGGCGAGTCTCCATCGCTGGCCGATCTGCCAGTCGTGGTTTTCACGGGCAAGGAACTTTCGCCGGAAGAGGATGCTCGTTTGCACTCGCTAGCGCGAAGCGTTGTGGTGAAGGGCGTGGAGTCGCCCGAGCGGTTGCTCGACGAGACTGCACTCTTCCTGCATCGCGTGGTGTCCGATCTTCCCGATGAAAAACAGAGACTGCTCGACCGCTTGCATCATTCCGATGATGCGCTGGTGGGAAAGAAAGTGCTGGTGGTGGACGATGATGTACGCAACATCTTCGCACTCAGCAGCGTGATCGAGCGTCGCGGCATGACCGTGATCACGGCAGGCACGGGCAGGGAAGCGATCGCGAAGCTCGAATCGACTCCCGATATCGCGATCGTTCTGATGGACATCATGATGCCGGAGATGGATGGGTACGAAACCATGCAAGTGATCCGACAAAACGTTTCATTCCGGCGCTTGCCCATCATCGCTCTGACTGCGAAAGCGATGAAAGGAGATCGCGAGAAATGCCTGGAGGCGGGCGCTTCCGAGTATTTGGCCAAGCCGGTGAATACCGAGCAACTGCTCTCATCGTTGCGCATGTGGCTGCACCGATAAGTCACGAAGTTTGAGGCGAGCCGGAGATAACGAATGGGTGGAGACGAGAAAGTCAATATCCTCATGGTGGATGACCAGCCGGCCAAGCTGCTCAGCTATGAGGTGATGCTCGGCGGTCTCGGGGAAAACTTGATCAAGGCCAACTCCGCGAAAGAGGCGCTGGAGATTCTTCTCAAGAATGAAGTCGCGGTGGTGCTGATGGATGTGAGCATGCCGGAGCTCGACGGTTTTCAATTGGCTGCCATGATTCGCCAGCATCCACGCTTTCAACGGACTGCGATCATTTTCGTTTCGGCGGTGCATCTCACCGATCTGGACCAGCTAAAGGGGTACGAACACGGTGCGGTCGATTACATTTCGGTGCCAGTTGTTCCCGAACTTCTGCGCGCCAAAGTGAGAGTGTTTGCCGATCTGCACCGCAAGACACGGCAACTGGAAGCGCTGAATCGCGAACTCGAGCAGAGGGTCCTGGAGCGCACTGAAGAATTAGCCGGCAAGGCGGAATTGCTGCTGCAGCTCAACATGGAGCTGGTGGGCAAGAATCAAGAGCTTGACGCGATCGTGAGTACGGCTCCCGATGTGATTTTTAGCAGCCAGGAAGATGGTCGTTACGAATACGTCAGCGAACGATTTCACGAATACGCTGGGACTTCTGCGGCTGCCGGCAACGGCGTCAACTGGTTAGACTACGTACACGCTGAAGACGTCGATCGAATCAAAGCCGGTTGGTCGCAGTCCATTCATTCCGGTAGCAGTTTTGAATCTGAATACCGGCTGCGTTCCAAGGATGGTGCTTACCGGTGGTTTCGCTCTCGCGCTGTCCCCATTCGAGATCATCAAGGGCACATTGTTAAGTGGTATGGCACCTGCTCGGATATCCACGACAGCAAGCTCCTGGAGCAATCGATTCGTGACAGTGCCACCGAACTGGAAAAAATGGTAGATCGCCGTACCAACGAACTACAGCGCCTTTCCGTTCGCCTTATGACTTTGCAGGATCAGGAACGCAGGCGAATTGCGCGCGACCTGCACGACGGCTTAGGCCAAGAACTGGCCGTTGCAAAAATGGTGTTGGATAAAATACTTTTGCAAAAGTCGGTGAAAACCGATGATGAATCCTGGGCGCAGGCCAGCAGCATTATTGACCGTGCCATTCAGCAGGTCCGCACCATGTCGCACCTTTTGCACCCCCCGTTGCTGGATGAAGTTGGATTGCTGTCGGCCTTGTCGTGGTATGTAGACGGCCTGGCGAAACGCAGCGGCATCCAGACTTCTCTGGAGGTGAAGCCGCAAGACTTCCCGAGACTGGCCACGGAAGTAGAAACAGCTGTCTTTCGAATCGTGCAGGAGGCTTTGACCAATGTCTTCCGCCATTCCGACGCACACAAAGTTTCTATCTCTCTCAGCCAAACCAACGGCATGATAGCGGTCACGGTAAAGGACGATGGCCGAGGCATTGGTCAGAACATTGCCGAGTTGCGACCGGATAGCGTGGGCGTTGGAATCGGGGGGATGAAACAGCGAGCTCGAGAGCTTGGTGGCGAATTGCGATTGATCAATGCTCAGCCGGGCACCGTGGTTGAACTCACTATTCCTTGCAATTCCGGTTTGCGAGACCCAAACGCCGTGATGGATGTATGTGCCTCGGACTAAGTTGTTCTCGGCCTACGATCTTTCTACCTGCCAGTCCGTTTTCACCTAGAGAATCTCCCCGATTGGCCAGGACCCGTCCTATAGCCCAGTCTGTGATTAGCGTGCGCACGGACGAAACTTATCGCCAATTAATCACAGTTGAGAGGGAGAGACATGATGTCAGTACACAGATCAGTTTTTGGAATCTACTCGACGCGAACGGATGTGGAATCCGCGATTAATGCCTTGAAGGATGCCGGGTTCGCGAACTCGGATGTCTCTATGTTGCTGCCGGAGAACGTTCAGACCGGGGAGTTGACCACCGAGAAAGCGACGAAGGCGCCGGAGGGCGCTGCCGTGGGTGTGGGATCGGGGGCCGCCGTGGGAGGTGCGCTGGGCTGGCTGGTTGGCGTAGGTGCTCTGGCGATTCCGGGCATCGGTCCAGTCATCGCCGCCGGGCCATTGCTGGCCGCGCTGGCCGGAATAGGAATTGGTGGAGCCTTGGGTGGATTCGCTGGTTCTCTGGTGGGGTTAGGGATTCCCGAGTATGAAGCCAAACGGTATGAAGGGCGAATACTGAAAGGGGGAATCCTAGTTGCCGTTCGTTGCGAAACAGATGAACAAACGAACCGCGCCAAAGACGTCCTCGTCGCAAGTGGTGCTCAGGATGTTGCAGCCTCACGTGAAATCTCGTCCGCGACCGCGAGCAAGAACGCTGCCTAACCAGCTGCTTCTCCCTGCACGACCTTGATGGGCCTTCCTATAGGAAGGCCCCAGTTTTTGTAACTGATCATTGGTCAATACTGCCAAGGCTGTAGTTACGGAACATAGGCGCATCGCTCGAGCTGTAAAAGCTGGGAGTTATCGGGACCGTCTTCGGCTTCAGCGAGACTCACTTTACAGCTTGAACCGGATGGAAGGTCAGTCCTTAGAAAGCTTAGGTTTATACGCGTACGAAATTCAATTTAAAGTTGCTCGCTTCGAGCAGGGAAGAGGTCGGCTTATGGCAAGGATCAGCTCCACGTTACCGAGGTTTGTCCTGGTGCTCGGTGCCAGCTTTCTACTACTTATGGGGATGGGTTGGTCGCAGGACGACAAGAAGGATGAGACGAGTATTCAAAAACGAATCGATGCCTCAGCCAACGTGCTTAACGAAATCATGGCCACGCCCGACAAGGCAATTCCTGACAAGGTCATGAAGGACGCTAAGTGCATAGCAGTGATTCCCTCGATGGTGAAAATAGCGGTCGGCTTCGGAGGAAATCATGGCAAGGGCGTTGCCGTTTGCCGGCTGGAAAACGGCCGTTGGAGTCCTCCGGCGCCGATCACAATTACAGGTGGAAGCTGGGGATTGCAGCTTGGTGGCCAGGCTATCGACATAGTGTTGGTTGTGATGAATGAGAAGGGAATGGAGCATCTGCTGTCCAGCAAGTTCAAGATCGGGGCGGATGCGTCGGCAGCTGCAGGCCCAGTGGGACGAGACGCTGGAGCCGACACCGACTGGAAGATGAAAGAAGAAATGTTGACCTATTCTCGAGCTCGCGGTCTTTTCGCGGGTATCGACCTGAATGGCTCGGCCATTACCCAGGACAAAGACGAAACCCATCTTCTTTACGGAAAGTTTGTACCCTTCGAGGAAATTTTGACGGGCAAAGTCGCTCGCCCAACCGGGAGCGGAGCTCTGGAGGCAGCCGTAAGGAAGTATGCGAACCAGGCTGCGGACCACGGCGAGTTGAAAAAGGAGCCCAAGAGTGACGAGTCTGCGAGCCGTTAATCAGCGTCGGGAACCATGGCGGCTGAATGAGATCAGGCTGCTGTGGTTATCCGTGAAGCCGGTTCGGCTCTTACAAGAAAGGCAAGAAAAATTCGATCGGAGGTTATTAATGTCAACGATTCTTCTCGTGCTGCTGGTGCTGTTACTGATCGGAGCGCTTCCCGCTTGGCCATATAGCAGGAGTTGGGGCTATTACCCCAGCGGCGGACTTGGGCTGGTGGTCGTGGTCTTGCTCGTACTGCTTTTAGCTGGCCGACTGTGAAGTGCCGGGCAGTTTCCAAAGTGCGTAGATGAGCACTGAATTGAAGGTGACGGAGGAGAGCAGGCGTTACTTGCTCTCCTCGCTGTACTTATAAGAGTGGATAAAAATCAAGAATCGCTCTTGTAGCGAGATTTACTTTTGTCCGTGGGACGCGTGGCTAAGTCCGGGCTCTGAGCCGGCTCAGCAGAGGGAATCGTGGTCGGACCCGCGTGCGGATTTGACGGTTCCCGTTGTTCGAACTGGGGTCGGACAGGTTGCGGCTTCTGCAACTCGGACCAGGCGACTAGTTGCGGACCCGGCGTATCACACCATGGTGGCAGAGGGTTGGGCTCATGAGGAATGTCTTGCGAGAATAGCGCCGGAGCAATGACTGAAACAAGCCCCAGAGCGGTCCACAGCTTCGTTGCCAGTTTCATTTATGCCTCGTCGGAAGAAACAAGGGCAGTTCTATATCTCAATTTGTAAGTCGTCTATACAACGTTCTCCGTAGAGCTGAAAGGCCCTTCTTCCGGGCTGACATCCCAGGACAAAAATGACGCCGATGTCTGGCAGAGTCCCTCGTTAAATACACGATTTCCCGTATAGGCAACGCCTGGTCTGCCGGATATTGTGAAGGCCTACTCGACAGACGCCCCCTCGAGCAGGTGCCGGGTCTTGTATAGAGAGCCAGCACCTGCTCCCTCCTCAAAAAAAGATTCGGCTGGCTACAGGAGATGTACTTGCGAAATACCCGCGAAACTGGATTTCTCTCGTCGTCGCCGTTGTCTATATTCCACTTCAGTCGCAGGTCGACATAGTATTGTTGAAGGAGGCGTGATGCTCTACTGGACCCTGGTTTTTCTGGTGATAGCCCTCATCGCTGGAGTCTTAGGCTTCACCGGCGTGGCGGTAGCGGCTGCTGGTGTGGCAAAGCTGTTGTTCTTCGTTTTTCTTGTGCTTTTTGTGATCTCGCTTTTCACTCACCTTTCGCGGCGAGGCAGCGGGATTTAGTGGATCAGGAGTTTTTCTGACAATTCGGAGGTCTGGGGGAGCAGCAGTTTTTTGGAGCATTGCATCCCCCAGTTCGTTCCGCCCCTGCATGTCTTCTGAAAGTCGCGAAATACCGGAGCAGTCACTAACGGTCTTTCCAACTTCAACTTGATTCTTCGTTCCACCGGGCAGCCTGTTGAACTAACGTTCGATAACATTCGCAGGAGGCATCTTCCAATCCCTTGCGGTTCACGATGTTCAACTGTCCACGCGTGTACTTGATCAGGCCGGCCTTCTGCAGGATGGAAGCAGCTACCGTCACGCTCGAACGGCGAGTGCCTAACATGTGTGCCAGGAATTCCTGGGTTAGTGGAACCACGTCGGTACCAATCCGGTCCTGGCTCATGAGCAGCCAGCGAGCCAATCGTTCATCGACCTCATGCAATCGATTACAGGCAGCCACCTGAGAAGACTGTGCGGCCAAGTGCTGGGAATAACGATGCAGCTTCGTTTCCAAACTTCGACATTTCCGCAGGAGTTCAGTAAGCGCGCTCGCGCTCAAACGAAACGCAGAACCTTCAATCTGGACAACTACGCGCAACGCGCTGGTCACGAACCCCACAATGAGCGGGACACCGACAAACCCCTCTTTTCCGGTCAGTCCAACCTCGACGCTCTTTCCATCTGCCATTACATTCAGCACGGAAGCTAGACCGCTGTTCATAAAATAAACATAGCGGATCGGTTCCCCCACGTCATTGAGGACGTCGCGGGTTCGCAATGGTAGAAAGACTAGCTGCGCATAAATGGTTTGGCATTCTTTCTCGGGCAGGTTGAGTAGAAGTTCATTCTCCAGCCTGGCTCCATCTACTTCCGCGCCGTCGGATCGAGAACGGGCGCCGCGCGTGGTCTTGATCAAGATTATCTCCTGCGAACGGCGACTTGCTGCCGGCTTCGCCACTACCCCTGCATTCCCCACCACCATGAGTCGATCAACAGTCACAAGCCGTGCATTTTCATGCTCATGGAATGGCAGCGAGGAACCGGAGATAGTAGGGGATTGGGAAAGCTCTGTCTGTCTGTTTGACCTTCACAAATATGTGCGCCAAGGCACATACAAACGTTACCAAAGAGCGTAAGCTTCAATTGTCTCTTCTAGCACCCTCCGCCGAGCCCGTTTGGCTTAACGGTTCCTGCGAAATCAGATGGCGTTTATCGCTGTGTGATGAAAGGAACTCACAATGGCCAACCCAGCGATTCGAGGTGCCCCTACCCGATCCAACAAACGAGACAACGACCGGCGCGGAGTCGCCAATCTCATCCTGCTCGCCCTTCCACCAACGGAGTGGAACCAAATCGTGGCCTCACTTGAGTTCGTACGCTTGAGACTTCATCAGGTGCTGCACGAAACTGGCGAGGCAATCAAGTCAGGATATTTTCTGAACGAAGGAATGAGTTCTGTCCTGACGGTTCAACCTGACGGAGAGAGCGTTGAGGTCGGGCTCATCGGCAAGGAGGGTTTCGTCGGCTTGCCGATAATTTTTGGTTTCAAGACGAGCGCATTGCGAATCATCACTCAGGGAGATGGAACCGCCTATCGCGTGGATGTCGCGATTTTGCGAAGCCTTCTGCCGCACTGTCCCGCACTCGAGCTTCAGCTGCAGCGTTATTCGATGATACTCGGGATTCAGTCAACCCAGCTCGCCGCTTGCAACCGGCTGCATGACGTGGAGGAGAGGCTGGCGAGATGGTTGCTGATGAGTCATGATCGGATCGGCGGCGAAACTCTTCCTTTGACGCAAGAATTCCTGTCGCAAATGCTTGGCACCCGCCGGTCGACGGTCAGTGTGGCGGCCAGCGTTTTGCAAAGAGCGGGAATGATTTCTTACACGCGCGGAAATGTAACCATCGTCAACAAACCGAAGTTGGAAGAAGCCGCTTGCGACTGCTACGAAATTATTCGGCAGCAGAAGAACCGGTGGATGGCTGAAACCGGCTAGCGCCTTCACGACCCGGGCCTGACGAAAACCTACAAGTCGAGCGGGCCTCCACAAGAGAAGCAACGCTGCCAACCGGTCAAGAATCAAAACTCCGCGCACATCTCGCGCAAAGGACAAAGATCATGACCAAGCTCCCATTTCTGCTCGGACGTTTTGTTTTCGGTGGTTTCTTTCTCTACAACGGAATCAATCACTTCTTGCAGCACAGAGCGATGGCGCAATACGTTAGCGCTAAAAATGTTCCCATGCCCGACGTCGCTGTGACCGCTTCCGGCGTGGCTCTTACGCTGGGAGGAGCCAGTCTGGTTCTCGGTGTGAAACCGACATTGGGGGCAGCGGCGGTTTTGGGCTTTCTGGCTGGAGTCTCCCCTATCATGCACGATTTCTGGAAAGTGGAAGATCCGCAAAAGCGGCAAGCCGAGATCGTCAACTTCAGCAAGAATATGGCATTGCTGGGAGCTTCGCTGGCTCTCATAGGCGCTGAAACCAGAAAGCCCAAAACGCTCACGGAAGCGTTGCGCCACCCGAGGGCAGTCCTGGCCGATTGAAGGTTTTGTTGATCGCCATCGAGAAATCTTTGGTCTTGCGGAATTGAATAAGAAATCTAGCGTCCAAACATTTTTTCCCGAGTTCAGAATCCATTTTTAAGTATCGATTCCTCAGAATTTTTCGCGCATAGTCTCAATCCCACTTCGTGCAATCAGGCAAATCATGTAGGACTTTGTTTGTTATTGCTGACATAAGGCAGCCAGCGCGTGAATTCGCAGCGTGGCGCACCTCCTCAGGTCAACCGCTGCTTCCCGATCGGCATCTATACGATGGTCGGAAATCCATAGAGCCACTTCGATTTCACGACAATTAGAAGGGGCGTCAATGTCGAACCAGCAAGGTCCACACAACTCCGCGCACGCTCTATCGTCCGTGTCCTCATTTCAAGGTCTTAAGACTCCTTATTCTGGCCGCGAACCGTACGCCGTTCGTGAACGTGCCATCCCAGTTGTACAAGTGAATCCTCGATATCGACAGCAACAGCCACAGGGCCCCGATGCGATTTGGGGACATTACAACAATTATCGGTCCAACGGTCTGGCCGGATCGGCGGTCCTACACATTGTATTGTTGGCCTTGATCATTGGCGGTTCGATGGTCGGACGACGCGTAGTGCCTCACGTCGAGCAACATGAGACTGTGACGTTGATCGCTCCTTCGCCGGATTCCTATGCTCTTCCGGTTGCGCAGAAAGTGGTGAGCGGCGGCGGGGGCGGCGGCGATCATGATGCGTTACCTGCGCCGAAGGGACGCTTACCAAAAGTTGCCATGGAACAGATCACTCCGCCGAGCATCGTTCTGCGCAACCCGCATCCGAAGCTGGCGGTGCAGCCGGCGGTCGTGATTCCTCCACAAGTCCACGTGGCTGAAAATAATATGCCAAACCTCGGCATGCCTACAGCAGCCCCTCTCCCTTCGGCTCCGCCTTCAAATGGAACGGGCTCCGGTGCTGGCATCGGCTCGGGTTCAGGCGGTGGTGTAGGCGTGGGTCACGGCGCCGGCGTAGGAGCGGGGAGTGGCGGCGGAATTGGTGGTGGAGTGTTCAAGGTGGGCGGCGGAATTTCCGCGCCACGGCCTGTGACCACACCAGATCCGGAATACACGGAGCAAGCGCGTCTCGCCAAGACCCAGGGAACGTGCATCCTGTGGCTGATCGTGGACGATCAGGGACAGCCACGCGACATTCGGGTGGTTCGCGGACTCGGGTTTGGATTGGACGCCAAGGCCATCGAAGCTGTAAAGCAATGGCGTTTTCAGCCTGCGATGAAGGATGGCAGGCCGGTGAATGTGCAGATCAGCGTGGAAGTTGGATTCCGTCTTTATTAGTTTGAATGCAGGTCGTTTTGTTGTCACTCGCGGCAAGCTCGCATTCATTAAAAGGAGCTTGCCGCATTTTTTGTTCGCAACCAGAGCGTGCAACCCCTGGTGGAAAGAAAAGTTTCGCTAAATTGCACAAACTATTACTTTTCCAGTACAGCAAATCTCGCAGTCAATTACAGGAGCGCCCGGATGGGACATGGAGTGGGGGTCCGGTACGCTTTTCATCGACGCTGAAATATTCCCCAGGTTACGGGGATGCAGCGCGTTGAAATCGTAAGGAGACTCCAGTGGCCACCTGCGTTATTTCCGCGACCGCAACAAACCTGATCCCAACCAGAACTGAAACTCAGCGAGACGATTCCGAACGCAGCCTGGTTCAACGCGCCCAGCGCGGCGATCAGGATGCGTTTGCAATGCTTTTCCAACTTCACAAAAAGCGCGTGTATTCCGTCTGCCTGCAAATGACAAAGGACATAGCCGACGCGGAAGACCTGACTCAGGAAGCCTTTCTGCAAGTGTTTCGGAATATCAATTCGTTTCGAGGCGATTCGGCCTTTTCCACCTGGCTTTACAGGATTGCAGTGAACACCGTGCTGATGAAGTTACGGCGCCGCAAGGCTCCTCCTCTGCTTTCGCTGGATGAGCCCATATCCGCGGATTCTCCATCGCTTAAGCGCGATATTGGGACGGCCGATCTGAATCTCTCCGGAGCGATTGACCGGCTTGCCTTGCGCCGCGCCATCGAGGAACTCCCCGAGGGTTGCCGGCAGATCTTCGACTTGCATGAAGTTCAGGGATTCCAGCATCACGAAATCGCGCGCAAGTTGGAATGCTCAATCGGAAACTCAAAGTCACAACTGCATAAGGCCAAGATGAAGATGCGGGATCTACTTTTCCCCAAGACCGGCCACACGCGGCAAACGACACCCGCCCCGAATTTGGGCAGACCCGTGGTTAAGAGATCGATGTGAACTTGAACTGGCGGGTCGGAATGATTGTGTGGGCGGCCCGGCTCGGTAAATCGGCAACGACCGGAAAAGGGAGAGTCTGTGGTACTGGGAGCTGTTTTAGCCATCGCCGCTGAAAATCAGTGGTTCGCTCAGGATGCTGCGAATTCGCGTGAGGCGATGGAGAGTGTACAGGAATCCTTTTTGCTGGAACCATTGGAATGCATTGAAGTCGCCGGGCGTTCGACTGTGGAGCGCATGCTAGAGCGCTTCGCTGCGCTAGACGCGACGATTGCAATCCTGGTGGAGTCTGCGGCGTTTGTGCCGGTGTTTCGTACCGTCCACGCAAACGTCACGGTCCGAGTGGTGCCCGATCTGAACCTGGAAATCGGGCAAACACTTTCCGATTTCTCTCAACAGGGCATCGAACATGCGTTCGTGAACTGGGCGAATTGCTACCAGGAAACGGATCTGCTCGACCTTTTCTGCTTTCATCGGGAGTCGCGGCAGGCGGCCACGCCAACCTTCGACCGGGAAGGACCGCTGGCTCTTTGGGCTGTCGATTGTGCAAAAGCGCAGCCGGTGCCGGCTGAAAAATTGCTGCACGAGGCACGAAATGGCCGCACTTCGCAATACTTTCTTCGCGAGTATGTGAATCGTCTCGAGCATCCTCGCGATCTGCGGCGCTTCGCTGCCGATATGCTCCGAGGTCAATGCCAGGCACGCCCCAGTGGACGAGAAGTAAGGCCAGGAGTCTGGCTCGATGACGGCGCCGAGATCCATCGGCGGGCCCGCATTGTAGCTCCTGCATATGTAGGCTGCGGCTCGAAAGTCAGGGCGGACGCTTTGATTACTCGCTTTAGCGATATTGAAAGGGATTGTTGCATCGACTGCGGGACAGTGGTGGAGGACACCTCCGTGCTGGCCAACACGACAGTTGGAATCTGGCTTGATCTGTGTCATGCAGTGGTCAACGAAAACATACTCTTGAACCTGGAACGCGATGTTCTCATCGAAATCTCAGATTCCCGCGTCTTGCGTTCTACCAACGCTGGCCGCAAGGTTGTTCCGCCCACGAGCGAGCGAGCAGCAATGGAGACAATTTCTCAAGTAGAGGAACCGCGCCGAATGCCGGAAGCTTGGCAACTTGGCAGCAACTTTATTCAGGAGTAGTCAAATGAGTACCCGAGGGCCCGTAGTTGTTATGGAGTTACCGGAAAAACTGAATCACGCGGAGGTGAAGTCTTTTCTGGAAGAGCTGCAGCCGCTATTGGAGGATGACCGTCCGTGCGTTGTTTTGGATTGCTCGCAGATCCAATACATGGACAGCGCCGGCGTTGAAATGCTGCTGCACTGCCTGGAAGAAGCCATGAAGCGTGATGGGGACCTCAAACTGGCTGCGGTTTCGCCAGCTTCGGCAGTTATCCTCGAGTTGATGCGCGCTGATCGTCTTTTCGAAGTGTTTGAAACCGCAGATGAGGCTGTGCGCAGCTTCCAGATATTTGCTCCGGCGACACCGGCGCAGAGCCAGCCCTGGTACGCGACGCCGCACGGGGTGGCTGATCTGAAAACCGCCAGCTGAAGCATCACACGGCGTCGGGGGGTGCCCATGCGAGTATGCAGAAGGATCGTTGTGCGGGCGGCGGGGATCGCGGTATTGTTGTGCGCCCTGCCTTCCGTGGTGTTGTTCGCTGCCGCGCAGCAGACCAGCGACGGGCAGCGGCCTGCGCAGTCATCGTCGAGCGCGACCGATGGAAAGCTTGTCCCAGTGGCTCAACTTCCCGATAGTCCCGGAGCAACGCTGGCGAAGTTGCAATCAACCAACGCGGCGCAGAACGTCTACCAGCAACAATCGACCGCGCCAACACCACCTGAAGCTCGAGATCCGCAATCCCAGGCTGCCCAGCCGGCTCCGCAAGCGCCAGTTGGTACGGCTGCGGCAGAGCCCACACATGCTGCCGGAGTAGCGGCTTCGCAACCTGCGGGGGTTGCAATCGCACCTGCAAGACAGCGGCGAACACGAACCATCATTATCAGAGTCGGGGCGATCATCGGTGCCGGCGTTGCGGTGGGTACCATAATAGGGCTTACCGCCGCCACTTCGAGCAAGCCGCCCGGAGCGCACTAAAGCTGTGCTAAAGCAACGCAAGTGGGCTTCGAACCGAGTAGGGGCGACTATATCGTGACCATTGTGAGCTTTTCCGGAATCGACGGTGCCGGCAAAAGCACGCAGATTCTTGAACTCCAAGCCTCGCTGCGCGAATCGGGAGTTCGCGTCAAGTTGCTTACCTTCTGGGACGATATTGTCGTCCTGTCTCGCTTCCGCGAGTTCATGAGCTACAAGGCATTCAAAGGAGACCGGGGCATCGGAAGTCCGCAGAAGCCTTTGCACCGCCGCGACAAAAACGTCACTGCTTGGCCAGTTACGTTAATGCGTCTAGGCCTCTACCTGGCAGACGCGATTCATCTGGGCTGGAGAGTTCGTAAAGCTCGAAAGAGCGAACTGGATGTCGTGATCTTCGACCGTTACATTTACGACGAACTCGCCAACCTTCCTCTACACCGCAGGTCAGCGCGTATGTTCGCACGCATCTTAATGAAACTCGTGCCCCAACCAGACGTGGCCTACGTAATCGATGCAGATCCCGTAGCGGCGCAGGCGCGCAAGCCTGAATATCCTCTGGATTTTGTTCGCCGAAACCGCGACTCCTATCTCGCGCTGGCCCGTCTCTCAGGCAACATCACCGTGGTTGGGCCGGATTCGATTGCCGCCATGGAAGCAAAAATTAAGAACGAAGTCCTGCAACTTCTTGCGCAAACCAGGGCTGCCCGCGTTCCTGCCTCCGCTCCAAAGCGAGCCAACATATCCCCCGGCGAACTCATCGAACCTTGATCGACGACCTCGATTGGCAGTCACAATCGAGGAGTATCGATCGTTGTGAGGCCCGCAAAGGATGAAAGTTTGTCTGGTCACTTCTTTTCCGCCAAGTCAGGGTGGGTTAAGCGAATACGGGCTTCACATTGCGCAGGAGTTGCAGCGCAATCCCTTCATCCGCCTCACGGTTCTGGCTGACAGGATTTCGGCTTCGGAACCTGAATTGGAAGGTTACTCCGTTCGGCGGTGCTGGTCATTCAACGATTTCTCCAGTTCGTTGCATATTCTGAATGCAATCCTCAAACTCAAGCCGGACGTAGTTTGGTTCAATCTTCTCTTCAGCACCTTCGGCCGCAATCCGCTGGTGGCTTTCGCTGGACTACTAACGCCACTTCTCTCGCGTCTCACAGGCTGCTATACACACGTCACCCTGCACCATCTGATGGACACTGTGGATCTGAGGGACGCTGGAGTACGCTACGCTCGCACCTATCGTTTGTTCGGTGCCGCGGCTACCAAGATGCTTCTTCTGTCGAATTCTGTCTCCGTACTGATGCCTGGATACCGCAAGATCCTCCACGAGAAGTATGGTCGCGACAACGTTCATCTTCGCTCGCACGGAATTCTCTCAAGAGAGCCCGAGTACCCCGACCTCGCCCGGCGAGGCAATCCTGAACAGCGCATTCTGGCTTTCGGCAAATGGGGAACTTACAAGCGCCTGGAGTTGATGATTGAGGCTTTTCAGCATGTGTCCGGAGCTCTCCCCAGCGCCAAATTAGTGATCGCAGGGGGGAACCATCCGAACGCCGCTGGCTACGTGGAGTCGATGAAGAAAAAGTACGTGGGGAATTCGAAAATTGAATTTACCGGCTATGTGCATGAGGAACAGCTGCCCGATCTTTTTCAGAGTTCCTCCGTCACGGTCATGCCCTACTCCTCATCCACAGGCTCCAGCGGGGTCGCCCATCTGGCGTGCGCCTACGGTGTTCCGATCGTGTGCGCCGACCTTGAGGATTTTCGCCAGATGTCGGATGGGGAGGGGATGGCAATCGAGTTTTATAACCCCGGCGATGCGAAGGACCTTGCTTCTTGCCTGGTTCGATTTCTCACGGATCCGGCCAAACAACAGGCAATGGCCGAACAGAATTTTTCCGCAGCCCTTCGCATGACGATGCCGAATATTGTTCTGAAGTATCTGCGTCATTTCGAACTGGAGCAGCGAACGCTCGCCTTGCGTCACATAACCAGGTTTCGCAAGTTGCCCAGCTGGGTTCCTTCAAAGTCCCTTTTATTGCGGCTGATGACCAGGAACTCCCTGGGCTGGGTGCGCCGCTCCGCGGTTCCGCGGCGCCCACCGTTGAACAAGCGTTCACGGAACGATGACGTTGACGGTGGTGGAAAGCTTGCTGGCGCTCGAACTCCCATTGATGGTGACGGAGTAGTTCGTGGGAGCGGCAGCGGTCGCAGTCCCTACGGGCTTGCCGCCGCAAGAGGCGCCAATCATTCCGAGACTGATGACGGCGCACAACGCCAGGAGCTGGGCTCCACGCTTCCGCGAGCCCTTGCCAAACAGGCCGAACCCAACAAGACCGAAGGGCAACAGCCAAGTAGCAAGAATGGGGGAGGGCTTTCTGCTACCAGGCAAAGTCCCGCGCACGATGGTGGCGGCGGAAATCGTAAGAACGGAAGTAGCGGCGCCGGCACCGGGAGTAATGGTGACGGGATTGAAAGAACAACTCAGGCTGGCGGGGAGCCCGCTGCAACTAAGAGTGATGGGACTGTTGAAGGTTCCAGACTGCGGTTTCGCGACGACGGTGAAAGTTCCTGACATCCCGGCGGGAATCGTAACGCTTGCCGGCGACGCGCTGAACGACACGGTTGTGGGTGTCGTTGGTCCAGTCGTGGTGGTGCAGGTCGGAGTGTAAGTGATGGCTCCGGTGATCTGGTTCGCCAATGTCGGCTTGCCGACCGCTTGCACGAATATGTCGTAGCTGCCGGACGGAACTGGAAATCCGCAAAGGTTGACCGAGTGCACTCCTGTATCAATGTCTGTCAGCGGCATCAAATTCTGCCCGTCGGAGCTGATGTATACGGTGTAATGATCCACCGTGTTTTCGTTTCCGTTCGGAGCCCACTGTAAGCTGTTCGTCGCCACCGAGGCTGAAAGCGTCAAGCAGTTATCGATGCCCGACTCGATCTCCGTCGCTTCTTCGTAATCATTCCAGGTCACCAACTGAAGATAAGGAAGCTGCTTGCCGGCGTTGTACATGCTGTTGAGCTTGGAGAAAGTTCCCAGCCATGTCTGGCCGCATTGCTGTACCATAATGCGATTTGAGCCCCACGATGCCAGCGTGTCATTGAAGCCTTTATAAGTTGCCCCAACCGTTTGTTCGTTTGGATAGGACAGGCCCGCATCGTAAAAACTGCTTAGATAGCTCATTCCGTAATCAGTGGTCGTCGGCATGACCCACGAATAGCTGCCGTCGGTAAGAACGTGGGTGAATCCGTTGTTATTCTGGAAAATAAACGTGGGAGGCGTACCCAACGCCGCGTTGGCTGCGCTCCAGTCGACCGAAGGATAGGAAAGATCAACATTAAAATCCGTGACCACAGGTTGACCTTGTATCTTCATGTAAGCTGGCGAAGGAAAATACGTGCTTTCGATGTACTGCAGATCGTTTACGAGTGCCTGCTGGGGCGAACATCCCTGGCAGGAGTACCACTCGATCGCTCCCTGGTCGATCATGATTGCGAAAGTAAATCCGGGATGGCTCTCCGCCGCTGTCATCACCAACTGGGTCGCCTGGTCGATCGAATTGTTCGGCCCATACCAGTCGATGATTACGCCATCAATGCCGCGGCTCACCATGTCATCAATCTGATTCTGGACTTGCGCTGGGTTCGTTTCACTGTAACCAATGTTCATGTGGCTCGACTGGCCGAACCATAGCACCATGTGTGCGTAAATCTTGGTCGTCGCACCCGGATAGAGGAGGGTGTGGACGTCGACCTTGCTGATATTTCCCGCTCCCCGATTATTGTTTGATTGTGTCGTAAAACTATTCGCTGCACTGGTGTTGTTGGAAGTCTGAGCGGCGAGTGTTGTGGTGGGCACTACATAAGAAGAACTGGCCAACCCTAGACAGGGCGCGACCATGATCATGGCTGCAACTGCAAATTGAGCGAGACGCATTTGTCCTCAGGGCAGAGTTAGAGCCGAGGATCTTACTTCGGATCTGGGATCAGTCCGAGGAAGGCCGCCCGCCTATAGTTTTCCTCGTGACTGAGGCTTGCTTTCTTTCTGGAGTCTTGCTGTCTTTCTGGGATCTGCGTGCAGCTTAGGAGGTTAGGAAAAAAACCGACAGATAACTTTAGTCATGAGCCGGGTGGAGAACCTTCCTGTCAATCCCGAAGCTGTGGTTAGAATGCGCGGACTTGTTAGCCGTGTCTGTGGAGTGTGACCAGGGCTTTTGTGATCGCCGTCACCGCGTGAACCCGACCAGAGTGGAAACTCTGTACCGCAGGAGAGGGCAGGAGTTGGTCAGTTTTTGATGCGAGAAACCTACGCGACCTATGCAGCCAATCTCTCAGACCTGAGAGATCATTGGTGTTTGATCAATGCAGGAGCGTATTGCCAGAGCTTATCGGGAGTTGACTGTGAGACTCCGAGCTACGTACCGCGATCCGTCGAAGTTTGCTACCGTGCTCACTTCGGCTCCGGCTCGCAGCCGGTCATCGATTGCAACCGTCGACGGATCCAAATAGATTTCGTAGGTTTTATGGTCGGTGGCTGATTGCAAAACCAGCAAACCAAGATGCAGATCGAGCGAGACCACTTGTCCCGCAAAGGTAAAATCCGAGCCGGGCACTGCCAGGATGGAGACTCGCTGAGCCTCGCGATCATTTTTCTGCGCTGCGAAGTTCACATCGACCAGCGTTCCCGGAACCAGCTGGCTTGCGAAGGCGGAGTGTCCATCCTGGACGACCTGAGTACGAGGAGTGAAGCGCAACCTTATCGCATCGGGGGAGAGCAAATCGCGAAGGACTAACTCGCCTCTGTCGGCGCGATAGCTGATCACCACGCCCTGGCTTTTGCCGCTGACCGCACCGGCTATGTGAATGTTGCGGGCAAAGATGGCGCTGCCATCCAGAATCGTGTCAACGTAGACGCGATCGCCAGGACGGAGATCGAGAGCTGAACCCGTTGTTTGCCCTGCATAAATATGAGTGCGCGGGTCGAACAACACCTTCATTCTTCCGCCACCGAAAATCTGTAGAGTGAGCTGGTCGCGAACGTGGTCCACTTTCTGAATTGAGCCGCCAATCAAGCTGGCTTTGGCTCGCGGCAGAGCAGGAAGGTCGGGCAGCAGGCTGGCGGGATCGAGTTCAATGGCGGCGCTAGATGAAGTGGTAGAAACGACCGTGGTCGAAGATGGGGTTACTTCACCCGAAACCACGGACTGGGACGCTACCTCTTGTCCGTATGCCCCACATCCGAGAATTGAGCCGGCTAGAAAGGCACTCGCGAAGATGCTCGACAAAAATCGTTTCCTTATCCTGAGCCCCATGATTGCTCCGTGCGCATAATTCGACGCTGCCTTTGGATGCCAGAAATGGCTTCAAGGTGGTCATTTCACCGGCAAAAATCCGCGGCTCCATGACAAACAATCAGGCAAAATCTGCATCTCAAATCAGTTAATTTTTGCGCCGAAAGGTCTTCAGAAATGTGCTGGAAACAATGGGTTGCCGCCGCAATCGTCAGCGTCACTCTCGGGTGGGCAGGGCGCGCGCAAGCCGGCGATTTGAAAATCACCTTGCCCAAGCGGAGCCACCTAACCCCTGTCCAGCGACTCAACCAGGACGGAGTGGAGGCAATCCGCAAGCACAACTACGAGAAGGCAGAAACTTTCTTCTACAAAGCGTACCTGCTGGACCCTGAAGATCCTTTCACGCTGAATAATCTGGGCTACATTTCAGAGTTGAAGGGGCAAGTCGACCGCGCGCTGAATTTCTATACGCTGGCCGGACAGCAGGCAACGGATGCGGCGATCGCGAAGGCAAGCACGCCGCGGGTGGAAGGACGCACCCTGAAAGAGGCTCTCGCGATTCCGGATATGCCGCTCGAGATCAATCACGAAAATGTAGAAGCTGTGCGGTTGCTCGCGCAAGGCCGCGGACCTGAAGCCGATCTTCTGCTGCAGCAAGCTCTCAAGGCGGATCCAAACAACATATTCACACTGAACAATATGGGCGTTGCCAAGGAGATGGAAGGGGAGTCGCAGGCCGCCCTGAAATACTACGATTCTGCCGCAGCTACGCCCTCCGCCGCGGCCGCGGTCGTCACTCTCAACCGCAACTGGAGGGGGAAGCGAGTAAGTGAGATGGCGGCCCAGAATGCCCGCAATCTGCGCAACCGCCTGGAGACTCAGATGTCCCTTCAGACCAGGTTAGCAGAGCTAAACACCCGCGGCGTCGCAGCCATTAACCGCAACGAACCGGGCGTAGCGGAAAAGGATTTTCGTAGTGCGTATGCGCTCGATCCAAACAATGCATTCGCCGTCAACAATATAGGTTATCTGTCCGAAATTGAAGGGGACCGCGAAACTGCACAATATTTTTATGACAAAGCGCAGGCCCTGCGCGGTGCGAGCACTCCGGTCGGATTAGCTACTCGAAGTTCGGCGGAAGGGTTGCCGCTGTCTCGAGTCGCATCGGACAACGACACAAAAGTAGAAGCGAAAGTGCAGAAGGAGCGCGATATTCGCCGCCAGCATCCCGAGCCGATTCTCCTGTACCGTCGCGATAACTCAGTGGTGCAGGAGCCGACCACGCCACCGGCCAGCACTCCGGCTCCGCAGTAGAAAGGGTTCGGTCTCAGAAACCTCGCTCCTGGAAACGTCCAATGTCCGTTTCCGGGTCGTAGCTAAAGTACCGCACAAGATTCCTAAGATAGCGGAGCAGCGTATTAACGTTGCTGTGATACCAGCAGCAGCGCGCCATGTCAGGAGAAAAGCCGCAGATAAAACGAAATCGATTGAGCGTGGGCACAGGCTGGCTGAGCAGCGCGGCCGCCATGCGGTGATTGCCGTCCAGAATGGTCAATGGTCCCGTGTTGTTAATTCCGATGAGCAAGACCGTGGGATTGACCAGGTTCTCCTCCACGGTGGAGCTCAACAGCCGCAGCTTGCGGAAGAACCGATCGTCGGAGGGTTCAGCCAACTGAACGCGCAAGCGTTCGACCACGTCTTTCATGTAAAAGCTACCGTCGGCAGCGCGGCGCCACTGCGCCCGCGGAAAAAAGCGAATACGAGCCAGGTCCTCGGCAGTCAGCTCGACTTCGAACCACTTCGTATCGGCGGGCAACTCCCGCCACATCGCACCCCGGCGCAAGAAAAGTAGAGCTTGCCGCACCGCGTTTTCTCGCGAACTCTCCAGATTCGGATGCTTCACCAGAGACTCGAATTCCTGGCGATAGTCGTCGAATTCAGGATGATGGAACTCGCTCCTGAGAAACTCCGCCATCACTTCGTCCTCTGTCAGCAAACGGCGCAGGCGAAGATTGCTGTAGGTGCCGAGCGCCTTTGGTGTCAGCTGGTTTCGCAGCAAGGGAATCATTAGAACGAACAGCAGGATTATCATCAGCACCAATTGCACCAGGATCACCTGCCGCAGGGTCTGGTGAAGCAGGTAAATGCCTAGAGCCATAGCCCCGCTAAACGCCAGTTGGAGCCAACTCGTGTTCGCAATCTTCCGCGACATCTCGTAAGTGATGATGACGGAGCTCAACGAATACACGCCAGCCGTTATGGCGTAGAGAATCAACAAGGGCGCGAGTGTGCCATAACTGCCCACCGCAAACTGGTTTCCGAAAAGAGTTTTCCAAAGAAAACTGGGAACCATCCACAGTCCAAGGATTAGCAGCGAAAGAATCAAAAAGACCATTGAGAGAGAGGTGAAAAGAACGGGGCTGGCATCGTGCTCGTCCGCACCCGCACCGGCGGAAACCGGAAACATCGTATTTACCACGGACCACGCGCACATATTGACCAGCCGCCCAACCAACGCAACCGCGGCATAGAGTCCGGCTTCGACGGGAGGAAAAAAGTGCTTTACTAAGACAATGTCAAAGTTATTAATTACCGTCTGGCCGGCAAAGAAGACGATAGCTTGCAACCCTTCGCGAGACGAAATCGCAAGCCCCCGGAAGCGGAACGACGTGATACCGGGACTGGGCAGAGCAACAAAATACGCTACGATGACCGCCAGCACGCTAGCCAGCACCGCGCCTCTCACGCCCAGGCCAATTTCGATGAGTACAAATGCGCCGCCCAGCCGGACCATTCCCTCCAGCATGAAATTGATGGCGAGGGGACCGAAGGCGTGAACTCCCTGAATGTATCCGCGACGAACTCCGAGCGGGATATAGAATGCTGTGCCCAGGGCGAGCAATGAGATGAGGACGGGATCAGGCAAATTCAAATAAACGGTGAGTGGGCGCTCGAACAAGAATAAGAGCAGGCCAATTCCGATTCCCGCAATCCAAGAGCGCTGATGCAGGTTGGCATACACTTGACATCGTTCGTCCGCCGAAGCGCTCTTGGCCACGTATTTCGCGCACACCACCTGAAACGCCAGCGTGATGCAGGACAGAAGCATCAGGATGGTATAAACCGCGGTGGCATTCGCGAAGTTCGTCGGGCCGAGCAGTCGCGCCGTAACCACGTTGTAGACGAGGTTGGTAACTCCTACCAGTCCGGAGCCGGCAAGCAGCGTCAGGACGCCTCCGAGAAGTTGGGATTTCAGCGACTTGGCCGGCGCCGATCTCTTTCCGACGTTCTCATCGACAGCTGAAACTGCCACATCGGTATTGGTCATCGGCGCCATCGGGTATCGCGTCAAGAACTAGAACAAAGTGAAGTGCACCACCGGAAGGATCGTGCTCTTCGAACCTCCGAAGAAGCTGTAGAACGTCTGCTGCTGAACACCCAGAGAAAATCGAAATGGATGTGCTACCGGCTGTCATCCCACTCCCATCCCTTGAATTTCCACGAACGCGCCGGGTGTAAGAAGCGACGAACTCGCTTTCAGCAGTTGTCATACTGGTGAAAGCCCTTCCCCGCGCGAGAGCAGGAATGAACCCTGAACCGTCCAACGCGGGTTAGCGCGGAATTCAAACCGTCCTCCCGGTACCAGCGCTTGGGCGATGGCGTATTCCGTACCCTGCACTCTCCACGCCCGCAGATCTTCAGCCAGTACAGCCGCGGTCAACCGGTTGCCGAACTTGTGCTGAACCCCGATGTAGCTGGAGGTATCGAAATATTCCTGCACCAGAGGACGGAATAAAAGGTCCCGCACGGTATAGCCAGTGAGCAGGGAAGTGTGTCCCCAGGGCCGTCCAACTGTAAACTCCGCACTCGCGTAAAGTTCTCGAGAATGTAAATCCTGATCCGTAAAGGGTCCGGCTTCTCGCACCGCACTGCCGTTGAACGAAACCCAGTTGCGGAAAGAACTGGTGGAGACGTAAAGAAACTGGCGAAAAAGATTCTGGCTCATGTAAACCGGAGAAATTGTGTCTCGCCGGATGTCGTACTGCAGACCACCGTTGAACGCTATGGAGTTCGAGCCAAGACGAAGAACCGGAGTGATCCCGCCGTTGAAATAAGTGTCGTATGTATTGCGGTCTTGAATCACGTTGACGCTGGGAAAGAGAAATCGCCCAGCGGTAAAGCTTTCGCCGACAAATCCCGATATGACCGGCAACCCGCCGATATGAATGCGATAGTGCGTGTCCGCGAGATCCTCGTAAGAGTGTCGCGGCGGAGGCAACAGAGCCGGATTGGTGACCTTGAGAATCCGTGCATCGAGAGTGTAAACGTTAATATCTTCCAGAGCCGGCGCGAACGACGCATCCGGCAAGATACTCACGGTTTGATTGATCTGATGGCCCTCCTCGAGCGCTAACTCGTTCTGCGCGGTCTGAGTTTCGGTCAGATTTTCCTGCCCGGCGACCGTGTTGGCCTGCGCGAAAGAGGAAAGCGCATGCACCGTATCCTGCCGCTGGCGGTACAAATTCGCTTCGGCCACCATGTAATCGTAATCATCGCTGAAGTCTTTTTCTGGACCAACGCTGGCCAGGGCAACCTCTGCTTTGCGATTTTCCCCCTCGGCCATATACGTGTTGGCCAATCCGATACCCACGGCCGCTGGGTTGGCTCCGGCGAGCTTGGCTTTGTCGAAATAGGTCTCCGCCAGATCGAAATCATGCATCGCCAGGAAAATATTCGCAGCCTCCAGAATGTCTTCCGGAGAGACAGGAGAGCCGTTGATGCGAGCTTCGGCGAAGCCGAGCGCGAGCTGGCGATGTACATCGTCGTAGTGCCCTTCTCGGAGAAATACCTGCGCAATCGACAACCGTACTCCCAGACGATCGCCATTCGGGACATCCAAGGCACGGGAGAATCGTTCCATAGCGGCGTTCCGGTCCCCCAGGCTTAGCAGAGCTGCGCCAGTGGCCATCAAGATGTCGATATCGTCTTTTCCATACTGCTCGGCCAATTGAATATCGTGCATCGCATCGGCTCGCGCTCCCTGCTTCGCATGGATTTGTGCGCGCATGGCATAAACTCGCGGGTCAGTGGCAGAAAGGTTTTGTGCGACCTCGAGTGCATTGAGCGCCTGCTGATATCGGCGCAGACGGAAAAGTGTGTCGGCATACGCCAGCTGTGTAGTCAGATCGTTTGGCGTCTCTTCCAGGGCCACTTTGTATTCCGATTCGGCGTGGGTAAAGTCCTGCTCCTGGCGAAACGCCTCGGCTCGGGCCAAATGCCAGGCATGCGATTTGCCCAGTATCTTTTGAGCGACTTCGAGTTGACTCAGCGCTGGTTTTGGCCGATGCAACTGCAGGTCCGCAAATGCCATTCCCAGATGCGCTTCCCCGTAATCCCGCTGCAACTGGATGGCAGTCTGAAAATCCGGGATGGCCTTTGCTGCTTCGTGGAGGTCATTCAGCACGAATCCGCGATTCACGTAGCCGGTCGCCATTTTCGGATCGTTCTGCAAAGCACGCGTATAGTCCTCGAGAGCTTCGTGCAACCGTCCGTCGTGCGCATGAATGTTGCCGGCAACCAACGGCAGGTCCTTGTCGTCCGGAAGAATCGGCTCATATTTGTTGATCAGCGAAAGAGCTTCGTCGTACCGGTTCAGATAGTAAAGATCGTAAGCGAGATAGACCACGCCTTCACGATCGTGAGGAAGTTTTTCCAGGACCTTGTATCCGAGTTTCGCCGACTCGGCATAATCGCCTTTGAGAGTGAGGTAGCGCTCTCTTTCGCGGCTTACCTGGGCGCTATCGTTCATCTTGCCCTGAGCGCGATCGAGCCAGCGTTTTGCGAGTTCCGGATTATGCGCTTCGAGCGCCGCGTTGGCTCCGCCCGCGATGATCATCGCGTCGCCGGGCATTCTTTGGTAAGCGTCTTCGTAATTGGTCTCAGCCAAACGATAGTTCTTTTCTGCAGTATATAAATCGCCGAGGGCGAGATAGGGCTCGTAGTCTTTGGGATGCGCCATCGCCGCCCGTTTGAAATAGCTCTCGGCGAGTTTTGCGTCTCCCTTATCACGGGCAAGATAACCCAGAGACGACAAGGCAGTGCGGTTGTTATGGTCCAGCTCTAACACTTTTGCGAAAGTATCTTCAGCGGCTTGCTTCTGCCCAATCTTCCATTGCAGGCTGGCATAATTCAAAAGTGAATTGATATTCGAGGGCGCCAGCGAAAGCGCCTCCTGCAGATCCTTGTTGGCGGCGTCCATGTTGCCCTGACCAGCTTCGATCGCGGCCCGCAGCCTCAGCATTTCTGGCCGGGAGGACTCTGGCACGTTCACCTGATCGATTGCCGCGAAAGCCGCGGCCAGTTGCTGTTTTGCTGCTGCCTGATCTTCCTGGCGCAGATCGAGCTCGTAAAGATTCAATCGCAACTCAATCGGATACAGTGGACCTTCTGGAACCCGCGGAGGCAAATTCGCAAGAGCGAGATTGTATTCTGCGCTCGCATCCGCGAAGCGATCGTCCGATTCGGCGATCCCGCCGAGAATCGCGTGCAGCCGGTAATTGTTGCTGTCGATTCGCTTGGCGTCTTCCAGAAAATCACGAGCTGCATCGGGTCGGCCCATTCCCACCCACGCCTGCGCGGCACTGAGATCAAGATTGATATTTCCTTTTGCCGCCTTGGCAAGTCGGGTATATAACTCCGCGGCTTCCTGCTGCTTCCCGGCGAGCTGGTAGGTATAGGCCAGCTCGGCCAGCACGTCGACAGTCTTGTTCGGAATCGCCTGCAATGTAGCAATCGCCTGGTCGTACTGCCCCTGATCGCGAAATTCGCCGGCAACCGCGCGCAGCACTTCGGGATCATTCGGAGCGCGTCGCTTCGCTAGATTTAAATAGTGCGTGAACTGATCAGGCTGTCCGAGGCGCTCGTAAGCGTGCGCAATCAATAAATCGGTGTGAGGAGACGCCTGCAGCATGTCCGCGCGCTTCAGCAACTCGAGAGCTTGCGTGGGATCCGAATTCAGTAAGAGCTCGCCCGCTAACTGCAAGCTATTCGCATCCTTTGGATTCGCATCCACCACGCGCTTCAGCAACTGCTCCGCATCAGCATCGCGGCCCATCTTGGCGTAAGTTTGTGCCAACCCGGCCATCCCTCTTACGGAACCAGGCTGAATCTTGAGGCCGCGATTATAGGCGTCAACGGAAGCTTGATAGTGATCTGCGAGGCGGTCGGCGTAACCCAGCAGGAACCAAAGCTCTGCATTCTGTGGAGCAGATTTCGCCGCGCGCTCGGCAAAGCCCACGGCGGCCGCATAATCATTTCGCTTCAGTGCATCTTGCGCAGCTCGCGCCTGCCGGGAGACTTCGATGCTTGATCCCCAGCCGAACCCGGAGCCGTTTTGGCTCGAACCATCTTGGGTGTCGGGGGCAACGGTCTCCGACTTCTGGTCTTTTGGGGAAGACGTACTTTGACCGTTTACGTCGTACGTTTGAGCACGAACAGAGCCAAGAAGTAAAACCACGCAAAAGCTCGTGAGCGGAAGTCGGCTTTTCACTGAATCACCACGCTGAATACAAGTCTTTGAAATACCTCCCGCATCACTAATGTTTCTGCGGCCCCCCATCAGATGCCACTCTCTCGGCGAAGGCTGCTTTGATCACTGCGCGAGCGCAGGGAAAGGTGAAAAATGCAGTAAACCCTGCACCACGTTTCTGAATCGAACCTTTTCGCTGAGGAGCTTAGGGAGCACACAATTGTGAGCACTGTTCAAAATAGTTACTCTCGTCCGATTCCTCTTCTTGCAATTGTTTTGGTCGCGCTGGCGGTTCATGGACCGCTGCTGCTGATGCAGCTCCCGGCAGGCTCGTTCGACGCAAATTTCCACATGTTCTTTGCGTCACACTACGCCCATCACTGGTTCAATCCGTGGAATGAAAAATGGTTTGGTGGATTTTCTCAAACTACCTATCCGCCGTTGACTCACCAGTGGATTGCTCTCATGTCGAACGTGGTCGGCTTGAAGATGGGCTACATGCTGGTGCAGTTGATCGCCGTTCTGCTGTTGCCCGTGGGAGTATTTCGCTTTGCCAAAATCTGGGTGGATGATCGCGCCGCAAGCTACGCCGCGTTAGGGTCGATTTTCCTGGGAGCCTTGGCCTTTCTGGTTTATCAGGCTGGACAGCTGGCGACCGTAGCCTCCGCCGCGCTCTACTTGAACGCACTGCCTTATTTCTATGAATGGATGACGGAATCTTCCGGGCGTTCTCTCATCAAGGGAGTCGCGGTAAGCCTGACCGCCGCGGCAGCCCACCACGTAACTCTGATTTTCGGTGTGGTCCTGTTCGCTGGCCCTGTACTGTGGACCGCGTATCTGGACGCACGGGATGAGCGAGTTGCGGGCTCCGTGGCTGGCGTGCTCTCGCGGGCTGTGGTTTTTGGCGTCCTCGTCACTGCCGGAGTCGGCATGATCCTGCTGCCCTATTGGCTGGCACTCATTCAACATCCCATTCACCAGATTCCAATTCCGCACGACAGCCGCGCGAATTTCTTGCTGAACTCGATCACGGCGATTAACTACTTCGTGATTCCATATGGTGCTTTAATTCTGGCATTGCCCTTCATTGTCATCCGCGGTGCTTCGTCACCCCGCTGGCGCCCGTTGCTGTTCGGGTTCTGGCTCACTTTTATTTTTGGACTAGGTGGCACGACTCCCCTGCCGCGATGGTTGCTGGGACGCGCCTTCGAAGTTCTCACTTTCGAGCGCTTCACATTTTGGGCAACGCTCATGGCGATGCCGTTCGTCGGAGTGATGGCGGTCGAATTGCTTGATCGCTTCCAGTCGAAAGCAGCGGTGGGACTGGCGCTTGCATCGGTCGCGACGATCGGTGCCGCTCTGTTCTGGCTCAACGCCAATCCATTTCGTCCAACGGCTGCCATCAATGTTGATCCCGTCATCGCCTTCCTGAATCGCGATGGGCATGATTCTTTCCGCTACATCACCTTAGGGTTTGGAAGCGAGCTGGCGAAAGTCTCCACTTACACCAACGCCGGTAGCGTGGATGGAGACTATAACTCCGCTCGCCTTTTGCCGGAAATGACTCACTACGGTTCGGCGCAGCTCACCAATGCGAAGTTTTATGGTTCCGCGGGCATGGGTGCTTTGCGGGCCATGCTCGAACATGCCAACCGTTATGGCCTGAAATACATTTTTGTGCACGACTCCTACTATGAGCCGCTGCTGACCTTCGTAGGCTGGCGCAAGATTGAGACCTTCGGCAACGGCGAGATCACCGCCTGGTCGAAAGAAGACGTTCCTCCAGCCCACAAAATTGAGTCGGATGCGATTCCCGCGCCCTGGCAAGGATTGTTGTGGGGAATGCTGCCGATCGGTATGAGTTTCCTGGCAATTTTGCTCGAATTCTTTTTGCCCGAGACGCGCCGCCGCGTTCCCGTCGGCGCGGGCATGCCGGTCCGTTCCGAAGATCGTAGAAATGCAGATCGCCAGCATATCGTTGCTTGAGGAATCAGAATGAAATATGTGGTTCCCATCCTTCTGTTTGCAGTAACCGCCGCGTTGATGGTGCTGGGTCTGTTTGTGACCGGACAGGCTGGAAATACCGTTGGGGTTACGAAAGGGTCTGCGCTGCACACAGCGAAAGCGAGCACGCCAGATCAAGCCTTGAACAATTTATTGGCCGACGTTCAGAGGCGAAATTGGGATCGCGCCTTCGCTAGCGTTTCCAGCACCAGCGGAATCACCCAGCAGGCCTTTATCCAGGATTGGATGGGATCGAATGGCAGCCTGCGTTCTTTTTCCGCTCTAGAAGGTTTTGACTCGCGGCCCTTGCATGCTACGAACGACGAAGCGCAGATGCGCGTGCGTCTGCATTTCTCCACTCCCGTTGGGCCGATCGAAGATGTCCGCGATTTTCACTTGATTCGTGAAGGCGACGTGTGGAAAGCGGTTTGGCCCAAGATTCAGGTGCCTTCCGTGCCTGCGCAAGTTGTGCCAGTCAACTATTTGCGGTGGGATCTTGTTACCGGGAGCGCCGACGACGAATGGGGATCGAAAAACGTGGACTCGCCCCATGTGCGCATTATTTCCATGAATGCCGTTGATTCCGCGGAGGGTGCCGTCGTGATGGGAGAGGTGACGAACGAAGATACAATCCCGGCATTCGTCACAGTCAACGCGACTCTGGTCGATGGGGCAGGCAATCCGATCGATGAAGAAAGCAGCTTCGATAAAATCGCCCACGTTCTTCTTCCCAAGCAGGTAACCCCGTACCGTATCGACTTCCCGAATCTTAGTCTGAAGAACGTCAAGAATGTTCGTATGGACGTAAAGTCAAGCCTAGTCCCCGCTTCCGCCGATCCGGTGATCGGAGTCATGAATCAAAAAATTGATTTTGATGTTCAAGGCAAGAGCGTTCTCAGCGGCGATCTGCTGAACCAGAGTGGACAAACAGTCAACATTCCCCACGTGATCGCCAGCTTCTACGATAACGACGGCAAAGTTGTCTGGGTCTCGGACGGTTACGTCGATCGAGCTTTGCTGCCGCAATCATCGGAGGCCTTTGCCGTCGAGATCCCCAAAACTTTGGCCGCGAAAGTGCATAGTTTTCATGTCGTAGTGAACCAGTTTAGTTTGGGTAAGTCCTAAGAATGTCGCGCTTACTTCCATTATGCGTGGTCGTTTCTCTGGGGTTCTCTTGCGCGCAAATGTGTGCCGCACAGGACTTGCATGTTCCCGAATCAACGGTCGCGGGACATCAAGCCGTCATCTCTACCACAGGTAGCGGTAAGGCAATTCTCTATCTCATCGGTCCTGGGGTCTCGCGCAAGAGTGAAATTACGCTTGGCGAGGACGTTCAATTGCCGCCGGAAGATTTGCGCAACGCGGGCGGTTACCTGGCGATATTATGTGCGGGCACGTGTCGGGACCAGAGCTTCTACGTAACCGCAGCGAAGCCGGCCAGCCTCACTTTTCTGGTTCACCCTTCGCGCGTTCCGGTTACCCAAGAGGATGCGGTGAGCGGCGTTGCGTTTCCTTTCGACCAGTACCGCAATCTCGTTCTCGCCCCAGAAAGCATTAGCTTCCAGTTGACGGCCAAAGATGCTTCATTGTGGTCTCACGCCAGTCGCACGCAGAACGGAGTGGCATGGTTTCGAACGACTTCCGGTAAGTCCGCCGGTCCGGTCCAAGTGACGGCTGTGCTCGGTGATCTGACCTCTCGCCGCGCTCTGCAACAAGTTGCGTCCGACCCGTGCAATCTTCGCATCAGCGGGCAACGTACTCGAAGTGGCATTCTTGTCCAAACCGAACCCGTCCATGACTGTGCCGGAAATCCGGTGTCAGATGGGACGATCGTCACGTTCACTGAAACCGGCGCGAATGGAACCGACACGGTAGACGCGCCGATCAAGCACGGGATAGCCCGAGCACAATTAGAGGCACCGGGCGCCGTAGCGATATCCGTCGCGTCCGGCGTTGTTATGGGGAACGAGATTCACGTAGGAGGGCAGCCATGATCCTCACCTTAAGAGGCAACTCTCCTTCCGCGGTCGCCTCCGCTGCTTTTCTTTCTTTAGTACTCGGTTTAGTACTTGGCCATTCCATCAACTTGAGCGCAGCCGATGCTGGAGTGCAAGTTCAGTTGGATATCAAAAAAGCCGGTCCTCGCGCTGTTGAACGCTTAACCGAGCGTGGAATCCTTCGTGACTATCGTTTTGCCTGGACGAGCATGGCCCAGGCGCTCGAATTCAATACCTGGGATCCGCTCGAAGGAGCTTTCTCCGGCGATGCCAAACAATGGCTTCGACAGACCGTGGCCAGCCAGCGGCAAGCCGGTCTGAGTCAGCGCTATCTGGATCAAAATCACCAAGTCGAAGCCGTGTTCTACGCGCCCGAGGGCGATGTTATGGAATTGCATGATACCGCCCAGTATCAACTGCAGGTCCGAGACGGGGAAAAAACGATTCATGACGAGCATGTGGTAGTGCACTACGTGGTGCTCATGACTCCCGGCGCCGACCGCTGGGTAATTCGTCAACTGCAGGCAGTACCACAATTTTGAAAGGCCGATCTTTAGTAGAAAATCCAGACAACGCCCGAACGCCGTCTCACTGCCCAGGCCGCGCCAACCGCCGCATTCGCTGCAGCATCTTAATTAGTTCGAAGGAAGGCCGCAAGAAATGGAGTTGTCGATTGCCCAGGCCGTTTCTAGCTTCAGCCGTGGCGTTATTCATGTTGGCAACGGGGTGCACGACGCCTGGAGCTCATCATATTTTGCAGCAAAACGCGCAAGCGCCAGGACTTTACCCTAAGCTCCTCGCAGTCTACATGCCATGGTTCGGTGACCATACCCACATCGACGTAGGTTATTCCAGTCAGGATCCTGGCGTGCTGCGAAAACAAATTGAACAAGCCCGGCACATGGGGATTTCCGCGTTTGTAGTCGACTGGTACGGCGAGAACAATCCTTATTCGGATCACAACTTCGCCCTTATGCAGCAGATTGCAAGCGAGAGCCATTTTCAGGTCGCGTTGCTCTATAACGAAGCTCAAGATGAGGACGCGCAGGCCACTGATGATGCGATCGCCGCGGTCGACGAGGCCTACAAAAACTACATCGGTCCGACGGCCAGATTTCGTGATGCGTATCTAACGTACAACGGTCGGCCGCTAATGTTTATTTTCCCCAAGGGCGGCCATGTCGCTTGGAATCGCGTTCGCGAGCACTGCAGCGGTTGGGAGACTCCTCCTCTCTTGATTTATAAAGACCAGCCGCCGCCGCAGTTCGCCGATGACTTCGCGGGATCTTATGCCTGGGTGCAGCCCGGGCCTGGCGGGTGGTCTCCGGATGGCAGCAACTGGGGTCAGGCTTATCTCGATAATTTCTACAAAACCATGCAGAAGCATCCCGACAAGATCGCTGTCGGTGGCGCGTGGCCGGGCTTCGACGATTCGGCCGCGAAATGGGGGCTCAATCGCCACATTCAAAGTGCCTGCGGCAAAACTCTGGATGAGACGCTCAATTTTTATGAGCGATACTACGACTCCTCCAGGCCGCTGCCGTTTCTTTTGATCGAGACCTGGAACGACTACGAGGAAGGAACGGCGGTCGAACGCCGGAGCGCCACGGAGTGCGGGAGCGAGGTGGGCGTCAACACGAGCCAGTCTAGTCCGCACTAAGTTCATCCCGGCGCTGCAACAGCAGGGCAAAATTTCTCATCGAAGTACGGCCGCCGAATCTCTTGGTGAGCGGCAAAAAATGCGAGTCGAAACTATGGATGGCGCGAAGAATTCCACAAAATGTCTGACCCTGCTCTCCCGTTTGTTGTTGGGGACCGACGAAAATAACGGCTCCGGTCTTCCTTGCGCGGTCCGCGAGCGCAATAGTGAAGCGATCGCGCAAATTATTTCTACTTTCACTCCGCAGGATTTTGGGGAGCTGTGGAGCCTGGCAAGTTCGCACCATGTCATCGCGCGTGCATTTCCTGTTTTGCATCGAGTTATGGTGGCGCACAAGTTCGATCGTGCCGATTGGGTTGAGCAAGCGCTGGCGAAAGAGCAGGCGCGGATACAACTCGCCTTATCTTTTCTGCTTCCTATTTGTGAAGCTCTCAAGCAAGTCGGCGACGTGATTGTTATCAAGTCTCTGGATCACTGGCCTGACCTGGGTAACGACCTCGACCTTTATTCGAATGCGGAGAGTCCCGATGTCGTGGCGATCATGGTTGAGCGCTTCAAGGCACGCCCCGATGCCCGTAGCTGGGGGGACCGGCTGGCGAACAAATGGAACTTCATTGTGCCGGGCCTGCCGGAATTGGTGGAGGTGCACGTATCACGATTGGGGCAGACCGGGGAACAGGTCGCGATCACCGATTCGCTGGTCACTCGCGCGAGCACCGCGGAATTCGGCGACAAAACATTCCGCGTGCCGGCTCCCGAGGATCGTTTGGTCATCAGCACCTTGCAACGGATGTATCGTCACTTTTATCTACGTCTGTGTGACGTTGTCGATACGGCGCGACTGGTGAAATCCGGCTCCGTGGACTATGTCTACCTCAGGTCGTTAGCCGAATCAGCGGGGCTTTGGGACGGCTTGGCCACCTACCTGGTCACCGTTTCGGGATATGTCAAGTCGTATTGCGGAGAAGATCTACCACTGCCCCCGCTGGTAACCAATGCCGCGCGGTTTGGGAATGAACTGGTTTGCTTCAGGCGAAAGTTTCTGCGGATCCCGATTTTCCCTCAGGCCGCAAGGCTGTACGCCTCGGAGTGGAAAAGGCTTCTCTTGAACGGCGAACTCCAAAGCACACTGCGCCTTAGCCTGTTGCCCGGGCTGGCCGCGGCGGCGGCGCTTGAACTGAAGCTCACCGGCAGCGACAAGGGGATTTGGTAAGTACCCAGACTGTAGGGGGTTCCCGGTATTGCGATTGCACTTCGGGCGACCTATCGTGAGACTGCGCGAATGTAAGTCCAGAGTTACGGCAACACGTCAAATTGACCAGGATCCAAGTCCTACTCCGGATCTTGGCGAACGTCGAAGTGAATGTCAAACGGAGCATGTTTCACAAAGGAGGGCGGCCTGCTTGGTTCGCATTTTGGTAGTAGACGATAACCCGGCGGTCCGGAATTATCTCCGAGCTCTCCTGGAGCAGCAGAATACCTGGCAGGTCTGCGATGAAGCTCGAACCGGAGGAGAAGCCCTGCAAAGGGTTAAGAAGAACCCGCCAGACATGATTTTGCTCGATTTTCAAATGCCCGATCTAAACGGGCTCGACGTTGCCCGGCAGATCTCGGGGCTTTTTCCGGAAATACCTATCCTGTTGGTTACCATTCATCTCTCCAAGCAACTGGCGGAAGAAGCTCGCAGAGCCGGAATCCGCGGCGCATGCGCGAAATCGGATGTCGGTTCGATCGTCGAGGCGGTGGATGCGCTGTTGCATGCGGGAACTTATTTCCCCATCGCCAGCTAAGTGGTTTATTGCCTTCCAGATTTCCCCGCGGCGATAATACAGGATTCCCTGTATTCGGCTCCGCCCTGCTCGCATGCTAGTTTCAGATGGTTCCACGTATACGGAAACGCCTTCCCCTGATATGAGTAGACTCGGCGGCGGGAAACAGGGCAAACTGGAAGCCGAACCTACTGTGGAATCGCCAAACGGGGAGAGCGCGGTGTCGCATCAGAGAGCTGAAAATTTTATGGCTGTGCGCATCCTGCTGGTGGACGACCATCCGATCGTGCGACAAGGATTGAGAACTCTTTTGCAGGGGCGGGGCGATTGGGAAGTCGTGGGTGAGGCATCGGATGGGGTCGAGGCGGTGGAGAAGGTCGATAGCTTGCAGCCGGACGTTGTGGTGCTTGATGTCACCATGCCTCGAATGAATGGTCTTGAAGCCTGCCGCTTGATTCAGCAGAAGCATAAAAACGCTGGACCTGAAGTTTTGTTCGTTACTCAACATGATTCTCCGCAGATGATGCGTGAGGCGCTGGACGCGGGAGCCCGCGGATATGTCGTGAAATCCAATGCCGCCCGTGATCTGCTTGGAGGCCGTTGAATCCGTCAGTCAGCATCGGGTATTTACAGCTTTGGCGCGAAGCCCGCAGGCTTCGTGCTAATGGGATCTTAAATCCGCCGCTTTGTCAGAAAGATTGTAGGAGGAAAGTCTGCCATGAAACTGCGAATCCTGTTAGCCGATGATCATGAAATTGTTCGTCGAGGTCTGTGCTCCCTTCTTCAAAAACGTGAAGGATGGGAAGTTTGCGGAGAAGCCTCGGACGGCCGCGAAGCGGTCGAGATGGCCAAGAAATTGAAGCCCGATGTCATTATTGTGGACATTGGCATGCCGAGCCTCAACGGCCTGGACACCACCCGCCAGCTCATGCAGCATGACCCGCAGTTCAAAGTAATCGTGCTTACAATCACGGATTCCGATCAGGTGATCCGCGAGGCGCTGGATGCGGGAGCTCGCGGTTTCGTGCTCAAATCTGACGCGGCTCGCGATCTGGTCTCTGCGGTGGAAGCTTTGCAGAGCAGGCGCATGTTCTTCACTCCCCGCGTGAACGACCTGGTCCTGGCGGGATTCCTCGATAAAGGTCATGTCGTTGCCCGAAATGAGGCCCCGAATTTACCCACGCTGACGGTGCGAGAGCGGGAAATCACTCAGCTTCTCGCGGAAGGCAAGAGTTCCAAGGAAGTGGCGACGCTGCTGAACCTGAGCACCAAGACCGTGGAAACTCATCGCAGCAACATCATGCGCAAGCTCAGCCTGCATTCCATTCGCGATCTGGTGGTCTATGCCATCAAGAACAACATCATCCAGATCCAGATGCCGGCTCAGATTCACAGCGCTCCGGAAACCACAGTCGCTTAAGCTAAGCGCTAGTTTCTTAGTGCTCTGCTCCGGTGCGTAATACCCGCTGCGGGTGCGCACCGTGAGTTTGGCGTATCCGGGGGCTTGTGCCTCCACGTGGAGAGACTGGTAGTCGGGCTTTCCGTTCTGGTTACGCGGCTTGTAAGCGATGATGTACTGGCTGCGGATGTCGCGGGCCACGGTTCGCGTGATGTTATCCACTTGGTCCATTGAATCCGGAAAGTAAGCCACGCCGCCAGTTCCCGTGGCTAACCGTTGCAGCGCCTCGCGCCCTTCGCTCTGCAACCCGCCGCCCGTTAAGCCAATGGCATAGACTGTCGGGCCATTTGCTTGCTGCAATCGGCGCGAAGCCTCCTGCAGAGTCTCCTGGCTCATGTTGTCCTGACCATCGGTAATCACCAGCAGAACTTTTTTGTTGAGCCGCGAGTTATTCTCGAGATGAATCGCGGAGGCGACGATGGCGTCATAGAGCGCCGTGCTCCCTTTTGCCGAAACCTGGTGCAGCGCCGCCTGCAGCAGGTTCACGTCCGAGGTGAAATCCTGGTCCAGATACGGCCTTTGGCCGAAGTTCACGACGAAGACCTGATCCTCCGGATTGCTGGCACGAACCAGATTCAGAACCGCCTGGTTTATCTTGTCCCCGCTTATCGCGCATCGAGCCAGAGTTATCCACCACAATGCCCATCTCGACTGGAACATCTTCTCGCCTGAATGACGTGATAGTCTGCGGCTGGCCTTGCTCGTAAACGGTAAAAGCGCTTTTATCCAGTCCGGTTACCAGGTGCTGTTGTTCGTCGACCACAGTAGCGTGCAGTACCACTTCTTCGATCTGCTTCCTGAATACAAACATGCCCTGATCGTTGCCGCTCGGCTCCTGAGCCGTTGGCTGTTGGTCCGATGATTGTTGATCGGGCGTGTAGGGCTGCTGCGCGCTGCCTGCCGCGGAAGTCGTGGAGGCGGGGCGGAAGGCGACTGTTGCCCGGACGAATTCTGCGCCGAAACGCTCGTGGCCAAAACAACGGCGACGAAATATATTGAAAGAATCGAACGCGACGCTCCATGGAGCGGCTGGGCGCATATAAATCCTCCGTCGACCTTAGATGCCATCTTCAAGATTGGCGGAAGCCTTCCCGGCCTAGGGTAAATACCTGAGCCTCTTTCTCGTCTTCAATGTTTGGTGCGTTGGGATGCCTGGCGATCTCTTTCATCGTCCCTGCCCGGCGGCGAAGTTCTTGGCAACCGCTCAGTGATGCAACCGCAACTATCTCAATACAGCGTAGTTCCGCCCAAGATCCGGCGTTATGCGTTGTTGCTGGAAGTATTTAGGAGAGCGCGTGCTACGGATTCTTATTGCAGATGACCATGAAGTTGCGCGGAAAGGCATCCGCTCCATTCTGGAAAGCCACCCCGGCTGGGAAGTGTGTTGCGAGGCCCGTGATGGCCGCGAAGCCGTAGAACTGGCCAGCCAGTCGAAGCCTGACGTGCTGCTGCTCGATATCGGAATGCCGAATCTGAACGGCTTGGACGCGGCCCGCCAAATTCTTGCCGTGGCACCCGAGGCTCGCATACTCATCCTCACCATTCACGATTCGGAGCAGGTGGTGCGCGAAGTCCTGGCAGCTGGGGCTCGCGGTTTCTTACTCAAGTCAGACGCTGGCCGCGACCTGGTGGCTGCCGTCGAAGCTCTGCAGAGCCGCCGGACTTTTTTCACTTCGAAAGTGGCGCAAATGATGCTCGAGGGCTATCTGCGGCCGCATGAGGAGCGTGTCAACTCCGAACAGCATGTGCTGACGCCGCGGGAACGCGAAGTCATCCAACTCGTTGCCGAAGGCAAAACCACCAAAGAGATTGCCACGGCTCTCAGCTTGAGCGTTAAGACAGCGGAGACGCACCGCACCAATCTGATGCGGAAACTCGACCTGCATTCCATCGCTGATCTCACACTCTACGCCGTGCGAAACGGCATCGTCCAGATTTACTGAAGCCGTTGAATTGCCTTGCCCGTCGCGCTTTTCCGCCAACACAACTTGTTCCCTCAGCATCCTAACTTCAACACTCAAATCCACCATACCCAAGAGGTCACAGATGAAATTCTTTTCCGCAAACCTTGACAGCCTTCGAAAACTCTATCTTGACCAATTGCAACATCTGCATTCCGCTGAAACCCAAATCACCGACGCGTTGCCCAAGATGATCGATGCAGCGACCGAACCGCAATTGAAAAGTGCCCTGCAGACTCACTTGCAGGAAACGCGAGGTCATGTGGCACGCCTGGAGCAGATTCTGAATCAGGCCAAAGGTTCCGTCGACTCCAAGAAGTCCAAGGGCATTGCAGCTTTGATCGCAGAGGGAGAGGACGTGATCAAGGACGCCGTCGATACTTCAGTGCGTGATGCCGGAATCATCGCCGCTGCGCAGAAGGTCGAGCACTACGAGATGGCAGCCTACGGCACCGTACGCACCTTCGCCGAGATACTGGGCAACGACGCTCAGGCCACTTTGCTCGATCAGACGCTGGAAGAGGAAAAGCATGCAGATGCTGTGTTGACCGGCATTTCGGACACAGCGAACACAAAAGCGGACAAGGCGGCTTAACTCAACTTAACCATAGAGATTCTTGGGGACAGAGCGCGGCCAGATCGCGCTCTGCCCATTTTTGATTTTTGATTTATAAGGCCACTCTTCCCATCCGCTACACAATTGACCCTATATTCGCATGGGTCCCACATTCTCTACCCTGAACCAGTCAATGAGTTCAAGAATAGTTTGTCCACCGAAAGGGGTTTACGATGCTCTGGACCATTGCGGTGATACTTCTGGTTTTGTGGTTGCTCGGGGTCGTCAGTTCCTACACTATGGGAGGATTCATCCATATCTTGCTGGTGCTGGCAATCATCGCTGTTTTAGTGCGCCTCATTCAGGGTCGCAACCCGGTTTAGCGGCGGTATTTCACGTCCCTGCCGCGATCCGGAACTGCATCTTGGGCGATTTGACAAACGAACTGTGTAGCCCCTCGGGACTACAGTCAATCAGAGAGGAGCAATGATCATGGATAAGGATCGTGTGGAAGGAAAGGTCAAAGACGTCGCCGGCCGTGTGGAACGGCAAGTGGGCGAGTGGACCGGTGATACCGAAAAGCAGGCGCACGGTGCAGCCAAGCAAGCCGAAGGCAAAGTGCAAAATACCTGGGGCAAAGTGAAAGACGCAGCCAGGTCTGCCACGAAGGAAGATCGTGCTCCAGATGATGCTGAAGGTGCGAGCGCGGAAGACGCGGACGAGCGAAAACTGAGATCCGAGAGAAAAGCTGGATAAGTTCGCCCAGAGCGAAACCATCTCCTGAGAAAACTCAAATATGCCGCCGGGGGCTTCATTTTCGGCGGCTTTTTTTTTGCGCAGAAATTAGCAAACTGGTGTGGAAAACGAAACTTACTGGGTTCCCGAATCGTCCCGCGTCTGGTCACCGGCCGGCATCTGTACCTGAATGATGTCGTTCTTAACCGCGTACAGCACTAAATCGCGGATGGAGTGAAAGCCCAGCTTTCGCATGATGTTGCTGCGATGCGTTTCGGCAGTCTTTGTGCTCAGGTTGAGCACGGTCGCAACTTCTTTGGAGCTCTTTCCTTCGGCCAACAGTTGGATGACTTCGCGCTCCCGAGGCGTCAAGGTCGGAAATCTGGGCACCGCTCCGCGCGGTGCGGTCGTTCCTTTTTCCAGGAACCCGGCCAATACCATTTCATTCACTCGCGGAGTGAAGAACATCTGCCCGCGTTGCAGAGCTTCGATGGCGGAAACCAAGTCCCGCACCGCGTCGGATTTCAATACGAAGCCGCGTGCACCTGCGTCCAGAGCTTCTCGTATCACGTGATCTGAATCCGTAATGGTCAGAACGATAATCTTGAAATTGGCATCGTGTTGCGCTAGTTGGCGAGTGGCTGCCAGTCCGTTGAGATTCGGCATGCCGATGTCCAGAATCACGAAGTCAGGCTTTAGTTCCTTCGCCTTTTCCACTGCCTCGCGTCCGTCGGATGCTTCTCCGCAAACCTCCCACCCCTCATGAGCCTGCAGCAGAGACGAGAGACCACGCCGAACCACCTCGTGATCGTCCGCTATCAGGATCCGGAGCTTCAACACCCGCCTCCTACTCTTTCGCTGCGACTATCAGGATGGAACTCAGCACTGCGGTTGTTGCTTTGTTTCTCGCGAGGGTGCATAAGGATGGTGATTGCAGTCGTATCGGAGTACACGTCACCCTTTCGTTCGCGTGTACTGAATACAGGAGCGGCTGGGGCAGGGCAATCAGGTCTTTGCTGTATTACCATTTCGGTAAGCGAAGGCTCCGTGCAGAGGCACTCGCGCCCGTAAATTCGGATGTTCATAACCTATGGCGTGAACTCCGCCCGCAAGGTAGGATTGAAAGAGCAAAGCGTCCTTAAACCGTCCGCAGACCTGGGGATAGCCGCTCGGTAAGGTTAATACCTTACTGGGCCAGGGCTGAAAAGTCAGACTTTTCCGTCATCTATGTCACCGCGCAAGAATGCACAAGTGGCATTCGCATCCGCTGTGGCCGTGCTGCTGCTCAGCGCGATCGCGGCCTACGTTACAATCACGCGTCTGCGCGAGAGCGCGGCTTGGGTTGTACATTCCTACCAGGTTGAGACCACGTTAGGCGAGATCGATTCATCGATCGCAAAACTGGCGCGAGCGCGCAGCGGTTATGCCACCACGGGAAATGAGACCCTCCTCGAGGGATTCGCTGCGGGAGGTCCTGAAGTCCACCGGAAACTTCAGGTGGTGAGAACGCTGATTCAGGATAACGCGAGGCAGCAAGAAATGTGTGCCCGACTCGAGGATGTAATCGACCATCGAATCAGCTTATTCCGGGACTCGATTGCGCTCAAGAGGTCTTCTCCTCACGACGAAGCAGGACAAAGCGCCATTGCAGCTCAACTCCTCAGCCTCGCTTTCGAACATGCTTCCATCATGCAGCAGATGCGCCAGGAAGAACAACGGCTACTGCAGCTCAGGATGGGGACTTCCAACCGCTTGTACAGGCTGACCGTCATCATTCTGTTTCTGTCATTCGCCCTGGCGCTCATCTTGTTGTTTATTCACTATCGACTTCTCACCAGCGAACTCAAAGCGCGGGCTTTGGCGGAGGGCGCCGCTCGAGAAGGGGAGGCATCGCTTCGCCAACTTACCTCTCGTTTACTGCAGATGCAGGACGAGGAGCGGCGCAAATTTTCCCGGGAGCTTCATGACAGTCTGGGCCAGTATCTGGCGGGCGTGAAGATGAATCTGGACATGTTCTCGCAGGCGAAGCCGAACGATGAACTTCTGTCGAAGGCAATTCAACTTCTCGACCAATCGATTGCGGAGACCCGGACCATATCCCACTTGTTGCATCCTCCGCTTCTGGACGAAATCGGATTCGCATCAGCCGCAAAATGGTATCTTGAGGGTTTTTCGGAACGCAGCGGGGTCGAAGTTAAAGTGGACATACCCGATAATCTTGGCCGTCTTCCCCGGCACCTTGAGCTTGGGCTCTTCCGCGTGCTGCAAGAAAGTTTGACAAATATCCATCGCCATTCAAAGAGCGCGAAAGCCGAAGTTACGCTCAAGCCTTATGGAGAAAAGATAATTCTGCAAGTCAAGGATTATGGGAAGGGAATCTCGCCGGAATTGTTGAGGACATTCCGGACCAAAGGGACAACTTTCGGCGTTGGGCTGACCGGAATGCGCGAAAGGGTCCGGGAACTCGGTGGTCAGCTGGATATTCAATCCAACCCAGCCGGTACCCAGATTTCAGTGACATTACCCCTCGCGCCCGCGACCAGAGAAGCTTCAATTTCTGCCGCGGACTAAAGCTCAGCTCTAGCGGGGAAAGGAAACCACGGGATCAGTCGGACGATACATCAGGCCCTTGATAAATCAGGCCGCTGTCGCGCATGGACCAACTACCAGCTTTTGCCCCGAGCCGCCCGGTGTACGCTTCCTTCCGATTCGTTTCTTGCCGGAAGCCAACAATTTCCGCATCTTCAACCGTGCCTTGTGCAGTTGCGATTTCGAATTGCCAATCGAACAACGCAGGCGTTCCGCGATTTCGTGATGCTCGTAGCCTTCTACTTCATGCAAAAGAAAGATTGTGCGGCAGCCTTCGGGCAGTGCTTTAGCCGCTTGCGTTAGGGCGACCCGGTCGACGGCGCCCATCAGTTTGCTGTCGTCCCCTCCGAATTCCCGTTGTACGGGGGAGTAATCCACCGATGCTGGTTCATCCAGCGACACTTCCCGCAGATGTCGCTTGCGCCGAGTCATCAGCACGGTATTGACCACCACCCGGTAGATCCAGGTCGAAAACGCAGAATCCCCGCGGAAGCTGTGGAGTCCGCGAAATATCTGAATAAAAGCGTCCTGCGTCAAGTCTTCGGCGTCGGAAACATTCTTCGTCATGAGCAAACAAGTGGAATAGACCCGTCTTCTGTGTAAGTCAAAAATTGCGGCACAGGCTTGCGGATCTCCATCCTGGGCACGAGCAATAAGTTCAGAATCGGTCTTTACGTGAGGAATTGCGTTCATGGGGGGAGTGCTCACTGGAAAGGTCCTTTCTCGACGCCGATACCTGAGCGGCGGCCATCGTGTCGACCTGATCGGAGCATAAAAGGAGGCAATACGACGTATCTATGGGGTCGTATCTGTAATTACCGGGTAGGGCGGACAGTAGGTTCTTCAACCTGTGAAGCGGAATTGCCCGGAAGGAAAAACCCGCTGGAAGATTCGATCAGCGCCTGGCAGCGGAATCGTAGTTCTTGTCGCGGGCTTGGGTTTCGTTCTTGTGGTGAAAGTCCAGACCAAAGTGTGGCTCCGATTCTGTTCCGGTGACCTTGATGGGAATCTCCGTCCCCGCACCGTTTTTGCTGAAGAACGGATCGACTGGTTTCAGAAGAAGGGACTTCCACCCTGTCGTCATTTGCGACAGTTTTGCATCCAGACGGGCCGTACCGTAGAAATCGAAGGTCCGCCCGTCCAAACTATATTCTCCCGTCATATCGACATGCGTCCCCGGGATCAAGAAATGAAGCAGCGAGAAGGACAAAGAACCGTTGTCTAAGGCAAACACCCCTTGCAGGTCAACTGGAACATCCTCTTCCGCATGGTCTCGCGCTTCCTTGGGCTTGCCCTGCGTGCGAAGGCTCAACGAATCCACCCGGGATTGCACTTTCTCGTTGCTGAAGTGCGCCTCCGATACGTGAAAACTACCCGCCAGCTTCAATCGATCCGCAACATCCGCCTCGCCCGGGGCCAAGCTGAGCTTCGTCGTCATTGTCACCGGGCCGGTCATCACCGGTGGATTCGTACGCACGCCGAGCTTGAGCAGATCCTCGATCCGTGCTTGATCCATGACCACATCGAGTTCCACATCGTGCCCGTGCGGATCGGTCACTCGGGTCACCGATCCGTTTGCCGTGAATGAGGAATGAAGCAGGGTAGCTTTTACCGGCTTCAGATATGTGTCCCCATTGGTGCCATCAACAATCGCATGAAACTCCGTGTGTAGCGGTACCGGGTGACCGCTTGTTGCTATCCGGAAATTGGGAGTATCGGTTTCGCCGTCCACCACAATATCGTCGAGGGTTCCGGAATATTGCCCAGTGGACGAAAGTATTCCGCCAATGCCCTTGATCGTGCTTAGATCAGCATTGCTGAAGGAATAGTCTCCTTGCACCGGCGTATCCCGCGGGCTGCTTTCGTCCCACGGTCCGAACAGTCCAGTGGAGTGGATGTCTCCCACCGGCTTTGGATTCACCAGCGTGGCTTCAAAGCGCATCGGGAGGCCGGGGCCAATGTCCTTCATTCGCAGCTCACCAATTGCAAACTCCAGCGGTGGCTTACCCGGCTTCGAGGTGTTGATCAACAGCTTTGTATCCTCGCAAACGAACGTGTCGACAAAAATGGACATCTTTCTCGTCCGCGAACTCATGTTCGTAAATTCGTCGCGATTTTCCTTCGGAGGGATGTTCAGTTCCATGCCCTTCACGTAAACGGTGTCCACGTGTACCTTGGGACGAAACAGGTTTCGGACTCCGGTGTGGAAGTGGAATTCCTGCAAACTGATGAGGGGCTGCACCCCCTCGGCATATGGATTTGGGTCGGTCGGTCCATAAATCTTCAACCCACCACCAGAAACCTCAAGCCCCTTGATCACGGAAACATTCAGCTCTGCCAGCTCTACCTTGCCCTTGAAACGATTGGATAACGTCTCGATAACCCGAGCCCGCAAAATGGGTTGCGCGCGATCAATGACCAAACGAGCGAGCACTGCCACGCCCGCCAAAGCAATGCAGACGATTAAACCGATCAATTTCCATCGGCGAGAAATTCTTGACGGTCGCGCGTATGAGTCTGGCATTCCCAATCCCATTAAGCTCGGGGGCCCCGCGTAGCATCAATACTGTCTTTCCTCTATATATCGCAGAAACACCGGATGTTCCATTTCTCGGAGGGGCTGACTTCCACCTCCAATGTCTTTCTGGTAGTGTTTGAGGTTCGAGTTATCAAGATTAAGAATGATACATGTCGCAAGCAATCACTAGGGCTCGCTTGTAGGATGTGTTCTTGCGCACGGTGGATGATGATTTTTCTCTGGAGAGGACGACCGCGTGATCGTTGGAGTTCCTAAGGAAAGCTATCCGGGAGAGCGCCGGGTTGCGCTGGTTCCGGCGGTGATTCCAGCCCTCGTCAAGGCCGGACTCGAAGTCGTAATCGAATCCGATGCGGGCGCACAAGCTGGTTATCCTGACTCTGCCTACGTCGAGAAGGGTGGAAAGATTCTCCCCGATCGCGCTGCCGTATTTGCCGCCGCTGACATTATTGTGCAGGTGCTTTGCTATGGCTCGAATGACATAACGGGCAAGGCTGATCTTCCTTTGTTGCGTCGCGATCAGCTGCTCATCGGTTTCCTGCGTCCTTTTGGTTCTGCCGAAGTGATCCAGCAGATTGCCGCCGCTGGCGTCACTTCATTCTCCGTCGAACTTGTGCCCCGCACCACGCGTGCACAAAGCATGGATGCACTTTCCTCCATGGGGACGATCTGTGGGTACAAGGCGGTGCTGTTGGCTGCTGAAACCTCGATCCGGATCTTTCCCATGATGACGACCGCCGCCGGAACGATTACTCCCGCCCGCGTCTTCGTCATCGGTGCGGGAGTCGCCGGCCTGCAAGCCATCTCGACGGCCCGCAGGCTGGGAGCTGTAGCTTCCGCGTATGACATGCGTGCCGCTTCCAAAGAGCAGGTACAGAGTCTCGGCGGCCGCTTCGTGGAATTACCGATTGAAGCGAAAGATGCGCAGGACGCTCGTGGATATGGCACTGCGCAGGACGAAACTTTCTACGCCCGCCAGCGCGAGCTCCTCACCCGCGTAGTAGCGGAGAGCGATGTCGTTATCTCCGCTGCCGTGATTCCTGGCAAGAAGTCGCCCGTACTCATTACGGAGGACATGGTCAAAGGCATGGCTCCCGGCTCGGTGATTGTCGATCTTGCCTCGGAGCGCGGCGGCAACTGCGAACTGACCCGCACCGGAGAAACGGTGAAAGCGCACGGCGTCACCATTATCGGTGCCATTAATCTAGCGAGCAGCGTCCCCTACCACGCCAGCCAGATGTACGCGCGCAACATCGCGACGTTTCTCGCCTACATCGTGAAAGAGGGCAAGCTGCAACTCAACTTGCAGGACGAGATCATCCGCGAAACCATGGTCACCCGCAGCGGTGAGGTCGTAAATGCCAGAGTACGGGAGTTTTTCAAAATGCCGGCGTTAACAACGGTCGCTTGATAAAGCTGGATAAATAAGATGCTCTTACTAATTTGTCATCCTGAGCGGAGCAAGAGTTCACGAAGTGAATTCTTGCGCAGTCGAAGGATCCCTACCCTCGTCCGGCGTTCGGCGCGCGGCAGGGAGTTCTAGCCGTACTGGCGGGATTCTCAGGGGGTGTTTCCTGCCCACAACCAGAACTGAAAACCGGGGGTTTCATGAGTTCTAACCTGATCGACGCCTTATTCATCTTCATGCTGGCTTGCTTTATTGGCTTTGAAGTCATCCGCCACGTTTCACCCTTGCTGCACACGCCGCTGATGTCGTTGACCAATGCCCTCGATGCCATCGCCGTAGTCGGCGCCATCGTCCTGGTCGGCGAACGCAAGAGCGAATTCGCCACCGTGCTGGGCGTGATCGCCATCGTCGCCGCCACCAGCAACGTGGTTGGCGGATTCCTGATCACCGACCGAATGCTCAAAATGTTCAAGTCCAGCCGCCCGGTGAAAAAATAAATGAACCCCGACTTCGCCGGAAGCCAATATGTCATCGAATTCACCTACCTGATCGCCAGCGCTCTATTTATTTTCTCTCTGAAATGGATGAGTTCGCCCGCCACTGCCCGCCATGGCATTTGGGCCGGCGAAGTCGGCATGGTGCTCGCCATCGCCGGCACCCTGCTTCGCCACGGCATCGTCGACTGGAAGTGGATCATCATTGCCCTCGTGCTGGGCAGCGGTATCGGTATCCCGCTCGGCATGGTGCAGATGACTGCTGTCCCTCAGCGAACCGCGCTCAGCCACGCCTTTGGCGCACTCTGCGTCACCCTGGTTGGCTCAGCAGAGTTTTACCTGCGCACTCCGAATGTTCCCAGGTTCATGATGTCGGTGCTTTCCATGGAAGTCATCCTCGGAGGCCTCACCGTCACTGGCAGCCTCATGGCGGCGGGCAAACTCCAGGAGATCTTGCCGCAACGGCCCATCACTTATAAAGGACAGAACTTCGTTAACTTCTTGCTGCTCGCCGTCGCCATCGGCAGCGCCGTTTATCTCGTCCTGCATCCCGAAGCCAAACAATTCTTCCCGCTGATTGTTGGCGTCTCGCTGATCTTCGGAATTCTCCTGATCATCCCCATCGGCGGCGCGGACATGCCCACCGTGATCTCTTTACTAAATGGCTATGCCGGCCTCTCCGCCGCAGCCATGGGATTCGTCCTCGACTCCAAGCTCCTGATCATCGCCGGCGCGCTCGACGGTTCTTCCGGCCTCATCCTCTCGGTGATCATGTCGAAGGCGATGAACCGTTCGTTTACCAATGTCCTGTTCGGCGCCTTCGGCCAAGTGCAGGCCACAGCCGCCGGTGGGGTGGAAGCCAAACCAGTTCATAGCGCCACTCCGGAGGAAGCCGCCGCCATTCTGGCTGCCGCGAATAAAGTCGTCATTGTGCCCGGATACGGCATGGCGGTAGCGCAAGCGCAGCACAAGGTTCGCGAACTCTACGACATCCTCACAAAAAAGGGAGTCGATGTCCGCTTTGCCATTCACCCCGTCGCTGGACGCATGCCCGGCCACATGAACGTCCTGCTCGCCGAAGCCGACATTCCCTACGACCGCCTCATCGAGATGGATGAGATCAACGGCGACTTCCCGCAAACCGACGTTGCCCTTGTCATCGGCGCCAACGACGTCACCAACCCCGCCGCGCGCACCGACGCATCCAGCCCCATCTACGGCATGCCCATCCTCGATGTCGACAAAGCCCACACCGTCATGGTCATCAAACGCAGCATGAGCCCTGGCTTCGCTGGTATCGACAACCCCCTCTACTACCTCCCCAACACCCTGATGCTCTTCGGCGATGCCAAACAATTCGTCGGCGCGATCGTGCGCGAACTAGGCGGACACTAGCTTTGTCATCCTGAGCGGAGCGGACCGATTCGCATCGCGAATCAGTTCGCGCAGTCGAAGGATCCCTTGCAGCCGTGACGATTACCGAGGCCTCTCAGGGAGTCGTTGCGGCGCTCCGGGCGGTTCTGCGAGGTTGAACGCCTTGAGGCGATGGAAGAAAGGCGACGGGGCAGGGATCCTTCGACTCCGCAAGATCGCCCGCTCCGCGA
>CAVXFD010000021.1:0-59919 GCA_963760855.1 uncultured Acidobacteriaceae bacterium | reverse complement strand
AAATGCTCCCCTCGCTCCGCGTGCCACTTCCATCATCAATGACCCGCCGCCATCGGCTTCCATGTCGTCGCCCGTGCTCGATGAGCCCGCCATCGAAGCGCCCAGCGAAGAAGCGCCCAGAATCGCCGTCGACCCCATGATGGCTGGCGAAGCCCCAGCCCGCAGCGGTGTCAGTTTTTCGGAGATGACGGAACTCCCTCCGCTGAAAGAGATCTATATTGCTCCACCTCCTCCGCCATCTGACGCGCAAGAGCCGGAACCTTCTCTCGCGCCCAGTTTTCGCTCGGGCTCAGAACCAGAGAAGCCAAAAATTCAGCCTCGCGAAGTCGCCGAAAAAGCCATCAAGGAAATCAAGAACGTTCCGCCCAGCCTGATGGTCTATTCCATCGCCGGCGCCGCCGTCCTGATCCTGATCATCGCCATCGCTCTCGTCCTTCACATCAATCATTTGAATACTGACGACGATTCTCCGCGTCCGGCCGAACAGGCAACACAAGCCGCCCCGAGCCAGCCCGCACCGCCCTCACAACCGGCGCAGGCGCAAGCCCCTCAATCCGCTCCACCCGTGGAAACTCAACCTGCAGAGCCTGAAGTAGAATCGCAGCCCGCGCATACTCACGCTGCTGCCGCGGCCAGAGGCAAGAACGCCCGTAAGAAATCGACTGCAGCCGTCGCCCCTGCCATCGTCCCCGGACAGATGGCCATCGACTCCACTCCGCAAGGCGCGCAGGTTCAGCTCGACGGAAAGACCGATCCCTCCTGGATTACGCCCTTCACTCTTTCCGGCGTCGACCCCGGCCAGCACACCGTCACCGTCAGCTAAGCCCGGCTACTCGCCCGATACTCGCACCGTCGCCATCAATTCCGGCAGCAAGTCTTTTGTCGTATCGCATCTCGCGCAACTCATGGCGACTCTTTCCGTGACCAGCACCCCTGCCGGAGCCAACGTCTACATCGATGGCCGCGACTCTGGCAAGCTCACGCCCGCGCAGGTTTCCGTGGATAAAGGCCAGCACGTCGTTCTCGTCCGCAAAGGCGGATACATTGACGAGACCACCAGCGCGCAATTCGTCCTCGGTCAGACCATCAGCTTCTCGCCCACGTTGCGTTCGCTCGGCAACGTCGATGACATCAAGACCGTCGGCAAAATCGGCAAGCTATTCGGAGGCAAGGCAGCCCAGGGCATGGGCACCATCAGCATCAAGACTCAGCCCAAAGGGGCTCAGGTGGCGATCAACCAGCACATGCTCGACAAATCCTCGCCCGTCGACGTCCTGCTCGATCCTGGCAACTACATCGTCGACATCACCCTCACCGGCTACGCCCCCATCCACAAAGTCATCACCGTAGACAAAGGCGGAAAAGCCGTAATCGACGAAGTCCTGCAGCACGAATAGAGCGCTTCCCTAGAAACCACCACCATCAAGGCTGCCCCACCTGTCGTGATTTTCGACAGGTGGGCGCCTCGAACCCGTCCCTTCGGATATCTTGTCGGGAGCGGTTCAATACGTGTCCGCTTCGACCCGCACTTTTCCTTTCCTCGGTTTGACTCCCACGCACCAATGTTGATAGCTTCGCCGCCAACGAGGAGCCAAACCAGAATGGACCGCCGGAATTTTCTTAAAATCTCGTTTCTAGCAAGCGCCCGCGCTCTGGTTGCAAGCCGTGCCGTCGCCACCAACTCTTCCACTCTCGCCCAAGTTCCAGCTCCCGGCCAAATTCCCGGCGCGATTTCACCCTCCGAAATCGACGCCGCCCGCTTTCCCAGCGGCTTCCTCTGGGGCATGGCCTCCGCTGCCTACCAGGTCGAAGGCGCATGGAACCTCGATGGCAAAGGCGAATCCAACTGGGACCGCTTCTCTCACACGGTCGGCAAGATTAAAGGTGCGGCCACCGGCGATGTCTCTTGCGACCAATACCACCGCTATCAAGAGGACGTTGCCATCCTCAAGCGCCTCAATCAGAAGAGCTATCGCTTCTCCACGTCATGGTCGCGAATCCAGCCCGCCGGCACCGGGCCAGTCAATCCAAAAGGTCTCGATTATTACAGTCGCCTCACCGACGCCTTGCTCGAAGCCGGCATCCGCCCCTTCTGCACCATCTACCATTGGGATCTTCCGCAAGCCCTCGAAGACCGCGGCGGATGGCCGAACCGCGATCTGGCCGGCTACTTCGCCGACTTCGCCGCCGTCCTCGGCAAAAATCTCGGGGACCGGATCACCGTCTGGGCTCCCTTCAACATGCCCTGGACTTTCACCTATTTCGGTTACGGCGTCGGCATCTTTCCTCCCGGCAAATCCGATTTCAGCCAGTTTCTGAAGGCCGCTCACACCGTCAATCTAGCGCAAGGCGAAGCCTTCCGTGCCCTCAAATCCGCCTCTTCCAAAGCCACGGTCGGCAGCGCCTATGGGATGGCTCCCGCCTATCCCAAGACCGATAGCGAAGCCGACCGCGCCGCCACCGCGCGCTACCATGCCACGAACAATCTCTACTTCCTCAACCCGGCCATCCATGGCGAATACCCAAAAGCCTTCGTCGGCGAAACGCCCTACGAAGCCATGGGATTCAAGTCCGGCGACGACAAGATCATGCAGGTTCCCCTGGATTGGCTGGGATTTCACTACTACACACGCCGCATCGTCTCCGCCGCGAGTACCGGCACGCAATCGACCGCTGGAGGACACTTCGGCACTGAAACCGAAGGCGAAGGCGGCTCTTCCAGCCGCGATCCCCTGACCCAGATTCACGTCGAGATGCCCACCGAAGGTCCTCTAACTGAAGCGGGACTGGAGATCTGGCCGCGCGGCATCTACGATCTCGTCACCCAGATTTCGCGCGAGTATAACCACCCCATCATCGAGATCAGCGAGAACGGTTGCTGCTATCTCGACAGCCCCGACGAAACCGGCCGCGTTCCCGACCCCCGCCGCATCGCCTTTCACCGCCAGATCCTAGCCGAGCTCGCCCGTGCCATCGCCGACGGAGCCCGGGTCCGCGCCTATCACGCCTGGAGCCTGATCGACAACTTCGAATGGACGGATGGTTACACCCAGCGCTACGGCCTAACCTACGTAGACTTCCGCACCCAGAAGCGCACCATAAAGGATTCCGGCCTCTGGTACGGCCAGGTCGCCGCCGAGAATCGCGTGGCTCTGTAGTCGGGGGGCAGGCTGTTGATCTCGCTGGCATCACCATTACAATGGGTGCCCCGTCCTTCGCGCAGTTTGCGAAGGGCGGGAATCGGGAATGCTTGCGGCACACGAACGATCGCGAGGCGGACACTCCAAGTGAAATCCTGGTCCAGCCTTCATTCACCTTACTTGAGAACTAAGTTTCCCCTGGGCGCATTAGGGTCTATCCTTCTGCTTCCCCCTTCTTTTGTCTCGGAAACGTTGAACAAAGCTTTCATTCCGTGTTCAAAGCTCAACTGTGCTTCCGGCCCCCCGATATATATTCGGGCTTCATATGGACTATGTCACCCGTCAGTTCATTAACCTAACTAAGAAATTCCGCAAGGAACTTCGCAAGATGCTAACCGCTCTTCGCGACGCTCTCAATAAGCAGACCGAAGCAATACGCCAATCTAATGCGGGGAAGGAAGAGCAGAGCCCACGTCCAGAAATCGTCGCTCGCGTCAATCTGCCGGAAAGCATAGAGGTTCACCAAAATGCAGATGACGCAGGTCGAGAAAGACGCTATAAGAATCGCACCCTGATGGTGAATTCGTTCACTTTGGCAGCGGTTGTCGTTTATGCACTTCTCGTCTACTTGCAGTATCGAGAGATGATTAACGCTACCGGAGCAGCGCAGCAAGCCGTCGTAGAAGCTCGCCGCAATCGGATTCAGGCAGACAAATCTCTCAATGCTACGATTCAGCAATTTCGCTTGGATCAACGCGCCTGGGTTGGAGTTGTGAGCATTGATCCCCCGGACCTGAAGCCGAAATCCGAATTTTTCCTGAGCTTGCACGCAATGAATAGCGGTCATACCCCCGCCCTCAATTTTCAAAGCCTTGTGGTATTGCACTCCCTGAAGAAAGACGAGAAATTCAAGGCTATTTATGCCCCGCTCCCTCCTAACTGGGTACGAAGCAATAGAGTTGTCCAACCCGGTGAACAAGTGACGTTGAATACCAACAGATACCAGCTCACGCAGGGACAGATTGACTGGATTAAGAACGGAACCTACATCCTGTATGTATACGGAAAAATGTCCTACGATGACGTTTTCCACGAACAGCATTACACGACTTTTTGCAAGATAGTCATCAGCGAAGCCCTTGTCGAAGATTGTGGCACGTACAACACCGCGGATTAGCGGCCCTGACGCCGCTGGTGGTGCAGCCCGGGTCGCAAGATACACCAACAACTGCAGGCAGCAGTCAACCCCCGTTCCTGCAATCCACAGCCCAGTGTGACATCTAACCTTGCCCCGCAATAAAACTCAGTCCATCATCGCTAAGCGATGCCAATGCAGCCTCGCCGGTCCAGAATCGACGCAAGCCCTTTGTTATCTGGATTTTGACCTCTAAGCTCTTTGCCATCTAGATTTTGCAAAGCACTTTTTGCAAAACCCGCGCCCAGCAAGACTTTTAAGAGCGAAGGGGGGAGGGGGGGTATCCCCGGAAAGAATGAAAATCACGCGCTTCGCACCAGCGCTGGATGCGACCGCAGGCAAGGTTATTATCAGCAGAAATCCACAGCCTCAGATTTGCGGGTAGCCACAAAAGGCAGGAACCAGAGCGAAGGTTTTTCAATCGCCAATCGAAAATCGGCAATCAACAATCGCTGCACCGTAATGCCGAGAACTGTGCCGGCTCTATCGCGGCAACTTGAAGTTGACCGTAACCTGCGTCTGGATCTCGACCGGAGCACCGTCGAGCAGGTAAGGTTTGTACTTCCACTGCTTCACCGCATCGACCGCAGCCCGCGCCAGAGTCGCATCTCCGCTGAGAATCTTCACCGTGGAAATGTCGCCCTTCTTGCTGATCGTCGCCATCAATTGCACAGGCCCTTCAATGCGAAGGCGCAAAGCACTCGTCGGATAGGAAGGAGCAACCTTCTTGAGGATCAGTCCCTGCGAAACTCCTTGCGAGACGTTCACCGTCTGCAACACCGGAGTTGGCGCGCCGCTCGCGCCGTCCATCAAGTTCGGCAGCGATCCGCCGTTTCCCGCGGGAGCAATGCTGGCAATGTTCGGCACCGCTGCATCGTTCGCCTCCGTGGCGCTTGCCGTCCCAGGCTGCGCACCGCCATTCTTGATCACGATAGGTTTCGCCGCCGGAGCTTTGTTCACCGTTACGTCGCTCTCCTCAGCCTTGGACGAATCCGTTTCAGGATTCGCTTTGCCCGGATGCGATGGCGCACTGTTCGCGCCTAGAGTGGTTTGCCCAGCGGAAGAAGGTTTTGCCGTCGCAGCAGGCTGCACAGCTGTAGAGCTTGGTGCCGCCGAATTAGCAGGCGCAACAGCAGACGGAACCGATTCAGCAGGAGATGGCGAGACCGCGGTATTCCCTTGCGGAACCACAGCCGGACTTGTCGCTGGCCGCGTAACATTGGCCGCAGGCGCGCGCGTCGCAGTGATCGAAGGCCCAAACTGCATCCACGCAGCATAACCGGCCGCTGCAATCAGCAGAACCGCAACCACCGCTATCAGGATCTTCTTGCTTCCGCCGCCCTCGGATTTCTCGCCGCTCTCAATCGCGCCTCCAAACGTGAATGAAGGCGCAGGCACAGTCTGCTCGACCGTAGAACTGCTTGCACTGGCCGCAGCCTTCTCAGTTGGAATCTCGATATCAGGAATTGCCGCAGGCGTCTTAGCCGCAGGAGAGCTGCCCGGCTTTGCCTCGCGCGCCGGAGCCGCCGCGCTCGCCAAACCCGCAGATGTTCCCACCGAAAATCCCGTTGCCGTCTTTGGCGCAGCGACTTCAGGCGTGCCGGCAGTTATCTCAGGCTCCGACTCAGCGGCGAGAGGTGGAGCAATCTTTGTCCCAGCTGTCTGTGTCTTCGATGGCGTGATCGATGGCGATGGAACTTGCTTTGGAACCGCATTCGCCGATTCCATCGATTCCGCGACTTCACTGATCTCGCTGGAAGCAGAAGCAGTAAAGCTCGTCTGCGGCGTGCTCTTTGGCGCTGGGATCTTCGTCGGTGCCACAGGCGCGTTGGGCGCCTTGGGTCGCGAACTGCTCACAATTGGCATCACTTGCGCCGGCTTCGCAGGCGGCACGGAAGTTGCAGGCTTCACCGCTGTTGCCGCTGGCTTCGCAATCTCGTTCTTGCGCAAGAGTCCTCGCGCAACCCGCAACGTGCCCTTTGCCTGCTCAACGTTGATTGGCTTGGTAAGAACCAGGTTCGCGCCGATTCGGAAGGCTTTCGCCACTCCCGCCTGTCCTTCCACCACCGCAACCGCCAGTGCCGACTGGTTATTCGGAGCATTGCGTGCGCTCTTGAACAGGAGCGTAGCATTCTGCTCGTTGTCGCAGTCGACGACGACGGCATCGAAATGCTCGCCCATCAGCTTCTTCACAGCGGCGAAGGGTTCAGTGCAGGAGGCAACCTCGAAGTCCAACTCGCTGAGAACCTGTGAAACGGTGCGAGCTGTCTTCTCGTCAGGACAGAAGAGGAGAGCTTGGTAACCCATATTGAATTCATCGTAGGTACACCCGTAAGCTGCATCAAGTTACGGTGGTAATTCCAAGTAAGCCGCTTTGGGCTTGTCAGGCACGGCTTTTGGCGCTTGTCCAGGACAGCTCCTCCGCCGCATACAATAGCGTGTCATGCGCATCCCGTTATCAATGAAGCTGCTGTGGACGGCGTGCGTGATCGCGTGGATCCCTCTGTATTGGCGACAGTATGGACTACAGAATTTCCTTTTCTTCTGCGATCTCGGCAACCTTTTTATTACCCTCGGCTTGTGGCTCGAGAGTCCGCTGATATTTTCCTGGCAAGCCAGCGCACTGCTGCTTTTCCAGACTCTCTTCACCATCGATCTTGCGGGGACCCTGGTAAGCGGACGACACTTGATCGGTGGCACGGAGTATATGTTCGATCCGCACGTGCCGCTGCCGATTCGCTTGCTGAGCCTGTTTCATGTGGTCACGCCACCGCTATTGCTCTGGGCGATCTGGCGGCTAGGATACGACCGGCGCGGCTGGAAGTGTCAGACGCTGACTGCGTGGATCGTGGTTCCGATCAACTATTTCTGGCGTCCGCAATACGACGTGAACTGGGCGCGTGGGCTTTTCTTTCGCGAACAGCACCTAGTTCCCGGGTTCGTGTATCTCTTGGCTTACCTGACTATTGTTCCAGCCGCGGTCTACTATCCAACCCACCTTTTCCTAGCATGGCTGGCGCAGCGCTGGCACGCTGAGTCCTGATTATCCTTTATCCACGCTCTTCTCGGTATCTCGATCCTGACTCGCGGCGGACGATGGTGAATGCCTGCTTTGGCTTGAATCCGCAATTTGCTGAAGAGCGTCCTTCGTTTTGCCCTTGTCTGGTCCCGAATCCTGATTCAAATAGAGCGTCTGCGAGGGCGATGCGAGCTTTGTTCCAGAGTCTTCCACCAAGTTCATAATCTGCAACAGCACGCCTTCGCGAACGGCGGCGAATTCGTCGAAGTCTCGCGTCAGCACGTAACAAACCAGCTCTACGTTAAGCGCACTGGACCCGAGTTCGATCAGACGTACTCGAATCGTATGGCTCTCGATTTTGGGGTTGCCGCTTAGTACGCGGCGGATTTCGGAAAGCACGGAGCGCAGACGCTCCTGAGAAGTTTCTAGGTGCAGGCCGAGGACGGTCTTGAACAGCATCTTGTCGCGTCGGCTAAGGTTCTCGACGTTGATAGTCGCGACCGTGCCGTTGGGAATCGCCAGCAGAGTGCGCTCTTCCGTGCGCACGCGAGTGGACCGCAGCCCGATATCCTCCACCGTTCCTGTACGATCGCCGAACTTGCAAACATCCCCCACGCGGATGACCTCATCGCCTAATACAGAAACGCCGCCGAATAAATTGGCGATGGTCTGCTGCGCGCCAAAACCGATCGCCAGGCCTCCAATGCCCAGTCCCGCCAAGGCCGTAGTCAAATTGAATCCCAGCACACCGAGGACGAAGAACACCGCCATTACGAAAATGAAAGCTTTGATTAGGCGCTCGCCAAGCAGCATCAGCGACCCTGTACCTGCGCGACCACGGGCAAGAGCCCGGTTTCGCACGCGGCGCATAAACCAGCGGATTATTCGCCACAGGATCCAGTTTGTGCCGATGATAACCGCAACTTCCGTGACCTGCGTGTAGTAGTGGCGCTGCAACAACGGCATGCCCAAGTAGACTGTGAGAATTCTGTGGATGAGCGTCCCAACCAGCAACCATGTCGCACCGGAAACCGCGCGCGATTCCAGTTCGCTGTGCCCATGCCTTCGCGCCCACCAGCGCAAAGGAATCTGCAGCACCACCAACACCAGCCAACCGACTCCTGCCGCTAACGGAATAAGTAAGATCAGGCCGAACCACTGCCACAACGGCATTCCCGCCAACCGGTGCGTCACCACCCACTTGGGCAGGCGCCTTTCCACCCGGCGAGCTTCGACCTGGTCGTAAAGCTCCGGAACTTTAGCCAATGTGTCGGAGGCGATCAGCCAGATTTTTCCCGCGTTCGGATCGGAAACGCGCACCAATTCCAGTTCCGCTTCCACGTCGCCCGAGGACATGGTCCCCAGCCTTTGCCGGTCCGGCGGAACTCCCTCCTGAAGTGAACCCTGGGGTTGTGTGCTCAGATGCTTCAGGCTGCCGGCGAAGGCCGTATCCATCACGGCCTTCAACTTCAGCGCCAGTTCCTCGCCTTCCGATTGCCGTCGCGCTGCGCTCATCTGTAAGTACTGCGCCGCGATCGCATAGTTTCCGGCCTGTGCCGCCTCCAGAAATCCGAAAACCGTGCCATAGGGCGTTTCGCGACCGAGGGAATCGGTTTGAGTTTTCGTGGGAGTGTTTGCGGATGGATTGGATTGCAGAAGTTCGCCGAGAGCGCTCTGCGCAGAGAGGGGCAAAGATACAGAAAGAAGGAAAACTAGAAGAGTAATGCGTCTGGAAAAGTTAGCCATGAATTTCATCCGCGCCCGGCCTTGTGCAGGCAGCCGAGTGCAGCAGATGCGGAGCTCCGGCAATTGAGAGTTTATTGTAGTGGAGGGGGTTGGCCGCAAGGGGTTGTTGTCGCCGCATTCAACTAGCCGCGCTTCGGCCGGTAAACGTCGGTGCTGGTGCCGAAGAAAACTTCAGCTGCGTTCATCACCGTTTCCGAAAGCGTAGGATGCGGATGAATCGTCATGGCGACATCGCTGGCCAGTGCAGCCATTTCGATGGCCAGCACTCCTTCAGCGATCAGTTCGCCGGCACCGGTGCCGACAATACCAACGCCCAATACGCGTTCGGTCTTCGGATCGATAATTAGCTTGGTGACGCCTTCGGGACGGTCGAGAGTAACCGCTCGTCCTGATGCTCCCCAAGGAAATTTGGCAATTTTGATTTCGCGATTTTCTTTTTCTGCCTGGGTCTCGGTGAGACCGCACCAGGCAACTTCCGGATCCGTGAACACAACCGCGGGAATGGCGCTGGGCTCGAAGGCGACCTTGTGTCCGGCGATGGCTTCTGCGGCAACGCGCCCTTCATGCATCGCCTTGTGTGCCAGCATCGGCTCGCCAACTACGTCGCCGATGGCATAGATGGACGGGTCGGCGGTTTGCAACTGCTTGTTCACTTCGATGAATCCGCGTGGGCTGACATTGACCTGCGTAGTCTCGAGGCCGGGAATCTCCGAATTTGGCTTGCGACCGACTGAAACCAGCACGCGGTCGAAAACCTTTTTGCGATCGTCTTCCTGCAGCGCCGCGCCTTCGAAGGTTGCGCGAATTTTCGCGCCGTCTTCTTTGAGCGAGGCTACCGTGGTCTTCAGCAGAATTGTCTCGAACATCTTTTCCAGACGCTTGTGTAGCGGAAGCACGAGATCGCGATCCGCGCCCGGTAGCAGGCCTGCCAGCATCTCCACTACCGTGACCCGGGTTCCCAGCGCGGCGTAGACGGAGCCAAGTTCAAGGCCGATGTATCCACCGCCAACCACGAGAAGGCTGCCCGGGATTTCTTCCAGATTGAGGGCTCCAGTGGAATCCATGAGGCGCGGCGAATCCAACTTCAGAGCTGGGATGATGGCGGGACGCGAACCTGTGGCGAGAATGATACGGTCGAAGCTGAGAACCACGTCGGTGGAATCCGCCTTGTGGACGCGCAGAGTGTTGGAATTCTCGAATGCCGCGCGGCCCTGGATGTATTCCACGTGGCGCTGCTTAGTGAGCTGTCCCAAGCCACCGGTAAGCCTTTTTACAACGCCTTCTTTCCAGGTGCGCAATCGTGTGAGATCGATCTTCGCGGGGGGAAAGTCGATGCCCCAATTTTTCGCCTGCTGCGATTCTTCAATCAGCTTGGCCACGTGAAGGAGCGCTTTCGAAGGGATGCACCCGCGGTACAGGCATACGCCGCCGGGGTTCACCTCCGGATCGATAAGCGTAACTTGCATGCCGAGATCAGCCGCGAGGAACGCGGCTGCGTAGCCGCCGGGGCCACCGCCAACTACTGCGACGCGCAGCTTCTGAGTCGCTTCCGGGTTTTCACTGGGCGTTTGGTTGAGAGTTTCGTTCATGAAATGACTTTCTTAGGATTTTGCTCGCTTGGCCGGAGTTATCCTTGCACAGAAAGCAAGAAAGGCTGCTCGAAGGCTTCCGCGACCCAGCGTAGAAAACGCGCGGCATCGGCGCCATCGATCAGGCGATGATCGTAGGAGAGCGAAAGCGGCAGGATCAGCCGCGGCTCGAATTTCCCCCCGATCCATTCCGGTTCGATGCGCGAGCGTGAAAGCCCGAGGATGGCGACTTCGGGATGATTCACGATCGGCGTGAACGCCGTGCCCCCAATGCCGCCGAGGTTGGTAATGGTGAAAGTTCCGCCTTCCATATCGGCGACGGTAATTTTCTTCTCGCGTGCCTTTTGCGAGATCTGCGAAAGCTCCACCGCCAGCTCGACGATATTTTTCTTGTCCACATCGCGGATTACCGGCACCAGCAAGCCGCGGTCGGTGTCCGCCGCGACGCCGATATGGATGTACTGCTTGTAGATGATTTCTTCTTTCTCCATGTCGATGGTGGCGTTGAACTGCGGGAACACTTTCAGCGCTGCCGCGCAGACTTTGAGCGCGATCGCCGTCACGGTCATTTTTCCGCCGGCCTGTTCGGCCTTGGGAGCGAAGCGTGCGCGCAACTGCTCGAGTTCGGTAATGTCGGCGCGGTCGTGCTGCGTGACATGGGGAATTGTGTTCCAGGATTCGGCCACATGTTCGGCGGTCTTGCGACGAACCCCGCGCATGGAAACACGCTCGATCTTCCCCCACTTGGCGAAGTCCGGCAGCTTCGGAGCAATGAAATGTCCAGCACGCGCCGGCGCCTGAGAAGCCGTGGCCATCGCTGCGAGAGCGGCCTTGGTGTGCGCCTTTACGTCATCTTCGCTGATGCGTCCGCCGGGACCGGTACCTTTGACTTCGTAGATATCGACGCCGAGCTCGCGAGCGAGCCGGCGCGTGTGCGGGGCCGCCGGAACCGCTTCGCGATATTCAGTTCCGGCGACCTTACCCAATTGCACGGGCATGGAGAACGCGGAAATTTGCGGCAGCTGGCTGGTCCGGGGGCAGCGCCTGCTCTTCGGTTTTGCCCTCCGCTCGAATCGCGGCTTGAAACGCGAGCCGCGCGCCATGCTGCCCGGAAACGTGCTCGACAGGTTGGCGCTGTGCGCGGGCAGCTTCGGCCCGTGATGGAGTGCCACCTTGCAGGGTAAAGATCAGTTGGCCAACTTTGATCTTCTCGCCTTCCTTAACTTTCACTTCATTCACAATTCCGGTGACGGACGAAGGAACTTCGACGACCGCTTTCTCGGTTTCAAGTTCCATGACTGGCTGGCCCTCGGAAACCTTGGCGCCAGGCGCGATCATCAAGCGCACCAGGTCGCCCTGCGAGATGTTCTCTCCCAGTTCCTGCAGGCGGAATTCGCTGGAGGCAGGAGCGTCAGTCGATCTGTTTCGTTGCGCTGCGGGCTGAGATTCAGGCGCTGTTGGAGCGGGCGCTTGCGGCTTTTCGACTGCGGCCGTAGGCTCGGCAGAGCGCGGATTCTCAGCGGCAGCGGCGGCGGCTCCGTTATTGTCAGCGGTGAAGACCACCTGGCCAACTTTTATCTTCTCGCCTTCCTTGACCAGAATCTCCTTCACGGTTCCGCTCACGGACGAAGGAACTTCGACGACCGCCTTGTCGGTTTCGAGTTCCATGACAGCTTGACCCTCGCTGACAGCTGCGCCGGGCGCAATCATCAGGCGCACCAGGTCGCCCTGTTCAATATTTTCACCGAGTGCGGGGAGCTTGAATTCGATCACTAATTCCATTCCTTTAGTTTTGTCGACGGTGTCGTAACCAGTGTTTAACTTACGGCTGGATTCAGTTTGTCGGGATTAATACCCAGGTCCCCAATCGCCTTCTTCATGACATCCAGCCCGATTTTCTTTTCGCGTACCAGCGCACCGAGTGTAGCCAGGACAATATGCTTCGCATCCACCTCGAAGAAATCTCGCAGCGCGGCTCGATTCTCGCTGCGACCGAAGCCGTCAGTGCCGAGCGAGACTAATTGTCCCGGCACCCATTTCGCCAACGATTCGGGAAGCACCTTCATGTAATCAGATGCGGCAATGAACGGCCCGGGCGCATCTTTCAGGGTCTGAGTGACAAAGGGAACTTTTGCCGCGTCGCCAGGATGCAGCATATTCCAGCGTTCGCAGTCGTTGGCATCGCGATAAAGTTCCTTGTAACTGGTAACGCTCCACACATCCGCCGCCACGCCGTATTTCTCCTTGAGTATGCTCTGCGCTTTTAATAGCTTCGTACATAATTGTTCCGCTGCCCAGCAGTTGTGCGCGCAGCTTGGCCTCGGGTGCATCCGCCGCTTTGAAGCGATAGAGGCCACGCAACACGCCTTCGCGAACTTTCCCGTTCCTTCGGCATCTCGGGCATGGGAAGGGGCTCGTTGGTTACGGTGAGGTAATAGAATATCGATTCCTGATCCACGTACATGCGCTTAATGCCATCCTGAATGATGATGGCAATTTCGTATGCGAACGCCGGATCGTAAGCCAGCAAGTTGGGAACCGGCAGTGCGAGAACGTGGCTGTGACCATCCTGATGCTGCAGACCTTCGCCGGCGAGTGTGGTTCGGCCCGCCGTGCCGCCAACAAAAATCCGCGGCAGCGCATATCCGCCGCCGCCCAGATCAAATCGCCGATGCGCTGGAATCCGAACATTGAATAATAAATAAAGAAAGGAATCGTATTGATGCCGTGGTTGGCATAGGCCGTGCCCGCTGCGATGAAGGAGCACATCGACCCGGCTTCCGTGATTCCTTCCTCCAGGATCTGCCCGTTCTTCGCTTCCTTGTAATAAAGGAGCGTGTCCATGTCGACCGGTTCATACAACTGTCCAACGCTGGAGTAAATGCCAACTTGGCGGAACAGCGCTTCCATGCCGAAGGTGCGAGCTTCGTCAGGAATAATCGGAACGATCAGTTTGCCGACCTCCGGATCACGCAACAACTTCCCCAGCAGCCGCACGAAAACCATTGTCGTAGAGGCTTCGCGTCCCTCTGTGCCTTTGTAGAATTCCTCGAAATAAGATTCGGGCACCGGCTTCAGCGCCGTGGCACGCACTTTACGCGTCGGCATGTAGCCGCCGAGTTGTTGCCGGCGTGCCTGCATGTATTTGATTTCAGCGCTGTCGTCGGAAGGCCGGTAGAACGGCGCGTTCTGCAGTTGATCGTCGGGAATGGGAATTCCAAAACGCGAACGGAACATCTCCAGCTCTTCTTCGTTCAGCTTCTTTTGCTGGTGGGTGATGTTCTTGCCTTCGCCCGCTTCGCCCAGGCCATAGCCCTTAATGGTCTTAGCAAGAATAATTGTCGGGGACCCCTTGTGATCGACTGCCGCGCGATATGCAGCATGCACCTTGATAGGATCGTGCCCTCCCAGCCGCATGCGCGCTAGTTGCTCGTCGGAAAGATGCTCCACCATTTTCAGAAGTCGCGGGTCGGTGCCGAACAGATTCTGACGGAAGTATGCGCCGCTCTCCACGAAATATTTTTGATATTGGCCGTCGCTGATCTCTCCCAGCCGACGCACCAGCAATCCATCACGGTCCGCGCGAATCAGGCTGTCCCAATCCGAGCCCCATACAACCTTGATCACGTTCCATCCCGCGCCGCGGAAGATGGCTTCGAGCTCCTGAATGATTTTTCCGTTGCCGCGTACCGGCCCATCGAGGCGCTGCAGGTTGCAGTTCACAACAAAGATAAGGTTGTCGAGATTTTCGCGTGAAGCGAGCGTGATGGAACCGAGTGCTTCCGGTTCATCCATTTCGCCATCGCCCATGAATGCCCACACCTTGCCGCCCGTCGATTGCTTCAGGCCGCGATTCTCCAGATACCGGATGAAGCGCGCCTGGTAGATTGCCTGGATCGGTCCCAGCCCCATCGAGACTGTGGGGAACTCCCAGAAGTTCGGCATCAGCCACGGGTGAGGATAGGAACTCAACCCGCCGCCGGGCTTCAACTCCCGACGGAAATTCTCCAGTTTTTCTTTCGGAATACGGCCTTCAAGATAGGCGCGTGCGTACATTCCCGGCGCTGCGTGGCCTTGAAAATATACGATATCGCGGTCGCCGCTTTCGGTCTGCGCCTGGAAAAAATGATTGAAGGCGACTTCGTATAGAGTTGCGGCCGAAGCAAAAGTCGAGATGTGTCCGCCGATGCCCTCCTGAATTTTGTTGGCGCGCACCACCATGGCTAGGGCGTTCCAGCGGACCAGGCTCTTGATGCGGCGCTCCATCTCCTGGCTGCCGGGGAATGGCGCTTGCTGCATGGAGGGAATCGTATTCTGGTAGGGCGTGGTTGCCGAAAAAGGAAGATTCACTCCAGCGGCTCGCCGCGCATGCAAGGCCAGTTGTTGCAGCAGGCGCCCCGCGCGCACGGGACCACCTTTGGACAACACATAGTCCAGCGAGTCAACCCACTCTCGCGTTTCCAATACCTCTAGACCGTCAGTTTCCGTCTGAGCCACGTCTCATCTCCGTATGATTATGCCGAATCATCCATAATATTCAATTATGCGGAATCTTGCTGGCGAAGGTCGAACACCAAACGTTCTACAATGCGAAACATCACGTGGAAGCAAAAGTCGCCGAGGATATCGGTCACACGCAAGCGTCTTTCAGGAGGGTCTCGATGGTAAAGATTGTTCTGCTCGTGTTGTTGGTTGTGGCCGTCATATTCCTGGTTCCGCGTTTATTATCGAGTTCCCGGGCGGCTATGCCAGCGCCGGGAGGCTCCGCGCCCGAGTTCACGCTGGTATCGCAAGAGGGTTCTTCAGTCAGCCTGAAGGATTATCGCGGGAAGTGGGTGGTCCTTTATTTCTATCCCAAGGATCAGACTCCCGGCTGTACTCGCGAGGCTCACAACTTTCAAGTGGATCAGTCCAAATACGATGCGCGCAACTCCGTGATTTTAGGCGTAAGCGTCGACAGCGTAGACTCGCACAAGAAGTTCTGCACGAAAGAGGGGTTAAATTTCAAACTCCTGGCAGACAGCGACGGCAAAGTGAGCAGGGAATATGGTTCGCTGACCAACCTCGGAGTAGTAAAATTCGCCGCGCGGCATACGTTCGTAATCGATCCCAGTGGGAAGATTGCAAAAGCGTATACCAATGTCGACCCCGCCCGGCACAGTGAGGATGTTCTGGCTGCGCTCGATCAGTTGCAGAAGTAGTCGCGTCGGGTCGCTTTCAGATAATTCCTCGCAGGGTAGACTATTGAAATGGCAACCGCGGCGCGGCAATCAGGAGTAGGGCCTTCCAGCGAGCGAAGCGATTACCGCTTCCCGCCTGGCTTCCAGCGCAATCTCTTGTGGTTTGCCCTCCGCAAGTTCCGCCCAGCGAATCCTATTTTTCTTTTTCAGCATCTCGCCAAGACTTACGGCGATATTGCGCACTACAAGATCGGTCCTCATCATATTGTTTTTCTGAATCATCCCGAGTACATCCGCGAAGTGCTGGTGGTGCAGAACGACAACTTCATCAAGGAACGCACGGTGCAGCGTACCAAGATGCTGCTCGGCGAGGGCATGATCACCGCTGAAGGAGGCGCACACCGCGCGCAGCGGGTGGCCGCGCAGCCCGCTTTTCACCGTCAGCGCATTGGTGAATACGGCAGCATCATGGTGGAAGAGGCTAAGCGAATCCGCGATTCGTGGCAGCCGGGAGAACAGCGCGATATTGCCGCCGACATGATGCATTTGACCTTGAATGTGGTGGCGCGAACGTTGTTCGCAACGGACTTACGCGAGGAAGTCTTTGAGCTTGCGGCGGCGATCAACCGCATCATGGGTCTTTATAATTTTCTGGTGATGTTGCCCGCGGCGGAATGGCTGGTGCATTTGCGTCCACCGGGCCTCGCCGCATTTGTGAGAGCCCGCAAGCGCATCGACGCCGTGGTCTACCGCATGATCGATGCCCGCATGAGGGACGCGCACCAGCGAAGCGGTTTCGATCGCGGAAGCCTGCTGGATCTTATGATCGCGGCTTCTCCGGCCAAGGACGGGATGGCGCGCAAGTCCGTACGGGATCAGGTCATCACTATTTTTCTGGCGGGGTACGAGACGGTTGCCAACGCGTTGTCGTGGACGTGGTATCTGCTATCGCAGAATCCGGACTGCGAAGCTAAGCTTCATAAAGAAGTCGACGAAGTACTGCAGGGCGGGCTTCCGGTTGTCGAGGATTTGTTGCGCCTGCGCTATACCGAAAATGTGATGGCGGAATCGCTGCGCCTTTATCCGCCTGCATGGGCTATGGGTCGTTATGCACGCAACGACTTCACTCTGGGCGATTATTTTCTTCCGGCACGAACCACCGTGCTGATAAGCCAGTTCGTCACGCACCGTGATGCGAGATTCTTCCCTGATCCATTGCGCTTCGATCCAGGCCGATTCTCCGCGGAAGCGAAAGCCCTGCGCGCCAAGTTCACGTACTTCCCATTTGGCGCTGGGCCGCGGCAATGCATCGGCGAATCGTTTGCCTGGATGGAAGGCGTGCTGATTCTGGCAACGCTCGCGCAAAAATGGAAACTACGACTGGCTCCAGGGCATCGAGTTGAGCCGCAGCCACTCATCACGCTCCGCCCGAAATATGGGATGCTCATGCAAGTCGATCCACGTTAGGACCTATTGGAAAAGCGGCTTCTGGAAGATTGAGAAGCGAGTTAGGCTTGGTCTGTCGAAGGATCGCTGCTGCGATCAACCGACTTGCTGCCAGGGTGATTGGTTCAATTGATCCACCGTTCGTGCCACGATTTCTTCCGGGGATCCCTTAGCGACTATCGGCAGTAACAGGCCAAGATCTTTATAGAACTGGATGAGCGGCGCAGTGCTTCGTTCGTAGGCTTCAAGACGGACGGCGACAGATTCTGGCCGGTCGTCTTCGCGCTGATAAAGATGGCCTCCGCAGCGATCGCACACGGCCTCGAGTTTTGGTGGCCGTTCTGTAACATGGAAAACTGATTTGCACTGTTCACAAGTACGGCGACCGCTCAACCGCTGCACAATTTCGTCGGTCGGCAGTTCGTAGTTGAGTACCGCGTTCAGCGAAAGCCTCTCCTTTTCCATTAATTCTTTTAGTGATTCGGCTTGCGCCAGCGTGCGCGGAAACCCGTCGAGAATGAAACCACCGCAATGGAGGATGCAAAGACAGCGTTCGCGTACCATCTCCCATACTGTGGAGTCCGGCACCAGATCGCCGCGGCGCATGTGCTCCAAGGCCACCCTCATCGCCGGGGTCTGATCACAGTCGGAGCGCTTGGCGGCTGCGCGAAAGACGTCGCCGGTCGAGAGATGGCAAGCATCCAGTTGCTGCGTCAGCAGTTCGGCTTGCGTCCCCTTGCCTACCCCCGGTGCCCCCAGCAAAACCAACCGCCAGGGGTGATTGCGTTCCGCCGGCACCGCCGCACAGCTGGCCGAGGGTCCCTGGAGCCACGCGACGCGATCATTCTTGGCTGGCGTGCTCATCCCTACAAATCTACGCAGCTCGGTGCGTCTTGCAGTGACTGCCGTCACACCACGCAGGAAAGGCATGTTGTCGGAGGAATTGCACGCCCGGCATAAACTGATCACAAACTTCTGAGCGAGTTGTGACGAAATCGCACCCGGCATCGAGCTTATTTGCCGCTCTCGAGCAGATTGGCTGGAACAAGCTTGTCAGTTGCCCATCTTCTTGATTGCGCCCAGCGGCGTCTGCAACGTTCCGTCGTTGTTGACGTCGAAGCCATAGGAAAAAGGCGTGAACGAACCAGCTTTGTAGAAAACGAGCTTGCCGTCGCCCATGAAACAATCAAAAGGCATCTCGCCGCCCAACCCTTCGGTAATCGTTGCCCTGCCGGAACGGAAAACAACCGTCATACCACCCATACCGGAGACGTGCTCCCAACGGCCTTCATATTTGCCGGCGCAGCTCGTAAGCCCCGGCTTGGGAGGTTGCCCAGCTGCCCGTTGAGCGGGAGGCGGAGGCGGCGCCGTCGTCGACATACGAATATTCTCGGCGGTCGTATTCACAATATCAGAGCCGAAGCCAGTATCTACGCCGGGCACCTTGATGTCGTACATGTTGAGATTCTGGCCTCGGATCTCACCCTCCATCCACCGGCCATTCACCAGCACCTGCACACGATCGTGGAGATCGTACTGTCCCGCCGCGTGATCCTCGGCCGTTAGTTTTCCAAGTCGACGCACTTCCATCGGCCACAGTTTTGAAACGTCAATTCCATTCGGCAGGTGGACCACATAAGAGCTTCCGTGCACTTGGACGACCGTGGCCTCCTGCCAACCGTCGATCAGCACGCGCACCCTGTCCCCCACTTTGAATCCGCCCGAACCGGTTTGCGAATTGACTACAGCTGCTGCTGCGGAAGCACCACTGCCACCCGCATGCTTGAACGGAGAAGGAGCAGGAGGAATCTCGCCCCGGTGAGGATCGGCTTGCGCTTCGGCGGGCGTTTGCGCGTGGCATTTCGACGGCAGCAAAGCCGCCAGTTGTACTCGCAGGGCCTCGCCTCGCTGGTACGCCTGTCCCCTCTTGTAGTTCTGATAATCGCAAGCGCCCGTGGTGTTGTCGCAGGAAAAGACTTTAAAGCTCTGGCCGTCCGTGCACACGTAAACAACATTCATTTGCAGTGCCGGCGTTTGCGCCAGCGCGCTGGCGATCGGCACAGCCACGAGCAGAGTTCTTAAAAAGAATGTGGGCATAGGTTCCCGTTCCATTCTCCACGTGTCATGGGCGGCGGGAGGCTAGGCCGCGTCATGGCCCCAGGGAAACAGCGTGGGCGGAAGAGTATCACAAGAAATTGACAGAACTCCTTCTCAGCGATGACCGGGACTGAACTGCATGCTACCTTTCAAGCGAGTTTTACACAGCCCAGGAATCAGATCTGCTCTCCCCCGGGCAATGAAATGTAGGGTATATTGGCACCCATCATCTGAGACCGCAGGCGAGCAGGTTCGGTCATGCGTGCCCAAGAAGTCGCGTTTCCGAGACGAAATCGTGCTTGGGTTTCTTGGAGGTCGCCGGAGACGTGCAAATGGGGTGTTTCGTCTGTATTCATTGTCATTTTTACCAGCCTCCACGGGAAAATGCATGGTTGGAAGCGGTCGAATCGCAGGACTCGGCGAGCCCCTACCACGACTGGAATGAGCGGATCACGGCGGAGTGTTATCTGCCGAATGGCGCGTCGCGCGTGCTCGACGGCCAGGGACGTATTCTCAAGATCGTAAACAACTACAGCCGCATCAGCTTCAACTTTGGGCCAACCTTGCTGTCGTGGATGGAAGAACGCGCTCCGCAAGCCTACGAACAGATCCTGAGGGCCGACCACGAGAGCCAGCAAATCTATTCAGGGCATGGCTCTGCTCTGGCCCAGGCGTACAACCACCTCATTCTTCCCTTGGCCAACTCGCGCGATAAACGCACGCAGATTTTGTGGGGGATTCAGGACTTCCAGCATCGTTTCGGACGAGACCCGGAGGGCATGTGGCTCCCAGAAACTGCCGTGGATTTGGAGACTCTCGAAATCCTGAGTTCGCAGGGCATCAAGTTCACAATTCTTGCGCCGCATCAGGCTGGCAGGTTGAGGACCGACAAAGAAAGCGAGTGGACCAATCTTTATGGGCAAGGAATTGACTCGCGCCGCGCCTACGCCTGCAACTTACCTTCCGGGCGCAGCATTGGTCTGTTCTTTTACGATGGAGTGGTCTCCCGCGCGGTTGCGTTTGAGAAATTACTCTTCAGCGGCGAGAATCTGGCGCGCCGGCTTACCGGCCGATTTGATCCCGAAGGCGATCCAGCGCAGCTAATCCACATTGCTACCGACGGCGAGACGTACGGACACCATCACTCGCGGGGCGACATGGCGCTGGCTTATGCTCTCGATTACATCGAACAGAACAAACTCGCGCAAATCACAAATTACGGCGAATATTTTGCCAAACATCCACCTTTACAAGAAGTTGAAATCATGGATCGGACATCCTGGAGCTGTATGCATGGGGTTGCCCGGTGGGAGAGCAATTGCGGCTGCAACTCCGGGGCGAATCAACACTGGAAGCAGGAATGGCGAAGACCGCTGCGAGAAGCTTTGGACTGGTTGCGTGACGAACTGGCCCCCATGTATGAAGCGGGCGCGAAGAAGCTGCTAAGGAAACCATGGAATGCCCGGGATGAATACGCCAAGGCCGTCATTGATCGTGCGCCCGCCAGGGTGGACAGCTTTCTGCGTCAGCATGCGGTGCGAGATTTGTCCGCTGATGAGTCGGTGCGGGCTTTGCGGCTGCTCGAAATGCAGCGGCATCTCATGCTGATGTATACCAGCTGCGGATGGTTCTTTGATGAGCCGACGGGACCAGAAACAGTCCAAGTCCTTCAATATGCCGGTCGAGCCGTGCAGTTGAGCGAACAATTATTCGGGGGCGATCGGGAAGAGCAGTTTCTGACCCGGCTGGAGAAAGTCTGGAGCAATATTTCTGAGTTCGGCAACGGCCGAAGCATCTACGAGAAATTCGTCCGGCCGGCGATGTTGGATCTTTCGGGCGTGGCCGCGCACTATGCCATCAGCTCGCTTTTTGACGGCTACCGTGATCCGCATTTGATGTACTGCTACTATGCTCGCCTGCAGGAAGTGCAGCTTTTCGAGAAGGACGAGGCGAAATTTGCGGTTGGATGTGCCGAGATTACCTCCCGTACGACCCGCGGCCAGCTGAAGTTTAACTTCGCAGTTCTGCATTTGGGAGGCCATAAGCTGGTTGCCGGCATTTGCCCGTGGCGCGGTAACAATGAACACGCGGAATTTATTGAGCGGGCAAGTGCGGCGTTTTCAGCTGGTGATCTTGCCAGATGCTCGCTTCTAATTGACGAGGAGTTTCGAAGTGCAACTTATTCGCTAAAGTCACTGTTCCGTGATCAGCGGCAGAGAATTGTTAAGCAGATCGTCAATTCCACCCTGGCTGACATTGACGAGATATACGCCCGCGTCTACGAGAAGAATGCCTCGCTCATCAGCTTTCTTTCCGAACTTCATCTACCGATGCCGGCCATTCTCCGTGTATCGGCGGATTTCGTGGTTGGCAATGCCATTCAACGCTGCTTGGCCGGCGAAAAACTGGACCTTGATCGCATTCGAAAACTTCTCGATACCGCAAAGCCGGATGTGACCAGCTTTGCAGGGAACTCGCTCCAGACGGCGCTTCGCCAGCGTCTGGAAATGGTCCTGGATCGGTGGGCGAAAGATCCGTTCGACTTAAGCAAGATTCAGGAACTGGAAGAGGTGGCTTCGCTGGCGCAGGTTCCACCCTTCCACGTAGATCTGTGGCGGGCGCAAAACGTTTACTATGATCGGCTGCAGATAATCTCTCGTGAGCCGCATGTACCGTTCGGCGAAAAATGGGTCCGCCATTTTCACAGGCTTGGGGAGTTGCTTGGAGTTGCCGTCGGAGAATCCGTTCGGACTGCAGGATCTGTATCCCTTGAAGTCGAACCGGCATTCCTGACTTCCAAATTCGGCAAGGCAGTCGACGCGGCAGATGCGGTAATGGTCAGCGGCCACGGCTTTCCAACGCCCGGAATGACCAGCGCTTAAGCCAGCCGAGTGATATATCGAGTTGCCTTTTGGATCCGGTTCACTTATCCATCTCCGCCAATGCAAACCTCCAGAGGATAGTGGCCTCGGCCGCGGTCAAATAAGGTACACATTTTTCAACGCGGTCATTCGGGCGAAGGGTGAGGCGCGCCAGCAAAGTCTGAGTTGACAAATATAGTTATCGAGAGTCGAATTTTGTTTTCGGAACGTTCAATTTGCTGAGGAGAGCATATGAAGAGAGCCTGGTTTGGTATAGCTGTGCTGATGATGATTGCCTTACCCGCTTTCGGGCAAAAGAAAGAACAGGAGCGCATCGAAAACTCTGGAACTGTAATGCAGGAAATCCTGAATATTCCCGACGACATTCCGCAGAGCGTAATTGACAAAGCGGATTGTGTCGTGGTTTTGCCTTCGGTACTCAAATTTGCCATCGGACTTGGTGGAAGTTATGGCCGCGGCGTCATGACGTGTCGCGGGGGGCAGGATTTCAAAGGCCCATGGGGCGCTCCCACCATGATGGCGCTTGAGGGTGGCAGCTTTGGATTGCAATTGGGCGGTCAGGCGACGGATTTCGTATTACTGCTGATGAGCCCGCGGTCAGCGAAGAGCATTCTCACAAGCAAGGTCAAGCTCGGGGGTGATGTCTCGGCTGCGGCTGGTCCGGTCGGACGCAACGCATCCGCCGAAACGGATGTGACCCTGCGGGCCGAGATACTTTCTTATTCGCGCGCCCGCGGACTGTTCGCTGGAATTTCTTTGGCCGGCTCGACCCTTCGCCCTGACAATGATGCCAACAAAGCGCTATATGGGAAGGAACTGAGTGCGCAAGACATTGTCTTCAACGGAGCGGTACAGCCGCCTCCGTCCGCGAAGCTCTTGTTGGATGAGCTTAGCAAAAAGTCCCCAACCAATAAGTCTTAGTAACGGCGGCAGTTTCAAACATGGGTGCGAATCCTTTCAGCATAGGGTCAAACAGGCCGAACGCGGTATGATTCATCGGCAATGAGGACAGCCGCGAAAGGAGCGCTCCCAATGCGGAAGTCAATTGGCGTTGGTCTGTTGCTAGGATTTTTTGCAACCGTGCCGCTGGTGAAAGCGCAGGAGGCGCCAGCAAAATTCGAGCTGTATGGCGGATACTACTACGTGCGCTTCAATATCAACGCCAACCTCCCCGGAGTCGCGCCCTCGGCAACGTACAACGGATACGGCGGTGGCGGCCAGCTAGAATATAACCTCAAGAACTGGCTCGGAGTGGTGGGAGATCTCGCGGGTTATGGGGCGACCAGCACTGTAAACGGCGCATTGGTTGGAGGCGCGTTCACATATCTTTTTGGGCCAAGAGCGAATTTCCGTCGGGGGAGGGTTACGCCGTTCGCGCAGGTCCTCTTGGGAGGAATTCGGACAACCGCGGGGATTGACGAATCGGGCCCCGAAAATAATTTTGCGCTGACGGCAGGAGGGGGTGTCGATTTCAAAGTGTCCACGTATGTTTCCGTTCGTCCCGTGCAAGCCGAGTACTTCATGACGAGATTGCCCAATGGTCTTAACAACCGCGAGAATAATCTGCGGATCGGCGCTGGCGTAATTTTGCGCCTAGGCCGCAAATAATACGCTCTCCGTATTTCTGCAGTATGCGCTGGAAAGCTGTTCATCGGTCATTTACCATAGCCCACCAGTCTAGAGTTGCCCCCACAAAGATGGTCGAACCTACTCAAAGCAATCAGGAGAACGACCTCGGATTCGCCGAACGGGCGGCTGGTCCTTGCGTGTTCGTGCTGTTTGGCGCAGCCGGGGATTTGACCAAGCGCAAACTGGCGCCTGCGCTCTTCAATTTAGGGAAGGCAAAGCTGCTGCCCGACAATTTTGCGGTGATCGGGGTTTCGGTGGATGATCTGAGCCTGGAGGATTTCCGCCACCGGGTTACCAGTTTTCTGCCGGCCGGAACCGAATCTGCGGAAGCCCTGGAGTGGTTCCGGAAGCGGCTGTTCTACGAGCGTGGCGACTTTGCCGATCCAAATACTTTTAGCAAGCTCCGGGAGCGGCTCGCCGCGGTCGACGCCGAGCTACATACAGAAGGCAACTATCTTTTCTATCTCGCGACTGCACCCAAGTTCTTTTCGCAGATCGTGGAGCAGTTGGGGACAGCTGCACTGTCGATTCAACAGAATGGACGCTGGCGGCGTGTGGTGATCGAAAAGCCTTTTGGCCATGATCTGGATTCTGCACGCGCGTTGAACCGCGATATCAAGAATGTTTTGCAAGAAAATCAGATCTATCGCATCGATCACTACCTCGGCAAAGAGACTGTGCAGAACATTATGGTCTTCCGCTTTGACAACGCGATTTTCGAGCCCATCTGGAATCGGCGGTACATCGACCACGTGCAAATCACCAATTCCGAAACCGTAGGAGTGGAGCAGCGGGGTGGATACTTTGACACGGCGGGAACATTGCGCGACATGGTTCCCAACCACGTGATGCAACTGCTCAGTTTGACCGCCATGGAATCGCCGGTATCTTTTCAGGCGGACGCGGTGCGCAGCGAACAGGCCAAAGTTCTGCATTCAATTCTGCCGTTGAACTCGGACGAGGTTTTGCAGCGCAGCATTCGCGGGCAGTACGGGCCGGGAGCGCTGGGTGGCGAAAAGATGTCCGCTTATCGAGCTGAACCCGGGGTCTCTCCGGAATCGCGCACCGAGACGTTCGCGGCTCTGAAACTCAACATCGACAATTGGCGCTGGGCGGGAGTGCCCTTCTATTTGCGAACCGGCAAGCGACTGGCGATGCGACACACGGAAATCGCCATCCAGTTCAAACGCATGCCGTTCGAACTGTTTCGGAATGCGCCCTTTCACAAGTTGCACACCAACACGCTGGTCATCCAGATCCAGCCGGTGGAGGGAATCTCGCTCAGCTTTGGAGCAAAGATTCCAGGGCCTCTGCTGCGGGTTGGTTCCGTCAATATGAGTTTTGAATATTCGAAGTATTTCGGAGCTGACGCCTACACCGGATACGAGGTCTTGTTGTACGACTGCATGATCGGAGATGCAACTCTCTTCCAGCGCGCTGATATGGTGGAAGCCGGTTGGACAGTGGTCGATCCAGTATTGGACGTGTGGAAAGCGCTGCCGCCGCGCAAGTTTCCGAACTACGCCTCCGGCAGCTGGGGGCCAGCGGAGGCCGATCAACTGCTGCAGCAGGACGGCCGCCAGTGGAGGAGGATCGAACCATGATTCCTTTTGAACAATGATTCTTGCCGGTGAGATTGGCGCAACTCACACCCGCCTGGCCGCCTTCGAAATCGAAGGCTCTCGCCTGAAGTGCGTGGTGGAAAAGGTCTACATGAGCCAGCAGCACGACGGGCTTTCCGGCATTCTTGCTGACTTCATAAAAACCGAAGGCATTCCCGTCCACAGTGCATGCCTGGGCGTCGCTGGGCCGGTGCGGGAGGGGCGAAGCAAGATTTCCAACCTGCCCTGGATTATCGATTCGCGAGAAGTGGCTAAGCAACTCAGGCTCAATTCAGTTGGTCTGCTTAACGATCTGGAAGCTTACGCTTATGGAATCGATGGCCTGGAATCAAAAGATTTCATTACGTTGAGCGAGGGTTCGGAAGAGGCGGAAGGCAATCGGGCTGTAATCTCGGCCAAGACCGGACTTGGGATGGCGGGGCTCTACTGGGATGGATTCCGGCATCATCCTTTTGCGTGCGAAGGAGGACACGCCGACTTCGCGCCCAGGGACGAGGTGCAGATGGAATTGTTGGCGTACCTGCAGAAAAAATACGGCCGAATCAGCTGCGAGCGAATTCTTTCCGGGCCCGGGATCAGAAACATTTACGACTTTCTGCGAGATGCGCACAAGGCCGAGGAACCGGAATGGCTGCGAACGCAGTTGACCGCAGCGTCCGATCCGCCGGCCCTGATTTCGCAAACGGCATTGGAGGGTAAAGCCGCGATCTGCGATCAGACGTTGTCGATGTTCGTAAGCATCTTCGGAGCGCAGACTGGGAACTGCGCGTTGAATTTCATGTCGACAGGAGGGATTTTCGTCGGAGGTAGTATTGCGGCGAAGATCGTACCTAAGATGAAGGATCCCGTTTTCCTGGAGTCGTTCCTGGACAAAGGACGAATGGAGGCGATCCTGAAAGACATGCCGGTCAAGATTGTGGCGAATGATGACTGCGGCATCATCGGGGCGGCGCGGTGGACGCTCATCCAGAAAGCATTTGGCACAGCGAGCCGGACCACGGAATGACGGAGTCCGGCCGGAGGCCAAGCGACCGTCATACTTTTTGCAGCGAAGCCACAGTTACAACATCCCGGCCTCGCGCTTTGGACTGATAGAGGCATTCGTCAGCGATCTTGAGCAGTTCGTCGGAGGTTGAACCATGCTCCGGAAAGGCGGCCACGCCTACGGAGATCGAAAGCGACCCCACCGTCTCCTTCTTATACCGCAACCGTAGGCGTTTTACCTCGGAGCGCAATGCGTCCGCACGAATAGCCGCATCCTGTGAAGTAGATTCGGGGAGGATAATAGCGAATTCCTCGCCGCCGTAGCGGCAGCAGATATCGGTGGAGCGAAAGAAGCTGCGGAACAGATCAGCCAGGGACTGAAGCACCATGTCCCCTGCGTCATGGCCAAACGTGTCGTTGAATCGCTTGAAGTGGTCGAGGTCGAGGAAGAGAATGGCGATTGGCTGTTTCTTGCGGCTGGCCAGTTGTAGCTCTCTTTCTATCGATTCCTCCAGGAATCGCCGATTGAACAGGCGCGTAAGCGGGTCACGAATCGATAGTTCACGCAGGCTTTCACGGAGTTGCAAACCAGACAGTGACAGCGCAACCTGCGAGGCGAGGCTGATGGCCAGTTGCTGGTGAGACTCCCGGAGACTCTCCATTCCCGAACCGTACTGGAGGCGCGTGGCACTGTCGAACTCGAGATGCAGGACGCCAACCGTGTTTCCCTGCGCGACCATGGGTACACATAAACCTTCGGTAGTCGAACTCTTGGTAAGATGTTGGCAAGCGACGCTGCTGCCTCGAGTCTCGCTCCAGTGAGGCTGGCCACGGCGTAACGACCAGCACGCGTCGGGAGGGAATGTTGGCGTTAATGCGTCCCTCTTTCCCCACCGCGCTCCTGCCTCCACCAGATCTCGCGACGATCTGAACAAGTAGAGAGCTCCCGAAGGGGCTTCGGGAAAGAGCCTCTGTGCGAAGCTGCCCACGACCGCAGAGGCTTCTTGAACCGTTGCGCTGGACTGCAACAGAGATCCCATTTCGTTGAGCAAGGTAATCTGCCTGGTGTGCAGTTCCAACTCTTTTACCAGGCGATCCAGCGATTCGGCATGTTGGCGCTGCGCTTCAACCGCCCTGGCCTGCTCCGAAACGTCCTCATAGATTAGGTAGGCACCTCGTATTTCCCCATGCACCTGCAACGGCACTCCATGGAGCGCCAGATCAAGAACCTTTCCATCCTTTCGCTGATGTCTTATGGTCCGGCGCAATGCGTTCCCTGCGAAGATCTGGGTGATCACCTGCGCAGAGTCCGATGCTTCGCCCTCGGGCATCCCGACGCTTCTGAAGTCAATCGAAGCAAGATCCTGGCGATCGCATTGGAAGAGCTTCTCGAAAGCGGAATTCGCCAGTTCGGCAGAACCCTGCCGGTCGAGTACAACCATCGCCAGGGGACTATTCTGGATCAGCGAGTGCAAATAAGTCGTTTGTTCATTCAGATGAATCGCCAAGCGGTGTCGTTCGCTAACCTCGGAGCCCACGATTAACCCCACCGCTGACACAACCAGCATAAACACGGCAACTTTGGTGAATACAGCTATGGTTGGAGAAAACAAATGCAAGGCGATCACAATTCCAAAATTTAGCGCCAGCAGGCCGGTGACAACTCGCCTGACTCCCTGGCGCATGGCGATCCAAATGACAGGTACAAAGCACGTATAAAAATGACCGTATCGGCCATCGTTAAGGCCGAACATCGCCCAGCAAACGAACAATATCGCCAAAGCTTGACCACAAGTTTCCGCGACCGCGCCAAAGGTAAACTTCGTTCTCACGGAACGAATGTTTGCTGGCCGGCCCTCGGTCGACGCCTGCGAGACCCATGCACGAACCTGCGGAAATACATGCACGAGAAGAAATGGAGCGACAGCCACCAGGCCAATGGCGTCGCCTAAGAACCATCCGAGCGCCGAATGCGTGTAGTCAGCCCGAGTGATGCTGTGATCGGCCAGGAGGGTTGTGACACCAAAGACAGCTGCAGTCGTTGCCGCGATGGTACTCACCAGGAGGTAGCGGACCACATCTCGGCGGCGTCGCAGTCCGAGATCAATTCGCAGAGGTCCGCGCAACAGGTAGGCCGCCGTGCCATAACTGGCGGAGATGCCTGCAGCACCAATCGTATTGCTGAACGACAATACGGGCTGTGCGTAAACAGCTACGTTAGTGAAAGCGTTCGCGAAGAAGGCCAGAGCCGCATACCACGGGCTGATGCCTAGCATCAGCGCCATGACCACGCCAATTGCCGGGTACCAGGCGACAAATCCAATGTGTGAAAAGAGTATGACCTCGGGCCGGTTCAATAGCAGGTACACCAGCACGAACACGAGAGACACCAGAGAGTGGCGAGTGATCGTGCGGCGCGAATACATAAACAGAACTCCGGCCTGACTTCGCTCTTTGTGATGATGCAGTTGGGGCTGGCGGACAATGACCTACGGTTCGCTACCGGATGTGCTGCACGCTCACACTTAGCTACAGGTGAACACGCGCAAAGTGATTTTGCAGTACTTTTCAACCCTCTCACGATTACTTCAGTAATTCCGTTTTTGCAGCGGTGACCGCGCCCCGAGAGGCTCAAGAGGAGTTGAGCGACTTCTCATCCGTTTGCCAGTCCGATTTATTATTGAACTGATAGTCTTTCTCATGGAACGTTGCTCTCCTGGCTGGACGATGAGTTACCGAGATCTCGCGATCAAACTTCTATTCCTCGCCTCGATTTTGTCTGCTGCTCTCGCCTATGCTCAAGACAACTACGAAATCCAGGTGTACGGATCGGATCTGGTTGATCCCGGTCACACCATGGTTGAACTCCACAGCAACTTCACCATCGATGGATCAAAGACAACCATAGATGGGGTTTATCCCACCAACCATGCAGAACATGAAACCGTCGAAATCACGCATGGCTTTAATGACTGGTTTGAGTGCGGGTTTTATATTTTCACGTCCATCACCGAGGGCCAGAGTTGGCAGTGGGTGGGAGATCACATCCGGCCTCGCGTTGCCGTCCCCAAGAAATGGCATTGGCCCGTGGGAGTGAGCCTCTCGAACGAAATCGGTTATCAGAGGCGGTCATACTCTGTCGATACCTGGACGTGGGAAATGCGTCCTATCGTGGACCAGAAAATTGCCAGGTGGTACTGGTCCTTGAATCCGACCCTGGACCGTTCCTTCCACGGACAGAGCGTGAACCAGGGAGTCGTCTTTTCGCCAAACTTCAAATTCAGCTACGATTTCACGCCGAAGATCGCGGGAGGTCTCGAATACTACGGTTCGGTCGGTCCGGTGACAAGGTTTGATGCGATCTCACAACAACAACACCAGATTTTCCCGGCAATCGATCTGAATGTCGCTCCGCAATGGGAGATCAATTTCGGACTTGGCGTGGGCGTCACGGGCGCGACCGACCACCTGATTGCGAAGATGATTTTGGGGTATCGCTTTAATTTCTGATCAAGAACCGGAGCGCTGGAATGATAAAGGCCATCCTAATCGGTTTCATTCTGGTCCTAACGATTTCAGCGGGTTGTATGTTCCTATATTTTTCTGCTGGCTTGGTGCCGGTGGCAACTGCCAATCCTCCCACCTCTCTACATAGCCATTTGAGCGTTCATATCGAGCGTCTCCAGCGACATCTCCTGGCATGCGTCTACGCGGCAAGAGTAATAACTTGAGGCAGAGAATCAAGGAGGCTCCATGAAGAAATGGTCTGAATCCAGGCGCCAGTTTCTCAAAGCTGTGTCTCTCGCAGCCGGAGCGGCTTTGGTCTCGTCCAGCGACGTGGCAGAATCCAGCGTATTACCGCTTGGAGTCAACACTCGCGCCGCCACGCCCGAATCGGGTTCTGCAGATTACACGCTGCACATCAAAGCGTCTCCAGTCGAGATCGCGCCGAACCGGATTGTCTCGGCGACTACCTACAACGGGCAGTTCCCAGGTCCGCTACTTCGCTTTAAGGAAGGCGAACAGGTCACGGTAGACGTATACAACGAGACGGACACGCCCGAGCAATTGCATTGGCACGGTCAGATGGTTCCCGTTGATGTAGATGGAGCATCTGAGGAGGGCACCCCCTTCATTCCCGCGCAGGGCAAACGTCGGATCGTATTCACACCCAGGCCAGTGGGCTTCCGTTTCTATCACACCCATAACCGTGCGGGCGCAAACCTGGCCGCCGGGCAGTACAGTGGACAAGTTGGGCCGGTCTACATCGAGCCGAAGCATGAGCCGGGCAACTATGACCGCGAGGTATTTCTGGTGCTGAAGGAGTTCGATCCAACTTTCAGCCGCGGCGGAGATATGGCAATGGACTTCCTTTCTCCGGCGGATAAAGTGAAAGCGCTCGAAGTGGAAGGCGAGTCAGCCATGAAGGCTTCGCTGGCCAAGGGCATGCCGCACGGATATGAAGTAGGCTACGCTTCTTTTACGATCAATGGCCGGATGCTGCACCACGGGGAGCCAGTCCGCGTGAAGCAGGGGGAACGAGTTCTGTTTCATGTGTTGAACGGAAGCGCGACTGAGATACGCAGTCTTGCCTTGCCCGGTCATTCGTTCCACGTCGTTGCGCTCGACGGAAATCTTGTGCCGAACCCGCTCACGGTTCCCGTGGTGTGGCTGGGAACAGCGGAACGCGTTTCAGCCATCGTCGAAATGACACACCCTGGCGTGTGGATCATGGGTGATCTAGCGGATGACGATCGCCGCCACGGCATGGGGATCGTCGTTGAATATGCAGGGGCCAAGGGGAGAGGACAATGGGTCGCGCCGCCGCCCTACCGGTGGAACTACGAAGTCTTCGGAAAGCCCAGTGCTGCCGCCGAGTCGCCCGAAGAAACATTTGACATGATCTTTGCGAAGGAGAATGCCGCCGAAGAGGGATTCAACCGATGGACGATCAATGGAACGGCCTATCCGATGAGCGGCCAGCCAATGCCCGCCTCCTTTCACTTGAGCCAAGGGAAGCGCTACCGAATTCGCATGCGCAACCGCAGCGATGATATTCACCCCATCCATCTCCATCGGCACAGTTTTGAACTTACGAGGTTGGCGGGAAAGGCGACATCCGGAATCCTGAAAGATGTGGTCATGCTGGGTGGCTACCAGGAGGCCGAAATTGAATTTATTGCCGACAACCCGGGGCTGACGCTCTTCCACTGCCACCAGCAACTGCACATGGATTTCGGATTCATGACGCTGTTCGACTACGTATGAATGCCATCGCTTTGTCGAGAGCACGCTGATAAAAGAGGCACGCGTAATCGGAATTGACCGCCTCTAATTACTGTACGGCTGCGAACGCAAGGGGTACGTGCGCTGCGTCACATCTTCAAGTGCGATTTCTATGGGAGCATGTCTTCTTCACAGGATGCCGAGCATGCCTACCAAAGCCACCGTCAACGTCGCAACCGGGAGAGACGAACGGGAATTGCGCGATGCCAACTTCGCGATGCGTCTTTCCCTGATTGTCGGTTTGGTAATGCTGATCGGTAAGACTACCGTCTATTTCATGACGCATTCGGCTGCGATTTTCTCCGACGCAGCCGAGTCTGTGGTGCATGTGATCGCCGTGGGGTTCGCTTGGTTCAGCCTTCGGCTCAGCACGCGATCAGCTTCTCCACAATTCCTATACGGTTACGAGCGGATCACTTTCTTCTCTGCGGGATTTGAAGGTGCGATGATCGTGGTGGCTGCAATCGCAATTCTCTATGAATCGATTCGCAAGTGGATGGCTGGGTTGCAGTTGGAGCACCTGGGAGCAGGCACCGCGCTGATTTTGGTCGCCGGGATGCTCAACGCGGGTCTTGGTTACTACCTTTTGCGAGTTGGACGGCGGACCAATTCCCTGATTCTTGAAGCCGATGGCAAACACGTCTTGACCGATAGCTGGACCAGCTTTGGCGTCGTGGGTGGACTGGGGCTTGTGCTACTAACACACTGGAAACCCTTCGACCCGCTGGTCGCCATTGCGGTCGCTGGAAATATCCTCTGGTCAGGAGGGCGCTTGGTCTGGCACTCAGCCGTCGGGCTGATGGATTTTTCTGATCCGGAAGCTGGTCGCAAGATTCGAGACAAATTGGATCTGATTTGTTCGGAGTTGGCTATTCAATATCATGGGGTCCGGTTCCGAACCACTGGATACCGGCAAATCATCGAAGTACATTTGTTGTTTCCGAACTTGACATCGGTGAGTGAAGCCCACCGCCTTGCAACAATTCTGGAAGAACGCCTGCCCGTCGAACTAGGTATGCCCGCTGAAGTCACTACTCACTTGGAGTCCCTGGACGATCATTCGGAAGTCCATCGCGAGCAACACTACACCGGGAAACCTGAGTAAGACAAATTGAGAACCTTGAACGTTGTCAGAAGAAGGTGGTCTTGAACTGGTCGTGCCGATGTAGAGCTTGGTTCATTAATGTCTTGAACTCAGGCTCATCATGAAGGTTCTGTAACAGAGGATCGCGCACGAAGTAGGGGTAACAAAAGAATCCACCGCCAATGCTATGGCGCAGCATGTGGAGGGCGGAACTCTTATCTCCCAAGACCGCATAGGCTTGAGCGACTTTGTAAATGCCCTCTGCATCGCTGACGCCTCGCTCTTCAATCTCGCTTTCCGTTTGCTGCAGCAGCTTCAACCCGGCGGCATTGTCGTGTTTAATCGAGTAGCTGAGGGCCTTGCCCACATCCGCTGGAAGGAGGGAAGGATCCAATCCGAAAGCGCGGTCAAAATCTTTGGCCGCCTGTTCGCGGTTGTTCATGTGGTACTCGGCAAAGCCGCGGTAGAAGAGGATGTACACGGAATCGTTCACCGGCAGGCTTTGCAGGAATTTTTCATAATCGCCCTGGTAAAGATAACTATTCATAGCAGAACTGTTTAATTTGACCTGGGGGTTGTTCTGGCGTGCCTTTTCGCATTCCTCTATCGATTCTTGCACCATCCCGCCAAACCGGTACGCATATCCGAGTTCCCAGTGTGCCTCCGCGTTGTTGGGACTATCTTTCAGAACCGATCGCAACAATGGTACAGCCTGCTCTACTCTGCCTGTGTCTGTGAACAGGTTGGCTTCATAGATTCGAGGGTCCACGAGCGACGGATTCAGCGCGATTGCTTTTTCATAAGCGGTCTCTGCCTTGCCATAGTCCTCTCGGCCTCCAAAATGAAGTGAAGCGTTCGTGGTGTAAGCTCGTCCCATGTGCGCCCACGCCGGCGCATAGTTGGGTTCAAGAGCCGTGGCCTTCTGCAGCATGTCGATAGCAGATGCAAATTCGTTCAGCGAATAAAAATCAATCCCGCGCAGGTAATCTTCGTACGCCGTAGCACTGATCGGCTTCTCGGGCTTGAGGTTCGCTGCTTCCGACGGCGACAGGTTCAGCTCCAATCCCCTAATGATTTGCTGCGCCACTCGGTCTTGCACTGTCAACAGCTTGTTGTACTTCAGGTCAATGGAATCTCGCCACAGAATCTTGTCCGGCTTCACATCAATCAGCTGGGTGGTGATTCTCAGGTCGTCGCCATCTTTCACGAAACTGCCGGTGAGCAGCGTGTCGACGTTCAACTCGGCTGCCACTTTCTTCGGATCGATGACCTGGTTGCGGTACTTGTCGATCGAAGATGATGGGCGGACGGTCAGGGCGCCGACATAGCCGAGCTTGGTGATTACAGCGTCGGCCAGTGAGAATCCGAGGAAGTCGGTTGCAGGATCCTGCCTGAGATTTCGGAAGGGAAGGATGGCCAGGCTGCGCGTCCCCGCTGTTGCCGAGCGAACGTTGACCTTCCTGGCAGCAAGATAGCCAAGCACTGCAATCGCAAACAACGATGCTGCGACTAGCCCTAACCGGGCTCGGGACGAAGAGGCCTGTTCCAACACCGGCCGTTCCGGGCGCGCCGGTGTTGTGCTACCCCATCCGGTTTTCTCCGATTTAGAGCGGACTGACCCTTTCAGCTTGGCTTGAAACTCCGCCTCCTTTTTGAAGTCCTGGAGGTCAATGAGCAAATCTTTCACGGCCTGGTAGCGAGTTTCACGGTCCTTGCGCAGCGCCTTGCTGATGATGCGCTCAATTTCTCTGGGCACGTCCGGCGCGTAATCAACAGGGGGCGGAGGATCAGCTTTGAGGATTTCCGCCATCACGTCGCTCGCAGTCTGGCCCTCAAACGCAGCTCTTCCGGTGATCATTTCATAGATCACCGATCCTAGGCTGAAAATATCGCTGCGCGCGTCCACCACGAGACCCCGCGCCTGCTCCGGGGACATGTATTTGGCCGTACCCAATACCATTCCAGGTTCGCTCGTGGCGGCCGCCACGGCTAATGCTCTTCGACGAAGAGTTTCTTCGACCCACCTCTCGCTCAACTTGGCGATTCCGAAATCGAGAACCTTAACAATCCCGTCGGTTCGCACAATCACGTTGTCTGGCTTGATATCGCGATGAACGATTCCACAGGCATGCGCCGCCGCCAGAGCATTGGCGATCTGCATGGCGATATCAATCGTGACGTTCCACTCCAGCTTGCCGTTTGCCATCTTCTGGCGTAGAGTCTCGCCCTCGATAAACTCGGAAGCGATAAAACGCAATCCGTCGACCTGTCCGAATTCATAGATTGTTAGAATGTTGGGGTGGTTGAGCGCTGAAGCCGCATGCGCCTCGTGTTCGAAACGACGCAGATCCCGTTCGTCACGAGTCAACTCGGACATCAGCATTTTGAGCGCAACCTTGCGTCCCAGACGCGTGTCCTCGGCGAGGTAAACCTCACCCATGCCGCCAGCTCCGAGCAAGGAAATGATTTCGTAGTGATCCAACCGAGTACCGGGAACGATCGGCCCGCGACGCGTTCCCGCCATCATTTCGTGCGCCGCTTCCATCACAGGCTTCTGCAGGAAGTCCAGGGGTTTCTCCGCGGAATCCAGCAGGCCTTCTATTTCCTTTCGCAAATCCGCATCTCCGTTGCATTGCTCCTCGAGGAATTCCGAACGCGCTTCGGGCTTCAAGTCGAGAGCCTCGTAAAACAAGGCCTCGAGCCGCCGCCATCGATCGGATGAGGTAGCCATTACCGCGCAGTCCTTACAATATTCTTTGGGTACGTTTTCCGTGAAGAGGGAGCCACGCTATCGCTCCTAGGCCTCGTCTGGACCTAATTCCCGATAGAGCCAGGCCTTCGCCAACGTGAGTTCGCGATGCACCGTGGCAGGAGAGATGCTGAGCGCTGCCGCGGCTTCGTCGTAGGTAAGTCCCCCGAAGAAAAGCAGTTCGATCAGTTCGCTCTTCCGCTGGTCTTGCACGGCCAACCGCTGCAGTGCCTCATCCAGTTCCACAATGCCTTTGTCGGTCTGTGGGCCGAAAACGACGGCTTCGTCGAGAGGAATCTTCTGGAACTCCCCGCCGCGCTTCTGCCGATTGTTCGATTTAGCGTGATCGACCAAGATTCGCCGCAACATACGAGCCGACACCGCGAAAAAATGCACCCGGTCTTGCCACTCCACATCGGCATCGACCAGGCGGACGTACGCTTCGTGAACCAGCGCTGTCGCCCGCAGCGTGTGGTCGGGTCGTTCCGCGCGCAGGCAATTTGAGGCCAGCCTTCGGAGCTGGTCATATACCACGGGCATCAGCTCGTCCAAGGCTTGTTTGTTGCCGCTGCTCCACTGCCGGAGCAACTGCGTCACTGCCTGGCGATCCGGAGACACATCCATATTTGTCTCCTCTTGCGGTCCGGAAGGTTAGTTGGAAGCTGACCGGATGCGACGCCATCGGCCCTTGCTTTTAGGACACACAAGCCTGTTTCGAGCCTCGTCCGGTGCTCTTACGTCCGAGCATTATACCCCACAATATTAAGGATAAGAACACGAAGCCGATGCTTGTCACAAAAGCAGGAAATTCATCGCCGATCGCTTGTCCCATGTCGCAAAATCCGCTGGCCCAGATTTTTTTCGTGACCGCTGAGGGAATCCGGCGTGGAATGTCGCCTTTACCAGTGGCGGAAGAAATTATCCGCGATATCAAAGCGCCATGTGCGCGACACCAGTCAAGGAGTGAGGACCATGAAAAACGATCTTATCAATGGCGCGGCTTACGACCGTGCGATCATCGGCAACGCAGTCTCGAAAAGCTTGTTTTCCCGGGCTTGGATGTTCCTGCTCGGCCTAGTTGTAGCTTTCGCCGCAGTCAACGCGAACGCTCAAACATCTATCCTGAATAGCCTGAGTACTCCGCAAACGCTTTCAACCATACCCTCCAACGGGGATGTCAATCCCTACGGAGTGGCGTTCGTGCCCGCGGGATTTCCCACCGGCGGCTTGCTCGACGCCGGTGACATCCTGGTCTCCAATTACAACAATAACCAGAACCTCCAGGGCACTGGAACCACCATCGTGGACTTCCGCGCCGGTCACCAGACCTTGTTCTTTCAGGCTCCGACAGGCTCAGGACTGAGCACAGGATTGGCAGTCCTGAAGGCTGGCTTCGTGCTTGTGGGAAACATGCCAACTACCGATGGGACGTCTGCCACTGTGAAACCCGGATCGCTCATCGCTATCAATCCTCAAGGCCAGGTCGTTTGGACCCTTGCGAACAAAGCGGAGATCAACGGCCCTTGGGACTTCACCGTCTACGACCAAGGCTCGAAGGCTACCATCTTCGTGTCCAACGTTCTCACGGGCTCGATTGAGCGCGTGGTCATCGCCCTTAGTCACGGAGCGATCTCGGTTCTGAGCACGACCGAAATTTCCTCCAACTATCTGCATCGCGGTGATCCGGCAGCCTTGGAAGTAGGCCCCACTGGTCTGGCTTACGACGCGTCTCGCGATATTCTGTACGTCGCTTCTGCCGACGATAATGCGATCTATGCCATGGCCGATGTGAGTCAGGTAGCACAGAACGGTTTGAAAGGCTTCCGCATCTACGGCGACAATCTGCACCTGCACGGAGCGCTGGCCATGGCCCTCGCACCGAACGGGAACCTCATTTGCAGCAACAACGACGTAATCAACGTAGTGACCGGCCAGCCCAGTGAACTGGTCGAATTCACCCGCGGTGGCGTGTTTGTGGCCGAGCACTCTGTCGATCCCAACCTGGGTGGCGCTTTCGGGCTCGCCTTCGGAACGGTTGACGGCAAGATCACCTTCGCAGCGGTCGACGACAACACGTCCTCGCTGGAAGTCTGGACTGTGAACTAAACAAGCCGAGGGAAGAAGTCGAATCTGGCTTCCCCAGCTTTTACAACCGCCTGGATTCCTTGAATCCAGGCGGATTTTTGTTTCGGTCTATGACCCCAGCGGTAGTATGGCGACAGCGCTACACAGCCACTAACATCTTCTTTTGCGCCTGCGATACCAGGTTTTCGAACTGCGTGTGGTCCAGGCAAACGGCATGCTGACCGTAGCGGGCGTCCTTCCCGACGACGTGCCAGTAAGGCATCCAATAAAACTGTTTGCTCTCTTGAGCGCCTTGCAGTACAACGAGGAACGGATAGTACGTCACTTCCTCTTCCTCCTCGCCCAGCCATGACTCCAGCTTTTCGGGAAGAAAAGCGTGCACTATCTTGAAGTCTCCGTCTCCGTTACCCAACTGAAAGTCGAGGGATACGTGTAACTCCCTGGCATCTCCGCAGACCGGACAGTTCTCCGGATCTGACTTGGAGAATTCGTACAGCGTATCGAACAGCCTTTGAGCGATAGAAGCTTTCTTTCGACACTGCGGGCAGTAATAATATTGCGCTGTCACGTATTTGCCTCCTGTTCCTCGCCATGCACCGGCCCGCGCGCGAGCCTATGTACTCCAGCCTAAGCAGAGCAGCGACTCGGGCTTTTGTCCGTATATTGGGTCACATAGTTCTGTGACGCAGGTCGTCGCTCCGCGTCGCGCGGCGGGATAGTCTTAAACGTTTCGACAGGGTGCGCCCGTGCGCGAGATCGTTAAACAGCTGTGGCCCGAGCTTGATTGGATTGAGAATCCCGAACTGCGCGAGCAGGTGACCCAAGTCTGGATCAATGCCCTCGAGCGCAGCCCGCTCCAGCCGGAGGATTTGCAGCGAATTCCTTTCACGCTGCTGGTTCCGAACTGCCCTATCACCTTCATGGAGCACAAACGTTGCGTGGTACACATTGCACGCGCGAGCGCTCAGGCCATGCAGGAATTTATGGGGCGCGCTCTACCCATTGAGTCGGACACGGTTGTCGCCGGCGCGATTCTGGCCGATGTAGGCAAGCTGCTGGAATACGAACTCGGAGCAGACGGCAAAACCCGGCAGAGCGAGCGCGGCGAAGCGTTGCGTCATCCGTTCACCGGAGTTGCTCTGGCGCTGGAGTGCGGCATTCCTGACGCCGTTTGTCACATCATTGCAGCGCACGCCGCTGAGGGAGATCTGATCAAGCGCACCACCGAGGCGTTCATCGTGCACCACGCCGACTTTATGGCCTTCTTGCCGTTCAAGAATCCCAAGAACATTACGATGAAGCCTTAAGGAGAGATTCTGTGTCCGCATCGAATTCGACCGCCACGCTGAAAGAATCCGTCACCACCAAGATGTCCCGCTGGGCTGCCAGCCTGCAATATGAGGATCTCTCGCAAGACGCGATCTACCAGGCCAAGCGCTTCCTGCTCGATTCCTTCGGTTGCGCCCTGGGTGGTTACCAGCAGCACGACGTGAAAATTGCTCTGGATGTTCTTAGTGAAATCGCCGGGCGTGGTGCGGCCACGGTAATCGGCACTGGCGCGAGGATTGACCCCGTCTCCGCCGCCCTGGCCAACGCACTGATGATCCGCTGCATGGATTACAACGACATTTATTGGAAGCAGGACCCATCGCATCCTTCTGACATTTTTTCCGCGGCCCTGGCCTGCTGCGAGCGCGCCGCCACCGGCGGAAAGGAATTGATGGTTGGGCTGGTTCTGGGGCACGAGTTCGAGATGCGCTTTTGTGAGGCGGCCTTCCCCGGCATCCGCGAGCGGGGATGGCATCATGCCACTCTGACGGCCTTCGTTTCTCCAATCGTCGCCGGACGAGCGTTGCACCTCTCTTGGGAACAAATTCAACATGCCATCGGCATCTCCGCCAGTCGCCATTGCACGCTGGGTGCGGTCACCGCGGGCAAGCTCACCATGATGAAAAACACCGTCGACCCGATGGCCACGCAAAGCGGCGTCTTTGCAGCGCTGCTGGCGGAAAAAGGCTACTCCGGACCCGAGCACGTAGTGGACGGAAAAGAAGGCCTCACTCACGTATTCGGACCGGAATGGAAGTTGAATCTTCTCACCGATGGCCTCGGCGAATCCTGGCGCATCACGCAGTGCGGCATGAAGGCGTTTCCTACCGAAGCTCTGACCCACACTCCGATCTCGGCCGTGCTCGATCTCGTGAAGACGAATGATCTGCATCCGGAGCAAGTCGAGAAAATCCAGATCCGCTCGCTGGCACGAGCCGCCGACATCTTGTCTGACCCCAGCAAGTACGATCCGCATACCAAGGAGACGGCCGACCACTCTTTGCCCTATGTGATTGCGGCTGCGCTGGTGGAGCGGCAAGTCACCCCGGTCCAGTTCAGCATGGAAAAGATCATGGACCCGTTGATCCGCGCCCAACTGAAGAAGGTGGAGGTGGTCGCGGATCCGGAGATTGAGAAAGTATTTCCAGCACTACAAAGAGTGATCGTGAATATAACAACTACGGACGGACGCATGTTCAGTAAACAACTCGATTTCCCTAAGGGCGATCCGCGAAATCCGCTCACGGATCAGGAAGTGGAAGAAAAATTCGGCGCGCTCGCCGAAGGTGTGCTTTCAACTGGCGCGCAGAAGAAAGTGAAAGAGGCAATCTGGAACCTGGAGGACAGCGACTCCGTTTGCAAGCTGATGGCGCTGATGAAGGCCGATGCCCGGAGTCAGAAGAAAACAGCTCAGATCAAAAGCAAAGTGAAATCGCGATCGAGCACTAAGAAGCCCCGGAAACCCGTGCTGGCATAGACCTATTTAAAGGTGCCGTCGTTTTCGAATCTCCTCGGAGTTCACCATGGCTCAGACCGTTGTTGAAAAGATCGCGCAAGCTCATCTCGCCGAAGGGCCGATACGCCCCTTGCGTGCCGGTGACTTCGTTTCCATCCGGCCTTTTCATGTGATGACGCACGACAACACTTCGGCGGTGATGAGCAAGTTCAAAGCAATTGGCGCAAAAAGTATTTGCGATCATAAACAGCCTGTCTTCGCGCTCGATCATGATATCCAGAACCGGGATGAAACCAATCTGGCGAAATACCGTGCGATCGAGGACTTCGCCAAGGAGCATGGAATCGATTTCTATCCCGCAGGTTCGGGCATCGGCCATCAACTCATGGTCGAGCGCGGTCATGTTCTTCCTGGGAAGTTTGTCGTGGCTTCCGACTCGCACTCGAATATGTATGGAGCGCTGGGGGCGATTGGAACGCCTATCGTGCGGACCGACGCAGCGGCCGTTTGGGCGACCGGCGAATTCTGGTGGCAGATTCCGCGGTCCATCGAAGTTGTGCTGGAGAACGAACTACGTCCAGGCGTCAGCGGCAAGGACGTCATCGTTACTTTGTGTGGACTCTTCAACCACGACGAAGCCCTCAACGCCGCAATCGAATTTTCGGGTCCGGGTGTAGTGAGTTTGTCGATGGATGCACGATTCTCGATCTCGAACATGAGCACCGAGTGGGGTCCATTGGTCGGATGGTTCCCCGTGGATCAGATCACCGTCGACTATCTTCGAGGCGTACACGAGCGACTGAAGGAGCAGGGCATTGAGCGCTTCACTCTGCAACAGATCGAAGGTTGGGCTGCGAATCCGCCGCGCCCGGATGCCGACGCTTTCTATTCCGCACGCATCACCCTAAATCTCGACGAAGTAACGCCTCATATTTCCGGTCCCGACACTGTGCAGGTCATGCAATCCGTCGCTTCTATTGAAAAGAAGAAGGTAGCGATTCAGAAAGCCTATCTGATCTCCTGCGCAAATTCGCGGCTTGAGGACCTGGAAGGCGCAGCCAGGATCATGTGCGGCAAAAGAGTCGCACCGGGCGTGAAGTTTTACCTCGGGGCCGCCAGTGCCTGGGTGCAGCAAGAAGCCGGCAGACGCGGCATCTGGCAGGCACTGCTGGATGCAGGTGCGAATCCCCTGCCGCCGGGGTGCGGGCCATGTATCGGCTTGGGCACGGGACTGCTGGAAAAAGGCGAAGTCGGAATCTCTGCTACGAACCGCAATTTCAAAGGGCGTATGGGATCGCGTGACGCCCAATGCTATCTCGCGAGTCCGGAAGTGGTCGCGGCATCTGCGGTGGCAGGATACATTGCCGGGCCGCACTCCTTCGCAGACTTTGTCCCAGCGCGACGATTCACGGAATTCGCAGCCAGCGGAAATAATCGTTGCGAAACGACAGAAATTCTTCCCGGCTTCCCGGAACGAGTGAAGGGCCGTCTCGCTTTCTTGCCGCAGGACAACCTGAATACTGACGCCATCTACGGCAAGGACTACACCTACCGTGACGACATGACGCCGCAGATGATGGCCGGAGTGATTATGGAGAACTACGATCCTCAGTTTGCCGCGTGCACTTGCGCTGGTGACGTGATCGTTAGCGGCTTCAACTTCGGCACTGGCTCCAGCCGCGAGCAAGCGGTCACATGCCTCAAAGCCAAGGGCTTTCCACTGGTGATCGCGGCGAGTTTTTCGCAGACTTATCTCCGCAACGCCTATAACAACGGCTTTCTGTGCGTGGAGGTTCCGGCATTCGTCAGGCGACTCCGGGAACAGTTTGCCGAGCAGATCGTTGCCAAGGTGAAAACGATCATTCCAGGCGAAGATGTGGAAATTGATTTCACGTCCGGCACGATTACCTGGCGCGGCGAGAAATTTATTTTCCCACCGCTGGGGAGCGTGCCGCAATCGCTGGTGATCGCGGGAGGAGTTGAGAATCTGGTCGCGAAGAGGCTGGGACTGGCATAGAAAGGAACAAGTCATGGCGAAATACACGGTGGTCACGATGCCCGGAGACGGAATCGGCAACCAGGTCCTACCCGAAGCTCTGCGGCTTCTGAAGGCAGTGGGCTTTGATGCCCAGTACATGCACGGCGACATCGGCTGGGAATGCTGGCGTAGAGAAGGCAACGCTTTGCCCGAACGCACTGTCAAACTTCTGGCGAAGCACAAACTGGGGTTGTTCGGTGCGATCACTTCCAAGCCAAAGAAGGATGCCGAGGCTGAACTCAAGCCCGAACTCAAAGGTAAGGGCTACTCCTACTTCAGCCCCATCGTGACCATGCGCCAGCGATTCCATCTCGACATCTGCATCCGGCCTTGCATTTCCTTTCCCGGCAATCCGCTCAACTTCATTCGCAATAACCCCGCAGGCGGATTCGACGAACCCCTGGTGAATGTGGTTGTTTTCCGGCAGAACACCGAAGGACTTTACGCCGGAGTCGAGTGGACCAACCCGCCCGAGTCCGTGCGCGCCGCGCTGGCCACGCACGCCAAATTCAAACCGTTTGCAGACACGCCCGGCCCCGACCTTGCCATCTCGGTGCGCATCATCACGCGCGCGGCAGCACACAAAATCTGCAAAGCGGCGTTCGAATGGGCCAACAAGTATGGGTACAAATCAGTAACAATCTGCGAAAAGCCGAACGTGCTGCGCGAAACGTCCGGGATGATGGAAGACGAAACCAAGACCGTGGCGAAAGAGTATCCGGGCATCGTCCTGCGTTCGACGAACATCGACGCCCAGACCATGTGGCTGACGAAAAACCCGGAAGACTACGGAGTGGTCGTCGCATCGAACCTGTTTGGCGACGTAATCTCCGACGCGTTTGCTGGATTAATCGGAGGCTTAGGCTTCGCTGCGTCCGGCAATATCGGAGACGAAATCGCGGTGTTCGAGCCGACGCATGGGTCGGCGCCGAAGTATGCGGAACTAGATCCGCCGATTATCAATCCGATTGCTATGTTCCTCTCGGCGGTCATGTTGCTCGAGCATATTGGCGAGACCGAAAAGGCCGGACGCATCCGGAGCGCCATTGCCGCCGTTGTTGCGGAGGGCAAGGTGCGCACCTATGACATGTTGCGCATTCTCGGCGGCGACAAGGCAATCAGTCAAGGCGCAGCCAGCACTACCCAGATGACGGATGCCGTTGTGGCCAAACTCGATCCAGTGTCGAGCGCGCACGAGCGTGAACTCGCTGCGGCAGGCAATGGCAAATGGGCGCAATGACAATGATTGGTTCTTTGAAGGTACTCTCATGAGTGTCGGAACGGAAACGCGAACCACCCAAATCGGCGAGGCGGGACACTTTGGAGAGGAGATTCGCTCGGATGTCTACGTGCGCATTGAACCTCGCGACAGTGGTGGCATCTCGATAGGTCTCGAATCACGTGTAAAGCCTTACTACGGTGATGCCATCCGCCAGCAAGCCGAAGAGGTACTCGAAGCCCTCGGCGTAAAACACGCTCACGTGACCATCCACGATGAGGGTGCACTGCCCTTCGTGATTGCCGCGCGTATGGAAGCCGCAGCCCGGCGCGCCGGACTCGGCGAAGGCACTCGCGTGCTACCCGACCGGTTTTCGCTTCCCGAACCTTCTTCGCGTCACCGCATCCGTCGCACTCGGCTTTATGTTCCCGGCAGTGAGCCGAAGTATTTCATCAACGCCGCACTCCATGGGGCGGATGCCATCATTCTCGATCTCGAAGATTCCGTGCATCCCAGCGAGAAGGATGCGGCGCGATTGCTGGTTCGCAACGCGCTCCGCGCCGTCGACTTCATGCGATGCGAACGCATGGTGCGCATCAACCAGCTTCCGCTCGGACTGGATGATCTGGAAGAGATTGTCCCCGAATCTCCCGACCTGATTCTCATTCCGAAGGTCGAGACCCGCGGCCAGATACTCGACGCCATCCGGAAGATCTCAGAGATCAAAGCCAACTACGGCATCAGCCGTCCTATCTGGCTGATGCCAATTCTCGAGTCGGCATTGGGAATCGAGAGAGCCTACGAAATTGCGACTGCCAGCAAAGAGATTGTGGCGCTCACCATTGGCTTGGAAGACTATACTGCCGACCTCGGCGTGGTGAAGACGTCGACGGGCTCCGAGTCGCTCTTCGCGCGGCAACGCGTGGTAAATGCCGCCCACGCCGCCGGTGTTCAGGCCATCGATTCTGTCTTTGGCGATGTCGGGGATCTGGATGCGTTGCGCGCCTGGGCGTTGAATTCTCGCTCGCTAGGATTTGAGGGCATGGGATGCGTACACCCATTGCAGATTGCGGTGATTCACGAGGCCTTTGCGCCGACGGCAACGGAAATCGAGAAAGCCCGAAAGATTGTATCTGCCTACCACGAGGCGCAGAAGAAAGGCCTAGGCGTAGTCAGCCTCGGGTCGAAGATGATCGACCCTCCCGTGGTCGAGCGAGCCCTTAAGTTGATGGCCCAGGCCGAGGCAATGGGACTGCTGGCAGGAATGACCGAATAGCCTAAGTGTGATCTCTCATGGCGATCCTCGAAAAAACCGAATTGGTTCTTAACGCTGCCGGCCGCATGGTTCCGGAGGTCGCGAACGGACGTGTGCAGCTGCCTTATTTGGGCGTCGGCAAGTACCAGCCGCACGGAAACAAAGCCGCACCGCCGATCCGAACCGCGGCTGACTATCCCGAAAACGGTGACAAACGCGTTGCGAATCTTGAAACTGCTCTCCGCAAGTGCGATCTGCGTGACGGCATGGTCATTTCTTCTCACCATCATCTTCGCGATGGCGACAGAGTCGCCCTGATGGCGCTGGAAGCCGCGGCAAGAATCGGCGTCAAAGATCTCGTGTGGTTTCCCAGCGCGTCGTTTCCATCGCAGAAAGGCGCGATCGATCTGATGGCCTCCGGCGTGATCGATCACATCGAAGGCAGCATGAACGGGCCGTTGGGCGACTACTGCACGCAGGGAAAAATGCGTGGCACGGGCGTGCTGCGCTCGCACGGCGGCCGCTGGCAGGCCGTTCAGGATGGCGAAGTTCACATTGATATTGCAGTAATTGCCGCGCCCACCGCGGACCCCTTCGGCAACTGTGACGGCTCGCACGGCAAGTCCGCGTGCGGCTCGCTCGGCTTTGCCTTGGCGGATTCCATCTATGCCGATCACGTCATTGCCGTCACCGACAATCTGGTTCCGTTCCCTTGCGTTCCCTGGCAGATTCAAGGCAACAATGTCGACTACGTCGTGACCGTCGATTCCATCGGCGATCCCGCCAAGATTGTTTCCGGTACAACCCAAATCACTCGTTCGCCCGACCGGCTGCGCATCGCCGAGCTCATCGCGCTCTTTCTGCGCGATGCCGGCATCATGCGAAACGGCTTTTCGTTCCAGGCGGGCTCCGGTGGAATAGCCCTGGCCTTCGTCAGCTATCTGAAGAAGATGATGAAAGATGCCGGAGTGAAGGCGCGATTCGTTCGCGGCGGCTCTACCAAGTATCTGGTTGAACTCCTGGAAGAAGGCCTCACCGACTACATCCTCGACGGCCAAACGTTTGACCTCAGCGGCGTACAGTCAATCGCGGGCAACCCGCGCCACGTGGCGACATCTCCGTTTACTTCCTACAACTACCACGGGAAAGGGAACTTCGCATCCATCGTGGACGCTGTCGTATTAGGTGCTACTGAAGTGGATACCAACTTCAATGCCAACGTTGTTACCCACTCCGACGGACGCCTGCTGCACGGCATTGGCGGTTGGCAGAATTGCCTGGCTGCCGGCTGCACCATTCTCGCCGTGCCTTCATTCCGCGACCGCATTCCCGTAATCGTGGACGAAGTGACGACGCTTTGTGGGCCCGGCGAATTGGTCGACGTGGTCGTGACCGAGCGCGGAATCGCCATCAACCCCCGCCGCCCGGATCTGTTGGATGCGGTCCAAGGATCGAAGCTTCCCATCCGTCCACTGCAAGAGATCAAATCGGAAGTGGAGCGCATCTGCGGAGGCGTTCCGCAGCGACCCAAGCGCACGGACCGCGCCGTCGCGATCGTCAAGTGGGTGGACGGAACGGTACTCGACAGCGTCTGGCAGGTTATCTAAACTGCGGCGAAAAGCTTCCAGGTTCAAACTGATCCAATCCCCGCGACGGCCTGAGATGCTCGATTCCTACGGGCACTCAAATCATCAAGCAGAGCAAGCAGCAGCGTAGAGCAGTCAGAACAGTCTCTCCACGATGTGAGCAGTCCCCTTACGTTCCTGTAAAGATCCCAGTGGGATTGGTCAATGTCACAACGGGCGAATTGCGTTGCAACCCTGATATGAAGGGCTCAACTCGCGGGATCCATCACGGGACGGAACGGGAGGTTGCGAAACGATTTTGAATCCGTTTGCCAGAAATAATCGTCCAGATTACGATATTTGCGCCTCGACACAGCCACTGCATAGGTTCGAGGTTAAGGAGGCTCCTTGAGAATCCACGCGCGTCGCTCCGTTTTCCTACTCTCCGGAGTCTTGATTTGCGGAACGGCAATTTCTCTTACGCAAACCGAGACGCCACCCGGTTCGAACAATCCCGGCCAAGCCATTCCCGGCACCGGTGGGGTGAGTCCGTTCGCGGGCAGCGTGCCGGCCAAGCTTGTTCCTGGCGTTATGCCGCTCTCGCTGCAGGATGCGATCAACCTTGGATTGAAGCAGAACCTCGGACTACTGCTTTCGCACGCGGATGTCCGTTCGGCGCGTGGGCAGCGCTGGGAGCAATTGAGCGCTCTCTTACCACACGTGACTGCAGCGCCTTATGTGGATGCCTCCAAGATTAATCTCGCCGAGCTAGGCTTTTCTAGTTTTGGTTTTGCTGGAATTAGCTTCCCGAGGTCCATTGGACCTTTTTCTTACTTTGATGCTCGTGCCAATGTGACCCAGACTCTATTCGATTGGAAGGTCATTAACGCCACACGCGCGGCCAGCCAGAGCCTGAAGTCCGCTGCTTATACTTTCAAAGACGCTCGGGACCTCGTCGTGCTCGCGGTAGGCTATGTTTATTTGCAGGCCATCGCCGATGAGGCCCGCATCGAAACGGCAGAAGCGCAGGTAAAAACGGCCCAGGCGCTCTACGACCAGGCAGCGGACCAGATAAATGCAGGCACTTCGCCCGACATCGACGGACTGCGCACCAAGGTTGAGCTACAGACCCGTCAACAACAGTTGATCCAAGCGAAGAACAACTTCGCCATCCAGAAGCTGACTGTTGCTCGCGTCATTGGCTTGGCTCCCGGTCAGGAGTTTGAGTTTACCGATAAGTCGCTTTACCAGCCGCTCGAGTCGATTACCGTGGAACAGGCTCTGGGACGCGCGTATGCTTCGCGCTCCGATTACCAAGCGGCCATGACGGAAGTACGGGGCGCCGAATTCGCTCGTAAGGCCGCTGTTTCCGGCTATCTCCCATCGCTTTCCTTTAACGCGGATTATGGCTTAGCGGGCTCGCATCCCTCCAGGGCGACGACAGTCGCCGACGTGCGCGGAACACTGTCGATTCCGTTTTTTCAGGGGGGCAGCGTTCACGCCGATGTCTTGCAGGCCGATGCGAGACTCCAGCAGAGCCGCGAGCGCCTGGAGAATCTGAAGGCCCAAATCGATTCCGACGTGCGCGCGGCGCTACTGAATTTGCAATCTTCGGCAGATCAGGTGAATGTGGCGCGCAGCAACATTGATTTGGCAGAAGAGACCCTGACTCAGTCACGCGATCGTTTCAGCGCGGGTGTTACCGATAGCGTCGAAGTGGTGCAGTCGCAAGAGGCCGTCGCGAGTGCGCACGAACAATACATATCGAGTCTCTACAGTTATAATTACGCGAAAATTTCGCTGGTTCGCGCTCTGGGCCTCGCCGAGCAGGGCGTCAAGGAATTTTTCAGAGGAAGGTGAAGATGCCGGAAGAGACCTTACCCCGTTCCGTGCCTGAGTCAGACGAGAAATCTTCGGGCGAGCCCTCGCCCCCGGCGGACAGGTACCACACGCCGCCGGCGCGCCAGAGTCCTAAGCGCCGCAGAAGCATCGTGATTCTGGTCGTCATTGTAGTGTTGGTTGTCGGGGGTGTGTTCCTATGGCGCTACTTGAGCAGCTACGAATCGACGGACGACGCCCAAGCCGACGTTCACCTCTATCCGGTGAGTGCACGTGTTTCCGGCTATGTGGTAGGGGTCAGCGTAGACGACAACCAGTGGGTGGAGAAAGGCACGGTGCTGGTAGAGATCGACCCGAAAGACTATGAGGTTGCGGTCGCGCAGGCGCAAGCCAATCTCGCCAATGCCGAAGCGACAGCTCGATCGCTGAATATCACGATTCCGATCACTTCCGTAAACGCTTCAAGCCAACTTCGCTTCACTGCGTCGGGTATTGAAGACGCTAACGCCGGCGTCGCCGCTGCCGAAAAGCAGTTCACCGCCGCCCATGCCCAACTGGAGGCGGCCGAAGCCAACGATGTCCGGGCGCAAGACGATCTCCACCGCTACAAGTTACTGGTCGACAAGCGGGAAGTGTCGCAGCAAATCTACGATCAAGCGCTGGCTACGGCCAAATCCAGCGCCGCTACGGTATCGGCGGCTCTCGCCAGCGAGTCCGCGGCACAGCAATTCGTGCAACAGGCACGGAGCCGTCTGACGCAAGCCGATGCGAACCACCAATATGCGGAAACCGGGCCGCAACAGGTGTCGTCGACGCGGGCTCGCGCGCGGGCGGCAATCGCCGATGTTGAGCAAAAGCGCGCACTCCTCGAACAGGCCCGACTGAATCTCGGGTACACGAAAATCATTGCCCCAGTCGACGGCGAAGTGAATAAGACTGTGGTGGTTGGAATGAACGTGCAAGACGGGCAGCAACTCCTCACCGTCGTACCTCTCGATGAAGTCTGGGTCACCGCTAATTTCAAAGAGACACAACTTAGACACATGCAGGTCGGGCAGAGAGCGGAAATCCATGTGGATTCGAGCGGCCGAACGCTTAAAGGCCATGTGGACAGCATTGCGGGAGCAACTGGACCGCTATTCAGTTTGCTCCCCCCGGAAAATGCCACGGGAAACTACGTGAAAATTGTCCAAAGGATTCCGGTCAAGATCGTTCTTGAGCCGGGCGAAAACAAGGATCGCCGCCTTCGACCGGGCATGAATGTAGTCCCCGACGTTTACCTCAAATGAGCTCTGCCGCTCCCACACTCGACCAGGAAGTCTGGCGGCCCAAGTACAATCCCTGGCTGATTGCCGTGGTTGTGGCGCTGGCAGCCTTTATGGAGGTACTCGACACCAGCATCGCCAACGTGGCCTTGCCGTACATGGCCGGAAACCTGGGCGCGAGCAACGATCAAAGTACGTGGGTGTTGACTTCTTATCTGGTCTCGAACGCCATCATCCTGCCGATCAGCGGCTGGCTCGCAGGTGCCTTGGGACGCAAGCGGTTCTTCATGTCCTGCTTGGCTGTCTTTACTGTGAGTTCTTTGCTTTGCGGTATAGCTCCGAGTCTGGGGTTTCTTCTTTTCTTCCGGGTACTGCAAGGCGCAGGTGGCGGCGGGCTGCAGCCAATGGCTCAGGCCATTCTGGCAGACACTTTTCCTCCCCAACAGCGAGGCTTGGCATTTGCCCTATACGGAATTACGGCAATCATGGCGCCCACGATCGGGCCCACCCTCGGCGGCTGGATCACTTTCAACTACTCCTGGCGGTGGATTTTTTTCATCAACCTCCCTGTCGGCTTGATTACATGGTTTCTAGTGCGACGTTTTGTCGAAGATCCTCCCTATCTGGGCCGTCTTAAGGCGGCAGGCGTGAAGTTGGACTACATTGGCATCGCTCTCCTTGCACTCGGCATTGGGGCGTTACAGGTGCTGCTCGATAAGGGGCAGGAAGATGATTGGTTCGGGTCGCGTTTCATCACGAGCTTAGTCGTCACCGCGACGGTGTGCCTGATCTCGCTGGTGATTTGGGAGTGGTATCAGAAAGCGCCGATCATCGACGTCCGCATGTTTAAGAGTTTCAACTTCGCGAGTTCCAGCCTGATGATGTTCACTCTGGGAATCTTGTTGTTCAGCAGTTTGGTCCTGATGCCGCAGTTCCTGCAAACGCTTGTGGGGTACACTTCCGAACTGGCTGGCCTTGCTCTATCGGCTGGAGGCCTCGTCTTACTCCTAGAGATGCCTGTCATGGGCCAGCTAACGACCAAGATTCAGGCGCGCTACCTGATCGCCTTCGGCTGGCTAGCCCTGTCCATCGCCATGTTCTATTCCACGCAGCGGATTGACTTGCAGATCAGTTTCAGCGCCGCCACGTGGTTGCGCATTGCCCAGGTGATTGGTTTGGGGTTCCTGTTCGTGCCGATTACGCTGGTTGCGTACATTGGAATTTCGCCGGACAAAAACAACGCGGTTGCTGGAATCGTGAATTTTATGCGGAATATGGGAAGCAGCGTTGGTACTTCCTTAGTCACGACATTGATTGCTCGACGTTCGCAATTCCATCAGGGAAGGCTGGTGCAGAACGCCAGGGTCGACAACCCGAATTTTGTGAATGCGGCTAACGGTCTGGCCCGGCAGTTTACTATCTCTGGCGTGGGCCGGCATGAGGCACAAATGACAGCTTACGCCAGCATTTACCAATCCCTGCAAGCACAGGCTGCAAGCTTGGCATACATCGATACGTTTATGGTTCTTGCCGTGGGGTCGGCGATCATGTTCTGCCTGGCTTTTGCTTTGAAGAAGAATGATCCGGGTGGTGGCGGGGTAAGGATAGCGGAGTAATAATGAATCTGAGTAGTACGGAGTATCGCGAGCATCAGGGACGCAGTCATGCTGGAAATTAAACTCATCCTTTGCCCGGTTGATTTCTCCGAGTTCTCGATCAGGGCATATCACTATGCGCTATCGCTGGCCGAACACTATCGAGCCGATTTGGTCGTGCAGCATATCGTAGAGCTATCGCGATATCCTTACGCCGACTATGTTGCCTCCACTGGAGACTATGCCGAGTTTTGCCGGACACTGAGCGAGGGTGGCGAGGAACGACTGCGAGAATTCGTCAAGAAGCACCCTCACGATAAAATTCAGCCGGAGCTAGTAGCTCGCGAGGGAACGGCCGCGGACTGTATTCTGTCGTTGGCGCAGGCGAGGAAGACCGACCTGATCGTCATGGGAACGCACGGCCGACGGGGGTATGATCGGCTGGTGCTTGGGTCGGTGACCAACCGAGTGATGCGCAAGACTTCCTGCCCGGTACTGGCAATTTGCAACCTGCCCCACGAATCCATGACTACAGGTGATGAGCGGCATCACGTCCACCACTTGAGCCGAATTCTCTTTTGTACAGATTTCTCTGCAAATTCAGAACTGGCTTTGCACTATGCGACCTCTGCGACGACGGAGTATGACGCCGAGCTCACACTGTTGCATGTGCTGGAGGACGTCCCAACTCCGGCAAGGACGGAAGAAACCTTAGCGGCAGTCTCGAAGCAGCTGGATCAACTGATCCCACAGGAAGACCGTAAGGCACTCAAGCTTAAGACGGCGGTGCGCTTTGGAAAACCCTACCAGCAAATCATTCAGCTCGTTCGGGAAGCGCAAATCGACACAGTGGTTATGGGAGTACGAGGCCGTGGTGCACTGGATCTGGCGGTATTTGGTTCGACAACCTACCGAGTAATGCAGTTGGGAAGCTGTCCCGTTCTCGCCGTCCACGTTTGAACTGTTAGACTTGGAGTATTCCAACGTAGATGATCAAAATCGTCACCATCGAACGCGAGTACGGAAGCGGCGGCGGGGAAATCGCTCAGCTGCTTGCCAAACAGCTGGGCTGGAAGCTTTGGGATCAGTTGCTGACCGAAGAGATCGCCCGGTTGGCCGACTGTCCGAAGGCGGTCGTCGAGGTTCGAGAGGAACGAACTGATCCGCTGTATTACCGCCTTTTCAAATCTTTCCTGCGAGGAAGCTATGAAGGAAGTATCAACGCGCACAAGCTAAAGCTGGTCGACAGTGAATGTATTTTGAAGTTTACGCAACAGGTTGTTCAGCATGCGGCGAAAACAGGCAACTCTGTGATCGTCGGAAGAGGCTCGCAGCAGTTCCTCAAGAACCGCCAGGACACGTTGCGCGTGTTTCTCTATGCTCCTACAGAAGATAAAGTGCGGCGCCTGTTAGCTCGCGGCAAGAGCGAGAAAGAAGCCGAACAGCTTGTGGATACGGTTGATCGGGAGCGCGCCGATTTCGTCCAAAAATATTTCCACGTCGAGTGGCCTGACCGCGCAATTTACCATTCCATGATCAATACTGCGATCGGCGATGAGGCGGTCGTTCACATGATTCTGGATCTTATGAGGACCGTCGAGACAAGAGTCACCTCCACAGCGCTCGCACAATAGATCCGCGTTCCCCCCAGTTATTCAAAAGCGAAAATCTCTCCGCAGGCTCCGTTCGCAAACAAGGCAAATCAATGGATGTACTCAGAGATGCTTGCGGTGCGAGCTCTGCCACTCGGCCGAAAAAAGAGACTCCCCCTAGTCTCATCTGGATCACTTCTAGGTCGCGCACGGGGCGCGCGATCCGCGCCCCGCGAGCCAGGAAAAGCGATTCGGTTAAGCCGATCCAAACAACAGCAACAGTACGTAGCTGAAGCTCTCTTCTTCCGCCGCCGAACTCAGGCTAGATCGTAGCGATCAAGGTTCATCACTTTGTTCCACGCAGCGGCGAAGTCCTTCACAAACGCCTCCTTCGAGTCGTCAGATCCATAGACTTCTGCAATTGCGCGGAGTTGGGAGTTCGAACCGAACACAAGATCGACGCGGGTGGCGGTCCACTTGACCTTGCCCGTTGTTCGATCGCGCCCCTCGTACACGCCTTCGACTGTAGAGGAAGGTTCCCACTTCGTACTCATGTCGAGCAGGTTGACGAAGAAATCATTCGTCAGAGTCTCGGACCGGTTGGTGAAGACGCCGTGTTTGGCATGCCCAAAATTCGCATTCAAGGCGCGCATGCCGCCGATGAGTACAGTCATCTCGGGAGCAGTCAGGGTCAGCAACTGCGCCCGGTCCACCAGGAACTCCTCAGCTGACAGAACCTGTCCGCTTCGGAGATAGTTGCGGAACCCGTCCGCGATCGGCTCCATTACGGCGAATGAGTGGACGTCGGTCTGCTCCTGCGAAGCATCCGTGCGCCCCGGCGAGAAGGGAATCTTCACTTCGTGCCCCGCCTTTTTCGCAGCTTCCTCGACGGCCGCGTTGCCGCCGAGAACAATCAGGTCAGCCAGCGAGACCATCTTGCCTTTGACACCGCGTTTATTCCCGTTGGACTGCGAGCTGTTGAACTCCTTTTGGATCGCCTCCAGCTTCTGCAAGACCTTCGACAGTTCGGCCGGCTGGTTCACCTCCCAATCCTTTTGTGGCGCCAGCCGAATGCGCCCGCCGTTCGCCCCACCACGCTTGTCGGAGCCGCGGAACGAGGCCGCCGATGCCCAGGCTGTCGTCACCAGTTGGGAGATCGACAGTCCGGATGCGAGGATCTTCGCCTTCAGAGCCGCAATATCCTTTTCCCCGATCAATTTATGATCCGCGACGGGAACAGGATCTTGCCAGACTAGTGTCTCCTTCGGAACGAGCGGGCCAAGGTACCGTGGGATCGGCCCCATGTCGCGGTGCGTCAGCTTGAACCACGCCCGCGCGAACGCGTCTGCGAACTGATCCGGATGCTCGTAGAAGCGCCGTGAAATCTTTTCGTATGCAGGGTCGAACCGCAAAGCGAGGTCCGTGGTCAGCATGGATGGCGGATGATGCTTTGACGGATCGTGTGCATCCGGCACCGTACCGTTGCCGGCGCCATTCTTCGGTGTCCACTGATGCGCACCGGCCGGACTCTTCGTCAGCTCCCATTCGTAGCTGAACAGGTTTGTGAAGAAGTTGTTGCTCCACTTCGTGGGTGTGGTGGTCCAAGTGACTTCCAGGCCGCTCCCAATAGTGTCAGCACCACAACCTTTGCCAAATTTATTCTTCCACCCGAGGCCTTGGTCTTGGATGTCGGCACCTTCTGGTTCGGCGCCTACATATTGAGCGGGAACGGCAGCGCCGTGCGTTTTGCCGAAGGTGTGTCCGCCGGCAATCAGTGCGACCGTTTCTTCATCGTTCATCGCCATGCGGGCGAAGGTCTCGCGGATATCCCGCGCCGCAGCGATCGGATCCGGCTTGCCGTTCGGCCCTTCCGGATTCACATAAATCAGACCCATTTGCACCGCGCCGAGAGGATTCTCGAGGTCGCGATCGCCGGAGTAACGCTCATCCGCCAGCCACGTGCCCTCAGGTCCCCAATAAATATCTTCTTCGGGCTCCCACACGTCCGCGCGCCCGCCGCCAAACCCGAATGTCTTGAAGCCCATCGACTCCAATGCCACGTTGCCGGCGAGAATCATGAGGTCGGCCCACGAGATTTTCCGGCCATACTTCTGCTTGACCGGCCACAGCAAGCGACGTGCCTTGTCGAGGTTCACGTTGTCCGGCCAGCTATTGAGTGGCGCGAAGCGCTGCTGACCGGATCCAGCTCCGCCGCGGCCGTCGCCGATACGGTACGTGCCAGCGCTGTGCCACGCCATACGAATGAAAAGCGGCCCGTAGTGGCCGAAGTCGGCCGGCCACCACTCCTGCGAATCCGTCATCAGGGCATGCAGATCCTTGATCACGGCATTCAGGTTGAGAGTCTTGAATTCCTTCGCGTAATTGAACTCCCTGCCCATCGGATCGGATAGCGGGGAGTGCTGGTGCAGGACCTTCAGGTTCACCTGATTCGGCCACCAATCAACATTCGCGTGGGATTTGCGAACGCCGTGAGCTACCGGGCACTTCGATTCGGTTACGGTGTTTTTTTCCTTGGCTTCGGGGACAACGCTCCCCGACGAACTTGCGAGTGTGTTTTCCATAATGTTTTCATCCTTCGAATCATGACTAGGTACTATGTGAAAAAAGCTATTTTTTGGTGCTGCAGCGGCGACAGAGGCCAAAGACCTCGATCAACGGCTGCGTCAGATCAAAGCCGTCCGGCAGTTGCCGGGATAGACGTTTAAAATCGATGAACTCTCCCTCGACATCCTGCACCGATTTGCAGCGCAAGCAGACCACGTGGTGATGAGGTTCGAGATTGCCATCCACGCGCAAGGTGGACGCATGAGGAGTGACCTCTCGCAGCAATCCACATTCGATGAAAAGCCGCAGATTGTTGTAGACCGTGGCGAGAGAAATGGACGGAATGCGGCGCCGGACCGTCGCGTAAATGTCTTCCGGGGAGTAGTGTCCGTGTGAGGCAATGACGGCTTCATAGACCACTTGGCGCTGGTGCGTCACCGCCAAACCGTGCTTCGCCGCCAGTTCACGGAACTGTTCATGGGTGAGGCGCATAATTATCGGATGAGAATTATTATAAAACGACCGGGAGCAGTGTCAACCGAAAATCCTTCCGTTGAACCCGAAGAAGGCGGTCAGCCCGAAAGACCGGGCTGTGAGGCTGGACTACATTACATTTGAAACTTATGGCGATGTTTGTGTTCCCAATTCAGCGGGAATTCAAGGCAGGATTCGCATGCCGTCTGGCTTGTGATCGCCCAGTGTTCGTCGACCAACCGCTGCAAGTTAGACTGGCTGCGGCTATCAAAGAAGAATTCTCTGCACTCAAGACCAGCTGGCGGAGGGGAAAATTCGAACCGTCAGTGCCAGAAATCCTGAAGGGACTTGCTGAGTATCACCCCGGTTGAAACCACGCGAAAAACCTAATGGATAAATAAAAAAGGGAGCCATTGGATCGGCTCCCCTTTGATCGTTAGTGTTTGGCGAGGGATGCTGTGCTGCTAGTGCCTGGAAGCATAAGCAACCACGCTCCCTGGCCGTGCGAAGCAGCGTAGAGTTTGCGCGCGTTCTCTACGAGCGTGAGTCCCGCAACCTCGATGTTCGGCATGCCGGAGGCGGCAAGGCTCCAGCTGCTTCCGCCGGCAACGAGGCTGTAAACGCCAAAGTCGCTGGACGCATACAAGTTCTGGGTTACTCCGTCCTGCACGACACTCGTGATTGGTATATCCGCCAGATCGAAGCTCAGGTCGTTCCACGTCGCCGTCGCAGCCACTGGATCGTACGTCACGTCGAATACATGTCCCGGCGTGTTTGGCGTGGAAGCGTCGAATCCACTGTATGAGATCCAAGCGTGGTTGCTATTGGAGGGATCAACGAAAATGCTGCTGATAAACCGCTCCGGACTGTTGCGTGCCAGTGAATCAAGGCGCGTGAACACGACGGAGGTTTCTGGCTCCGCATCCGCGTTCTTGCTGATGAAGACGCGGCCCGCCGCTGTGGCTGCCCACAACGTGTGCGAGTCCTGCGGAGTTCGAGCCACCGCCGCGACGTCAATACCGGCCCGGTCCTTGCCGTAATTTGAGCCGGTCAGTGCTCCATTCGCTGAGGGGTCGCCGAGCGGCACCCAATCGCCGCAGGTGCCATCAGGATCAACGCCTCTGAATTCGTTGCAGTTGGCTCGAAATGCGGCGAGACTCCGGTTTCCTACGCCCTGCGTTTTGGTCCGAAACACGTGAGCCATTCCCGCGAACATTGTTTGGTGAACCGCAGGATCCATGATGATCGGGAAATAGAATTCTGATGGCTCACCGGAGATGAAGAAACTGTCGCCAATGAAATTCCAGTCCGAGGTGAGGCCTCCAGTGAAGTTCACATCCGGTTCAGGACCGGCGTAGGTGTGCATCCGGAACTTTGGATTCGCGAAATCAAAACCACTCAGTCCGCCGTCGCCGAATATAGTCTGGTTCCATTGTGAAGGGTTCGCGGTGGTTTCCCAGGTTCCGTTGTCCTGCGTCCCGCCCTGGACGTCATTGGAGTTGAAGGGATTCACCGAGAGGGACTGGAATTGCAAGGTCGTTAGTCCCTTGTTGATGCTCGTAAGCTTAGTCGGTACGAGCGAGAGTAATTGCTGGCAACGCAGGAGGATAACGCCAGTTATCGGCCGGGAGGCGCAGTTCGTGGAAATATCCGTCAACTCTCCGCTGGAACGCATCATGCCGCCGTCCGACGATTCAAAATACTGCAGCGGATTGTTCGGATTGAACACGATGAAGTGTTCATCCGGGTGGGTTCCGTTCGGATGTATCGCACTGGTTGCGTCCATTGTCATATCCGTGAAGGAAACGCCGGCATTGGTGGAAAGCAACACCGCGCGCCCGTTGGAGATGGTCCCGGTTTCGCCGTACGCATACGACCCGCCAAGATAAACCATGTCCGGATTCCCCGGCGGCGTCTTGACGAAGTTGTCATACCAGCACTGCCCCTCGCAGTAGTTGTACGAACCGTATCCCTGGTGTGCAGGGTTGTTGCTGGTCAACGCAATGAACTTTGGGCTGGCTGTGGTCGTGTCGTCGCTGCGGAAAAGCTGGGAAAAATCGTTCGGCGCAGCCGACGAAGGCCCGAAGGCGCCCTCGGCCACATACATTCGTGTCTTGCCATTCGGCAAAGTGGTTACGGTCATCTCTGGCCGCATGGCAGAGTTCGTGGAGTCCAACGATTGCTTGATCTGCACCCAGGTTGTGCCAGCGTCGGTAGAGCGCCATACCCCGCGCGCATACGATGCGGCGTATACGATGTCCGGATTCGATGGATCAAGCAGCACGCGTCGCACACCAAAGGGCGAGCATGGATTCAGGTTCTCAAACTCCGCCAAACCCCTTGTGCATACCGATGCATTGGTGGACCCATCGTGGATGAAAGCCCAAGTTTGACCGCCATCCGTGGACCTATATAGACCCCACCTGGGTGCACCGGGAATTAGGTCCTGAGTGCCATTGCAACATACCGAAGACTGACCGCGCAGACCCGGTGAAGTTCCTACATAAATTGTGTTAGGATCTCCGGGCTTTATTGCGATACTGCCGATGGCACGAGCATTGAATGCCGATTGCCCGATCGGTCCTGTCCAGGTATCTCCGCCGTCGGTCGACTTGTAGAGCCCTACGCCGGCCTCGCAACCGCTGCCGCAAGCATTTGCCTCTCCCGTGCCCGCATAGATCGTCTCCCCAGTAGGATCGTTCGGATCGAGCTCAAGGGAACCGATGGCATTGATTCCGAATACGGAGGACAAATACGTCCACTGCGGCACATTAGCGAACGGATTACGCGTCCGCCAGACACCTCCACCCGCCGGCGCGGCCCATAGCGTGCAGTTCGTAGGCGTGCAAACTGGAGACAGCGCTAGGGAAGTGGTGCGGCTGGCGGCTGCATAGGCGTTCGGAACGTAGTTGGTGGAATTGCGAAGTGGAGTAAATGGGTAGAGTGCATAACTGGGACCATAGGATTCCCATTGGCTGGCTGCGGTGCTCGGTTGGCCGGCTACGCTGCTCCGAAGAGTGCGCCCTGCAATCTTCGCGTGGGCAGCCCGCTCGCCTACGATCCGCTCCACCGGAATCTTGTTATCCGGATAGGCTCGATGCATAAATTCCTGGTGCGCCAATCCTCCCGGATTGCTGAGCCCGCCGTCGGGCTGGACCGCCTGCGACAACTTCTTTAGACGTTCGGATAAGAGCGGAGGCAATGTCTCTTTCTCTGTCTCCCCGGCCTCCTTCTTATGCTCCTTTGCTTCCGTCCCAATCTTTTTCTTGGAAGCTGATTTTTTCGCCACGGTTGGCGCATTGGCAGGTTTCGAATCTGAAGAACTGGCGGTTGGCTGTTGGGCGAAGGCACTCACAACACTCAACGCCAGCGCGAGAGCCGGTGCAGCACTAGCTATTTTCCACAGAGCTCTAGTGAGAGACATGTCAACACCCCTTTCGGAAGTACAAAATCGAAATTCGTTGCACCTATGCGGGCGTGAAATTCTCCCTTTCCCTTATCCAGCAGCGAACAGAATGCGGCGCTGATTTTTATCATTTGGGGTGGGAGAACTCTCGGTGTCTGCTTGGCCTCTTCTTGGGCCACGTAGCGGACCCGGGAGGGGAGTCTCTCATCGGCAACTCCGGGATGTCAAGTCCAAATGCGGCGTCCGGCGCAGTTTTTACAAAGAACTGACATTTGGTGGAGCAGCCAGTCTTTCTAGCCTCTGAATCGCCAGCGCAGCACTTTCGACGGCTTAAGTACATCCGGGACGCCTTGGCTCGCCTGGAACGGGCTCGAATCTGCGCTTCCAGCAGCGGTCTCGCCAAGAACGGGACGCCTATAAGGACTTCCTCACCCACAAATACGCGGACAAGGGCGCGCGCCACGACGCCGCCATTTACCTGAGAAGGACTAACTCGCCAGTAGCACTGTTTTCCATGAGTATTGAGGCATTCGCCGCGCGTCCCCTGGTGGGGCGTTGCTCAAAGCCCGAATGTTGAGTCGACAGGCG
>CAVXFD010000020.1:0-69035 GCA_963760855.1 uncultured Acidobacteriaceae bacterium | reverse complement strand
TTGCAAGGACTCGAAACTCGCGCTTCTCATGCGCTGTATTCTCAGCCTGTGACTGGCTTCTGTTATTGCGGTAGTGTCGCTCCTCTTGCTGGATCAGTTCTATCTCTCGACGGAGTTTTTCAGTCCGTCCCGCGATTGAACAATCGTCCATGCGTGAACTCTACGCCCATGCTGGAAAAACGAAAAGGGCCTTGGGACACACAACCCCAAAGCCCTTAACTAACCCTGTTGCGACTATCCTACCCGCATGTGAGCAGAAGACAACGGCACGATGGTAATTTGTGAGGGCAAAAGAAACCGGGGCGGTCGTGAGATTGCAAAATCAAGTTTCCCGCCCTGACCTGGACCCACGAACCGCCCGATTAGGAAAAGACCCTCTGCCAGTTAAGCCAACACAGTGACACCGGGGCAATACAGCGAACCCCGTAGAAATGGCTCAGGCATTTCCATACATTCACATCCAACGCTCTTATTTCTTCCACGTACCGGGTGACAAGGCTGTCCAGGCGATCCTGACGAAAAATGCCCTTAGCTTTTGGGGGCCCAGGGCTAGGTATTTCCAGCGGTTTTCCATATATCATCTGGGAGCGCTGTGAATGTTACTCTCCGATGAAAACCCAACGACTATGTACGCTAGCGCGCAGACGCGAGATACTAAAATCGCTAAGCTGCTCCGGTGGCAAGCCCCAAGCGACCGAGCGTCCGGTCAATCACAACTCTAATCGATGACTTGGACCGGATTCGGGAAGAGCTTTTGACGATACAACGGTCACTGGAGAAGGTTGAACCCGGTAAGACTCTCCGCAAGCCCAAGAGCGATTAGCCTTTCTTCCTAGGTGTCCGTGGCAAGACCGCGCTGTTGACAGCACCACACTTCAACCGCTTCTCGTGAGAAAGCGAAGTATGACAATCATAGCGGCCACCACCAACCCAAGCTCCAAGACTTTCTACCATGCCCCCATCGGTTCGGCCCAATTCCAATGGTGATTATAAACGGTGAGCTTAGCTCTTTCCGCTGCGTAGACCCCTACGGGATGCGGGGTATTGCATCGAACGCCCTATGCTTGCAAGACTGAGATCAACGCCCAGGTGCCGCTTTGCCTCAAAACGGAGGCATTATGGACAGCAATCGGGTCGAAGCTCTCCGCAACGAACTCGGCCAACTCCTACGAAAACAAACCGAAGTGTTGGAATCACGAACCTTCGGCGCTGCAACCGACGCCGACATTTTGGAGTATGAGATTAGACAAGAGATCATTCACGAAATGTGCACTCAGCTCGCCAATCATTGACGTAAGCCGGGTCCTGCCAACCGCCAACAGCGCCGGGAAAACCCAAATGATAAAGGGTACGCGGAAGGCGCACCCTTTGTGGTTCGCGGTATCAGTAATCTCCGAAAAGAGTTCTGCAAGTCCTCTGTTGCCTTGCCTAGCCGCGAAGTCAACTGTACCAGACGGATCCGTGGCTTGATTGTTGCTTTGCTTTTTCGATAAGCGTTCTAAGTTCTTCACGGATTGAAAGGACTCGAAACTCCCGCTTCTCATGCTCTTTATTCTCGGCTAGTGAATGGCCTCTGCTAAGGCGGTAGAGTCGCTCCTCTAGCCGGATCAGTTCTATCTCACGACGGAGTTTTTCAGTCCGTCCCGCGATTGAACAATCGTCCATCTGTGAACTCTACGCCTCTGATGGAAAAACAAAAAGGCCAACTTAATCGATGACCTGGACCAGACCTACGACTTTTGCCCTTCAGCCCACAGGACGACAGAACTCGCAATAGCCATCAGGAAGAACAGCACGGCCCCATCGAGGAAGCTCCTGTAGGAGAGCGGGATTCTCCCGGGCGAAGCAGCCCCAGCCAGAGTAGCTGTCCAAATACCTAGCATTGCGAGTCCACGGGTGAGTAGCGCAAGGAGTGAGCAAATGATTCCAATCCAATAGGCTACCTTTCCTAGATGTTTTTCCATGTTCATTCTCGCTTTCAACCTGCGGCTGAAATCTTAGGACTAGGGGTGGGGCAAGTCAATTTCTAGACTTTTGTCTGCAAGGCGGCTATTGACGTTGCCGGGCATTCTTCCAGGTGCCCGTAACGAGCGAGTCTAGCCGGTCCTGCCTGCCCTTCATCCACTTTGAATAATGTTTTTCTGTGGTCTTGATGGATTCGTGCCCTAGCAGCTTTGAGACTTCCTCCAGCGGGACGCCCTCTTCAAAACATTGTCTTTGTCACTTTTGCCACGCCGACAATTAGATCGTTGCCTTGCTCGGGTGTCGGCTCCACTTTCTTATTGTGGTCACACAAATTGCGGATGTCCGCAAGATGCTGTACAAAACGCCACTGCGGGAGATCAATGGCCTTCGCTTTCATTAGCGTGTTATTCAGATCAGAGATGGTAGGGTCCTTTTTTGTAATCTTGATGTTGTGGCTATCGCAGACTTGGGCAAGATGTTTCTCTAGGACCACTCCGGCTAAGGCACCCGCAGCACGAATGAACCTGTTTTTGAAAAGTTCTTGCGCCGCTTCTAATTCCGAATCAAACAGATCCGCTTGGACAAGCCGCCGAATGTCAAACAGAGAACTCTCAAAACGTGCGTTCACTGACTTTAGTATTGCTAGCTGCTGGCGAAATTGCGGGATAGCAGACTCCGGGCCAACTATTTTCTCCTGGTGTTCGCCAACGCTTCGAGTCACCTTTAAACCCTGAAGAAAATCCTCAATTGTGTAGTTCTCATGCGTGATACTCTTCCGGGATTTTGGCTTCTCGTAATGTCTAATGAAATCCGCAAGTCTGTCGGGTAAGAGCTGTTTCACAAGTATTGCCGCTTCCGAATACCACGCCTGATAGCCATCCGTGAAAGACGGGATAGATTTGAGCACCTCCGCAAGTTTCTTCCCGTGTTTCGCCACTGCCTTCTTGAACTGTTGGGGATAGCATTCTGCTTGAATCGCGTTGTGAAGGCCGTCACCCCGGTCAATCAATGAAACAATATCCTTTTTGTACCGGTCTAGGTTTGAGATCACAGTGCGAGAATTATCCCACATCGGCTTTTCGGGGAAGATGCAGCCGACCAACGGGCAAACCCCGCGCTCAGTTTTTCCCGTGCCATTCCCGTGCCGTTAACGCCAAACTCTATAGAATTAGCCGCGTAAGATGCCATCTGCCGCGATGTAAGTTGTTGTAATTACGTTGTCACACGGATTCGAATCCTATAGCGCCCACCATCTTGCGCATTCACCGCCAATTCGCGGCAAAATCTTATACAAGCGCTTGAACGCAGCCGGACTCGGGAGATTACCGAAGCGGATGAACCCCCGGTAGTTTCAGCTGGTAGCTAACGAGGGCGGAGACCAAGTACATCCCCGCAAAGATCCAGATGACACCGGAGACCCCCATGCGCGGGAGAAACAGCCCGGCGACTGCAGGCCCAAGAAAGGTGCTCAAGCCCGAGCCTAAATTCATAATCGACATGGCTGCGCCTTGCGACTCCGGCGCCAGGATCGACATAATGGCGGCGATGGGCACGAACCCGGCCAGAGCAATGCCGTAAGCCATTCCTGCGGCTATCACGAGCGCATAATTCGCGCCAAAAAGATGGGGCACATAAAAAAGTCCGAGAGTTGTAAGCGTGCAACCGCAGGCTCCGGCAAAGGTGATCGTTCGACGCCAGCCGATCTTATCGCCGACCCATCCCCAGAAGAGATTGGCTACTACATTGGTAGCGAACATCACGCTCAGGATCTGTAGCCACTGGGGGAGCGTGAAGCCCACTGTGCGCACATAGTAGATGGGCAGGAAGACGAGAAAACCGAACTCCGAAGTGGTGGTGATCGTGGCCACGATACCGCCCAATCCAACTTTGGGGTGCTTCCACACGATCGAAATGCCGCGCAAGAGCAGGCGTATCGGATTCTCCCCGGTAGTAGCGAGCGGCAGACTGCCGTGTTCCTCTTTCGCGCCAAACAGCGTAATGAGACCGCCGATCGCGACCAGCACCACAGAAACCCAGAGGGTCTTGTAGCCGCCAATTATCGGCACGGCAAAGCTGGCGAGCAATGCGCCCAACGTGGGCAGGCCACCGGTGCGAGCTGACCAGAACCACCCGATCGCTGTTGCCCGGTAACGCTCGGGCGTGACCGCGGCTACCCAGCAGAGGAAGCCATAGGCAAACAAGGGATAGCCGAACCCGCGCAGGCCGTAGCTGACGAGAATAATCGAATAGTTCGCGTGCGCAATCCCGCCGAGAAGAAAGGGCAATTCGAAACTCAGCCAGACCAGCAGGCCGACCCACATGACCTTCTTTGGTCCAAAGATGTCGGTGAGCGCTCCGCTGAGCCAGGAGGCGAGCGCGGCAGTCGCGCCATAGGCAGTGAAGATCAGTGCTACTTGCTGGGTCGTGAAGTGCAAATCGACGAGAAGAGGGGAAAGGAATCCGGCTTCTACACCATCGCCGATCATGAAAAGTAAAAGGCCAAGATAGCCGATGGCCAGCGCGGGATGCATTCCCAGCTTTTCAGCAAAAGTTTTGCTGGCGACGGGAGTTGTCCCGGCGTTGGTAGGAGCTTGCTGTGAGCCGATCATCGTCTGTATGTTTCTCCTTCTTGCGTCGTGTTGCTCACAAAAGCGAGTTGTGCGCTCCTCACACATTTCAAGTCGCGATGGTCCCGTCGAGTACGCTCGCTATTGTTGGACGAACGCCGCGCATCCGAAGAAGCTCAAGATATTGCTGAACCTGGGAAGCCCAGGCAGGAAACTCCGCGGCGAGCGAGCCGAAGATGGCGGATTCGCCAAGCACCGGTCTCGTATCTGCGCAGCCAGCGTTGACAAACGGTTTGAGCAGAGCGGCTTGCGCGTCGGCCATGACCATAGCACGGCCTTGCTCGTCGACTCCGCGCTGATAATACAGCCAACCGGCGATAACTAGCGGCAGGATGCGCGGCAGGCGCCCGGCGCGCAACAGATCAGAGAGCGGGGGCACCAGGAACTTTGCAATCTTGGCGCAACCTTCAGAGCAGATCCGCGACACTTGATCGCGAATGGCCGTGTTGGAAAACCTTCGGACAACGGTGGCCGCGTACTGGTCGAGATCTATGCCCGGCAGGCGCGGCACCACCGGCTTCATCTCTTCCATATAAGCCAGCAGCAGCCGATGCAGTTGCTCATCCTCGACAGCTTGATGGATGAATCCGATTCCGAGCAGGTCGCCAAAATAACCAAGAGTGGAGTGGCCGCCATTCAGAATGCGCATCTTCATTTTCTCGTAGGGAACGACATCGCTGGTCATCTCCACGTCCACGTGTTCAAAGGCTGGGCGTATGGCCGCGAAATCGTTCTCGAGAACCCACTGGCGAAATGGCTCACAGACAACGGGCGTGCGGTCCGCGACGCCGAAGCGCTCCAGGATGAGCGCGCGATTCGCCGCCGTAGTGCGCGGCGTAATTCGATCGACCATGCTGCAGGGGAAAGTGACATTGTGTTCGATCCACTGCGGTAAGCCTCCGCCACGCAATTCGGCAAAGGCCATTAAGGCGCGACGGGCCATTGCGCCATTGCCCTGCAGATTGTCGCAAGAGAGCACGGTGAAAGGCCCGCGTCCCAATGCTCTGCGACGCTCGGCTGCTTCGGCTACATAACCCACCCATGTGACCGGAGATTGGGGATGCTCGAGATCGTGACGCAGATCGACATTCTCGGAGCGGAAGCGTCCAGTCGCATCCTCAATGAAGTAGCCACCTTCGGTGACGGTGAGCGAGATGATTGCGCACTCGGTCGCAGCCATCCGCGCCAGTACCGCCTCGGACTGATCTGGCGCGTATAGATGCTCCACGAGAGAGCCAACCACGCGCAGACGCTCGCGTCCCGATTCCATTTCCATGAGGCTATAGAGAGAGTCTTGCGAGGCCAGCCCTTCGTGGATTTCGCGATCTGCAGGAAGAAGCCCGACTCCGACTTCGCCCCAGCGCGGTTCGCCCGCCACGCCTAGCAGGTCATCCAAATACAAGGCAAGGTGGGAACGATTGAAGCCGCCGGCTCCAATGTGAACCAACCGCGGCATCACCTGCGCCCTGTCATAGCTGGGCCGCGCAATCGAATCGCCCAGTTGAGCGAGGGTCGAGTTGCTCAGAGCTATGTTCCTGTGCGTAACGGTGTTCATACTCAGCCTTATCCTCGAGCCCCATCAAGCAGAGTGATAATCAGGATCCATCTCTGCCTTACGCAGCCCTGCCATTTCCAGCGCTTGAAAAATAAATGCGTTCCAGGCGAATACACGGTGGTAGCCGAAAAAGGGATGGCGCGGATCGGTAGCTAAATATTCCTGGCTCGTCGGGAAATCGGGCGAGATATTGATTTCAGCCCACAGCCGGTTGGCAATGGCTTCGTCGGCTTTCGGCCATCCATGGAGCTTGCCCGTGACGTATCCACATATCTCCAGCCGCAGCCAGCTTCCTCCGTTGTAGTAAACGCCATCCATGTTGTGATCGGCGAAGTTGGCGCCGTGTTCGTTGCTGATCATGGGATGCCATGAGTCGGTGAAGTAATCCCAACCTCGGCCATCCCCTTTCAGCCCTATGAAAATCGGCCGCACGCTGCCGCCCACATTTGGAAAAGGAGCGTCCTTGCTGGGGAGCAGCAGGGGAATGCGGTTGAGATGGTTGATGAGCATTTCGTCGGTGAGGATCTTCCGTCGAAACAGCCACAGAGAAAGAAACTCAGGAAAGAGTTCCGCGAAGCCGATCGCGTCTTTGACATCTCTCGCCGGCTGGAGAAACTTCAATGTGGGATCGTAGTACGAGCGATACACTTCTTCCGCATTGGCGACGTACTCGTCAGAAATTTCGTCGCTGATCCCAGGAATGTTCAGTTCCTTGATCACCCGGAGCATGACGGCCAACATGCCCTGGTTTTCGCAAATGTCGGAGGTTCCCTCCGGAAACTCCACCACATCCATTTGCCCCATAACGAACTGAGCCCAGCAGACGCCGTCGTGTCGTTTGTCATAGGTGCGGAGACAGTATTGCGCAGCTTTGCGAACTTTATCCATCGGGAGCGCTGACCCAAAGCGAGCGCGATTCCGCAGCGCCCAGATCAGCCACAGAGGAGTGGAATCGTTCGCCTTGCGCTCCAGGTTAGCCATGTACGGCTCGATTAGAGTGTTGATGGCTCCGTCTTCACCTTGATTGGCCGCCCACTGGCTGAACACGCGCTCGTTTAATTCGCGGTTATGAATGGCATTTGACGCGAAGAAGCTGTCACGCAAGTACATTTCGCCCGCCGCCGAATACCAGATGCTGGGACTGACCATGGGATGGTGATACTCGGGAACAGCGGACCAGCACAACATCACCAGGTCGGAGTACAGCACCTTTTCGGTCTCGCCTCCGCGGAAGCCCAAACCTTCGGCGAGAGAGTGCTGTGAGGCCAGCCTGTAGCCGCGAAGGGTATTAGGAACCTCGTTGTCAACGAAGATGAAAGAGGTATTTTCCTGCTGCCGGTCCATCTCCAGCCGATGACACGGCTGCAAGCGCGTGAGAACGCGAGTGAGTTGCAAATCCTGAAGTTCGATCTTGAGCGGGTGCGGGAAGCGCCGCGCTGTTATGGCCTGATCTGATTCCGCCATGGAGATGTAGAGCCCGGCGCTATTCCCGAGCAGCGCGGGAATGAAAACTTCGGTGCGAAACTCCGACCAGGCGTCCGAAGCTGGGGGGAGACGATCGTTATACAAAGTGAGATTTTGCAGTTTGTCGAATCTCTCATTCACGTCCCACAGTTGGACAGCGAAAGAGTCTTTGGCACGATATTTAAAACTCAGCGAGTAGATATCGCCGCCTTCGGTAGAAAATGGGGCAAGGACGCCGGCGCGTGAATCGGGAAGGGACAGAATCGTTGTGCCACTATGACCTTCCAAAGTCGGATCGCCGAGTTTGTGCCAGCTGAAAATTGTCGACAGCGACATGGCAACCACCGAGTTTTGATTTTCCTGGCGCACAAGTTCTTCGCCGAAGGTCTGGCTCACGAAGAAACGCCGCTGCTTGCGATCACTTTCGCGACAAACGTAACAAAGATTAATATCCGTAATTACGTGCGGCGCTGGTTTCACGGGTTTTCCATCTCGGCGGATAATCCGGCTCCATCCATTGCGATAGCCTGAATCCGTGAGCAGGCCGACGGTGACGTTGTTATTCGAGCGGAATCCGGCTGCCGGAAAGTATTCCCGCAAAGGGCCGCCTTTGCAGTTGATCTGATCGAAGCTCCAGAAGGAGGCTGGAGGCTCGAAAGGTTCCAGCGAATTCGTCACCTGGTATAACAAATCATAGATATCTGCCTGACGCAGCCGGATCTGTTTTCGCACGACATGCGGAGCGACCGCCTGATACTCCACCTGCACAAAAACCGTCGCTTTCAAGTTCGGAAGCTGACAGTTACCGGCTAAAAGCAGCCGGCCTCCACTTTCGGTGCACGAACTGGCCCGCCAGTGTTGTACACCGTCTTCGAGGCTGCGATCGACATTTTGAAAAATGGCGGAAAACTCGCCGTTACCCGTGTCTTGGACGACTGGCCGACCGTCGAACAGAATTTGTGCCTTGTAGCCGGAATGAGGATCGCCAACGGCTTTGACAGTAACGCGATCACTGGAAGAGTGCTCCGACAGACCCCAGAATGCAGGCCGGGGAAGAAAGCCCGCCAACCCTGTTGCGGCTGAATTTGCGATGAACTGACGGCGCGAAATCCTGGTCATTGCCTCTGGACTCCAAATCGGAATTGGCTAAGGCCGAACACTCTTCCTTCAGCGAACCGCTGCTGACGCTACCCCGACGTACTTATCGGCGCCGCCGTAATAGAAAAGCCATCGATTGCCGTCCGGCACCATACCTTCGACAAAGACAACGTTGGGAACTTGCCCGACTTTTTCCCAGTCGTGCACGGGCTCAAAGATTGGCCGATCGGCGCGAGCAACGACCTTGGTTGGATCTTTCTTGTCGAACACTACCCAGCCGGTTCGGTAAACATTGTTATCGTCCGCTCCGTTGTAAACCAGGAAAATGCCATCGTTTGTAAGAACAGGCGCGGGCCCTGGCTCCACCACCTGCGAGTCGAACATTTTTGGTCGGCTCGCGAGTACGGGGTGATCGAGCACATCCGTCCAGTGCAGCAGATCATCCGAGTTTGCAATCGCCATCTGAGTCATGTGATGCTCGCCATCTGCCAGGTAGTACATCCAGTATTTGCCGTTAATTCTTTCTGGCACGATCGCACCGGACTTGGTCCAGCCTACGTTCCATTTGCCTTTGTAGGCGGGCATGATGATGCCACGGCGTTCCCAGTGCATGAGATCAGCAGACGTGGCCATGCATAGCTGTGCGTCGCCATGCGTCGGCCCTGTAGCATGCATGCCGCTCCCGCCCTGATTGTTATAGCCCGTATAGGTGAGATAAAAGGTGTCCGCAATCTTGACTAAGCGAGGATCTTCAATCCCCCCGCCTGTCTCGTAGGGAGCTTCTGCGTCCAAGATCGGCTCGGGGCGCCTCACGAAATGGACACCGTCGTCACTCGTGGCGTAGCCCAGCGACGATTTACCCTGACGATCTTGAGCCCGGTAGAGCATTACGAATTTGCCTTCATACTTCACCGCTGTTGGATTAAACGTACCCGCGGATTCAAAACCATCGCCTTGCGGCGTGATGATGGGAGCCTCGGACAGCCTGCTCCAGTTTCCAAAGGGCAACTTGGTTTTTGTGGTCGCCGGAGCGAAGACGAGCAGAAGCAAGAGGACGCCGGTGATGGACGCGAATGCACGAGCAACGGTATTCGTCATTAGATATTCACCTCCTGCGGATGGCTGCACGCTCCGACGCTGGCACGTTTTCCGAGCGCAGGAAAACATCACATCCGAATCAGAACTCTGCGAGGAGACGTAAAATTCCTCCAGCTGCAACATTCACGGTCTCGCGGACGGGCTGGCCGTTCGCGCTCCAACGAACCGAAGCTCCTTGAGCCGGTGGAATCTTGAGGCTTGCGGACCGGCTTTCCTTCGTAGGGTTGTAGAGCACAAAGTTGAGCTGGCGTGGCGGGAACTTCCCACTATCACGCATATCGAGCAGGTCGAGATTGACCATCATCATCTCGCGATCACTCACCTGACCCAGAGCCTCAAACATCAGATACATCCATATACATTCGCCTGCACCGTAGATTTCCTTGCCCACATTTCCGGTTTGTCCGCCGAGCTCGAGTGTTCCGAGATTCTCGAACGGGATAAATCCCATGGAAAGGTTGGCGCGATTCTCTGAGCAGTTCTCGAAAAAGTAGAAGTTATTGCGCCGCTGCTGGTCCATGAAGCGCAGCAGACCTTCGCTAACGATTCCTCGTTTCATGATTCCGGTCCAAGGAAGAATTGCCTCGACATTTTCTTTGAACGCCGGGTAAAGAATCGAAGCGGCGGCCTGCACCATCCCACGGACGTCATGCGTCTTCTGACTTGGATCGGAGTACCAATAAAACATTCGCGTCTCTTCGTAGAGGAGGTACCTGGCTTCGTCGTGCAAACCGAGTTCTGCCGCGGCCAGCGCGCCGTAGGCGAGTTCCTGAGGTTCGTGAAACAGGCGTTCCGATGGAACCGTGCAAAGTGCGCGAATTGCATTCTGCGCTTCACTGCGGTACGCCTGATCTTTGGTCAGATGATTCGCGAGTAGCGCTGCCCAGGCATATAGCCCGCCGATGGCATAGTTGGTGCCCGCGCCTTGAGCTTTTAAGTTCGAGACCTCGTAATAAATCGGGAAGAGGTAGTCGTATTCATGCGCGAACTTCTGCGCGGTAGCGAAAGTATCCAGAAAATTGCGCTTGACTGGCTGCAATCCAGCCAAGGCCCCAATCATTGGATATTTAACCAAGCCGTTCTCAAAGGGATACCAGGAATCGGCCCTCTCATTGGGAGGGCGATTATAGTCATTGCTGATGTTGTGCGTGTCGGAGTGATAGAAGCCCGGGAGGTCTTCCAGCAACTTGTCGCACTCAGCCTGAAAACTGGGGGAGGGATGCAAGCGAAGATACAAAAGCGATGGCCACAGGACATCGGCCAGTGTCATCAACTCGAAATTGTTGGCGGGCTGTTTCCATAACTGCGAGGTCTGCTTCACGTAAGCAGAGAGCCCCATGTGCCCGCTGGCCTCGACCTCGGTTTCCGCTTTGTTTTGCAAATTGGTGACTGTGCCGGCAGCGAAGTCCTTCCAGGTGCTGGCACACTTTGGCCACGCCAGCCGTTCTTCAAAAAGCGGCAACAACGCTTCCATCCAACGCGCAACGGCTTCTTGCTCGGTCAGCAGAGCGGAGACCGAGCGCTGGGTTAGCCAATAAGTGAATTTAATTTCGCCAGCGGGTATTACATTGCCAGTAGCCTGATCGGCGATGAGTCCAACCCCCATCCGTTGCGTGCCGTCGATATGGATCCGCGAAATGCTCGAGCAGCGATAAACCAGGAACCGTGGAATGTTCTGAATTCCCATCCAATCCATGTCGCTGCAGTCGAAAAACATCATGGTCTCGACACCGACATTCTGATCGAGCAGATAGAGTGCTGGCAGATCGTTACCCCACGCGCCCAGCGAATTACGAGTGGGCTGCTGCAACAAAACACGCCGCCAGCTGCCCGACTGGCCTTCCATGAGGGTTGAATTCGTGTTCAGCCAAATCACGATCTGCGGCTCGACCTGGCTTTCCTGATGAAGCTTCATCTCGCGAGGCAGGCGCAGTTTTGTCGAGAATCGAAACCATGGACAATCGCCGCCGGGATTCTCAGCCGAGATATTCGTCTCCCAATCATAGGAAAGCGATTTGCCGTCGAGTCCTTCCGCGGAGGCTGAGCCTGCACATTTCAAAAGTGCACCGTTTCTTGAAATGCTCGATGCTCGAAGCGGAAATGAAGGACCGCTCACAGGAGGGATACCCGGCAAGGTAGCCGGATGCCACTCATTCTCCGCACGAAGAAAGTTCTGAAAGGAAAAGATCTCGCCTTCCGAAGAGACCCGCAGTTGTTGGTCCCCACTCTCGAGAGTCGCAGATGCAGCGTGCCCGTTTCCTGCGGTCAACAGGTTCAGGCCTTGCAAACCTCTGCCGTAGCGGGCACCGGCCGCAGTAGCGACACAGGTCGTGATAAAACCGCGGCGGTCTAGAGAACTCATGCGATCGGCAGGACAGGTTCCGGGTTAGGGCCCCGCTGAGGAACGGGCTCCCCAGCAGGGCTAACGTCAATATTCAATTTTGAGTCCAAACTGGATAGTCCGTGGACCGGTGGCGTTCGTGATTGCGCCGAAGCCGCAGGCAAACGCACTCGAACAACCGGTGGCGCCGGCAGGTATGAAGGGCGTTCCGAATTGAGTGGCAAACCCTCCCGCACCGCCCGGCTGCTGATAGATGTGCCGATTGAAGATATCGAAGAACTCAGCCCGGAAATCGATCACACCGCGTTCTCCGATCCTGGTCTTCTTTCCTATGGTGATGGACTCATTTCGCGCGCCGAACGTGCGAGCGCTGGCGAGAGTTCGATTCTCATTCCCGAACGTAAAGGGAGCCGGGGCTGAAAAAGCATCCGCGTTGAAGAACGGCGTAGTCAGCGGATTCAGGCCCCTGCCATTTGTCTGTTTGACTCCTGGGATAACATTCACGCGCGCACTTCCGGTAAATTCAGGTCCGCCGAACAGGACGAGACCAGCCGTACCGGTGCTAGACGTGTAGACTTCCGTCGGCTGTCCGGACTGATAACCCAATATCCCAGATACGGACCAGCCGCCCACGACGCGATCTGTTAGCCCACCTTTATTCAGTAATGTTTTCCCGCGTCCCATGGGAAGCTCATAGAAGAAGCTTGCGACCAAACTTTGGGGTGTGTCGAGCGAGCTTACTGCTTTTTCCGCCCTGCGGTTGTACGAGTTCTCTCCGATCCAGGCGTTTGCACCGATGAAACCCTGGACACCTGGGCCTTGGGAATCGGCGTCCGTAATGTTCTTCGAAACCGTATAGGAGACGAGGAAACTCAAGCCTTGCGCGAACCGTTTGTTCACTTGGGCCTGCATAGAATGGTAAGTCGAATTACCGGTGCGATCCGGTGTGAAGGAGTCGTCCTCCTGGTTGAAATCACCATATTGGGGGAAGGGCCGCAGCGCCTGATTGATATTGCCCGTGAAGGTCGGATATGGAAGCTTTACGCCCGCGGCAATGGATTTCGGGCACGTTCCAAGTGTCAGGCAGCTCGAATCCATCGTCAATTCGCTGCCCAGCGACAGATACGTCGGGTTGACCTGATTGGGAATGATGTTCAGGGCAGGCAGATGAGTTCCCTTCGAACCCACATAGGCGACGCTGGCCTCGAGGTTTTTCGCGATCTGCCGCTGCACATCGAGGTTCCAGGATTGAATGTCGGCAGGCCGGCCGCTATTCCGCGGAATCAAAATGACTCCACTATTTCCGTTTTGCCCATCGGGGGTGAATGGACCCGATACGGGCTGTATGTGCGGGAATCCGCTATCAATTTGGAATGGTGCGCCTTGACCGAAGCTTAAGTTCTCAATGTTGAAGAACCCCAAACCGTCCTGATCAGCGTAAGAGCCTTCTTTCAGAGGTTCGTAATAGATGCCATATCCACCACGAAGGACGGTCTTATCGTTGATGCTGTACGCAAAACCCACTCGCGGGCCGAACGCTTTCTTATATGTATCCTGCAGTCGGTGCTGGCCGTTTCTGCCCGGACCGCTGCCGAAGTAGGTATAGGCGCCCAGGATGCCTCCGGCGCCGGGGTTTGGGAGGGTTGGATCGACCTCAGAAAAACGATCATGCGATTCGCGGGCCGGCAGATCCAAGTCGTAGCGCAGACCGTACGTTAAGGTCAGTTTTGGCGTGACCTTAAACGTGTCCTGGGCATAGAGGTAGGAATCCTTATAACGTGGCCCATTGGTATGCCCATAATTCAACGTGCCGGAATCGACTAACCCGAATAAGGCACTGGCCACCCCGTAACCGCCCGCACCAGCAGGGGTGCCATCGCTACTGGTTTCGGTGGCAGCAAAATGAAACTCGCCCGAAGCTTGCGTGAGCCGGCGGGTATTAAACTGCATGTCATTGAAGCCGCCCCCGAATTTTAGCGTGTGTTTTCCGCGAACCAGGCTAACGCCGTCGTTTACCTGGTATACGTTGTCGGCAAATTGCGAGTCGCCGCAGTTGTTCAGATCGTCTTGGTAGTTCGTTCCGAAAAATCTTAGGCACGGAAAAGTCGTATTCGCCACTCCCGTCAGGCCCAACCGCTGCGGCCAATTCTGACCTAGGCCATTGGACGCTTCCGTTCTGAATCGGCGGCTGAAGCCCACCAGGAACTGGTTGACCACACTTGGGCTAAATATGTAGTTGTGGCTGAACCGCGCGTAACGGGTGTCTTGCGGAGTATGTGAACCCAGGAAAGGCCCCAAAACGTCACTGCCTCCGGTGTTCGTGTTGTCATAGTCGAATCCAGCTGAGATGCGCTGCTTGTCGGAAATCGTCTGATCAACCTTCAGATCCCACAGGTTCGCCGTCGTGCGACTGATGGACTGATCGAATACGTTATTGGTTAACGCACCGTTGGTTTTCGGCAGCAACGCGAATACCTTGGTCATCACCGCGCTGGGCGTGTAATTGGGGTCGTTGCTCAGAACGTTGCCGGGTATTGCAACATGAGTGGTCGGATCATAGAGCTGAGTTCCGGGAAGCAATGCGGAAAAGTCGCCGTTCCTGAAAGCCTCGGGGATATAAGAAGCCGGTCCGGAACTACCGGTGTGAAACCGAAATCCTTCGTAAGCAAAAAAGAAGAAGGTTTTGTTTCGACCATTGTATAAATGAGGCAGAAACACGGGTCCACCGACGGTGAAGCCAAAATCGTTTTGCGTGTCCGGAGGCTGGGGGTCAAGCGGTTGACCGGTCGCGCGGTTGTAAGCGTTCTGCGTATCCAGCGTCCAACTTTTCGCATCCAGCGCGCGGTTACGAAGAAAATCATAAGCGGAAGCGTGAAACTGATTCGTGCCCGATTTCATAGAAAGGTTTACGATGCCGTCACCAGATTCGCCGAATTCGGGAGCAAAATTGCTCTGGAGAGTCTTAAATTCCTGTACTGCCTCCGGAGACACGCCCTTGTTCCATTGCGTATTGGGAGAAACCAGCGAAATCGAGACACCATCGACCAAAATGTCAGTTGCGCCTTCCTGCCCGCCGTTGAGCTTGAAATCATCAGACGAGTTGCTCCCCGGATCGTTGGCCACGTTCCCCACAAAACCTGGTACTAAGGTGATGAACTGAACTGGGTTGCGAATCGTTCCGGAGACCTCCAATGGAAGGTTGTCCACCAGGGTGTTTTGAACGGTCGTACCGATATCCGAGCTCTCCGTTTGCAATTGCCCCGCATCGCCGGTGACGGTCACACTCTCGCTCGCCGAACCTAGCTGTAATTTCACATCCAAACCGATTGTGCTAGCCGTGGTGACAGTGACGCCCTCTTGCGTGTATTTCTTCATGCCCTCAGCTTCCACCGTAATTGCGTAACGGCCCGGCGGAAGGTTGGCCAGGGAAAACACGCCTGCGGTACTAGTTGTTGCCGCGGCGGACAGACCGGTATCCATGTTCCGGGCGGTGACCGTGGCTCCCACCAATATGGCGCCTTGAGGGTCAACGACTGTTCCTTGAATATTTCCATTTGTGCTCTGGCCGTAAGCGCCAACGACCAGAACGAAGCTCAGCAGGCAAAGGGTACGCAAGATGTCTTTCACCACGCCCTCCTCCAGAGCATATTTCTCCGCGCTTCCGTAGGCTCTACGTAAATCTGTAGATCGCGGATGGAAACACCGAACCCGACGGCATCTAATATAAAAGGACTACAAAACTGGCAAAGGTACTAGCCTGTGAATTCATTGTGATTCACCTAGAGATTCGCCGAAAATTTGCGGCCGCACTGGAAATAATGACCGCATTTTTCGGATCACTTGAAATCTTGAGGCGGTATGGTAAGATTCGTGCACTAGTCCGCATGCGCTGACTCACAGTGCGAGTTCCACCAAAGAAATGACTACCTCTGCATCGCGATCCCCGGTGATCGACGATCTCCTCCATGATGAGCGTTGGCAACTGGTTCAGCGGATCGTCGCCAGTCCACCCTTTCAAAAAAGTGGCCGCCTCCGCGATCTCCTCCAGTACATCACCGAGCAAACGATCCATGGCTGCGCTCATGAACTGACTGAGCAACATATCGGGGAGGCGGTGTTTCACAAGCCAGCCGGATACAGCCCGCTTGAAGATAGCTCAGTTCGCGTGCACGCCCGTCAGCTGCGCCTCAAGCTGCACGAATATTTCGATGGAGTAGGACGCGAGGAATCCCTGATCGTTGAAATTCCAAAAGGAGCATATGCGCCTGTATTCAGGGTTTCCAAAGGCGTAGAGAGCGGGTACGTCCCCGCGGTTATCGAATCACGCCGTCCGAAACCCAACCGCGCAGTCTTGCCATGGACGCTATGTGGTGTCTTGGCAGTGCTTTGTGGAGTTCTGCTTGTATATTCCCCGCATCGTGCCGAGAGCAATAGTGCTGCCTTAGCCAATTCTGCTTGGCCCTTTACTCAGATCATTGACAGCCGTCATCAGACGATCATTGTGGTTGCGGATGGCAATTATGGAATGTCGCGGATCCTCACGGGACAGCGCGGTTCCCTGCAGGAATACTTGAATCGCGACTTTTTGCAGGCTGCTGCAGGAAAAAAATTCGGCGAGGCCGGCTCCAGATTTTCCGATTACATTTCCGATTCCACGCTTACGTCTTTTGCCGATGTGGCCGATGCGGTGTCGCTGGTAAAGATAGCCGGGCCGCTGCAGAAACAGATCTCGGTGAGGTCAGCCAAGGACCTGAAAATAAGGGATTTGGATCACGATAACTACGTTTTCATTGGAAGTCCGGCATCGAATCCTTGGGTGTCACTGTTCCAGGACAAACTAAACTTTCGTGAGAGTGAAGAAGCGGTCGGCAAGAGTGTTAAGGCTTTCGTGAATACGAACCCTCTGCCGGGTGAGCAGGGGCAATATCAGGGCCTGCCGTTGACCGGCGAGCAGGGCTATGACTATGCAACGATCGCACTTCTCCCCAACATGACTCGGGATGGAAGCGTTCTGATATTTCAGGGGCTCCAGCAGGAAGGCACGGAGGCCGCCGGCCGGTTCTTGCTGGAGGCGGAGAACCGCCATCAACTGCAACGAGCCCTGGGGATCCCCGTTTCCGATAGTGTCGCGGGTAACGCTTGGTTTGAGGCGCTTATTCGCTCGCGCACCGTGTCGGGCGCTCCGAATTCCGCTACGCTAATCGCCGTCCGCCGCATTCAATAATTGTCGGCCACTCGTCGAGAGAGCGGGAAATAATAATCTTCCGTAGTAAACTGTCGCTGCTTTTCAGATCGTAACTAGGCTGTATTGCTGTCTGCCGTCTATTCCAGTTTCGCCTCGCGTCATGTTCGCGTCATGTTCACGTCATCAAGGATCGTCTGTACAGCGCTAGTCATCGGTGTTGCATTCTTGGGCATAAACGCCCTAGCTCAGAGCGATCCCGACTCGCTGCTCCAGCAAGCGCACCTCGCCGAAAAGGCTGGAGACTACGCCAGCGCAGCCCGGTCGTATCATCAGGCTCTTGCGATTGCTCCCGGAAATCCTGAGGTTCTCAAAAGACTTGGGATTCTGGAGCAAACCGAACTGAAATTTGATGATTCGATCGCGCACTTGCGGCAAGTGCTTGCGCTCAATTCGGAGTACCCGGAAGTTAATTTCTATCTAGGTGTCTCATACTTTGGGCAGAGTGATTATCGCGAGGCAATCGAAAGCTTTCGGCGAGAACTTGCGACTCCCAAACCCCACCCGCGTTCGCGCTACTATCTGGCACTCGCGTTGGAGTCGTCTGGCCGCACGGACAACGCCGTTGCAGAACTGAACCGCGACTTGGCCGAAAACCCGACCGATGCCGACGCCCTGTATCAACTTGCCCGGCTGCATAAGAACGCGTCCCTGCAGGCGATCGAGCGATTAAGGGCCATCGATCCGGACTCGTTCCAGTTACACGCGCTTCTGGGTGAGTCCTATGCTGAGGAAAAGCGCTATCCAGAAGCGATCGAAGAGTATCGCTCGGCACTCAGGAGGAATCCGAACGCAGCGGGAATTCATTTTTCGATCGGAGTTGCTTATTGGGTTCTACACGATACAGAAAAGGCCGAGCCCGAGCTGAAAGACGCGCTAAAGGAAAATCCTGAAGACCCCATGACGAATTTATATCTTGGTGATATCGCCGTACAGGATCGACGCCTGGATGAGGCTTTTGGGTATTTGCAGGTCGCGGAGAAAGCACATCTGGACGTCCCGCAGATGCACACTCTGCTGGGCACGTGCTACCTGGCTCGCCATGATCCTGAAAATGCAAAGCGCGAACTGTTAGCCGCCATCAAAGGCGATCCGGCGGCAGCTCCCCCGCACTATCTGTTGGCGCAGATTTATCGCGAGTTGCACGACCCGGACGCGAGCGCTCGCGAACTGAAGGAGTTCGACGATCTTTCGAAATCGGCTACGAACAAGGCTCAAGGCGGGGCATCGACCACAGAGCCGAAATAGGTCGCCCTGAGTTATTTGGCGGATTTGACTGCTCGTATAACTGAGGTCACAATTCCGCTACCCTCGCGAATGGTAAGAATCTGGTTTGCCTTTACCTGAGTGAAACGTTCGATTTTCTGTGTGGTCGGCCACTTCACCTCAATCACCTCGACCGTTTGTGCTTTTCCCAACCCAAAGTGCAGACGCAGATCGCTCTGCGACATGACGCTGGAGCCGCTGCGGACTTCATCGATCTGCGAATGATTGCCCACCACAACACGCGCACGCGCGCCAATGGCGGTGCGGTTGCACTTGGTTCCGATCAGTTTGATCTTGATCCAGTTCTGCGCATTGCCGCCATCGTTGCGTAGAAGCGAGGGCAGATCGCCGAGGTTCAGCACCAGGGCATCGATATCGCCGTCGTTGTCGTAGTCGCCGAAGGCTGCACCGCGACTTGAGAAATGTTCGCTGATGCCCGGCCCCATGATTGAGGAAACATCCTTGAATTGGCCATTCCCCAGGTTTCGGTAGACAACGCGCGGATTCTTGTAAGTCTGGCCAATCTGGTAGCCACTCATTTCCGGATACACGTGACCATTCACCTGCAGGATGTCAGGCCATCCATCGTTGTCATAGTCGATGAATCCGCAACCCCAGGCCACGTATTGATTATTGACGCCGATTCCGGAGGAGAACGTCACGTCGTTGAAGGTGCCGTCCCCGTTGTTGTGGTAGAGATCGCAGGTGTCGTCAGCGAAATTGGTCTTGAAGATATCGAGCCAGCCATCGCAATCGTAGTCCGCCACGGCCACTCCCATTCCAGCCTGCTCATGGCCATTTTCGCTATAGGCGCATCCCGCCATTACCGCGACGTCAGTGAAAGTGCCGTCATGATTATTACGGAAAAGGATGCTCGGTTCAGAATCAACGGCGACGTAGATGTCGGGCCATCCGTCGTTGTCGAAATCGCTGGTAACCGCAGTGATGGAGTACCGCGGCCCCGGCTTAAGAATGCCCGACTTGTCTGAGACATCGGTGAAAGTGCCATCGCCATTGTTGTAATAGAGAACGTTCGTGTCCCCTGGGAGTCCGCGCGGCCCGCACATGACGGGGATGCCTTTCCATTGACAGCTAGCGGCGTCCCCGGCCGACGGAGTCTTCGCCAGATCGAGCTTGATGTAGTTGCAGACGAAAAGATCAAGGTGTCCGTCGCGGTCGTAGTCGAAGAAAGTGCAGCCCGAACCCCAGCGCACTTGCTCGTTGTACAAGCCGGCCTTGCGGGTTACGTCCGTGAAGGTGCCGTCGCCGTTATTGTGGAAAAGGACGTTGTGCCCCCAGAAACAGCAGAATAAATCGTCCCATCCGTCGTTATCGTAATCGCCGACACAAACACCCGTCTGCCAACCCGTGCGCGCGAGCCCTGATTTCTCGGTGACATCGGTGAAGGTGCCGTCGCGGTTGTTTTTATAAAGATGCGAGGTGGGAGCCTGCCCGGAAGACCAGGTTTCGTTAAGGTGCGTCCCGTTTGTCAGATAAATGTCGAGCCAGCCATCCTGGTCATAATCGAAAAAGGCAAGCCCACATCCTTTGGCCTCGATGATGTAATACTTGTGGTTGGGATCGCCCCACACACTGGGACTATTGAGTCCGGCTTCACGCCCCACATCGACGAACTGGACTGGCGAGTTTGCAGTGGAGGCCGTCGTCGCCTGGAGCAGGATGCGCCGATCCCATCTCCATAGAGGCGTGGTGAGCGCATCGAGCAGCGTGCTGCCGAACATCACGAGAGAAGAGCCGAGAAAGCGCCGCCGGGGAAAACTCATAGCCGAATTTCGTCTTAACTCTATCACTTCGTTTCGGAGATCTTTGGAAATGAGCGCGGGACAATTCCTGCGCCTTCCTTCACTGCGATGATCTGATCGATGGGAACGTCGGCAAGCCGATCGATCTGCCCACTGGGCCATGTGATCTCAAGCGAGTCGATCTTCTTCCGCTGCCCCAGTCCGAAGTGAATGCGCGGGTCGCTCGCCGACATGTAACTGCCCCCACCCTTCGCCTGTTCCACATGCACGAAGCCTTCGGACGTAAGTTTGAGCGAAGCGCCGATACCGTCGCGATTGGATTTTGTTCCAATCAACAATACAGTGAGCCAGTGATTCGCATTGCCCCCGTCATTGCGCAGGAGAGATGGAAAATCCCCGCGATTGTTAGTGGCAATATCAATGTCGCCATCGTTGTCGTAATCGGCTGTCGCCAAGCCGCGACCAGCGATCGGATGGATGAAATCCGGGCCCAGCGAATCGGACACTTTCTCGAAGTGTCCCTGGCCCAGATTGCGGTACATCAGCATAGGCTCTTTGTAGGTCGCCTCAGGGTGATACAACGAGATATTGTCGAGCATGGATCCGTTGACTTGAGCAATATCGTTCCAGCCGTCGTTGTCGTAGTCGAGGAACTTCATCGCCACGCCGCTCATCAAAATCGCCTTATTGCCAATGCCGGAGCGGAAAGTCTCATCTGTAAATGTGCCATCCTGGCTGTTGCGATAGAGGCGGTTCAATTCGAACTCCAGGTGCGTGATGTATACGTCCTGCCATCCATCGCCGTCGACATCAGCAGCATCGATGCCCATGCCTGCCTCGTAGCGTCCGTCTTCGCTGGCGGCCATCCCCGAGGTCAGGGCAACTTCGTCGAAGGTTCCATTGTGCTTATTGATAAAGAGGAAGTTCGGCCACGAGTCATTGGCGACGGCAATATCGGCCCAGCCGTCGTTGTTGAAATCGGCCAGTACAACGCCCATGCCCTTGGCTTCGGGCTTTCCCACACCGGATGCATCACTCACGTCCGTAAAGGTGCCGTCGTGATTGTTGTGGTAGAGCTTGATGTGTTGTCCCTTGTAGTTGGCGGGATGGCAGTACGACCGGTACCCGGCGCGTCGCTCACCGCAATAGAGATTGTTCTTGGGGCTCCACTGGATGTAATTGGCAACGACCAGATCGAGCCACCCATCTTTGTCGTAATCAAACCATCCCGCGCTGGTGGACCATCCGCCTTGGTCGGCGACACCCGCCTTCGCGGTCACATCCGTGAAAGTACCGTTGCCGTTGTTGTGGTAGAGGATGGCGCGGCCATAACCGGTCACATACAAGTCTGGATAACCGTCATTATCAAAATCGCCGACGGCTACTCCCTGGCCGTAGTGACCTTCTCCACCCAGACCAGCTTTTTCAGTTACATCAGTAAACGTCCCATCGCCGTTATTGTGATACAGAGCGCAGTACAACGGGTGTGCGGGTTTGTACGCATCGGTCGCGCTAGATTGGACAAAGAACAGATCCATGAGGCCATCCTGGTCGTAGTCAATCCAGGCCACACCAGTCCCCATTGTTTCGAGGTAGTACTTTTCCTCCGTTTGCGTGGAGTCTTGCTGAAAAGTGATCTTGGCGCTTTGCCGAACATCGGAGTAGCGAACAGGAATGGCTGGCTCGGGCTTTGCCGCAACCTGAGCCGAAACAATCCATACATTAACCGTAGCGCACAGTGCGATGGCGAACCCAACGATTGCCCCCAATTTGAGGCCGGGAGTGAGATTACGTTTCCTGGAGGCCGTTTTATTTGCCATTTCTGTCGCACTTACCTTAGCTCGAAACTGGTTCGATTCGCAACCGGGCGTGATGCGATTGTTTCGGACCTTGTTACGATTCCAAATCTTAATTATGGCCCTTGCCATTCCGGTAATATGAAATCGCCCAATAGGTCATTCTGAGGAGCAGGCTCTTTCTCTACGCTATCCTGCGAATATCTTAAAGCTGCCTGGGTGTCTCCGGCTTTCCGGTAGGCCTGACTGAGTAAGCGCTTCGCCTGCGCGTTGCTGGGACTCAGTTGCAAGCACTTCTGCAGTTCAGCGATCGCCTCATTGTTATGACCCACCGTCAATTCAGCTTGTCCCAAGCTCAGGTGAGCTTCAGAGTTGTCGGGGCTCTGTCGAATGGCTTCCTGGAACATGGAGATCGCTTCTGCCGGTCGCCCGGCCCGACTCAGGGCTAATCCCTGAAAATAGCTGATTAGAAAGTTTGGCCCCAGCTTCTTTCCGGCCTCGGTGAGTTCTGAAGCAGCTTCTGCTGCCCGGCCGGTCCGCATAAGCACCTGCGCGAGTCCAACGTAGCTAGTGGGTAGCGGATCGCCCGCCGCAACTAATTGCCGAAACACGCTCTCCGATTCGGAATAACGATCGAGCGACAAATACGCAGCGCCTAAGCGCAGATTAAGAGCGTAAGACTTGGGGTTCGACTGAAGAGCTTCCTGGGCCGCGGAAATTGCCTCCTCGCGGTTTACCTCCATGAGTTCACGCGTCAGATTCAGCCAGCACTCCTCTCGATGGGCATCAAGCTTGGATGCCTGGCGAAACGCGTTCACGGCAGCGCCCGAGTCTCCAAGTCGTGCTTTCGCGATACCCACTATCGACCATGCCGCCGCCGCTTCTTCCCTTGGAACTGTGACAACTTGCGGCGTGTCTATCAATATTTGGCCCCATGCCGCGGCTTTCTCATCATTGCCAGCCATCAGATAAGACAAGGCGAGATCAAATTGCGCCCAGCGAGGAGAAGCGGGATTTTGACGCTCGCTCACTCTGCGCAACAGGTCGATTGCAGTCGAGTTGTTCCCGGTGGACAGCAGCAACCGAGCAACAACGGGAAGTTCACTGTCGCTAAGCTGCATAGTCGATAGGCGATCGGCGATCTTCCGGGCCTTCTCCTCCCGCTTAAGCGCAACATACCCATTTGCAGCCTCAATCAGAAATTGCGGATCCGCCGGCCATGTAATTCCAGAGCGATCCAGTTCCTGAAAAGCGCTCTGGTATAAGCCCGCATCGAGTTCTACTCGTCCAAGACAATAATGTGCGAAGGAATCCGCCGGAGCGAGTTGTACAGCCCGTTCTAGGTTCGCGCGGGCACTTTCAAGATGGTGTTCGGTCCACTCGAGATATCCCAGATTTTTGTAGGCATCCTCCAGCTTTGGATCGAGTCGAATTGCCTCTTGATATTCGTCCGCCGCCTCATTGTTTCGTCCCAAGCGAACCAGCACGATTCCTCGGAAGTTTCGAATCTGCGCGTCCGATGGCTGCTCGCGTTCGGCTACGGTGAGAATCCGAAGCGCTTCATCCAGACGATTTTCCTGAAGCGCTTGGAGTGCAGTTTGCAAAGCCCCGTCCTGGGAAGCACGCATGGAAGGGACAACCCTCTGCGCATGGGCAAGACAAGCGACGAGTGCAAGAAAAAGGACCTGCGCACTGAAACCAAACCAACCGACGAATTTACAGGTAGACGTTTGTGGGCCGGTTTGCATGAATTCAGATGCCGACTCGGATTCTAGGTGATGAGACTTTCGATCCCGCTAAGGAAACCGCTATGGAGGAGACGGCGACGATGCCTCCTCGATTTGATTGAGCCGCTCGGTTTGCTTTTCGAGTTTAGCGTGCGATTCACGGTTCAGGTCCGTAGAGATTTCGAACTCGTGCGCCGCGTTCTCCTTTTGTCCTTCCGCTTGATAAATCCGGGCCAACTTGTAATGCACCGAGCCATCGTGATCCCCAGGCATAGCAGCCTTGAATTCAGTCTCTGCTTTCGTATAGTCGTGAAGATCGGCGTACGCTGTTCCCAAGTCGCGATGGATATCCGGATCTGCCGGGTCGACTTCAAAAGCGCGCTTTAAATACTCAAGAGCTTTTTCCGGTTGGTGCTCCGACAAATAAGTGCTGCCAAGGTCGCGCAGCGCTCCCGCATGCCGAGGATTTAATTCTAATTCCGCATTAAACTCCTTTCGCGCTTCATCCGTTTTGAGCTCCTTCCAGAGCAGATGACCAAGACTGTAATGCAAATTGGGCAGTGAGGGTTTCATGGCGACGGCTGCGCGATACTCTTCGATCGCTTTGCCATCATTTTCCTTCGCAGCTTCCAGATCACCCGTCAACTCATGCACGCGATAGGAGTCCGGATCTGCTTGATAAAGACGAAGGTAAGCTTGGGTAGCCAACTTTTCGAAGCAGCGCGCGCGCCAGTAGAACGCGGGAGGCGATTGCTGATTGGAGAGCGCGCTAAGAACCCTCAACGCACTGTTATATTCCCCCAGTTCGAAAAGTGCTTGTGCAATGTGAATGCGAAGATCGGACGGGGAGTTCGGCGTCAAGACCCGCATCAGGCAAGCTTGCACACTGGAATACTGGTCACGGTTCAACGCTTTGAGGACATCGCGTTCTACACAGGCATGTACAACAGGCACCGCTTTTTCTGATTGTGCCGGTTCTGTGTCCTCGAAAAGCGAGTCGCCATTCTGCGCCGTAAGAAATGCGCGTGTTAAATCGGCAGCAGCATCGTGACGCGCACCAATCATAGGAAGAGCGGACTGAAGCCGCTCGCGCAATGACTCAGGCAGTTGATCGATGGCGCCTTCCCCAAATTCGGTCTCGCGCATCCCCAAGACACGCTCGGTTCGTGGCTGGTCGATAGTCAGCGCCCGAGTCCAATCCTCGAGCGCCGCATCGGTGTCGCCTCGGATCAACTTCACTTCCCCCTGGCGGATAATTGCGCGTAAGCTTTCGGGATTGATCCGCAACTCCTGCTCGAATTCCTGCGCTGCCTGATCGAGTTTGCCCGCGTGCAGAAAAACTTCTCCCAGCCGCACATGAAGTCCGGGGCGATTCGGTGACTGCGCTAGCGCATTCTGGAATCGAAGAACCGCAAAGGACCACTGCGTTGACGACGAATAACTTTCTGCCAGCAATTGCTCGGACCAGGAAGAAGCGGGAGCGGCCTTTTCGAGTCGACTGACTTCCTGCTTGCCCAGCTTTTCATAGGTATGCCCGAGCAGATAAAGCATGTCGACATCATGCGGTTGCAAGGTGAGCGCGTGTTTCAAGGTCGCAACCTCGGCCTGATAGTGATCCGACAGTTCCTGCGCGGTGGCCAACCATGACCAGATATCGGCGCGGTTGGGTTCTTGTCGGGCGGCAGCTTTCAGGTACGGAATGGCCTTTTCACCGTCGCCGTTCTTGCAGTAGTCAACTCCAAGAAAAAAATTTGCTCCGGCGAGTGTCGGCTTGATCTTCAGCGCCTGCCGGAATTCAGCCATTGCTTCCGAGGTTCGATTTTGGAGTTGATACAGCAGGCCAAGATTCATGTGGACTTCGGCGAAGTTCGGCACTTCAGCCAGCACAGCTCGGTATTCGCGCTCGGCCGCAGCGTAATCGCGCTGCTGCTGTGCCGCTTGCGCGGCAGAAAAGTGACTGCGAACATTCTCACTGATTGCAGGTTTCGACGCTGGGGTCTGCGCCAACAATTGGCTCCAACTTGCAGCCATCAGGATCAGACTTGGAAATAGAATTCGACAGGTACGCGCCACAATGCGTAGTGAACCCCCCGCATTCATATCAGCATAATAACGCGCCTGCTTGCGTGCGGAAAAAGCGATTCAGCATTGTATGAAATAATCGAAGAGCGCCGGCGCTCCGGTTATGTCTGTGTGGCTAGGAACGGACACCGGTATGAGGGCTCAACATCAGCCGCATGCCCGAGACCACTAACTCGGCGCTGTCCAGATGAACGGCGGCGGAGTTCTCAATGCTTCAGTATTGTTACCGCTGCTCCAGCGCGCCGGCCGGAGGCTCTTCCTGTTCCTAGTAGCCAGTCGCTTCGCTAGCCTCTCCAGCCTCCTGATCTTCAAAGAGAAGATCAAGAACTTGCAACCAGCTATTTCGCACAGCCGCCCTTGTAGGCACAGTTTTCATCCTCTATGAAGATGCTGTATTTTCCCTGGTTTCCTGAAGTGCCGTACATGAAAGGAAACGAAATCGAGGTTGAGCCATTATCGGCCAACATGGTGAGGATGTAAGTCGAGGACGACGTCGATCCCGGATAGAATTGCGTCCCGGCACCGTCATACGTTTGACATTGTCGGGGCGGATTACCTTTTAGGAAATCATGCCATCTATCGCTGAATTAGTCATATTTGCGAATCAAGCCAAGGCGAATGCAGCCGGCGCGAATAGCCAGCAGTTTCCAAGTCATGTTCCCGTCCTGAGCGATGAGGCGCCGGATTTCTCGGTCCGGTAGATTGAGAAGGCGATCGAGTCGCGCGTCATGCTTTTGCACGCTGGTGTAGCTCAGGTTGTGACAGGATCTGCACGCAAACGCCTGCAACCACGGCGGCCTGTAAAGTTTGAAGGCTCTGCGGCCACACGAGGGACACAGCAGGCACAAGCGTTGGCCACGTCCGCGCGTGGGCACCAGAGTGAAGCGAAGGCGAAGCCTCAGACAGCCCAAAGCATCCGACGATTTGACGATCTCGCAATCCTCTACGACAGCACGCGGAATTACCTTTGGCGGTCGGCTCACGACTTTATCGCAGAAGTGATTTCGGAAATCAGCTCCTTGCTCACCATAGACTTACAAAGCCTAATTTTGCCAGCCGTGCTCGGTTAGGTCCTTTGTTTAACGTTTCTAGGTGGTTTCGAATCCTATAGCGCCCACCATTTTTGAACGATTCACAACCTAACCCGGTTACGGCCAGTTCTCGGGGGCTGTCCCATCCTCAATGTCCTGCCTGAAAACTACGAAGGGGCAGCCCTAGCCTTCGTGATTTTCGAAGGCTGGGCCTTCCTGCTGCCAACAACCTTTGATCGTCGCCCGTGGTACACGCCTTTGCAAAACCAGCCAAGGTGCGCCACCATCAAAGCTCGACCAGTTCCTTACTTGCTGCTATATCCGGTTCCGTTGCAATCGGAGCATCGAGTGCGCATGAACGCAACTCCCTGCCCTCCACTCACGGTTTGCACGATGAAACCTGTGCCGCCGCAACTCTTGCAGGCATCGCCAATCGTTTCGTGCCGGACAACATCATGCATGGGTTGCAGGAATTCAAACCCATGACGAAAGACATTGCGGCTTCGCACCACCGCACGGGCGGTTGCCACGGTGATCGGCAGTTTGATCTTCAGTTCGACGATCTCTCCTATTTGCAGTTCGACCGGTAAAATTGCAGACAAGCCGGATTCGCTGATGTCCAGGACGGGGCCTCTTGACGAAGAAACGTGGACGCATTGTCCTTTTCGGAGCGCTCCAAATGAACCAAAGCACGACCCGCATGCCGCCTTCGTCAAGACTTCCCAAGTCGAAAAAGGCTGCTAGCGGTTCGATATGAGGTGCGCACGACGCGAACTCAGACAACGGTTTCCCATTCCATTTCGTTGAGCGCCTAACCTCTCCTGCCTGTCACCAGCCGCTCACCTTGACATCGCCCGCCCGTCTAAGGCAAACAGCACAGCAGGTCTGGCTCGCACATTCCATTCCACCGAGTCATCCCAGGGTTGCGGCCGAATCGGCTGTTCGATTCCCACCACGAGAACAGGAGTCTCCCATGCACAAAACTCGCCTGCTTGTTTTGTTATGCAGCTTTTTCTCGGCAATCAGTCTTTGCCGCGCCCAGACCCTCATGCTCGAGCTGCCCCGGCAGAGCCAGCATGCCGTGGTCACGCAGCGCATCGGCATCACCGACATCACCGTCAACTACCATCGCCCGCTCGCCAATGGCCGCCAAATCTGGGGCAAGCTTGTACCCTACGGCGAGGTTTGGCGCGCCGGAGCCAACGAAAACACCACCGTCTCCTTCACCGATCCGGTCACCATTGAAGGCCAGCCGCTCGACAAGGGAACTTATGGCCTGCACATGATCCCCGGCGAAACTCAATGGACGGTGATTTTCTCAAAGGTCTCAACCGCCTGGGGAAGTTTCAGCTACAAGCAGGATGAAGACGCATTGCGGGTAACCGTGAAGCCGCAAACCGCCGAACTCCATGACGCTCTGACCTACGACTTTGACGACGTCAAGCCCGATTCCACCGTAATTACTCTGCGCTGGGAAAAAGTCGCCGTCCCCTTCAAAGTTGCCGTCAACTTGAACGACACCGTCGAAGCCAGCATTCACCGCCAAATCCGCGGCCTAAACCAATACTATTGGGACACCTGGGACGACGTGGCGACCTACTTCCTGACCAATAAAACGAATCTCGACGAGGCTCTGAAGGATGAAGATCAGTCGATTCAAGTCGAAGAGCGCTTCGACAACCTGATCAACAAGTCGCGCATTCTGGAGACCATGGGCCGCAAGGATGCTGCTACCGAATTTCGCAATAAAGCGTTGGAGAAAGCGATCCGCGCAGCAACTTTACTTCTACGGCCGGCAGCTTCAGGGAGAGAAAAAGCAGGAAGAGGCGTTCGCTGTCTACCGGTCAAACGCGAAAAAGTTCCCCGACGATTGGACGTCGCATGTTGGTCTGGCCCGCGTTTATAGCGGCCAGGGCGACTTCGACAACGCCGTCAAAGAGATGCAGACCGCGCTCACGAGCGTGCCCGATGATGCCAACAAATCCAACCTGGAGAAGTACGTAAAGCGTTTGCAATCGAAAGACGACATCAACCGCTAACCAACATTGAGTCCAAATAAAAGGGCCAGCCCAAAGGCTGGCCCTCACATTCGCACTCCTCACCAAACCCGGCAAGCGTTCGCCCGAACCATCTTCTGCCCGGCCTTGCAGCCAAAGGCCTGGGCGAACTCCGACATGTTCGAAACCACATTGTCGATGCGGAAGATGGGCATCGAATGCGGATTCGTCGTGACTATCAGGCGAGTTACTTCGGGCCTCACGTTCGAGCACCAGGAATAAGCGTTCGCCAGAAAGAACCGCTGCAGATAAGTCCAGCCATCCGGACCTTTCTCCTCGAGCGATTTCCCTTGCTTCTTGAGATCCGCCTCCAGCGCCATCAGCGCCAGATGGATGCCGCCGTTATCCGCCGTGTCCTCGCCCTGCGTCAGCAATCCATTTTGCTTGACTCCCGGACCGGCGTCGGGAACTTCCTGCGTGTACTCGTCAGAGATGCACTTGCCGCGTTCTTCGTATTGTTTTGCATCCTCGGCAGTCCACCAATCGCGCAGATTGCCGTGAGCGTCGAACTTGCGTCCTTGATCGTCGAACCCGTGCGTGAGTTCGTGGCCAATCACCATCCCGATCGCGCCATAATTCACCGAGTCGTCCATATTCTTCTCGAAAAATGGCGGCTGCAGAATCCCCGCGGGAAAGTTGATCGTATTCAATTGCGGATCGTAGTAGGCGTTGATAGTCGGCGGCGTCATCGTCCACTCGCTGCGGTCGACGGGTTTCCCGATCTTCGCCACCCAGCGCTCAAATTCGAACGACGAAGCCTGCTCCACGTTGCCCAGGTCGCTCTCCCGAGTAATCTTCACGCTGGAATAATCGCGCCAGTGCGAGGGATATCCGATCTTGTCTTCGATGCCCTTCAGCTTGATGATCGCCTGTTCCTTGGTCGCCGGCGTCATCCAACTCACGCTTTCGATGTCGTCATGCATGGCGCTCTCGATGGCGTGCACCATTTCAAGAGTCCGCGCCTTGCTCTGCGGCGGAAAAGCCCGGTCCACATAAGCCTGCCCCAGGGCCTCTCCTAAATCGCGGTCCGCCCAATGGGTGCAGCGCCGCCAGCGCGGAAGTTCTTGCTCCTGCCCGGCCAAGGTTTTCGAGAAAAAGTTGAAGTTTTCATCCACCATCGCCTTGGCGAGATAGGGCGCGGCATTATGAATCAACTGCCAGCGCATATAGACCTTCCAATGCTCCAGCGGATGTTCCGCCAGCAGCTTGTCCTCCGCGCGAAAAAAATCAGGCGAAGTCACAATGTAGTGATCGCTGGCCGGAGCATTCACCGCTTTCAAATAAACATCCCACTGGATGTTCGGCGTCAGTTCGCGAACCTGCGCCAGGCTCATTCTGTTGTTGATGTTCTTTGGGTCGCGGCGCTTGATGTTATCCATCTGCGCCTTGGCCATCGCGGTCTCCAGTTCAACCACGGTGCCTGCATCGGCGCTGGCCTGCGCCTCCGTCTCTCCCGCCAGCACAAACATCTTCTCCACGTGGGCGCGATATTTCCCCAGAGTCTCCGCTGATTTCTCGTCCGTGTTGATGTAATAGTCGCGATTCGGCAAACTCAGCCCGCCTTGATCGAACTGCGCGACCACTTTGGAAGCGTCGTTATAGTCCTGTAGGCCCGTAAATCCAAAAAATGGCGCGTCCGTCTGATTGTCGCTCTGCTCCCATGCACCCGGAAAGAGATGATGGAGGTGCGCGATTTCAAGAGTGATTTCCTGCTTGGATTTGAGCGCGGCAATGCGGTTGAGTTCCGGCTGCAGCGGCGCCAAACCGGCTGCTTCGATCCCGCTTTCATCCATGCAGGCTGCCCAATAATCGCCAATCTTCTGCTGCACCGCGCTGCGACTGGGATCATTCTTGCTTGCCGCTTCCAAGGTCTCACGCAGTACGTTGTCGTTCCACATTTCCAGCCCGCCTCCCGTGCTCCAATAGACCTGGTCGGCCGGAATGGGATTGGCGGCGATCCATTTGTTGCAGGCATATTTGTAAAAGTCGTCGCAAGGATTCAGCGATTTGTCGACCAGATTCGGATCGAAGTGATCCAGCTTGGGAGCATTCTTTTGTTTCGTCGTTCGCGGCAGTTGTGGCGGCAGCGGAATTGAAGGTTCGCATTTTGCCCAAGCACAGCAAGCGGCAAAATCAGCAATAGAAGACCAACGGCGATTCTGGAAATAGACATGGGGCCTCTTTTTGGAAGTGAACGGAATGGAGGAAAAAATGACAATGAAATCCTGGCCTTCCCGAGCAGAACAACATACTACAGACGGCCGGTAAGGCGCGTGGTTAGCGGAGGTCGCCGAAGCTTATCCCGTGTTGTGCAGCCCGGCAGCAATGCCGTTGATGGTCGCCCCCAGCGGGTAGTCCAATTTAGCCGGCTCTTCCCCTTGCTGCTTGCGCCGCAAGAGTTCCACCTGAATCAAGCTCATCGGATCCACGTAAGGATTGCGCAGATGAATCGACCGCGCCAGCACCCGGTTGCGGGCTAACAATTCGCGTTGGCCGGAAATGGTGAGAATCATTTTCCGAGACCGCAGAAACTCATCCTCCAGCATCGTGAAGACGCGTGAGCGCAACGCCGCATTCTTCACCAGCCCGGAATAAACGCGGGCAATGTGGAGATCGGCTTTGGCCATGCCGAGTTCGACGTTGCTGATCAAATCTCCGAACAGGGCAAACTTCTTCAGCATTTCGCGCAGCAGCCGCTCGTGGCTTTTCCCCTTCTTGGCGAAACTCTCGAGTCCGTACCCCACTCCATACCACGCCGGTACCGCGTGCCGGCTCTGCATCCATCCAAACACCCAGGGAATCGCCCGCAGGTCCTCCAGCCGCCGGCCCTTCGTCCGGCGCGAAGGACGTGAGCCGATGCGCGCCGCATCCAGTTCATGGACCGGCGTGGCCTGCTCGAAATATTCCAGCACTTCCTCATTCTCCGCGATGTCGCGCCGATAAACGCGATAAGCTTCCTGCGACATCTCGTCCATCGCCTCTTCCCAGCGCGCCTGATCTTTTGCCGGCGAAGCGCCCGGGCGCGCGAGCGCTTCCAGGCTCGCGGCAATCATCAATTCCAAATTCCATTCCGCGAGCACCGCATCGGCATACTTCCAGTTGAGAACTTCTCCCTGCTCCGTGATGCGAATACGCCCGGAAAAACACCCTTCCGGCTGCGCCAGGATGGCAGCATGCGTTGGCCCGCCACCCCGCCCCACGGTTCCTCCACGGCCATGGAAAAGACGCAATTGCACTCCGCATTCCTGTCCCGCGCGATGCAGCTCCCGGTGCGCCTTGTGCAACTCCCATGTGCTGGTCAGCATTCCTCCATCTTTGTTCGAATCGGAATAGCCAAGCATCACTTCTTGCCATCGACCCCAGGAATCAAGCAGGGGTTGATACTCCGGATTTCGCCAGAGCCGCCGCATCACGCCACCCGCCGCGCGCAAACTTTCAATCGACTCAAACAGCGGCACCGGCATCAGTCCCGGATCTTGTAGCTTCGCGTCGCCACCCGACCCAGCCAGGCTGACCCCGCAGGCCTTTGCCAGACGCACCACATTCAGCACGTCGTCTTCAGATTCGGCCCCACTGATGATGTACTGACGAATCGACTGTGCAGGATAAGTCTGCTTGAGCCGGTGGATCGTATGGAACGTGTCGATCAACTCCCGCGTCTGGGGAGATCCCTTCTCTCCGCTATCGGGCAAAGCCGCGCCTGCCGCCAACGCCGGCGCAGTCTCGCGTAACTCAGACTTTCTTAGTTTGGTCTTCCTTAACTCCGGATTTTTCGGCTCCGCTTCTCTCGCGTCGATCTTTTGCGCATTCATCTCCTGCAGCACTTCGGCGTGCACCCGCGCGTGCTGGCGGATATCGAGCACATGCAGATGAAAACCAAAAGTTCGCAACTCTCGCAGTAGAGGATCGACAAAGGCCTCCGCCAGCCGATCCCCGCGATTCGACATCAGGCTGTTTCGCAGCACAAGCAGATCGTATTCAAACTCTGTCGCCTCCTCGTATGAGTCCCGAGCTCCGGGGCCTTCGCGGCTGCTCTGCAAACGACGCACCACGTAGGAGAGAAATTGCCGATAATGCTCCGCGGTATTTCCCGGCCCCCAAAGCATTGGCACGCCGGGCATCGAGCGCTGATATCTCGCCAGCAGCGAGAGCAGTTCCGCCGAAGCTTGCACCTGCCGCAGCGATGAACTCAGGCAGTCGCTCAAGAACTCCACCTGCCGGCTGTACTCGCGCAGAATCACCGTTCGCGCCAGTTCTAGAGCATCCTTGACATGTTCAGCTTTAACCATAGGATTGCCGTCGCGATCGCCTCCGATCCAGGATCCAAAACTCAGCAAGTTCGGCAACTCCGCGATGTCGAGGACCGTTCCGTAGACATCGCGAATCGACTCCGCAATCTCGGAATAGATTCGAGGCAGCGTTTCAAATAGCGACAGCCGAAAATATCGCAGGCCCATGCGGATCTCGTCGTCGACGGTGGGCTTGGTCTGCCGCACCTCGTCGGTCTGCCACAGCGCGGCAATTTCAGCATGAATGATTTGTTCGCATCGCAGCGCCTCGCCTACAGTCAGTGGAAGGCGATCCAGTCGCTCCAGTTGCTCGGCGATGCGGCGTCGCTTCACCAATACCGTCTGACGCGCCACTTCCGTGGGATGCGCTGTGAAAACGGGGGTCACCACAATCTGCCGAAGAGCCGCCAGCGCTGCCTCGGCCGGCATTCCCGCTTCTTTCATGCGCAGCAAAGTTCCGTGGAACGATCCGGGGAGCGCGCGTTGCCTGTGCAATTGGCGAGCACGACGCCGGCGCTTGCGATGATTCGTCTCCGCCAGATTCGTCAACTCGAAATAAATCGCGAACGCTTTCGTGACCTGATACGCGCGCGTCACATCCATCTCCGAAATCATGGCCCGAGCCTGCACCATGAGTTCGCCGCGCCCCTCAGCCGCCGGGCTATGCGCCACCCGCTCACGGTGCCGAATCATCAACCGCCGCAGCTTTTCGACCGTATCGAATAATTCCGGACCCACTTGCTCTACCAGCACCCGGCCGAGCAGCGCACCCAAAGAGCGTACATCCCTCCTCAAGGCGTGATCCTTGGCGGAATCCTCCGATTGCGCGGTCAGTTCTGATAAGCGGTCTTTTTGATCGTCCGCTTTCCACAGCGGTTTGGGCCTGGTCATGAGTGGCTGCAATGTACGTGGTTAGACGACAGGATAAATCAAGAAGGCAGTTCTCAGTTGTCAGTAAAACCAAACCTGCGTCCCGAGTACTGAGATTTTATGTATTGGATTGCGAGGACCGGAGAAAACAGGCTGGATGAAAAACTGAGAACTGTTTTCTTACTTCGGCGACTCGAAGCGATAACCAATACCGCGCAGGGTCTTCAGATATCGCGGGTGGCGAGGATCACTCTCAATCTTCTCCCGCAGCCGTCGAACATAAACGTCGATCGAGCGAGGCGTAACGAACGGGGTCTCTTTCCACACCGCATCCAGCAACTGGTCGCGAGTGAGCACACGACCAACATGGCTGGCGAGATATTCCAGCAAACGAAACTCCCGCACCGTCGTCAGAATCGGCTGGCCCTGCACCTGCACAGTCATCGACGATGCGTCGATTTCCAAATCGCCCACGCGAAGCACTTCCGGCAGGATCGCCGGTTGGCGAATGCCACGAAGCACGCTGCGCACCCGCGCCACCAGTTCGCGCGGGCTGAAGGGTTTGGTAACGTAATCGTCCCCACCCAATTCCAGTCCCTTCACGCGGTCGGCCTCGGAAGTCTTGGCGGTAAGGAAGATGATCGGCGTTGCCGATAGTGGTGCCGTTTGCCGAATCTGGCGGCAAAGATCAAAACCGTCCGCACCCGGCAACATCACGTCCAGAAGGAAAAGCGAGGGCATCTCCCGCAACGCCTCCGAAACCACCGAGGCAGCGCTGACAAAACTCTGCACCTCAAAGCCGGCGGCCTGCAGGTTATGAGAAATCAGCCGGGCAATGTCTTCATCGTCCTCGACCACGAAGACAAGACAGCGAGACACCCCGGCGACGCCCGCCTCGCCTCGCGGTTCGTAAGATCCCATGGGAAGATGCATTATCAAGTTCAGGGTATTGACGAACAGCCAGACATGCTCCCGTCGGCTCACTGAAAATGTATGTTGGAAATGTTGCGAGAATGTTGACATCCCGTTAACGAATGATGAATTTCGCAACTCGCCTCAGTTTCGCGTAGCGGAAAGGGAGACCGAAAGCCGCTTCCTACGTGGCCGCCCGCTTTTTCGGCGCGTGCCGCAGGCTGCGGCCTTCGATCAGGCTATAGAGGTCTTCCGCCAGATTGGTGGTGTGGTCTCCGGCCCGCTCCAATGCCTGCGCCATCAGGAGCACGCTAAAGCTGGAAGGATCGCTTTGCTCAGCGTGGTTGGTGAGGTGCTTCTGGAAAAGCGTATGGCAGACGCGATCGATATCCTTATCCATCTGCAAAACCTTGCGCGCACATTCCAGGTCGAGATCCACGAACCCGCGATACACCACATCCAGCATCTCGCGCAGGATCGTCGACATCTCCACCAGCTGCTTTACGTCGGAGGCTGGCGTCTTGGTCGTCCGGGCCTGCACCCGCAGCGACATGCTCATCACCAGATCGCCAATTCGTTCCAGGTCGGTCGTGGATTTCAGGCTGGTCAGCAACTGGCGCGCCCGGGCTTCATTCACCCGCGTGATGGCCTCCGGCAAGCGCTCATCGATGTAGCGTTCGATTACGTCGAGTTCCTGCTCGCACTCCTTGATGGCGAGAAACGCCATGCGGGAGGATTGCGTGAACAGGTCAGGCACATTGGCGGCAGCGTCCCGCGCGATGAGAAAGGCCTTCAGCGCCGTCCGCGTCAGGTCGTCGAGCGATGCGGCACCCTTTTTCGCGGCTTTCTTTATCGCTTCCGGCGTCTGGCGTGGGTTGTCAGGCGCGTCCGCTTCTTCCTGACTGGTTCGCGACGGGGCAACTTTGCGGGGCATATTAACGGCACTGGAAACCCGGGCGCCAGGCCATCGCCCGTGATTTCAGAATATCACTGTGGACTCTCCGAGGAGTCTAACCGAGGATTGTGAAAGGATGGTTAAAACGAGTTGCGGATCGCTCCACCCGGCAACTACATTGTGAGTTCCCGACTTATGGATCTGCTGGAACATCTGCGCCGTCAATTTGCCTACGATGCCTGGGCGAACTGCGAAGTCCTCACCGCGATCGCCGGTGGCTCCGGGTCACCATCCGCGCCTGCGCTAAAACTCCTGGCGCATATTCTGTCCGCCGAGCGCCTTTGGCTGGAACGCATCCGCCAGCAGCCGCAAAGCCTGCCCGTCTGGCCGGAATTCACCCTCGATCAGGGCAAAGCGCAAATCGATGAAATCGCCCGACTATGGCGCGAATATCTCACCCAGCTTTCTCCCGCGGCCCTTTCGGAGAAGATTACCTACAAAAACAGCAAGGGCGAGCCATGGTCGAGCACGGTGCAAGATGTATTGACCCACGTCGTGCTCCATTCCGCATACCATCGCGGCCAAATCGCCAGCCTGATGCGGGCTGGCGGGCAAACTCCCGCGTATACGGATTTCATCCACGCCGTGCGCCAGGGCTTGATCGAATAGCATCGTTCCCGAGACCTGTAGGGTGCCCCGTAGGCGCTAACTTAAGGTGCTTGGATAAAAGTGGACGCCGATAACTTTCGGCCTGCCGACCACATTCGCCGGTGACCGTGAGTGCTACGGGATTTTTCAACAGTTATCTTCCCGCAAACCCGCCGAGCATCGACCGAACGAGGACGACCGCAACCAAATAGCCAGCCCCGTACGTGATTAGCGTGAAGGCTATTCTGAACGATGCAACGCGTTTTGAGGCGGCAGATCGGGGAGTGATGGTAGCAAGGATTGCAAACGCAACAGCACCGAGAGCGATGACATGACTCAGGCTGTGAATGAACGCTCCCGCTATTGCCCCTAGCCAAAGATTCGATAATGCGAGAAAGAGTCCTGTCGTGAACCGGGCTCCCGATTGCGGAATCGACATTTCCTTCTCAACGACCTGCCCCTCTTTCCCCTCGTAGAAACTCACAGCCCTGAAAGGAATCCCGCGCTTTTTCAGATTTCTCGCCGCAACGGTCAGACTGACGTACAGGACTAGACCACTCGCCAGTAAGGTTCTGCTTCCGTCAGGTGCAATCACCGCCAAGGTTCGCCCGAGCGACTGGCTGTGGTCACCATCGAAGTACATATCTCCTTTTTGAACACGGTACTCAAGTTTGGCCCCTGCTGGAAACGCAGCTTCTTTGACATCGAATTCACCTTGGGTTCCCGGCCCAGGAAGAAACTTGAGCCTTCCATTCCGAAGCGAAACCGACGGAGTACGCCGATACTGGTCCCATCTTCCGAGCGAAATGGTGGCATCTGGAGAATCGACCATGCGCAGAGTTTATCGCCAGGAGCCTGATTTACGAGATAACCGACGTTATCACGCCTTGGCGCTCAGAACCCGGACTGACCGGTTTCGGATTCTGGGTAGGTAGCGGCCAAAACCGGAAGCACTCCGCTCAACTTGGCGCTTATGGCAGGATGCCCCCGGTGGGGTAATATCTCAGCAATGAAAAATTTCCTCTGCGTTTCCCTGTTGGCGCTTTGTTCTTTCATCCTTCTTGGTGCAGACGAGCCCAGGTTCCCTCCCATGCCCGCCGCCGTTTCCAGCAACGCCGTCGCCAGCCTCAAAGGCGGCTTTGAACTGTTTTCCCTGATGGGAGTCGGCCCGAAGAAAACCTGGGACGATGTCACCAACCAGGTCTATGTCATGACTTTCTCGCACCAAGGAAAATGGAGTCGTGGCCGCGCCGTTCCCGGACCGGTGGGCCGCCTGAATGCCGCCGCCGGGGGAGCCAAGGGAATAATCGTCCTCATGGGCGGCTACGTCGTCGATAACCAGGGCCTTGAAATGACCATTCCGGATGTCAATGTCTACGAGCCCGGCGCACGCCGCTGGTCTCGCGGTAAAGACATCCCCGTTCCCGTGGATAGCTCCGTCTCCGGCGTGGTCCACGATCGCTTCCTTTATCTGATCGGCGGCCGCTCTCCCAACGGCCCAGTGAACAATGTGCAGGTTTACGACGTCGATAGAGACACGTGGACCCAGGCCACGCCGTTCCCGGGCACTCCCGCCTTCGGCATGGCTGGCGGTGTAGCCGACGAAGAAATTGTAGTCGTGGATGGCGCCAAGCCGGGCCCATCCGGCGGCCCTCGCTACGTGGCTTCGGACGAATGCTGGCTGGGCAAGATCGATCACAAAGATCCCACGAAGATTGAATGGAGCAAACTCCCCACGCATCCCGGAGCCGCTCGCTTCGGCATCTCCGGCGGCGGTGCAGACCGCGATCACCGAATTTATTTTTCCGGCGGCACGACCACCCCTCACGACTACAAAGGCGCTTCTTACGACGGCACGCCTGCAGAAGTCTCCAGCGTCACTTTTGATTACGACCTGCGAGGCCACAAGTGGGAAACGCTGGAAGAGAACACTTCCGATCCTCGGGCCGATGGCCGCGGCCTTCTGGAAACTCCGGTCGGTCCCGTGGTTCTGGGAGGAATGGCAAAGAATCTGGCGGTGACGGCGGGCGTCACGCTGTTTACGAAAAAGTAAGCGGCTTCCCGCGAATAAAAATTGTTGACGGGCGCCGCTTCGCGATACAATCCCTGAATCCGATTCTTCGTTGTCCGCAGCCTGCGTTTGCGTGCGACGATCCGCATCAAGGAAACAACCCATGCTGAACCCGCGGTAGTTCGCCATCCTTCTGAGTCCGTGAGTCGGACTTCCCCGTTGTCTCTGGCAATTTGCTTCGCGTACTCACCTGATTTTTTCCGGCGACAGGCGCGGAAAGCTCGCAGGTATCTATGGAAATCACAGCCTCCACGACCGAGAAGCAGCACACATTGTGGGCCTCACTGGTGGAAGCCGTTCGCGGCTCGCACCAGGACTACACCACCGGCAGCCTCAACCGCGCCATCTTGCTGCTCGCCGTCCCCATGGTTTTGGAGATGGTGCTGGAGTCGTTGTTCGGGGTAGTGGACGTTTTTTGGGTGGGCCGGCTGGGTGCCAATGCTGTGGCCACCGTAGGCCTCACGGAATCAATGCTCAGCCTCGTCTTCGCGGTGGGCATGGGCCTAAGCCTGTCCACCACTGCCATGGTGGCGCGGCGTATCGGCGAAAAAGATGCGGAAGGAGGCGCGGTTGCAGGCGTGCAAGCCATCGCTCTCGGCCTGTTCGTGTCATTGGCGATCGGTGTGCCTTGTTTCTTCTTCGCCCCAAACCTGCTGCGCGCGATGGGCGCAACCCCAGAAATCATTGCCACCGGCAGCGGCTATACCAGAATCTGCCTGGGCGGAAGTTTTGCCGTTCTGCTGCTGTTTCTAAACAACGCAATCTTTCGCGGCGCCGGAGATGCGGCCATCGCCATGCGCCTGCTCTGGGTTTCGAACATCATCAACCTGATCCTCGATCCCTGCCTGATCTTTGGCTGGGGACCGTTTCCCCGCCTCGGCGTGACCGGCGCGGCTGTGGCCACATTAACCGGCCGCAGCATCGGAGTTCTCTACCAGTTCTATCGTCTGATGCGCGGCACCGAGCGCATTCGCATTCTGAAAAGGCAGGTCCGCCTGCAATTGGATGTGCTGCTGCGATTGATCCGCGTATCGCTGACCGGCATTCTGCAGTTCGCCATCGCCCATACCAGTTGGATCGGATTAGTCCGCATCGTAAGCTTCTTCGGCGCCGCGGCCCTCGCCGGATACACCATTGCCATTCGTATCGTCATCTTCGTGATTCTCCCCTCCTGGGGATTGAGCAATGCCGCCGCCACTCTAGTTGGACAGAACCTGGGCGCACGTCATCCTGAACGCGCGGAGAAGGCAGTATGGCGCACCGGCCTTTACAACATGATTTTCCTCGGAGCGGTTGGCCTGGTCTTCATATTTTTCCCCGAGCCCATCATCCGCTTGTTCACGCACGATCCCGCCGTCGTGCCGATGGGCGTGGCCTGCCTGCGCATCGTGAGCTACGGCAATCTCGGCTACGCCTACTTCATGGTGATGATGCAGGCCTTCAACGGCGCGGGCGACACGATCACGCCAACCATCGTGAATTTCTTCGGCTTCTGGCTGTTCGAGATACCGCTAGCCTACTGGCTGGCGATCCCGCTGCACATGCACTCGAGTGGAGTCTTCGCGTCTATCGCCATCGCCGAGAGTTCGATGGCCGTTGCCAGCGCAATCCTGTTCAAGCAAAGGCCGCTGGAAGGAAAAGAAGATCTAAGAACCACTGTCATGCTGAGCGGAGAAATGAGGAACGCGAAGCGGTCCCCATTCCGAAGTCGAAGTCCCTGCCCGATCCCTGCTTGATCAACTGAGGGCCTAAAACCTGCCCTAACGCGCCCGCGCCAGCACCAGCGTAATATCGTCCGGCTGCTCGTTATCCCCAATCCAGTCGTCTACCGCGGACGTGACCTCCTGGCTGATCTGCACCAGCGGCAAGCGGCGGTGCGCCCTGACCAATTCGATCAGTCGTTCCTCCCCAAATTCCCCAAATTCATTTTCCGGTTCCGTGACGCCGTCGCTATAAGCCACAAAGATTTCGCCCGGATGCATCTGTACCGACCCCTCGTCGTACGTCATGTTATCGAACAAGCCCACGACCGTTCCCCCAGCTTCCAGCCGCCGCACCGCCCCATCTTCGCCAATCAGAATCGGCGGCAAGTGTCCCCCATTGCTGTAAGTCAGCTGGTGAGAAAGTCCGTCATAAATGCCCAGAAACAGCGTGGCATATTTCTCCGGGGGAGTGCTCTCGTAAAGTTGATGATTCAGCAACCCGAGCAACGCTCCCGGAGAAATCTCAATTCCTTCCGGCCACGCTGCCATAATCCTGCCCGCACCCGCCACAGCCCCCACGGCGATCGGTTCGCGCATCTGCGGCAGGCTCTCCACGCTGTAAGCGCGCACCGCCGAGTGGATGGTCGCCATCAACAGCGCCGCCGAAATTCCCTTCCCGCTGATATCGCCGACCGCCAGAATCAGCTTGTGGGAGCTCGCCGTCAGGAAGTCATAGTAGTCGCCGCTTACCGTCCGCGCCGGACGGCAGAATCCATGCACTTCCAGCGACTCCAGTTCCCTCACCTGCCGGGGAAACAGCTGCGCCTGTACCTCCTGCGCAATCGCAAGTTCGCCCTCCAGCCGCTGCTTTTCCTTCTGCTCCTGAATCAGTTTCTCGATGGACTCGGTCATCGAGTTGAACGACAGCGACAGCTGCGCCAGTTGATCCGACGATTTCACCGGAATGCGGTGGCTGAAGTCGCCGCGATCGATGTTGTTCGTGGCGTCGTAAAGTTGGGCGACGGCCCCGGTCACCGTGCGCGTCATGCGCGTGCCGATAATCAGCGCAATCAACTCAATCACCGCGAAGAAGATGAGGATCCCGAGCAGGATGTATTCCACGCCCCGCGCGATATCTCCCAGCGCCGCAAACAGGTGGCTGTAGAGCACCGACGGCCTGGTGTGAACACTCACCAAGGCGCCAAGTGGCGCCCGCTCGCCCGTCTTCCAATCCACTACCTGCAGCGGCGTGCCAAATGTGATTTCGCGATCCGTCATGCTCGTGGGAGCGACAAGCGAACCCACCGTAAAAGTGGGGTGCAAAGCCTGTTGATCGCCTTGCACGTTGACGCCTGACTTGCCCTCGCTGATAACGATCACACTCTTGTCCTCCCCGGAATTCCCCTTTGCCGCATCCCGTTTCTGCGGGCGTCCTTGCGCGTCCAGCGGTATTCCCGCCGCATACAGCGTGATCTCGCCTAGATTCGCCGCGATGTCCGCGACCAGATCTTTATCCAGGGGTTCGCCGGTCACGACCGTCAGTCTTTCCTGCCCTACCTGAAAGACCGAGGCCACGCGCAAATACAACTCGTCGTTGTCCCGAACAATTTCCTTAAAGGGTTGCCCTTCGCGAATCGCTTTGGCGAACTCGCCGCTTATCCTTATTGAAAAATTCTGGAAAGTTCATCACCGGCTGATTCAGGATTCCACTGCTGAACAACAAAACCCGCGTCCCGTGCCAGGCACACACTCGCCGCCTTGCCCAGGCACGATCGCGCTTTCTCAGCCCCGCCAGAGACTCCGCCGCCGGTGGCTCGCCTTTCTCGATGCGTGCCGCCAGTTCATTGCTGACGGCCGCGTTCACCGCCTGCAAGCTGCGCAGTTGCGAGTTGATCTCCGAAGTCACCACGTAACTGGCGAACTGCCCGGCAAACAGGTAAATGGTGATGAGCCCCATCGCCACCAACAAAACTGCCGGAATCACGCCAATGAAAACGTAAGTGACGATCAGGCGGTTGCGCAGCCGCCATAGGATTCTTCGCTTCACCCAACGGAAAGCCAGAATAAAAAATAATAACGCTGCGTCGAAAACAAGAAACTTAACCCACCCCGCAAGACTGTCACTCGCCGCCGGAGCAATTAATTTGAGCAGCATTTCCAGGACGAAGAGTCCAATGGCCAGGCCTAGCGAATAGCAGGCGCCGCGCGCAATCCAGCCCTGCGGCCACAAACCGGCTTCCGTCAGCCTTGCACGCAATTTCCAGTAAAACTCTCGCATGATTCGAATTGCTGATGGCTCTTGGGTGATAGGCCGCAGGTCACAGGAAACCAAACACCCCAAGACCTAAGACCTAAAACCTAAGACCTTCCCCTAGATCTCCGGATACAGATCGAAGAACGCTTCCAGACTGGTGCGCAACTGTTTCTCGATTTCTTCCTTGCTGCCTTCGAGCACATGCATCGTGACGTGAGCCTCGCGTCCGTTGGTAAGCTTCACTGGAGCTTGCCCCACCTCGGCCACATCTTCTGAGGGCAGCAAACGCATGCCATAGACCAGCGTAAGATTTGCCATCCTAGGATTCTAACCGTCTTCCATGCCCGCACAAAACTTCTCCGCGCCAAGTGGTTTAAGCTTTTTGCCCTCATCATTTAGAATTCCGCAGTGCTCCCAAAAACTGTTCTTATCCTGGCTGGACTGCTGTTCACTATTCCGGTCTTTGGCCAGCAATCTCCGGACACCGCCTCGACCCAACCGCAGGTGAAGGTTAACGTACTCAATGTCTGCACGCCGTCGGCCGAGGAGCAGAAGGAGATTGCCGCAGCCCTGGCGCGCATCCCCAAGCAGCCGCTGTTCAGTCCCGACTTCGAAATCTCCCACGGCGTCTCCACGCTGACCGACGCACCGAACTTCCTTCAGCCCGGACAAGGCGCGCAAATGTCCGGCGAGCCGTCCGTCGCACGCTACGTTCGCATCCGCCGCGAGTTTGCTGTGCAAGCCTTGTTCTCCAGCGTGCAGTACTCCTTCAGCGATGATGGCCATACCATGGTCGAAACTCTCGTGCTGCATGTGCGCGACCCAAAAGACTTGATTCAGGTGTCGATGGAAGACAGCGCTTCCGCCATCAGCAGCGTCTCCACCATGGTCGCAGCCAACACTCCTGCCAGCCGCATCCGGCTCGAACGTTTCGGAAAATCATCGGTGGCATTGGCCCGCTGCAGTGGCGCGGAAAACGGACCGGCGCCCGATCAAAGCGTCTACGAGCCTCAATTCCGCGGCGCCTCCGAGACCCTCGCCAACTATCGCCGGCTGCTCGGAGCGAAGCATACAGTGCTCGCGGAATTGGCCCAGATTCCTAGCCCGGAATCGAAACCCGCTGCAAAAACAAAGTCCTCCAAGCCGGGTCCCAATCCTGAAAATAAGAAATGAAAAGAAGTCCTCCGTGGACTCCGTATCCTCCGGGTTAAGACTTTGCTTTTTGGCGTTTTCGAAATCGGTCAAATGCATCGAAATCTGAAATCTGCAATCTAACGGGTACATTAAGAAAATCATGAGCGAGACTCGCAATGTCGTCATCATCGGCTCCGGCTGCGCCGGACACACTGCCGCTCTGTACACTGCGCGCGCCAATCTAAAGCCGTTGGTAGTGGAAGGCCACGAGCCCGGCGGACAGCTTTCACTCACCACGCTGGTGGAAAACTTTCCCGGTTTTCCCGAAGGAATCATGGGACCGCAGTTGGTCGAAAACATGCGCAAGCAGGCGGAACGCTTCGGCGCGGAATATCGCATGGCCCATCTCACCAGCGCCGATTTGAGCCAGCGTCCGTTCCTGCTTCATCTCGGCAAACATCAGGTTCACGCCCAAACTTTGATCATTGCCAGCGGCGCTTCCGCGCGGTGGCTGGGCCTGCCCAACGAACACAGGTTGATCGGTCACGGTGTATCCTCCTGTGCCACCTGCGACGGTTTCTTTTTTTCCGGCAAGGAAATCGTGGTGATCGGCGGCGGCGATTCTGCCATGGAGGAAGCCTTATTCCTCACTCGCTTTGCCACGAAGGTCACGCTCATTCACCGGCGCGATAGCTTCCGTGCCTCCAAGATCATGCTCGCGCGCGCGCAAAAGCATGAGAAGATCCACTTCCTCACCAACACCGTGGTCGAAGATGTTTATGATCCCGTCAAGCAGGAAGTCACCGGACTCAAACTGCGAAACCTGAAGACCAATGAAGTCTCGGACTTCCCCACCAGCGCGATGTTTCTGGGCATCGGCCACGAACCGAACGCAAAAGTCTTCGCCGGCCAGCTCGATACCGACGCGGACGGCTATCTGAAAACGCACAACTATGTAATGACGCGCGTCCACGGCGTCTTCGCCTGCGGTGATGTGCAGGACCGCCGTTATCGTCAGGCGATCACGGCCGCCGGCACCGGATGCATGGCCGCGATCGAGGTCGAAAAGTTTATGGAAGAGCACGGCCGCTGAAAACCCCTGCCTCGCCGGGCAACGCAAGAATCAATTCCACGCCCGTTCCGTTATCGATAGAGTTCGACTAACGCACCGCTAGCTGGGCCCTCGATCTTCGGTGTCTAATACCAAAGACGCTTCGGCCTGGCCTGCTCGTGGAGGTATGGGTTTTATGATCGCGCGCTTCGTCTGCCTTTTCGTTCTCAGCAGCAGTGTCTTCGGACAGCAAACTTCTCAGACTTCACTCACCATCTATAACCAGGATTTCGCGGTCGTGCGAGAGGAAGTTCCTCTGGATCTGAAGTCGGGGGAAAACCAGGTCAACGTGAATGACATCACCATGCACCTAGAGCCGGATTCCGTCGTGCTGCGCGATCCGACCGGCAAACATGCGGTGAACGTGCTCGAGCAAAACTATCGCGCCGATCCTGTATCGCAGTTTTCGTTGCTTTCGCTGTATGAAGGCCGCACCATCGATTTCGAACAGCCCGACCATTCCAAGGTAAAGGGTAAGGTCGTCCGCAGCGGGTACGTTCCAAGAAGCTACTTCAACATGAATGGCTATGGCCAACCTGAGCCTGCGCAGGAAGAACCTATCATTGAAGTAGGTGGCCAGTTACAGTTCGGCCTTCCGGGTACGCCCATCTTTCCCGACCTTACGGCTGAGACGATTCTCAAACCCCGCCTCGAGTGGCTGCTCGCCACTGACAAAGCCGGCAAATTTCCCGCCGAATTTTCCTACGTCACCGGCGGCATGAACTGGCAGGCCGACTACAACATCGTCGCGCCGGAGAAAGGGGATCTCGTCGATATCGTGGGCTGGGTCACGATGGACAACCAGACCGGCAAGACCTTCGAGAACGCGCGCATCAAGCTCATGGCTGGGGATGTGAACAAGATTCAGCAGCGAACAAATGGCCGGCAATTCGCCATGCAGGCCAGTCTTGGAGGCATAGGAGGCGGAGTATTTAGTCCTCCGGTGACCGAGAAGGCCTTCGACGAATATCACCTCTACACTCTCGAACGCACTACCACCCTACGTGATCGAGAAACGAAGCAAGTGGAATTCATCCACGCAGCAGGAGTTGCGACCAAGCAGCTGTACATTTACGACGGCCTCAAGATCGATCCCAACCGCTATAACGGATGGAATTGGGAGAACATTCGCAACGATCACTCCTACGGCACCGAATCGAATCCCAAGATTTGGGTAATGCGTGAGTTCCGCAACGCGGAAGCAAACCACCTCGGCATGCCGTTACCCAAAGGCCGCGTGCGCTTCTACCGGCGCAACGACGATGGCCAGATCGAGTTCACCGGCGAAAACGTCATTGACCATACGCCGCGCGACGAGACTGTGCGCGTCTACACCGGCAACGCCTTCGATTTAACCGGGGAGCGGCGCCGCACCAATTACGTTCTCGAGATGAGCAAGAGCACGGCCACCGAATCCTTTGAGATTAAAGTTCGCAACCACAAGAAAGAGCCGGTGGAGGTTCGCGTGGTCGAGCATCTCTATCGTGCCCTGACGTGGGACATTGCCTCAAACTCGACTGATTACAGGAAAACCGACAGCCACACAATCGAATTTCCCGTAACTGTCGCACCCGACGAGGAGAAAACAATCGCCTACACCGCGCACTACACTTGGTAAAGAGAAAACGGCGAACGAGAATTGGGCGGCTGCCGGCACTGGATGCATGGCCGCGATCGAGGTCGAAAAGTTTATGGAAGAGCACGGCGCCTGAAGAATCTGCGATCGTGTAGTTGAAGCCGCCTTTCCCTTTTTTCACGTTTTCGACCAATGTTGTGAATACTCTCGCGTCATTACCGACGTAATCTACACCGCTAACGGTATTGCTTTTAGTCTGTTTCTAACCCCATGAGACTCATCCTCTGGCACATGCTCGTCCTTGCGATGGTTGCATTGTTGTCGGCGCCCATACTCATTTCCGAGAACGTCCTTGCCCAGGAACACGTTGAAAGCGCGCGCAGAATCTTGATTCGGGTGCCTCCGCAGTACCCCAACGTGGCTCGCGCCATGAACATCCAGGGCACGGTCAAGGCGGACGTTCTGGTGGCGCCCAACGGATCGATGAAATCGGTCGAGATCAAGGGAGGTCATCCCTTGTTCGTTCAGGCAGCCCAAAACGCACTGCGCGAGTGGAAGTGGGAACCCGCCCCTCACGAAACGCATGAGATTGTCGAACTGAAATTCACGCTGTAACCCGCTCTCTTTCTGTCGTCTGCCCGTTCGAATTGCTGTGCGTCCGTTTGTGATCGCAGTCCTAGCGATGCAATGCCCCGCTTGTGGTACAACTTTCTGTGGTCTTCACGCACCGATTCCTGTCGACGGCTTGCCATTTATCGGGTGAGGCATGTTAAGGGCTTTCTTTGTCCGTCTTTCTGAAAACCCATCCCTACGCAATTTTGCCGAGCGCTCTTCACTTGGGCGCCGCGTCTCTGGCCGCTTTGTCGCTGGCACGGAAATTGCCGACGCCGTTCGCGCTACCCAGGCCATCAATCGCGCCGGCATGAGTGTCAGCATCGATAATCTTGGAGAGAATGTCACCAACCCCGAAGAAGCCCGCCACAGCGCCCAGCTCTATCATCAAATTCTCGACGCCATCGCCGCCAACCGGCTCAACGCCAACATCAGCCTCAAGCTCACTCACATGGGGCTCGATGTGGACGAGAAACTAGCCCACGAACTCGTCGGCTCGCTCGTCGCCAAATCCGCCGCCATGAACCCTCCGGGCTTCGTCCGCGTCGACATGGAGGGTTCACCCTACACCCAGCGCACCCTCGATTTTGTTCACGAACTTCACCGCATTCCGGAAAATGCCAGTTCTGTCGGCACCGTGATTCAGGCCTATCTGCGGCGCTCCGAGGCCGACGTCCAAAATCTTCTGGCCGAAAAAATTCGCATTCGTCTCTGCAAGGGCGCATACAAAGAACCTGCCGACATTGCCTTCTCAGCCAAGTCAGAAGTAGATGCCAGCTACATCAAGCTCATGAAGATCTTGATGAAGAGCGGCATCTACCACGGCCTGGCCACGCACGACGAAGCGATCATTCGCCAGGCCAAGACTTTTGCGATTGCCGAAAAGCTCTCCCGCGATTCATTCGAATTCCAGATGCTTTACGGCATTCGCCGTGACCTGCAACAGAATCTCGTGAAAGAAGGCTGGCGCGTTCGCGTCTACATTCCTTTCGGCACCGAGTGGTATCCCTACTTCATGCGGCGATTGGGCGAGCGACCGGCCAATGTGTTGTTCATCGCGCGCAATCTGCTGCGGGCGTAAGAAGACTTTCCGCACGACACTTTTTGCTTCGATGTTTCAAGTCCTGCAAGTTGACTTGGTCACTCGATCGTCTTAGTCTGCGGGACGAGGACCATAGGGAAAATGCATTCTTTAACCCGTCGTGATTTCATGCGCATCGGCACTGGCTCCGTAGCTGCGGGAGCCGCGATAAAGTTCACGCTTCTCGAGCCCACTGCGCTGTGGGGTGCTGGCCAAACCGTCGCGCCCAGCGACCGTATCCGGTTTGCCTCGATTGGAACCGGCACTCGCGGTTGCGAGTTGCTGCAAGCCTCGCTCGCCGTCCCCGGCATCGAGTGCGTTGCCGTCTGCGATCTCTACGACAGCCGCCACGAAGCAGCTCAAGAGGCCGTGCAGAAACAAGTCCCGGCCACGCGCAACTACAAAGAAATTCTCGACCGCAAAGATGTGGACGCGGTCATCGTCGCCGTCCCCGATCATCAGCATCGCCGCATCGTGGTGGATGCCTGTGCCGCCGGCAAGGACGTCTACTGCGAGAAGCCCATGTCGCACACTGTGGAAGACGGCTTCGCCATGGTGGAAGCGGTGCACAAAGGAAATCGCATCATGCAGGTGGGAAGCCAGCGCGTGAGTTCCATCGTTTACGAAAAAGCCCGCGATCTCTATGCATCCGGTGCGCTCGGCGAGGTGTTCTTCATCGAAGGTTCATCGGATCGCAACTCGCCCAGCGGCGCCTGGGTCTACCCAATTCCGCCGGACGCGAGCGAACAAACCATCGATTGGAATGAGTTCCTCGTGGGAGCGCCCAAGCGCCCCTTCGACGCGGCACGCTTTTTCCGCTGGCGCTGCTTCTCCGATTATGGCGAGGGCCTGGCCGGCGATCTGTTCGTGCACCTGCTCTCCGGAATTCACTTCATCTCAGGAACGAATGAAGCGGCGCAGCGCGCGCAATCGAGCGGTGGACTGTTTCGCTGGAAGGACGGTCGCGACTTCCCTGATCTCATCGAGACTCTTTACGACTATCCAAAATTCCGCGTGGTCCTGCGCTGCAATCTGAACAACGCCGGCGGCGAGCCAATCAAATTCCACGGCACCAAAGGCACCATGGAGATCATCGGGCAAACCTTAACTTTCATCCCGCAAGACATCACTCCCAAACCGGAGGAATATTCCACCAAGGGCTGGCCGGCACGGCTTCGCAAGGAATATTTGGCGCAGTGGGCCGCCGACCATCCGCAGCCCGGACCGCTCGACTACCAGGCCGTTGAGGCCGAAACCTTCACCGCTCCGCAGGGCTACAGCGATGTGTCCGCGCATCAGGCAAATTTCTTCAACGCGGTCCGCACTCGCAAGCCTACGGTCGAGAACGAAGTCTTTGGCAACCATGCGGCCATCGGTTGTCATCTCGCCAACTACGCTTATTTCAAGAATACGATCGCAACCTGGGACGAGCGCGCGAAGACGATCAATGGATAATCGCAAGGCCGTTCTATACAGGATCGATTCAGAATTGAGGGCTTAATGATGATTCGAATTTCAAGAAGAACTTTCTTGCAGACCGCCTCCGCCTCGGCCGCTTGCGCAGCTCTTTGGAACAGCGCACCTCGGCTGCTGGCCAATGCTCTTGGCCTTCCGCTTGGCCTGCAGTTGTATTCCGTGCGTGACGTTCTCCCCAAAGACTATGACGGAACCCTTCACCAGATCGCCGCGCTCGGTTATCGCGAAGTGGAGGCAGCCGGTTTCTTTGGCCACACTCCCGCCGAAGTAAAGCAATCCATGGATGGCGCTGGCCTGCGCTGCGTGAGCGCGCATTATCCCCTCAAGGATTTGCTACCCAAGCTCGATGAAACCATTCGGTTCGGCAAGGATCTGGGACTCAGCTATATCGTCTGCGCCTCGCCGATGCTAAAGGATCCGTCACGGGTGAAGGATCCCGCATCCCGCGCCGCTAGAGAATCGATGACCCTCGAAGACTGGCGTTGGAATGCGGAACAGTTCAATCACATCGGCGAAAAGGTAAATGCGGCCGGCATGCGGTTCGCATATCACAACCACACGCCCGAGTTCCGCTCAGAAAACGGCGTAGTCTTTTACGACGAACTCTTGCGCCAAACCGATCCGGCGAAGGTTAGCTTCGAGTTGGATTGTGGCTGGGCTGCAGTGGCTGGCCAGAAGCCCGCGGAACTCCTGTCGCGCAATCCAACACGCTTTTCCATGCTTCACGTGAAGGATTTCAACTTGACCTCTACATCGACGCCATCGAACCCACCTCCCTCAACCGAGATGGGGCACGGAACGATCGACTATCGCCCTATTTTCGAAGCAGCCAAGAAGGCCAACATCAAGCACGCCTTCGTGGAACAGGAACAGTTCGACATGCCCCAGATGGAAGCGCTGAAAATCGACGCCGACTATATGCGCGCGATCGCCGGCTAGCGCGTCGCTCCAGCATTGCGGAAAACTCGATCAGCGGTCGATTTCAGGCGTCAGTTGACTCTTCGAAACCGCACTGATTTGGGTGGCGCCGCGCTCCAGCGCTGCGATAGCCATGTGATTTTGGGTGGCGCAACGCTTCGGCGTTGGGTTAGTCACGCGATTTTGGGTGGCGCAGCGCTTCAGCGCTGCGATAACTATTCTGTCTTGAATGCGGCTTTAGCCGCTGAGGTTTCTACCGCAGCGCACTCCGGATCACCACATCCAACCCCACCATAATCACGGCAGAGCCGGGAATCACCAGCAGCGCAATTTTCAGTCGCCGCGGATCTCCACCAGCAATCGCGCCGATGATCCGCGAACTGACGGCGAGTCCGGCCCATCCACACGTGATCACGAAGCCGATCGCGGTCCCGGTCATACGCGGAAAGGCATCCCCCACAATCGCCAATGTCGTCGGATAAACCGGCGCCATCGCGATCCCCATAACAAAAACCAACACCCACGCAGCCCCGGGTCTGTTGCTCCGCAACATCAAGAAGGTTGTAACTGCCATTGCTACCGATCCCACCAGAGTGACCGTGACCGCGGGCACGTGGATCAGAACCGGAAGAATAGCCGCGCGGCCAATCAGCATGCCGAGCGCGAATCCCAACGAAAGTATGTTGAGAGCGCGCGACTCGGGAATTCCTTGCGCGATCAGGTGCCTCGGAAGCCAGTTCCATATCCCCACCTCGCAGGTGATGTAAAGAAAGGCAAACAATCCAAGTAGAAACAGCAGCGGACGACCGAGCACCGGAGCCGCCTGAGCGAGCAGGAAACGCCCTTCGCCGGTGGGCACAGGCATTCTCGTGACCGACTCCATCACGAGCGTGACCACCGTGAGTGACGCGATGGTGTAGCAAAGTCGTACCGAATTCCGTTTGAACAAATTCGCGGAGATCAACGGTGTTGTCAGTGCGCCGAGTCCAAAGAAAAGGTTCGCCAGGTTCAACGCCGTGGCACGATGTGCCTCGCCCACATCGCTGGCCAGGGCATTCGCGCCGGTCACCATGATGCCTCCGCCCGCTCCCAGCAGGAACAGCAGCAGCACGATGCTGCGAAATCCTGGCGCACGCGGCAGCACGAACAGCGCGACGGCGATCAAGCCAAGCCCGAGAACAATGCCAAGTTTTTTCCCTTCGTTATCGATCAGCGGACCGGCGGCGAGCGAGGCGAGGATTAGCCCCAGCGCTTGCGCAAACGCGATGGTGCCATTCTGGCTGGGCGAGAGCTGAAATCGATCCGACAGCTCGGGCAGGATGGTGCCCAGCATGGCGGCAATCATTCCATAAATAAAAATGGCAATAATAGCGGCGAGAATTAACACGCGTTCCTTTCACTTCGCAGCTTCGACTGGTGGAACATCGGCCCACCGCGGCCGATGACGCCAGTCCCAATGGTCGCCGTCTTGATGATCGCCGCCTCGATCGGTTTCATTTCCATGTCGCTCTGCTACACCCACCACGCTGCGCCCGGCTGCTCACGGATCACGATGCTGTTGAGAAAATTAGCCGCCTTCGTCAATCCTTCTTCCGGCGAGAGCAAGCTGTCTTCATGCTCGATGGAGAGGACGTGGTCGTAACCAAACATCCGCAAGGTCGAAATGAACTCACTCCACCACTCCGCGCCGTGACCGTAACCGCAGGTCCGAAAGATCCAGGCGCGCTCGCGCTCCTCCGTGTAGCGCTTGGTGTCGAGCACTCCGGTTCGCGGTAGGTTCGCCGCATAAATCTGCGTGTCTTTCGCGTGAACATGGAAGATCGCATCTTTCAGCACGCGGACCGCGGCGACCGGATCAACGCTCTGCCAGAAAAGATGACTCGGATCGAAGTTGCAACCCACGCTGCGCCCCGCAATCGAGCGCAACCGCAGCATCGTCTCCGGACTGTAAACCACAAATCCCGGATGCATTTCGATCGCGATCTTCACTCCATGATCGGCCGCGAACTTCGCGTGCTCGGTCCAATACGGCGCGACCACTTCATTCCATTGCCAATCCAGCACTCGCAAATATTCCGGCGGCCACGGGCACGTCACCCAGTTCGGTGCCGTCGCCTGCGGCGAATCGCCCGGACATCCGGAGAAATCGATCACCACCGAGATGCCGAGCTTCTCCGCGAGCAGGACCGTCTTGCGACTCACCTCGCGATCATGTTGTGCTCGGGCACGATCCGGATGCAGGGCGTTCCCGTGACAACTCAATGCGCTGATGCTCGCACCGTGATCCGCCAGAACCTTCTGAAATTCGGCAAGAGCCTTCGCGTCGTCCAACATCGATAACTTGCAATGGGCATCGCCTGGATAGTTTCCCGTCCCAAGCTCGACGGTCGTGATCTCGAGTGTTTTAAGTTTCTTCAGAACCTCGGTCAGCGAAAGCTGCGAGAGCAAGGGCGTAAACACTCCAACGCGCATAAATATTTCGATCTCCTGATCCTGATCTTTGGAAGGTTAAACGGACCGCCGATTTTGCCACACGGCCAGCGGCTCTCACTTGATTGCAGCGTCTTCAGGCGGCAGCAATTCGTAGCTCACGAATGCCACTTTCGAACTATCTGGCGCCCACGACGGAACATTCATCGTTCCTTGTCCGCCGAAAAGCTTGGCCAGCACGGCGATCGGGCGGTCGATCTTTCCATCGCTGACGTCCATGATGCGCAGTTGCACATCCTTATTCGGCGGATGCCCCACCACATCGCTCCCATACGAAATAAAAATCATCCACTTGCTGTCGGGAGAGATGTGCGCGAACCAGTTGTTGTAATCGTCGAAGGTGACCTGTTCCTGATCGCTGCCGTCCGCATGCATACGCCAGATCTGCATGTGCCCGGTGCGTTCCGAGTTGAAGTAGATGTATTTGCCGTCAGGCGAATACTCGGGCCCGTCGTCCAGTCCCTTCGCCGTGGTCAATCGAGTTTCGTTGCCGCCGCTGAAAGGGATGGTATAGATGTCGAAGTCACCGTTGCGTTCTCCCACGAAAGCGAGCGTCTTGCCATCCGGCGACCAGCCGTGCCAGTAAGACGGAGAGTCCTTTGTCAGTCGGCGCGCTGCGCCGCCCGCAAACGGCACAATGTAGACGCTCGACTTGTGATCGGGCTGCGAGCCATCGCTGATCGCCAGCCATTTCGAATCCGGAGAGATGCCGTGATCGTTGTTGCAATTTACGGCCGTACCAGTGTCGATGGTCGTGGGCGTGCCGCCGTCAACAGGCAAGCGCAGGATGCGGCCCTCGCGGTTGAAAAGAAAATTCGCCCCATCGTGCGTCCAGTTGGGCGCCTCGAAGTGGCTGGCATCGGTGTAAACGACGCGGCGATCGGTCGAAGCGATTGTCACCGTCTCCAGCGTGCTGTAAAGCACCGGCGGCGCGGAGCTCGCTGCGGGTGGCGCGAGCTCCACATTCGTGAAGACTGCCTTCTCGACTTCGTCTTTGTCATGCGAGCAAACCCCGATGCCAACATAGAACGGACCCTGCATCGGCAGCTTGATCGATGCGCCCGATGGCCGCAAGGGCTCGCCTGCGGCCATGGCCACAAACACATAGATGAAGTCACCACGTTTCTCAATCCGCAAGCGATGCGGCGCGGAAATATTCGATTGAATTTCGTGGGTAGTCGCTCCCTTTGCGTCGCGATATTGCAATGAGGCGAGCCCGTCGCCGTGCAAGGCCGCGTCAACGTAGGGCGAGTCGGGATCAAGATTCTGGCGGATCATCAGCACCGCCTTCCGATGCGGATTGCCACCAGTTTGCGGAAAAGCAATATCCGCGCTCAACGCGATGTCGCCGGAGACTTGCTTCCATGCAAATTGGAAAGCGTCCGAGGCGAACCAAATATCGTCACCGCTACCCGTGAGTGTATAGGCATGCTGTGCAGGATCGTATTGCGCCGAGCCAGCACGTAACGTCATGCCAACATCGGAATGATTCTCAAAGATGCCTAGCGAAGAGGGCGCGCTCTGCGCCCGCACAACGCAGCCCGCGGAAACTAAGAACAGGACGCTACTTGAAGAAGAATAAGCATGAATGTCCAAAAATATTTCTGCGCATGTGACAGCGCCTCCAAACCGCCCCACGAAAAGGTAGGGCGCTCGCGGGCAATTGTCAATCAAGCGAGACCGTCAATGAGACAGTCAGTCAGAAATTCGAGGGGCAGCGCAGTAAGAAGACAGAAAGTTCTCGATATCGCGGTCGCCGTTCAATCTGCACACCGGGACCTCCGGCCCGTGAGAACTTCTCAGCGCCTCAATGCGCGGCCGGTTGATCCGGTCAAACTTCCAGATGAACGCGAGCACCTCGGGAAGTCTAGCTATCCGATGCACCTCGCTACGCTTGAACACGCGCGAGATCGCGCGCCACGCGCAGACCAGCCTTGAACGCTCGAGCCAAATCACCAGCGTGGCGCGTGGTAGTCGCAAGTCAAAGCTCGCCACTGCAAAATTGCCGTCACTGATCCATTCATCCCCCGCATGCGCCTTCTCGAGGAACCTTCGGAACACGGGAACGTCCTTCTCGTCCCAGCGCCGCTGCCAGATCTCGTCGAGAGAGATGACAGGCGCTCCCGTGCGTTCGCCGAGCCGCCGCGCCAAACTGGTTTTTCCGGCTCCAGCGCAACCCAGGATGACGATTCGCACCATGATTATTGGCTACTGGCACGCGTGCCACGTCAGAGGCATCAATGTTATAAGGACCAGATCAGCGACGATTCTCACCACAACGTACAGCCTCGAGTTCAGCGCCATCAACCCAGGATACAAAAACATGATACGCAGAATCGAAATTTTGCATCGCTCATTTCCTGCGGTGAGGTTGACGCATCGCCGGGCTCCCCGTTAGCATCTAAGGACCATGTCGAGTTTCAGCAATTTTCGCCAGGAGTGCATGTGTGCATGTTGTTGTTGTGCATGCGTGTGCTCTGGAGCGGGTAAATTGCTGATTTAAGACTTTCATAAGTTCGGCACTTATACCCACCGCCAGAGAGCATCTGGCGGTGGGTTTTTCTTTTTGGCGGCCAATATGAGCAATGCAGCAACGGAAACCAAAGCACAGAAGTCCGAGCGACTGAAGCGCGCCATGAACCCGTGGGAAGGTCTCGCCGAGATTCGCCGCTTCGCGCGCGAAGGCTTTGACTCGATTCCTCCCGAATGGATTGGAACGTACTTTCGCTGGTGGGGAGTTTACACGCAAGGCGACGGCGCCGGAGTCGTCGCAGGCCAGGGCGGTGTGGGACGCGCCTTGCCCTTCTTCATGCTGCGCATTCGCATTCCCAACGGCCTTCTGCGCTCCGACCAGTTGCGAACCATCGCGAATCTCGCCCGCAAATATGCGCGCGGCACGGCCGATCTCACCGTTCGCCAAAACATTCAACTGCACTGGATCACCATCGAAGCTCTCCCCGAAGTGCTGGAAGAGTTGTGGCGCGTCGGCCTGAACACTATCGGCGCCTGCGGCGACGTTACCCGCAACATCACAGGTTGCCCGGTCGCAGGTGTGGATGCAGACGAAATCTGCGACGCATCATCGCTCGCACTCGAAGTCGATCGCATGCTGGCCGGCAACGCCGAGTTCTACAACCTGCCGCGCAAGTTCAAGATCTCGATCACCGGATGCCGCGTCTGGTGCCCGTATCCGGAGATCAACGATATCGGCCTCACCGCGCTCCAGCGCACGGTCGGCGGCAAGCCTGAGATCGGTTTCTCCTTGCGCGTGGGCGGCGGACTTTCCACCGAGCCCTACCTCGGCGTGCCTTTGAACGCATTCGTACGATGGAATCAAGTCCTGCCGGTGGTCAAGGGAGTCGCCGAATTATTTCGCGACTCGACTCAGCTTCGCGAACATCGCGAGCGCGCGCGTCTGAAATTTCTCTTCCTCCGCCACGGTTGGACTGCAACTGATTTCCAGAAAGACCTCGAGCGCCGCATCGGATTTCAACTCGATCCCGCCGAACCCGAGCACGCACCCTCCGACGTTTACCGCGATCACGTCGGCATTCACCCGCAAAAGCAGTCCGGCTACTGCTATGTCGGCTCTGCGGTTCTCCGTGGCCGCATCACGCCCGAGCAAATGGAAGCCGCAGCCGATCTCGCCGAGCGCTTCGCCAACGGCGAACTGCGCACCACCAACATGCAGAATCTGCTGATCGTCAACGTCCCTCGCCTGCAAGCTGATGAACTAGCCAAAGAGCTCGGCGAAATCGGACTGCCCGTAAGTGGCTCTCCGTTTTTTCGCGGAGCGATCGCCTGCAGCGGCAGCGAGTTTTGCAAGCTCGCTATCACCGAAACGAAAGCTTTCTCTCGCTGGCTCGTCGAGGAGTTGGAAGAGCGCCTTCCCGGCTTCGACCAGCACCTCAAGCTGCACGTCACCGGCTGCCCCAACAGCTGCGGACAACACTGGATCGCCGACATCGGAATCGAAGGCAAAAAATTAAAGGTCAACGGACAAATGGTCGATGCCTACTACTTCTGCCTCGGCGGCGCCGTCGGCCTCAATCAGTCAATCGCGCGCCCGGTCGGCTATCGCTGCCTCGCCACCGAAGTTCCAGAAGCTATCGAGCGTCTTCTGCGCCGCTATCTCGCCGATAGCAACGCAGGCGAAAATCTCCGGCAGTTTTTTTCTCGCCACTCTGATTCCGAATTGCGCGACTACCTCGCGGGACAAATCGTCGATCCCGTCCCCCGTGATCTGCCCGAGGGACGCGTCCCCAGCGGAGTGGAAGGTTGATGCCATGAGCAACCTGTTCCCCATGTTCCTGAAGCTCGAAGGCAAACGTTGCCTCATTGTCGGCGCCGGCAAAGTTGGCGAACCGAAGATCGCGAGCCTCCTCGACACCGGCGCGCGCATCTTTGTGGTCGCTTTGGAAGCTTCCCCCGCGGTCCATGCCTGGGCGGAAGCCGGCAAGATCACCCTCGAACTCCGCGCCTTTGCCCCAAAAGATCTCGACGGAACGTTCCTCGCCGTCGTTGCCACCGCCTCTTCCGCTCTCAACGAATCGATTTACCGCGAGGCGCAACGCCGCGGAGTCCTCTGCAACGTAGTCGACGTTCCGCAGTATTGCGACTTCTACTATCCGGCAGTCGTTCGCCGCGGCGATCTTCAAATTGCCGTCTCCACCAGCGGGCAGAGTCCATCCCTCGCTCAGAAAATTCGTCAACAACTCGAACGCCAGTTCAGTCCCGCCTACGCGCAGTGGGTCGCAGAACTGGGAGCAACTCGAAAGCTCGTACTCGCCAGCGATCTTAGCTCGGAACGCAAACGTGAACTATTGCACTCACTGGCCAGTCGTGAAGCTCTGGAAGCGGCGCTGGCGGAAGAATCCGCAAAGAACGAATTCTCGAAAAATGACAGGAGAGTAACCGTATGACGGGCAAAGTATTTTTAGTGGGCGCAGGTCCCGGCGATCCCGAATTGCTCACCGTGAAAGCTCTGCGGCTATTGCAAACCGCCGACGTAGTGCTGCACGACGACCTCGTCCCGCTCGAAATCTTGAAACTGATTCCGCCTACGGCTCTCGTGCAAAACGTAGGCAAGCGTTGCGGGAGCAAAACCATGCGGCAGGAAGAGATCAACTTTCTGCTGGTGACGCTCGCTGGCTCGGGACGCGAAGTGGTACGCCTCAAAAGCGGCGACCCTCTGATCTTCGGCCGCGCCGGAGAAGAGCTCGAAGCCCTGCGTCGATCCAACATCGCCTACGAGATCGTTCCCGGCGTCACCTCCGCTCTCGGAGCCGCGGCCGCTGCTGGCATTCCGCTCACTCATCGCCAGGCATCTTCCACGCTCATCCTGACAGCCGGTCATCGCGCTTCGGAAAACACCGATCCCGAGTGGAGCAACTTCGCCGGAGCCAACTCGACATTCGTAATCTACATGCCCGGCCACGACTACCCCGCAATGGCCGCCAGGCTCGTGACCTCCGGACTCGCTCCCGAAACTCCGTGCGCCATCATTTCTTGCGCAACAACTCCGCAGCAACAAATTCACCGAACCACAATCTCGCAACTCCATCGCTCGCCAACTCTCGCGGCTCCAACCTTACTCGTCGTAGGCGAGGTCGTAAGATTCGCCGATCGGCCCGTTGCCCAACCAGAAGCACGCATCCCCGGAATGGAAAACGCGTTCGAGACCGCGCTCGCACAAACTTTCTTTTTCCCCGAACGACCGAATCAAGAGGAATCGCTGTCATGAAAGAAAGAATCCCCCAACTGCAAACCGCCGCCGAGTCCTGGAGTCCCGAACGTGTTCTCCGCTGGGCCTTCGAAACTTTCGGCAGCTCCGTGGCGATCTCTTCGGCCTTCGGTGCCGAGGGCATGGTTCTCATCGACATCGCCTCGCGAGTCAGCCAGAATTTTCGCCTCTTTACCCTGGATACCGAATTCCTTTTCCCCGAAACCTACAACCTGATGGACCAGGTCGAGCAAAAATACGGCATCACCATCGAAAGGGTCTACTCACTCCTGTCACCTGAAGAACAAGAACGGGTTCACGGTCCCGCATTGTGGCAACAGCATCCAGATCAATGCTGCAATCTGAGGAAGGTCGAGCCCCTACGGCGCAAGCTGACGGAGCTGCAAGCCTGGATCACCAGCATCCGCCGCGATCAGACTGCGACTCGAGCCGGTGCCGGCAAGATTGAGTGGGACGAAAAATTCGGCCTGGTAAAAATCAATCCCCTCGCCGACTGGAACTCTAAGCAGGTATGGCAATACATCCACGCGCACGACACGCCTTACAATGCCCTGCACGATCGCAGCTTCCCCAGCATCGGCTGCACCCATTGCACCCGCGCCGTGCGTCCCGGAGAAGATCCGCGCGCCGGACGGTGGTCGGGAACTTCCAAAACCGAGTGCGGCCTTCACGTCATCCAACCGCTACCAAGTCCATCAGGAGCGGACGCATAAAAATCTATTTGCGGCGGAGCAAACCAGGTCCCAGCTCTCCGAAGTACAGGGATGATCAGATTTCTGACCTGACGCGGGTGGTCCAAATGGACTAGGCCCACTGACATCTATAGAGCCGACGCGGTGCGCAATAAGCTGGCGTCACGCACCGTGAGCTTTTACGATCACAGCTTTTGCGGAAATAAGCCCGGCCCCCGCGGCTTCCCTAAAGGTCTTAGCGCCCTCCTCCTCATTTTATTGGCCTGTGCCGCACTGGCGGGTTGCGGGTTGTCGACTTCGTCGAAGTCGGCCCCCGGACCGGCTTCCGCACCAACGATCACTTCCTTTACCGCAAACCCGGCAAGCGTAATCTCCGGAACAGCCAGCACCCTTAGTTGGGCAACATCAGGTGCGACAAGTATTACCATCACGCCGGGAACATTCACCTCTACCTCCGCAAGCGGCTCAACCAGCATGAGCCCAACCGCGACCACAACTTACACCCTTACAGCAACCAACACGTCCGGATCGACCACCTCTACGCTATCCGTAACCGTGACCACATCCGGCAAACCAACGATCAGCTCTTTCACCGCGAATCCTTCCGCTATAACTTCGGGGGCGAGCAGCACTTTGAGTTGGGTGACGTCCGGAGCAACGAGCCTCGCCATCACCCCCGGATCATTTACGTCCACATCCGCAAGCGGCTCAACCAGCGTGAGTCCAACTGCGGCGACCACCTACACGCTGACCGCAACCAACGCCACCGGCTCGACCATATCCACCGCGAAGGTCACCATCACCGCGCCCGGCGGTCCACTGTCGATCGCAACCACTTCATGCCCCGGCGGAACCCAGGGCGCAGCCTACGCAGGTTGCACCATCGTCGCCAACGGCGGCTCTCCCCCTTACACTTATTCCGTCAGCACCAGTTCCAGCTCTCCCCCATTGCCTGAAGGAATGTCTCTCAATCCGACAACGGGCAGCATCACCAGCTCACTCATCGGCGGTCAAGGCACCTACACGCCGGAATTTGTAGTAACGGATTCGACCGCCGCACAAGCCACGCAAAACATCAGCTTCGCCATCAACGGCAACAACGCGTTCCTCGCCAACATCTTTCCCTCAACTTCTATTTTTCACCACCGAGTGGACGCAGCCACCACCAGCTTGCCCGTCGATACTTCCCCAGCTGCGCCCATGTACAGCGGCTATTTGTCCGCCACGGTGAAGCCGTTCTTCGGGAACAATTCGAATGCTCCCTTCCCGAATGGAATCCCAGCCATTGAAGTTCCTTACAATCAGGCGGACGTATCCGTCACCACCACCGTCTATCAGTCTTACTTCACCACCGGCCCAATTCCAGCGAACGCTCCCGTAGAAGGCACGGCCAACTCCACGGGAGATCGACACGTTCTCGTCTACCTGGAGCCGGGCGGCGGCAACAATCCCGCTCTTTACGAAATGTGGCAAGGCATCTACGAAGGCGGTCCCTGGACCGATTCCTCAAACGCGCTCTGGCCTGACGCGGCTTCGAATAACCTGACTCCGCAAGGCAACGGAACCTCCGATGCCGCTGGGCTTCCAGTAGGGCCGCTGCTCGCCAACGCCGACGAGGTCATCGGCTCCGGCACACCCACCGCGCCGAGCGGCACGATTCAGCATCCCATCCGTTTCACGCTCAACCACATGTTGAACTACTGGGTCTGGCCTGCCACGGAAACCGCAGGCGTGGGAAGTTGCACGGCCACGGGAGGGAGTGCGATCCCCACGGAATCGTTGATCTCGCAATCGTCTCCTCCGGAAAGCTGCACCATGTCCGGACCCGCGGGCGAGATCTATCGGCTGAAGGCTTCCGTCGCAACTCCTGCCTGCGCTTCCAGCAGTCCACAAGCGGCCATCATCATCACCGCATTCCGAAACTATGGCATCATCCTCGCCGATAACGGCGACAGCGGCGGCCTCATCGGCACACCCGACGCTCGCTGGAACGATAACGATCTTTCCTGCATTACCAGTCTCACCCTGTCGGACTTCGAGCCCGTGAACGTCTCCAGCCTCATGCTCAGCAACGACAGCGGCGCCACCAGCCACTAGCGCTGTCTCTTAGGGGTTTGGGTAGGGCACGACTTTAGTCGTGCCGCCCCGGAAGCAATAAGAAAAGGGGCTTTAGCCCCTGAGGGGATCGGCAGCCCAATCCCTCGGCTGATATATGAGATAGCCTGTACCGAAATTGCTCTGCTCAGAGAATCTTTTCCTCCAACACCTTCACAAAAATTTGACCGCAAGAAACGGAAGGCTTCCGCATCGCCGTGGGCCGTAGAATAGGCTCGAGGGAATGACGAATGGATGACAAAGAGTTCCGTGCCTTGGGCCATCAGGTCGTAGACCTGCTAGCCGACTACCTTGACCACATCGAAGAAAAGCGCGTATTCCCTGACGTCGAACCACACACGGCGAACCGGCTTTTTACCGAGTCGCTGCCTCAGGAGCCAAGTTCTCCAGATATCGTGCTGGATGAACTGAAGAACAAATTGCTTCCCTATTGCACCAATGTCGGCCACCCCGGCTACATGGGACTCATCACTCCGTCGCCCAATCCCGTGGGCATCATTGCCGACTTCATCTGTTCCGCCATCAACCAGAACGTAGGCGCATATTCGATCGGCCCGTCGGCGGTTGCCATGGAGCGGCGGGTCGTACGCTGGCTCACCGACCTCAGCGGCTACGACGAAAACGCCGGCGGCAATCTCACCAGCGGCGGAATGATGGCGAACTTCATCGCACTCAAACTCGGACGCGACGCCGTCACCCGCGACGACGCCCAGCACAACGGAATTCACGATCGCTGGGCGGTCTATGCATCCGAAGAGCGCCACGTCTCCGTCGACAAAGCTGTCGATTGCATCGGTCTAGGCCGCAATGCCCTCCGTGCGCTCCCCACCGACTCTGCACTTTCAAGTTCGCCTCGATGCCCTCGAGTCCGCGATTGCCGAGGACAAGAAAAATGGCATCCGCCCCATGTGCGTCGTAGGCATCTTCGGAACCACGAATACCGGTGCAGTCGATAACATCCGCGAACTGCGCCGCATCGCCGATCGCGAGGGCATGTGGCTGCATGTCGATGCCGCCTATGGCGGAGGCATGCTGCTCTCCCACGAATGGTCCATGCGCAACCGCGGCCTCGAGCTCGCAGACTCCATCACCATCGATCCCCACAAGTGGTTCTATGCTCCGCTGGACGCCGGCGCCGTGCTGGTCAAAGATCAGCGCCGGCTCACCGCATCCTTCGGCATGAAGCCCTCTTATCTCACCGATGAGTTCGACCAGGACAACGAGCGCTACCAATATTACGTACACGGGTTCGAGCAATCGCGCCGTTTTCGCAGCCTGAAAGTGTGGATGAGCTTCAAACGATACGGCGCGCGCCAGATCGGCGACTGGATCGACAACAACGTGCGCCAGGCCAAGCACCTTTATACTCTGGCCGCGAACGATCCTGAGTTCGAGCCCGCCAGTGTTCCCCCGATGTCGGCAATCTGCATCCGCTATAAAGGCGCAGAACTCACTGACGCAGAGTCCAGGAATCTGCACGCCGAGGTGGCACAGCGCGTGGAGCAGAGCGGCCGTTTCTGGATTTCAACCACCGAACTTAAAGGAAAATCCTGGTTTCGCATCAACCCGGTAAATTTCCGCACTCGCCAGCAGCACATGGAAGAGCTGTTTGCGCTGCTTCAAAAAGAATGCCGAATGTTAGTCGAAAAGGGTCCGGCGACCGGAGAACGACAGATCACGGCTTAGATCCGTCATCCAAAAATTCGATTAGGTTTATCGCGCCGGACGGTTTGATGCTTGCTGGTCAATGCTGCCGCATCCAACGCCGCAAAACGTAGTATTCATTGATCGGCCGGTCATCGCTCAAAGCGGGCATGGCGGGAGACTCTGCGATCACTGCCTCGATAGGGACTTCGTTCTTCAGCAGGGTATCAAAGACGAGAATCGCGCTAGCCGGGCCCTTCGATGGACTCCATTCCGTGAAATCCGTGACCGCGTCATCCGGCATCCTGCGCAGTAAGTCTTCAGCAGTCCGCTCGGGCAGAGGTCGCTCACTCGCCAGAAAGTGGTAGCAGCAAGTGTCTGCATGGCGGAAGACGCGGACGTATGGGAACGAGTTTCGGAGTGCACGTGCGGCGGAGGCGATATCCTCTGCATCGCCAGCGGCAAACCACTGAGCCAAGATGCCGCCCAGGCGTAGGCGTTTCCGTGCGGCGGCATAGAACTCCTCGGAATAGAGCATGCTCGATCCCGCAGCTTCGATTGGAGGCGGAGGATCAATGGTGATGAGGTCGTATTCCTGCGGGGTGCGATCAAGATACCGGCGGCCGTCGTCGATGACAACACGAGCCAGAGGAGATTTTATAAGCTCGGGACCGTCGCTGTGGAAATAGCCAAACAACCGCGGCACGCTGGGAACGAGCTCGACAGCAGTAGTATTGATCTTCCAGCTCAACAGAGAGCGGAACGTGGTTCCCATGCCAAAACAGATGTCCAGTGCGTCCTGAGGTGGGTGGTCGAGGAAGGCCAGCGGGAGATGCGCCATAACCTTGGTCATTGGAGTCAAATTGGTCATGCCAACTCCGTTGACCATTAGTCGCTTCTGCATCCCGCTTCCGGTGGCAATGACCGTTGCTGTTGGATCGTGCAGAACTTGACGCTGCGGATACTTCTCATCGTAGCCCTTGCCGACGAGGATGAGTATCCCCGCCATGGGTAGAAGCGCGTAAGCTGCGCCACGCGCGGCAGGAGTCAGCCCCAGTCCCCGGCGCAGCGACCGAAGACCAAACAACAGCCAAGGCAATGAGAGCACGATTAGCGCCGCGCGTTCGCTCAAGTAAGGCAAGAGACAAAATCCCCCCAGCAACGGCCCGAGAATGCATCCAAGGATATTGATTGCATAAGCATTTCCCGCTTTGGCGGGATCTCCACCGGAGCGGCGGTCCACCAACATCGGGGTGAGAAAGCCCAGCAGGCCAGTAAACGGCGCGATCCCCAGCACGATCCTTGTGGCACCGCGCATCACGACGTCTGGACTCGACGCAACCAGCGGAAACAGAGCCGAAAGCGCGAGCAGAGTCCACAGCAGAGGGCTCTCTTGGACGTGCTGCGAACTCCATCGCCTGTAGATGCTGGAACCGATGAAGGTAGCCGAAAGGTAGACGCCGAGGATCGCAGCAAACGCGTAAACCACTGTCCCCAGGTACGGTGTGAACTCACGCACCCAGACGACTTCCATGCCCATACTGGTCAGGCCAGTCAGGAAGAGGAGGACCAGGAGTGTGCCGCTGCTCGCGGCACCACGCACAGCTTCCTCTTCGGGTTGGAAAGGCGCGCCGGGGGATTCTTTCGGAGAACTCCGGGAGAGTGAGAACGCAATCGCCGCCACCGCGATCAGGCCGTTGGATGCGGCGCCTACCCTCAGCGTTCCATGGAAACCTAGAAGTTCGATCAGTAGCAGAGGCAGAGTCGTACCGGCTACCGCCCCGGCAACGTTGGCAGTGTAGAGGTAGCTGAAGGAGCGTCCGGCCTCGCGGGGGCACGTCTCCCTGATGGCCCGCATTCCGAAAGGGATCGTCGCTCCCATGAGCGCGCACCACGGAACCAGAGTACAAGCCGCCCAGAGGCCAGAAGCGGAGTAATACGCCAGCGACGAGGACAGGTCGAGCCTTTCGAGGATGCGGCGACCCCACACCAGTTCATAAGGCACGATAATGCCCGACACTCCAATGAGCAGTTCGATCAGAGCGTAAAGACGAATTGCCGGAACCCGAAGACGCTCGCCGCACTGGCGCAGCCACTGGCCACTGGCCCACGAACCCAATCCAAGACCAACCATGAATACGGACAACGCAATCGAAACCATGGCCGTCGTGACACCAAACTGTGCCATGGACAGGCGAAGCCACACCAGTTCATAGAGGACGCTGCAAAAACCCGAGAGGAAAAAAAAGACAAAGTACCAGTTCATGCGGTGCTTCCTTGTGGTGCCCCAGTTTCTGGCCGGGGTTCTTTACGAGGCCCTTTCACAGTCCAACGGAACTATTAGCCGAGAAGGTGGCTCTGTTGATGAGGGCAGCTATCCTCGGCAGCGATCTTCTTCCCGAGTTTTTAGAATCTGGCAGTCTACACCATGGGGAGTGACGTTTGGGATAAGTGTTGGTAGCGCTACCGGGAATCGAACCCGGGTTTGAAGATTGAGAATCTACTAACGTGGCTTGTGCTTTCAGCAGGTTACATACAGCCGCTAGGAAACTGTGCCTCAAATTGTGCCCCATTCTTGAGATTTCACCCTACTGCACCCTGTCCGTTTGCTTTGGAACGGCGTCCACCAGTTTGCCAGCATGATAGTTCAGGAATCGCTCGAAACCTGTCATCACGTGCGGTTCGGTCACATGGATGTAGTAGCGCTCCGCGACGCGAGGCGAACTGTGACCCATAAGCCGGGCCAGCGTGAATTTGTCCATGCCGCTCTCGGCACAGCGCGTGCCGAAGGTGTGGCGCCAGCAGTAGAACTCGAAGGGCTGCAATCCAGAATCGCGGACTGCCTTCTCGTGCGCGTGCTGAATGGTGGTCAGATGCCCGGACTTGCCGGGCGACATACCGCTCGAATTGCGACCGAAGCTGCGCGCCTTCACGAATTCCCGAGATTTCGTGAGTTAGTGATGCGAGGTTTTCACGAAGAATCGCGAGTGCCTTGGCTTTGGGTTCGGTGCAGCGCGGAATCACTTCGTTTCCACCATGTGGCATTGGCCTCGTAGTTGCAAACTACAAGGTACTTTGGAGAACCGACCAAAGCAGGCGGTGGAAATCACTCATGTGGAAAGTTAGACGAGTAGAGGATCAGGGCCGGCTTGTCCTAAAGCTAATCGGCCGGTTGGAAGGGAATCAGTTGGCCGAGTTGGAAGATGCGTTTGGATCGGAGACAGTTGTTCATAGCCTCATCCTCGATCTGACGGACGTGCGACTGGTGGATCAGGAGGCTGTCCGGTTCCTGGCGGATTGCGAAGCCCGCGGAGTCCAACTGCGAAATTATCCGGCCTACATCCGGGAATGGATTGACGCCGAGAAGGCGAACCAGGAATCGACTTTGAATCAGCACTGAAATCCGCGTGCTGATCGGCGGGCCGCCCAGTGAGCGCCGGCGTCCTGAGCGCCGGCGTCCTGCCTCAGATGCTTTGATAACGGCGTTTGTCGATTTTCAGTGCCTTGATCTTTGAATCCAGAGTCGAAGCCGGCATGCTCAAGGCAACCGCCGCTCCTGTGGGACCCGATACGCGGCCTTTGCATCGGCGCAGCGCGGTTTCGATCCGTTCCCGCTCCTGATCCTCAAGATCCTCCGCGAGTGGCCGTACGCTGCCTGACTCATGAGACAACCAGCTTTCATCAATGGCGAACTCATCGGTGTCGCTTACGATGACCGACCGCTCAATCACGTTCTGCAGTTCACGGATATTGCCTGGCCAGGGGTAAGACTGCAGGCTCTCCATCGTCCGCTTATCGATGCTCATTATTTTCTTGCCGGACTTGCTGGCGTAACGGTCGATGAAGTACCCAACCAGTAAGCGGATATCTTCTTTTCTCTGTCTGAGTGGGGGGACTTCAATGGGGAATACGTTGATCCGATAATACAAATCACTGCGGAATGTTCCGGCAGCAATCGAGGCGGGCAGATCTCGGTGCGTCGCTGCAATTACGCGGACATTGGCACGGATTGGCGTTGTACCACCTACACGCTCGAACTCTCGCTCCTGCAAGACTCTCAGAAGCGTCACTTGCGTCTCGGCATTCAGTTCCCCGATTTCGTCGAGGAAGATCGTGCCTCCTTCCGCCAGTTCGAAGCGGCCGAGACGTCGCTGCAAAGCTCCCGTAAAGGCCCCCTTCTCATGCCCGAACAACTCCGAGGCGATCAGGTCGCGGGGGATCGCGGCGCAATTCACGCTCACAAACGCACGCGAAGCGCGCGGTGAACGCTTATGAATCGCGCGGGCAATCAACTCCTTCCCGGTCCCCGTCTCCCCGGTGATCAGTACGGTGGTGTCGCTTTTGGCCACTCTTGAGACGCGGGCCAAAACAGCTTGCAGTGCGGGCGACGCGCCGACGATCTCTTCGAACATCGAGGCCTTGTCAATCTCCTCGCGTAGAACCAGGTTCTCTTTCTCGGCTCTTTCTCCCTTACGTTTGCGATCGTCAATGTCGATTCGGGTACCGCACCAGCGCGTAATCTGGTCGGCCTCATTCCGCAACGGTCGAATCTCGTATACAAACCATCGGTATTCGCCATCGTGTCGACGCATGCGAGCTTCCATCGAAAAGGACTCGCCGCTGGCCATGGCGGTGCGAATGCCTTCTTTGAGTTGTCCCACGTCCTCGGGATGGGTGACCACGTCGAGAAACTCCATGGGAGCTTTCGGCGGGATCGTGCCGAAGTAGTCAGCCGATGTGAGATTGCCATACGACCCGCTCCCATCGGCTTCCCAAAGAAACATGTGCAAGGGAGCTACATCAATCACCTGCTGAAGCTCCTTCGCGTGCTGCCGCACGGCTTCCTCTGCACGTTTGCGTTCGCTGATGTCCTGCACCACAGCTTGGCGCCCCCCGAGAAAGGTCGGTGAAAGGGAGACCTCCACGGGCACTTGGCTTCCGTCTTTGCCAACAAACGTGCGCTCGAACCGGAAGAGACCTCCTCGGATCTTCTCGGGCGGTGTTGGATAGCGCGCGAGGTCCTCCATCGAGTACGTGTCCAGAATGGATATTTGCTCAAGTTCCGACACACTGCACTTCAGCAGCCTGAGGCCGGCAGGATTAGCCGAGACGAATTTCCCGTCGTTGCTCAGTACCAAAATGGCGGCGGGAGAAAGGTCCACCAAGGAACGATACCTGGTTTCACTTTCGCGCAATTCGTTCTCGCCTCGGCGGATTTGCTCAAAAGCACGAGCATTTGTAATTGCTACCGCGACCTGATTCGCAAACATTTCGAGCCATGAAAAATCCTGCTGGCAGAGGCATTCGCGGTTGAATGTGGCTAAGACTCCAAGGATCTCTCCACGCGAGACGAGTGGATAGCCCGCAAAACCTTGGATACCCTCCCGGTTGGCCCATTCCTTGTTCCCGATCCACTCACTTGTGGCCGCAGCATGTGAGATCAAGATCGATCTGCCGGTGGTGCCGATCTCTCCGACCTTTCGATGACCCCGTGGAATCCTGCGGTATTGGCCATGAAGAGAAGACCAGTCTTCGCCCGGAAAGGACTTGGAAGAGCCGGCACTTGCGACCAAATGGAGGCATTGTGTTTGGTCGGCGCAGTCGGTCCTGTGGAAACAGCTTTGGCAGAGATCTCCGGGCGATAGCAACCAAACCCGCGCCAGTGCAACCCCCGGTTGTGCTGCGAGAC
>CAVXFD010000019.1:0-14131 GCA_963760855.1 uncultured Acidobacteriaceae bacterium | reverse complement strand
CGTAGCCTGTGCCCGTAGAAAAACCGAAGGTTCCGCTGCTTGGACAAACCAGAGGGGCTGGCTGCCCCGAGGGGTCCCCTATCGTACAGTTCACCGTGCTGTTGCTTCCCGTCGGCGTGTCGTGGAACGCGGACGGTGAAGTGCTGGCAAGCGAATAGAGCATGGGGTTAATGAGCCCCAGACCCGCCGAGGACGTTCCGTTCAAATACTGATTCAGTAGAACGGTAATCCCGGCCATTATGGGAGTCGACGCGGACGTACCTCCAAAGGCGGAATTATTTACTGTCAACGCGTTAGCGATGCCGCTTGCGCAGGTGCTGGTCGAGCCTGTCTTGTTCACCTCTGACAGGGGTACGCACACGATGTAAGGGTCGTTGTAATTAGAAGCAGCGAAGGAAACGTCAGGAACATCACGAACGCCATCGGCAGGCACGCCGGTTCCAGTTTGCCACGAAGGCTTTGGGAAGCCAGACACACACCCCGTAAAATCGGAGGTCTGGTTGGCACAATTGCTGGGCCCTCCTCCGCCACCGTCCAGGAAGCCGAGGACGGGAAAGTCATTCCAGGATTTTTCGGGAATGTAAGACAACGCGGAGTCGCCAGTCGTACCGTTATTGGTGGTGCTCCAATAGTTCCCGGTACCTTCATTGAATTCCGTGCCCCCGACCCCTGTGACGTATTCGCTGCTGGCCGGATAGCTGACAGCCAGCCCCAACACCGCCGAGCCTCACCTCCTGCGAGCTGTCGTTAATGTCGCAGGTTGCGGGGCGATTCATCACCGGCAGCCGCGAAGAATTCAGATACCTTAAACCGCCGCTTGTTTATAGAGAAGGTAGCTTCGTTGACAGCGTGCCAGTTGCTGAGTCGGCGTTATCGAACTCACACTGGCCATAACTCATACTGATCACCGGAGCTAAATTGTTGTCGATGGCATACTGTACAGAGAATGTCACACCTCCAGAACTCAGGTTAGAGGTGACGAATATAAGTTGGGCGCTCGGGGCCACTGCTCCGGCCCACTCGAGATCCAGATCCGATTCTCCCAGGTCACCAGCGTTATAACCCGGTGCGGCAGTGGCTTGTATGTATCGCAGGTTCGTCGTATTACAGCTAGGGGGGGGCGTTTGCACGTGCTCACTGAAGAAAGTCCGAAGTCGGTGCGGAAATTATTGATGTCGTCGATATAGATATCGGTCTGGCCGACGAGGACGATCTTCTGGCCCGCGCCATTTATTCCTGCGGTGTACAAGGGATTAAGGTCATAGATGGTAGCGATATCCCCCGGGGCGAGAAAGTGTGTGGAGGCGCCCGTAAGGGTGTAATCGGGATGCTGCCTGAGTGCGGGTTTGAGTGCGAAATCGTTTAGGCCGCGAAATCCAACGGCAATTCCGGAAAGCGCCGTGGGAATGGATGGCATCGAGGCATTGGCAAAGTGCAACTCGCCTTCGACGTTGTAGCGGTGAATCTCAGTCCGAAATGTATTCTGAATTTGGGCCGCGGTTCCGCCGAAGACCACGAACTGCCGCCCACGAGCGACGCTGACGACCTGCAATCCCTGCGACGTCAACCACGCGGTCACTTTCTGCATATCGTTTGCCGAAAGGCCGAAGCGGTCGGCGAATTGCTCAGGCGTGAGCCACTTGTGAAACTTTGGCGAGGTCCGATCCTGTTGTTGGGAGAGAAGCAAATCCAATGACTGCGCCTGAGCGACCGAAGGGGCGAACAACATCGTCACGTAGCTCAGTTGCAGCGAACTCTCCACGGGACCCTGGTCATATTGGGGCTGCGCCAAGCGATGAATGTGGCCGGGCAGCGTTACCATCTGGCTGGAATCGATCGGTCCTGTGATGCGGTCGGGTTGGGCGGCGAAGCACAGGGATGTGGCTAGAAGCGGCAGAAGAAACTTCCAGGGTCGCATTCAAAACTCCGGCTGCAATTTGGCTTTGGTTGTAATTGTTAGCTTATACGGCTTTCCTGCACTGTGATCAAGTTACGAGCCGACATGGTTGTATCCTTACAAGCAATTTACAAACCCGGTGCAGAGAATTTAGTCGCAGAATTACAAAAGTAACGGCTTTCCCAGGAGCGGTCAAACGCGGGAGGAGGCCCCGCTCCTACGATGGAAATCGAATCCGAAAAAATCTAGCGTCGCATTCCCCGCCCCCCACTTCAACGAGGGCCTGTCCAAACATAATGGAAACTGAAACTTACATCGACTCGGAGCATTTCAGATGCATCCAAGATTTTGTTTAAACTGTCAGAACTGAGATCATTTGCGAGAGGATCAATGCGCACACTTCCCCATTCGTGCCTTCTTTTAGCAGCTATTCTGCTGCCCGCAGCACTGTTGCTGGCCGCCGATGATGCCAACTTTCATAACGCCCCCGCGTCGGCTCAGGCCATGAAGAATCCATATCAGGGCCAGGACGCAGCCGCCCAGGCCGGAAAGCAACTTTATGCGCATAACTGCGCCTCCTGCCATGGTACAACCGGAAAAGGCACGGGAAACGTGCCCTCACTGGCAGGCGGAAAGCTCGACTCCGTAAAGCCCGGCGAGGTGTTCTGGTTCATCACCCGCGGCGACAAAGATAACGGGATGCCCTCGTGGGCGGCCTTGCCCGTGAAACAGCGATGGCAAATCGTCACCTATCTGAAAACGATGGGCTCATCGCAAAGCTCCCAGGAGGCAAGCGCCCCCGCACCAGCCGACATGAGCACGTCGAAGTTGAAGGCGCCACCGCCGACGCCGCCATTCACCGACTTCCGCTACGAGAAACCGGGCACCACGCGCAAGATTACGGTGAAGGATCTGCCGCCGCCCTATGCCACCCATTCGGCCGACAACGGTCCAGACCTGGTGGCGCGGCCAGAAAATGTGTGGCCAGTGGCGCCCGCCGGATTCAAGGTAGAGCTGTATGCCTCCGGTCTCGACAATCCCCGCACCCTGCGCACCGCACCGAATGGCGATATTTTTGTCACCGAAAGCGATCCCGGACGCATTCGCGTATTTCGCGGCCTCACCAGCGACGGCAAATCCGAGCAATCCTCCATTTTTGTTAGCGGCCTCAGCCGTCCCTATGGCTTGGCGTTCTATCCTCCCGGACCTGATCCGCAATGGCTGTATGTGGGTAGCGAGCGCGAAGTGGTTTATTTCCCCTATCACAACGGAGACTTGAAGGCCACCGGAGCGCCGGAACACATCGCCGACCTGCCGGGGCCGGGCGGCCACTGGACTCGTGCCGTCGTGTTCTCCCAGGACGGAAAGAAGATGTTTGTCGCCGTAGGTTCGGGATCGAACATCGACGATCCTGACACTACCCCGCGAGAGAAGAACCGCGCCGATATTCTCTGGTGCGACCCGACGAACTGCCGCTTGAGCGTATATGCCTACGGCATCCGCAATGCTGGAGGCGGCATCGCGATCGATCCGCAGACCGGCGAACTATGGTGCTCGGTGAATGAGCGCGACGGGCTCGGCGACAACCTGGTCCCCGACTACATCACCCACGTGCAGGAGGGCGGATTCTACGGCTGGCCCTGGTGGTATATGGGCGGCCATCAGGATCCGCGGCATAACGGCAAGCATCCCGAGTTAAAAAATAAAGTGATCGTGCCGGATGTGCTGTTGCAGCCGCACAATGCCTCGCTCGAGTTGACCTTTTATGAAGGCCAGCAGTTCCCCGCCGAATACCAGGGAGATATTTTCGCCTCCGAGCATGGCTCCTGGAATAAATCGGTGCGCGTGGGTTATGAGGTGGTCCGAATCCCGCTCCACCAGACGGGCGACGCCAGCGGCGACTATGAGGATTTCCTAACCGGCTTTGTGCTCCCCGATGGCAACGTTTGGGGGCGTCCGGTAGGCATCACGGTAGCTTCAGATGGCTCCCTGCTGGTAAGCGATGACGGATCAAACTCAATCTGGAGAGTGAGTTACAGCGGGAAATAAAGGGTAGATTAGGTTATGTAGGGACAGTCGCCTCGGCTGTCCGGTCGAGCGAAGCTCGAGGGTTTCTTCGCCTGACGCCAGACAGGAGATCTGCGATCTTGACAATACCCCTCGTCAGGCGCACAATTCTTATAGGCGAATAAAAAGCGAAAGCCTGCGGAGCTTCCCAGCTCCGGTGTTCCCTGAAATTTTCCCGAGGATTTATGTCTTCCGCAGTGTTTTCCACTTCGGCGGCCCAAGGCCGCCCTTTTGTATTTCAGACTGAAAATGAGGCCGAAGTCTGCCCACAAATAGAGCTTTTCACGGAGGCCCGTCCGCCCCAGCGAGTCGTTCCCGCAACTTTCCCCGGGGCCTTCAACTTCAAGAATGCAAAGCTTGCCGGCGTAACTCCCGCTTCTCGCTTGGCAGTACGTCCCGCGCCAGAAATGGTCTCCAGCGGCATCGCCGCCATGGACGCGCTTACTGGAGGCCTGCCCCGCGGTTGCCTCACGGAAATTTGCGGTCCCGCCTCTTCCGGCCGCAGCACCTTACTGCTGTCTGCCCTGTCCGCGGCAACCCGGCGCGGAGAGTACTGCGCCGTCGTCGATGCCAGCGATTCCCTCGACCCCCAGTCGCTCGCCGCTGCAGGAATTGAATTGGACCGGTTGCTATGGGTGCGTTGCGGAGAGAATTCGCCTCAACCCGAGCATCAACTCGAGCAACTTCTGCGCACCACCGATTTGCTGCTCGAAAGCGGAGGCTTCGGAATGATCGCGCTCGATCTGGGCGACATCACTCCCCAGGCAGCGCGCCGCATCCCGCTGGCCACATGGTTCCGCTTCCGTCGTGCGGTGGAACCTACGCCGACCGTGCTGCTCGCAGTGGAGCGGCAATCGATCGCCGGAAGTTGCTCCTCCTTATTAATCAGGCTGGCAGCGTTGAAGCTGAGCACCCCAGAAAATAAGGCGAGCCAAACTCCCACCCACGCGCAATTGCTGACCGAAGTAGAAATCACCGCGGAACTGGTGCGCTCGCGAATGGATCGTAAACCAGTTCGCTCCGCCGAAATCACCTTCGCCAGTAAAACCGCATGGGCAGGATGAAGGAAGAATCGGGTGATTTGCGATCGGGTGATCGGGTGATTCTAAAAATCGCCCGAATGACCCGATCGCTCGATGGATTTATGTCATGCCTTTTGCTTGCATCTTCGTGCCGAACTTCCCCGTGGCCGCGGTGTCTCGCGCCGAACCGGAATTGCGTGAGTTGGCCTTTGCCATTTATGAAGGCAAGCCTCCCATGGAAAAAGTTTTCGCTGTGAATGAAGGCGCCAATCGCGCGGGCATCACCCCCGGCATGACAAAAGCCCAGGCAGAACTTTGTTCCGAGTTGACGCTGCGCCCGCGTTCTCTGTTGCAGGAATCCGTGGCGCACGCTGCCCTGCTGGATTGCGCGCAATCGTTCTCGCCCTGCGTGGAAGATGCGGCAGCTGACACTGTGATTCTTGATCTGTCCGGCATGGAATCTCTTTTCGGATCACTGCCAGAAATTGCCCGTGGCCTCTTTCGCCGCGCCGCCGAACTCGGACTCAATGGAAACGTAGCCGTAGCTTCGAATCCCGATGCCGCTGTACTCGCCGCCCGCGGGTTTTCCGGCGTGACCGTAATCCCTCCAGGACAAGAAGGAGAGTCTTTGGGATCCCTGCCAGTGGAAGTTTTGTTGACAAAGAAAGAAACCGGTCAGGAAAAAGAATCCTCCAGTCTGCTCGAAACCTTGGAGCGCTGGGGTATACATAATTTGCGTTCCCTGGCCGCACTGCCTGAAATTGCGCTAACTGAACGCCTGGGCCAGGAAGGCCTGCGTCTGCAGCAACTGGCGCGGGGCGCGGCCACGCGCACGCTGGTTCCAGTGGAGGCGCCGGCGGTTTTTGAAGAAGCAGTCGAACTGGAATATCCCATCGTGCTGCTGGAGCCTCTAGCATTTTTGCTGAATCGTCTGCTCGAGCAGATTTGTGCGCGTTTGGCCTCGCGCGCGCTGAACACGCAAGAATTACGGCTTACGCTGGAACTGGAAAGCTTTTCCTCTTTCAATCAACAATCTTTGCATCAATCGGAAATTAAAAATTGGAAGTCGAAAATTAACCCTATTCAATTTCATCGCACTCTCACTCTTCCCCTTCCCATGCTGGATCCCAAACTTTTTCTCAAGCTGCTGCAATTGGATTTGAATGCGCACCCGCCGGGCGCACCCATTCTGAAGATTCATCTTGCCGCCGAACCGGCGCGGCCGCGCTCGGCGCAAGCCGGCTTGTTTCTGCCTCCGTCGCCCGAACCGGAAAAACTGGAACTCACCCTGGCACGAATCGCCGCACTGGTCGGCGAATCGCGCGTGGGATCGCTCGTGTTGCTGGACACCCACCGCGATGAAGGCTTCCGCATGCGGCGCTTCGCTTCTGGAACTGCGCAAGAAAAGCCCACACAGAAAAATCGGTTGCGAGAAACTTCAGAACCAGCGGAAGAAAAATCCACCATTGCCGCCCTTCGCAGGTTCCGTCCGCCGCTGCGCGCCACAGTAACTCTGGAGAACGGAGAACTTAAACGCGTGGTGTGCTCTAAGAAAAAAGAAGTGCAAGGCAATGTCCTCTGGAAAGCCGGCCCCTGGCGCAGTTCCGGCGATTGGTGGGACCGGGAAGCCTGGTCGCGCGATGAGTGGGATATCGCTTTGCAAAATGCAGAAAGCATCGCTCTCTACCGCCTCGTGCACGATCTGCTCGGCGGAAGCTGGTTTGTGGAAGGCACGTATGACTGAAACTTTTCACCACAGAGACACAGAGGCTCGGAGAAGAAAAAACATAAAACAAGTAAAAGATTTTCTCTGTGACTCTGTGACTCTGTGTCTCCGTGGTGAATAGGTTTTCAAAGGGGACGATGTCCTACATCGAACTTCATGCCCGCTCCGCGTTCAGCTTCCTCGAAGGCTCTTCCTTGCCTGAGGATCTGGCAGGAGTCTGCCGCAAACTCAGCATGCCCGCCATGGCGTTGCTTGATACCGATGGCGTCTACGGCGCACCTCGCTTTCACATGGCAGCAGACAAGATCGGAATCAAGGCGCACATCGGCGCAGAAGTCACATGTCAATCCTTTACCCCTGTCATCCTGAGCGGAGCACGTGCTTCACGAAGTGAAGCACGTGCGGAGTCGAAGGATCCCTATACCCGGCAATCTGTGCAGGGAATAGGGATTCCTCGCTCCGCTCGGAATGACAGAATTATTTTGAATGACAAGATAGCTCGGAATCACAATCCATTCCGCCTTCCTCTTCTCGTTTCCTCTCGCGTGGGTTATCAAAATCTCTGCCGGCTGATCACCAAAATGAAATTGCGCGCGAAAAAAGGTGAGGGAACAGCGCAGCGAGAAGAACTGGAAGAGCACGCCCATGGCCTGATTTGTCTGACCGGCGGCACCGACGGGCCTGTGGCAACTGCTTTGCAACATGGCGGCATGGAAGAAGCCCGCAATCAAGTCGAGCAACTGATTTCACTATTTGGTCGCGGCAATGTGTATGTCGAGCTGCAACGCCACTTCCATCGCGAGGAAGAAACTCGTAACCGAGCCGCCATCGCCATTGCTCGTTCCCTGAATCTCCCGCTGCTGGCTACCAATGGCGTCTGCTACGCCACCGCCAAAGATCGCGAACTCTGTGACGCATTCACCGCCATCCGGAATCATCGAACACTTTCGACCGCTGGACGCTTGCTGGCGCGCAACTCCGAGCGTCATCTGAAATCGCCGCAGGAGATGCAGCAACTTTTCGCCGATCTGCCCGAAGCGCTCGCCAACACCCTCGAACTTTCTTCCCGCCTCGAATTCACCCTCAACGATCTCGGCTACGAATTTCCCCGCTATCCCGTTCCCGAAGGCGAGACCATGAATTCGTTTCTGCACGAGCGCGCATGGGAAGGCTTTCGCCAGCGCTACGGCCGCGCCAAGCCTGACATGCAAACCCGCGCCCGTAGCCAGATTGAGCGCGAATTAAAACTGATCGAGAAACTTAAGCTCGCCGGATATTTCCTGATCGTGTGGGATCTGGTCCGCTTCTGCCGCGAGCAAAATATTCTTGTCCAGGGCCGCGGATCGGCCGCCAATAGCGCTGTTTGTTATTCGCTGGGCATCACCGCCGTCGATCCCATCAGCATGGAGCTGCTCTTCGAGCGTTTTCTTTCCGAAGAACGCGGTGAATGGCCCGACATCGATCTCGATCTGCCCAGCGGCAACGAGCGCGAAAAAGTGATTCAGCATGTTTACGGTCGTTATGGCGAGCGTGGCGCCGCTATGACTGCGAACGTCATCACGTATCGCAATCGCATGGCAGCGCGCGAAATGGGTAAGGCGCTCGGGTTCGATCCGGAAACGCTAGCCAAAATTTCCGCAGCAGTTGCTACCTGGGAATTCCGCGACGAAAACGATGCACTCGACCGCCGCTTTCGCGATGCCGGTCTCGATCTCAAACATCCGCGCCTGCGCAAATATTACGAGCTGTGCCTGGCGGTGCAGGATATGCCGCGCCATCTCGGTCAGCATTCCGGGGGCATGGTCATCTGCCAGGGACAACTCGATTCCGTCGTGCCGCTCGAACCCGCGTCCATGCCCGGCCGCGTCGTGGTGCAGTGGGACAAAGAAGATTGCGCCGACATGGGCATTATCAAAGTCGACCTGCTCGGCCTCGGCATGATGGCCGTGCTCAAGGATTCCATCGAACTGATTCGCCACCACAACGATGAAGAAGTCGATCTGGCGCATCTTCCGCAGGATGACCCAGCGGTTTACTCCACGTTGCAGAAGGCTGACACGATTGGTTTATTCCAGGTAGAAAGCCGCGCGCAAATGGCTTGCCTGCCGCGACTGCTGCCGAAGAAATTCTATGACATCGTGGTGCAGGTCGCAATCATTCGTCCCGGTCCGATTGTCGGACAGATGGTCAATCCATTTCTATTACGCCGTCAGGGACGCGAAGAAATTTCCTATCCACATCCGTCGCTCGAACCTGTCCTCAAACGCACCATGGGAGTGCCGCTATTTCAGGAACAACTGCTGCGCATCGCTATGATCGCCGCCAACTTTACCGGGGGCGAGGCCGAAGATCTGCGCCGCGCCATGGGCTTCAAGCGATCGCAGGCCCGTATGAAGGAAATCGAAGCCAAGCTGCGCGCCGGCATGACTCAGAACGGAATCTCTCATGAAGCGCAGGAACAGATTATTCTTTCCATCACTTCTTTCGCTCTCTACGGATTTCCCGAATCGCACGCCGCCAGCTTCGCGCTCATCGCGTATGCCAGCGCTTATTTGAAGTGCTACTATCTCGCTGCGTTTACCGCAGCCCTGCTCAACAACCAGCCCATGGGTTTTTATTCTCCCGCCACCATCACCAAAGACGCGCAGCGCCACGGATTAAAAATGCTTCCGGTAGATGTGGCGCGTTCGGAATGGATGTGCACGCTGGAAACAGTCAGCTCTCAGCCGTCAGCTCTCAGTAAAATCGCCCTCCGCCTCGGCCTCCGTTACGTCCGCGGCCTGCGCGAAGAAGGCGCTCAAGCGCTGGTACGCGAACGCGCGCGTGCTCCCTTCACATCCATTCACGATCTCACCCGCCGCGTTCCAGAATTACGTAAAGATGAACTCACCACGCTGGCGGAAATTGGCGCGCTGAACAAACTTGGAAATCCACTGCGGAGACAAGGAGATCAATTGCCAATTGCCAATTGCCAATTGCCGATTGCACCTACTCCACGGGGTTCTGGACCCAAAATTGGCAATCGGAAATTGGAAGTCGGAAATTCCTTCCATCGTCGCGACGCGCTCTGGCAGGTGGAACGCGCCGTGCGCGGCTCCGGGCCTCTACTCGAAAGTTTGCCCGAACCCGATTCTCCTTCGCCGCTCCAGCCCATGAACCATGAAGAGCGCCTGGTGGCTGACTTTCACGGCACCGGTCTCACCGTGGGACCGCATCCCATGGCGTGCCGCCGCGAATGGCTCAATGCCATGGGCATTCGCCGCGCCAGCGAGCTCCACGATATCCCAAACGGCAAGCGGCTTCGCATCGGAGGCTGCGTCATCGTGCGCCAGCGTCCCGGCACCGCAAAAGGATTTGTTTTTCTCAGTCTGGAAGATGAAACCGGAGTGGCCAATGCAATCATCGCTCCCGACCTGTTTCACAGCAACCGGCTGCTGCTGGCCTCAGAACGATTTCTCGCCATCGAAGGGATCTTGCAAAATCAGGACAACGTGATCTCCGTGAAAGCCGAGCGCGTTCTACCGCTGTTCGTCTCGAAAGCCGAAACCGTGTCGCACGATTTTCACTGAACGACTAGAAATTGGAAATTGAAAACTAGAAACTGGAAACCGCACCTATTCCTCCGGCCGTCCATTCTCTGGAGGCGCCAGCGGCAGCCGGGTAGCTCCGCGCATGATGTCGCGCTCATCGGGCGAGAACATACCCCGGAAGCGGTTGGAATCAATAATCCCCTCGCGCTGTCCCGGTGGCATACCGCGCAGATCGCGGATCGCAGTCGTCACCATGCGTCGCCGCTCGGGCGGAAGTTGCTGCATTCGCTCGAACACATGCCGCGCTTCTTGCTTCTGTCCGGGCGTCAGGTGCTCCCAGGTTTCCATCCGGTTCAGCATGCGCTGCTGTTGCTCCGGCGAACGGCTTAAGAAATTATTGAGCCGCTGCCGCAACAACTGCTGGCGCTCCGGAGGCAACCGGCGGAAGCCGGGATCATTCTGCAGCGCCCGTTCCCGCTCGGCGGGCGGCAGAGACTGATAATGGCGCAGCCAATCGCCGGCATGCCCGGGTGGATGATTTTGCGCCGCACGCGGTCCCTGGAAAGGCCGGAAGTTGTAACGCTGCAAGTTACTACGTTGTGCCAGGCAGGGAACGGCCATGATGGTCGCCATGGCCAACACTACCAGCGCCATCCATCCCGTCATGGAGTTTTTCAGCCGCATTTCTCCCCGCCCTCAGGTTCGTCCTAACCGCACACGTCTTCATGCTGCAGACTTCGCTTCGCCGCTTCGTTCTACGGATTCGCCACCACATCGTGTTGTACTTCAAGGTCATCCAATAGATCGAAGTCGGAATACAAATCGTGATTCGCCTCTAGAGTCTGCAGATCACCTACCGCCGTACCCGGTTCGGCTTTCGCCTGAGAGTCAACTACCGCTACCACATTATTTCCCGGACCGTAGATCCCACTGCCTTTCGTGAAAAACAATCCCACACCAATTCCGATCAGTACTGTCAGCGCCGAAGCCAGCACCGGACGCCGGAACCACGTCGCCCAGCCTGCCTGCGGCTTGGCCATTTCTTCCCGCAAACGCGCCCGCAAACGCACATCAAAGTAGGGTGAGGGCTCAGGCGCCTTCCATTCATCCAGCAGCGCCATGGTCTGCCGGAACTCTTCCATCTTCCCGGCGCACGCGCTGCACTCCGCCAAATGCCCACCGATCTCCGGCGTTACTTCCATCATGCCCGACGCCAAATCCGGCATCACTTCTCGAACTTCCTCGCACTTCATAACCATGTTCCCCTTAGCTTCTTTTCGCCACTGCCCGCCCCGTCTGAGAAAAACTTCATAAAAATTCTTTTAACTGTTCCCGCAAAGTCTCATACGCCCGAAACAACAATGATTTCGTCGCCGACTCGCTCAACTTCAGCACACCGGCAATCTGCTTGTAATCCATCTGCTGATACTTGTGCATAATCACCGCCAACTTCTGCCGCTCTGGCAGGGCTTCCACTTTCGCCCGTATCGCCAACATCCGCTCCCGGCGCACCAGGGATTCTTCAACGCTCACGGTGCCGTCGGCCACATCCAGCGTGGTCCCCGTTTCCTCGTCCGGCTCATCCAAGCTTACGGTCACTTCCGGCCGCTCCTGCCGCGTATCGCGCGCGTGATTCACCGCCAAGTTCGTGGCAATGCGATATAGCCAGGTCGTGAACTTGGCGCTCGCTTCATAAGTCTGGCGAGAGCGATATACGCGAAGAAAAACTTCCTGCGCCAGGTCTTCCGCCGCGGCCGTGTTTCGCGCCATGCGATACATAAAGCTGACCAGCGGCCTGCGATATTTCTGCACCAGGAAATCGAAGGCGGACTCGTCTCCGGCCTTCACCCGCAGCATGACTTCGGCGTCGGTAAAGCCTTCGGCGCCCGCAAACGCCGGCGGCAAACTGCCGGGAGGCCGAGGCCCCGCCGTGGCCATCAGAACGCCACCGTCCATGGCAGCAGTGCTCACACTAGATCGAACCCGGCCCGGGGCCGAAAGTTGCCCTTTTTCTTGCTCCGATGGATCCGCCGAACTCTCGGGAGATGAGGAAGTTACAGCGGATCGGAGTGGCCTGGTTTCGTCCGGCATTGAGGGTTACTTTAGGCATACGGGCACCCGGCGACCCGTACCCGCCTCTGCCCCTGCGCCGATAGGCTACCACGCCCGCCTCCCCACCCCAAACTCTGACCTCATGACACAGGAGTTAGCCCGCAGGCCATTCTTCGACCCCGGCCCCATTCCGCATCACGGCCGCTTCGAGTGTGCTGCATGTTACATCGCGTCACGATACTTAACTGGCAACCCTCCACAGCACCCCCCGCATCTTTTCTAACTGAATAGTTGTGGCCGCAACGCATGTACGGTATTCCAGGGACTCTCAAAGTTCTGCGGTTTCCGGTCGGTGGTTTGGCAGACGATTTGAAAGCCCTAACCGTAATGAGCGTTACGGAGAGTTCCATTTACCTGCCGTAGTTCCAACCATCTTTTTGCGACCGTGCTATGCACGATGAGAGTCATCAGCAACGTCCTCGCAAGAGGCTCCCTAGAGCAGTCTCGATTTTCTCTCCGCTCCAGCGAAGCTTTGTCGCCAACCGCTACGGGATTGCGATTGCCGCCGCCGTACTTTCGGTATTGCTCCGCTGGTGTCTCGATCCGGTACTCGGCCATGTCTCCTTCTACACAACCGTTTACATGGCGGTGGCGTTCTGTTCTCTGGTAGTAGGTTGGCAACCTGCTGCCTTGACGGCCTTGCTCGGTTTTTGGGGGATTTTCTACTGGTTCATTGACCCGCGCCATTCCCTCTCGTTGGTCCGGCAGTCGGAAATCCAGGGGGTCATCGGTTTTGTCCTGGTCTGCGTCGTCCTCATTGCCCTCGGGGAAGCAAACCGCAAAAAGCGCTTGCGGCTGGACGGCGCGGTTGTGGCCCTAACCGCCGAAACCAACGAGCGCAAGCGAGCCGAAAAGGAACTTCAACAGGCCCACGACGAACTGGAGCAGCGCGTCAAAGAGCGCACTTCGGAACTCTCTCAGGCACTAGCTGATCTGGAGTCCGAAGTCAAAGTCCGCAAACAGGCGGAAGACCGCCTGCGTACCTTATCGCTTCGACTCATGACTCTTCAGGACGACGAGCGCCGCCATATCGCTCGCGACCTGCACGACACCACCAGCCAGACCCTCGCCGCGATCAAAATGACCGGGGCGTTACTTGGGAGTGCCGCCACCGGCATGCCCGAAGTGCAAACTTTGCTGGACGACCTGGCAGCCCTTACCGACGAAGCATTACAGGAGATACGCACCACCTCATACCTGCTCCATCCGCCTCTTCTCGATGAAACCGGCATCGCTTCCGCCGCTCGATGGTTTGTCGAAGGTTTCGCGAAACGCAGCGGCATCCAGGTGGATTGGGATGTTCCGGATAAAATGGAACGTCCACCCAGAAACTGTGAGCTGGTCTTGTTCCGGGTGCTGCAGGAGAGCCTCACCAACGTTCATCGCTATTCCGGAGCTTCCATCGCGCGCGTCAAACTCTGGTTGGATCATGACCATCTCACTTTCGAAGTGAGCGACAACGGCTGCGGAATCCCCGAAGAGCAACTGCAGCGCCTCCTGGTCGCGGGCACCAGCGGCGGAGTGGGAATCGCGGGCATGCGCGAACGAGTTCGCGAATTGGGCGGCCAACTCGACATTCGCTCAAACAAGAACGGCACCACCGTAAGCGTATCGGTGCCGGTGTCGCAGCCGTCCCTATCCGTCGAACCAAGCCTTAGCAGTCTCGCCATGTGAAAGCCCGCAAGCGGAGCCTGAGTGGCCGACGAACTTGTGTATAATGATGAACTTACCGCATCACAGTGGGCGCTTAACTCAGCGGTAGAGTGCCATCTTCACA
>CAVXFD010000018.1:0-10793 GCA_963760855.1 uncultured Acidobacteriaceae bacterium | reverse complement strand
GAGTGTAACCATCTGTTAACGTCAGCCAAGAAGCTACCTCGTAAAATGTCTGCGTGCTCTGCATGTTAGCGGCTTTGCTGGAGGGAAGTTTTGGTCAGTTTCCGCCGTGAATTAAAAGTATAGTGCCCTCAGGCTGTGCAACTATTCTAAGTCGGCCGAAGTGGTCAGCCACAGCATCGCGGTCTTCGGGCTAATCCGAAAGCGGTCCAAAAGCGGTCCTTGACAACGGTCCCCCACCTCCACCACAATTTGCGGCGCAAGTACCGATCGGAGCGGACGTCTACCGCTTAGGCCGACGATTGGTTTTCGCCAATTAACCCTGTCCACAGTTCCCAACTTCCCACGGGTATCCGGTGATTTTCACTAAGGAGGAACGATGAATAACTCGCGTGAATTTGTGCTGCGCACCGCGTTCTTTATGGCAGGGGCTGCCCTGCTTGTGCCTACGTCCACACTTGCCAATTCCAATGTGACTGCGCGAAAGACGATCACTCACACCGTCGAGGCCAAGACTCTGAACCTTTACACTCTGCCCCGAGTCGAGCCTGGAGCGGAGATGTCCACACGACCGCGGAGCATGCCACGGTTCCCACTGGGCCGAAGCAAGCCATCAACCATAAAAGCGCCCTTCGCTCAGGCTATGGAGGGGATGAGTTTTGCTGCTCCTGCCGTCTTGACGGGATTCGATGGAATGGCCGACTCGACCACGATTTGTCCCCCATTCGGCTGTCAGCCACCCGACATGGCGCTGGCTACTTCCTCCAAGTATGTGTTACAGGGCGTCAACACCTCATACGCCCTCTACAGCACGAAAGGAGACCTGGTGGCAGGACCGGTCAACGCACAGGACTTCTTTGGCGTTCCCGATCCAGCGCCATTCGGTTGTGATCCGACCGGCCCGTTCATGAGCGATCCCCGCGCTTTCTATGACCCGAATAGTGGGCTGTTCTGGGTTGCGCTGTTGCAGGTCGAGGGTTCGCTTGGCATCGCTCCGAGTTGCCACTTCCTGTCGGCTTACTGGATTGCAAATCTCGATCCGGTGAGCGGGATTATGCACGTCTATCGCTTTGACATGGCGCTGGGCACAACCAACGCCGCGGACTACACCGAGTTTGGCTTCAATGCAACGACTGTTACGTTCACCGGGAACATGGTCAATAAGGCCGGCACGTCGTACCAAGCCGAGGCACAATTCGCGGACAAAGCTGCCATGCAGGCTGGAGATCCTGTAACGCCAGTGGCGTTCACGAAATTGAACGTATTTGGTCTACCGGTGGACGATGTGCAGCCGGTCGAGACGCAGACTTCAGTGGCGAGCGATCCGGGCGTGCAATATCTGGTGAACTCCTTCAACGCTTACGGTGACCTTTATGGAGACGACTGCCTCAACACCGCGTGCCATGGGTTCGTCGTGTGGGCATACAATCCCGCCAGCAAGACACTGAGCGGCACGCTCGTGGAATCTGCTTCGTACATCGTGCCGCCGAATGCGGATCAGCCCGCTTGCACGCAGTGTGTCGAAACCATCGACACGCGCATCACGGGCACACCGGTTTACAGCATTGGCGCTGGCGTTCCCTTCATCACATTTGGTCTCGGAACCGCTCTGTTCAATGGAACCGAAACAGTGGCGGGCATCTTCTGGGGTCAAATCTCTCCCACGTTAAGCGGAGGTGCGATTACTTCAGCTTCGATCTTCCAATTCGGCCGGCTCGTCTTCGCGGGAGATCAGGCGAGCTCGTTCCCAGCGCTCATGCAGGATAAGAACGGCACCGTGTTTATGGTGTTTGACACTATGAGCAGCACGCTCAATCCAAGCATCATGGTGACCAAACGCGGGAAGAACGATCCAAAGGGAACATTTCGTACGCCGACGATGTTAAAGCAGGGGGAAAATCTCACCTTTGATAGTCGGTGGGGCGACTTCGAAGCGACCTCGTATACGGGGGCCACGACGAATCACGTGTGGGTCGCATCGCAGTACTCTGGCATAAACGGGGATTGGGCCACATTTATCGCTCAGCAGGAATGAACTGATTCTCAATCAGCATGGGTTCGCCCCTGTCAGCAGGGGTGAACCCATTTTTGCTCAAAAGCACGTCGACGAGTCGCTCGCGTGGTAACCGGCTGTGATTAGTGAACGACGGCGGCAAGTTGGCAGCATCCTCCACCCCTAAGTTGGCGTTAAATCCCGATTACACTCATAACCAAACGGTTCTGAGTGTAACCGCCTGGTTTCACCAGTCACCGCTCCCACCTTCCGCGTGATGCAAAAGAAAAGCCGCATAAACATCGGGCGGCGGCCTGGGAAGCGGCGAGCATTCGCGCAGATTACCGCGCCAGCGCGATCCATCACGGAAGTGAGCTCCGATTTAGGGAGCATAAAATGGTTGGGGTGCGCCGCTGTCGTACTTGACTCGGAATAGCACGGCGCGGGCACCATGGATCAGCATGCGACGCAGATAGACGTTCCCGCGTTTGCTGATGCCGAACAGCTTCTGCTTGCCTCCCGTGGAGTATTGCCGTGGCACGACACCAACCCAAGCCGCGAAGTCGCGTCCCCGGCGGAAGGCCATCCCGTTACCAATGGCAGCCACAGTTGCGGTGGAGACCAGCGGGCCGAAGCCGGGGATCTGCCGTAGATGCTGGCAACGCGCATCCTCCTTACTAATGCGCTCCAGTTCGTCCGTGATGGTCTTGATGTCGCTCTCCGTCTGCTTCCACTCCTGCCACAGCCGTTCCAGCAGCCAACGCAGACCTGGGCTCAAGTTCTGCTCGGCATCTTCAATGACGGTGGGGAGGTTTTTGCGCAAGTGCATGGGCTGCACCGGAAAGGTGATGCCGCGCTCCAACAGAAAGCCACGGATCTCGTTGATCAGTGCGGTGCGACGCTGCACCAACCGATCCCGCACGTGGTGCATGGCCTGCCAGTCGAGTTGCTCCTGGGTCTTGATCTGGACAAAACGCATGTTTTGCTTGGTCACCGCTTCGGCGATGGCTTCCGCATCGATGAAGTCGTTCTTGTTCGATTTTCAGTAAGGCTTCACAAACTGCGCCGGGATCAGTCGCACCTGATGCCCTTGCTCGCGCAGCACACTACCGATGAAGTGCGATCCCGTGCACGCCTCTAGACCGATTAACGACGCGGGCAGGTTGGCGGTATAGGCCAGCCATTGCGAGCGTGAGAATTTCCTGCGCAGCAGAATCTTGTTGTGCTCTCCCAATGCAACCAGGTGAAAGGTGGTCTTGCCCAGATCGATGCCAATGGATGCGATGTGCATGGATGATCCTCCTGATGTGAACTGCCGAGGTGTAATCTCGGCGGCGGACCATCTCATTAATCCCGCGCCGGCTATTTGAGAGCAAACGCGTCTTCCTCTCCGCCCCGCAATATGTGACAATCGTGCGACCCGAATCCCAAACTGTCAAAGGCAGATCCCACCTTGATGCCCGATCAGCGCGCCTTCAATCTCACCTTCGCCGTTGAGCGCTACGATGATGACTTCATCGTGGTCCACTGCTCTGGCCGCTTGGTTTCCGAACTCAATCAGCAACTGAACATCGAGGTGGGCAAACTGCTACCCGGCCCCAAAAGAATCGTTCTCGACTTCGAGAATCTCACGCACATGGATAGCAGCGGCCTTGGCACACTGGTTCGACTTTACGTCCACGCCAAATCGGCAGGCTGCGCCCTCGAAGTCGCCAATATGGGCAAATCCATCCGCAATCTCCTCGGCGTCACCCATCTCTTGTCCGTCCTTCAATCCGTCGGCGAACATCCCCCTAGGATGGGATGATCGAGGGCCCGCGTTTTGCCAGATTCGTTCGTGGATTGTTGGCGAAACATTCCCATTCCACTCACTAACAGGTCGCTTGCTTAGTTGCCTGTGCGTTGGCGTTCGTAACATCCGCCTTATTTCCGATACCCTTCCGATTCCGCTTGACCTGCACGTTCTCTAGCACTAGCGTATAAGTATTCAGTCATTTCAGGAGCTTGCACGCGCAATAGATCTAACTCCTTTGGATTGAAGATTTTGCCCGTAAGCTGCTGCAGCTCTAGGATTTTTTCAAATTTTGGCGCTAACTCCATGATTGCAACAGACCGGGGGGAGGGGGGGTATACCCCTGCCAGTCGAGATTCCCGATTTGGGATTCGCCACGAAATCTTCGCTGCTGCCATCCTCCTCATCGCCGCATTCGCCTCTACTTCATCAGCCTCTGCCGACGCCCTTCGCGGCACCCTTGTCCACGAAGAGACCATCCGAGTAGCCCCCAGCGCTGACGCTGCCAGAGCCGGCGATGCCACCCGCGGAATCGAACTCATCATCCTGGATAACAGCCGTGATTGGGTCAACGTCGAAGCGATCGTGCGCGAGCCCAGCAATGAAGAAGGCGCCACCGAGGACGAAGCCGAAGGCAAAGCCATCACCGGCTGGCTTCCCCGGCAAGGCTTGATCCTCACCACAACGCAAGACGGCGACCGCATCATCTTCGGCGAGGCCGCCGACTCCGAAGACCAGGCCAGCCGCCGTCTTGGCCGCCGCGACGCCGCCCGAGACGCCCAGCGCCTCTACTACCGCCTCTATGACCTTATGCCCACCTCGCCCCTCGCCGCCGAAGCGCTCTATCGTGCCGCCGATATTCGCTGGCAGGTCGAGCGCGCCGACGTTATGTCGCGCCCGTCCGCGCACGCGCGGGAATCCTACATGCGTGCTCAGATGAAAGAGGACTGGATGAAGCTGGTCATTAAGAAATATCCCGGAACGAAATGGGCGGACCTGGCTTCTTTCCACTTGATCGAAAATAAACTCTGCGGCGACTGGGAAGGCCTATCCAAATGTCCCGACAAAGAGGCAGATCTCTACGAGAACTACGCCAAAGACCACCCGCAATCTCCCGCAGCTGCGGAAGCCCTCTACAACGCGGCAACCCGCCGCGCCGCGCTCATCGAGATTTACAAGAATGAACCCAACCAGAAAAAATCCGCCGAGTCGAAAGATCGTGCTCTGTCGATCGCTCAGAAAATCATCAGCCAGTATGGCCAGAGCGATTGGGCCTACCGCACCGAGCGTCTGATCTTCTACATCCAGCAAGCCATCGCAACTTATGGAAACGCCAGCGACTAAACTCTCAGCGTCCTCCACGATTGAGTCTTGAGTTTCTCCTGAGAACAAGCTGAACCCTTTCCACTAACTCAACCGCAAAGTTTTTCTGCGATACTGTTCCCTTACTTTCCGGAGGACGATTGAACGACTACTTGCTCTCAGTGGTGCTGGGAATTGTCGAAGGTCTCACTGAGTTTCTTCCCGTCAGCTCCACCGCGCACCTGCGGATTTCCGAGGCTCTGTTGCACATCAGCCTCTCCGACGGTTACTGGAAGATGTACACCATCGTGATCCAGTTAGGCGCGATTCTGTGTTTGCCGGTATATTTCCGCGAGCGCATCGCCAAGTTCCTCTCGACCTTCCCTCGCGGCGAGCGTGGAGACCGCAACGCTCTGACCCATCCTCTCGGCCTGACCATCGTGGCTTTCGTCGTCACCGCGATTCCAGCGTTCCTGCTGACTAAGGTCATCGGCAAGCATCTGGAAAGCCTTACCATCATGGGCACCGCTCTCCTCGTCGGCGGAATCGTTATGTGGATCATCGACGCCATGAACGCAAGTTCGGAGGCCGCGGGACCGTCCGCCGGCGGAGGCCGCATCCACACCTGGAAAATGGAAACCATGTCTCTGGCGCAAGCCGTATGGATCGGCGCATGCCAGATCCTGTCAGCGGTATTTCCCGGCACGTCGCGGTCGATGTCTACGATCGCGGCCGGCCAGCTTGCGGGAATGTCGCGAGCTTCGGCCCTGGAGTTCTCCTTCTTTCTCTCCATGCCGACGATGGTGGTCGCGACCTGCTATGACTTGCTGAAGTCTCTACGCGGGAAAGGAGCAAATCCCATCGGCGTATCGCAAATCGATCCCCGTGGATGGATTGTCCTGGCCATCGGCTTCGTCGTCTCCTTCATTGTCGCCTATGTTTCGGTTGCATGGTTCATGGCCTATGTCCGGAAGCACGGATTCGTGCCCTTCGCGATTTATAGAATCATTGTCGGCACGTTGGTGCTGGTATTCGCCTCGCGCTTGGCAGGATAGCCCCGGTCGGCGCCGAGCGGCTTCTGGCGGCGCATTTCACCGGGAAGCCAGCTGTACACTCCTGACAAATTCCGTCATTGCCGCCGTGCCTGCTTCTTGGCATAATGATGATGCTCTGGCCGATTTGCGCCACGGGACAAATTTGCGTCCGGTGTGAGAAACGGCCCACATGCATTTTCTGGCAAGCATCTTTGTCCCCACGGGTAACCGGCGGCTGAATGAGCTGATCGGTTTTCTGTTGTGCGTCTCTGCGCTCCTCCTTTTCCTCGCCTTAGCCTCTTATTCGCCGCTCGATCCTTCGCTGAACAGCGCCTCCGTTTTGACTGGCACGCACGCAGCCCGTAACTGGATCGGCGTGGTCGGAGCCCTGGTCTCAGACCTCGCCTTGCAGTTCTTTGGCATTGGAGCTTTTCTCCTGCCCATCTTCCCGTTCATGCTGGGAATCCGCTGGTTTGCCTCCCGCAAGATTCAATCTCCCTTCGCCAAAACCCTGGGAGGAATCTGGCTGATGATGTTTATCCCGGCGCTGCTCGCGCTATTGCCGGGCAACACGCGCTGGCTGCACGTGATACCCATGGAAGGCCTTCTCGGCCGGGTTGTGGGCGATGTGTTGATCCATTACCTGAACCTTGCCGGCGCCTACATCGTTTGTGCCAGCGTGCTCGCAGTCGCGCTTTACCTTTGCACGGCGTTCTCGTTCTCGTCCATCCAACTTTGGGTTCCGACGCGCTTCGCATTCGTAACCGCATTATGGAACCGCTACCTGGATTGGCAGGAAGAGCGCGCCAAGAAGCGTCAGCAGAAAGAACTGGACAAGCGCAGGATTTCGAAGCCACAGGTCAAGACGCAGTTGATTCCATCGCGTCACGTCGCTGCTAACGAGCCAACCGTGCAGGCTAGAGTTGCGCCAGAGCCGCGGCGTACCGGCATTGAGCGCACGCTTGATCCGGAACCGACGGGAGCGGCCACGGATGCGCCTGCTACCACCGGAGGAATTCTGCCTGAGCCCTCGCCTCTATCTGAGGTTGATCCCCAAGTCTCCCAGCGCGGCGACGTCGATCACAAAGCGAAGACGACCATGCCGCGGATTGCTGGCGGATACAAGCTGCCATCAAGCAGTCTGTTGCAGCGTCCCGATGAACAACAAGCCGTGGATGCGGACGAACTCAAACTCCTGGCTCAGGTGCTCACGGAAAAATACGCTGAGTTTGAAGTGCATGGGCAGATCACGCAAATCAATCCCGGCCCCGTGGTCACGACGTTCGAGTTCAAGCCCGACGCCGGAATCAAGTACAGTCGCATCACCAACCTTACCGATGATCTGTGTCTCGCCCTGAAGGCTGAGAGCATCCTGATCGAGCGCATGGCCGGGAAATCGACCGTCGGCATTCAGGTGCCAAACCGTCAGCGTGAGATTATCTGGTTGCGCGAGAACATCGAGTCCCAGGAATTCATAGGCTCGAAATCCAAGCTGACGATGGCCTTGGGCAAAGATATTAACGGGCGCATCGTCACCGCCGATCTCAACGGCATGCCACACCTGCTGATTGCCGGATCCACAGGTTCGGGCAAGAGTGTGGCCATCAACGCCTTCATCATGTCAATTCTGTACAAGGCGACGCCCGACCAGGTGAGGTTGATTCTCGTCGATCCGAAGCGCCTGGAATTAGGCAACTACGAGGGCGTCCCCCATCTGTATACGCCCATCATCACCGAGCCAAAGCTGGCGGCAAACGCCTTGCGCAATGCCGTCCGCGAGATGGAACGCCGTTTGAAACTGCTCGCGGCAAAGGGCGTGCGGAACATCGACCAGTACAACCGCCTCTTCGACGCCGGCACACCGAGCCTCTTCGAAGAGGATTCCGACGACAAGCCGATTCCTTATATCGTGATCATCATCGACGAATTGGCCGACCTGATGATGCTCGATTCGAGCAATGTCGAGGAATCGATTACGCGCCTGGCGCAGATGGCGCGAGCCGTCGGCATTCATTTGGTACTGGCCACGCAGCGTCCTTCAGTCGACGTGATTACGGGATTGATCAAAGCAAACTTCCCGGCGCGAATTTCCTTCCGCGTGGCGACCAAAGTAGATTCGCGAACGATTCTCGACGCCAACGGAGCCGAGGCCTTGCTGGGTAAGGGCGACATGCTCTACCTGCCTTCGGGATCAGCGCGTGTCCATCGCTTGCATGCGCCGCTGGTTACGGAAAAGGAAATTGCGGCTGTAGTGGAATTCTGGAAACAGCAAGGCGCGGCAGAATATCAGCAGCAGTTCCTGGAAGCGCCAAAAGACGAACGGGAAACTGGAAGTGGATCGAGCGCTAGCGAAGGATCGGGAGAAGGCAGCGAAGACGATCCTCTCTACCAGGATGCAGTGAAACTGGTGGTGGAATTTGGTAAGGCGTCCACTTCCCTGCTGCAACGCAGGCTGCGCATTGGGTACGGACGCGCCGCGCATCTCATCGATCTGATGGAGCAAGATGGCATTGTCGGCGCCGCCGACGGTCCCAAGCCTCGCGAAGTATTGAAGCGTCCCGACTGGATCTCAGAAATCGAAGAGACGATGCGCTAATAGCTGCTTCTATCCGATAACGCGTTCATGCCAAAGCGCAACCTGCGAGTCCTCAAATGGCTGGGAACCATTCCCGCGATTGCGGTGTGCACAATGTGCCACCGCGAGTTCAAGGTCCCGCTCGCCGAACTAAAAAGGACCGCCAGCGCTCAGGAAAACCTCAAGCTGCAATTCGCCGAACACCAATGCCTGGGGGATGACGCGCCGGAATCAGATGGTTGATTTTTTCTCCGGCGATTTTTCGTCGTTGTTCACAGCCAGACGCTTCTCTCGCGCATCGAACAGGCGGTTGATTTCCCTTACCAGTTCCAACAGCCGTTTTGGATCCTGCTCAACGGCGGCCCTTTCACAGAGGGCCATCCAGGTTTCGCCGGTCTGCAGTTTCTCGTCCAGAGCAACTCTCAGCTCGGCGACGATGGGTTCGATCTGGCCTGGATCAGTGGCGGCCAGGGCCTTGCTACATAAGTCTTGGATCCGGCTTCTCGGATTCGATGACATGCAAGATCAGATGCCAGCGTCATCAAAATCCTTGTCAGTTAAATCCTGTAAAATTCCGCCCGCCGTCCACCAGTGAGCCGTGACGGAATTTCGCGTTGGCTACTGAGGAAAACTGTATATCTCCTAAAGAGCTTGCGGCGGGGGCTCTGGGGGCGTTTGCGCCGGGCACAGAGGAGCTAGAAATCCAACTAACACGACCATGCCAGCAACACTGGCGAGATCTTCTTCCTTGGTTGCAAATGGCGCATCGGTTCCTCCTTGCATAGGATCCGTGTACTCACGATGGATGCTTCGGATCATAGAATCGTTGTGCGTCTGAGCAGGTACGAATGCCCCCGGGTGCAGGAGTAAAATCTGGTCAAGTTTCGTAAGAAAGCCCGCGGTTTCCGTCAGCGGACTTCAGATTTACGCCAGCGGCGAACATTTACTCCATAGAGTGCGATGCAGAATAGGTTCGCGGGAATAAAACCGAATTGAGCGGTACGAAAGCCGATCAGGCAGACGATCGCGCTGTTAATCGCCGCAAGAATCCAACCCTCCCAACAACGCCGGCCCACCAGGATGGTCGAAACAATCGTAAGTATGCAGGATAAAAAATCAAGTCTAAGAAACACCGAAATCTCCTTTAAGTGAGTATGCAATAGCATCGGCCGGTTTGCTGTGATCCAAAGTACAACCGGGGTTACGAAAGGCATCGTCTGAAAGGTCGAGTACGCTCGGGTAGTATTTCTGTTCCACCAGGAGTCCACCATGAAAGTCTTTACTGAGTACCTGAAGTTCCATACCAAAACCCACCGGGCATATATCCACTTGACGCCGCAGGTGGAGGAAATCGTGCAGAAGAGCGGAGTTAAGGAAGGAATGGTGCTGGTCTCCGCCATGCACATCACCGCAGGGGTGTACGTGAACGACAACGAGAGCGGATTGATCGAGGATATTGATCAGTGGCTGGAACATCTGGCGCCGTTTCGGAAAAACTACAAGCACCATGAAACGGGTGAAGACAACGGTGACTCTCACTTGAAGGCGCTGCTGATTCATCACGAGGTGATCGTGCCGATCACCGTGGGCAAACTCGACTTGGGCAGGTGGCAGCGAATCTTCTACGCTGAATTCGATGGCCAGCGGGACAAGCGTGTGATCGTGAAAGTGATGGGCGAGTGAAAGAAGTTCCCAGCCCGACTTTCATGATGATCCGAATAAAGTCCTCCTCGACTGCTTGCCGGAAGAATGACGAATCCGTACTATCGAGGGCTGCGACTATCGCATTGCAAAGTCGCGCCCGGAGGATCGAATGAGTGACGAACTGCAGGAATTGCAGGAACATGCCGAACATGCGCGCGAGAACCCGAATCTGGCGCCAGTATCAGTAACGATGGCCATGCTGGCTGTGCTGGTGGCCGTTGTATCGCTGGCCGGGCATCGGGCGCATACCGAGGAGGTCGTAAACCAGGCTAAAGCATCTGATCAGTGGGCTTATTACCAGGCTAAGAATATTCGCGAGCACGAAGACCAGTTGTTCGCTGACCTAAGCTCAGTCGTGGCCAGCAAAGATGCGGGAGCCATGGACAAATTCCGCGA
>CAVXFD010000017.1:0-181816 GCA_963760855.1 uncultured Acidobacteriaceae bacterium | reverse complement strand
GGCATCGAGGCTCGAATCTTCGGCCGACTGCGTCAAGTGCGCAGGACGCCGCTCGAATTCTGCAATCCCTGAGGATAACTGTCTTTCGAACTGGCTCTCGTCCATCAGTCCGCTGCGCAACTGGATGATATCCGCGGCCGTGCTGGTACAACCTTCGCTGAACCAAAGGGCGCGCGTGTAGTTTTCTTTTGTGTAATCGACGGGCTCGAGTGTTTGCGGACGAATACGCTTGACGTTCCACAGATGAAAAAACTCATGCGAGGTTACGGACGCCAGCGCTTCAGGCGAATGCGCAAGGACGTCCGCGTTCACATCAATTGCGGTTGAGTAGGAGTGCTCCATGCCTCCGCCTGCGGGGCCTCGCGGAAAATGGTAGAGAAACATGTAGCTGTCGAACGGACGATCGGCCATCCAACTGGTTGCCGCAGAGACGATTTTGCGCAGCGTGGCATCGATTTTTTCCACATCGTAATCGCTGGGTTCGGCGTCAATCACCACGCGATAATGTCCGCCGCCCTCGTCGAAATCGGATTCCTGAAAGGTTCCCATCTCGACTGGCGAATCGACAAGGCGGTCGTAATTCTCGGCGCTGAATCTACCGTCCGCCGAGGAGAGTAGTGGCGTGGCAATGTGCCATCCGTCTGGAACCTGGCTGAAACGCAGGACCATTGGGGCACTTCGAGCGTCGACGGGATACATCAGAATTTGCGCCAGATTGAAAAATGCATGATGAGGTGTAAGTTGGGCGCCAAAGGGGCCAAAGGAGTCAACATAGATCTGATACTCGAGGACCACGCCACTCTCCGCCCCAGAAATTTGCCACCGGCTTTTGTCCAGCGCGTGCACAATGAGCGAGCGACCGGCGCGGTCTTTGGCGCGCATCCAGTTGACGTATTGCGCGAAGTCACGGACTTGATACAACGCATTCCACACGGGAAGTTGCAATTCGCGCTCCGCAGATCCTTCGGGAAGTTCGATTTGTACCTCCACCAAGTGCTGCTGAGGGTTAGCGAGAGAGACTGTGTAGTTGGTTACGGCGTAGGAGGGCGCAAGAACCGTGGCTACTGTGATCGAGACGCCGAAGAGATAGCGCACCGCGGCCCGAGCCGAATCGGAGAGGATCATCGTGATCCTGCCGCATTCGCCGAATTGGTGCTAGCACCTTCGCTCGCGAGCGCTCTCAGGCGCGCCGGCAATTTCTCATAGATTCCGCCGAAGCCGCCATTGGAAAGAATTGCGACCACATCGCCGCTCCGCATCTCCGGAGCTATGGTTGCGACGATCTCTTCGGCGTTTGTGATCAAGCGGGCGTGCTTGCCGTGCTTCTCGATGTCCGCCGCGAGTTCAGGCAGTTCGAGCCGTTCATTTTCCGGTACAGCCTCGGAGCGGAAAACGCCGGCAACGATGACTTCGTCAGCGAGCGCCAGGCTGCGCGCCAGATCGTTTTGCAGCACGCGCCGCCGGAGAGTGTTCGATCGCGGCTCGAGAATCGCCCACAAGCGTGAGCCCGGATAACGCGCTCGCAGCGCGGTCAGGGTACCCGCGATCGCCGTGGGATGATGGGCGAAATCGTCGATGACGGTAATCCCGTTTACCTGCGCTTTCACCTCCAGCCGCCGCTTTACGCTCTTGAAGGTTTTCAGCGCGGCCGCGATTTCTTCTTTCGAAATACCGTAGGCGGCAGCCATGGCCGCGGCTGCCGTGGCGTTCCACACGTTGTATTCACCGGCTAACGGAAATTCGAAGTCCGCCCAGGATCGACCTTCGCGAAACACGGTCCAGGAAGTTTTCTCCGGGTACAATTTCAGGTTGGCGACTTTCCACTGCGCGCGCGAGCCTGACCCATAACGCTCGACCGGGCTGAACGATTTGTTAAGACAGCGTTCCAGGCTGGCACTCTCGGCGGCATTCGCTGTCGCTCCATCGAAGGCGATGATGCGGCCTCGCCGCGGGATCAGGTTCACCAGCCGCTTAAACGCAGTCTCGACGGCGTCGAGATCTTTGTAGATATCGGCATGATCGAACTCGACCGATGTCAAAATGACGGCGTCGGGAAAGTAGTGCAGGAATTTCGGTCCCTTATCGAAGAAAGCGGTGTCGTACTCGTCGCCTTCCAGGATGAAGTGCTTCCCCTGCCCAACGTGAAAGCTGGAGCCAAAGTTTTCGGCGATGCCTCCGATGAGAAATGAAGGCTGCATTCCAGCAGTGTGGAAGATCCAAGCCAGCATGGAGGTAGTCGTGGTCTTGCCATGCGTGCCCGCGACCACCAGAACTTCCTTGCCGCGCAAGAACTCGTCGTGCAGTAATTGGGGCAGCGAGCAAAACGGGATGCGCCGATCGAGGACGTGCTCCAGTTCAACATTGCCCCGCGAAATCGCGTTGCCGACGACCACCAGATCAGGCGCGGGCTCAAGATTTCGAGCGTCAAACGGCTGAGCCACGGGTATTCTCAGCTCGGCCAGAAAATCGGACATCGGAGGATACGCGGCGGCATCCGAACCAGTCACGTGGAATCCGCGCTGCTTCAACATTCCGGCTAAAGATGCCATCGCCGTACCGCAGACGCCGATGAGATGAATGTGTTTCTTTTCGTTCATTTTTTTCGCGATTAACTTTTGCCAGCCACCGGAGTCACCGCTGCTTCCAGAATCTTTAAACTTGCCTCACCATCGCGCACCGTCAAAGCCGTTCGCACCCCGAGCGGCAGCGTGATATTCCCAGCCGTTACGTGTCCTGAGCGCAATCCGTAGGCAATCGGAACTCCCAGCTTACCTACAATGCGCAATATGACATCTTGCAGCGTGTAACCTTGATTCTCAGTTTGCTGGCAATCACGCATCTCGCCAAAGACAATACCACGCACGCCTTTCAGCTTTCCTGCCAGTTTCAGTTGCATCAGCATGCGGTCGATCTGATAAGGCTTTTCCGCCAGGTCTTCGAGAAATAGGATCGTCCCTTCGGTTCGGATCTCGTAAGGCGTGCCGAGCGAAGCGACCAGGAGCGAGAGGCATCCTCCATAAAGAATTCCTTCGGCTGCTCCATCAATCAATCCAGTCACGCCGGAACCAGCGCCCAGATCGAGTTCCCACGGGACCGAACCGGCGAGTGCCGCTTGCCAGAAGGCGATGTCGACGCCATCGCTGTGCGCCCAATCCTTGGCCACCATCGGACCGTGGAAGGTTACCAAGCCAAGCGCATCGCTGAAGTAAGTGAGCAGTGTCGTGAGATCGCTATACCCGACAAGAATCTTCGGGTGTGCCTTGATTTTTTCCAGGTCCAAGACTTCCAGAAGGTAGTTGGAGCCGTAGCCGCCACGCGCGCAAACAATGGCTTTCACATCCGGGTTCTCAAACATGAATTCCAGTTCGCGCGCCCGACGTTCTACCGATCCGGCGAAGTATAGATCTTGATCGAAGATCGAGTCGAAATAAAACGGCTGGTAGCCGGCACGCCGGAGAGCCTCGCATCCCGCCTCCAGATCGGCTCGCTTCACATTGCTGGCGGCTGCGATGATGCCGACCGTGTCTCCCGGTTCAAGAGCCGGAGGCTTTATCCGCGAGGTTTTCGAGAAAGACATGCAGTCAGAAGCCTATCGAACCAAAACATTCATGCATATGGGGGAAACGATTCCGGACTTCTTCTTACAACGTCAAAAGATCAGGATAGAAAAAATTCTCCGCGGCACACCAATCGTGCTGTTCCGCGAAGAAATACTTCTCCTTTTTCCTGGCGGACTATTTGCGTGCCTCCAGGGGCGTGCACTCGAACCGGAGATTGCGCCTGGCCGGTTGCTATCGACGCCACCGCGCATGCACAGGAACCGGTTCCCGAAGATTGCGTCTCTCCCACCCCACGCTCAAAGAAGCGCGCTGTGATGTCGTGCTTGCCGTCGATCACCACCAGTTCAACATTCATTCCTTGTTTAAATTCACGGCTCTGCTGAATCTCCGCCGCTCTCGACTGCCAGTTCTCGGCAAACTGCGGGACAAACACAACGTAGTGCGGATTCCCCATCGAAACCGGAATCCCGTGTACTTTCTCAGCAGCAAGCTGCACGGTGAGTTCCGTTCCAACCGTGGCTTCGCCCATTCCAATCTCGAACTCATATTCGGATTCGCTCCGGCCCGTGAGCGTGCAAGTTTTCAAGCCAGCTCCGGTCTGGATTGTAATTCTCTCTTTTTGTTGCGATGCGCAAACGTAGGCTGCAACGCATCGGGTACCGTTGCCGGAAATCTCCGCCTTGGAACCGTCGGCATTGATCAGGCGAATCTCCAAGTCGGCTGACGCGTGCGGATACATCCACTCCACGCCATCCGCTCCAGCGCCCTCGTGCCGGTCGCAGATTCGACGGGTGAGCGCCGCAATGTCCTGACCAGCCAAGTCGCCCGAAGCGGTCGCCGATTCGAGAACGGTGGAATCGATCATCAGGAAATCGTTGCCACAAGCGCTGGCCTTCACAAAAGGGATCACCAAAGGCGATGAACTCACTCTAATTCCACCGGGCCCACGGATGTGGCGCTGCCCAGCACGCTCGACGCCTGCAGTTCGCGAAACAATGCCTTCTGATCACGGTTGCATCCGGAGACATCAAACTGCAAGCGGATATGCTGCCCGGTACTCCCGCTGAGAACATTCTGCATCATGCGGTGTTGACGTTCGAGAATGCGGTTGACCTCCTGCGTGACCTGTTCCAGGCTGGAGCCAGTGACCTCGTAAGTGATCAACAGGGTCTTCAGATTGAACGTCCGTTCTAGATGGCCGAGCGAGAACAGCGCTATCAGCACCAATCCCGTAGCGAAGATTGCCGTCAGGTAGAGACCGCCGCCAGTGGCCATTCCGACCGACGCTACGACGAACAAAGTCGACGCGGTGGTAAGGCCAGTCGTCAGGCCGCGCGTGTGGAGAATGGATCCCGCACCGATGAAGCCAATGCCGGGGATAATCTGGGCCGAAATGCGGGTGTGGTCGCCGAGAAATTTCACTGCCAGCGCATCCGAAAGAATCGTGAACAGCGCTGCGCCAAAACAGATAAACATATTGGTGCGCAGGCCCGCCGGCCGGTGTTTCAGTTCCCTTTCAAGGCCGATCACCCCGCCCAGCAGAGCCGCCAGCACCAGGCGCGCCAAAGAAGAACCGACAATACCGCTCGCCATTTCTTTGTTTAGCAAGTCGGTAATGTGTTGCCAGTCCATGGATCTGACTCTCTGCCCGGAAAGGCTTGCGATGGCCGGATTTTATCACTGCAATGCCACGCTTCCGGCGGTGGGAGCGTTAACCTGGGTGATTACCGCGTTAGGCTTTGCGCCGGCGCCGTATTCATCACTCGTCCCAGGAAGATCGCTGCTGGTGGCTGCCCCGTGGTGTGGATCTCGACCAATGACGTCAAGTGGTGGTCGCGTGCGGATGTCCACACGGGGTCGCCCTGGAAGGCGATGACGTAATCGGCGTACGCGGCTGGATTGGCGAGCGCGCGCTCCCACAGGCCTTCCGGATCCGAGGGCTGCTTCCATACACGATGATTGCCTTCATTGATGGTCCGCCGCAAAGGAATGCCATTCTGCTCCAGGGCGCCGACGTGCTGGCCCAGGTACATGAGCAGCGTGGAATTCGGCGGCAGCTTCTTGATCCATTCGCCGACTTGACGGTCGAGGGCCACTCGACTCCTCATGTTGAGCTCAGCTTCGCGGTAGCAGATTGGATCGGCACGCCAGATGGCGGCATAACTGGAGAGCGCGAGCAGCAAGATTCCCACGAGAGTTACGGCGGGCGCCCAGCGGCGCCACGAAGGTCCGGTCGCTGGAATCCTGGTTGAGGATTGAATCAGAAAAGAGATTCCCATCGGCATGAACACCGCGAACGCAGGAAGAAGTTGCAGCCCGTAGCGGACGTTATATTGCGAGAACGGCCACCACGGCGGCACGAAAATCGGCACACTGCCATACGCTATCGAGAGAGCGTAAAACGGCAGCGGCACCCAGAGCAGCAACGCGATGCGCCCCCGTCCGCGAAAACACACCGCCAGACTTCCCAACAAAGCCAGCGCCAGCCATAACCGTCCTAGCCAGGTCGATTCAGCCACATTCAGTTCGGCGGCTTTTAAGAAGTAAGACCCGGCGGCCACGAGATTCCCCTTTGCGGGATTGACCGTCGCGGTTCTCTGTTCGATTGCCTTGGCCGAATAGGGTCCGTTCGCGAACTCCAGCGGATTGCGATAGACGGCTGCGTTATAGGCCAGCCAAAAAACAGGAGCAGCTACAGCGATCAAAATAAATTTGGTCAACAAAATCGGAGATCCACGAGACGATCCGGTTTCCTCATCCTCCTTCTCTTTCTCTTTGCCAAATCGGAAGATAGCCGCCACGGCCGCGACGATCATTACAATCACCAGAAACCAGCCATCGTAGCGCGTCAAACACGCCGCGGCGAGGCAAAGCCCGCACTTGACGAGCGCCTTGCGATTTTCCCGCGCAAATTCCGCGAAGTAAGCTACGGACCAGATAAAGAAAGCGAGATAGAGCGACTCGCCCATGGCGGTCGACTGCATGTAAATCAGATTCGGATTTGCCGCGTACATAATCGCAGCCGTCCACGCACCTATCCGTGCCGTGTACTCTGCTTCACGGTCGGGACCGAACGCCGCACGGGCCAGGCGGAATATTCCCAGCACACCGAAGACAAACGCTGCCATCGAAGGGATCGATCCTCCAGAACCGCTTTGCCACATCTGGGTGGATACGATGAACGGCAAGATCAGTAAGTGCGGCAGAGGCAGCCAAACGGTTCCCAACTGCAGGAGCCCGGGAGTTCTCGAATCAAAGACGCGGCGCGCGATGTTGATGTGGGCCACAGCATCGCCGTAGAGCAGCACCGCTCCACTTCGGTAGTAGAAGAGAAATGAAAATACCGAGATGAAGATCGCCAGCCAGAGCAAGCGCACGATCTCGATTTCGGAATGCGCCTGCGAGGGCGGAGATTTCGGCTTCATTCGAGGTGAGTCAGTTCGCGGAAGATCTGAAAGCGAGCGTCGATTTCCTCGCGGTTCAGGGTTTGCAGCCGCTCGGTACCAAAACTTTCAACGGCGAACGATCCCATCACACCACCATAGAATAGCGCGCGCTTCAGAACTTCGCGACTCAACTCGGGCTGCGAGGCCACGTAGCCCATAAAGCCGCCGGCAAAGGAATCGCCGGCGCCGGTAGGATCCTTGACTTCATCGAGCGGCAACGTGGGCGCGCGAAACGGATGACGCCCGAGACCAAATGCTCCTTCGCGGAAAAAGATGGTTGCCCCGTATTCTCCGTGCTTGATCACCAGCGCCTGGGGTCCCATAGCCAGCACCTTTTGCGCGGCGCGCGGCAGGTTTGGCTCGTTCGCCAGCATCTTGGTTTCGGTGTCGTTGATCAGCAATACATTCACCAACTTCAATGTCTCGGTTAACTCCCGACGCGCGCCTTTGATCCAGTAATTCATGGTGTCGCAACCGGTCAGCCGCACGCCGTTCATTTTTCGGCGGACGTTAGCCTGTAACGTCGGCTGGATGTTGGCGAGAAAGAGAAACTCGGTATCTTCATATTCCTTCGGAATCTGCGGATGAAATTGTTCAAATACGTTCAGGTCGGTAAAAGTCGTTTTGGCCTCGTTGAGGTTGTCGGTATAGGATCCGCCCCAGCGAAACGTCTTGCCCGCGGCGCGCTCGATGCCACGGGTATCGACGCCGCGCTTCTTCAGAACATTTTCATGCTCCGGGGAAAAATCCTCGCCCACCACGGCGACCACACGCACCTGGGTGAAATAACTGGCGGCCAAAGAAAAATAAGTCGCTGCCCCGCCCAAAATGCCCTTCACGCTGCCCGAAGGCGAGGTGATGTCGTCAAACGCTACCGATCCCACAACGACGATGCTCATTCGTGAACCTGAGTTCCCTTCTCGGTGGATAGTGGTCAGTGGCTAGTGGCCAGTGAATGTAAGGCTGGACCTCGGTTCTGACTGACCACTGATCACCGATCACTGACCACTTGTCTTTAGATACTTTCCCAGAATCAGCTTCAACTTCTTTCGTGTTGCCGCCGGAATCTTCTTAGGATCGGTCAGAATCGCATGAGCCAATGCTGATCCGCACTTGCACGAACGCTCTCGCGGCATAGTCGCTACGGTTTCGCGCACCACTTTGGCCGCGTTCTCCGCGTTCTTCGCCAGCACCGTGAGGATTTGATTGACGGTTACCGAATCGTGATGCGGGTGCCAGCAATCGTAATCTGTAACCATGGCAACCGTGACGTAGCAAATTTCCGCTTCGCGCGCCAGCTTCGCCTCTTGCAGGTTGGTCATGCCAATCACATCCATGCCTAACCCGCGGTACACGTTCGACTCTGCTTTGGTGGAAAATTGCGGACCTTCCATGCACACATAGGTCCCACCATGCCTGCCAGTCACGCCGACCTTCTCGCATGCGGCTTCGACCACAGCCGCAAGCTGGCCACACACAGGATCGGCAAAAGCGATGTGGGCCACCACTCCTCCACCGAAAAAAGTATCGATGCGATGGCGCGTGCGGTCGAAGAATTGGTCAGGAATTACAAAATCTAGCGGCTTGTGCTCTTCCTTCAACGATCCTACGGCCGAAACCGAGATGATACGGTCGGCGCCGAGTTGCTTGAAGCCATGAATGTTGGCGCGGAAATTCAGTTCGCTGGGAGAGATACGATGGCCGCGGCCATGGCGCGCTAGAAATGCCACCTTGCGGCCCTCGAGCATGCCGCATACGTAGGCATCCGAAGGCGCGCCGAATGGCGTCTTCAGGCGTACTTCCTTCACTTTTGTCAGGCCGGGCATCGAATACAGACCGCTGCCGCCGATAATGCCAATCTCCGCTTGCGCCAAACGTCCTCCAAAAAAGTGTGCGCTCACTACCCTTTCTAGCGCGTAAGCCAAACTCGTGATTATACAAGACCACTTGTGGCGCCTCTGTGTTGTTCGAACGGTTGTGCCAAGGTGCTAACCGTTACAATCTCGCTATGCGATTCTTGACCGCTCTCTTTGCTGTATTTTTCCTATCTCTCTCAGTCCCAGCTCAGGATGCAACCAAGTCGCAGCCCGAGCCCAAGTCGGTGACCGTTCCCATGACGATCGATCACAACCGAGTCGTGATCGACGTTTACGTGCCGCTGTCAGATGGATCGACCAAACGCGTGCGCGGGTGGGTCGACACGGGTGACCCCGATATCTGGATGAGCAGCCGGGTCGCCGGTTGGATGGGACTCAGCGTCAGGTGCGACGGCCAAATGTGCTCCGGCACGGCGACACCAAAGGTTGTTTCACTCGAAATCATGATCGGTGGCATGAAGATTTCCTTATCCGCGATGGGAGCAGTGAAGGTTCCAGCCTCTACGCCCACCATAGCTGCCGGTATGAGTGCGGAGATCAAAATTCCATCGTCTGTTCTGCGCAATTACGATGTGCTTATTAATTTTCCGGACCGCGAGTTCAGCATTGGCGTGCCCGGCAGTATTAATTTCAAGGGCGTGAAGAGCAAGATGCTGCTCGACAAGAGCAGCGGTTTCATTCAGGTTCCCAGCAAAATCGAAAACAAGAACTACAACCTGGGCCTGGACGTGGGATCGCCCATCAGCTTTCTCTCGGAACAGTTATTCGACAAACTCGCGTCGACTCATCCTGACTGGCCACACATGACGGGCGCCATTGGCCCCGCCAATGTGGGAGAACGGGGCGATGATGAAACGAAATGGAAGCTGATGCGTGTGGACCGCTTGCAATACGGACCGCTCTTTCTCACCGATGTGGCCGTTGCCGAGTTTCCGAAACTTTTCAGTGCATTCTTCGAAAAGAATACCGGCGCTGCCATCGCGGGAGTGCTCGGTTCGAACGCGCTGATGAACTACCGCGTCGGTCTCGACTACGCCCACTCCACGGCTTATTTCGATATTGGCCGGACTTTCAAGTTTCCTGAATTTGATGTCGTGGGCCTCATTCTGCGCCCGGAAGACGATACGCGATTTACCATCCTCGGCGTCGCCGGTTTCGAGGGCACACCCTCTGTGCCGGAGGTCCAGCCGGGCGATCATCTGGTCGCCGTCGATGGCATCCCGGTTCCGGATTCCACCATGGGGCAGGTTTGGTCACTCCTCGAGGGCTCGCCCGGCCAGGAACGCAAGCTGACAGTTGAACGGGCGGGAAGGCAGTTCAACGTCGTCGCAAAAGTGCAACACTTCCTGGCGGAGGCGAACGAGAGCGAAGCGAAGGAAAAGTCGACGAAGAAACACTAGCTCGTTTCACACGAGACCAATAGCAACCTATTTCTTAAACACATCTTTTTCGATGGTTTCGGTCGTGGCCGCGTCCAGGCTTTCGGTCACCAGCACGGTGTCACCCTTGTTCTTCGATGATGACGGGACCTTCTTCCGTGGTCCAGGCATGGCGTCCCTGCAGAAGATTGATTTTGTATTTGGGATGCAGCATCGTCTGGCTTGACGAAGTTTTCCCCACTTCTTCAGCGTGCTTGTATCTCGTAGGGAGCGACCGCGCGTAGATGTCGGCAAACTCTGCGGCCTTCTCCGCGTCTGACCAGCGCGAAACGTACATCAGCCCCAACGGCGCCGCGGTATCGCCCTTGGGACGCGCGGCATAGTAATAACCGCCGCGCCACTCCGGATACAGCCGTTCCGACAATTTTTTCCCGGCGTACTGCTCAACCAGCACGGCAATATCAAATTCACCCATGGCTCCAATATCGAATTTCACATAATCCTTGAAGTCACGCTTGAACTCGATTACGGGGATGGGAGGAATCTGCTCACCGGATAGATAGGTTTCCGGCTGCATGATCTGCCGGGTGGTATGCGGAGGATTCGCCAGAACTTCGGCAAAGGCCTTTTCCTTGCCGCCCTTTTCCAGCAGCTTCACCTCAAACTTCAACCCGTAGCCGTAGGGAAACGTGAGCGACTCGCGAAGAAAGATCGGAGCGTCCTTGAATACGGTGGAATCGTCGGTGCCATTGGCCATCTGCGATTCCATCTCGTCGACTAGTTCAGGAGAATCGAGGATCGACTTCCCGACCGGCGCCAGTTCATACTGCAGCATCACGGCCTCCGCCTGTCCTTCTACGACGGCCTCGCGCGAGTCATCCATCTCGTCATTTTCAATGTCGATGGGAGTGGGATCTTTATGGATCTCACCCAAGTCCTTCTCGCCCCGCTTCATCCACTTGTCGAGTTCGACCGTCTGATCCTGCAGCGCGTGCGTCAATTCATGCGCCATTACCGGCTCCTGTTCTTCCATCGGAACCCAGTCCAGGAGATTAACCGTCTTGGTCTTGGGATCGTAATAGCCGGCGACCTGTTCGCGCAGCAGCGATACCAGGAGCTTTTCCAGATCGAAGTCGCGGGGCAGCAGGCCGAACTTCTTCAGCACCAGCTCGGAGCGCTGCAGACGCTTCACGTCTTCGTCCTTCATGTGCTTGGTTAAGTAGCCTTCCACCTCATCGCGGCTGGTGAGGCGGCGCTTGACTGGCTTTTTGATCGGCAGTCCGGTCTGCTTGCTATCGAAGGCGAGAATCTCATCGACGGAGTGGAAAAGTTCCTCCGCCTCGCGAGGCGTGATCTTGACTTCCGGCTTCTGCGTGGGAGAGGTCTGGGGTGAAGGGGATTGTGGAGTCGAGGCAGACTCTCCAGCGGACTTTTGATTCTGTGCGGATGGGACATTCTTGTCCGACTGGTTTTGATTTGGATTCCCTTGCGACGCCTGATCCTGTGCCGCGGCCGTAATGCTGCCGCCCACCAGCAGCACAACCGCCAAAAGCATCCTCACAGACCTGTTCCCTGGCGACTTAAAGATATTCATTAGGAACGAGTCTACCCTGTTTCCCTATACTGGCTTCAAGGACACCAATGTTCGGGGAGGAACGATGACCACAAATCCCGTAAACCGCTGGGCCTCGGCTGAGCACGCCCGCGACTACCTCAGCCGCGCCGATTCGATCCTGCACCGCAGTGAAGGCGAGTCGGCTCTTCTCGAATTCATTCCGGCGACCACGCGCCGAATTCTTGATCTTGGCACGGGGGATGGCCGCCTGCTAGCGCTGGTGAAGTCGGCGCTGATTCTCGAGGACGAAGGGGGCGGCTGCCCCGGAGTGGAAGCCGTAGCTATCGATTTTTCGCCGGCGATGCTGGAAGCTGTGGCCAAACGGTTTGCGGAGGATTCTTCCGTCAGCATCATCACGCACAACCTTGACCACCCCTTGCCGGCGCAAGGTAAGTTCGATGCGGTGGTTTCCAGCTTCGCGATTCATCATCTGGTGCACGAGCGCAAACGGGCACTGTATGCCGAGATTTATGGCGTGCTCAAGCCGGGCGGCGTCTTTTGCAACCTGGAACACGTAGCTTCACCGACGCCACGACTGCATGAAGAGTTTCTGCATTGCATCGGCTATACCGTCGAAACCGAAGATCCGTCGAACAAGCTGCTGGATGTGGAAACGCAATTGGAGTGGTTGCGGGAAATTGGTTTTGTGGATGTCGACTGTCACTGGAAGTGGCGGGAGTTGGCGCTGTTGGTTGGGCGGAAACAATTGTCATCATGAGCGGAAGCAGGAAGCGCGCGGAAGCCGCACTTCCTGCGGAGTCGAAGGATCCCTTGCGCATGTCGGAGGCGCCGACGACTCGATAAGAAATTCTCACTGGGACCTCCAGATCTTGGCAGCTAAACGCAATGCACAGGAAGAACACCCTGCCGCGCCCTGCCAAACAAAAGACTGTAGGGATCCTTCGACTGCGGGAACTGATCCGCATTCGCGGATCGGTTCGCTTCGCTCAGGATGACAGTGAACCGCGATTGACCTGCTCTGCTACCCATTCGCCGACTTCCCGCGTTCCCAGCGTTCCGCCGATGTCTTGCGAAGTTTTCTTTCGCCTTACCGCGTCTAGCACGGCGGCTTCGATCTTCCCTGCTTCATGAGTGAATCCCAGATGCGCCAGCATCATCGCGGAGGTGAGGATCGCTCCGAAGGGGTTCGCAATATTTTTCCCTGCGATCGTTGGCGCGGAGCCGTGGACCGGCTCAAACATTGATGTCTTCCCGGGATGAATGTTTCCGCTGGCGGCCATGCCCAGACCACCCTGAAGCCCGGCGGCGAGGTCGGTAATGATGTCGCCGAACATGTTGTTGGTCACGATCACCTCGAAGGGCCGAGGATCGCGCACCAGCTGCAGGCAGAGCGCGTCCACGTACATGTGGTGGGCCTCGATCTGGGGATGCTCGCCGCTCACTTCCTTGAATACGCGCTGCCATAGGCTGCCGGCGTGGGTCATGGCATTGGACTTATCGCACATGAGCACGCGGCTGCGAGGCGAGCCGTCTAGTTTGGGGTGCTGCTCGCAGTATTCGAAGGCATAGCGGAGGATCCGCTCGACTCCCTTGCGGGTGTTGATGTCTTCCTGGATCGCGATTTCATCGGGGGTGCCTTGTTTGAAGACGCCGCCGACATCGGTGTAGGCACCTTCCGTGTTTTCGCGGATCACGACAAAATCGACGTCCTGCGGCGCGACACCTTTCAGCGGACAAAGCGCAGCATCGAGCAGGCGCACCGGACGGACGTTTGCGTAGAGATCCATTTTGAAGCGCATTCCAAGCAGGATTTCCTTGGCATGGATATTGGTTTTAACGCGTGGGTCACCGAACGCGCCGGCAAAGACGGCATCGAAATCGCGCCCAAGCATGGCGAATCCGTCGGGAGGAACCGTCATTCCGTCGCGGAGATAGCGATCGGCACTCCAGTCGAATTCGCTCATTTCGACATCGGCTCCGGAAGCCCGGATCACGTTAAGAGCCTGGGGGATTACTTCTCGCCCAATTCCATCTCCGGGAACCACGGCGATGCGTTTCTTGGAAGGCTTTTGCGGGTCCACGGCAGAAAAGTTAACACAAGCTATCCTGAATGGGTGGGGATTCTGCGCAATGAATCACCATGCCCTTCGCTATAATCAATATTCCATGTTCTGCACTCCACTCCAAGAGGCTCTTCGTGCGCAGGTGGCGAATCAGGCGTCCTCCATGCGCGTGGGCGAGTACCGGGGAGCCGAAACAGCAGCCAGCTTTTCCGATCCGCAGGGGGAGTTCGATGCTTTGCGGAATGGCTCCGGAGTTTATGACCTCGGTTTTCGGGCCCGGATTTCGTTGGCGGGAAGCGATCGAGTGCGCTGGATGAACGGGATGGTCACGAACAACATTCGCGATCTTGCCGCCGGACGGGGCGTGTACGCGTTCCTGCTGAACCCGCAGGGGCGTATCCTCGGCGATATGCTGGTTTTCAACGAGGGTGAGACGCTCACCGTGGAAACAGATCGCAGCCAGGCGGAGAAGATTCTCGCGACCTTCGACCATTACATCATCATGGACGACGTGGAAGTGACGAACATCGGCGAGAACTGGACCGCGTTGGGCATAGCGGGGCCTAAGGCACGGGCTGTTCTGAACGCTGCCGGGATCGAGGTTCCTGAAATGGAGCCACTGCAGACGCACTCGACGCGATGTAATTGTAATTGCGGCTGCGTGCAATGTACGGTAGTGCGTGGCGAAGATGCGCACTATGAGTCTTACGAGATCTGGCTTGCGCCGAAGGATGTATTCACTACCTGGCAAGCTCTCGTTTCAGCCGGGGCAACTCCGGTGGGAAGCGAAGCGCTGGAAATGCAACGCATTGTGGCTGGCATTCCGCTTTATGGAGTGGACATTCGGGAGCGCGACCTGCCGCAGGAAACCGAGCAGGTGCGCGCGCTCAACTTCAACAAGGGCTGCTACGTAGGACAGGAGATCGTGGAGCGCATTCGATCGCGCGGCAATGTGCATCGCAAATTCACCGGCTTTGTATTGCAAGGGTCAGTAGAACTCGCAGCAGAGGCCAAGATTTTTTCAGGCGAGAAGGAAGTGGGCGAAATCACCAGCCTCACGATTCTTCGCAATCCGTCCGGCGAACGAACCGTTGCTCTGGGATACATCCGCCGCGAAGTCGGTACGCCAGGCCGCGAGGTTCTGATTGGCGGGGTGAAGGCTACCGTTGTCCAGTTCCCGCTCGAGAGTGTAGCGGGACCGGCTCGGGAATCGGTGTTGCAACGGTAAAGGGACCTTTACGCGCGAAGTTCGCTGAGGTCACCAGGAAGGCCTCGAAGAAGAGCGCCTCACAATTTCGAACGAAACAAAAAGGACATACGCTATGGCCGAGAAGAGACAAGAATCAGGTTTCACAGTGACCGATCGACGCTTGTTTACGGAAGACGGCGAGCGGCGGCAGGATGTTCGCGAGGAAGACGCACCCAAGGCCGCGGCGCCTGTGTCCAGCAAACCCGAGACTGCGCCCGCTGGGGATTCGACGGCTGGGCCAGAGGTCCCTCCGATGCCGAGTGCGGCTGAGCAACAGGCGCAGGCGGATGCATACCGAAAATCATCGGACGCATTAGACTCGCGCGTCGAACTCAGCGGGCGCGATGCCAAAGAATTCGAGATGACGTTCGAGCGCTTTCTGGCCTCGCTTTATATGACTGCGATGTTGCAGTTGGGATTGATGCACCAGCAGGGCGAGCAGCCGCGGCTGGACATTATCGGGGCGCGCCAGACCATCGACACGCTGGCGCTGCTGGCGGAGAAAACGAAAGGCAATCTAACCTCTACGGAAGAAAACTTTCTGCAAAATAGCCTCTACGAAGTGCGCATGGCGTATGTGGAAGTGACCAATGCGCTGTCGCGTCCACCACAGCCCGGGGCAGCCACCGGAACCACGGGGCGGTGACCGCACAAGCATGCCGGTTTCAAACAGTTGCAAGAAAGTGAAGGTATGAAGGCCACGCTCACGGTACTGGGGAGCGGTACGTCCATGGGTGTGCCCACGCTGGGCTGCGATTGCGCGGTATGCCACTCCAGCGATCCCCACGACCGGCGTACGCGTCCTTCGATCATGCTGGAATTTGCAGGCAAAGTTGTACTGATTGATACGACGCCGGATTTCTACGCACAGGCGATTCGAGAGCGCATCAATCGGGTGGACGCGGTCTTTTACACGCACACTCACGCGGATCATATCCTGGGCATCGACGATCTGCGGCCGCTGAGTTATTGCCATAAGCCGGGCAGGCTGCCACTCTATGCGCGTCCGGATGCGGCTGCTTTTTTGCGCAGAATGTTCAGCTACATTTTTGACGCAGACTACAAATACGGCGGCCTGCCACGGCTCGAGTTGCGGCCGATCGATGGCACGGTGGAGGTTTTTGGCGCGCAGTTCGAACCGGTTCGGTTAATTCACGGCGAAGTCGAGATCTATGGATTTCGATTTGGAAAAGCTGCCTATCTAACGGATCACAGTGAAGTTCCGGAGGCGTCGTTTCGTCAACTCGAAGGATTGGATGTTCTCTTTCTGGATGCCTTGCGGCACAAGCCTCACCCGACACACTCGACGGTAGAGAATTCGCTGCGCATCGTGGACCGGGTAAAGGCTAAGCGGGCTTTTTTTACCCATATTTGCCACGATCTGGCGCACGAGGCGACTAATGCAACCCTGCCGCCGCATGTGCGACTGGCGTACGACGGGCTGAAAGTGGAGTTTGAAATCTGAAATCATTCACCGCCGAGGACGCGGAGAGCGCGGAAAAATTCAAGGTCATCCGGTTCGGAATTCTTCGGGTTCCTCGGTGTACTTGCGATCTCGGCGGTTAGCTGCTTCGCTTAATTGATCATGCAGGTTTTTCACAAACTCGAGGACGTCCCGGCGGAATTTGGGCCGTCGCTGGTGAGCGTGGGCAATTTTGATGGCGTGCACCGGGCGCATGCGCGCGTACTGGGCGAGATTTCTAAGAGGGCACGCGCCAGCGGCGCGAAGGCAGTGGCCGTGACGTTCGAGCCGCATCCAGCGCGCATTCTCCGGCCGGACTCGGGTCTGAGACTACTCACTCCAACACCAGAAAAATTACGGCTGCTGGAAACGACGGGAATCGACGCGGTGTTGATGTTGCCCTTCGGGCGCGATCTCTCGCTGATGACGCCGCGTCAATTTGTCGAGCGCATCTTGAAAAAAAAGCTGCATGCGCGCGAGGTGCATGAAGGGTACAACTTCCGTTTCGGCCACAAGGCCGCCGGGAATGTAGATTTGCTGCAGCAACTGGGTCATGAGATGGGTTTTGAAGTGAAAGTCTATCCAGAGCAGAAGCTGCGCGGCGAGCCCGTTTCCAGCAGTCATATTCGTAAGCTGCTGGGTGAGGGACGAGTGAGCCGAGCGCGGCATCTGTTGGCGCGTCCGTTTTGCATTCTGGGTGCGCCGGGGCGCGGGCGCGGCTATGGGTCGAAGTACACCGTACCTACCATCAATCTGGCGCGCTACGAAGAACTCGTGCCGAAGGATGGCGTCTACATTACGCGGACGCGTGTGGGAGACGAGCAGTTTGATTCGGTGACCAATGTAGGCAATCGTCCGACGTTTGGGGCAAATTCCTTTGCCATTGAAACGCATCTGCTGAACTTTCATCCCATTGACCTGACGCCCGAGAGTGAAGTGGAGATCTGTTTCCTGGACCGGATGCGGGATGAGATCAAGTTTCCATCGGTGGAAGCGTTGCGGGAACAGATCGCGCGCGATGTAAAGAAGGCGCGAAGGTACTTTCACTTACTGCGGCTCTGTGTCTCCGGTCACTGACGTTTTGCCTCCCGCGAAGTAACAATCGGAACGCCCGGTACATGCGGGTCAATCTGTTTCGCGCAGGAGGGGATATGGCAGGTCAACATGCGTCGCTGGAAACCGTTGAAGATTTTCTCTCCCATAAACGAATTGCAATGGTGGGCGTTTCGCGTAACCCCGCCGACTTCAGTGTCAAATTGTTCGAAGAACTCTGCCGCCGTGGGTATGATGTTGTACCGGTGAATCCGAACGTTGAGGAAGTGCAGGGCCAACAATGTTTTGTGCGGGTGCAGGACATCCACCCGCCGGTTGAGGGAGCTTTGCTGATGACCTCCCCGGAAGCCACGGAAGCGGTTGTGGAAGACTGTGCCGAGGCGAACATCCGCCGGGTTTGGATGTATAGAGCTGCGGGTAAGGGCTCCGTCAGCGAGAAAGCCGTGGCGGTCTGTGGCGGGCGAGGCATTCAGGTGATTCCCGGAGAGTGTCCGTTTATGTTCTTGCCGGACGCCGCTGGCATCCATCGCTTTCATGGATTTATCAACAAGCTCATCGGGCATTATCCAAGACACGCGGCTTCCTAATTTCGAGACGATGAACCATGAATCCTGACCAGAGCGGGCGTCTTGTAATTCTCAGCGGGCCCTCGTGCGTCGGGAAGACTCCGCTCTACAAGTCCCTCGGGAAATTCCATCCTGAGTTGTTCGCCAAGCTTCAGAAGTTGGTGCCCGTGAACAGCCGCACTCCACGTCCTGGAGAACTGGATGGCGTGGATTATCACTTTCGGACACGGGATCACGTGGAGGCGTTGCGGACGGATGCACGATACGCGGTGCTGGAGGCGCGAGATGATTTGCAAGCGGTAGACCTTGAGGAGCTAAAGTCTTTGCTGCAGCGAGGCGACGTCTTGTTCGAGGGCAATCCTTACGTGGGGCGGGCGCTGCAGACGCATCCTCGCTTGGAGGAGGTGCGGCGACTGAATATTTTCGTGTCACCGCTTACGAAGGAAGAAATCACGTACCTACAGGCGCCGGAGCGCAACGTGTCACTTCCGGAGCTGCTCACCGACATCATGCGGCGAAAGCTTTTGCGCAGGACTCGGCGTCAAAAAGGGGAGTTGTCGTTGAGGGATTTGAAGGATATCGAGACGCGCGCCGCAAGTGCCTACCGCGAACTGCAGGAGGCTTGGCACTTTCAGTATGTGATTCCCAATCATGACGGCGAAGACAGTGACAACTGGGAAGGGTTTTATTACTTGATTGGCGACGCTCGCAAAACGCTTGACGCCTTTGCCAGTTTGCTAAAAGGCTCCGTCCCACCAGGAGTGGAGAAGTGGGAAGAAGACGTTTTGCCGCCGGCTGCGCGTGATTGAGAACCGGCAGCGTCAAGTCGTCTATTTCGCCGGGACGGCTCGTCGCTGCAGATCCGACCTAATGCGGCAAATAGCCTGACTCCATTGGCAGTTTCCCGTCGACGCGCACTACGTTGATGGTGTTATCGACAGAGCGGAGCTCGACCAACCCAATCGCTCCGGGTGTGGATTGCACAATCCTGAGTACATCCGCATCAGTATCCACTAGCTGGATGGAATCCTTGTGACCGGCGATCAGCGTCTTTAATTCGCTGGGGCTCATCTTGATCAGGCGCTGCAGGGTCTCGTTTTCACCCGCGGAGTCCCTGTGCAGAACCAGGATGACGGCTTTGCCGTCTGGCCACTTTCTAATCTCCGCGCGGAAAATCCTCGATAGGTGGGCGGCCGTGACGTTCCCAACGCTGTTGTCCTTGTCGACCACCACCGCCATGTGGTGGGCAAAACAGGGCGTGAGGAATGTCAGGAGGAAAGCGAGAAGTACAGCGAGCCGCTGAAATCTCATAAGCACTCCACTTGCGGACCGTATCAGGTGAAGGTTGCAGCAACAGCGTAGCAAGAATCTCGGAAGCCGAAGCAAAAACATTGTCAAATCTGGCGGGGTATCCGCAAAGGAAACACGAGGACTCTTTCTTATTCGATGGGCTCAACCACCACTTGTTCTTCGGCAACACCGCGGTTGGGGCGTTCCACGATCACGATGGCGGAGAGGACGAGGACAATTCCCAAGACCTGAATGGGACGCAGCACTTCGCCCAGAAGCAGGGCGGCCAGGAGAATCGAAAACACGGGCTCGAGGCAACTGGCAATAATGGCGCGAGTGGGCTCCAGATGCTGCAGGCCGAGAAAATAAAGTGAAAAAGCGCCCAGCACCGAAAGCATCGAGAAGACGAATAGAAACAGCCACTGCGCGGGTGCATAGTGAGCCGCCACGATTTTCCAGGGAGGATTGACGACCAGCCAGAAGACAGCTGCGGCGGTCAGAGTCCAGACGAGGACGCGCCAACGATCGTAGCGAGCGAGGATGCGGTGTCCGCCAACGTTGTAGAAGGCGAAGGAGAACGAGGCGAGCAGCGCGGCGACGATGCCGTACAAATCGGGATGAAGAGTAGCGGCGGATTTATTGCCGGAGAGCGCGGCTCCGAGAAGATCGATGACCAGCGCGATTCCCGTGACGGCGAAGGCGACGGCAACCACTTTTTGCGCGGTAAGTTTTTGCTGGCCGCGAGCCACCACATACAGTAGAACCCAAACCGGAGCGGTGTATTGCACGATGATGGCGGTGGCGACGTTCGTTCGCTGGATCGCGACATAATAAAAATAGTTGGAGACGGCTACGCCCAGTGTCCCGAGCACGAAGCAGTAGGCCAGATCACGAGCCGGAAGTTTGACGCGCTGCCAACCCTTCGCCATAACGAGAACGGGAAACAGCACGAGTAAAGAAAATGTAGTGCGGGTCTGTGAAAGAATCAACGGGTCGATTGGGCGTATGGACGCAGCGCCCAGCGGAAGCTTGCCGGTGAAGACGGCGCGGCCCAGGACAGCGGAGACTCCCCACAGAAATGCCGCGGAGGCGATAAAAAAATATCCGCGAAGTGGATGCGGTGACGAGCTGTGCTGAGTTGTGTTGTGGATAGCGAGCCTCGTGAATGGCTTCGATGATCAGGCAGCGGAGAGCAGGTGGTCAAGGCGCTCCGGATGGAAGCCTTCGATTACTTCGACTCGGGCCGCGGTGAAAATCACCAACGTTGGGGTAGTTTGGCTGTGGTAGGTTTCGAGCAGGTCCACGCGGGCAGCGGCATCGAGATCCATATTCCGTTCTTCGAAGGTCATATCTTTCGCTTCGAGAAAAATCTTCATCAGCTCGCAGGAGAGACACCCGGATTGGGTGAAGAGCACGATTCTAGCTGCCATACGTCACCGTAGCATTATGCGTCAGCGTATTCGATCTCGGTGGTAATCTTTGCCGTCTTCTCCAGCATCGCCGAGACAGAACAGTATTTCTTCTCCGAGAGATGGACCGCATCCTCGACGGACTTGCGGGAAACCTTACCACCCACGCGGTAGATGAGCTTAATCTCCGTATAGACCGACGGCGGATCGGGAGCGCGTTGGGCTTCGGCGCGGACTTCGAGGCTGGTGAAGGGTTCCCGCTTCTTCTCCAGAATGGACACGACATCGTAGCCAGTGCAGCCACACAGTCCGATGAGAACCAGTTCCATGGGGCTGCTTCCGGCGGCCTTGTCTCCGTCGACGACAACCGTGTGGCCGCTGTCAGATACTGCGTTGAAACGGTGCTTCTCGATCCAGGTAGCGCGGGCGTTCGTCATGCTTTTTTCACTCTCTTAAATTCTACCTCCGATTATCCGTGCTTGGTTCGGGATGAATCAACACGCGGAACAACTCAGGCGCGGCTTGCTTAAAGCGGATTTCAAGTTCGGTCTGGATGTCGTGGACGCGCACGAGCGAAAGCTGGTCGGGAATGGTGCAGTGGCAGGAAACGTAAAGCCGTCCGCGAACGCGAGTGATAACGAACTCATGAACATCCAGGATGTCGGGGAATTCGGTTGCGACCGCTTTGAGTTGACGTTCCAGGTCAGCGTCGCGCACTAGTTCTTCCGGCTTCTCGATGGTGGCGGGCTCGCTTTCGATGTGGGTGAGTATGGCAGCTATTTCGCGCACATCGTGACGCATGTCCGCTTCGAGTTCGGTGACCTGGTCGTGAGCGTCCTTCAGCGTCATGCGTTCATCAAGCTCGACGTGCTGCTCGACGTGAAGCTCGCCGTCGAAGTCCTGCACGGTGATATCGTGAACATTCAGATTGTGGCGCGTGGCGACGGCACGAATGCGGTCGAAGATGTTTTCCGAACGCTGAGCGCGAGGCAGGGGTTGAACGGTGACGTCGGCGTCGGGAAGGATGTCGCGCACCGCGAGCGTGACTGCCTCGACCAGCTGCTCAGAGCGCTGAAAGGTAACGGTGCGGGCGAGGCCAACGGCCAGATCGGCGAAATAGCGATTTCCGGAGCGGCGGATGCGCACTCGCCCGATTTCGAGTACGCCGTCCACTTGTGAAACGGCGTCGGTGATCTGACCACGGACTCCGGCAGGTGCAGCATCGAGCAGGGCATCAACGGTGCGGCGAGCCAGCCGCCAGCTCACAGAGACGATCACGCCAGCAACGAAAAGAGCGGCGATTGGATCAGCGAGGCGCAGCCAATCGAGATTGTAGACGCGTCCCGTCAAGATGAGAACGAGGCCCACGACTACGACGCCTGCAGACCATATATCAGTGGAAAAGTGAAGCGCATCTGCTTCGAGAGCCTGGCTATCGTATTTCTTGGCAATGCGGCCCAAGGCCCGGGAGCGCCAGTAGTCCACTACCATGGAGATGAGCATCACGGCAAAGGCCCACACGGAAGGCTCAACCTCTACGCGGCGGAAAAATAGTCGCACGATCGCTTCGTAGACAACCCAGATGCAGGTGAGCAAGAGCAGACCGGTTTCGACGAACGCCGAAAAATTTTCCACCTTACCGTGACCATATTGATGGTCGGCATCTGCAGGCTTATCGGAGACTCCAACGGAGAGGTAAGTAAGCAAGGCAGCGATAAGATCAAGAGCGGAGTGTGCAGCCTCGGAAAGAATGCCCAGGCTGCCGGTGGTGACGCCCACCACAATCTTTCCCCCGGTGATAAGCAGGGCGGCAAGCACCGAGTTCCCTGCCACCGCGCGCTTTTCGGCGCGCATCGCCTTCGGTGAGTAAAGAGCCGGCGTCCCGGACATGATGGGATTATCGCCGCTAATGCGCTATTGCGCCAAGGAATCAAACTTCGGATGCAACCGCACGGAAATCCTGGACGGTACTGCGGATAGCCGCTCCTATGCTACGATGCTAGGTTCGAGCGGTTGCGACTTCCTGATTTACCAATCCTGGAGGATTTTTTGTATGGGTAAGAGTTGGTTGCTGTGTGTGTTGTTGGGGAGCATGGCTTGGGGACAAGCGCCCGCCGGAACAGCGGCAGCACCGCCGAATCCGGCTCAGGCTACGACGGGAACTGCTGCAGCAAGCGCACCGGCGGAGGTGCCTGAAGACGCTGCCGTTCTGACGATTATTGGAGTCTGCCCGCCCACCGCGTCCCCCAAGTCAGCTACGGGGAAGACGGCTGCCACTGCCAAGAACACTACCGCCAAGAAGCCGGAGGATTGTAAGACCGTGATCACCCGGAAAGAGTTCGAGAAGATTGCCAGCGGGCTTGCGCCGAATGTCACGCCGCAGTTGAAGCGTCAACTGGAAGCTCGCTTGCCCCAATTTATAGCTATGTCAGAAGCAGCGAAAGAAAAGGGTCTGGAGAAGACTCCGCAATATCAAGAGACGTTGAAACTCGTGAAGATGCAGATTCTGACCCAGCAACTGCAGCGCTCGATACAGGAAGAGGCAGATAAAGTTCCAGCGGAGGATATAGAAGCCTACTATAAGAAAAATCCTGAGGCGTATGAGCAATTTTCTTTGGACCGGCTTTTTATCCCCCGTTACAAGCAGGCGGAACTGGAGAAGCGAACCGAGAATAGCGAGAAGCTGACCGAAGAGCAGCAGAAGGCGAAGGAAGCTGCAGATAAGGCGAAACAGGAAGAAGGCGAGCAGGAACTGACTAAGTTGGCGGAGAGCCTGCAGAAACGAGCCGCCGCCGGAGAAGACTTCGTCAAGCTGCAAAAAGAAGCGTACGAAGCCGCAGGCATGAAGGTGGAGACGCCTACCGTCAATCTGCCGAAGGTACGGCGCACCGGGCTGCCTCCGGCGCATGCCGCGGTGTTCGATCTGAAAGTGGGCGAGGTCTCCGCGGTGATCGCCGATAACGGTGGGCACTATGTATACAAAGTGGTGACCGAGCAGGTTCTTCCGCTGGATCAGGTCAGCGAAGAAATTCGCACTACATTGAAGGGCCAGCGGATGAAGGAAATGATGGACAAATACACGAATTCCTACCACACGGAAACCAACGAGGCCTATTTTGGACCGCCGGCTCCGAGCGGACCCATGGGAGGACGTCCACTGCCGAGCCGGATGCCGCATCCGAATACGCCACCTCCGACACAGGCGCAGCCGCAAGTTGCTGCTCCGGCGACAGGTCCAACATCGCAGCCGCCTGCGCAACCGGCCCCTTCGTCCAAGCCCAACTGATGGCGAGCGATAAACCTGTCGTCGTGGTCACCGGTATTGCGGGAAACCTGGGATCACGGTTGCTTCCGCTGCTGGGAGATTTTTCGGTGATCGGGGTGGATGTGAGCGCACCCCACACTGATTTGTCACTGCAATTCGAACGACTGGATTTGGCGGAGGAATCCTCCACTCGGTCGCTCTATGAACTTTTGCGCGACACCCACCCGGTATCCGTGGTTCACCTTGCATTTGTGATCGATGCAGTGCGCTCGGGGGTGCTGGATGCCGAGCGCATGTGGCAGATTAACGTGGCCGGGACGGCTCGAGTAATGGAAGCGATTACCGAGACGAACCGCACCGCCGAATCCGGGATCAAGCAATTTATTTTTCCCAGCAGTGTCTCCGTCTACGGACCCAGCCTACCGGCTCCGGCGACAGAAGAATCGCCGATGGCCGCGCACACACTGCCTTATGCGATCCACAAAAAACAGAGTGACGAGGTGGTACAACAACGCTCTTCCGCTCTGCGCGGCTGTAGCGTTTACATTTTGCGTCCGCACATATTTGCGGGAGCCACGGTCAGCAACTATCTGCTAGGAGCGTTTCGCGGGACTCCCAACGGCAAAGGTGCGCGAGCGGAGAAGATGCGCAGGGAGGGAGCCCGGCTGCCTTGCATGCTGCCGCGCGGCCAACAATATCTCGAAAACAAGATACAGTTCATCCACGTCGATGATATGGCGAGGGTGGTCGCCCACATCCTGCACCGGGACCCGGAGGCGCAGCGCCTGACCATTCTGAATGTCGCCGGGCGGGGAGAGCCGATCACTTACGGCCGCTGCATCGAGATGGCACAGGCTAAGCTGTTACGCGTTCCGGGTAAATTGGCAATGCGGATCGCATTGGAATTTCTGTGGAAGCGCCAGATCTCGGCGATTCCGCCCGAAGCGCTCCCCTACATGACTGGCGAGTACATCATGAATACCGATCGGCTGCGCAAGTTCCTGGGTCCGGAATACGAGAAGGTGATGCGCTTCACGATTGCGGACGCGTTTGCTGACAGCTTCAAAACGCCAACCTCCCCTTCGAAAGAAGCGAGCGCGAGCTAGAGCTTCGTTTCAAAACACCGGAAAATCCCGGCGCCCCAATCTGGCGCTCATTATTCGTGGAATAAATCTGCGGGTGGCTGGTTTACTCTATGCGGGTGTCCGAACAGCGGCAGACAGCGGCGACGTTTGAAGATCTCGCGATGCCCCTGTTTGATCAGCTTTACAACTTTGCCCACTGGTTGACGCAGGACAGGACCGAGGCCGAGGATCTGGTTCAGGAGACGTACGCGAAGGCGCTGCGTGGATTTTCGTCGTTTCAAGCGGGTACGAATTTTCGCGCATGGATGTACCGCATTCTGCGAAATTCGTTTCTAAGCTCGCGGACGGGACTGAAGACTATGGTTGTTTTGGACGAGGAGACCGGAGACAACCTGCCGACGGAGACGGCCACGCCCGAGGTTCTCTTCCTGGAACAGGCAAATCGCGAAATGGTCCAGCATGCATTGGAAGAATTGCCTGTGCAGTTTCGGGAGATTTTGCTGCTCTGTGAAGTGGAGGAGATGTCCTACCAGGAAATTTCGGAAGCCCTGGCGATTCCAATCGGTACGGTAATGTCGCGGCTACATCGTGCTCGCCAGGCGCTGCGGACGGCTCTCCGCGCCCAGATCGAAGGAGGCCCGCATGGCGTGTGAGCAGTGGCGCGGAGACCTCGATCGTTACCTCGATGGTGAACTTGCAACGGCTGACGCCGCAGCTCTAGCCGCCCACTTGCGAACGTGCACGGGCTGTGCTGGCGAAATCTTGGAACGCGTACAACTGAAGCGGTCGGTACAGATGGCGGGAGCGCGATACACGGCGAGAGCGGAACTCCGGAATAAGATCACGAAGAGCGTTGCAGCGAAGTCGAAGAGCGGAATTGCGCGAGCGTGGAGACTCGCTTTGGTTCCCGCGCTGGCATTGCTGGTTGCGGCTCTTTTGCTGACAGGGTATATAGGGCAACGGCGGGAGGCGCGGCAGCGTATCTACGGTGAGTTGGCGGATTTGCACGTGAGCACTCTGGCCAGCGGCACGCCTGTGGACGTTGTGTCCTCCGACCGCCATACGGTGAAGCCTTGGTTCCAGGGTCGCGTCCCGTTCACCTTTAATTTGCCGGAGTTGACTGGCTCGGACTTCACGTTAATTGGAGGGCGGGTCGCTTATCTCGAACAAATTCCGAGCGCGCATTTGATCTTTCAGATTCGAAAGCACTACATTTCCGTATTCATTTTGCCGGATCAAGCGTCCGAGATTAAGAATCTTCCTTCAGGCACAGCCGATGCACACTCTTTCCACATGGAAACCTGGACGCAGAACGGGCTGAGATACTTCGTCATCGGAGACACGGGCGAAGGTGACTTGGGGAGACTGAGTAAGTTGTTGCGGGATGCGGGCTAAGAGGATTCCGGGTCAAATTCATTTCTTGCCGCGGTACAGTCCGGCGATGCCCAAGGTATACGGCGTCCAGGTGGCTTCGCGGAAGCGGGCGCGCCGCATCCGATCCAGCATTTCCGCCGGCTCCGGAAATCGTTCGACTGAATTCGGCAGATATGTATAAGGGCCGCGCACTCCCGAGATCAGGGTGCCTACGCGGGGCAACACTTGCCTGAAGTAGATGCGATAGAGGCTGCCAATCCAACCTTTGGGTTCGCCGAAGTCGAGGATGCCGCACTCTCCTCCGGGCTTCAACACGCGCACAATTTCAAGCAGGCCGGCATCGTAGTCGGCGAGATTGCGAAAGCCGAAGGCGGAAGTCACCAAGTTGAAATGCTGGTCGGGAAACGGAAGGCTGAGAGCGTCGGCTTCGATCCAACTTGGAGCAGAGTCAGCGCTCGCAGCGCTTTGTCCCAGAGACTTCAAGTGCGCGCACTGCAGCATGGCATGAGAGAAATCGGCACCTACGATTTGCGGACCGCCCTTTGCTCCCGGCTGCCCCGCTTGCTTGCGCAGGGCAAAAGTCATGTCGCCAGTGCCGCAGCAGAGGTCGAGCACGCGGCTATCGGGTTGGGCGAGGATGTGCGCGAATGTGCGAGCAGTGCGGCGCCACCACACTCGGTCGATATTGCATGACAGCACATGATTTAACAGGTCGTAACGCGGGGCAATCGAGGTGAACATCTCGCGCACGGCGCGGGCCGCGGAATGAGGGTCACTGGCGCCTTCCGGAGCGGCGCCGATGACGGTTGACCTTGGAGTCTCAGCCGCGCGAGTCATTTTGTGTGCATCTTCACTTCTTCCAGACCCAGCCGCCGTGGGATAAGCGGCGTAGCTCTTCGACGGCGCCGAGCACCACCTTGTCTGGGACGTCGGAGGCGATTTCTACTTTTCCAATCTCTCGCGGCAGAACAAAATGGACCGCGCCATTTTGCGTTTTCTTGTCCGCCTGCAGCCGCGCCAGAATCTTGCGGGCGCTTACCTTGAGCTCCGGGAGACGTCCCAGGCTCAACACAGCATCGGCAATGCGGCCTGCGGTAACGCTGTCCGTGCGCCCGACCGTAAGGGCGATGTTGGTTGCAGCGATCATTCCCCACGCCACGGCCTCGCCGTGAAGCAAGGTGCGGTAACCGGTCTCAACCTCCAACGCGTGTCCGATGGTATGGCCCAGATTGAGGACGCGCCGCAAGCCACCTTCCTGTTCATCTGCGGAAACGATTTCCGCTTTGAGCTTCACGCTTTGAGCGATAAGGCCTTCGATCTCAACCGGATCACGTTTCAGAATCTGGGCACGCTTTTGTTCGAAGCGCAGAAAAAGATCGACATCGCCAATGATCCCGCACTTGAGCGCTTCATACAGCCCAGCGCGAAAGGCTCGATCGGAGAGCGTGTGCAGAACCTCAGGATCAATGAGAACCACGCGCGGGTGGTGATAAGTTCCGAGCAGATTCTTCCCTGCCCCAAGATTTACGGCAGTCTTGCCGCCAACCGAGGCATCCACCTGCGCGAGGACCGTGGTTGGAATCTGCACCAGTTCCACTCCGCGCATGTAAAGGGAGGAAAGCAATCCGGTGACATCGCCAACCACGCCGCCGCCCAAGGCCAGGAGAACCGCTTTGCGGTCGGCGCCGAGGCGAACTAATCTCTCCGCCATGGTTTCGATGGTGGCCAGTTTCTTAGCGGGTTCGCCATCTGGAATCTGAAGAACCTGAGGTTTGAATCCCGCCGAAGTCAGCGAGGCGAGCAATTTTGATCCCCAACGCCGGCGGATGGGAGGAGCCGTAACCACAAACAACCTGCTCGATTGCGGTAGCAATTCCGCCAGCAACGCTCCGGCCCGGGACAGTAAGCCATTCTCGATTCGTGCCTGATAAGGACGGGGCGGGACGTGAATGGTGACTTGCGCCATGGACTTCCATAATAGCTTATGGGCAGTGGTGGTTTGGAGGACACGGTTGAAGAAGTTGATAAGCTCGCTACGTCCGTTCCTTCTCCGGAATGAGGACGGAGGCTGCTACGGAAATGGTTAGTATTCCCGTCACTAGGCCTAGCATTGCCATGGTTGGCACCTTGAAATAATCCGCCACGATCATCTTCGTGCCTACCAGGATCAGAATCAACGCCAGGCCGGTGTGGAGAAAGCGGAAGACTTTCATTAAGCCAGAGACGGCGAAGAACATCGACCGCAGTCCCATGATGGCGAACACATTCGAGGCGTAGACGATGAAAGCATTGAGTGTGATGGCAAGGATCGCGGGGATGGAATCGACGGCGAAAAGTAGGTCCGTGGTTTCGATCACGGCCAAGACAACCAGCAGCGGCGTGGCGTACAGTCCCGCCTTCCCTTGCCAGACGCGAACAAAGAAGTGCCCGCCTTCGTAGGTATCCGTCACTGGTAGCAAGCGGCGTAGTGTCCGAACTGCTGGATTCTTGGACGGATCCATCTGGTGTTCACCGGCAAGCGCCAGCCGGATGCCGCTATAGATGAGCAGCGCCCCAAGACCATAAAAAATCCAGTGGAAGCGCTGGATGAGGCCCACCCCGGCGAGGATAAAGCAACCCCGCATCACCAAGGCGCCGATAATTCCCCAAAACAGCACGCGGTGCTGTTGCTCCTCCGGCACGGCGAAGTAGCGGAAGATTACGAGGAAGAGGAAAAGGTTGTCGACGCTGAGAGAGAGCTCGAGGACGTAACCCGTGACGAATTCGATCGCAACCTGGCGCCCCTGCCAGAAAAAAACTATACCGGTAAATGCTGCCGCCAATCCAACCCACATGGCGCTGCGGAGGAGCGCTTCGCGAGAACGCATGCGGCCGCTGCGGTGGAAGACGCGAAGATCCAACCAGAGCGTGCCCAGCGCGAAAAGGTTGAAGATGATCCAGAAATAGATCAAGTCTGATGGCCGATTGTCGATCGGCCAACTTTCCATTGGACCCGTGATTGCTCCAATTGGCAATTGGAAATCCAAATTTGCAAATTTGATTACTGCTGCCGCCCGAGCTTTCCACTTGCCCACGCGTCCCACATGCCTGCCGCTTTGAACTGCTGATCAGAACCGGTTTCGCGCATCGACTGCTCAATTTGCGCGCGGGAATAGCGTGGTCCAATCTTCTGGGGAAGATTTGCCAGGGCAAAGGAAAATTCGGCTGCTTCGGCAACGTGTTTCCTGAGCTGCCCGAAGTCTACCTTGTCATAGGTATCGGAGACGGCGTGGTAATTTTCCAGATAGTTCGCCTCCTCCTGATCGGCCACGAACGTAGGGACACCTTCCAGCATGAAGTCGAAATGGTCGGTACCCCACTCCATGTCGGTCTTAAGTTCGGTCACGCCGAACTGTCGTAGAGGAGCGATGATGTGCTTGGTAGTATCCAACACATCCTTGCGGCCGCCGGTAGCGAATCCTGTGGTCTTGCCGGTGCCAGAGTCGTAGATGATGACACCGGCGGCGTTATCAAGTTCCGCGCGGTGCGCAGTGGCGTAAGCGCGCGATCCCAGCAAACCTTCTTCTTCGCCGGAAAACAGTATGAAGCGGATCGAGCGGCGGGGTTTCAATCCGGAAGCCTTGATCGCGCGCAGCGCATCCACCACCAGCGCCGCATTGCAGCCGTTGTCGAGCGCGCCGGTGCCGAGTTCCCAGGAATCCAGGTGCGCGCCGAGAATGACGAATTCGTTGGGCTTTTCACTGCCTTTGATTTCCGCAATCACGTTGGCGGTCTTGATTGGCCCACCGAGTTGACTCGGGATGCTCAGATCAGCCCACACCGGATGTCCTGAGGCCAGCAATCGTCCGATGCGTTCTCCGTCTTCACGCGCCACCAGAACCTGCGGGATGCGATCGATTTCACCGGCGAAGGAATTCGTGTGCCGGTAGAGAATGTCGTGCTCGCGCGTAGCGATAAAGGCTACAGCCTTGGCTTTGCCGTTCAAGGCAGCCGTGATGACGGGAGGGGCGTTCGTATATTCGGCAAAGAGATCCTCCCAGGTCTTCAGCACAGCCGAGTGAACGAGAACGATTTTTCCTGAAATATCGCCGGCCTTCTTGAACTCGTCAGGACTGCCGCTGCCGACGTCGACCACGGGCACATGCTTCACCGGCGCAAGGGCGGGCGCCCACGCAATGGAGACGCATCGCACGCGAAAGTCGAATTTCGGAATCTGCGCCAGCTTCGCGTCGACAGCGGTTCCCGTCGAACTGACAGACATCTCGGTTGCGCCCTCCGCCCAGGAATGCGGGATGGTGAATTCTTCGGTATGCACGCTATCGGCGCCAGCAACCTTGAATGCGTTGATGCCCCATTGGACGGCTCTTTGCATGGCGGGTGTTCCGGGCACCCGGCCGCCGATTTCGTCGGTGAGGTGGCGCAGGTTGCTCTCAATCGGGGAGGATGGTTGGAGGGCGGACTGAATAATGCGGTTGGCATCGTCGGATTCCGTGGACGGCGTGGCAGCGAGGCAAATTGATGTGAGGATTAAGCACAGGAAAAAGGCTTTCAGGTTTCGCATGTCGGGTTGAATTAGAAATGAATTTCGGGAAAAGAGCAAAAGCGCTAGCGCAGAGTGCACGAAGAACGGCCCGCATAGATCGCAGAGCACGTTTCTTACGGGTAGGGATTTTACTTCGGCGGCAGCGGATCCATTTTATCCAAAATGTTGACCGTCTCCAGAATCGTGCTGCCGACAATCTCCAGGCTCTTGGGACTGAGTTTGTCCACAGTATCTTGCGGCGTATGCCAGAACACGTTGTTATATCCGTAGTCGAAATCGATCAAGTCGGCAGAGGGCACGCCTCGTTGCATAAACGGGAGGTGATCGTCGGAAACCTGGTTCTCGCGGGCAAAGAAATGCGATTGATAGCCCAGGCGAGTAGCGGCCTCATACACCACCTCTTCCAGCCAAGGCGTCGAGTTCTGGTCATGATCGATGTTGAGATCGGCGTCGCCGATCATATCGGCCAGCAAAAAAGCTTTTATCTTCTTCAGAGTCCCGTCGTCCTGCCACTTCTGGGCGAGGTGGCGAATGCCGTAGAGGCTGTCTGCGTCTGACCAAGTCTTCATAGCTTCCTCAGCATCGTCCCACACCAGCCAGACACTGTAGCCATCGCGCTTTTTGCCGCGCAGTTGATTCGCAATTTCGAGCAGGAGGGCGCTGGAGGAAGCGCCGTCATTGGCACCAATGTAGGAAGTATTCCGCAAAGGATAATTGGTGTCGTAATGGCTGGCGATCACGATGATGCCGTCACGTGCCCCGGGAAACTTGGCGACGATGTTTCGCACGGGAAATTTGCCTTCGGGCGTATCAGCCGTAAAGACGTCATCTTCCACCGCGTCGCCTTTAAGGTGGGAAATGATGTAATCCTCTACTTTCTTGTGATTCGCGCTGCCGATGGGGCGCGGACCCAGCTTGACGATTTCTTTCACGTACTGCATGGCGCGAGAAGAATCGATGGTCGGCGGCGGGCCGCTGTCGGGAGGAAGCGAAAGTTTCGGGCGAGGATCTTCGGCAGACGGACCCGCAGGCGGGGTCTGGGCATTTACTGGACTGGCACTCTTATCACGATCGCATGCCGGTAATAGAACTCCGGAGAGCAGTAGCACTGCGAAGACGAGTCTCTTGCTGATCATTTTCTCGCAGATCATTTCTCGCGGATCGTTTTCCTGCCGTGCACGGAACACACTCAAAGAGTGGAGCCCGAATACCGTAAGAATTCTATGCTGCCGCCTTTTTTTCTTTTCGAGCGCTACGCTGCTTGGGATGCACCGCCCAGGCTATTCCAATGCTAACAACATACAACGCGATCATAGGCGCGGCAAAAATGCACATATTCAACACATCGGGAGTCGGAGTGACGATGGCGGCAATGATGAAAATCAGAAGAATGGCATAGCGGAAGTTCTTCCACATGAAGCCGGCAGTAACAATGCCCATCAGCGCCAGAAAGAAAATAAGGATGGGCATCTCGAAGATCAGCCCCATGCCCAGAATGATGCTCAGAAACAGCGATGTGTATTCGCCGATCGTGATCATCGGCTGGAACTGCCGGCCGAAATGAATTAGAAAGCCAAGCGCCTGCGGATAGACAACTTTGTAGCCAAAGTACCCTCCGGTAGTGAACAGGGCGATCGTGGAAACCATGAACGGCACAACGTAACGCTTCTCGTTGCGATACAAACCTGGAGAGATAAACATCCAGACCTGGTAGAGCACGAAGGGCGAGGTCAAGAAAAGTCCGGCAAGCGCGGCGATCTTAAGGTATAGATTGAAAGGCTCGGTGGGATTCAGATAGACGAGCCGCTCTGACATCCCATTGTCCTTAAGCGCTTTCATGATCGGGCGCTGCATGATGTCGTAGATGCTCTCCACTTTCCACCAGCAAGCGAAGAATCCCACGGCAACCGCAGCGATGGAGTATACAAGGCGAGTGCGCAACTCCTCTAGGTGGTCGAGGAAGCCCATGGTGGGCATGGCGTCGCGCTTCGGGTCGTCGCCGGGAACCGCAGTCTGGCTTTCAAACATGCGAATCCTGAGGCGTAGGAACGATTTCGGAATCGGAGGCGATCGGCTCTATGGGCGAGGCGTCCGATTTCTCAGCGATCGGAATTGCGCCGGTCGAATTCGGATCGGCGGAAGGGGAAACTTCGATGGTAGTGTTAGCGGGAGCGGCCAACGTTGCTTGCGATGGGTGTGGAACCGCTTCGCTTGAGCCGGGGTTCAGACTCAAACTGGCCACCGCGCCCGGCGGCGGAGAACTGGGTGGAAGGATCGCTTGAGCCTTCTTCTCGACCTCAATATGCGCGATTTCGGTTTCGATCTGCGATCTGAATTCGTTGGAAGCCCGGCGAAGTTCAGCGAGCAAACGTCCCGCTTGACGGGCGATCTCCGGTAACTTCTTCGGCCCAAAAATGATGAGGGCCAGGAAGAACAGGAAGATCGTCTCGGAAAAACTCATGGGTTCATCATAATGCCGGGCGCCGAAGGCGGCAATGTCGACCCCGTTAACGACCGTTCCAGGGATTCAATACAACGGCCTGCTATGGAGAAGGTTTGAGGACCACGGTATTTCGTTCATCTGTGGCGATAATGCGGTAAAACTTTCTCAGCTGGTCTGCTTTATCGACGGGGACACTCAGTTCCTTCACTTCGAAGGTGCGAGTGTAGTCGACGACATTGCCTGTCACGACTGTTTTCGAATGATAACTGGCGAAGCCGTAGTCGGCGTCCACTGCGGGGGGAATGTCGTCGACGACGTAGCCGGGCGGAATGGTGATTTCAAAGGCATCGGTGTCGCGCGTGGGCTCCTCGAATTCTATGGGGAACTTGCGCGGTTCTTTGGTCTCCAGGAATCCCAACCCTTTGTTTCCTATGACGCGAGGTCGCACCAGCAGCAGGTTTCCCGCGTTCTTGGCGTAATTTGGCGACTCGAAGGAGTAGTTGAAACCAAAAGGCTGGTCGGTTTGCTGAAAGTTGATCAGGCTGGCACGAGTCAGATGGAAACTGGCAAGCGAGTTGCCCAGAAGCTCTTCGATCGGTTTGATGCGGTCCGTATCCTTGGTCACGGTCCGCAAACGCCACCGCTCGGAGGACGCCCGCTCGCCTAGGCGCATCTCTTTGACCTCGCCCTTTAACGTCCCCGTCGAATCGAGAGTCAGCTTGGCCGTGCGCTGGATGCTGTTCATCATGGACGGCTGTTGAGGTAACTCGATGAGCTCGCCACCATCGGGCGTCACGAGCAAGCCGTAATTCGCCTGCAGATAGCCCGGAAGTTGGCCGAACGGAATAAGGTCATTGGTCGGATCGAAGAAGAGAAGTTTGCCCAGCTTAGGAATCTGGACGGTCGCAATCAAAGAGGGATCAGCTAGGTCATCAGGCAGCTTGATGGCTGTAATCGCGTGATCGAATCCATCGTGCGCGGGCATCTCACCGGTGACGGATCCACGTTCATGGTTGATCAGTACGTAGTAGGAATTAATGCCCATCTCATGCAGCATGGAACGCATCAAAGTCGCTTTGTCTTTACAGTCCCCGTAGTGGTGGGAGAATATTTCCGGTGCAGGATGCGGCTGAAAGCCCCCAATGCCCAATTCGATCGCGACGTAGCGGATATCGTGCTGCACGAATTCGGCGATTGCTTGCATCTGTCGCAGCGGGGTGGTTCTTGAAGCGGTTAATGTGGCTACCTGCTGCTTTATTTCCGGAGACGCATCGACGCGCTCACCCACGAGGTCGGAATACCATTTCCCCATCGTATCCCAGTCGATGTTTGCGTTCAGGGCCCGCCCGGATGAGGTGAAGAAGGAAACGACCATTTGACCTGCGACGCCGCCGAACGGAGGCATGAGCGGCTCTTTTCTAATGCCGGTTACGTCGCTCACCGCCCACCGCCAGGAATTATTTCCATCCTCGGTCGGTTTGACTCCCGGATGGTTGAGCCAGGAAACTTTATATTCCCATCCTGCCGGAAGCTGGAGAGAATAGTGGCTTTCCCGCACGGGATCTTCTTTTTGAAAATCCCAAATGTCTTGCAAGAAGAAGGGTTGCTCCTCGACTTCGTACTCGTAGCCGACGATGTTGCCAACATCGGGCGCCGGGATCTGCAGTATTTTCACTTTCGCGTCTGACGCAAGTATGAAGTCCGGCGCATAAGCCTGCTCGACGGCGTCCTTTTCCTTTACTTCGTAATCCTTGCCCTGGGTCGGAATGCACCAGCCGCGAAGACTGTTGATCTTGCTGTGGGCAGAGAAGGGCACTTTCACGGTCCCGTGTTCACGGCCATTGGGACGCAGAATCTTGTAAGCTTCGCGGACCTGCGTTCTGATCTTGTCCGTCGAAAGAACCGTAACATTCGTTTCGGAATACAAAAGGACGGCATCGGTCTTCTCGTCGTAGGCCGGCAGCGGAGCATTAACCAGGGCATGCATCCACGCAGGCGCGTCCCCGGCTGCAAGAGCGTTCGGCATGCAGCACAACATCCAAGCAATCGTCCAAGTACAAGTGAGGCACGCTCTCCAGCTAGTCGCTCGCGTTGGCCATGCCAGGTTGCACCACAATTTGCTCTTCATCGCCGCTCCTCACTACTTGAAAGAAATTTCGCAGTGCCCCATAGTATTTCGGTTCCAAGAGCAGGAAATCCACGGTCAACTTCCGCGTCAAGCGCAGTGTGTCTTTCGCGTTCTCCACGTTCATGTTGTAGACGACAACATGTCCATCCTGGACTTTGGCTGGCGGCACGCTGCTTACCGACCACCCCAGGGGTAGTTCGATGGTGATGTCGTCAATTTTCTCGTAGGGATACTCGAAATAGATAGGGTGGACGCGGTTGGTGTGCTCGAAAATGCGTTTCTCCACTTCCGTGAAGATGGCGGCTGGAAGCACTACGCGCTTCCCGGCATTCGATGCCCAGCCGGGAATTTTGAGATCGAACTCGGCAACCAGAGGTGTTTCCGAACCGGACCAGTCTGGCTTGTTCACCAGTTCTGCCTCGATGGCAGCGGGCACCTGGAATTTCAGGCGGTCTTCCAGGAATTTCTTGCGGGCCACATCGTCGGCGTGGCGGACATCCAACCGCTGATACATCGCCTCCAGGCCGGTGTATGTAACCGTAACCTTGCCTTCCAGGTCGCCCGTATCGGTGAGCTTTAGATTTGCCTTGCGTTCCACGCGAGATTCAGAAGCGGCGGGAAGGGTGGTCTGGATCCAGGTACCGCCGTCTTTATCCAGACGCAAGCCAATGACTCCTGTTTCCGGCCACTCCAATAGGCCAAAGGGGGTAAACTCCGCGCCCGGATCGAAGTAAAGATCTTTGCCGTTGAGCTTGACCATGACAGCGTTCGAATTCAGCTTTCCGGGCTCCATGGTCTTTGGCGAAAAGAAATACTCCCGACGGCCAGAAACCCAGCAACCATAGGCCTCGAAACCGGCAGCGCGCACCAGCGCGAGATAAAGCCACGTGAGTTGCATGCCATCGCCGTAGCCGCGCTTCCACAAATCTTCGACGTTCTCGACTGGCTTCTCCTTCTCACGTTTTACTTCCTGTTCAGTTTTTTGCAGCTCGTAAGATTTGTTTCGTATCTGCTGCACGCGATCGTAGATTTTCCGCAGCTTCACTTCAGGTGCGTCACCAGGAAAAACGATCTGGGCCACTGCCTCTTCCATGGCCTTGCGCTTTCCCACAAAGCTTTCCAGTTGCCCATTCCGCTTCCTGCCAACGTTCTTCCAGAACTTTTCCGGATTATTTTCGGGGATTTCATCGGTGTAGATAAAATCCACGCGCGACATCAACTCATTTGCAGGAGGCATGAAGTCTTCCGTTTGGAAGGCGGGAATGTTGACCGCCTCCATCCTGACGATTCTGTCCGGGCCTTGCTTCGGAACGGACCCTGCCGGCAGGTCATGCCAGCTCCAACGAAGCTGCATCATCGAATAGCTGGCTGTGTAGGGCTTCAGGGAAAACCTGGCGCTCTTGGTGAAGAGATCGGAACTAAGAATCCACCGCGACCCGTAGAGCATGACTGTGTGCTGGTAGACCAGATCCTGTCTGTAATCGTGGGTAAAGTAATACTCAACGACGCTTCCCGGCTGGACGTCGGGGAGGGTGAAGCTCTTTGCCAGTAACCTCGATCCCCTCTCCTTCGCCAGGGGTTTTTCAAAGACGCTGCCGTCAAATTCCGCGATGGAGCCGTCGGGTCGGATGGTTCGGGCCCGGACGTTAACGATGTCTTCGCTTTCCTTATAAAACGGAATTTCTACGTTTCCGTACCTCCGTCCCTCCTCCGTGAAAATCTTGATCCGAATGTAGTCATCTTCGTGAGTGGTCTGGCCGTTATCGTCGCGATCGACTTGGCGATAGAGAATGATGGCGGGCGCGCCCGGAGCGAGCGGTTCGCTCGTCATCTTGAGTTCTTCAGGATTAGGCGGTTGGAACCCGGCGGCAGCCAGAGCTTTAACAGGGCAATAGTTCGCGGCGGCGAGGACCAGGGACATAGCACAGCCAGCAGTGGAAAGTACTCGACGAAGTAGCACAGTCCGACTCCCGAGCGATTACGTTCACCAGAACGGGCCCCCGCGCTCTGGGTGACTGCAAACAATATAGCGGTATTCCTAGCGCGTCAATAGCCTTCTTCAAGGCCGGTATTTCCGGTAAATAGAACCTCAACCGCGTCTCGCGCATCTCATATAAAGGTCGGTTCGCGAGAGTTACCGACGGTGACGATCCCGGTTCGGAGCAGTCTAATCTGGTGATATACTGCGTGTATTCAGCGCGGTAGCTGGGGAAGTTCGATTTCCCTCAAACGAAGGAAACATATCAAGATGGCACGTAGTTCTCGCCGCTCACTCTTTCTGGTGTTTTTTTTCCTGTTAGCTTGCGGTTTCCTGGGCATTCTTTTCGCCCAGCGAACGGGGCAGCAGGCCTCGTCACCCTCGAGCGACTCGGATGTCAAGGACAGCCTGAAGCAGTTCACGGATGTCTACGCCGTCATCGAGGACAATTACGCGGAGCCGGTAAATCCCGACAAGGCGATCTACAACGGGGCGATTCCCGGGATGCTACATGCGCTCGATCCGCACTCGAATTTCTTCGACCCGAAATCGTATGCGCTGATGCGCGAAGACCAGCGCGGCAAGTATTACGGCGTCGGAATGACGGTGGGGCCGCGCAACAATAAAGTCATCGTCATTTTTCCCTTCACCGGCACGCCTGCTTATAAAGCAGGTATTCATCCGGGTGACGTGATCATCGCCGTGGATGGCAAGTCCACCGAAAACATGAGCACCAGCGACGTCGCGGACCTACTCAAAGGGCCGAAGGGGACGACCGTGCACATCAGCATCTCGCGCGAAGGCGTCGAGAAGCCGATGGAGTTTACCTTGGTGCGCGACGAGATTCCGCGCTACAGCGTGGACGTGCACTTCCTGATCCGGCCGGGCATTGGATATCTGCACGTCACCGGCTTCAACGAAACGACGGAAGAAGAGGTTTCCAAAGCGCTGGACGAGTTTGGCGACCTTAAAGGGTTGATTCTGGATCTGCGCGGCAATCCTGGCGGATTGCTGAGCGAAGGTGTTGGCGTCGCTGACAAGTTCCTTAAGAAAGGTCAGCTCATCGTTTCGCATCACGGGCGCGCTTCCGCCGAGAAGCGTTATGTGGCGCAGCATGGCAACGGCGGAAAAGATTATCCGCTGGTTGTTCTGGTCAACCGGCTCACCGCTTCGGCGGCAGAAATTGTTTCGGGAGCGATTCAGGACCATGATCGCGGGCTGATCGCGGGCGAAGTCACGTTTGGCAAGGGTCTGGTTCAGACTGTGTATCCGCTGTCGGAAAACACAGGACTGGCGCTCACCACGGCGCACTATTACACGCCGAGCGGACGGCTGATCCAGCGTGATTACAGCAACATTTCCCTCTACGACTACTACTACAACCGCGATGCCGAATCGGGCAGCAATGCCAGCCGCGAAGTGAAGCTGACGGACAGCGGCCGCACGGTGTACGGCGGAGGCGGCATCACGCCGGATGTGGTGATTCCTCCGGTTAAAGGCAATCACTTTCAAGACACGCTACTGCAGCATTATGCATTCTTCAACTACGCTAAGCGCTATGTCGTGACTCATCATCCGACGAAGAGCTTCGAAGTCGATGACGCCGTGATGCAGGATTTCCGCAAGTCGTTGGACGAAGCGAGCATTCCCTACACCCAGGCCGACCTGGTGGATAACAACGACTGGATCAGGTCCAACATTAAGGCCGAAATCTTCGTCGATGCTTTCGGTCAGGATGAGGGACTGAAGGTGAGGGCGGAATCGGATCCGGAGGTGCTGAAGGGGCTGGACCTTCTGCCCCAAGCCAAAGCCCTGGCCGACAATGCCAAGCGGATTGTGGCGGAGCACAACAGCGCGGGAGCCTTTAACCGCTAAGTTTGGCTGATTTCGCTAGGGCCCGGACGCGTTCCGGGCCTTTGCTTTTGCAGGTGACCAGCGAGTGCACGCTGGGGGCGTATTCGTTGACTTCGTACGGGGCCTGTGTGAAAATCCGCGTCAGCAGGCTTGTATTCGGCTTTATGGGCCAAAAGCTGTCCTTCCCAGCAAGATTCGGCTCGACAAAGCCAGGCGCTTCGAAAATGAAACATGTTCGACAAGGTCAGCAAACTGCGGTTTGGACGGGGTTTTTCCCCGGGCAATCGGAGCTGATTTGAGCCCGGTTGTGCTGGGGTTGGCGGTAGCTTTCGCGGTGACGGCTGGTATTACGGATTTGCGCAGCCGGCGGATCCCCAACTGGCTGACGATTCCGGGTTTGCTGGTAGGCATCGCGGCGAACGCGGCGATCAGCGGATGGTCGGGAGTAAAGACCTCTCTTCTTGGAGCCGGCCTCGGACTGCTGCTCCTGCTGCCTTTCGTCGTTATCCATAGTCTGGGCGCGGGCGACTGGAAGCTGGCAGGAGCTTTGGGGGCGTTCGTAGGACCCGGAGTACTGGTTGATTTGCTGATCGTTTCGGTTTTTGTGGCCGGGATCATGGCGCTTGCGCTGGTGATCTACAAACGTCGAGTGATGGAAACGCTGAGCAATATCGGCCGGCTCCTGGCCTCGATGGTCACGTTTCGCATGCCCGGGCCTGAGGTTTCGTTGGAGAATCCGAATTCGCTCAGGATTCCCTACGGAGTAGCATTGGCCTTCACGACTTTGCTTTTCGGGATCGGTAAGCTTTGGGGAAGATCGTTACTGCGATGAGACGTCTCTGGATAATATTTCGCGATGTCGCACGAGAGGCGAGTGGCCAGGAAATCGTGGAAAGCGCATTTGTGCTGCCGCTGATCTTCATGTTCGTCATCGGGATTATCTGGTTTGGCCTGGCTTTTTTTATCTACGGCACTTTGACGCAAGGAGCACGAGCTGGCGCTGAAGCAGCGGTGGCTCCGGTTTGCACAACCTGCGCTGCCGGGTCAACTCCCGCCACGATTGCCCAAACCGCTGTCTATAACGCTCTGGCCGCCGGGCACTTGAGCAAAAATAGTCTCGTTCCCACGAGCAGTTGGACGCCACCTCTACTATGCGCTTGCGGCACCGTCACTACGAGAGCATCCTGCACAACCGCGCTTGCCTGCGACAGCAGCGTCACCGACGTTTGTGTGCAGGTGAACGTCCAGTTGTCGTACGCAAACCCGGGCGGCGCGGGTACGTGTGGCACATCGGTGAGTGCGCGGTATCAATATCCTTTCCATTTCAGTATTCCCCTCACCAATTTGGATATTGGGAATGTGCTTCTTCCCGGGCAGGCGCAGATGAGGTCTGAACAACAATGATGTTTGCCGCACGTCTGCGGACGGGATGGCTGGCTTCGCTGAAACGAGGCTGGGCCGATGATTGCGCGTCGCAGATCGTGGAACTCGCGCTTTCGCTACCGTTGCTGGTGTTTTTTGTCGTGGGGATTTTCGATTTCAGCGGAGCGCTCACCCTTAAGCAGAAATTGACCAACGCGGCGCGCGAGGGAGCAAGGGTTTCGGCAGCCGATCCCGCCAGCGATATGTATGCCACTGTACCTGTCTCCGTGAGCGACGCCGCTCAGGTCGTGGATAACTACCTCTACTCGGAGAAGATCAACGACTGCGGCTTGGGACCGACCCTGCCAGCACCGACGCAGACAAATCTTACGTGGACCTACAGTGCCACCGGCACCGGTTGCCCAGGGACCGGAATTAGCATTGCAATCAATCGAGGCTGCTCGACACTGGAAAACGGCATATACCTGATCGGCACATGCGTCACCGTTACCTACGCATACAAGTGGCAGTTCAACACCGTGAGCGGCCTGATGCCGGGAAATTTTCTCGGACCGGCCACCATCACGACGACTGCCGAGGCGTTTAACGAGAACTGAGGGTTTCCATGCTGCCTCCATTTATCCGTCGCCCGCGAAAAAAGATCGAGCTGCGCTCGAACGAGCGCGGGCTCACCATGGCATTGGTAGCGATCATGATGGCGACGATTATTTCCATGGCAGCCTTATCCATCGACATCGGCACGCTTTACGAAGCCAAGGCAGAGGCCCAGCGCGCCGCAGACGCGGCGGCATTGACGGCGGCGAGGGTGATTTCGATTTCGGGGATTACCGGAGTCCGCCTCGGCGTCCACATGGGGACAGATTTGCGGCGGAAGTCACCAGCCCAGCCACGGTCGCCGCAATCAATATGGCTCAACAGAACTTGATTGGCGGAGCGCGCCGTCCCGACCGCATCGGTGACTGTGTAGTATGGCACCAGCGGGGCGTCAGGCGCAACAATCACGGATTGCTCTACCGCCTGGGACGACCCTTGCCGTGAACCCCGTTGTGCACCGTGACCTTCAGCGGGCGAACCTGCCAGTCTTCTTCGCTCGCGTTTTTTCCTTATTTGGCAGCAGGTATACTGGCACCAGCGTAAGCGCTACTGCGACTGCCGAGGCGTTCAACCCGTCAGGCTCAAGCCCCATGATTCCCGTGAATCCCCGCTGCGTGAAGCCGTGGATGGTTCCGAATTCGGATCCGGGCAATGAGGGCATCCCTTTCGTCGATCAGACGAGCGGAGCGATCACGTTTCCCGGACCTAACCGGAACGGGGATTATCGGTGAAACGTTTGATCTTGTCATCGGACTGTGGTCCAAGCGGGCGCAGTCGGGGACGCTGCCATTTAATCAACGACAACCCTCCCAAGGAACCAGTCCCCGAACACTTAAGTATGTTCCGGGACAAATGTCGCACACTTCGGTTGCGATCGCGGCCAACTCAACAATCAGCGGTTGTTCTCGAGGCGCCTACAACGACTATTACAGAGACGCCGTTGCTGGCTGCGACCAAACGACGGTCTACGCTTGCGGAATCTCTCTGGGCAACACGGTTGATCTCACTTCGATGATCCGGGACCGCCCAGGAACGATAGCGTGAACGCGGCGCAGTGTCTCATCAACGCGACCGACGCCAGCCCGGCCAGCCCGACGACCAACGGTCAGGATTATCTCGACCCCGGCGCCCAACCGCGCCCCCTTACACTTACCCTTTTCAAATTCAAAGCTGGAGCCAACAGCGCATTATGACGGCGGCCGGCATGGCAAGCAACAGCCAAATCAGCAACAGTCCGTCCATCGTTGCCATACCCATTTATGACAGCAGCGCTGGCCCGCTTAACCCGACCGGCACAACCGCAGTCACCGTCGTCGGTTTTTTGCAGGTCTTCATTAACAGTGCCGCACAGCGACCACCGGAAAAATAAATGTCACGGTTATGAACATCGCTGGATGCGGTAACAGCGCTTCGAGCACCCCCGTCTACGGGACTTCTCCCGTTCCGATCCGCCTGATCACATCGCCGTAAAGCGAATTGCGAACCTGCGCGGGATTTAAAGACTAATCTGGAACGTTGTCCGACGCAGGATTTCCCTGCTGGCCGGCTCCCGGGTTGGGATTAGGCGCGGGCTGTTGAGGAGGCGGAGGCGGCGCGTCGTGTGGTATCGTCGGCCACCGGTGCCATCTGCGGCAAGGGTTGGAATGCCGCGCCTGGGCCGTCCGGGCGCGCGCTGAGAATTACACGGTCGAGCGTGCCGGGATCATTCTCCGTACTCAGAATCAGGAAATTAAATCTTGTTCCTGTCAGCAAACGAGACAAAACCTCCGGCGCCGATCCTGGCCCGATCTGGGCGACAACTTTTTCTTGCTCGGCCCCGGCGGGGATGGCGATGTCCGCTCCCGTGCGCTGGTGTACCGCAAAGAGAACTTCCGACAGGCTGGCTTTGTTGGAATTGATGGTGAGCTTCCCTGCTTTAAAGGAAACAACCAGAGGAGGCGGCGCAGGAACTGCGATGGGCACGGACTGCACAGAATAATTGGAATTTACTAGCCGTGGCCCGGACGCCGCCGAGGTGTTGAATTCGACATTTTGTGGGCCCGCGCTTCCGACCCGGATGATCACGGTTCTGCCGGAGGGAAAAACCTGGTAGGGCTGTGGACCACTCAAATCGATAACCACTCTCGTGACCGGCGGCTTCGCCGTGAACAAGCCGACGCGCACGCTCTTCACTTCTCGGCGATTCAACAGCTGATTGCGCAACTGTGCTGCAGGAACCGCATTGGGAAAATCCACCACCAGCCGATCTGGACCGGTCAGGACTTGCGTCGAAGGGACGAGGCGGTCGCTGGCCTCAATCTCGATCTCAACCGGATTCCGGTTGCCGAGCACCTGTACTCGCCGCACCGAAGGCACGTCTTGCGCCTGCGCGGCGATCGGCGCGGAAATGACTTGCGCGGGCAATATCGCCGCCCACACCAGTAGTGTGGCAACGGCTCTGGGGGAGCGTTCCATAAACATCCTTAAATTTTTAGCGTAGGCTATGTGGCGATTCTAGCAGCGTTGGCAAGCGCTGATGCTCACGAAAGTACTACGGCGACCTTGGTCGTTCGGGCTCCAAACGACACTAAGGCGTTAGCGGGGCGAGCATCAGTTCCAGTAGATCAGGGCGCCCGGAAACCCGCTCCAGGTGCGGGTTCTTATCGCCATCGTGGTATGTGACCGAGTAGGTCTGAAAGAACTGGCCGTTTTCCACCAGCAAGTCAATGGGCGCCGCGTTGCCCTTTGCCGCCTGGATGGTAGAGTGCAAAACCTCGGGCGTCCACTTGCGCTCGTTGACCGCGATCAGCTTCATTCCCGCGCCTATTCCGGATTGATACGCGGGAGATCCAACGATTACGTCCTCCAGCTTGCCGTCTTTGGTAACAGTGAATCCAAGAGAATAGGAGAAGTCTGCGAACTTGAATTTCTTTTCCGCCGCTTTGGTGAACATATTCGGCTGCTCGTTGTATACCAGCTTCCAGCCGTCTGCTTCGATGCCGCCCAGCGGCGCGTGAGTGCTGGTCGAGCCGACGCGCTCTTTCAGCAGACTCGCCCAGTCATAAGGAGTGACTTCATTGAGAGTGTGTACAACATCTTCGAACGTGTAAGGCACGACAACCGGAGGCCCGCTCTGGCCGCCGTGAAAGCGTCGGCAAAAATCGTCGAGAGAGCGTTGGCCGTGCGTTTGCTGGCGAATGATCGAATCGACTTCCAGCCAGATCAATTCTCCCTCCGGGTAATAATCCAAACCGCGCCGCCAGCTTTCCCACTCTGGACCCAGCATTCGCAGAGTCTGCACCGATCGCGCCGTATCTTCCAGCGGACGCCAGGTGCGGCCCGTGCGGTGGTCGAGATGGGCTGCCGTCACGGCCAATGATTCGCGGTACTGCTCGGCGGACCACAATCCGCTACGCTCCGCCAGCATGTCGCCGAGATATTCCGTGAGTCCTTCGTAAACCCACAAAAGATCGCCAACCATCGGCTCCTGATAATTTCGCGTGGCCAGCCCAGCCGGTCGGCGGTACTTGCCGTTCCACGAGTGCGCGAACTCGTGAGGAATCAGAAATGCATACAGCATGTGCAAATCAGGGTCAACCAGCGTGCGTTCCGCGGCGGCGCTGTCGTTCGACTCGTGATGCTCCAGCCCATGTTGGCCGACATCCGCACTCAAGGTATATAGAAAGTGATACTGCCGGTAGTGGCGCGCACCGAATAGCGCTCCGGTTTCAGCCACCAATTTTCGATACGCCGCCATGTCCTCTGGGGTCATCGCCAAATCGGCCTCGGTATCAGCAACCACGTCCATCTGGTGGGCCGGCGTTTCCGAGCCTGCGGTCAAGTCAATGCGCCGGTAATGCTTCCCGGCGATCAATGGTGAGTCGATTAGGGTTGTGAGCGAGACCGGACTAAACTCGACTTCATCTTCGGCTACACGGGCAGGAACCAGAGCCGTTCCGAACTTCCATCCTGCCGGAAGTTTGACGGATGCAACAAATTCGACCGCGTCAGAAGCCACGCCTTGCGGATAGAGCACAACCGCATTCCAGTTCAAATCCAGCACGTTGCTGGAGGCTGCCGGCCCTCCTCCGCCCGCGCTGTCATTGGAAGTGATGGCGTCCAGGGAGACGATGAGCTCCTGCGCCCCTTCGGGCACGATGACGTGAAACGCGTACATGTCGACATCGTCCCGCCGCCAAGTCACGGCCTTGCCTGCCGCTTCCATGCGTATTCCCGTGAGACCGGCAATAGGGCCGCTGGGACGGTGATTGCCCGGAATCCACTCGGGAAAGACCAGAGTTATCGCGCCTGGTTTAGCGGGAATGTTCAGCTTGGCGTGATAGATATTTCGCGGGGCTTCGGTAAGATCAACGTGCAGACGAATGGATTGTGCCTGCGAAAATGCGCTGGCTAAAGTCAGTAATCCAAGCGGAAGAAAAGAAGAAAAACGCAAATCGTGACGACCTGGCGAACGCACCATCGACCTCCAAAAAATTCACGCCCTAAAGTCAAAACGATGACACTACCGAAAGCGAAGGCAAGTTCGCAAGCAGGATGCACATTTAGCAGGTTTGTGGATTCGTGTTCTCAGTGCTTCAGACGCGAGCCATTTTGCGGCGCGCCTGCCAGTAGATTGCCCCGAGCCCGGAAGCGAGCATCATCCATGTACCCGGCTCGGGCACTTCTCCAGTTCCGCCACCGCCGCTGCCGCAGGGGCCTACATTTTTCTTGTTTTTGCCAACAGGCACATCACCCGGACAACAACCGGAATCGACAGTACCCTTCTTCTTGCCAGGCCCACAAAGCCCGGCGGGCAATGGTGGAGGCGCAATCGAAACCCAGTTGCCGCTGCCAAGCGGATCGTACAAGCTTAGTGGCCCGATTGGTCCTGTCCCAGGGACACCAGGGCGATTCAGCAGCGCAGATTCAAATGGAACTGGAGGAGCGTGCGTGGCCATTCCAGTGGCCGGGCGGACCGGCTGATCGAATTTTTCCACGGGCGGCTCAACTGGCGCTGCTGCTTGCTGCGGAACTTCCTCGACGCGATTCGCGCAACGCGTGCGCGCGGTCATTCTGCCGTCTGTGATTACCTTCTCGCCTTTGTGAAGCGTCAACCGGTGACGCGTCCAGTAGACACGGTTTCCAATGCGGTAGGACACGTAAACGGTTCGCGCCAGGGTAAGGCGCACGACACGGGCGTGGTCGTAGTCGAAACCGGCATAGTGAGCGGCAACTATGGGATCGTGCTCCGCCACCCACTTCAGTTCCTTCGCATCCTCCACCCCGCCCGGCACAACCGAATAGGGATAGACCGGACGATCAGGAGATGGGCCATGAGCAAGAAGATTATTTAAGGTAACGACTCGATCGCGACTCAGCTCCGCCTGTTCGAAGGTTGGAGGGGAACTCTGCTGCGCACGGAACAAGGACGGACTGAGATACTTCAGCGCCAGCGCGGAAAGGCCCGCGATGAAAAAGACGAAAACTCCACCTGCAAGCCAGCGCCGTATGAGACGATTGCGGCGGTGACGACGGCTTCGACGGCGCCTGACTCCCTGGACGTTCCCTTCTACGGGATCGGTCACAATACCACTCCTGCCTGCGGCGGGGGTCCTGGGCTTTCGGACTGGAGGCACTGCACCACAACAGATACCGGCAGTTCGAGTGCCATACCGCGGCGCGCGAACTCAATAGACTGAATAAGATCCGCGCTCTTTGTGGCGACCATCCTAGCAGACAAGGAAAGAGTTTGCACAAATTATGTTGTGGATTTCTGCAGTAACTTTCCGGATTCGGTTCTCCGTAGCGCCCGCCACTGATGCTGAACTCACCTATTGCCTGCGACCCGATATACCATCATTGGACCTCCTGCGGTCCAGAAACATTTGAACGAAGATTCCGGAGACCAGAGCGCAGATAAATCCCATCCAAGACCAGAGCACATTGCTCTGCATACATCCAAGCCCAAACACAAAGATGCTCAGAAGACTCATTACAGTAGTGAGAAAGGCTTTCAGTTTCATTCCGCGGTCGGCTGAACGCGCGGCCTCGGACGAAGGTCGGCTCGCCATGGCAAATGCTCCTTCGCCTTGAAAAACTCCCTCGAATCGCTACCAACACTATGTTAAGCGTCCATGTATCGCAGGGCCGTGACGTCTGTCACAGCATGCGATCTCCAGTCCAGTGAAGTTGGTTTTGCCTTACGATAAACCTTACTGCGAATGCGCAACTTCCCAATCCTGTCTTTTATCATCGTGGGGCTCACTCTGGTAGCCCAGGTCCCCGCCGCCGCGCAAGCCCCGGCGCCGTCGCCTGAGTCGGTGTTCACAATCATGGTGACCGACGAGAACGGTCTCGCGGTCTCCTCCGCACGAATTTCATTGCAGAGTCCATCTTTGCCTGTGCCCGCCTTGCATTGTGAAACGGACTTCTCAGGACGCTGCCGCTTCCCCAGGATCACTCCGGGAACCTACCAGCTGCGTGTCGAAAAAGAAGGTTTCTACGTTCTGGTTCATCCCCAGGTCGAAGTAAGGCCACCAGAAGCCGGGCAGTCCGAAGGGCTCGATGTCGCTCTCGCCCGCCAGCAGGAGGTTCGCGAGGTCGTCAACGTTCAGGAATCTCCGCCCGCGATCGATCCCGGACAGATCGCTGCGCAACAGACTCTCAGCGGCCTCGATATCATCAACATCCCTTATGCAACCACCAGCGACTATCGCAATGTCCTCAACTTCATCCCCGGCGTCGTGCAAGACCTGAGCGGACAGCCTCACATCGCTGGCGCGGAAACTTATCAGACCGTCACCGTCCTTGACGGCTTCAATATCACACAGCCTGCGAACGGCCAATTGCTGGCCCGCATCAGCACCGACGCTTTTCGTTCCATACAGGTCCAACCGGCGCGCGAGCCCGCTGAATTCGGTAAAGGTTCGGGGGGCCTGCTTCTGTTGAATACCGGAAGCGGTACTGACCGCTTTCGCTTCATCGCGACCGATTTCATTCCATCGTTTCAGGATAAAGGAGGATGGAAGTTCGATCAGTTCCTGCCACGGCTCACGTTTTCCGGCCCCTTGCAGAAGGGAAAGCTCTGGTTCTACGACGCTCTCGACGGCGAGTACGACAACACGGTCTACACCGAACTTCCCGCCAACGCCGACAATACCCACCTCTTCCGGATCGGCAACCTGGTCAAATTTCAGGCCAACATCACCAGCCGCAACATTGTTACTACCAGTATTCTGGTAAATCATCTTCACAATGACTACGCATATCTCTCGCCCCAAAGTCCGCAGCAGGCCAATCCCAGCGACAACGAATTTGTAACCATCGCAAACATCAAAGACCAACACTATTTTTCAGGCGGCAATCTTCTCGAAGCCGGATTCGCCTTCGACCAGTACAACCTGAAGCTGACTCCATACGGAACTTCTCCCTACTTCCTGAATCCTGAAACCGCCGGCGGCAATTACTATCTCGCCGAAAAAACACAAGCTCGTCGCTGGCAAGCTTTGTCTAATCTGTTTCTCGCGCCGCATCACTGGCACGGCCGCCACGATTTCAAAGTCGGCGCCGACTTCGACCGACTCGCCTACGACGCTCAGTTTGCCCGCCAGCCCATCTCGTTTCTGCGCCAGGGCGGGGCGTTGCCCGCTTCTCCAGACACATGCATCACGGTGCTGCCTTCGCCCTGCTCGCGCTATTCCACCTTTTCCGGCGGTGCGCCTTCCTCTACTTACAATTTCGAATCCAGCGCCTATGCCGAAGACCGATGGCTGATCACCGATCGTCTGCTCGCAGAACCCGGTATCCGCCTCGACTGGGACGAAGTCATCCGTACTGCTTTGTTCTCTCCGCGCCTCGCTGGAACCTACGTCCTCGACAACTCTGGTGATACCAAGCTTTCCGCGGGGATCGGGCTGATGTACGATCCCACCATCTTGTTCTTGCTAGCCCGCCCCTATGCCGGCGACCGCGCTGATTATTTTTTCAATCCGACTGGCCTGCCTACTGACGCCAACGGAAACGTGGTCGCCGCGCCCATTCCCGTGCCCACAACGTTCTCTGTCGACCGCGACGACCTTCAAGCCCCGCGCTTCATCAACTGGAGCCTTGGCCTCGAAAGAAAACTTCCCAAGGCCATTTATCTGAAAGCCGAGTTCTTGGAAAAGCGCGGTTCGCGAGGCTTCGTCTACAACACGCCGGCCGGCTCCAGCGGCGACTTCGTTCTCGAAAACACACGCGACGATCGCTACGACGCCTTCGAACTCACCCTTCGCCACAACTTCCGCGAGAGTTACATGCTGATGGGCTCCTACACTCGCTCCCGCGACCATTCCAACCAGGCACTCGATTTCAATGTCGATAGCCCGCTGCTCAGTCCGCAACAGCCCGGCCCTTATCCCTGGGACACTCCCAATCGATTGCTGACTTGGGGATATGTCCCGTTTTTCAAACTTCCCGTAATTCACAAAACCGAAATTGCGTGGTCCTCCGAGCTACGCACCGGGTTCCCTTTCAACGCCACCAACGATCAGCAGCAGCTTGTCGGTCCGCCCGGATCGCAACGCTTCCCCGAATATTTCTCGCTCAACCTGCAACTTGAAAAACGCTTCCATCTTTTCGGATATTACTGGGCGCTGCGGGGCGGCTTCGATAACATCACCAACCACGGCAATCCCTATGTGGTAAACAACGACATCAACTCACCCCAATTCCGGACCTTCAGCGCTTTCCAGGGTCGCTCCTTCACCTCGCGCATTCGCCTGCTGGGGCGCAAGTAAAACGAGAACTCGAATATCCGCGAGCGCGGATAGATCGTCAGAGGTCGGAACCTGTTTGGTCGACGAGTCGTGCGGAATCGCATTATCTGTCTGTTCATCGCTTATGACATCGGCGAACTCCAGAGAACCGTTGGGCATGGCAAGGCTGGGGCAGGCCTTCGGTCTGATGAGCCATCCGCCTTTCTCCGTATTTTCGGACCCGAATCTGGGGAGTATGATGAGCGAAAAAATGAAGAACACCGCTGTCCTGCTTCTAAGTACTCCTATGCCGCTCGCTCGCAAAGGCGTGGTGGCGGAAATCTCCCAATTCCTGATTGGGCACAACGGTAGCGTCTTGCACAGCGACGATCATCTGGACAGTGGCCGCGACTTGTTTTTATCAAGGCTGGAATGGGATCTGGACGGGTTCGACATTCCAATCTCATGACGGCAGCAGGGCGCGGGAGCGGGGTCAATGTTAAGGGTCATCAGATAGTGTCCTGATTTGGGTTCTTTAAAATCAGGACACTATCCGAGAAGCGCAACTCGAAGTCCCGGTCGAACCTCTTTCTTACCTTTGCACGTACCGGAGATTAGAAGTCGTAGTCTTCATAAGTGCAGGTGCAAACGCCGAAGCCGCTGCCTAGCTGCATCGCGTAATAGCAAAGCTCGCCCAACAACGATCGCTCAGCAGTGCTGAGGTTCGCGTCGATTGCTTCAGTCTCGCTCGTCGAGAAAGGCCCCGTGACTGAAGGCAAGCTCCGCGTTGCTTGGATGTGCGTTGCGAATTCGCGCAGTCCGGGAGTCGGTACGGGAGCGGTCGGATCGTTGCTCGACGATGAAATGACCTTGATGACGCCGCGTCTGTTCAACTTCGGGGTCAGAACGAGATCAAAATTTACGAGTTGCTGATTTACGGACTCCGAAAGCAGGCCGTCAGGAGTTACAGCGCAGCTGCAGCAATCCTGCAACTCTTCGCTGTCATCGAATACGTAGAAGTCGGCCCAGAGAGTTCCGCTGGTTCCGGCGCCTTTTTCGCCGTCGTTGATGATACGCACGGTAGCGTCGGGCGCGCCGGCCGTATTTGCATTGGAATAGTAGGTGACGAAGTAAACGCTGTTGTCACCAACATTCTGCGCCAGGGCGGTTCCCCCCAGCATCAGGGCGAGTGTTCCTAAAAAAAGCGAGAATCCGAGCCTTTTCATTTCCCTATCCTCCCAGTCATAGTGGCAGCCTTGCACCTGGGGGATAGCTACAGCACCGGTTGCAAGTTTACCCGGTTCGGCATTTCAAACAAGTACCATCGCGGCCTAGCCGGAAAGTGTCTAATGCTTCTGGGGTAATTCCCTCTACTAAGCTGTTTGAGCAGTTGACACTGGGCTCCCTTGCGCTATAAATGGGCGCAACATGAGGAGTTCGCGTCATGAAAAACCTACGGGGCTTGGGCTTTTTGTTGGGGCTTTTGCTGGCGGTCGCCTTCGGCATCCGTCATGTAGCCTATTCGCAGAGCGCTGGTTACGTCTCAACATGGGCGCAAGAGACCTGGTCTAACGCTCTGCAATCACCGGTTTTGCCAGCCACTCTCAGCGGCCAAACCCCAATCAGCATTCCGGAATCGGAGGAACTTTCCGATCCGACCGGGCAGATCGGCAGTTATCAGGTGAACGGCCCGACGATTACCTCTCAGAATGCTTTTTTTTCGTCATCGCTGGGCACTAACCAACGCAACTGCTTCACCTGCCATCAGCCGCAAGACGGCTGGGCACTCACTAGCCGCACCGTCCAGTCGGTATATCAGAGCACCAAAGGCAAGGGCGCCCTGTTCCAACCGGTCGATGGCTCCAATTGCCCCAACCTCGGAGCTGCGGCCACCAGCCCTGGCGCAGCCTTCATAAGTGCGCGAAGCCAACTGTTTACCAAGGCGAACATCCGAATCTTCTTGCCGCTACCTCCGAACCCCGAGTGGGCTTCGCTTACGCTCGTAAATGATCCTTATGGTTGCGAGAACAGTGCGACATACGGCGTGCCGGCAGGATTTGTGTCGATGTATCGGCGTCCCTTGCCTACCGCGAATGTCGTCTTCCTCGATCCCGCCGGCACCACGGTCCCGGCCCCACCAACCCCACCACTTCCGCAGATTCCAGGGCTATCCGGCGTCGCGCCAGAAGGAACGGGTTTCGCCATCATGTGGGACTCGCGCGAGCCGGACCTGCCAACCCAATTCCAGGATGCGGTCAGGATTCACGCGCAGGCAACTTCCTCGCAACTGGCGGCGCTAACGTCGGATGAAATTCAGCAGGGCATCAGTTTCCAACAAGGAAATTTCACTGCTCAATCTTTCGACAATAGCGCTTCGGATCTAACCGGACGCTCCGATCGCAGTGGAGCGACTGGTGGTCCCGTGTTCCTTGCCTCGCAGAGTTGCGGCAGCGATATTAGCTTTTGTCTGCCCTTGGCTCCTACCTTCCTTGGCGCCCAACAGTTCACCCTCTACCCGACCACTTTCAGTGCACCCACGGGCGCAGAGGAAACCAGACGCGCATCAATTCTCCGTGGCCAGGCCATCTTCAACGGTGGAGTGCACTTCCTGGTAAATGGGGTTTCGGGTTTTAATAACGTCCTTGGGCCCAATTTCAGATCAGCTTGCAACACCTGCCACAATGTACAGAATATCGGAAACAATTTTGTGCTTGGTCCTCTGCACACCGGCATCGCCGACAACAGCTACGTAAGTCCGATTCAGACGCCAGCCGGCGGAGTTCCAACTTTGCCACCGACGACGGACCTGCCACTATTCGGGTTCTATTGTCCGACAGGCTCAATTCCGTTCTTTAGCAATCCGGTCACGGTGAGCGACACGACTTATGATCTGTTTGAAACCACCGATCCAGGGCTGGGGTTGATCACTGGAAAATGCGCCGATCTAGGGAAAATGAAAACCCCTATTCTGCGCGGACTGGCTTCGCGAGCGCCTTATTTTCATGGCGGCAACGCAAGTTCGCTGCAGGACGTCGTCAATTTCTACAACAAGCGATTCAACATCGGCCTGACGGCACAGCAACAAGCTGACTTGGTGAACTTCCTCAACACGCTTTAGCGTGCCGAGATTGCCCGCCTCTGTGGCTGCCATGAGCAGCACGGGACAAAGTACGTTGGCTGTCGGAGTGTTCCTAATGCTTGAAAATTTGGTGGAGCTAGTCGGGCTCGAACCGACGGCCTCGTCGTTGCGAACGACGCGCTCTCCCAGCTGAGCTATAGCCCCGTACCGGAGGGATTTCTAATTTCTCGACCATTTTACCAGCGTTCCATCGTCGACACCAAGGGTGCTTGACGAATCCCCCGGTGCCGCGTCTAACCTTAAGAGAGAGTTCTGTGGGGAGCTTTCGTCTATGTTTGCCCAGCTCAGCTCAGGGAGATCCAAAACTCAGCCCAGAGTTCTGGCGGCTTCCCTCGCGCTGCACGGTCTGTTGTTCGCCTGGCTGCTACATACTCCCGAGCCTCAATTACTGAATCCGTCTTCCGTCGCGCTCGGCCGAAATGGCAAGATCCTCACGCGAATTTATTTTCCGACGGAATCGCCCGACGATAGCGCTACCAGCTCGCCGGACCGTGCCACTGAGATCTATCGCCGCCAACGGCTAGGACACGAGAAATTAATCTTGAAACAAAACGTGGCACTGGTGAAGTTGCCGTTGCCGCAAGCTCCCCTTTCTCCATCTTCGGCGGAGGACAAAGCAAAGACAGCAACGGTTTCCAACCTGGGACATGGCGCGCCCGCCGGGCTTCCCTATGGATCTCTGCCCGGCGGACCGGTGTCCGGGGATGAGATTCGTCCGGCCTTGCCGGTTACCACCGTGGATCCGGTAGTCTATCCGTGGGAGCTGCCCGAGTCGGAAGGCAACGTCGTAGTTGAGATCACGATTGACGAACGCGGAGAGATCGTTAGCAAAACGGTTCTGCACAGCATGGGCTCAAAGCTCGACGAAAAATTCCTTGCCGCGCTGGAGAACTGGCGCTTCCATCCCGCCACGCGTAACGGCATTGCTATCGCCTCCAAGCAGGACGCTATCTTTCACTTTCGCTCCCGCGGCTGATTCCACAGCGCATTCCTCGCATCTAAACGCTTAACCGCTATAATCGAGGTGTGACCCTGCATACCATTCAACCCGTCGCATCTGCGGATTTCCCTACGCGCTGGGGCAAGTTCCGCATCCACGGCTTTCGAGCCGAATTCGGCTCTGACGGCAACCGCCGGGTCGAGGAAGCCGTCGCGTTGGTAATGGGGGACATTCAGTCCAACCCTCCGCTTGTGCGCGTGCACTCGCAATGCCTGACCGGCGATGTTTTTCATTCCGTGCGCTGTGACTGCCGGCAGCAGCTTGAGATGGCTCTCTCGATGATTCGCGACCTGGGCGCGGGAATTTTGATTTACGAGCAGCAGGAAGGCCGCGGCATCGGATTGATGGCCAAGTTGCAGGCTTATGAGCTGCAGGATGCTGGCTTGGACACCGTCGAAGCCAACGAGCGATTGGGCTTCAAAGCCGATCATCGTGATTTCGCATTGCCCGGCGAGATTCTGAAGGCCTTAGGTGTAAGTAAGGTGCGATTGCTCTCCAATAATCCCGAGAAAGTAGAAGCACTCGAACGCGCGGGCGTGGAGGTGGTTGAGCGCGTTCCCTGCGAAGTCACACCCAGTCCTCACGCCGAAGAATATCTCAAGACCAAGAAAGAGAAGCTTGGGCACCTTTTCTCATCGCGGTGAAGCGAAGCAAACTCGGCGAATCCTTTCTTAATTCAGGCGATGAAAAACAACGGTGCGGCTTATGTTTTTGCCTAAGCTTCGCGGCCATGGTTAAATCGCATCCAGCCGTTTTTTCCTCATGCCTGGCTCTTCCACGTTCGGGCAATCCCGCGTCTTTCTTGGATTAGTGATTCTGTGCGCGTCGTGCATGTTCTATTATCATCTCGGGTTTTTCCTACCCAGGGCCATTGAAGTTCGCGCTGCTCAAGGCTTTGGTGGGGGATATTCTTTCGGAGCTGATTTCTATCCCATCTGGCTCACGTCGCGCGAAGTCGTGCTTCATCATCGCGATCCGTACGCTGCGGAGACGACCAGCCAAGTCCAGATGGGTCTGTTCGGACGCTCGCTTGATCCTGAAAACCCGGCTGCTTCTCCAGAGTATCGTGCCTTTTCCTATCCGCTATTCACTGACATCCTGCTTTGGCCCTTGGCGCAGCTTCCCTTCGCCGGGGTGCGTATCGCTCTAGCGCTCATTCTTCCCTTATTAACAGCACTGAGTGTCTTGCTTTGGATTCGGGCTCTGCATTTGCGCGCTGGTCCAGTGATGCTCGCGGCGGTCACACTTCTGACGCTATCGAGTTATGCCGTCCTCGAGGGCCTGTATGCCGAACAGATGGGGTTGCTTGTGGGATTTCTTCTCGCAGCTTCGCTGGCTGCGCTGGTCCGCCATCAACTCTTTCTCTCCGGTGTTCTGTTGTCGTTTGCCCTGATCAAGCCGCAAATGGTTCTATTGGTCGCTGTTTATCTGCTGTTTTGGACTTGCGCTCAATTCCGCGCTCGCTGGCGATGGGCTGCCGGGTTCCTCTTTATTACACTGCTGCTGGGCGTTTCTTCCCTGCTCCTATGGCCGCGCTGGGTCGCGGAATGGCTAACGGTCATATATGGCTACCGGCAATACTCCACCCCTCCACTCGTTTGCTATTTGCTTGGGAATGAAATGGGGCCGCGCATCGGCCCCATCCTGATTGCTCTCCTTCTGGTGAGTGCGATCGTTCTTGCATGGCGCATGCGCCATGCGCTTCCCGGGACGCTGGAATTTGGATTAACCATTAGCGTATTGCTCGCCCTGACGACGATCACGCTGCTACCCGGCCACGCGGTCTACGACCATGTCGTGTTATTGCCCGGCATAATCCTGATTGCCTTTTCGTGGCGGAGTTTTGCAGCATCGGGCGCGCCATTCCGCATGGTGCTGGCGGCAATTTCTTTGGCCCTGTTCTGGCAATGGATTTGCGCCCCGCTGGTGATCGCCGTGCGACCGTTTGTTTCCCATCAGGTTTTTGTATCGTATCTTCTGACGATCCCCATACGCACAGCCGCCTCCATTCCTTTCGGAGTGCTGGCGCTTCTCGGACTGATGATTCGGCAAAGGACGAGCCAGACAACTGCCGATTAACGGCAAAAAACTCAAACGAGAGAGTTTGCAGCCTTTCAGTGCTTAAGAATCTTCTCCAGTGCGCCGCGATTCTTCGCAGGCAGATCATGCAGGGCGACCTTGGCCAACGCCAGATAGACTTCACCAGCCGCCGGAATCGAGCGCAACACGGTCAGATGCTTTCTCACAGTTTCAGCATCTCCGCGAACAATCGGACCGCTGGACGCCCGGGCCGCTCCCAACTCCGCATAGTTCGCAAGTGTCTGCCTGAGGATGGGAAGCATGCGCTTTTTCGCTGCCTTGCGCGGGACTCCTGCCGCAACGGCAACCCCCTCACTTGCCGAGAGCAGCGCTGTGAGCAGCGGCGAGGTAAACATTCCCCAGGCGTGATATGCCGGCTTGTCTCGTTTCCGGATCGCCACCGGTTGTCCACGCAGATGCGCAACTATCGCACGCGCCGTCCGCACGGCGCTGCGGTCGCCCTCGATGGCAAATGGGACTCCAACCAGGGAAGGCCGTGATCCGCGAACAAATGTCATGAGAGGGTGAACCGATCCCACCGACGCTCCACGTCGTCGCAGGTTCCCAAGTTCGTCGCTGGTAAGAGCGCCGCTGGAATGCAGCGCTAGCTTGCCTCTCCAATCCGTTGCTGCTTTCAATGCTTCCGCTGTGCTGTTAATTGCTCCATCTGGGACACAGAACCAGACGAGGTCTGCACGAAGCTGCGTCGTCGCCACGGTTGTTGCGGACGCGCCTACCTTTTCCGCGAGTTGCTGCGCTCGACGGAGAGACATCGGCTGATCGCGGGCAACGACTTCGACAATCTTGTATCCTGCGCCATGCAACGCTACGGCAAGTGCCCTGGCCAGATTCCCAGCGCCGACCATCGCAACCCGCGGCTTCTTCGCATTCTTCGTCGAACGCTTTTCTGGCATGCCCGGCAGCATAGCAGAACCCGCGCCCACCTCCCGCAGCACCACTCCTTCGCGCTGACGCGTGATCCACGATGCGTGCTTTATATTGTTGAGATGGCAAAGTCCGCGCGGTCCACGAAGCCTCTAAAGGCCAAGAAGACTTCTTCTTCCAAAGCTCGGATCATTTCGTCGCGAACGGTGTATCGCGGTCCAGTCTTTTGGGTCACCACGGACGAAGTGCAGGAACCGGGCGGCATCCGCGCCCGCCGCGACGTTGTCCATCACACGGGATCCGTCGTCATTCTGGCAGTCGATGAATCGCGTTCCACGCCGCGTGTCCTTCTGGAGCATCAATATCGCCATGCCGCAAATGCTTTTCTGTGGGAACTACCTGCCGGGCGCATCGATCCCGGCGAAAAAGCCTTGCCCGCGGCCCAGCGCGAGCTGCTCGAGGAGACCGGCTACACCGCCGGCCAGTGGCGGCTGATCTTCAATTTTTATGCCAGCCCGGGATTTGTGGCCGAAACCATGTCTGTGTTTCTGGCCACCGGGCTTCGTGCCGGAAAAGCGCAACCCGAAGACGACGAAGTGATCCGCAAGCGGTTAGTGCCGCTGAACGCTGCTGTTCGCATGGTGCTGACGGGAAAGGTCCGCGATGCAAAGACGATCTCCTCAATCCTTTGGCTCGATCATCAGATGGCGCACAGTGGTCTCCATCCGAAGCGAATGACCAGTTCAGCAAGAGACCCGGAAAAGCGGGCCGCCGCCAATCAACCTGCTCGACCAGCGGTTCGACGTGATTTAGTAATGTCCCGTAGCAGACATACTTAAGACCCAGACCGTACTTATTCATCTTGACACTCCATCCTAATCGCTACAAAATGCATCCTAAGAGCGGTCACGTCTCTGGGGTCCCCCTTGATTAGGACGTGCAGAACGGGGGTTTCGCGTGGAAAGGCTGAAAGGCACGGTCAAGTGGTTCAATAACGCAAAGGGGTACGGGTTCATCGGACGTGGAGATGGCCCCGATGTTTTTGTTCACTACAGCGCCATCACCTCTGAGGGATACAAGAGCCTACAGGAGGGTGATGAGGTGGAATTCGAAATCACCGAAGGACAGAAAGGCCCTCAGGCAGCCAACGTAAGCAAGCCCGCCTGACTACATATTCGCGACCAGGTCGATGTCTACTTTCTTCGTCAGGTGAGGGAAGAGCGAGTTTCTGTTTTCATCTCCGACCGCTAGCGTCGCGCTCCATTCTTGTTTATCTTTAATCCGTGGACAACAAATCCATCGCCACGGTCCTCTACGAAACCGCTGACTTGCTCGAAATCGATGGGCAGGATTCTTTCCGCATCCGCTCCTACCGCAACGCCGCCCAAGCCGTCGAGAATCACACCGAGCAGATCAGGGACATCATCGGCGAACCCAAGAAAGTGCTCGCGATTGCTGGCATCGGCAAGGGAATGCTGGTGAATCTTCAGGAACTATTGAAAGACGGCCAGCTTACGGTGCAAGCCGAGTTGCTGAAGAAATATCATCCGTCGATGCTGCAGTTGCTCAAGATCCAGGGACTGGGACCGAAGACGATCGCCCTGATCTGGAGCGCCTACCAGGTCTGCGACGTCGATGGCGTGGAAAAACTGGCACGCGAAGGCAAGATCCGCGAACTACCGCGCATGGGCGAAAAGCACGAACAAAAATTGCTGAAGGCCATTGAAGACTTCCGCCGCATCTCCGGACGATTCCTCATCGATGTTGCCGAAACCGAGGCGAAAAAACTCTCCGACTATCTCGCGAAGTTTCCCGGCTTCGACAAGATCACACCCGCTGGATCGTTACGTCGCGGCCGCGAGACGGTTGGCGATCTCGACATCCTCGTCACAGGCGCGGCCTGCTGCAGTGCCGAGGAGCGCGAAAGGGCTGTGCAATATATCGCAAAATATCCGCCCTTGATGAGCATCATCGGCCAGGGCGACAACAAAATCAGTTTCCGTTTGCGCAATGATCTGCAGGTCGACGTTAGGCTACTTCCGCCCGAATCCTTTGGCGCGGCTATGCAGTATTTCACCGGCTCGAAAGCGCACAACGTTGCTCTGCGCCAGCGCGCCTTGAAGATGGGTTATACGCTCAATGAGTACAGCCTCGCTGATCTGAAGACCGAGAAGCCTGTCGCCGGCAGAACCGAAGAAGAAATCTACACCAGGCTCAAGCTCGACTACATCTCTCCTGAGCTACGCGAGAATCTGGGTGAGATCGATGCTGCAGAGAAGCACACTTTGCCGGCTCTGATCACGCTGGAGGATCTCAAGGGCGACGTGCACATGCACACCGTCGAAACCGACGGCCGCAACACGATCGAAGAAATGGCCGCGGCCGCGAAGGCACGCGGCTATAAGTATATGGCCATTACGGATCATTCCAAGAACCTGGCGTTTGCCAACGGCCTCGACGACAAACGCGCGCTGGCCCACATCCAGCGCATTCGAGAAGCAAGCGACAAGATTGACGGAATCACGATCCTCGCCGGAATTGAAGTCGACATTCTGGCCGATGGCGACCTCGATCTTTCCGATGATGTGCTCGCGCAAATGGATCTAGTAATCGCCAGCGTGCACTCGGTTTTCAATCAGGAACCCGCGAAGATGACCGACCGCCTGCTCAAAGCCATCGCGAACCCGAACACTTCCATCATTGGCCATCCCACGGGCCGCTTGCAACTTCGGCGCGATGCCTATCAGTTCGATATGGATGCCGTCCTCACCGCCGCGGCAAAGCACCGAGTTGCTATGGAATTAAACTCTTACCCGGACCGTCTGGATCTTAACGACATTCATCTCCGCCAGGCCAAACAGCGCGGCGTGAAAATCGTGATCAACACTGATTCCCACCACACGTCGCACCTGGACAAAATCCGCTACGGAATTCTGCAAGCCCGCCGCGCCTGGCTGACCAAAGACGACGTGCTGAATGCTCTGCCTCTTAGAAGATTCGCCACTGCAATGAAACATGACTGGAATTGAAAACTGGGCGGCAAAGAAGCATGCGGAGTAGAATCGGACAGCGCGAAGGCTCCATCTCGAGGAACCTGGCATGCAACGCAGATCGTTCTTGAAAGGCGCGGGAGTTGTTACGGTTTTAGTTGTCGGCGGTGGAGTCTGGCGCGCCCGCGAACAGGGCGTTTTCAGTGTTGGCGAAGGACCGGCTTACGAACCCTGGAAGGACTGGCGCAGCGATTCCAACCACGGCCCCCTCGCTCTAGTACGCGCCGCTATTCTCGCCGCAAGTCCTCACAACACCCAACCTTGGATTTTCAAAGTGACCAACTCCTCGGTTGAGTTGTATATCGACCCCCGAAGGAACGTCGGTGCGCTCGATCCTTATCTGCGCGAAGAACACATTGGAATTGGTTGCGCTCTCGAGAACCTGATGCTGGCCGCGGCTGCCAATGGCTATCAAGCTAGCGTGACATTTGTTCCCGGCAAGTTGGAGCCAATTTCCGCCGAACCCGCGCCTAAGCTCCTGGCGCGCGTCGATCTCGTCGCGGGCACTCCGGAGCAAAACGAACTTTACGACGCCATCCCGCGGCGTCACACGAATCGCGGTCCCTACGTCCCCGACAAACCGCTTCCACCTGAATTCGTCGACGCTCTGAGCCGCTTGACCAGTGACCAGCAAGACGTCAAGCTTTTTCTCTTCCCAGCCGAGGCCGACCGAAAGCGGATCGTGGAAATAACTTCCGCATCGAACGACATAATCTATTCTGACCCAGAGGTTGATCGTGGCAGCGGGCGATGGATTCGGACCCATTGGACTGACATTCAGAAATTTCGGGACGGACTCACGCTCGATGCCTTCGGGCAGCCCCCTGTTGCCACTGCAATTTTCAAGATGATGCCTCTGTGGATGCTGCGTCGGGTTGCATCACGAGGGGAGAAAGATGGATATTCCAAGCTGATGTTGCGTGCACCCCTGATGGGAATCATCACGGTGCGCGACCGTTATGATCAGGAAAACTGCTTGCGTGCTGGGCGGATTTGGCAACGGTCGCATCTGCTGGCCACCGCTCGCGGCGTTGCCGGTCGGCCCTGCAATGAGGCGGTGGAAATGATCGACTACGAGAAGGCTCATGATAAACCGGCGCAACGAGCTCAAATACTTGGCACGCTCCTGGGTGACACTACGTGGCAGCCAACCTTTGTTTTCTATATGGGCTACCCGACACTGACCGCCCTGGCTAGCCCCCGCCGGCCGCTTGAAAATGTTGTTCTTTGACGTCTCGCACGGGTAATAAGAAGGAATACATTTTTCATGACTGATCCAACGCCCAACGCCGCTCCTGTCCCTCCCGAACCTCCGAGCACACCCGCAGCCGGCGCGCCTCCAGCTACACAACGCGGCCCCACGATTCGCATCGGCGATGAATTCGGCACAGCAAAGCGCAACCTGCCGCCGATTAGAGTCTTGTTGCTTACGCTGGCCGGAGTGCTCGTTGTTACGGGCGTTGTGTCCTTCCTCCAGCGCGCCAAGCCACAAGCGGCCGGCTCGCTGGACAACGTGGTTGCGGTGCAGATCCCAAACCAGAATGCTGTCCTCGTCGCCCTGACGTTCACGCTGCGTAACTCGGGTAAAAAGCCGCTGTGGGTGCACGACATAAAGGGAAAACTCATGACCGCCTCCGGAGAGCTGACCAGCGAGGCGGTCTCCGCGATCGACTTTGACCGCTACTACCAGGCGTTTCCGGCATTGAAAGCGAATGCCGAGCCTGCTTTGGCGCCCGAAGACAAGTTGCAACTCGGCGAGGAAGTGAAGCGAACCGTGATCGTCAGCTTTCCTGTCGCTCTGGATGGCGTTCAACCAGCGCCGCTCCGTGAGCGTGGCCATCCAGCCTTACGACCAACCTGTGCCGGTGGTGCTCACAAAATAATTATGTTAGAGCTATTGAGATGCGATTCTATCCAGTGGTAATGCCAACCCCTTATGCCTTCCGGAGAATTACATGCGTGCTCTCATTGCTTCTATTCGCGGTTTGTGTTGCAACAGCGGCACCTGCCGTGCATAAGAAAGCCTTTTTTGTTTATGTCGGGACCTACACAGAACAAGGCAGCGCCAGCAAAGGGATCTACGCGTATCGTTTCGACCCTGATGGCCTGACGCTGACATCCATCGGCTTGGTGGCCCAGACCATCAACCCATCCTTCGTAGTTGTCCACCCGAACCATCGATTTATTTATGCCGTCAACGAGGTGGGCAATTACAACGGCAAGAAAAGCGGAGCGGTCAGCGCCTTCGCCATCGATCGCGCCAGCGGCAAGTTAACGCTATTGAATCAAGTAGCGTCTGGCGGCGCAGATCCCTGCTATATCACGGTCGACAAAACTGGGAAATATGTTTTGGTCGCGAACTATACGAGCGGAAGCATTGCCGCATTTCCGATCCTCGAGGACGGCCGCTTAGGCGACCCTTCAGCTTCCATTCAACACACTGGCCACGGGACGGATCCGCAGCGCCAGGAAGGACCGCACGCCCACTCTATCGACCTGTCGCCCGACAATCGCTTCGCCATCGTGGACGATCTGGGTCTCGATGAAACGCTGGTCTACAGATTCGATAGCGCGAAAGGCTCGCTTACGCCGAACGATCCGCCGTTTGCCAAAGCGCCTCCCGGAGCCGGTCCCCGGCACTTCGCCCTTCATCCCAACGGTAAGTTTGGTTACGTGATCAACGAGATGGGAGCGATGGTCTCTGTTCTTCGGATACGACGCCGCTACCGGTGTCTTGCATCCGCTGCAGACGATTTCAACTGTTCCCCAGGGATTCACCGGCGCCAAAGAGTCTGCTGAAATTGAAGTGCATCCCTCCGGAAAATTCCTTTACGCGTCCAACCGCGGACATGACAGCATCGCGGTCTTCTCCATTGACCAGAACAAAGGAACTCTGACTCTCGTCGAGTATGCTTCAACGAAGGGGCAGACTCCTCGCAATTTTGCAATCGATCCGACCGGCAGGTTCATCTTTGCCGCCAACGAAAAATCGGACAACATCTTCATCTTTCGCATCAACGCGAAGACCGGCGGTCTGACGCCAACCGGCAAGGTGCTGGAAATAGCTCAGCCGGTATGCATCAGATTTCTGCCGATCGATTGACTGGCGCGATTTCTTTAGGCGGTAAGCACTCCGTTCAATTGGCCGTCACCGGGACGGGTGCACTCTTCGGCGTGCTCAAATATCCCGTAGCTTTATTTTTGTCGACCGTCCAGACCACCAGCTCAAACAACAGGTGCTCGCGTCCGGAGTAAAACTGGATCGGTTCGGCTATGTTGCGATCCCTCTTCTCGATCGTCTTGTCGTCAGACGTGACATTCAGCGTGAACTTGCCATGCTTGGCGTCAGTCCTCTTGAGTTGGAGACTCACTGTGGCCACCGGCTGCGGCTTGGCGCCCCGTAGCAAGGTGAATTCGTAATAGTTGCGGTCGCCCCTATGCTTGAGGACTTCCAGATCACTGCGCGTGGTGGCGATCAATCCGCTCTGCACCCCAAGGTCACCCACCGCACTTTGGAGTTTCGCTTTGGTAGCTTCCAGATCAGCCTTGGTGCTGGCAACATCTGTCTTGACCCCTCCCACATCAGTCTTCACGCCAGCTACTTCCCCGCTCACCTGGCCGATTTGTTCCTTCTGTTCTTGTTCCAGTCGAGATTCGGCGGCTTTCTGCTCTTGCTGGAGCTGGGCGGCGCGCGCCGCCAATTCCTTCTTGGTCAGACCCACCTGATGCCCCAGGGTTTCCTCCGAGGCTTCGGCGGTTTGCATTCTGTTCTTAAGTTCCGCGACCTGCGCCTGGCTGTCGCTTAAATCCTTTGTCAGCTTGTCGATATGCTGCTGCGTAGTCACGTATCCGTAGACCGACGCCGCTACAAACGCGATTGCCAAAATAATCAGGATCCATTTCCCTGCGGTCGACTGATGTTCCACTACGATCTCTTCCCCTTCGTCCGCCATCGTTCCTCCAAAAGTGAAACTGCCCTGCCTGTGGGATGGCTTCAATTGTTTAGCACATCTGCAGCGCTGTCAAATACCTCTGCGGATGCCTGCGGAACCTCTTCTACAATGCGGAGATGAAGAGTTGGGACGTGATCATCATCGGCGGGGGCATCGTTGGACTGTCGCTCGCGATTGAACTCCGCAAGAAGAGTGCCAGCGTTTTGGTTGTCGAGCGGGGCGAGCCCGGACGAGAAGCTTCCTGGGCGGCGGGCGGAATGTTGGTGGATTGCGGCGCCGAGACACCCAGCGCCTTGCAACCCCTGGCCACTGCCAGCGCCGGAATGTATCCGGAGTTTGTTCATGAATTGCGGGTCGAGTCCGGCCGTCCCATCGACCTGCGTGACCAGGGAGCCATTGTTGTTCCTTCGACGGAACATTTGGATGATCGTTCGGGATTCCCTTTAGAGAAGTCGGTTCGCGCTGAGTTGGCTAACTTCGAGCCCGGCCTCGCCGACCTCGATCGCCCGGCATTCTATTTGAAGGAACGCAGCGTCGACCCGCGTGGACTTACCGCGGCTGCGCTGACTGCGGCAAAGCGTCGCGGCGTGGACATTTCCTCCAGCGATGCGGTTACGGCAGTCACCCTGACGGATGGCCGGGTTTGCGGAGTCACCACCAGAAAAACGTCGTTTCTAGCTCCTAAGGTGGTGAATTGCGCGGGAGCGTGGTCCGGCCAAATTGCGCCGCAAGCTTTCCCTACTCGTCCAGTGAAAGGACAGATGCTCTGCCTGCTTTCGCCCGCTCGCGAACTTCTGAAGCACGTGATCCGTTCGCCTGAGGTTTATCTCATCCCGCGAAGCGACGGACGAATCGTCGTCGGCACTACGGTGGAAGAAGCGGGGTTCGACAAGCGGACCGACGTTGCCACGATTCAGCGTCTGCACCGCGCCGCCATTGCCATATTCCCGGAATTGCGAAACGCCAAGATACTCGAAGACTGGGCTGGGCTGCGTCCCGGGACCCCCGACGCGCTCCCCATTCTGGGCGCAACCTCTACTCCCGGCTACTACGTTGCCACCGGCCATTTCCGCGACGGAATTCTGCTGGCTCCGGTCACCGCGCAAGTCATGGCGCAAGTCCTCGATGGAAGAAATCCCGATCACGATCTTGCCAACTTTTCACCAGCAAGATTTCAGCAATAGCAATTCCGGCGGTTGACGGCACGGTCTTCTCCCATAGCTTCGGGTATACTGGAGCGTTTCCGCAAACGCAGCGCCCAACACGGTTGCGTTCTTGCACGAGAAAGGATCAACCTATGGCTTCTCCCGCAGTTGATTTTGCCCGCAATAATCAGCAGCGTTTCCTCAGCGAACTCAAAGAGCTTCTCCGCATCCCCAGCGTCAGCACGCTCGACGAGCACAAGCCGGACGTTCAAAAAGCTGCCGAATTCGTCGCCAACGAACTGCGCCGCATCGGCATGGAAAACGTTGAAGTCATCCCGACCAAGGGTCATCCTCTTATCTACGCGGATTGGCTGCATGCATCCGGCAAGCCCACCGTCCTCTGCTACGCGCACTATGATGTCCAGCCACCAGATCCGCTCGATGAGTGGCACACTCCGCCGTTCGAGCCGACGGAACGCAACAACAATATTTACGCGCGCGGCGCCGTCGACGACAAAGGCCAGCTCTGGATGGAAGTGAAGGCCCTCGAATCGCTGATGAAGTCCGGCAACGGCAAGCTGCCGATCAACGTGAAAGTTATCTTCGAAGGCGAGGAAGAAGTCGGCGGCGAGTCGATCGCCGAATATGTCGTCAAGCAGAAAGCCAAGCTGAAGGCTGATTTTGCACTCGTCTGCGACACCGAGCTGTTCGCTCCCAATCTGCCAACTCTATGCGTCGGCCTGCGCGGCCTGGTCTACACCGAGATCGAAGCCTACGGCGCGAAGACTGATTTACATTCCGGCGTGTACGGCGGCGCGGCTCCGAATCCGTTCTTCGCCCTCATTGAAATCATCAGCAAACTAAAAGACTCGAAGGGTCACGTGCTGATCCCCGGCTTCTACAAGGGCGTGAAAGCGCCCAGCAAAGATGAACTCAAAGCCTGGAAGCGCCTTCCCTTTAACGAGGAGACCTATCGCAAGACCGAAGTCGGCTCTAAGGTCCTCACCGGCGAGCCCGGCTATTCGGTTCTCTATCGCACCTGGGCTCGACCCACCCTCGAAGTTCACGGCATGCCCGGAGGGTTCACCGCGCCTGGCGCCAAGACTGTGATCCCAGCCAAAGCTTCAGCCAAGGTTTCCATGCGTCTGGTGCCGAACCAGGATCCCGATGACATCCTGAAGAAGTACACGAAATTTGTGAAGAAGCTCACGCCCAAGGGTATCGAGACAAAAATTAAAGTGTGGAGCAAAGGTCCGGCCTCCGTGGTCGGCACCGACAATCCTTACATCAAGGCCGCGACCGAGGCGCTGCACGATACATTCAAGAAAGAAACCGTGTTCATCCGCAGCGGAGGATCGATTCCCATCGTCAACGACTTCTACGAGGGGTTGAAGATTCCCACCGTCATGATGGGATTCGGGCTGCCCGACGATAATCTCCATGCTCCCAACGAGAAGTTCCACATCCCGAACTTCCACCACGGGATCGAAACCATCTGCCTCTTCTTCGAGAAGCTTGGTGGAGAGTAGGCATCTGCAGTAGCGAGGCACCATGTCGGGACAGCCGCCCCTTCGACAAGTTCAGGCGACTGTCCCCGTGCGCAGCGCGGGCTCGCGCTCTAGGCGCCCGTCCTCTGAAGAGACCTCCTACCTTCCTCAGACGTGATGTAACCAGAATTTAACGACGCGGGCTTACAATGAACTTCCGTTTCGCGGGAGGAAATCAGCTCTTGGCTTGGTTTTTCAGGCTTGGATCATCCCTATGCGTCCTGCTCGTGCTGCTATCTGCCAGCGCCATCTGTTCTTCTGCCCACGCCGCCGAGCAACTCTCTCAAGTAAGAACGCTATACGTCGACTCACTCGGAACCGATAAACACGCAACTGCTATACGGGAGCAGATGGTCGAGCGCCTGCGAAAGAGTCACGACATTCAGGTCGTCTCCGATCAACGGCAAGCGGACGCCCTTATCAAAGGCACCGGAAGAGTCTGGGTCACGGGCCACGTTTCTCTCAGTCCCCATTCCCATGGCCTGAACCAACCCACCTTCGAAGGATTTCTCTCGGTGGAAGTCGTCAGCAAGGATGGCGAGACACTATGGTCCTATCTGGTCAGCCCCAGCAAGTTTCCCTGGAATAGCATTGAGGATGACCTCGCCCGCCAAATGGTGAGCAAACTCCTCGTAGCTCTCAAAGGAAAGGGAGAAGACCAGCCGGAGCCCGGTGCCGTAGCGCCAACGACACAACCCGAGGGCTACATTGAAGGGAGCAGGCGCTACGTTTCCTGCACCGCTATATCAGATTTGGTTCCAACTGTTTCAGGAAGAACATCCGAACCTTCACATTAACTATGACGCGGTCGGCTCTGAGGAGGGAATCCAGCGCTTACAGGCGCACAAGGTGGATTTTGCCGCCTCCGAAATGCCCTTGTCAGACGCGGAGATGGAAAAGACTCATGCACGCTTCCTCCATGTGCCAGTCGTGCTGGGGGCCGTTGTGGTCATCTACAACGTGAAAGGCGTTCGTCGGGACCTCAACTTCACGCCCGACATCTTGTCCGGAATTTTCCTGGGAAAGATCCGGAAGTGGAATGATCCCGAGATCCGAAGATTGAATCGCGGCGCAGTTCTCCCGGACGCCGACATCGTTGTAGTGCACCGCTCGGATGGCAGTGGTACCACTTTTGTCTGGACCGATTACTTATCCAAGATCAGTCCGCAATGGAAGGCATCGGTCGGCGCCGGCACTACCGTGCCGTGGCCCGCAGGCATCGGAGCGGAGCGCAATGACGGCGTCGCTTCCGCCGTGCAAAAGACGCTAAACTCCATCGGGTACGTTGAGTTCATCTACGCGCTGCAACACGAACTGAGTTTCGGGTCAGTCCGGAATTCCGCCGGAAACTTCGTCAAGGCAAGTATTTCCAGTGTGACCGCTGCGGCGGCTACGATGGGCGACAGCCAAGGGCAGGATTTTCGTGTCTCCATCACCAATCCACCCGGCGGGGCTGCCTATCCGATCGCTACCTACACCTGGATATTGCTGCCTGCGCAGTCGGAGGATAAGACAAAGAAGGACGCTCTGACCGAACTCCTTCGGTGGGTCCTGACGTCGGGCCAGAAGAAGTGTTCCGCGCTAGGTTATTCACCGTTGCCACCGGAGGTCGCGAAGCGAGCCTTAGAGTCATTCGCTGCGACGAAGTGATTGTCGTCTCCGGCCACCCGGACTTCACACTGTCATCCTGAGCGAAGCAGACGGATTCGCAGAGCGAATCCATCTGCATAGTCGAAGGATCCCTGCAATCTTAGTCTGTCCAGGGCTGCGTCGAAGCTTTCTCTCCTTCACTTAATCGCCCTGCCTCTTTCGCCAGAAAATATATCTAAGCGGACCCGTAATCACGAGTTAGGATAATAAGCGCTCCCGCGATTCTCCCTGCCTCGTCCATTCCTCACCCGTGAAATGCTCAATTGCTGCAATGTGTGTGCAACCCAGAGCGCTGGTCGGTAGGGCCATACAATATATAGTGTTATATTGCTTGACCCCGCCCCCACTTCACCGTTACAGTTGCTTAAATTTATGTCTGTCCTTTCCAGCCTGGGACGAGATCGAATCGAGCGCGCATCCCAATTCGAGGCGGAGGAATCCGTCTAGTAAACAGCCAGCGACGCAGTCTTCGCTGGCCACTGAACACTGGCCACTGCCTTTCCCAAGGAGTTCACGTTGCTTAAACTGAAGCGGCTTCAGATTCTCGGCTTCAAATCGTTTTGCGACCGCACCGACCTCAAGTTCCATGGGGACGGCATCGCCGCCATCATCGGCCCCAACGGCTGCGGCAAGTCAAATATTGCGGACGCCATTTCCTGGGTGCTGGGCGAGCAGTCGGCCAAGACCCTGCGCGGTTCGCGCATGGAAGATGTGATCTTCGCCGGTACGCGCGACCGCAAGCCTACCGGCATGGCCGAGGTATCGCTGACCCTGATCGATCCCCAGGAGTATCCGGGGCCTGACGCCAACGCTCCCACCGAAATCGATATCCAGGATGAACTCCCCATCAATCCGCTGTCGTCAAAACATGCGGACGACTGGGATGAAGCTGCGATCCGCGCCCGAGCCGCCGCCGAAACCGAGAGCGCCGTGGAAGAAGCTCAGCCGGGCCGAACGGAAGAAGTAGAAATCCCGCGCTCGAAGGTGAACACCATAGCGGTCGCCTTCCCCGACGACGAGCCGGTGTTCGCGCTGCCCGTCCATAATGTTGCGCTGGCGGCATCTTCCGCGGCTGTCGCCGGGGCGCCGCAAGTGGTGCTGAAGATCCGTCGCCGAAAATTCAATCAACAACAGTTCCATGCTGGCGAGATCGTGGTCACGCGTCGTCTGTTCCGCTCCGGCGACAGCGAATACTTGCTGAATGGCAAACTCTGCCGCCTGCGCGATATTCAAGATCTTTTCATGGGCACTGGCCTGGGGCCGGAGACTTACGCCCTCATCGAACAAGGCCGCATCGGGCAGATCCTCAGCAGCCGTCCAACAGACCGGCGCGCCATCCTTGAGGAAGCCGCAGGAATCACGAAGTTCAAGACGAAGAAGCGCCTCGCCGAAGCCCGCCTGGAAGATGCCAAACTCAACCTCGCGCGCGTCAACGATATTTTCGAAGAAGTCACGCGCCAGATGAATTCGTTGAAGCGCCAAGCCTCCAAGGCCGAGCGTTTTGCCAAGCTGCGCGATGAGATGCGCGCCGAGCTGCGCGTCGTGCTGGCGAGCAAGTTTGCCGCCATCGAGCAGGAAAGCACGGAGATTGACGCTCAACTCAATGTCCTGGCAGAAGACATGCGGCACCGCGTCGAAGCCGTGCAGCAGCTGGAATCCGAGCACGGCGAAGCTACCGAGCGCGGTTACGCCATCGAAACCGAGCTGCGCGAAAATCGTGACCGCATCAGTCAACTCGCCATGGAAATTGACCGGGCGCATGCACGCCGCCGCCATAACGACGAACGCTGTGCGGAGCTGGCAGTTCGCTCTGCCTCGGCCGAAGCGGAACTGGCGCAAGCCCGTCACCGCCTGACCGCACTCGAGGCCGAGCGTGATTCCAACCGGCAGGTGCTGGAATCCGCGGCTGCAGATCTGGCAGCTGCTCAGCACGAGCTTGCGTTGTCGCAGCAGGAAGCCACAGCTGCAGCGGCGGCACTGGCGGAACTTGAGCATCAGCAGGAGGAATCTCGCGTAGCGATTTTTGATACCGTCTCTTCCACCTCGCGCCTCCGCAACCAGCTCGCGCAAGCCGAAGAGCGATTGGCGGGCGCAGACCGTGAGGCGATGCGGCTGCAAACTGAACTGACCAACGCCAACCTGCAGGTGGAGGCCTTCGGCGGACAGCGCGGCCAACTTGCTCTTGAGTTTGAAACGGTGACGCAGCGCGTGGCCGGAATTACGGAAGAGATCAGCCAGCTTCGCCGCTTGATTGAAAACAAGCGGCTCGAAGAAACACGTGCCAAAACCAATCTCGACGTCCTGCGCGCCGAATTTGCCACGGCCCAGGGAAGGAAAGGCTCTCTCGAGGCGGTTATCGCGGAGCATGGCTATTCCACCGAATCGGTGCGCCGCCTGTTTCAATCGGGAGTCATGCAGAGTGGCCTGGCGCCGGTCGGCGTCCTTGCAGATTTTCTCGAAGTCGAGCCGCGTTTCGAGCGCGTGGTGGAAGATTTTCTGCGCGACGAATTGAACTACATCGTCGTCAAGTCCTGGGACGCGGCCGATGAAGGCCTGCGACTCCTGCGCAGCGACGTCGATGGCCGCGCCACTTTCCTGGTTCATCCCGAAGACTCACAGGCGAAGTTCTCCTTCGTTCTCGACGAGGCCGCCCACTGCGCGCCACCCACGGCTTCCATTGTGCCGCTAAAGAACACCATTCGCGTTCTCGACGGTTTCGGAAAATCGCTGGAAGTGATTCTGCCGAAGCTGCGCGACGGCTACATCGTTCCCGGGTCCGACACCGCGCGCGGCCTCGCACTGGAAAATCCAGACGCGTTCTTTCTCGCACAATCTGGAGAGTGCTTCCACAACGTTACCGTGACGGGCGGCAAACAGCGGGCCGAGGGCCCGCTCTCGATGAAGCGCGAACTGCGCGAGGTTCTGCGTCAGCTAGAAGATTTGGAGCGGGCTCTTCGCGATGAAGAGATGCGTGTCTTAACGCTGGGCAGGGAGATTAAAGAGTTCACTTCCCTGCTGGAACGTCTGGAGTCCGAAAAGCGCGACGCTGAGCATCAGTCCATGACCTCGGGACACATGCTGCAGCAACTCGACTCCGAGATGGCCCGCGTCACCGAGCGCATGCGGATTTCTCAAGCCGAGTTGCAACGTCTGGCTACGGAGCGCGCCGAACAGGAGTCGGTCATCACAGCGCGGCAGGCGGAAATATCCGCGCTCGAACTGACTCGCGTGCAGCTCGAGCAGCAGATTGCGGCAGCCCAGGAATCACTGGGCACGTTGCGCCAGCGCCGCGAAGATGCGGCCCAGACCAGTTCCCAGCGGGTAGCTCGTGTCGCGGCATTGGAAGAACGCCATCGCTCTGCCAATGCGGTGCTGGGACGCATTGAGTCCCTCTTCACCGAGATGGGCGAGCGCGTCCACGCGCTCACTTCGCAGATCGAAGCGGCCGCGGCCGAAAAGTTGCAGCGCGAAACCGAGAACTTCCAACTTGAACAGCAAGCCGCGGAATACGAGGCCGAGCGCAATGCCGGCCAAGCCCGAGAAGGCTTGCTGCAATTCGAAAAAGACCAGCTTCGGGCTCGGCTCGCTGAAATCGATGAGCTGCTGCGCAGCGCGCGTCAACTGTTAGACCAGGCCCGCGACCGCCGTGGCGAACTGCAAGCCGCGGCCGCCAAACTGGAAGCCGATGCTATGTACATGGCGGAAACATGCCTGAACGAACTCGGTGTCGAGAAGGCTGCTCTGATGGCCGATCCTACGCTTGCAGTAGTCAGCGGCGACGAACTTGCCGCCCGCGATCAGTCTTATCGTGAGATGCGGGCCAAACTTGAAGGCATGGGTCCGGTGAATATGATGGCTCTCGAAGAATACAAGGAGAGCGCCGAACGCCACACCTTCCTCGACACGCAGCGCAAGGACTTAATCTCGTCGATCGAGAACACGACGGCGACCATCCGTGAGATCGACGAAGTCTCGCGTCAGAAGTTCCAGGAAGCTTTCACCAAAATCAACGAAAACTTCCAGGCGACGTTCAAGAAACTGTTCGGCGGCGGCAATGCTTTCATGAAGCTTACCGACGAAGAAAACTCCGCCGAGAGCGGCATCGACGTGGTCGCATCGCCTCCTGGCAAGCGCCTGCAAAGCGTGCTGCTGCTTTCCGGCGGCGAGAAGGCGCTGACTGCGCTCGCCCTGCTGGTCGGCATCTTCCAATACACGCCCAGTCCCTTCTGCATTCTTGACGAAGTGGACGCTCCGCTCGACGAGGCCAACATCGGTCGCTTTACCGAGCTCGTCAAGGAAATGAGCATGCAGACCCAATTCGTTCTCATCACCCACAGCAAGAAAACGATGAGCATCGCGCCGGTGCTTTATGGTGTAACCATGCAGGAGCCTGGGGTATCGAAATTGGTCTCGGTGCGATTTGGAGCCGCGTAGCGAAGGGGGCGAAGGAAAAGCCGCTTACTTTATCTGAACGAGTTGCAATGGAAGGCCAGTTATCCACTCGCATCCTCAGCTTTTCCACAATCACGTTACGCAGAACCTCTCTATTTTTAATTCTTTCGGCCTACGCGTTGCTCCCAACGGTTTCCGGCTCAACAGGATAGGCCGCAACCCCCGGGCTGTGATCTCTATCGTTGACAAAAGTTTCTGAGGGGCTAAAATACGGCTCGCTCCTGCCTTAGTATTTCCATATGAACTCTGAACTTCTTGATCCCGTCCTATTACAAACAGACTTCCCTGACCTCCAACTTCACGCTAGCGGCAAAGTACGCGACGTCTACGAACTGGACAACGAACGGTTACTGTTCGTGGCCACAGACCGGATTTCCGCCTTCGATTACGTGCTCGCCACCGGCATTCCGCATAAGGGCCGGGTGCTGAATCAGATCTCCCTGTTTTGGTTCGACTTCCTTTCTGACATCGTTCCCAACCACCTCATTACGGCGGATGTAAACCGTTACCCGCAAGGCTTGTTTAAGTATGCCGATCAGTTGCACGGCCGATCGATGGTGGTTCAGCGGGCGCAAATGTTTCCCGTCGAATGCGTAGTCCGCGGTTACATCTCAGGCTCGGCGTGGAAGGAATACAAAGCGACCGGCACGGTTTGCGGCATCGAATTGCCGGCAGGCTTGCGTGAGTCCGAAGCTTTCCCGCAGCCTATTTTCACTCCTTCCACCAAGGCCACCAGCGGCCACGACGAGAACATTTCGTTCGCCAGGATGTGCGAAGTCGTGGGCGCGGAAACTGCCAGCACTCTCCGTGACCTCACATTACGCGTCTACAAGAAGGCGGCGGATTATGCCCGCCAGCGTGGAATCATTATTGCCGACACGAAGTTTGAATTTGGCCGCACGTCCAAGGGAATTACTCTGGCAGACGAAGTGCTGACGCCGGATTCGTCCCGCTTCTGGCCTGCGGATAAGTACGCGCCCGGCGGAACACAGGACTCTTACGACAAGCAATATGTCCGCGATTATCTGGAGGAAATTCGCTGGAATAAGCAACCACCTGCACCTTCGTTGCCCGCAGAGGTTGCACTCCGGACCAGTGAAAAGTATCTTGATGCGTACCGCCAGATCACGGGAAACACGCTGGATGTGTGAACCCTTGGCGTGCGCAGTATGTCCGCTGAGCGGGAGAGTGCGATGACGCCGGCGGACTGGCTGATCGTTCTGGTGATCGGCCTGAATGTTTTTTTAGCCGCCATGCACGGATTCTTCGCCGAGGCTTTGAGCATGGCGGGTTTGGTTGTGGGTTACGTCGTTGCTGCCTGGCAGTACCAGAGGCTCGCCGACTGGCTGATATCGTTTCTGAATTCTGAGCTGTTGGCTGAGATCTTTGGTTTCCTCATTGTCTTTTTCGTGATCCTGATCGTCTTCAGTATTGCGGGAAGAATCGCGCGAAGACTAATGAAGGAGGCCGGGTTAAGTGGATTCGACCGCCTTCTCGGCGCGCTGCTGGGCCTGTTAAAGGGCGCGCTGGTGGTGGCTGTAGTCCTGATGGGAATGACTGCATTCACGCCGACCTCTTCCATGCTGGAGAAGTCGGAATTGGCGCCGTATTTCTTGGTAGCAGGAAGAGCAGCGATCTGGATAGCGCCGTCGGCGTTACGAGCGCGGTTTTACGAGGGACTGGATTTTCTGCATCGTGCCCCGAAGGACTTGACGGGCGCTCCAGCCGCTTCTAAAAAATGAGCGCTGCTGTGCGAGGTCGGCTGTTGGGCCAGGACATCAAAACGAGAGATTAGACGAGAGAGAGCTACCGTGAAAGATCAACTGGAAGCATTGATCCTGCAGATGTACAAAAGCAACATTCTTTATTCGGAGGGCGTGCGCGAGTTCAAGAAACGGTTCATCCTCACCGTTCTCCAGGAAAACAAGGGCAACCAGTGCCGCGCCGCCCGCGAGCTGGGCATGCATCGCAACACGCTCAGCCGCACCATCGATGAACTGAAGATCGATGTGCGGCAGCTGCGGGACGGCGCGAAGCGCCCACCGCGTAGTGCCCGGCCGGTAACCATGGAAAAGAAGGCGGCGCGCTAGCTTCCGCTCGAGTCAGCGCGTCTCAGTTGGTATTACCAGAAAAAATAAGGCAGCCCCCAAAGGGCTGCCTCATTTTGAATCCCTTCTCAACTACTGAGAAGTGGTCGCTTTGTGATGGACTGGCGCCTTCTTGGCCGGAGTCGGAGCCGCAGCCTTCAGCAGCTTGCCCTTCTCCATGACCATCATGAACGGGTTGGGAGTATAGGAGGCAGGCTCGCCCTGGAAGTCCAAACTGGCGCCTTCCTTCGGGATGAGCTTCAGCGGAACCTTCTCCTCGAACGTGAGCGTGATATCAGCTTTCTTGGCATCGATGTCATCCGAACTGCCGGCGATGTCAAACTCCTCGGCTGTTGCTTTGATCACGGTGCCATTCATCTGAACAGGCTTGCCCTTGATGGCATTCCAAACTGTGTCCTGGTCCTCCTTGGTTCCATTGGAAAGGACGAACTCCCAGGTGGCGAAGTCCATCTTATCCGGCGGGGTAGAGACGACCATGTTGTGCGCCTGTTCGGGAGGCGTGGGAGCGGGCTTGACAGTGAAACCTGCAGGCTGTGTCGGATTTGCTTTAGCTTGAGCCAAGACGTCAGTCCAGCCATCGTCTCCGCCGTGGTATTTGACGTATAGCGACCTCGCGTATTTCTCAATTCCTGGCTGCGCCTGCGGAGGAGCGAGCGTAGAGGCGCGAGCTGCAAACCAAATAGCATTCAAGGAGTCAGGTGGAATCTTCGGATCAGGGGGAGTAGGCCCAGCGTACGCCAAGGCCAAAGGCCACACCACGCTGAAATCCTTCTGAAAGTCAGTGCTGCCATCGAGCGCGGCGCGCAGAGTTTTCCTCGCGTCATCATAGTCCTTGTCGGTGAGGTCCGCGATGCCGATGGCAGCATCAAAAATGCCTGCCATCTGATCTTTCATCTTCTGAAAATCGGCGTCCGAAGTGCCATCCGGTTTGGTGAACTTCGGCAGGGCCGCCAAACCCATTTGTCCGTATTTTTTGGCGTCCACCAGGTCCTGCTTGGCATTGGCATCGCCGCCCTGCGCTTTCAGACGATCGAAGTAGGCAAGCAACGCCATCGCGCGCACATTGGTGGGATCGGCCGCAACCAGCTTCGTGGCTGTATCGATGGTCTTTTGTTGATTCCCTGTCTGCTGGTAGTCCTGCATCAGGGTTTGCAGGGCCGCTACCTTCATGACGCTGTTGGGATACTGCGTCATGAACGCTTCCAGGCCGCTGATCTGCGCCGCCGGATCCTTCTGCTGGATGGCACCAACATAGGCGTTGTATTCAGCAGGATCCTTGATAACGGGCGCTTGCGCGGAGGCCGCCGGCGCTGCTTGCGCCGCGGGCTGCGAGGGTTGTTGCGCTGGCTGCGTGGCACTCCGGGCTGCTGCCGTTGCAGCTACCCCAAGCACAACCGTGACCAGAATCTTTTTCATCAGTATTGGCTCCTTGCACCTTTGGGAATCGACGATGTCGTGAAATAGCGTTCTTGCTGAATTTGTGGCATGCCGCTCGGACTGCTTACGCGCTCCGCATCCTGTATGGAAATCTCAGGCTGCGTTCCGGGCAGGCCCATTGAAAACAGGGCGAACTGGGGGGTTAGAGGCGAATGACCCTTCTTTCCCGGTTGGCCGGATTATAAGTACCTCTTCTTCCGAAGGCAAGCAACTTCCCGGCTACCCGCGCTAATCATTATAAGATGCAATGACGATCCGCCGCGACTATCGTGCGTGGCAGCGTCCCAGCGTAGATAATACAAACCTCACTTATGAATGCGCTCTCCATCGACCGTGCTGATTTCCTGATGGGACAGGTAGCCATCATCACCGGCGGCGGCCGCGGTATCGGCGCCGCAATCTCCGGGTCGCTCGCCGAACTGGGCGCCACCGCAGTGCTTTGCGGTCGCAATCAGGCCGCCCTCGACACGACCGCGAAAACCATCGCAGAGGCGGGCGGCAAAGCCGAGGACATTCTTTGCGACGTGACCAACCTTGCCTCGGTGGAGGCAGCGGCAAAGCAAGTGGAATCTTTATTCGGACGCGCAGACATCCTGGTTAACAATGCCGGGATCGGTGGATTCGACGCGCCCCTGCATCAACTGCCTCCCGATGCGTGGGACAAGATTTTGAATACGAATCTCCGCGGCGTTTACTATGCCATTCGCGCATTTGCGCCCATGATGATTCGTGCCCACTCCGGGCACATCATCAACATCTCCTCGCTCGCTGGGAAAAATGCCTTGCCAAATGGCGCTGCCTACGCCGCCTCCAAGTGGGGACTGAACGGCCTAAGCTACTCCGTGGCGGAGGAACTGCGCCGCCACAACGTTCGCGTAAGTGTGATCTGCCCCGGTTCCACCAACACCGACCTCAGCCCGCATGAGGGCAAGGATCCCGCGAAAATGCTGCAGCCGGACGATGTAGCGCATGCGGTGCAAATGCTGGTGACGCAGAGTCCGCAGTCGTTTGTCAGCGAGATTCTTCTGAGGCCGACCCAGAAACCGTAGCCATCGCGCGTCCCAACCATTGCGCAACTGAGCCAAGTTATGCGGGCCGAAGCAAATTAGTAACGAAATTAAGATCCCTTTTGGGTGGTGCAGCGCTTCAAGCGCTGCGGTTCATTCGCGCCATGATGAGGGCTTTAGCCCCTGCGGTACGGCCGTCGTCACTTCTTGAACAAGTTCTCGAACGCCTGCCGCGCGTCGTTTGGCTTCAGACTGGCGGGCGTGGAGGTTTCCTTCTCCCGAGAGACCCGCAGTTCGTAGAACGTGCAATCATTGCGCACATCTTTTTTCTCGATGCGCTTCGGCACCGCCTGCATGCATTCAAACCGGCTACCCGGATCAAAGTAGGCGCACTGCTTGCAGGAATGCAGTTCGAATCCGCACTTGGGACAAAGGCCCGTGGGCGGCATTCCCTGCAGCACCGTGCCGCACTGCGTGCATCGCGACACGGCACGGGTTCCCGGCAAATTCACCGGTTTCGGACCCATGCTGTAGTCGCGTCTTGCTGGCGGCACCGGAGCCGGCTTCTCCCCAGTCTCCTTGCGCGGCTTTGTCTCCCGGTCGCGATCCTGATATCCATGTTGACGGTATTTGGCTGCCACAGAACCTCCCCAAGCAAGCTGGCGTATTGTCACGCCAACACTGCTCCTAGGACAAGTGCGAACTCTTCTCTGTCCAGCTTTTGCTCGCGGCTCCGGTACTCGGTGCCAGAACTCAGTTCGCTACAATAGACGGATGATCCACGAAATTTTCCCGGTGGGGCCGCTACAGTGCAACTGCTCGATCATCGGCGACGAAACTACCCGCGAAGCAATGGTAATTGACCCCGGCGACGACATCGACGACGTTCTCGCCCTCATCCGCAAGCATAAACTGCAAGTCAAGCAGATCGTTATCACCCACGCCCACATCGATCACGTCGGCGGCGCGATGAAGTTGCGCGCCGCCACCGGAGCGCCGATTCTGCTGAACCAGAACGACTACGCCCTGCTTAAGATGCTCGATGTGCAAGCCGCGTGGGTGGGCATGGAAACGCCGGGAGCCGTCGAGATCGACCAAAGCTTGAGCTCCGGCGACACCGTGAAGGCCGGGCCACACGTTGCCAGCATTCTGCACACGCCCGGGCACACCGAAGGCAGCATCTGTCTCTACTTTCCTGCGGAAAAGACATTAATCGCGGGCGACACGTTGTTTGCCGGTTCCATCGGCAGGACCGACCTGCCCGGCGGCTCAATGCAGAAAATCATGCAATCGCTGCACACTACGGTGCTGGCCCTGCCCGACGACACGAGAGTCGTTCCCGGCCATGGGCCGCTGACAACGATCGGAGAAGAACGCGAAAGCAATCCATTTCTCCTGAAGGGCTGAGATGCCCTCGCTACTGGTTTACCATTTCCAATACTCTCTGCAATGCCTCGGCAAACTCGGCCTGTTGCGCAATCAAACTCAGTATCAGATAGCCATCGCTCGAGAAATCATAGAAATGCCCGGGATGCACCAGCACAGACTTCCGGCGCAACAGATCGACCGCTAATTCCTCGTCGGTCCGGGTAACGGGCACGCGCAAGACCGCGTACCATCCGCCCTCCACACTCAAGCGCTGGCACGCCTTCTGCCAGGCAAGCTGGCGATCGAGTTCGGCAAGATTCGCCAGCACTCGTGCCATCAATTGTTGCTGGAGGTCATGCCGCTGATCGAGGAGTTCTGGCATAGCCCACTGGATGGGCGCATTCATAGAGAGATATGTGTCTGCGATGACTTCGAGTCGCGCCTGCGCCGCATCCACCACCGCCGCAGGGCCACTGGTGACGATCCATGCCACCTTCATCTGCGGTAGCGCCGAAATCTTGGAGACGCCGCTAAGGGTAAAAGTGAGCCCATCTTGACGACCGGCAAAGCTTTCTGGTTGCGACTCTCCGTCATGCGTGTAGTCAAGAAAAACTTCATCCGCGATCAGCGCCAGTTCATGCTCATGGCAAAAACTGCCGAGCGCCAGCCGCTCCTGCGCTTGTACGTACGACCCCGTGGGATTATTAGGATGGACAACAATGACTCCGCGCGTGCGCTTTGTTGCCGCATCTCGCAACGACGGAAAATCCATCTGCCAGCCATGATCGTAGATCAGGGGATAAGGCACCAGCTTCACGTCCTGCAAATCGGCCAGAAATTCAAACAGCGGATAGCTGGGTTTCGGAACCAACACCTCATCGCCGGGGTTACAGAGCAGCCGGAAGACGAAGGAATATCCTTCGCTGGTGCTGGTGGTGAGAATCACCCGTTCGGGATTGATTTTGATTCCATGCTCAGCTTCGTAGTAGTTCACCACTGCGGCTCGCGCTGCGGACAACCCTTTCGGCTGGGGATCGTAATCCATCGCCCGCGGCGAGGCCAAAGACCGCAAAATGCGCTCCTCGTCGTAGCGCAGCCCAGCCCTGGTCGGATTCGAAAGCGTGAGATCCAGCACGCGAACGCCGCTCGATCGCACCTCGTCGAGCGCCTCCGTCAGGCGATTGCGCGTCAGTTTCCAGTTGGTTCGTTCGGAAAACATCGGATAGGTGTGCTTCTAGGGCTGCAAGTAGAAACCTAAATCCCGCGGCGGCACAAGAATTTTGGTGGCATCATACTGCCGGCGAGCCTGGCGGACGGCCACTATCTTCTGCTGAAACTCGCGAGCCAGCGCGTCGTAGCGAACCAGGACATTGTCGAGCCAGAATGGACTGTACTCCCGCAACCACGCGTCGCGATACATCTGGCTCAAGCGAGTGGTCGCGTCGCGCAGATCCTCCAGGCGCCCGTTGGTGTCCGAGATTTCTGCCAGATCATTGTCCACGCGGTCTACATCCGTCTGGTTCAGGAAAGCGTCCCAGTAAAATTTGTTGATCTCCTCGGTAAACTCGGCCTTCATGCCCAGGGCATCCCATCGCCACGCACCCAGCCTCATGTCGGGCAGTGTTGCCTGATTGGCATGCGCCCTGCTACTGTTGCGGTACAGCGATTCCAAGGCGTGCTCGGCGCCCAAACGCATGTCAGCAGCCGCCGGCAACATCTTTTGCATCAGCGTCGCACCGTCCTGTGTAAAGGGATCAACCCAGAACAACTCATCCGTCTCCGTGGCAATGTGATTCCTGGCCAGCGCCTGGTGCCCAAGGTCCAGATTCTCCAGCACGTCGCGGAATGTGGAATCCTCGTTGCGATAGAACCCCCAATCGTATTCCCTCTTGAATTGATCGATATCGGATTCGCCTGCTTGCCACCCCGCCGCCGCACCAAAAACCAGCGCCGGCCAGGTCATCCCGTAGATCGACTCGCCGTCGTCATTCCACGTGGTATTCAACATACCCATAGCGCCCAGGTTTTGACCGTCGCGCACAAAGTTGCGGACATTCACGTACGCCACATCCAGGTCGGGCCACGCCTGGTTCCAGTTGTTCGCGCCCGGAGCCACCATGACCCGCAGTTCGGCATCGCGATACGGCTTGATGATGCTCTCGTAGCTCGGCTTGGCATCGTAATCCCAGGGAACCGCGATCATATCCTTGGGCAAGGTGTCCAGTAGTTGCGGATACTTCACGGCGATATCGCCCCAGAACATCAGTTCTTTGTGATAGGGCTCCAGAATGGCGCTGACTTTCTGAATGTGCTGGAGGTAAACGCGCCCCAGCCCGATTTCGCTAGCCCGCGCCGCGGTTTGCCCCTGACCCAGTTCAAACGTTTCGTCGCCACCGATATGGAGGAACGGTCCGGGAAAAAGCGGCACCAGATCTGCATACATCGCCTTGATCAGGTCATAGGATCGCTCTTTTGTCGGCGTGAGTACGTGGCCGTGAGGACGCTCCGCCACGTCCGCGTAGATTTCATACTTCAGCATTTGATGAAGATGTCCGAAGGTTTGCTGCTCCGGGAGAATCGTCACATACAGAGTCTTCGCATAAGCCACCAGAGCCTTGATCTCCTCCGGAGTGACCGCCGCCTCCCTAGGCGCTACCAACGGCTGGCTGGCGAAATCGAATACGTGCTCCATGTAAAGAGCGAACAGGTTCACTTTGTACCCAGCCAGAATGCGGATCTGCCGCTTCATAAAATCTTCCGTCGGAATCGGCCCGCGGCTCATGTCGTCCTGCACCCCGCGCCACTCCATGCTGGGCCAGTCGCGGATGGAAACCGCCGGACACACCAGGCTTCCACCGACTTCGTGAAGCAATTGCCGCAGCGTCTGCACGCCGTAAAAGAGTCCCTGGCCGGTGTTCGCCGCCACGATGAGGTGCGTCTTGTCGGAGAACAGCAGGTAGCCCTGGTCGCCGATGGAATCCGCTTTCAGCCCCTTTGTCGCCAGAAACTCCTTCACCTTTTGATCCTGCAGGCGAGCGAGAACAATGGTGCCGCGCTCCTGCTTGGCATCAGGTTTTTCGCTCGTAATGCTTACTTGCAAACCCGAGCGGTCGTGAATTTCCTCCGCCAGGGTTTCGGCAGCGATGCGATCTTCTGCCTGGTGTCCGAACTCGACCAGGATTCGGGTCGCGCCCGTTACCTGAAAATTTCCCTCGTGCACTTGCACTTCCTTCGGCTGCGGAATCAGTTTCAGCGGGTCATGTGTCTTGGGATTTTCTGCAAACGTCGGTGAAATCGCGAGGAAAACAAGCGAAAGAAACAGAACAACTCTTTTCATTCGGATCCTTGGGATAAGTACTCTGCATTCCATTCTAGCGGCAACCGGCGCCGGCACGAGGCGGGAATCCGCTCAAGACTTGGCGAATGCCTCTTTATTTACGATGTAAGGCATTTTGGTGATATCGCCGCCGTAGTTCGATTCCAGCACGTCGATCAATCCCTGGACACAGCGGCCGGCCATGCCCTTGTTCGGATCGGTGTCCAGTCGCGTGATCCGGGCTGCGCTGGCGAAGTGCGGCATCAAGCGGCAACGGTCGGCAATGGCGGGATCGCGAAGCGGAGAATCCGCAGGAAGCGGTTCCTTCTCGTAAACATCCAAGGCCGCGCCCGCGATCCAGTTCTCTCGCAGGGCGCGCGTCAAAGCAATTTCATCGACCACTGGCCCGCGTGAGTCATTCACCAGGAACGCGGTCGGCTTCATCATCTTCAGCGTATGCTCGTTGAACAGATGATAAGTAGGGGTTGCGCTCTCGCCCGCACGCAATAGCGGCACATGCACGCTGACAAAGTCGGCCTCGCGCAAAGCGTCTTCAAGCGAAACATACTTGATCCAATTTCTTTCCTTCGAAATGCCACGCGCGTGCCGCAAATCCATCTCTTCCTGAATGGCTTTGATGTAGTCGTGATTCTCGTAAGCCGGGTCGTAGCACAGCATGTTCATGTCGAAGCCGGCGCACTTCTTGATCATCGCCAATCCGATGCGTCCCGTGCCGATGATCGCGATTGTCTTGCCGGTAACTTCGTCGCCCAGAAACGGCAGGTACGGATGCCAGTATCCCCACTGGTTGTCCCGCGTCAGATGCTCGGCCGGCCACATCTTGCGGGCCAGCATGCCGAGCATAAAAAAGGCGAACTCCGCGGTGGCTTCGGTCAGCACGTCGGCCGTGTGGGTGAAAGGAATTTTGTAGCGATTGGCATCGGCGCGATTGATATTGTCAAAGCCCACAGCAATCTGGGCCACAACTTTTAGCGTGTTTCTGCCCGCTTCAAAAACCTCTGCATCAATCGGATCGCGGAGCGTAGTAATCAAGCCGTCAATGCCGGTTTTTACTTTGTCAATGATGAGGCTCTTCGGAGGCGCTACCGGCTGGGGATAGACCTCCACTTCGTATCTGCGCTGGCGCAGCAGGCTCAGCGCTTCTCCAATGTCACAAGTCGCAAAAATGCGGAATTTATTGGCCATGAGTTTTCAGATCGACTGAGGTTGAATGCCGCCTGGCATCAACCCAACGGCGAAGCAACGAAAATATCATATGCTTGCCGAGGCCCGGCACCATCCTCTTGACACCTGGTAAACAAAAGAGCAACATTCTAACCCTGTATTAAATGCATTTAATACAGCCATCCTCTCCGCAAGGAGGAAGCTGTCTTGCTTTTTGACTCCCGGCTTTCGAATCGCTCTCGGCTGGTCTTCCTCTCATGCATCTTGTTCGCAGTGCTCGGATCCACCGCGCAGGCGCAGTCTGCTTACATTCGTGTCAGTCAAGTTGGTTACGAGGCTGGTTCTGCGCCATTTCGTGCTTACCTCATGTCCGAGGCGGACGAAGGCAAAGCCAACTTCAAGGTGGTCGACTCGAAGGGCACGACTAAATATTCAGGGCGAGTTGGCGCATTATTGGGCATCTGGAGCCACAGCAAGACCGTCAGCTATAACGTTTACGCGCTCGATTTCATTGTCCCGAGCGGCGACCTTTACACCATTTCAGTATCAAGCTCGGCAAAAGTCGTTTCACCACCTTTCGCAGTGGATTGCCCGGATGCGCTTTACTCCGGGCTGCTCTTGAACACTTTGTTTTTCTATGAGACGGAACGCGACGGAGCCAACTTCATCCCCAACGCTCTGCGTACGGCGCCCGGACACCTAAAGGATAAAGACGCGAGGGTTTATGAAACCCCTCCGCTTGACACCAACGACTTTATCGACAATCTGCCGCCCACGCCTCCGCTTGTTTCGGCAAAGCTCCCGAACATTGATGCCTCCGGCGGTTGGTGGGACGCCGGCGACTACGAGAAATATGTGGAGACGACCAGCTATACAACCGCGCTGATGGAGATCGGGGTCCGCGACTTTCCCAATCAGATGGGTGAGTACGCTCCCGTGAACCCTCCCGCACCTTCCGGCTCCGTTTCTTACGCGGGCAGCAGCGGACGGGGAGCGCCCGCGTCCACCGACTTCACTGACGAAGCACGATTTGGCCTCGACTGGCTGATGAAGATGTGGGATGACAAAACCAAAACCCTCTACTACCAGGTCGACAACACTCAAGATTGGGATTATTACGGCGAGGGTGATCCCAGTTCGGCGGCCGGCAATTGCGGCGGAACCTATGCGACGCCCTACTGCCTGATCACCGAGTACGACATCTGGACTTTGCCCCAGGCGGCCGACGATTTTGAGCAGCCCGGAGATCCGCGACCGTGCGACCGTTACACGACCTTTTTTATCTGCAATCGTCCGGTTTATCTGGCCGCCCCGGCAGGGTCGCCAATCAGTCCAAATCTGGCAGGTCGCCTCGCGGCTGACTTTGCCCTGTGCTTCCAACTAAATCACCGCACGAATCCTTCGCTGGCCAATCGGTGCCTCCAGAATGCAGAAGACATTTTTGAGCTTGCCGACACTTCGTATTCAGATCCCGCGCCCGGGGCGGGTTCCGGAACGTGCAGCACTTGCCTGTTAACGATCGCGCCGTTTGACGGCTATCCCGAGAACGTTTGGGAAGATGACATGGAACTCGGCGCCACCGAACTGTACTTCGCGCTGCAATCCGCGCGGGAAGGCCAAGCCCTGCCCGCGGGCCTCCCGCACTCCGATCCCATCGACTACCTTCAACAGGCGGCGCGGTTTGCCAGAAATTACATCACCAACATCTACGATGCCGGATTCACGGATACGCTGAACCTCTACGATGTGAGCGGCCTGGCTCATTTCGAACTGTATCGGGCCCTCGACATGGCGGGAAACCCGAGTGATTTAGCGGTTTCGAAATCGTCAATCCGCAAACAATTTCTGCGGCAGGTGGATGACGCAATCGCGCAGGCTGCCACTGATCCGTGGGGCTTCGGATACCAATGGAGTTTCGGAGACACAACCTCCCACGGCGCGGGTCTGTCGGTCATGGCCAGCGAAGCGGATTACATCACTCGATCCAGGACCTACGAGACCTATTCGCAGAGATGGCTGGCCAACATTCTGGGAGCGAATCCGTGGGGCTCGTCGTTTATCGTGGGCGACGGCAGCATATTTCCGAATTGCATCCAGCACCAGGTGGCGAATCTGGCGGGCGCTTTGGACGGGACTTCCGGAGGCACGCCAGTGTTGTGGGGAGCAGCGGTGGAGGGTCCAGCCAGCTATGCCACGTCAGGGGTGGTCGATGGCATGATCTTATGCCCGGCAAACGGAGCAGACACCTTCAGGAAATTCAATGGAAACGCGGGTTCGTTTAATCACTCGCAAGTTGCCGTTTATCGAGACAATATGCAGTCCTACACCACCACCGAGCCCGGGATCGACCTGACGGCAACTTCGTTTCTTATGTGGTCCTGGAGAATGGCCCGGCAACCCCACTTCTAACGACCTCAGACTTACGACAGGACATCGCTCCCCCTTGCGTGCGAAGTCTTCTAGCGCATGCCTGCGTAGAACAGATGCTCGCGTTCTTCCCTTTTTTCTTCTGCGCGCTTTTTCTTGAAGGCCATCAACTCCGTAGCTTTTTGCGCGATGTGCTCGGCGCTCACTTCAAATTCCTTAATCAGCTCCCAGGGAGCGCCCGAGTCGCCGAAGCGGTCTTTCACTCCGATGGCGCCGGTGATCACTGGTAGTCCGTAGAGTTCCGGACTCTCCGTGAGAATTCCGCTGACTCGCCATGCCAAAGCTCCAATCTGATGCTCTTCCGCGGTGATCACAACTCCGGTATCCTGTGCCGCGCGAACGACAGCTTCCGCGTCGATCGGCTTCAGCGTGTGTAGGTTCAGAATACGGGTTTCGTAACCGTAGTCGCATTTCAGAATGTAGGCGGCGCGCATCGCCTCCGGAACCATAGGACCACAAGCAATGATGCTGAGATCTTCGCGCTCGTTCTCGTATGCCTCGGCCAGCCGGATTTCGAACGCATCGGCGAAATTGGCCGCTTCATCGCGCAGCCGAATCACATTTGCCTTGCCGAATACAAACGGCGTTTTCTCATTCGTAACCACCGGAGTTGCCTCCCGGGCAAAGCGAATGTACTTCGGTCCCTCATGCTGCAGCAGCAAGTAGCTCGTGGCCTTGCGTGTTTCCTCGACATCGCAAGGCACGACCACCGACATATTGGGCAGGCCTTGCATAGCGAACAGATCTTCCAACGCTTGGTGCGTAGCCCCGTCCGGGCCAACGGAAACTCCACCGTGCGCCCCGGCAATCATGACGTTGAAATTTCCGTAACACACCGAGGTGCGGATCTGGTCCAGGTTGCGCGCGGCGGCAAACGTTGCGTAGGTTCCCAGCACCGGCAGCTTCCCTTCCTTGGCGAGCCCGGCCGCGGCCGACGTGGCCGATTGCTCGGCAATGCCCATGCTGATCCAGCGCTTCTTGCGCTCGGGTTTACCGGAGTAAAAATCGCTGATCGTGATCGACCCAGAGATGTCTAGCCCCAGGCAAACCACACGCTCATCGTCTCCGTTCTCCGCCAGCGACTGGCCGAAACCCTTGCGCGTGGGTTCCATCTTGACTTTCATTGTCTCGCCGGCATTCCACCAGTAGTCACGCGAGAACTTCGGCATGGCGGAGTCGAGCTTCTGCTCCACGTCCGCCTGGTAGCGCTTTGCCCTATCTAGTAACTGCTGCACTGGAATGCGTTGGCTAAGGCCGAGTTCGTTCAGAGCCCGGGTGAGTTCTTCGTAGTTCGGCGCTTTGCCGTGCCATCCCGCCTGATCCTGCATGAAGCTGACGCCCTTGCCTTTGACCGTATCGGCAAGAATGACAATCGGCCTCCCGACCACGCGCTTCGCTTGCTGCAGCGCGTCCACCACTTGATTCATATCGTGCCCATCGATCCGCAAAACATCCCAGCCAAAGCTGGCGTATTTCGCCGCGAGCGGCTCGACACTCATCACGTCCTTCACCCAGCCATCAATCTGCAGGCGGTTGCAGTCGATGATGCCGATCAGGTTGTCCAGGTGAAAGTGTCCCGCTTCCATCGCCGCTTCCCAAATCTGTCCCTCTTGCTGTTCGCCGTCACCCATCAGACAAAACGTCTGGTGATGTTTGCCATCGAGCTTGGCCGCCAATGCGATGCCCACGGCAATGCTCAAGCCTTGTCCCAGTGACCCGGTTGAAACCTCAACCCCCGGCAGCTTGAGCCAATGCGGGTGTCCCTGGTAAGGCGAGCCAAGTTTCCGCAGCGTCATCACCTCTTCGACCGGACAAAAGCCCGCAACCGCCAACCCGAGATACAGGCTGGGCGCCTTGTGTCCGGTGGACCAGATGATCCGGTCCCGGTCAGGCCACGATGGATTTTGCGGATCGTGATTGGCGACTTTGAGGTACAGGGCCGCGGTGATATCCATCACCGAGAGCGTGCCACCTGCGTGCCCCGAACCCGCCGCGCACAGCGCGATCAGATCATAGCCGCGCATCAGGTTGGCGGCATCTTTCAGTTGTTCGATGGAGTAGTCCCGGATGACATTGCCAGTAGTGGAATCTGTGAGGGCCATGGCCTTCCCCTTCGCGCCGGAAGAAAACACACGGTGCTATGGCGAGGTTAGTGCGATAAAACCAGTCCGGCTGTGATGGAAATCACGAGGCGGGGTGATGCAGAGTAACTGGGAAACCGATCTAAGACTGCGATACTCGACTATTCCTTTAGGCCTGTCCCAAGCTGGAGGAGCCGTCGGCCAACCAACAAATACCAAGTCATCATCAAGAGCCCGGCAGGAACGGCAATGGCCATCGCCCAGTCGGGCAACGCCCGCGCTCGCGTCAAAATGATCTCAACAACTATAAGCAGAGCGTTTCCCAGAATCCCCGCGTAAGCGGTCGCTTTACTGAAGACCTTGCCTGTCAGCATGACCACGGAAATAGTCAGGCAAGCGAATTCTATGGGAATAATGCCCGCGCGGCTTTGTCCTTCAGCCAGCATCGCCTGTCCCGCCGCGACTAATAGAGTCTTTTGCGTCTCCGTGGTAGCGCTGGCGTATTGGCCGCTTAAGGAAAGCATAGGGAGGGCCCTGCTGCCGGAGAGATAGACCGCCAAGCCCACGAAGAAAAGGATGGTGCCAAAAGCCGCGTAGCCCTCTTGGTCTCTTCGGATGGCAGTGTAGATGGCGAGAACCGTCGGCGCCAGCAGTGCTGCTGCAATGAGATTCAAAAGGCCCAGGTTGCGGAGCCCAAGCAACCAATGACTCTGAAAGAGTACGAACCAATCGTTTACGGTTACTGTCTGCTGCGTCGCACGTGCCACATCTGGGAGATAACCAATTCCGACTTCCGCTAGTGGAATCAAGAACACAATCAGGACGGTGGCGCCTCCAATTTTGTATAGACTTCTCCAGCCGGAGCCCGCCGCTTCCGCAGCGATAGCCTGCTCCCGCTCCGATTCCGGCATTTTGTCCTCCCCGATATGTGCGGGCGATTCCTATGCACTTCCAAATTTCCAGCGGGTGGACCTCTCCACGAATTCTTTCTCCCACAGTCCAAACACAACCCGCGGACGAACCGCAAATACCGGCTCTTTCATCGAGAGGATGTCCTGTTTCATTCCCTCCATGTCGAACTTGTACTTGCGCTCATAGACGGGAAGGAACTTCCGGCGTGCTGCAACGTCGGCAATCTCGGCGATGCCTTCCACGATGACCGCCTCTTGTGCATGTTCCGCGCACACAATGCAATTCTTGTTTTGTTCCAGATTGCGAGCCTTGCGCGATTTGCTGCCCGTGCTGAACAGAAATCGCCCGTCCTGCCACAGGCCCCACACGACCATGGTGTGCGGAGCAACGTTGCGCGGCGATCCATCGAGCTTAACGGTCGTTATCCAGTAGTTGTGCGATTCCTTCAGACGCTGCTCAGCCCAACTCCACGGAAGCAAGCCTTTGCTGCCGGTACGCAGACCATAGCCCGGGGCATGCGGACGGCTGGCCTTGGGTTTTGCTGATGGTGCTGGAATCTTTTTCGCAGACATGCATCAATTCCTGCGATGAATTTCAGAGATTCTTCTTCGTCCACTGGTCGATGCGTTCGAGCGCCTGTTGCAGGTTCTCCAGCGAGTTGGCCACACTGAAGCGCAGGTAGCCTTCTCCGTATTCGCCAAAGGCTGTGCCCGAAAGAGCCGCCACTCCCGCTTGCTCCAGCAGTGCATCCGCCAGAGGCTTCGACTTCCACCCCGTCTTCGTGATGTTGGGAAAAACGTAGAACGCGCCTTTCGGCATGCGGCAGGAGAAGCCTTTGATCTTATTTAATCCGGCAACGAATACGTCGCGCCGCCGCTTAAACTCGGCGCACATATGATCAACGGAACTCTGGTCTCCCCGCAGCGCTTCGATCCCGGCTATCTGCGTAAAGCTGGCCGTGCAGGAACTGGAATTCGTCATCAAGCGAGTCATATGCGTCGCCAGGTCCGGACGCATCACGCCGTAACCCATGCGCCATCCCGTCATCGCGTAGGTTTTCGAAAACCCGTCGAGAAGAATAGTGCGCTCCTGCATCCCCGGCACCGACATGATAGAGAAGTGCTCGCCCTCAAAAAGCAGCCGGCTGTAAATCTCGTCCGACAGCACCAGGATGTTCCGGTCGCCGATGATCTTCGCGACCTGCTCAACATCCTTCCTTTGCATCACGCCGCCCGTAGGATTTTGGGGTGAGTTAAGAATGATTAGCTTGGTGCGCTCGCTAATGAGTGCGGCGAGCTCGTTTACATCGAGAGAGAAATCATGGTCCTCGCGAAGTTGAATCGGCACCGCTTTCCCGCCGACGTAATGAATCATGGACTCATAGATCGGAAAGCCGGGATTGGGATAAATAACCTCATCCCCTTCATCAATAAGCGCAAGAATCGTAAAGAAAATAATTGGCTTACCGCCAGGAACAACGACCACTTCCTCCGCCGTAACCTTCACGCCGCGAGTGCGGCTTACATATTCGGCGATAGTCTGGCGAAGTTCGGGCAAGCCGGCAGAAGGGCCGTAGTGCGTCCATCCCTTGTGCAGCGCGTCAACGGCAGATTCGATTACGTTTGAAGGAGTATCGAAATCGGGCTCCCCGATTTCCAGATGAATAATGCTCTTGCCCTGGCGCTCCAGCGCCCGCGCTTTATTCAAAACCTCGAAAGCGGTTTCGGTGCCCAGTCGCGACATGCGCCGTGCGAGTTGCAATTCGTGTTGTGTAGTTTGTGCCATGATGGCGCTCCTAAGAAGCCAAACGGCACATTATACGCCGCGATCATTACTAAGGATTCGGGTGAGGGAGAACGACTTTTGAAGTCGAGGGGCACCGCGGCGCTATCTCGGAATTACTCTGAGACGCTGTGCTCTTCGTTCTGTGAACGCAGCACGCGGTCGACGGAATAAGGGGCGCGGTGGCGCGGTTCGTGATAGTGGCGAACTTGCATCTCGCCGAGCAACCCGATGGCGAGGAGGTTCAGCCCTCCGAGCAGCAGGCCGAGAGCCAACATCATCAGCGGGCCGTGCGAGGCCATGACGGGAACGTGGCGCAGAAACTTCTCTACCCCAAGCCAGGACACCACGGCGCTACCGCCGAACAGACTGAGCAGGCCAAACGTCCCGAAGAAGTGCAGCGGCCGGGAAAGATAGCGAAGCAGAAACCGAATGGTGATGAGATCGAAGAAGACGCGGAAGGTTCGCGAAATGCCGTAGTGAGAGATGCCCCGTTCCCGGTTGATATTGCGGATGGGCACTTCGCAAATCGACGCCCCATACCACGATGCCAGCGCCGGGATAAACCTATGCAACTCGCCATAGAGCGGAACCTGTTCGAGGATCTCGCGACGATAGGATTTGAATGTGGTTCCGAAGTCGTGAATATCCACGCCGCTCAGCTTCGCCATCAGCCAGTTCGCCATGCGCGAAGGGATGCGGCGCATCCAGAAATTGTCAACGCGTACTTTGCGCCAGCCGCTGACAATGTCGTAACCGGCCGCAATCTTTTCCAGAAAAACTGGAATGTCGGCGGGATCGTGCTGCAGATCGCCATCCATAGCGATGATGTATTCGCCGCGAGCATGGTCGAAACCCGCGGCCAGTCCAGCAGTCTGCCCAAAATTACGCCGCAGTTTGACCACCGTCACGCGGCTATCCACCGCCGCAATCTCGCGCAGCATGGCAAACGTGTGATCGCTCGAGCCGTCATCCACCAGCACAATCTCGAAGCTCTCGCCGGCCGTCTCCATCACCGCTTTCAAGCGGTCGTAGAGATCGGTAACGTTCTCTTGCTCGTTGTGCAGGGGGACGACGATAGAGTATTTGGGCACAGTCTTTTTATTATAGCGTGATCCGCTCCAGGTGCACCGTCAATATTCCTTCACATGTGCAAACTTTAGAAACCTTGTGGACCGCGCCAGCTTTTCGCTGTGAATCGTTACCATAGATTGCGCATAGAGAGCGCGCGGTTGGAGTCCAATATCTCATCCCTGTTCTTTCAGTTTTAATCGCGACTTGTTTTCTTCCATGAAAACTTTGATGTCATTGGCCGCCCCCAAAAGCCGGTTCCACTGCTCGTAGTACAACGTGACCGGAAAGCGGCCCAGGCCGTAAACACTGACACCGCCTTTTTCCCCAACCTTGAATATCAGATCTCCGCTGCGCTTTTTCGTCTCAACTTCTTTTTCCAACTGCGACAACCGGGCTTTCAGCTCTTCATATGTAGGCTCTGACATGCGGCTCCTCGGTGAACAAGTCGAATTATGGTTTCCTTACCTAATAGTAACGTGCCAGCGGCTGAGCGTAAGCAACTTTAAGTCGCCAATGAGAATCTAGGCAGGGACAGGGGTCGGATCAACTTAGTAAAGCTATGTAAACCGAGCCCCAGCTCCCAGAAATGGAGACGCAGACTGTTAGAATGATTCATCTCTTTTCGTTTGTGATCCGACATCCCAGGAGAATTAATTGTCGATTCATCGCGCTGCAAGCCATTTTCTGCTCTTTTCCCTTACCATGCTTCTTCCGATAACGGTTGCTGCGCAGCAGACGGCAGCGCCAGACGGCGCCGCACAGACGAAAGACAGTTCCCAAAACACGTCTTCGCAGGAAAAAGACACTGATCCCAGCGCCCCAACCACGCCCGCTTCAGCCAAGAGCGACAAAGATGCGCAAAGCGCTAGCGAGCAGGGGAAAAATGCGGGCACTTCCAATGACCGACTTTTTTTTACGCTGCCGAACTTCTTGACCCTGGAAAATGTGGGCCAGGTGCCGCCGCTCACTACCGGACAGAAATTCTGGGTAGTGTTCCGAGGTTCATTCGACTACGTACAATATCCTTGGTACGGTTTTCTTTCCGGCATCAGCCAGGCGGAAAACAGCGAACCTGGTTATGGGCAGGGTGCAGAGGGTTATGGTAAGCGCTTCGCATCGGCCTTCGCCGACGGAACCTTAGAAAACTTCGTGACCGGAGCGGTTTTTCCGTCGATACTGCATCAAGATCCCCGTTTTTTTCAATCCGGTAAAGGCGGATTTACCCGTCGAACCGAATATGCCGTCAGCCGGATCTTCGTCACCCGAACCGACTCAGGTCAATCGCAATTCAACTATTCTGAAATCGTGGGCAGCGCCTTGTCGGCCGCTATCTCCACCAACACCTATCATCCCCGTGCCTTTATTACCACTCGTTACAACCCGGCAACGGGCACATTGACCTATATTCACAATGACTCCGATCGCACCTTACCCAATACTCTCAGCGTTTGGGGAACTCAGGTGGGATACGACACTATCACGATCGTGGTCAAGGAATTCTGGCCCGACATCCATCGTTGGCTGAATCACAAGCGCAACGGTGATGCCGCGCCGACCGGCGTCTCCAATCCCAAATAGCAACCTCAGGCGCTTGCCTCTGGTTTCTCCTCTCCGGGCTTGAAGATAACGCCCTGGCTGGTGCGGCTGTTCATGATCACTCTCATGGGCGTATTGAAGCGCAAATGGCGGACACATCCATCTTCGTCCACCGATGGTTGCTCGGTCAGCCAATCCCAATCGACCTTGCCTTCCCCGGCATCCGGGTTGACCGTGAAGTAGCCGATCTGGAATGCGGTGAGATTCTGAAAAAAGTGGCTGCCCTGCGAAGGGGTCACGCGAAAATCGCGGAAGCCGGCCTCGACGATGACGCGTGCTCCCGAAATCTCGTCCCACTCCACCGGGATTCCCAGCCAGGGATCATTCGATCCCCAGCGCCCCACGCCAATCAGGAGATACGGCCGGTTCTCGGCGCTTAACACGGCGTTGAAATGAGCGACGGCTTTAGCCACTTCCTGGCTGCGGCTGCGCTCGAAGCGCTGGGAATCGACGACGACTGCGTCATAAAGATTTTCAATCCGCCCGTTGCCCAGAGCTTTATTGCTCTGGCACAGCAGCAGTTGCGGATCTACATTGCCGACCGACAGATCCTGGTGGTCACGCGAAAGGGTCAGTGGACGAATTTGCAGGAAGCCAAACTCCGCCGCTTCACTGGAGCGCCGCGGCAGACGAACCGCAAACTCAATCTCGACCGGAATGCCCAGAGCATGTTCCCCAGCCTTTACCAGCGTCTCGAGGATCGTGGCCAGGGGAAAAATATTATGTTTGAGCATGGGCGCGAAGCTCACGATGCGTATGCCCGGCCGGCTGACACCGTCATAGATTGCTTCGTTATCGTCGGAGTAAGTGGAAGCGACTGGAGACAACGTGCCATCCGCCTCGGCCGCATTCAGGTCGAAGCGCATCTCGTGCAAATGACCAGGGCGTCCCTGGGGAACTCCGTTTAATGAGAGTGCCCAGAACTCCGTCTGCGAGTTCGCCAGAATGTCCTCCACCGACGAGAATTGCAGCAGATTCTGCGGGTACCGCGGGCAGAACGTCAGACACTTTCCTCCATCCACTACGGCCCGCCCCAGCCCTAAAGCCACGGCGGCGATTCCGTCGGCGAACGACATCGGCGGGACAGGATAGAAATTGTGCGAGCGTACTACGCCCGAAAAATCAGGATAGAAGCGTTGCCCGTGCATCGACCCGACGAGCTGCTGCACAATGACCGCCATCTTTTCTTCTTCCAGCCGATACGGTGTAGCGCGAACATAAGACTTGGCGTGGCGGCTGAAGGTAGAGGCATAAACCCGCTTGATGGCGTCGATCAACTCCGCCAGGCGTAGCGCCGGATCGGACTGCTGATTCCCCAGCATGAAGGTCTCGTACACTCCCGTGAAGGGCTGGTACTGCGAGTCTTCGAGCAAGCTTGAAGAGCGCACGGCGAGCGGGTACGTCACTTGTTCCAGGAAGGCCTTCAAGTCTTCCTGCAATTTCTCGGGAAGCTCTGCAGCCAAAAATCTCTCGAGGATCTCGGCATCGTCGTCGCAGCCCAGCGCGAAGTCGAGCAAGTTGCTTTCGGCCATGAATTGATCGAAGCAGTCCGAAGCCAGCACCAAAGCGGGCGGGACCGCGATGCGGATATTGGGAAAGCGACGGGTGATGCGGTTTTTGCGCAGGAGATGGCGCACAAAAGCGAGGCCACGGGCCTTCCCTCCCAGCGACCCCGAGCCGATCCGTAAAAATCCGGATTCCGACGGTTTGAAGGTCTCGGCGTTGAAGTCCCCGATCAGCAACTCACTTTGTTCGCGGCGATAGTCGTTGATCGATTCAATTAAATCGCGCCGCAAGTGCTCCGGACCATCAAAGTCGGATACTTTCCGTGGCCGCAGCTTCGCCGCCAACGCGAATTCCGTTCGAGCCATGAGCCAATGAGAAAAGTGATTGCTCTGGGCGTGATAAACCAGGCTCTCGGCGGGCACCGTCTGCAACTGCTCCTCAAGCTCATTCAGATCTTTCGCGCGGCCCACCTCTTGCAGATCCGGCAGACGGAATACAAAATCGCCAAATCCGACTTGTTCGGTGAGAATCCGCCGCAAATCTTTCAATAGTGTCGGCGAACGTTTGCGAAGAAACGAGTATCCCGCTGCCAGCGCACGCGGACGAAACTCGGTGCGGCTGGTCTGCAGCACCACCGGCACATCCGGCACCATGGCTTTCATCATCCGGGCGAGTTCAAACCCCGCCTCCGGGCTGAGTTTGCCTTCCCAGGGAAATTCCACGTCCGACACCAGGCCGATCAGGTAGTCTCGATATTCCTGCACCAGCTGCGCCGCATCTTCAAAGTTTGAGCTCAGCAAAATCTTCGGCCGCGCCTGCATTCGCACCAGCTTGTGCGCAACGTTGATCCCTTCCTGAATCACCCGCCGCGACTGCTTGATCAGCTCGGTGTAAATCACCGGCAAGAACGACGAGTAGTAACGGATGTTGTCTTCCACTACCAGCAGCACCGGCACACCCATGGCCCGCGTGTCATGCAGCACGTTCCGCTTGTCCTCGATGTACTTGACGATAGCGATGAGAATGCGCGCATTGCCTTGCCACAGAAAAATCCGCTCGATATCGGTGACCGGATTCCTGCTGATGAAGTTCTTCACTTCGCGGTAGTCGTAGGCCAGCACAACCACCGGGACATTGAGGCCAGCGCGCTTCACCTCGTGCGCCAATTGCGCGGCGGTCATATCGGCGACCGCCAGATTAGTCACGATGAGATTGAAGCGGGGCTGGGAGCGTGCGAGATCCAGCGCCTCGGCACAGCTCGAAACATGCGTGATCCCGGGAATCTGACGCAAGTTGAGTTCGAGCGATTCATCGATCAGCAACTCGTTGAGGCGTCCATCTTCGCGGAGAATAAAGGAATCGTAGAGGCTGGAGACCAGCAGAATGTTCTGCACCTTGAAGGGCATCAGGTTGTCGAAGCCTTCGAGGCGCGCTTCGGCATCGAGAAACGGCTCGGTCATGGGCCGAGTGGTCATCGCGGGTAATCCTAGTTCCGAGCGCGAGCGGTAAACAAATGCGGGGTGGAGGTTCCCACCCCGCTTTCGACGAACCATGGAGGGCAGCCGCCCTCGGCTGTCCACCGGCTGTGTGTCTTACACCAGCCCCTGATCCAGCATCGCATCGGCCACCTTGAGGAAGCCGGCAATGTTGGCGCCGTTCACGAGGTTGCCGGGCGTGCCGTACTTCTCGGCCGTCTCGTAGCAGTTGCGGTGGATGTTGATCATGATTTTGTGCAGTCTGTCATCCACTTCCTCGCGCGTCCAGGACAGGCGCGCGCTGTTCTGCGCCATCTCCAGACCAGACGTAGCCACGCCGCCCGCATTCGCCGCCTTCGCCGGACCATACAGAATTCTGGCTTCCAGGAACAGCTTGGTTGCCTCCAGCGTGCTTGGCATGTTGGCGCCTTCCGCCACCACCTTGATGCCATTCTTGAGCAGATTCGCCGCATCCTTCGCGGTGATTTCATTCTGTGTGGCGCTGGGGAACGCGCAATCCGCTTTGATGTTCCAGAGCGGGTTGTGCTCCAGTTTCACGTCGGTCGGCATGAAGATCGCTTTCTTGTAGTGATCCGAATAGTCGCGAATGCGGCCGCGCTTCACGTTCTTCAATTCCAGAATGTAAGCCAGCTTCTCGCGATTGATCCCGTCCGGATCGTAGATCACGCCGTTCGAATCAGACACGGTCAACGGCTTCGCGCCCAGATCGAGCAGTTTCTCGATCGTGTACTGGGAAACGTTTCCGCTGCCCGAAACCAGGCAGAGCTTCCCTTCCAATTTATCCTTGCGGCTCTTCAGCATTTCCTCCGCAAAATAAACGCAGCCGTAGCCGGTCGCCTCTGGACGAATCAACGATCCGCCCCAGCCCAGCCCTTTGCCCGTGAGCACGCCGGTAAATTCATTGCGCAGCCGCTTGTATTGCCCGAACAGGTAGCCGATTTCGCGTCCGCCCACGCCGATGTCTCCGGCGGGAACGTCCGTGTCCGGACCGATGTGCCGCTGCAGTTCGGTCATAAAGCTCTGGCAGAACCGCATCACTTCGTTATCGCTCTTCCCTTTCGGATCGAAATCCGATCCGCCCTTGCCGCCGCCCATGGGCAGCGTGGTGAGCGAATTCTTGAATACCTGCTCGAACGCCAAAAATTTCAGAATGCCGAGATTGACCGACGGATGGAAGCGCAGCCCGCCTTTGTAAGGCCCGATCGCGCTGTTCATCTCAATGCGGAAGCCCCGATTTACCTGCACCACGCCTTGGTCGTCGACCCAGGGCACGCGGAACATCAAAACGCGCTCCGGCTCCACCACCCTGTCGAGAATGCGGTTGGATTGATACTCCGGATGTTTTGCCAGTACTAACCGTAGAGAATCGAACACTTCCCGAACCGCCTGATGGAATTCAGGCTCGGCTGGATTCTTCGCCTTCACGCTAATCATTACATCTTCAATGTAGTCGCCCGGAGCCTTGATTCCGGGCGTAGTCAGAGTGCCAGACGTCATGGTCCTACCTCCGTAGTTGTAAGTGATTAAACCCCTTCATTCTCCTCTTATCCGGTCAATAAGCAATGACAAAGGGCACCTCCCGGGGTGATCCTTGTCACCGCAGCTTTTCGCTGTCGAATCATGAAGTTACGCGGGCCCTCGCCACGCAATTCTAAACTTCATCCAGGAACTGGCGCAGTAGTTTGCCGGCTTCCCCAGGCTGCTCCCAGGGTGAATAGTGCCCAGCCTTCGGGATCACACGCAGCTGGCTGTTGGGAATGTGCTGGCACATCAAGTTCCGCCTCGTTCACGCCGGTCAGAATGTCTTCGCCTCCAGTAACCACGAGCGTGGGTACATTGATCGTCTTCAATGTCTCCATCGAATCCGGGCGCTCGGCCATGCCGCGCTGCACCTGCGCCACATCTTCGGCAGACATCTTCCGCATCATCCGGAGTACGCCGTCGACCAGGTCCGGCCGAGCCTCGCACGTGCTCTTACCCAACAGTCGTGGAATCATGCTCTCGAAAAACAGCTCGGTTCCGCGCTCAAGGACGTCGTTCGCAGCCTTCAGACGAGCCGCGCGCGCTTCGGGAGGATCCGCGGCAGCTTTCGTATTGCACAGGACAAGTGCGGCGACGCGTCCCCGATGCTTTCGCCAGAACTCGAACAGAGCATATCCGCCGATCGACACTCCCACCATCGGAGCGCGCCCAACTTCGGCATCGTCCATTACTCGGGCAATATCGACGCCATGCTTCTCCATGGTGGCCGGACCTTCCCCAATGCCGGAGTCTCCGTGGCCGCGGAGATCAGGGAGAATGACTCGATAGCGGGTGGAAAGAGCGTCTGCCACCGGCAGCCAGAATTCATGATTCGCAGGGAAAGGATGCAGCAGCATTACGGGAGGGCCTTCGCCCACCAAGTGGTAGACGATCTCGGCATCGCCGCTCTTGATTTGTTGTGAAACCATGCGCCCTAGCCTTGTGAACTAGGGATTCGTCACGCGTTGCGCGCTCGCAGGAGCGTTCAGCAGCCGCGGCTCTTCCGGCATCACGATCCAGGCGATGGGATAGGAAATCAGACCGATGCCGGTCATGAAAGACGCGAGCAACCAAACCAAACGAACCACGGTCACGTCGATGTCAAAATATTCGGCGACCCCGAGGCAGACGCCGGCAATCTTTCGTCCCTGTCGGGGACGGACCAGTCGCTTGCGCGCAACCGACGCGCCCACGCGCGTGCCGCAATAAGCGCACACGGCCGCATCATCCTGAATCACTTTGCCGCAGTAGTTGCAGTACATGGCTCGACCTCTACAAAACAATACGTAATTGTAGTCCGAATGTTCCCTGCATTGCGGCTGCCGATTGCGAGCTCGAATCATTGGGAACAGACCGAAAGCTCATTCCCGATAAGCTTCCTTAATATGCTTCCGAGCTTGCTCAGCGGGAGGGCTGCTGGCGTTTTCTGCGAGGACCGTTTGATACTTCTTCATGGCCAGATCACGCTTCTGCAGCAGGTCGTACATTTCGCCGGCGGCTAAGTTCGCTTTCTGCAGCGTCTCCGGGTCGGGGTCGGAAATCTGGCCGACCAGTTCGTAGGCAGAAGCCGCCCCGGAATAATCCTTCTGGCTGCGCAGCAATTCGCCTAAACCCCAGGCGGAAATCTCATAATGCAGGCTGCCGTATTTCCCTTCCCGGCCGTTCTGCCAAATTTTGCGATAAGCGGTGGCCGCTTCGGCCAGGTGGCCGGAGGAGCGCAGGAGATTAGCTTCTTCGAGCGGAAACAAATAATTCCTGGGATACTTGCCGGTCAGCTCGTGCATGAACACGCGAGCCTCATCGTAGCGATGTTCGCGGCGCAGGAACAAGGCGAGGACGACCTTGCCTTCGACACTATTTTCTCCACCGCTATCGGCCACCTCGCGCAGGTATTCGAGCCCTTTTTCTTTACTGCCGCTCAATCCCACCAGAGCGACGGCGACCTTCACGCTCCAGGGCAGGCTGCCCATCACATAGTTGTGAGCTCCAACAACCAGCTTCGCGTCGACGTAACTGGGATCCAGCTCCAGCACGCGTTCGTGATCGTGGCGCGCGCCAACCGCATTGCGCAGGGCAGAAAACCAGGCACGCTCCACCAGCGCTGTGTAGAGCGAGAACTGGGCGCGAGTTACACCACGGGCGTAGAGCGCCTCCACATTATTAGGATCGCGTTTGAGCTGCTGCTCTTCGAGGCCCTCGGCACGCTCGACCAGCTGTTTGATTTGCTCTTTTATCTTTGGGTCGGCGGGGCGATGAGCTTGCCCAATGAAGCTGTCGTTGCTGTATTCCCCGGTATTCATTGCACCCATGCGGTAGAGTTCGCAAATCAGAATCGTTGAGAGCAGATGATTGACCGCGAAGGGGTCATTGGGGCGGCGATCCAGTATCTTCTGGAAGTCCTGGATCGCGCGGTCGTAATCCATGTTGTAGAAGTGGTCGGAGGCGGAGTCGACCAGAGGGTCGCTGGCGCGCACATCAATGGCAGGCGACGAAGCAGCCGACCCAGTCGCAGAGTGGGTTTGGGAGCTCGCTGGCAACGGCAGGAGGCAGAGGCCGCCAACGCAGAGTAGTATGCCGGCGCAAAGCTGGCGTCTCGCAAATATCGTACTCGACAGCATCCCCAGAGTTCTGGCCTTGATCTCAGTTTAACCGAGTTGAGCAAGCGTGTGGCAGGAAACAATTTCGGCGGAGAAACGAAAGACGAAACAACCGCGTCATGTGGGGCGCAGGAATCGGGGGCAGAATCATCGGTCCATTCCATAACTCACCAGCAGCCGCGCGTTGCTGGAGCAGCATCGATTACCGATAGTAACCGGGGCATCTTTACGCGAGTTTGCGAGTAATAATTGCGCGCGATTACCCGGTCTTCGGCTAAAGAGAATCTGCAAGTGACTGACTAAAAAACGGGTTAGTGGTGGGCGCATTTTGGCTGTTAGTTTGCCTTGTAAACAGAAACGTCCTGAAAGAGCTTTTTCCGTTATGGCTGACTTAGTTCGACATGCAGAGCAGGAATTTTGGAGCCCCCCAAGTGTCCTGGATCCTTCGGCTACGGCTGCTCCCCCGGCCGTAGCCAGCGTGGAGTTGGCGGACACTTGCGTTGGCTGCGGCAGCGAGTACATGATTAGCGCAAGGTTCTGCCACACCTGCGGATTGCGACGCGGAGAAGCGCCTGTGGCTTCCGTTGAACGGAACAGCGATGCTGAAGTCATCGCGGGTTTCTGGGCGAGAAACGTGGAGCGGGTCAGCAGTGGTATGCGCTGGGCTGTGGATATCTGGCGCGAAATACCGTTCCCCGATTGGCTGCACTATTTGCACTTCCACGAGATCAAGCGATGGGTGGGCCTACCCACCGGAGCATTGATCGCCTTCATCATGGGTTTGGGCTGCATGATCGGAGTCCTCGGCGTCAGCCTCTTCTATAAGGCTTCGAATCTGGCGGAGTTTCAAGCGATTCAGATGTGGCGGATTGAATGGCTGCTGGCCGCGACCGCCTCGTTTGTTGCCGGAATTCTGCTGAAGAAGCCTTCCGAATAACGGTCGAGTCTCTCTCTCTGAGCTCCCAAGGCGGATGCTTACGATCCGCTCCCTGAAGTAGCTGCCCGGCGCTGCTGGTTCATGCGGTAGAGATGGTGGACCGGACCAATGCCGCGTCCCAACGGATGACCGGCCGCGATGGCGGCCGTTACATAAGTTTTGGCCAGCAGAGTAGCTTCGGCCACGCCACGATCGAGAGCAAGGTGGCAGGCGAGTGCAGTCGCGAAACGCGCAGCCGGTGCCATGGGTGGAATTCGACCGTTGTCGTTCCGCCTTAAAGATCTCCTGCTGGATTCCGGACTTGGTGGTGAAGCTCAACAGGTCGATGGCCTTGTCCAGATGCCCGCCGGTGATGACAACCGCAGCCGAACCCATCTCATGAAGCTTGGCCGCGGCCGTCCGCATTTCGTCGGGATTCGTGACTTTCATGCCCGTGAGCACGGCAGCCTCGTCCACGTTCGGCGTTAGAACCGTCGCCAGAGGGATTAGCTTTTCGATCAGCAGCTTGGTTCCGGTGGCATCGAGCAGGTCGGCGCCGGAGGAAGACTTAAGGATAGGATCCAGGACGATGTTGGGCAGTCTCGACTTGCCTTGGACTTCACTCAGGAACTCAACCACTGACCGGACCACCTTGGCCGTCCCCAGCATTCCGATGTGGACGGCTGCGATGGGAATGTCGGCCGCAAGCTCGTTCAAGGTATCGGAAATCAAGCCCGGGTCGACGGCCTCTACACGCCGAACCCCAGCGGTGGATTGGACGGTCATGGCGGTGATGCAGGCTACACCGTAGCAACCGTGGGCGGCGATCGTCTTTATATCGGCAGTCACGCCCGCTCCGGAACAGGGATCAAAGCCTGCGATCGTCAGTACAACGGGCGGTGTTTCAGCCATGATTTTCTGGTCCGGGGCTCGGCAAAAAAATTATGCCACTAAACAACCTTTTACCTAAAACGATGTCAATAAACAACTTGCAAGGAATCTTGGGTAAGTAATTGAATCGATTGGAGATGAAAAAAGTTCGTAACCTGCGGGTTATTACTTATTTACTAATATGCAAACATCTAACTCGCTTGTTTTGATAGAGATCATCTCGTTTCCTCATAATTAGCAACAGGTTACGTAAGATATCGATTACTACCAGGACACTATAGACCGCAGACTTCCGGGTTGACAAGGTGCCACCAGGCCTCTACCATTTACAAACCGTTAACGAAAGAGCCTAGCTAGGACGACTTTTTGAGATGCGAGGAAAACTGAATGCAGAGACGTTTAGCTCATGGACTGATGATCGTTGCAATGATCGTCGGGCTGGGAGCCGCTCAGGGTCCGAACAACTCGGAGGCCAGTTCCGCCCCAAGTAGACCAGCCCGCAACCAACCCGAAATCCGAAAGCAGAGCGCGAAGAACCCACCCTATCAGGTTGGAACAGCGTCCTGGTACGGCGAGGATTTTGAGGGCAAAACAACCGCCAGCGGTGAAGATTACGAGATGTACGACATGACGGCAGCGCACCCCACACTGCCCCTCGGAACCTACGTGCGCGTCACCAACTTGCATAACGGCAAGGCGGTCGTCGTGAAGGTGAACGACCGGGGACCAATCGTGGAGGGTCGCATTATCGATCTTTCCTATGGCGCAGCCCAGGCACTTCAATTTGAACATCGCGGCCTGCAGAAAGTCAGACTTGACCTGGTGAAAGCTGGAACATCCCAGCACCGGCCAGTCTACCAAACCATCGCTGCCAACCATCCTATGGCGGAATTGCACTAGACGCCTTACACTGCTAGGGATGCAGACCACTCTGCCCCATCTCATCCCTGGCAGCGATCTAATCCCGGACAAACTCTCAAAAAATGATCCACGCCAGAAACTGATCGTTGCTCTGGATGTATCGACGGCGGCGTCCGCTCAGAAAATCGTCGCCGCGATCGGCGACTCGGCGCTCACTTATAAAGTTGGCATGCAGCTTTATACCGCCGAAGGTCCGCGCGTAGTGCGCGATCTGGTAGCCTCGGGCCGGCGAGTTTTTCTCGACCTGAAATATCACGATATTCCCAATACCGTGGCAGCCGCGGTACGAGAAGCCGCTCAGTTGGGTGTCAGCATGCTGACCGTGCATGCCTCTGGCAGCACGAAGATGCTTCGGGCCGCAGTGGATGCTGCGCGCTCCGTAAATCCTGCCCTGATCGTCCTGGGAATTACCGTCCTCACCAGCATGAATGAAAACGATCTACATACCATTGGGTTTCAGGGAGCGATGGCGGAGGAAGTCCTGCGCTTAGCCAAACTAGCGCTGACCAATGGATGCCAAGGGATCGTGACGTCGGCCCGCGAGGCTGCGCGCGTGCGCGCAGAACTGGGAAACGAGTTCGCCATCGTGACTCCCGGCGTGCGCCCCGCTGGCACGGGGCACGGAGATCAGGCGCGAGTGACAACTCCGGCCGAAGCGATTGCCGCCGGAGCGAGTCACATAGTGGTCGGACGACCGATTACCGAAGCCGCCGATCCGGCGAGCGGCGGCACGTTCGATATTAGGGCAGATCGGATCCTAGCGAGATTGTTTCCCAAAGGGACGGTACCGGCGTACTATAACTTCGTTTTCCAGATCTAAAGAGAAACCACAGCCAATACCGCCGCTGAAAAGTGGCGCGGGCCGCGCAGAGCGCAATCCCAGATAATGTAAGGAGGACTCATGTTCCAGAAAACTTTCTGGCGTGCGGTTCCGATTGTTGTTATTAGTCTCGCCCTCCCCGCTCCCGCTAGAGCAAATAGCCTGGATAACGCAGGCAGGAATATCGTCATCGGAATTGTGGCGGTGACAGCGGCGTTGGCGGTAGTCATCACCGTTGTCATCATGCACGAATCGAAAAAAGACAAGATAATTACGGGCTGTGTCAAGTCGGCGGAGAGCGGGATGACTATCACCGACGAAAAAGACGAGAAAGTTTACACCTTGTCCGGCAATACCGTAGGCGTTCGGCCGGGCGACCGAATGAAGCTAAAGGGTAAGAAAGCAAAATCGAAACGCGACCCGGCACTTGTGTGGGTCGCGAACAGCGTGATCCAGGACATGGGAGTCTGTCAGCCATAAGTGCAGTTCCAAAGGAGGGAATCGCCGATTTCTCGCCGCCGTCTTGCGCTACTCCTTGGCCGATTAATTCAGCAGATTGCGCAACACGGCCACTTCAGCGGCTATTCCGGTGTGCAATGCGGGGTCGACGTCCGGCGCAAAAAGTGGCGAATGATTCGACGGCAGCATAATCCCGGACGCTTTGGCTTCTGCAAACTTCTCCGGATCGGCTCCGCCTAGACTAAAGTAAAAGCCCGGAATTCCCTGCTCGGTAAAGTAAGCAAAATCCTCCGAAGGCGTGATCGGCTCCTGGATCCAAACGTTGTCTTTCCCCAGAGCTGACTCCAGCACTCCCCGCATCCGCTGCGCTAACGCAGGATCGTTATAGACCAAGTCTGTCCCTTCATAGTGATCGAGAACGGGTGGAGCGGGGCGCTCCCGCGGCTTCCGCTTCAGCCTTGGTAATTCTCGCGATCGCTGCCAGCACCTGCTTGCGCACTTCCGCGTTTCTGGTGCGCACCGTCAAGCCCAGTTCAGCCTGATCCGGAATGATGTTGTTCTTGGTGCCGGCCTGAATGTAGCCCACCGTCACCACCGCCATCTCACCGGGTTTCACCTCGCGCGATGTAATCGTTTGCAGGGCCAGAATGGTTCGCGCCGCAATCACAATTGGGTCAATCGCGGTGTGCGGAGCCGAACCATGCCCGCCCTTGCCGTAGATCGTGATTCGCAGCGAGTCGGCATTTGTGTTGTAAATTCCAGGCGTAATCCCGACGGTCCCCGCGGGAAGTAGGTTCTCCACGTGCAAGGCCACGGCCACGTCCGGCTTGGGGAAGCGCGTGAACAAGCCGTCCTCAAGCATCGCCTTGGCCCCGCTGATCGTTTCCTCGGCGGGCTGGCCGACCAGCATCAAGGTGCCGTGCCATGTGTCTTTGCTGTGGGCCATGATCGAGGCAGTGGCAATGATCGCAGCCATGTGCAGGTCATGTCCGCAGGCATGCATTACAGGAACATCATGCCCAGCATCATCCTTCGCGTGAACCTTGCTCGCGTAGGCGAGGCCGGTCTTTTCTTCCACCGGTAGCGCATCGAGTTCGGTTCGAAGCATGACCGTCGGGCCTGCGCCGTTCTTCAGGATGGCAACAACACCAGTCCCGCCCACGTGCTCCGTCACTTCATAACCCAGGCTGCGTAACCGGCCGGCCAACTTTTCTGCGGTTTGAGTTTCGTGCGCCGAGAGTTCGGGATTTTGATGCAGATCCAGATAAAAGGCATGGGCATCCGGATAGACGCTTTCAACTTCCTTCGGCGCGGAATTCTGGGCATAGACGCAAGTCAGCAGAGACGCGAGAAGCAGGAGTTTCGCCAGTTTCATGGTCCACGGATGATAGCGCACGGATCCTCTCGAGCGGTAGAGTTGCAAATCATCGTTAGTGCTGCAGTTTGAAATCTTCAGCGACTGTGCCCTCCGGCGTCATCCCGAAAGCCCGCGTTTTCACCGGCGGGACGAGGGATCTCCCTCCCCACGCAGCCGCTCGTGTCAAACTGAGCCATCACCAGATGATTTCGCTTCAACCTGCCTTCGCACGCGAATTTTTCATCCTTCAATTCGCATTTTTCCACCACGGAAGCAGGTGTACAATCTCAGTAGAAAGCACTGGTAAGCGCCGCTTCGTTGTAGGCCCGAGGTGCTAATGAACGTCCACGTCAGTTATCGGCTTCATAAAACTCCCGCCGTAGAAAAAGACATCCAACACCAGATCGAAAAACTGCGGAAACGCCTGCAGTTTTTCCGCCCGGAACTGGTCCATCTCAAAGGCATGGTGGAGGAGAACTCCGCCCGCGAAGGAACTATCGTCTCTTTGAACTTGCGGCTACCTTCTGGTCAGATGGCGGTGCAGGCGAAAGCCCCGACTGCGGACGCTGCGGTGAGGAGCGCATTCGAAGATTTACTGCAACAAGTCACCAAACATAAGGAGCTTCTACGTTCTCCGCACAAGTGGAAGCGGCGGCAGAAGGAAGTCCCGGGACGTCGCAACGCCTCCGTACCGTTTGAGGAGACTCTGGCTGTCGTGTTTCCGCCGGCGGTTTCGGCTGAAGATGTGCGTTCCTACGTCAACGTAAACCTATCTCGCCTGGAGCGCTTCGTGGAGCGCGAGATTTATTTTCGCGAAACGGCCGATCAGGTTGTGCCGGACTCCATCAGCAAGGAAGAAGTGATCGATGAGACGATCGCGGCCGCACTGGGCGATCAACGGGAAAAACCCGAGCGATTGGCTCTGGAGCCGTGGCTCTACCGCCTGGCGCTGGACGCTCTGGATGAGCTCTCCCGCCCGGAGGGAACGAATGGCGGGGCTGTAAGACTCGAAGAATCCGCTCGCCTGCCCAATGTGAAGGCCAGCGACGAGCCGGAATTGCAGTTCCACCAGCCCGACGAAGCCATTACAGAAGAAACCATCATCGCCGACGATCGGGTGGCCACGCCGGAAGAAATTGTTGGGTCCGACGAGATGATGCGTTTGATCGCGGCCGCTCTCCGCGACCTGGCCTCGAACCATCGTGAGGCTTTCATATTGCACGCTATCGAAGGCTTCGGGGTCGACGAAATCTCCGCTATCACCGGCATCCCGCCGGACCGCGTCTTGAGTTCTATTTCTGCCGCGCGCGATCACCTGCGCCGATCGCCCCAATTTGTCGGCCAATTCAAAGGGCGATTCGCGCCCACCGGGACCGCGTAAATCCAATTCCAATTGAAAGGAAGTGGGACAGCGAATGATTACTCGCGAACAAATTCATGAATTAGCGCAATTCGAAGATCAGGGGGCCTGCGCTCTAAGTTTCTACTTTCAGCCCACGGCGCCTCGCAACAAAGCTCACAAGGAAGAAGCCATCGCGACCAAAGACGTGTTGCGTGAGGCGTTACGGCGGTTGGAGAGCAAAGGCGCAAGTGCGAGTAAAAATAAGTGCGAATCGGCCCGCGCCGATATTGAACGACTCGTCCGTTTGTCGCAGGACTTGCGCGGCAACGGTACACACGCCAAAGCCGTCTTCGCGTGCTCGGCACAAGGTTTTTGGCGCGAGTACGATCTGCCGCCACAACTCGGCAGCACGCAACTATTCGTCGATCGCCATTTTCATCTCAAGCCCGTGGCTCGCCTGCTCGGAGCATTTCCCAGCCTCGGGGTTGTGCTGCTCGATCGTCACCGTGCTCGGCTCTTCGATCTGCGGCTCGGCGAGTTGAACGAACGCCTTGATTTTTTTCATCCCCTTCCCCGCCGCGGTCGCAGCGATGGCTTCGCCGGATATGATGCCGGCCACGCCGAGCGCCGCGTCGCCGACGAAGTTCGCCAGCACTTCAAGCTGGTCGCCGATGTGCTGAAGAACGCCGTCGAGAAGCATGTGTTCGAACAGTGGATTTTGGGCTGCCAGGATTTGCACTGGTCGCAGTTTGAACCGCAATTGCATCCCGATGTCGCGCAGCGGTTGCTCGGACGATTTTCCGCTGAAGTGGCGTACGTAGGCCGGGAAGCCATTCGTTCGCACGCCGAACAAATCTTTGCCGAGTGGCACAAGAAGCGGTGCAGGGAGGTGGTCCACGAAACCATCAGCCAGGCCCGCAGCAACGGTCGCGGCGTTACCGGCTTGCGCCGCGTGCTGCGTTCGCTGGAATTGGGTGAAGTGCAAACCTTGCTGATCGGAGATCGCTATGTCGCGCAAGCGGTCGAGTGCACCGGCTGCGGCCATTTGGACGCCCACCTCGTAAGCTCCTGCCCGGTCTGCGGACGCGAGACCCGAGAAGTGGTCGACGTGTCCGAGGCGATCTTGCCCTGGGTCATCCGTCGCGACGTCGAACTGTTCTACGTGAAGGACGATCCCGAACTCGACAGCGTGGGCAATATTGCCGCTTTGCTGCGGTTTCGATCAGAACAAAATAAGGTCCGAGAGATCACCGATGGCGGTGGGCCGAGAATCCCTTGGCCGGCAGCCTGGACGTGTGGGCCGATATCGCGGGCTGGCGGCCGGTTCGGGCCGAACGTAGTCCTGGCCGCGGGCGTTGCATCTGTGCCGCCCGCGGCTAGATTGTAATTCCCTGCGCTGTCCTCAAATCTGCGGCGTGAACCCCCACCTCGTGGCGTGATATGCTTCCCGCTTTCATACAAGCAGGAGGAAAATGCCTTTCTCACGCCGTGATTTTGTAAAGACGTCAGTCCTCGGAGTAGTTGCCGCCGGAGTTGGAACGCCAGCCCAAGCCAAGGATGCCAAGCCGAATGCCATCCCGCAAGATCACGATGCCCAGTCGGGTTCGCATAAGCGCCCTATCATCATCTGTGCCAACAACGGCTATGCCTACCTGGAAGGAGCATTCGCTTCCCTCAAAAGCGGCGGCGACACTCTCGACGCAGCCCTCAAGGTAGTGAAGGGTCCGGAAGATGATCCCAACGTTGACACCGTCGGCTTAGGCGGGATTCCCAACGAAGAAGGCGTGGTTGAGCTCGATGCCTGCTGTATGCATGGGCCTACACGGCGCGCCGGTTCGGTCGGCGGCGTGCGCAACATCAAGAACGTGTCGCTGGTGTCGAAGGCGGTGATGGAGCACACCGGGCACGTCATGCTGGTGGGCGAAGGTGCCGAGCGTTTTGCCGTGGCTGTGGGTTTTCCCCGCGAGAATTTGTTGACCGAGCATTCGCGAAAGATTTGGTTGCTGTGGAAAGAATTTCACTCCACGGACGATTGGTGGGGACCCGGCCTGGCCGATCCACAGTGGCAGGCGCCGGCACCGAAAGACAAGCCGCAGTCCGAACTCTGGCGAGAAAAAATCCAGAACCTGCAAGCGCGCGCCGCCGATCTGGGCATTGAACCGGAACTCCAACTGGCGGCTGTGAGAAAAGTTCTTTTTCCACAGACCGGTACGATCCATTGTTCCGCCTTGAACGACAAGGGCGAGATTTCGGGATGCACCACTACGAGCGGATTGGCTTTTAAGCTTCCCGGACGGGTCGGCGATTCGCCGATCATCGGCGCAGGCTGCTATACCGATCAGGATGTGGGTTCGGCCGGCGCGACCGGCAGTGGAGAGGAAAACATTAAGGTCGCAGGCGCACACACGATCATCGAAAACATGCGCCACGGCATGTCCCCGCAGGAAGCCGGCATGGACGCGTTAAAGCGCATTGTCCGCAACTATAACGGCGATATGAACAAGCTCCGTTTTCTCGACATGACGTATTACGTCTTGCGCAAAGATGGCGCTTATGCCGGCGTATCTTTGTGGGAGGGATATTCCAAGGGTCATCCCCACAAGATCGCCGTTCACGATGGCACCCTTCGCGCTGAAGTGACGGTGAGCCTCTACAAGGGGTATTCGCAGGAATTTCCACCGTTCCCCGAGATTCCTGAGGATTTGAAGAAGAGTTCGGAATACTTGAAATAACAGACCCGCTCTACGCGAACCTCACCTTCACGTCCGGCCCCTTCTCCAGGTGAATGCTTTCGATGAAGCGAACCTTGCCCGTCTGATGCGTAAGGATCACTGAAGAAGTTCGTGTGCCCTCGCCGAAGAAACGCACTCCTTTCAGCAATGCTCCGTCTGTCACTCCCGTGGCGGCGAAGATGAGCTGCTTGCCCGGAGCAAGGTCCTCCGCTTCGTAGATGCGGTCCTTGTCTTTGATGCCCATGCGTGCGAGCCGCTCCTCCTGGTCGGGCTTTACCACCAACCGGCCAAGCATATAGCCGTTGAGACAACGGATCGCGGCGGCCGTGATCACGCCTTCCGGCGCACCACCTGAACCCATGACGGCGTGCACGCCCGTGCCGATCACGGCGGCGGCAATGCCAGCCGAAAATCGCCATCGCCGATCAGCCGGATGCGCGCGCCGGCAGCGCGAATGCCCGCAATCAGCTTTTCGTGACGCGGCCGGTCCAGAACGATGACCACCAGATCTTCCACGTCGCGTTCTAATCTCTTTGCGATGTTTTTCAGATTGTCGGCCACGGGAGCATCGAGTTCAACCGCATCCTTGCAAGAAGGCCCAACCACAATTTTTTCCATGTAACAATCGGGAGCATGTAGCAGCCCGCCTCGTTCCGAAGCCGCAAGCACGGTGATCGATCCGGGCGCTCCCGTAGCGCAAAGATTAGTGCCTTCGAGCGGATCGACCGCTATATCGACCTCAGGCACTTCGCGTCCATCCGGGAATTCGGCGCCGACTTTTTCGCCGATGTAGAGCATCGGAGCCTCGTCGCGCTCGCCCTCGCCGATGACGATAGTCCCCCGCATGGGAATGCAGTCCATGCGTCTGGCGCATGGCCTCGGTAGCGACCTGGTCAGAGAGTTTGCGCTCACCTTGCCCCATGGTGTGGGCGGAGGCGATGGCGGCCACTTCAACCACGCGCAGAAATCGCGACGCGAGATCGCTTTCTATGTTTTGCCCAAAGCTGCGAGCCTTGTTTTCCGGACGAATTTGCGTAGCCATAGGAGCCTCCCAAGCACCTTGACAGCCATGGCCTCATGCAGGCATCGCGCATCATGCTCCATCGGGGAAGCTGGCGTCAAGATGGAAAAGGCTGTACGTCAAGGAGGATGATCCGGCACCTGACCTGCCCCCAACGATATTGGATATCACGCAATCCTGCCATGGTATTCTCTTACCCCTGAATCGAAACCATCCTTATGCCGGAATCGCGCCCGCTCACTTTGCTCTGCATCACGACTTACGAGAAGGGGCAGGAATTCATGCGCGAGTGCAAGCGGCTGGGCTGTCGCGTATTTCTACTGACCGCCGAAAAGCTTCGCAATGCCGATTGGCCGCGCGAAAGCCTGGAGGACACTTTTTACCTGCCCGCCGACATTCCTCTCTCCGATATTGTGCAAGCCGTTACGCACTTGGCGCGGACGCAGAAACTCGACCGCATCGTGGCGCTCGACGAGTACGACATGGAAACGGCCTCCACTCTGCGCGAGCACTTGCGCATTCCGGGCATGGGATTAACCACCATGCGCTACTTTCGCGACAAGCTGGCCATGCGCATGCGCGCTCTGGATCGCGGAGTGCGCGTGCCCGATTTCGTGCCAGTCTTCAATCACGGCGACATTCGCTACTACCTCGAACATGTCCCCGGACCCTGGGTGCTGAAACCGCGGCAGGAAGCCTCTGCCATCGGGATCAAGAAAATCCACGTCGCCGACGAACTGTGGCCAATCCTGGAGCAATTGGGAGACAAGCAATCCACATATCTGCTGGAAAAATTCGTTCCCGGCAACGTGTACCACGTCGACTCCGTGGTTTCTGAAAATGAAGTGGTCTTCTCGAACGTGAGCAAATACGGCAAGCCGCCGATGAACGTGGCACAGGGTGGCGGAGTGTTTACCACGTTCACTGTCCCTCGCGGAAGCGACGCCGACACCGCTCTACGGCAGATTAACCTCGACCTGATTGCCGCCCTCGGACTGGTGCGCGGCGTAGCCCACGCCGAATTCATTCAGGCGCATGCGGATGGGCATTTCTATTTTCTGGAGTGCGCGGCGCGCGTGGGCGGCGCCTACATCAATGAGATGGTCGAGGCCGCTACGGGGATCAATCTCTGGCGGGAGTGGGCTCGCATCGAGGTTTCCGGAGGCGATGGTACGTATAAGTTGCCGCCGGCGCGCGAAGAATATGCAGGCGTGATTCTCTCCCTGGCGCGGCAGGAAGATCCGGATACTTCAAGCTACAACGATCCGGAAATAGTTCTGCGGATCAAAAGGCATCACCACGCGGGATTGATTCTGCGCTCGACCGATCGCGCATCGCGTGCCGGCGCTGCTGGAAGTCTATGCTCAGCGATTCGCGCAAGAATTCACCGCCGTCGAGCCGCCGCGAGAGAAGCCTACCGCCTAATCGAACATGTAGGGACAGCCGCCCTCGGCTGTCCAAGCGTTGGTTTCTAGAACGCATCAATCCCGGTCACGCTCTGCCCGATGATCAGCGAATGCACGTCATGCGTGCCCTCGTAGGTTTTCACCGATTCCAGATTCATCATGTGGCGCATGATCGGGTAATCGTCGGCCACGCCATTGGCGCCGAGGATGTCGCGCGAGATGCGCGCGCACTCCAGAGCCATCCAGACGTTGTTTCGCTTCGCCATCGAGATGTGCTGGTGCTCCACCTTGCCTGCATCTTTCAGGCGTCCCACCTGCAGCACGAGCAGTTGAGCTTTGGTGATCTCGCTGATCATCCAGGTGAGCTTGTCTTGCACGAGCTGGTGCGAGGCGATGGGCTGGTCGCGCCATTGCTTGCGCAAAATCGCATACTGCAGCGCGCAGTCGTAGCACGACATCGCCGCCCCGATCGCCCCCCAGGCGATACCGTAGCGGGCCTGATTCAGGCACATGAGCGGCGACTTCAGTCCATCGCTTTTCGGCAGCAAGTTCGATTCCGGAATATGTACGTCTTGCAACGACAACCCGGAGGTGACTGACGCTCGCAGTGACCACTTCCCGTGAACATCCTGGGCCGAGAAGCCGGGGCGATCGGTTTCAACCAGAAAGCCCCGAACCTTATTGTTTTCGTTCTCCACCTTGGCCCAGATGATGGCGACGTCGGCAATGCTGCCCGAGGTGATCCACATCTTCTCGCCATTAAGAATGTATTCATTTCCCACTTTACGGGCACGAGTGAGCATGCCGCCGGGATTCGAACCAAACCCGGGCTCGGTCAATCCGAAGCAGCCAAGCTTTTCGCCCTTCTGCATGGGAGGAAGCCATGCCTGCTTTTGTTCCTCGCTGCCAAATTCGTAGATCGGATACATGCACAGTCCGGACTGCACGCTGACAAAGCTGCGGACGCCGGAGTCGCCGCGTTCGAGTTCCTGCGTCATCAACCCGTATTCCACATTGCCCATGCCGGCGCAACCGTATCCCTTGAGCGATGCACCGAAAAAACCTAGATCAGCCATCGGCTTGACCAGTTCGCGCGGAAACCGGCCCGCCCGGTTGCACTCTTCGATGATGGGGACGAGATTATCTTCGATAAACTGCCGCGTGGTATCTCGCACCAGGCGCTCTTCTTCGGTAAGGAGAGAATCGAACTGAATGAAATCGACTCCACGAAATTTGATGGCAGACATGAGGAATCTCCCTGAGCAACGAATCTCTAACTTGGGACCAATGGCACAGCCAGAAGTTTGCCGCCCGCAGAAACAGCGCGCGCAGAAGGGCAAACATATGACGGTAGCAGGGGCGCAGGAGCGTGGTCAACGTGCGGGCGAGACAACCACGGCGGCGTTGCTGTAAAATCAAGCACGACGGAAGAGAGCCAACGACGCAGTTTGCCGAGTCTTCCAGAGTGGATTTCCCGGGGTTTTCCGGGCTAGAGGTTTCTGAAGCATCCCATCCACAACCATTCGCGCGACAGTTCCAGCGGATGACACTGCGTAATTGACATCAGGAGAAACGAATCATGGCAGTTGGACCGAAGATTGCAAAAACAGCAGACCGTAAAAAGGTCATGGACACCAGCAAGAGCACGGATTGCCCCAAGTGCGGCAAGTCAACCCGGATCGTCAAGCGCATGAAGGATCGGGAGCGTGGCGTACCCGGCGGTATCTATATTTCCTGTTCCGCGTGCGAGTTCTTCGAGAAGCTGTAGGAGGGGGTCGCAGCTTCAGGGTTCAGATTCGGGTGGCCGGACTGGGAGTTGACTTCCCTGCTCCGGCCTTACTTTATCTTTCGGGAACATGTTGGCGCGAGGCGCTTAGACCGCTACGGTGACCGATGTTTCCGTCCGCGTAACGGGTCGGTACAGCGTGTCCCGCTCAATGGGCTCGCGGCCAGCGGCGCGGATCAGCCGTTCCAGTTCTTCCCGCCGCATTCCCTGCGGCGTTGTCGCCCCCGCATCGTGATAAATCTTTTCTTCAATCACCGTGCCATCCATGTCGTCCGCACCAAAGCGCAACGAGATCTGCGCAATCTTCGAAGTCATCATCTGCCAGTAAGACTTGATATGGGGAAAATTGTCGAGCACCAGCCGGCTCACCGCAATCTGCTTGATGTCGAGCATTCCCGTAGTCTTCGGCAAATGCTGCAACGGCGTGTTATCAGGATGGAAAGCGAGCGGGATGAAAGTTTGAAAGCCGCCGGTCTCGTCCTGCAGCGCTCGCAGCTTCAGCAGATGATCGACGCGGTCTTCGTCGTTTTCCACATGGCCGTAGAGCATCGTCGCGTTCGATTTCAACCCGATCTCGTGGGCGATTTTCGCAGTCTCGAGCCATTGATCGCCATCGATCTTGTGATCGCAAATAATGTGGCGAATTCGGTCGGCAAATATTTCCGCGCCGCCGCCGGGCAGAGAGCCCACGCCCGAGGCCTTAAGTTGTTCCAGAGTCTCGCGAATGGAAAGCTTGGCCCGCTTGGCGAGATACGCAATCTCGACCATCGTAAAAGCCTTCAGATGCACTTGCGGAAATCGCTGCCTTAACCCCGAGCACAGGTCGAGGAAATACTGGAACGGTAAGTCGGGATGCAATCCCCCGACGATATGAAATTCGGTGACCGCCTCACTATAACCCGACGCCGCAGTTTCAAAAGCTTCTTCGAGCGCCATCGTATAGGCGCCCGGAGTGTCCTTCCTCCGGCCGAAAGCGCAGAGACGGCACGCCGCGACGCACACGTTTGTCGGATTAATGTGACGGTTCACGTTGAAGTAAGTCTTGTCGCCATGCATGCGCTCGCGAACATGGTTGGCCATCCAGCCCACGGCAAGCACATCGCCGGTGCGGTAGAGCGCGACCGCGTCGGCGAAATCAAGGCGCTCGCCGGCCATCACCTTGGCGTGAATCGGCGAAAGGCGCGCATCGTCAGTTTGAAAAGGGTGCTCGCGGCGCGGAGAAATCATCCCTTTGATGATATCGCAGTACCGCAAAAGAAGTCACAAAAACAGGCGTCAGTGACCAGCGATGATCCGGTCACTTATTTTGTCATACTCGGATTCCGAGATGACGTGCCGCGCTACCAGTTCATGCGCGTCCTTGAACGGACGGTCGGCAATGATCCGGTCGGCGTCGCGCTCGGTCATGCCCGGCAGGTTGAGCAGGTCTTCGCGCGAGGCGTTGTTGATGTTGAGGGCCTTGTCGCTGCTCATACCCTCCTTCACGCCCTCCGCCACCGCCTTGGCGTCGCGCCTCATCGTTTCCGTGGCCTCAGCGGTCCGCTGGCGGATTTGGTCCGGATTGTCTTTGTTGGTAGTGCAGGCGGTGAGTGAAGCAAAGAGCAGGACCTGCGCCATGAGCGAGACTGAGCGGGGATTTATACGCTTCATGCACCTCTGATGCCAGAACAACGGCCGTGGTTGGCGCACCTGCCGACTGACATCCCAGGTTTGGTGCTACCCCTCTCGGCTGGGGTGCATCAAATATTTCATGAGCGTTACGCGCCCTCGCTGCTAGTCAAGTCTGCGATTCGATGAAGGAGGTTGTTTAGATGAATCGAAGTTCTGATTAAGCATTTTATCGGGAGTTCTGCTGGCAGGATTCGCCATGGCGCAAGATAGCGCAACGCCATCAGCCGAACTCTCCAGCCTCCCAGCCGCAAACTCCCACAACGCAGCCGGCTCCGCAGCCCGCATCGTCAACTGGGAGCGCATCCGACCCGAATTGCTCCCGGCAGCATTATTCCGGTGCTGTTAACCAAGACGATCGATGCGAAAAAAGCGAAGACCGGCGACCAAGTGGTGGCGAAAGTCACCCAGGACATGAAGACCACCACCGGCGAAGTCCTCGTTCCCAAGGACACGAAGGTGATGGGACACATCACCGAGGCTCAAGCGCGCAACAAAGAACAAAAAGAGTCGGAGGTGGCGATCGCCTTTGATCGGACCGTAACCAAGGATGGCAGCCAGATGCAGATGCCGATGTCGATCCAGGCCATCATTGGCCCACAGAATAATGGCCCGCAGAACAGCAATGCGAGCGGTGGATCAGCTGACATGGGGGCATCCAGTCCGGCAAGCCCGAACCCTAACGGTGCGGCCGACCCGGCATGGGTGGGACCGGCGCTGCTCCGGCGCCATCGAGTTCCGGTGGCGGAATGCCAAGCGATGCGCAGAACGGAGGCAGCGCCCGTCCTCCCATCACGGCCAATACGCAAGGCGTGGTCGGAATCTCCAATCTAACGCTAACTGCAACTGCACCCAACCCTGCTCAGGGCTCGGTCGTCGCTTCCGAGAAAAACAACGTGAAGCTGGAGAGCGGCACCATGATGCTGCTGCGCGTGAACCAGTAAAGCATTGCGTCAGCCTGGAGAGATGACACGAGCAAACCGTCGTCTCTCTGGCGTTTCCTCCGTCGCCATACCATTGTCGTCGAATTCTGTCCCTTCCTGTCGCTCCTGTACAATTTCCTCGCCGATGAAGTCGTGGACAAAGTTGTGTCTGGTTGCGGCCGTCGCGCTGACGATGATTCTGGCTGCGCGAGCCGAACCCATCGCCCAGCTCAAGGCCACCGACTACGTCAACGACTTCGCTCACGTTCTGGATCAGAACACGATCGCGCAGATGGATGAGATCTGCCGCCAGATCGATGAGAAAGCGCATGCCCAGATCGCCGTCGTGACCATCAAGTCGCTGGATGGTTCCGATATTGAAAGTTACGCGGTCGATCTCTTTCATCAATGGGGCATCGGCAGCAAATCCACCAACCGCGGAGTGCTCATCCTCTATGCGATTAACGATCATCGCGCCCGCATCGAAGTTGGATACGGATTAGAACCGATCCTGCCGGACGGCAAAGTGGGAAGTTTTCAGCGGGAAGCGATCCCGCTGATGCGAGCAGGCAATGACAGTCAGGCGCTTCTGCTAGTGACGTCACGCGTGGCCAGCGTCATCGCGCAGGACGCAGGAATTCAACTCACAACCCCGCAACCGCCCGCCTGCCCCGGTGGAACGGGTACAGCAGCGGAGCCACGGCATATCCGGTGGCGGAATTGTCCTGTTGATCGTTATCGTACTGATCGTTCTTTTCACTCCCCTGCGCGGCATTCTTTTCTGGATTCTTCTTTCTGGGATGTTCGGGGGCGATGGCGGCAGGGGTGGCGGAGGCTGGGGCGGCGGCGGATTTGGCGGCGGCGGTGGATTCGGTGGATTCGGCGGGGGTAGCTCCGGCGGCGGCGGGGCCAGCAGCAGTTGGTGACAGTGAGGTAGAACATGATTCCGGAGAAAAAGATCAACGAATTTGTCAGCCGTCTACGGGAGGCGGCAGGAGCGAACTTGGAGAGCGTGATCCTTTTCGGATCGTCCGTCGCGGGAGATTTTCATCCCGAGTTCTCTAACGTGAATCTTTTCTGTGTGCTTCGCGACTGTTCGTTTGCTTCGTTGCAAGCACTCGCTCCCGCCGTAAAGTGGTGGGACGGACAAAAACAGCCGTCCCCGTTGTTTATGACGCGGATCGAAATCCTCCGCTCCATCGACGTCTTTACCATTGAGTTCATCGACATACAACAGCATCATCGCGTTCTATTCGGCGAAGACGTTTTTCAGGGACTGTCGATTCCTCTAAGTCTGCATCGATTGCAGGTGGAATACGAGCTTCGGGAAAAGCTCGAACTGCTGCGCCAGCACTTGCTGCTCGCCTCGGGCAGCGATTCCCGCATGTGGCAGTTGCTGCTACGATCGGTCTCGTCCTTCACCACATTGTTCCGCCACGTGCTGATGGTCGTCGGGCAGAGTGCGCCCGTGGGAAAACGCGAAGCAGCACAAATCTTAGCTCAGCAACTCGGATTTGATGCCTCCGGAGTCTTACAGGTGCTCGACGTCAGGGAGGGCAAGGCGGACCGCAAGAAATTTAACGTCGCGGAAGTTTTTGCCCGATATCTGTCAGCACTCGAACACGTAACCGCTGCAGTTGATAAAATGCTGGACTCGGGTGCGGCAAGCTCTTCCTAGATTTCGTTTCAGGAGAACTTTATGAGCAAGGGACTCATCGCTGTAGTGGTGGTGATTGCGGTTGTATTGCTGATTGTCCTGTTCACTTTCGGCCAGTACGTCAGTGTAAAGAACACACTGGTCAGCAAAAACGAGGCAGTGAAGGCGGCATGGTCGCAGGTGGATATTGTGCTGCAGCGCCGCGCCGACCTGATTCCGAATCTGGTTGAGACGGTGAAAGGCTACGCCCAGCAGGAGCAAACGGTCTTTGGCGATATCGCGAAAGCGCGCTCGGCGCTGCTTTCCGCCGGCACGCCGCAAGAAAAGATTGCCGCGAACGGACAACTCGACGGAGCCCTGGGGCGCCTGTTGCTGATCGTCGAGAATTATCCTCAGCTGAAATCCAACGAGAATTTCCTTCGCCTGCAGGACGAACTGGCCGGTACTGAGAATCGCATCGCTGTCGAGCGCAAGCGTTATAACGACACGCTGCGCGACTACAACACTTACGTGCAGCAGTTCCCTAACAGTTTTTTTGCCGGCATCGCAGGATTCAAGCCGAATGAAGCCTACTTTGAAGCTGCGCCGGCCTCGCGCGAAGCTCCGAAAGTTAATTTTTCAACTCCAGCAACAACGTCCAAGTAAGCGCGAACTTTGCATGCGAGTTTTTTTGCCGCGCCTGCTTTGGAATCAATCCGCTTGGGCATGCGGTGGCAACTTTACGAACGCAACATCGCTTTCCCCATTCCTGCGTCGATCTTGCGGACCGAAACCACCGAAGCGGTATAGCGATCACCGCGCAACAACGAGAGGCTATATTCAATGGCCACATTTTGAGAGTCATAGGTGGTCTCCCGAATCATCAGAAGCGCGCTTCCCGCGGAGGTTTGGAGAATTTCCGCTTCTTCCTCTCCCGCGACCACCGCTCCAATCACCTCTTCCGCGTATTGCAGCTGGCGCTTGTAGCTCTGTTCGAAGATGTAGTAGAGAGACTGTTTCTCCAGGTCTTGCTTCTCGATCCCCGCAAAAATGCGGGCTGGAAGGAAACTGGTTACGACCGCCACCGGCTCGCCATTGACCGAGCGGAGGCGTCTGGCCCGGTATACACGCTCTCCAGGAGCCAGCTTCAGCGCCTGGGCCACTTCCAGTTCTGGATCTTCCAGGCCAATACTGAGCAAGCGCGCTGACGGATGAAGCCCACGCCTTCGCATTTCCTCGCTGAAGCCACGAAGTTGCTGAAAATTCCAGGGCACTCGTCCCGAGCCAACCACGGGCCGTTTACCTTTGGCAATCACGAGCAACCCTTCGGATCGCAGTTTTTGAAAGGCCTGGCGGACAGGCATTTTGCTGATCTTAAGCGCCTGCGCAATTTCGCCTTCCGAGCAGAATGTCTGACCCTCCTTCAATTTGCCCTTCTGGATCAGCTCGCGAACGTGATCCACAATCTGCATGTAGAAGGGCACGAAGCTGTTGTGGTCGATAGTGAGGCCCAGCCTCTCAACCGAAACAAACACCGAACTTGCTGCGGACTGTGACAATGGATCCCTCCGCTGACCTAGGCTAGCAACATAGTATACAACGTACATATCAAAACGTATAAAAATCTTATGACCCACGCGTATGCAGGAAGAACATAGTATAATTAAGGTACTTATACTTAATCACATACGACGGTTCACGAGACTTGGAAGTGGCCCTCCAAACAGCCACGGTTCATAATTATCTTGACACCATATATGCATATGCGGTTCATATACGTTTTCCTGGGAGATGCTCATGACCGAACCTGGCAACCGTCAATGCGCACGACATTCGCTTCATTTTTTGTGTCCGAGAATTACTCCTCTTCTCCTAGCCGCTCTCTTCTTGCTGTGCGGGTCTTTTACCCTTGAAGCACAGGTAGATTCGGGGAAGATCGTTGGCACAGTTAAGGATGCTTCGGGCGCAATCCTATCGGCGGCAACGGTGACCGTGACGGAAACTCAAACCAATGCCGAAAAGAAAATTGCAACGAACAGCGCCGGAGAGTACGTAGTCACAGAATTGAAACCTGGAATTTACACGGTCAAAGCGGAGCACCAGGGTTTCAAGACGGCGGTTGAATCAGCGTTCAAGCTCGATATCAACCAGGTCGTGCGAGTGGATTTCACTTTAGTCGTGGGATCCGTGCAGGAACAAGTAGTGGTCACAGCTGCCGAGCCGCTGGTGGAATCGGAAACTTCGTCGATCGGGCAGGTGATCGACGAAAGCCGGGTCCACCAGCTCCCCCTCAACGGACGCGATTTCATCCAGCTTGCCTACTTGAGCCCCGGCGTGAATATGGGTCCTGCCAGTACCGGCAGCACGGGCAACGTACAGCAAGGCAATATCCCGGAGGATGAGCGCGGAAACGGCTCCATCCAGGTGAATGGCCTGTGGGCAACCAACAACAACTACCTGCTCAATGGATTCGACAACAATGAACAACAAATCGGTTTCGAGTTGATCGAGCCTCCGGTCGACGCGATTCAGGAATTTAAAGTTCAGACCAATAACTTCGGCGCCGATATTGGAAAGGGCGGCGCGGTCGTCAACGTCGTGACCAAGTCAGGCACCAACCGATTTCACGGCAGTGCATTCGAGTTTCTGCGCAACTCGTTTATGGATGCCAAGAACTATTTCGACAGCTCCACGGCACCCATCCCGGGTTTCAAACGCAATGAGTTCGGAGGCTCGTTCGGAGGGCCAATCATTCGAGACCGAACCTTCTTCTTCGTCGATTATCAGGGGCGTCGCATCCGCACCTCCGAAACCTATCTTTCTCCTGTGCCCAGCCCGTCCGAGGTTGGCGGAAACTTCTCCGATCTGTTGACTGGACCCTCCCCCACCACCATCGTTGATCCGGTGACGAACGCTCCGTTCATGGGAAACGGCTCGCAGCCGAACGTAATCTCGCCCTGCACGAGCAGCGGTCTTAGCTCTATCGGTCAGGCATGTCTCGATCCGGCCGCGCTCAAAACCGTCGCGCTTTTTCCACAACCGAACGTTGCAGCCAGCCTCGGCGACTTGTTTCTTTATAATCCCGTCAACCGCAATAATCAGGACGCATTCGACGTTCGCGTCGATCACCAGATCAATTCGAAGAACAATTTTTTTGGCATCGTTAGCTATGGCAACGTTCAGGATCACAATCCTGACCCCTTTCCCGGAATCGCCGGAGGGGGCTCCTTTACCGGCGACATCAACAACAAGTCTCTGCTGGCGGGTCTCAGCGACGTGCATGCCCTCTCTCCGACCAAGGTCAACGAAGTGAAGATCGGCTATACCCGTTACGTCGTCGATGCCGTTCCTTTTTTCCAGGGACAGCCGCTGGCGAGTCAATTGGGCATTCCCGGAATCAACGATCCTAACAATCCGATCACGGGTGGTCTGCCGAACATCGAGATCAGTGGTTTGAATAATTTAGGAAACGGGGACTATTTCCCCGAAACCCTTCGTGAAAATAATTACCAGCTGCTGGATGCTTTCACCTACATTCGCGGCCATCACTCCTTCAAGATGGGTGGCGATCTGCGCCGCCGCGAGCACGGTTTTTATCAAGTTCAAAATCCTCACGGGGACTTCTTCTATACCGGACAATTCACTGGTGATTCCCTGGCTGACTTTCTTATTGGCTACACACAAAGTCTTTTCCGCGACACACAAACCGGTGCCTTCGGCATGCGCTGGTGGGAGTTCGGCACCTATCTGATGGATGACTACCGCGTATCGAACAAACTCACGCTCAACCTTGGCGTCCGTTACGATGTGTACACTCCGATGGTCGAACAGCACAATCGCCTGGCGAACTTCGATTTCCAAACCGGGTATTTCGTCGCTCCTGGAGTCACTCCGGGCACCAGTCGCTCCGGCGACGTAGTTACGAACTGGAAGAACTTTTCCCCGCGCATCGGTTTTGCCTACTCTTTGGGCGACGACAATAAGACGGCTGTCCGCGGCGGCTATGGAATCTTCTACGACGAACAGGCAGACCAGAACGACACCGAACTGGCCTACAATGATTTGCCCGGCGTCTATGGAAGCGAGTCGTTCACCGCACCACTGGGGCCGACTCCGATCATGATTCTCTCGCAAGGGCCGACTCCCATTATTTTTTCAACCATCGCCAATCCCACTGGAAGAGCGAGCGCCGCCTACTTCCACAACCCCACTACCTATATTGAAGAGTGGAACCTGAACATCGAGCGCCAACTGGGAAAAGACATGGTGTTCCAAGTGGGATACGAAGGAACGCGCGGCGTCCATCTGACGTACTTGAGAAACCTGAACCAGGCCACGACTCCAACCTGGCAAAATTTCTCCGGGCCCACCGGAAACGAAGGACGTCCCTACGACTCGACCGTTCCCAACATCGCCGCCATTCGCACCGAAGGCCACGACATCAGCCTGATCAACCACGGCTTGCAGGTCCGTTTTGAAAAGCGCTCTTCGAACGGATGGAGCATGTTGAACAGTTACACTTTCCAGCACACCATCGGGCAAGCTACCGAAAGCGAGACGCCCAACTCTGACGGCGAGCCGCAAGATACTTATAACCTTAACGCCGAACGCGGCAATGTCACCCCCGACTTCCGTCACCAGTTCACTTCGGCCTGGTCCTACGAACTCCCATTTGGTCCCGGGCGCCGTTACCTCCAGGACCCAGGACGCTTAGGACTGCTTACTGGAGGCTGGCAGTTGAACGCGATCATTTCGCTCTACTCCGGCCAGGCATTTACACCCTATTTGTCGTTCGATCCGACCAACACCAGTTCCGGAGGTCCGCGGCCGGACCTAGTCGGCAATCCGTATGACTTTTCCAATGCCGCCTTGGGTTTTGATGGCGGTAACAACGGAGGCCCCACTACCGGCTGTGGCGCTTCAACCCGTCAGAACATCAATTGCTGGTACAACCCAGCCGCTTTCGCCTTTGCCGCGATTGCTCCCGGCCAACCTACGCCTCCGACGGGAACGGCATACGCCACGATGTTTGGAAATGCGACTCGCGGCAGCCTTCGCGGGCCAGCGTTCTACAATACCGACTTCTCGGTATTCAAGGATTTCAAAATAAAAGAGCGAGGCCAAGTCCAGCTGCGCGGCGAGATCTTTAATCTATTCAATACCCCGCAGTTTGCCCTGCCCAACAACCTGGTTGACACTTCAACCGCCGGACAGATCACCAGTACGCTGCACGAATCCCGGCAGATTCAAGTCTCCGTTAATTTTTCGTTTTAGTACTCGGCCGGATCAGATCGAGAACAGTTTCTGATTCTGCTGGCGAACGTCGGGAGGAAATGAGACGAATGCAGTTGACAACAATTCGACAGGTTACAATCGCTGCGGCCGCAATCTTCTCCATCTTCCCGCCGGCATTCGCTCAAACCAGGGAGCATTCGCCTGACCACAGCACTCCCTCTGCAACCCTGCAGTCGACGTCACATCTTCCCGCTGTCCGGCTTGACGGTAATTATTTTTCCCGTGACGGTCATCGCTTCATCCCGGTGGGAGCGAACTGGGTGCCGGCGAGGGCGGCGATGCAATGGCCGACGCAGTGGGATCCCAAAGCAATCGAAGCTGATTTTGCGCGCATGCACGAACTCGGCTTCAACACCATTCGTCTCGATTTTGTGTGGGCCTGGATCGAGCCTCGCCCCGGCGACTACGATCCGGAAGCCTTTCGCAGACTCGATTTCCTGATCTCTCTGGCAAATCGTTATCACATCTATTTGCACCCCTCTCTGTTGATCGGTGGAGAAGTGGGTGAAGCATATTGGGATGTTCCATACCGTCAAGGCAAGCATCCTCACTCTGATCCCGACATGCTGCGCCTCGAGACCGACCACGTCGGAGAACTCGCCCGGCGCTACGGCAAAGAAACTGCGATTCTGGGCTGGGACTTAACCGACGAACCTCCATTTTGGATTGTGAATGACAGCACCACCGACGCGATGGCCATCAATTGGACGCGGCTGCTCTCCTGGTCGATCCGGCGCCACGATTCGCTTCATCCGATCGTAGTCGGAACCAGCATGGAGGACGTGGGTCGTGGTCCATTCCGTCCGGACAATCTTCGCGAAGAAGCGGACTTCTTCAGCGTTCATCCTTATTCCATTTATGCGCCCAAGCTTTTTCCCGACGCCATGCTCTCCGAGCGCGGCACCTACGGTTCAGCTTTCGAAACAGCCTTGTCGGGTGGCGCTGGCAAGCCGGTTATGGTGCAGGAGATCGGCGCTTCGTCGGCGCAATATGATCCCGAAGAAATCGCAAAGTTTCTGCGCGCCAGCCTTTACTCAGGACTCGGAGCTGGAGCCAACGGATTCCTCATCTGGTGCTATACCGATGCCGCACCAGAACAGTTCCACAAAGTTCCCTATCTACGCTCTCCTCACGAGACTCAATTCGGCCTCACCACTTGGGACGCGAAAGACCGGCCGTCCGCAAAGATGTTTAAGGAATTCGAGGACATTGTCGCGCGCCTCGACCTCACAGGAATTGAGCCGGCGCCGGCCGACGCTGGCATCATCGTTCCCTACGAGTGGTCAAAGCCGCACGGGGATTTTTCTCACTTCGGTTTGACCGGGCCAGAAACGGTTCCTTATACCTCGACCGATGAGGGAGCAAATGTTGCCGGCCAAACGCAGCCCACTTTTACCGAAGAAAATCTGTGGATCACTGGTTCGTGGTTGTCGTCCTTCGTGCTCGCGCGGCGTGCCGGGATGAAAGCCGATTTTCCGCGCGAGTATGACGACTGGCAGAAACGTCCCATGGTGCTGATGCCATCGCCATTGACCAGCACGGATAATTTCCTGGTTCACGTGCACTCCGACTTCTGGGAGAAAGCCAAGCAATACGTCAGCAACGGAGGCGCTCTCTACGCCTCAGTTGCGGCCGACGCCGCCATCCCCGAGATGGAATCGCTCTTTGGAGCGAGAATGGTCGACGCGAATCCGAAAGATGAAGTCACTCTGAAGATCATTGCCCCATTCGGTGACTTGAGAGTCGGAGATACTTTTCATTACTCCGTCCCTTCTGCGACGCCGCATTCGTGGGGTTCGATTCTTGAGGTCAAGGGCGGTACGGTCATCGCGGTTGATCAGGACAATAGGCCTGCACTCGTGGCCAATACTCTGGGCTCTGGTAAGACTTTGTTGAGTGCGTACCCGCTGGAGAATTATCTTGCCAACCTGCCAGCGGCTTTTGATAAACCAGAAAATACTCACCGAATATATGAAGCCTTCCGCCAATGGTCGGGCATCAGGCCGCTCTTTCGAAGTGACCGGCCGTCGGTAGAAGTCGCTACGTTGACCGGCGGAACTCACGGCTACCTGGTCCTAACCAATCACAGCTCCACTTCAGAAACGGTAACCATCACAGCGGCTGGACCTTTACATTCCGTTGCGAGAATTACACCGCAAGCCGCGACACAAATCCAAATCTCAGGCCCCACCTTCAAGCTTGATATGGGAGCTTATGAGGGTGCAGTCCTTGAGTGGAAATAGTGGACCAACTCAGGACGTCAAACAGGAGAGACATTGATTGCAGCAGTGGATATCGGCGGCACAAAGATAGCTGTTGGAATAATTGACGGCGATGGCAAGGTATTAGCCCGCATGGAATGCCCGACCAACCCTGATGGCGGCTATGCCAATGCCTTGCGCAACGTCACAGAGCTGCTTCGAGCCACGGCTCACACCGCGCATACGCAAATCTCAGGCATCGGAATCGGCTCTACCGGCCCCGTTGATCCTCTGACGGGCGCCTTCGGCGATGTCAACTTTTTCCCCAAGTGGAAAGGAGAGAATCCGGTTAAAGACCTCAGTGACACATTTCAAGTGAAAGTGGCGATCGAAAACGATGGCGACGCTGCCGCTCTCGGAGAAGCAGGGTGGGGCGCGGGGCGAAACAAAAAGAAGTTAATTTATGTGACCATCGGAACCGGAATTGGAACCGGCCTTCTTTTCGATGGCCAAATTTATCGCGGTGTGGATCATTCCCATCCCGAGATCGGCCATCATCTCATCGATCCTTCCGGTCCGCTCTGTGCCTGCGGTTTTCGAGGATGTTGGGAGTCGCTGGCGGCCGGCCCGGCCATGGTTGCATGGGTTGAGAGCAATGCGCCACCGGATTATCCCCATCGCACCGGCCTGACAGCAAAGCGAATTTGCGAACTCGCTCAGCAGGGCGACGATTTGGCAATGCGCGCCGTCGAGAATGAAAGCCGCTACCTCGGTCTGGGCATGGCGAATCTGGTGACGATGTTTGTCCCGGAGGTCATTGTCCTGGGCGGCAGCGTCATGAAAAGCGCTGTCCTCTTTCTGGAAGGAATCCGAAAAACCATTACGGCCAGTTGCCGCCTGGTCCCTTTCGAGAGAACTGAACTCGCGTTGGCGTCGCTGGGCGACGACTCAAATTTGATCGGAGCCGCCAGAGTCTGGTACTACCGCTTCGGCTCGGAGGGCGGGACCCGTGCAATCTGATTTCTCCGTTATCGAAGGCGCATATCTCCGCGACATTCTCGATCAGCCCCGTGCGCTCGAAGAAACGCTGGCCGGACTCGAAGTCCCAAAGAGACTGCAGCGACTCGCGGCCAGCCTGCAAGAGGGTAAGTTCAAAACCGTCGTTCTCACTGGCATGGGTTCTTCCTTTCACGCCCTGCACCCGCTCAACCTCGAACTGATCGATCGTGGTTTTACACCCATGATGGTGGAGACTTCAGAACTTCTGCACTATCAGAACCGGCTTTTCAATCCCAAAACTCTGATCGTTGCAGTCTCTCAATCGGGGCAAAGCGCCGAAGTTGTCCGCTTGCTGGAGATGAATCGTGGCAAGTCGTCCGTGATCGCAGTTACCAATACGCCGGGCAGTCCTTTGGCCGAGGAAGCCGATGCCACCATTCTCAGCCTGGCGGGCGACGAGTTTTCGGTTTCCTGTAAAACCTATCTCGCCGCTCTCATGGCCCTGCAGTGGCTCGGCGACGTCGTCTGTGCGCGAGACTTGCAGCATACCCGGCACGAACTCAAAGCAACCGCTCCAGCGGTTCGAGATTACCTGTCTCACTGGAAAGAATATGTGCAAGACTTGGCGCGAATTCTCGAAGGCGCTCGACATCTGTTCCTGGTCGGCCGCGGACCCTCGCTCGCCGCGGTTGGAACCGGAGCCTTGATCATTAAAGAGTCCGACCACTTCCACGCCGAAGGCATGAGCAGCGCGGCCTTCCGCCACGGTCCGTTTGAAATGCTCAGTGATGAAGCTTTTGTCCTCGTCTTTGCCGGCGAAGACAAAACGCGCGAACTCAACCAGAGCCTCTTCGCGGATGTTCGTGAAAAAGGGGGGCGGGCGGAGTTAGTCGGCGAAGGCGCGGCCTCAGCATCTTGTCTCCTGCCTTCCGCGCCGCGATCCATCCGTCCGATTCTCGAGATCTTGCCCGTGCAAATGGTTACGCTGGCTTTAGCTGCTCAGGTAGGACGTGAGCCCGGCCGTTTTGAACTCGCGTCAAAAGTAACCACCAAGGAATAGATGATGACCCAACGCTCCATGCCAAGAAACCGTTACATGGTTGCCATCGTATTCTTGACCTTTTTCGTGATGTCGTTGCTTACCAACATTCTCGGACCCATCGTTCCGGACATCATCAACAGCTTCCGAGTCAGCCTGGCGGCCGCGGCTTTCCTTCCTTTCTCCTTTTTTATTGCCTACGGAGTGATGTCGATTCCCGCCGGCTTTCTGGTGGAACGCTTTGGCGAAAAGCCGGTCATGATCGTCGCGTTCCTGGTGGGCACGGCGGGATCTCTCAGTTTCGCCTTTCATCCAAGTTATCAAGTAGCGGTGGTGTCACTATTTGTGATGGGATCGGCAATGGCAACACTCCAGACCGCGATCAATCCGCTCCTGCGGGTCGCTGGTGGGGAAGAACATTTCGCGTTCAATTCCGCCTTTGCCCAACTCGTCTTCGGCAGCGCATCGTTTCTCAGTCCGTACATGTATTCGTATCTGGTGCTCAACCTGGGCAACGAGCACGCCGGCAGAAATAAGTTGCTAGAAATTCTAGCCAGGATCACCCCTCCGGCTCTGCCGTGGGCCTCGATGTACTGGATCTTCGCGGTATTTACTCTCGCCATGGTTGCTCTGCTTGCCTGCAGCCGTTTTCCTCGCGTAGAGCTCACCACTGACGAGCAAGCTGGATCCTTGCAGACCTATGGCGATCTCTTCCGCAAGCCGATGGTCTGGGCCTTCTTCCTCTGCGTCTTCGCCTATGTCGGCTCCGAACAAGGCACGGCGAATTGGATCTCGGAGTTTTTGTCGAAATACCACGGCTACGACCCGCACACCACCGGCGCAACCGCAGTCTCATGGTTCTGGGGTCTGCTGACGGCGGGCTGCTTTATCGGCATGCTGCTGCTCAAGATTTTCGACAGCCGCTACGTCTTGATCGGCACTTGCCTGGGAGCGCTTTTCTGCCTGACGGCCGCTTTGTTTGGCCCGGCAAATGTTTCTCTGATCGCTTTTCCCGCCATTGGCCTTTTCGCATCCGTGATGTGGCCCATTCTGGTTTCGCTCGGGCTCAATTCGGTGGCGGAGCACCACGGTTCCTTCGCCGGAATTTTAAGTACAGGAATTATGGGAGGGGCGGTGGTACCCGTGATCATTGGCCGTATCGGCGATCACTTCGGATTGCGCTCAGGCGTGGCGTTTCTATATGTCACCTTCGCCTGCGTGCTCAGTGTTGGCTTCTGGGCAAAGCCGCTGATTACCAATGCAACGGTTACCTTCAAGAAGCCCGAAGTTCAGCCCATCGCCTAGGGCCCCTGCCGCACGACAGCGCCCGGGCAAGGCTTCAATACGTTTGCCGCAGGCGTCCGCTAAGCGCCGTTGCCTCTTGAGTGGATAGCAGGACAGCTTCAAGGTCAGGCAGGCAGATCCCAGCCTTCGTCCTTCATTCTCTTATTAGTCCATGACTGAAGCTGCTCGAAAAGTACGGGATCGATCACTGCGAAGCGAAGGCCAACGCGCCCCTCGTCGCCCATCCAAACGATGCGCGCCTTGGCGCGAAATACATTTTCCGTACCCGGCAGCGGGAAACTCACATCCAGCAGCCCGGCGAAGCGCATCGGTTCTTTTAGACCATCCAGCCCCATGCCGCCGGTGCTCAAGTTCACACCTTGAACGTAGGCTTCATCCCCCTGCTGGTTCTTCAATGTCACCGCAAGTTGAATGCGGGCGCGGAAGAATTTCTGCTGCTCCAGGCTGATGTACCCCAGAGAGTTCGCCCCATCTCCGGGTGCTACGTTGATGTTGTACTCCTTGAGTTTGCGGCTGAGCGTGCGCCGGGAAATCCCCAACTGATCCGCTGCCTGGGCGCGATGGCCGCCGCTTCTCTCCAGCGCGCGGATGATCATTTGCTCTTCCATGCTGTCGAGGTTGCCCACCGGCATCGACGCCGACTGACGAAGGGCCGCCGGGCTGCCCGACATGGCGTCGGCAATCTGCGACGCTTGAATCTCGGGTTGGGTCGACTTGCACCGCAACTCTGGCCACCAGGTTGCGCAATTCGCGAACATTGCCCGGCCATGAGTACGCGAGTAGGGCGGAAACAGCATCAGGGACGAACGAACTTCCGCGCGTCTTGAGGCTGAGAAAATGCTCGGCGAGTGCAACGATATCCTCCGGACGCTCGCGCAGCGGAGGCACGCGAAGTTGAAACTGTCCCAAACGATGGAAAAGATCCTGGCGAAAGCGTCCCGCGGTTACCGCTGCTTCCAGGTCCTGATTAGTAGCGGCAACGATGCGCACGTCGACTTTAATTTTCCGATTACCGCCCAGTCGGTAAAAAGGATATCCGTCCAGCACTCGCAACAACTTGACCTGCGTGTGCAGCTGCAATTCCCCGATTTCATCCAGGAAGAGCGTGCCCCGGTCCGCGAGTTCAAACAGTCCAGGCTTGGAAACATCGGCCCCGGTGAACGCCCCTTTCTCGTAGCCGAACAATTCGCTCTCCACCAGATTCTCCGGAAGAGCAGCGCAGTTGATGTCGATCCAGGGGCGGCTGCGTCGATGCGACGATTGGTGAATCGTACGGGCAATCAGTTCCTTTCCCGTTCCCGTTTCTCCCGTAATCAAGACGGTCTCCGTATGCCCGGCGACGCGGTCCACCATACGGACGAATTTGTGCATCAGCGGACTGGCAAAAATGAACGGCGAACCCTCAATCTCCCGGGACGCTGTATGCGCGAGCCCTTCTGCCGCCTGCTCATCTCGCGGCGATTGCATGTCGCGCGGCAGAACGCTTTCAGTGCCCTTTTTGGGGACCAGCAAAAACAGAGCGACCATTCCTGCGGGGACGGACCTGCCGTCGCGCAGCATCGTAACCGTGAGCCCCGCACTCAGTTCCTTGCCGGACTTACTCTTACATTGGCATTGCGATGTGAAATGGCCTTCGTGCAAAACCCCGGCCAGCATCGTCTTGTGCAATGGAACTTTCCCTGCACTGCTCCCTGCTAGCACGAGATCGGCTAGCGTTCTTCCCAGAATTTCCTGAGGCGTCTGCCCGAAGAGCTCGAGAGCAGCCGCATTGCACCCTGTGATGATTCCTTGGAGATCGGCGGACAAAACGGGGATGGCCGCGTTGGATTGGTGGTCGGGAGCATTACCCGGCGTCGCGCTGAATATACGCGGGCTGCCAGCGGGTCCGACCGCGGCCGCCGCTTGTTGCGAATTGATCTTTATCCCCGACATCTCTGCGTTTGGAGTCGATCTTGACACAGAGAACCAGTGTTGCAGGAAGTATGCGGCTTTGCGGCGTGACGAAGGTAATTAGTTACCTCGTCCGTGCAAATCACCCCCAAAGTCCACTTCACGTAAATAGCCAAAAGACGCAATCGAGATAGTATCCGGTTACTACCGTAAGCTTCTTATCTCCTTCTGCCCACACTAGGATCGTCAGGATCAGACCTCTAACCACCTCGTATGGAAGAGTCCTTCCATGCGGTCGGCCGGGGTCTGTGTTGCACCAAACCACAACCAGCACACCCATGTCCGCGCAGACGAAATCATTTGTCGGAATCACCGTTGCCATTGGCTTTACAGTGCTGTGCTCTGCTTGCTGGCACTGGCATTCCGACGATCTGACCCGCTTTCTTTGCTATCTGGCAGTCGCCGTTTTGGCATCTGGCTTGAAAGTGCAATTGCCGGGCATTGATGGCACCATGTCAGTGAATTTTCTCTTTATTCTTCTCGGCGTGGTGGAACTGAGCCTGCCAGAAACGCTAGTCATCGGCTGCAGTGCCACCTTGGTCCAAAGCGTTTGGCAAGCGCGCAACAGGCTGGACCCCATCAAGGTTGTCTTCAACGTATTCGGCATGATGGCCAATGCCGGTGCACTGTGCTATGCAACCTATCATCGCCTTGACGCCGTAATGGTTGCCAAGCCAGTGCTGCTGATGGTGGCGGCTCTGGTTTTCTTCCTGGCGAACACGTTGCCGGTTTCGGTGGTCATTGCCCTTACCGAAAAGAAGTCTGTTCGCAAGGTCTGGTCCGAGTGCTACTTCTGGTCCTTCCCGTATTACATGGTAGGGGCGGCTGCGGTAGGCCTGGTCGGAGTCATCAACCGGCGCGCTGGCTGGCAGACATCTCTGCTTGTGCTGCCGCTGATTTACTGGGTATACCGCTCCTATCGTCTCTATCTGGCCCGGTTAGAAGCGCAGAAAGAGCGCGTCGAAGTCGAGAAACGCCACGTCGAAGAGATCGCGTCACTGAACATGCGCACCATCGAAGCCCTGGCGCTCGCCATCGAAGCCAAAGACCACACCACTCATACGCATTTGCAGCGGGTACGAACCTATGCGGTAGAAATCGCCAAAGAGATCGGCCTCTCATCGGACCAGATCGAAGCCCTGCGCGCCGCCGCACTTCTGCATGACATTGGCAAGCTGGCCGTGCCTGAACACATCATCAACAAGCCGGGCAGGCTAACTCCCGAAGAGTTCGAGAAGATGAAAGTGCATCCGCTGGTGGGCGCGGAAATTCTGGAGCGTGTCGCCTTCCCTTACCCGGTTGCGCCCATCGTCCGCTCGCACCACGAACGATGGGACGGATCAGGATATCCAGCGGGCCTCTCCGGTGAAGATATTCCCATCGGGGCCCGAATCCTTGCCGTGGTGGATTGCCTGGACGCTCTCGCCTCCGATCGCCAGTATCGTCCGGCCATTCCGCTGGAACAGGCCATGCGCCAGGTGAAGGAGCGAGCCGACACGTGGTTCGATCCGAAAATAGTGTCGCTGCTGGAGCGCCGCTACGTGGAATTGGAAAAGCTCGCACAGACTCACGAGGCCACTTTCCTGCCCTCCGGATTTTCCAAACATCTACGCGTTGAACGTGGCCAGGCTCCGGCAACCGGATTTGAGAAACCGGCCGACACCTCACCCGCCGAGTCTGACTTTCTTGTCTTCGATCGCATCGGCGCGACAAGAGGCGCAAGCCATGTTCGACCTGAGCCAGGACTTGGGGAACTCGCTCAGCCTGAGCGAAACGCTCTCCGTTCTGTCGATGCGCCTGCGCAAGCTCGTCCCTTACGATTCCATCGCCGTATTCGTGAACCGCAATGGCTGGCTGCTGCCGGAGTTGGTAAGCGGAGAAAACTTTCGCGTGCTGTCGTCCTTGAAAATTCGCATGGGCGAAGGTTTGTGCGGATGGGTGGCGGAGAACTGCAAACCCATCATCAATGGAAACCCGCAGGTGGAAGCAGGATACAGTGCCGATCCCGAAAAATATGCGACCTTGTCATCGGCGCTGGCGGTCCCTCTCGAAGGCTTGAATGGTGTGGTGGGCGTGCTGGCGATGTATCACTCCGGCGAGGACGCCTTCACTCCTGATCATTTGCGGATCCTGTTGGCCGTGGCTTCCAAAGTGGCGCTTTCGGTGGAGAATGCGTTGAAGTATCAGCAGGCCGAAAGCTCGGCAACCACGGATTTCCTCACCGGGCTGCCGAACGCCCGCTCGCTGTTTGTCCATCTGGCGCAGGAAGTGGCCCGTTGCCGCCGCATGAAAAACTCGCTCGCGGTGATGGTCTGCGACATTGACGGGCTCAAGAAAATCAATGACTCCTTCGGACATCTCGAAGGAGACAAGCTGCTGCGCGAGTTCAGCATTCGCCTGAAGGAAGCTTGCCGCGGATACGACTACGTCGCTCGCATGGGCGGAGATGAATTCGTGGTCATGGCGCCCGGCCTCACGCCGGACGCGGTCCTCGAAAAAGCAGAGCGCCTGAACCAGGCGGCGATCGAAGCCGGACGCCTTACCTGTGGACGAGAGGTGATTTCATTGAGTGTGGGTACGGCATTCTGTCCGGAAGACGGTTACGACGTCGAAGCATTGCTCGCCGAAGCGGACCGTCGCATGTATTCGGTAAAGCAAAACCACCATGCCCAAGCGGCCGCCCTCGCCCAGGGTGCCGCGGGTGAATAAGTAGCGAGTGAATAAATAAATGCTGAGATCGAAAATTGCCGGGCATGCGCTGGCGCTGGTCGCCACCATCCTGCTCGGCGGCTTTCTTTCCGCGACGTTGGTAAGAGCTCGCTCCGGGATTCGATGCGGACGAGCGACAACTCGATCCGCACCTGAATGCAGAGAGCGTGCAGGCGCTGCGTGCCGCCCGGCAGCAGGACCACAACGTCTGGCGTTTCTATTTCAGTTATATGAACCGGGCTGCGCATGGCGACTTGGGAACTTCGCTCGCCTTAGGCCAGCCCGTGCGTACGCTGCTCCGCGATCGTGCTCCGCTCACTCTGCGCTTGCTGACCGTCGGACTGGCGCTGGCTTGGGTAGCAGCCTTGAGTCTGGCACTAACGGCTGCCTGGTTGCGCGCTTTCCGCTTACGACGCAGCTAACCACCATCGTCAGCGGAACATTTCTTTGCATTCCCGCCGCCGTTCTCGCTCTGCTCTCGGTGCTGTGGAATTTGCCGGGCTCGCTGGCAATTGCGCTCATTGTGTTCCCACATATCTACCGCTACACACGAAATCTTCTGGCGAAGTCCTACTCGCAGCCTCACATCATCACGGCCAGAGCAAAAGGCCTGGGAGAGGCTCGCATTCTTTTCTGGCACGTTGTGCCCGCAGTCGCACCGCAGTTGCTAGCCGTAGCTGGTGTCTCCGTGAGCATGGCGATCGGAGCGACCATTCCCGTGGAGGCTCTCTGTGGACTTGCCGGAGTCGGACAGTTGGCATGGCAAGCCGCGCTGGCACGTGATTTGCCACTTCGTGGTCAATATCACGATCTTAGTGACAGTCGTAACCTTGCTGGCAAACTGCGGAGCGGATGTAATCGGTCACATGGTCCGGGGCCAGGAATCATGAATCTCTGGCGGAAGCTGGCGTGTGCCGTGCTGGCGGTGGTGCTGTGCGCGTCGATCGCGGCGAACTGGCTCGCTCCCGCAGGATATGCCAGGCAGTACCGCGAAGCAGCTGACGCCCCGCCATCGCGCGCGCACTGGCTGGGAACGGATGAAATTGGGCGGGACCGTTTTGCTCGCGTTCTTTACGGAACTCGCATATCGCTGTTGCTGGCGCCGGCCGCGGCGCTGCTTTCCACCCTGATGGCTGCCTTGATCGGGGGACTCGCGGGCTATCTCGGCGGAATTTGGGCGCGCGGGCGATGGCGGTAACGGACTTATTTCTTTCCCTGCCGTGGTTGTTCTCTGCTGATCACTGCGCGGGCATTGATGCCGCTCAATGTATCGCCGCTGTTTTCGGTGACGGTAACTTTTCTGCTGCTGGGGATGCTGGGTTGGACGACCGCGGCACGTGTACTCTGCGCCAGTGCCGGCATCGCTTCGTTCAGCTGACTTCGTTCGTCAGGCGCGTGCCGCCGGCAGTTTCCGGACAACGATTATTTTGGATTCAAGTGCTGCCGAATTTGAAGCCGGTCCTCTATGCGCAGTTCTGGATTTCAATTCCGGTCTTCATCCTCAGTGAGGCGAACCTCGGCATTCTTGGACTCGGCGTGGCCGAACCGTTGCCTTCGTGGGGAAGTCTGCTGAAAGAGTTGGAAGGGCTGGTTTCCGTGGGCGACGAGCCCTGGAAGTTTGTGCCCTTGATTTTGCTCGTGGCTGTCGTCATGTCATTTCAATTTCTGCTTTCCGGGCAAGATCAAGTCGCCGCGTGAGCCGAGAATGCGAAGTACTGAGAGAAGTGCCGAGGGAATTGCCGAGATGAGAATGAGAAGGATCTGCAGAAGGGCGCTTGCGCTCGCCGTGCTCTGCCTCGGTTCTCTTAGCGGGCGCGCGGTGGCTCAAGGTGGCGGCCAACTGAAATTTTGCCTGCGCATGGAGCCCAAGACATTTGATCCCTTGAAAGTGGAAGACGAAGCTTCGGCCGCCATCCGTTATCTGACCGGAGGAGTGCTGGTGCGCGTAAACCGGCAGACCCAGGAACTCGAACCGGAGCTGGCGCAGTCCTGGAAAGTTTCAAAGGATGGCCGCAATATCACTTTCCGCTTGCGCAGCGCTATTTCTTTTTCCGATGGCACCCCATTTTCCGCCCAGGATGTTGCCTACACCATGCAGCAATTGATGGATCCTTCACTTCATTCGGCGACGGGCGATGCCTTTCGTTCCGGTACCGGCAATGTCGAAACGAAAGTGATTTCTCCCACTCAGATTTCAATCACTTTTCCAGCGCCAGTGGCTGGACTGGATCGTCTCTTCGATCAGGTCGCGATTCTCTCCGAACACTCTCCGCGAAAAGAAAATGCAGTCCTCGGCCCCTTCATGCTGGCCGACTATAAACCTGGTGCCTCGGTGCTTCTGAACCGCAATCCCAACTACTGGAAATCGGATGAGCAAGGACGAAAGCTGCCTTACCTGGATTCGATCCGCCTCGACATTCAGGCCAACCGCGATGTGGAGATGCTGCGCTTCAAGCGCGGAGAGTTGGACCTCATCAATTCTCTCGACAGCGAATATTTCGACAAGCTGGAGACGACTTCCCCGCAATTGGTGCACGATGCCGGGCCATCGCTCGATAGCGAGCAACTCTGGTTCAACCAAGTCGCGAAGGCCCCAATTCCGGCATACAAGAAAAACTGGTTTCGTTCGGCCAGCTTCCGGCGCGCAATTTCGGAAGCCATCAACCGCGATGACCTTAGCCGCGTGGTTTACCACGGGCACGCTCAGCCCGCTTTCGGACCCTTCTCGCCGGCAAACAAATTCTGGTTCAATAACAAACTCAAACCTCAGGCATACAGTCCTGACGCGGCTTTGAAGGCTTTGCAGAACGATGGCTTCCGTCTGGAGAACGGCGCGCTCAAAGATAAGGACGGCAATGAAGTCGTATTTTCCATCATCACCAACGCCGGCAGCAAGACCCGGGAGCGCATGGCAGTGCTGATTCAGGACGACCTGCAAAAAATCGGCATCCACGTAAATGTCGTGACCCTCGACTTCCCTTCCCTGATCGAGCGCATGACGCAAACTTTCGATTATGAAGCCATCATTCTCGGCCTGACCAACGTGGATCTGGACCCCAACGGCGAGATGAACGTATGGCTGAGCTCTTCGGAAAACCACCAGTGGAATCCCGCAACAGAAGGTTCCAGAGACTCCCTGGGAAGCAGAAATCGATCGCCTGATGCGGGAGCAGGCGTCCTCCACCGATCCCGAACGGCGAAAGGAAGCATTCGATCGCGTACAGGAAATCGTGGTCGAGGAAGAACCATTTATCTTCCTGATTAACAAAAATGCGCTCTCCGCGGTTTCCACAACCGTGCATGGTGCCGCCCCGGTGATTTTGTCACCGCAAACGTTTTGGAATGCGGAGCGACTAACGGTGGCAAGGCGAAGTTCATTCAGGACTGAAAGGCTGCGAAAACAATACGCGATGACTTCTTCTCCGATCCCGCACGATCAGCCTCTGCTCGCCGCCCGCCTCTCGGTAGCGCTATGCGGGCAAGCAGCCGGTTTTGCGTGACTCTGAAGATCGAAATCCAGCGCGGCGAAGTCACTCGGTCTCGTAGGACAGAGCGGTTCCGGCAAAAGCACGCTGGCCATGGCGATTCTCGGTCTTCTCGACAGGAAACACGCTCGAGTCGAAGGCACCATCACGTTTCAGGGCTCCGACTTATTGGCTGCTCCCGGAGCGCGAATTGCGCACGCTGCGCGGACGCGCGATTTCGCTGGTTCTGCAAAGCCCTCTTTCTTCGTTGAATCCAGCGCTCAAGATACGAACCCAGCTCAAAGAAGCCTGGCGGGCCCATGCCTCGGGCACGCAGCACAGACTGCGCCAACGCAATCCGAAGTTCTCTGCAAAGCGTTTCCCTTCCTGCAGACGATGAATTCCAGCGCAAATATCCTTCTCAGATGAGCGTGGGACAGGCACAGCGCGTGCTGATCGCGATGGCGATCATGCATCGTCCGGCATTGCTCATCGCCGATGAGGCAACCAGCGCCCTCGATGTCATCACGCAATCGGAAATTCTTGCGCTGTTTCGTCGAACTGAACCGCTCCATCGGAATGGCGATTCTCTATGTCTCTCATGATCTCGCTTCCGTGGCCGGAATTTGCGACCGCATCGCCATCCTTCATCAGGGCGCAATCGTAGAATGCGGAACAACCGAGCAGATCTTTTCGCGGCCGCAGCATGAATACACGCAACGCTTGATGACCGCGCTGCCACGCATCCTGCCTTCCGGTATCCAGCCGCCCACGAAAGCGGAAGCTGCTGGCGCACGCTAGAAATCCGCCGCAAATCTTCACGTAACCACACAGGGCTGACCGAAGTAACCCAACCTTCACAGTGCGAGACAAACTGGCCCACGCCCCCATGCTCGGGACAGACTGGCTCAAACACGATCGAGCATGTCTCCGTAAGGTCCATCTAGCCAACCACTTACGCAATCCCTATTGGCCCGCCCCGTGCACCTGACCAGCTGAGTCGAAGCACAATTTCGTTCCACAGAAGGGTGAGCAGACCTATGGCGCACGAACTGAAGCCGCAGAGCCGGAGCAGAGGTGAGCGACACAGCGCCGCGTGGGGTAAACGGTTGAGCATGGTGTTGCTGCTCGTGCTGGCCGAGGCCGCTTTCGGCCAGAGCCAGCGAGGCAAGTTCGCCGCGGAACTGCTGCCGGCGCTAGCACGCGCCCAGCAGGGTGCGGCCGGAACCGAGACTGTGCAAGTCATCGTGCAATATAAGCAGGCTCCAGCGTCACCGCAAGAAGGCAAGGTGCAACGCCTGGGCGCCCGCTTGAATCACAGGCTCGGCATGGTCAAGGCCATCGCTCTCACGATTCCCGTGAGCGCTCTTCCTGCCTTGGAAGCGGACCCCGAGATCCTTTCTGTAACCGTCGACCATCCTCTGCAAGGTCTGGATGACATCACCGACGATGCCACGAATGTGTCGGCCGCCTGGAATGCCGGCTTCGACGGAACCGGAGTCACCGTAGCCGTGATCGACAGCGGCATTAACGACTCTCATCCCGATCTTTGGGATTCCACGGAGTCTCATTCGCGCGTGCTCTATCACCAGGATTTCACGGGGACGGCCAACACGAACTCCAGCGGAGGCAAATACGACCTCTATGGTCACGGCACGCACGTCGCTGGAATCATCGGCGGCAACGGCTATCTCTCCGGCGGAAACTACTCCGGCACGGCGCCGAACGTCAGTTTCGTTGATCTTCGCGCGTTGGACCTCAACGGCGCAGGAACCGACAGCAGCGTGATCGCAGCCATTCAACAGGCCATCGCGCTGAAGAGCACCTACAACATCCGCGTAATTAACCTTTCGCTTGGCCGTGGCATTCCCGAGAGCTATACCCAAGATCCTCTTTGCCAGGCCGTGGAATCCGCCTGGAAAGCCGGTATCGTGGTCGTGGTGGCTGCCGGCAATTACGGGCGTCTCAGCGTGAGCGGCAGCAACGGATTCGGAACCATCACCGCGCCGGGCAACGATCCCTACGTGCTCACCGTGGGCGCCATGAAGAGCAATGGCTCGTCTTCGCAGTCTGCCGAAACTTTGGCCAGCTACAGTTCCAAGGGTCCCACCACCTATGATCACGTGGTTAAACCCGACATCGTCGCTCCTGGCAACGACATCGTCTCGCTGTCAGCTCCCGGTGCCACGCTGGAAACCCTGTTTCCCGCGGAATTGGTCACCGGTAACGACGGGAGCAATGATTACTTCACCCTCAGCGGCACCAGCATGGCAACACCTGTGATCAGCGGAGCCGTGGCATTGCTCCTGCAACAAAATAGCAAGCTGACTCCGGACCAGGTAAAGGCGCGGTTGATGAAAACCGCCTACAAAACCTTCCCGACCTCGTACCGTCGCGTGGGTTCCCCATCTCTCGCAGAACTTCACCGACACCTACGACTTGTTCTCTATCGGTTCGGGCCTGCTCAATATGCAGACCGCCATATCCAACACCGACCTTGCTCCGTCCACGGTGGGCGCGGCCTTGTCGCCTACAGCAGTCTATAACTCGCAGACCGGAGTAGTTTCTTTGGGATACGGCAACGGCAGCGTCTCTTCGAACTCGGTGGTTTGGGGATCTTCAGTAGTGTGGGGTACGTCGGTAGTTTGGGGAACGACCGTTTCTGGGAACTCCGTCGTCTGGGGATCGTCTTTGCCCTGGAACACCAACCTCCTAAGCGCCTTCAGCGTGGTATGGGGTGCAAGCACTACCAACGGTGCTCAGGCTACCAGCGTGGTCTGGGGTGCCGCGATGCTGAGTAATGATGCTGCATTCTCCGATGCTGGAGACGATGAACAGTAGCCGTGTGCAACCAAAACAGAAAGGAGAAGAGAACGATCATGGATCGCAAGACACGGCTAACGAAAATCTTCATCGGGACGATGCTTCTGGCGGCGATTGCGAGCACCGCCTACGCCGGAATCGGCAGCCACGCGCTGCACTGGTATTACGCCCTCGCATTATTAACGCTGGCCGCGGCAACCTCCCGCCTGAAAGTGAAGTTGCCGGGAATCGAAGGCAACATGTCAATGAACCTCCCGTTCCTGCTGATGGCGCTTGTGACTCTGAGCGCGCTGGAAGCTGTTTGCATCGCCTGTTTCTCGACGGCGGTCCAATGCTGGCCACAGCCCAACAGGAAGTTCAAGCCGGAGCAGTTGCTGTTCAACCCCAGCATGATGGCGCTCGCCAGCAGTATGGCGAACCTGATCTTGCATGCGGGTTGGCTCACCAGAGCCAGCTGGATATCGCCGCCCGTGTTGTTGGCCTTGGCGACCGCCACCTTCTTCTTTGGACAAACCGTTCCGGTAGCGGGCATCATCACACTCACCGAAGGCAAAGCCATGGGGCGCGTCTGGATGAGCATCGTACAACTTTCATTCCCCTACTACGTGGTGAGTGTCGGGATCACTTCTATGCTCAACCTGGTAAGCCGTAACTTCGGCTGGCAAGCGGCACTCGTGTTATTCCCGGTGATGTATGGGATCCATCACTCTTACCGCTTATATTTTGGCAGCCAGGGCGAGGCTCAGCCCACTCCGCCCCTCGCCAAAGCGGCAAGGGCCAGCGCTTAACGAAGGCGCGTAACTCCGGACTAGATTCCCTGAAAAGAAAGAAGCGGGGACGCACGGCAGGAGCCACCGGTTGGATCGTCAAGCCCTTCAACGCCGACCAGTGAATCTCAGTGATTCAAAAGCTGCTGAAGTAAGTGCGAGTGCATCAAGATCGGCTCCCCCGAGTGACGCCAACAGCGCAACTGACATCGTCAGCGCTCCCACTCGCAGAAAGTCCCAAAAGCTGACGTCGATCTTTTCCTTGCGTAACGCGATCAGCCACAGAATCGTAGCGAGGGAGCCCGTAATCGAGAGGTTCGGACCCAGGTCAACACCAATCAGCACGGCATCGGCGATCAGACCTCTTGCATGGGCCGCCTGCAGCGTGCTCCCTGCGATCAGGCCCAGCGGCAAATTATTGACCAGGTTGTTCGCCACCCCAACGGCAAACCCGGCAATGAAAGTGCCGGCCGTAATTCCGAAACTCTCGGCCCAGGCAAGCCATTGCTTCGTCAGTTGCATGGCTCCAATGCTCTCCATCGCGTCCACCATCACGAAAAGCCCGGCTACCAGGGCCAACGTCTCCCAACTGATCTCGCGAGCCAATCCCGTCGGATTGCTCCTCGCCCTGACCGACACCACGGCAGTTATGGCAAGCGCTGCCAGGCACGTCGGCAGGCCGAGATCCCTGCCGAGCCAGGACGCGGTCAACAGAACCGCCACCATGACGGCTAATCCGCACAGCACCAGCTTCCCATCCGGGTTCAACCTCTTGTCCTCCACTCGGCCTTCAATCGAGGCGCGGAGCTCCTTCCGAAAGATCCAGCGCATCACCAGGAATGTCGCCCCTATCGAAAGTAGAGAGGGAACCGCGAAGGAAAGCAGCCAGTTCCCCAGCGGAGGCATTTCAGTGTGGAAGACCACCAGGTTGGCAGGATTAGAAATCGGCAAAACGAAGGACGCAGCGTTCGCAATAAACGCGCAAACAAAAAGATAAGGTAACGGCTCGACTTTGGCCTTGCGCACGGCCGTCAAAATCGCGGGAGTCAGAACCACTGCCGTAGCATCATTGGACATAAAGATCGTTACCACCGTCCCGACGGCGTAGGTCAGCGCGAACAATCGCGAGCATGATCCCCGGGCATTCCGCACCGCAACCGACGAGATCCAATCGAATACTCCATGCTCGCGAGCCAGTTCCGATAGCACCATCATGCCGATCAGAAAAAGGCAAACGTCCAATGCTTTCGCAGCCGCACGACCCGCAAGCTTTAAAGGCACCAAGCGGAAGACCAGCAACAACAACACGCCCCCGGCAATCCAGTAAACCTCCGGAATATTGCGAGGGCGGATCAGCATCAGCACGATGCTGATCCCCACGATCAGCGCCAGCAATAAATGCGAGGGTGAAATCATCGAGCCCTTTCTCCCTTTTCGATCACGCCGCCCTCCCATCGATCTCTGCAGCCGACGAAGGAGCGCTTATATCACAAAGCGTTTCGGGAACCGCCAAGCCGAGCAGCGTGAAAGCGAATAAAGCAATTCCGGCTAGAGCCAGAAACGACGTCCGGTACCCGAATTGCTGAACGATCACTCCACCAATCCCGTTGCTGGCCGCGGCTCCAATGCCGACCATGGTCGCGAGCGCTCCCGATGCCACGTTGAAGCGACCCGTACCCTGCGTTCGATCTTTGATCACCAGAATCGCGACCACAACAAATACTGCATTCGCCATCCCATCCAGTGTCTGAATGGCGATTAACAATGCCGGAGTGTGCGTCATCGTGTACAGCACACCGCGTATCGGAAGCACACCAAAACCAAGCAGCAACAGAGGTTTTCGCCCTTTTGTCGCAGCCTGTTTTCCAATCCATGCGGCACTTGCTGCTATGACCACCTGCGTTACGATGATGCACGCCGACATGAAAGGCGCGGCCGCTTTTACATTATCTTTCGACAACATCTCGCCCAGTTGCGGCAACATCGCCGCGTTCGCCAAATGAAACAGAAAAACGGCCGCCAGGAAGAAAACCAAAATACGGTCCTTCAACAACGACGAAATTTCCGATGCCTCCGTAGAACTTCCTTTTTCGACCGCCCCCCGGGCCCGCGCGTAATCGATCTCCTTAGGATCAATCGCCAACAGTATGGCCGCCGTGGGGATGGCCAACAGCGCCGCTGTCAGGAAGATCGCTCGATCGCCGAATTTGTAACTGACGTAGGCCATCAGAAGCGCGCTAAATACGTTCCCGGCGGAATTCGCGGATTGATTCTTCCCAAACTGCCTGTCAAACGCGCCAGCTCCAACCATCCCGAGGGTGATCGCCGCAACCGAAGGTCCCAGAAAAGCTCCCGAACCCCCAATGAACAACTGCGCAGAATATACGGTTGCGAAGCTGACGCGGCTCATCAGCAGAAGCGCACCCGCAACCAAAACGCCCAGATTCATTGCGAGCAAAGCCCTTTTCCGATGCGCTGCATCAATCACCGCACCTGCCGGGGTCTGCAACGCGACCGTAACTAACCCTCCGAACGTCAGCGCGTAGCCAACCCGGCCTGGATTCCACCCGCTCGAGGCAAGATAAGCAGCCAGAAATGGCCCCAGCCCCGTTTGCACGTCGGCCAGAAAAAAATTAAGCCACTCCAGCAGCCGTAAACTTCCCCGTTTTCCCTGTGCGTCTTCGCTTGCGAAGTATGTCATCTCGGTTGATGCCCATTCTTTTTTCTGTGCTCACGAGACCTATTGGTATCGGCGAAACCCTGTAGAGAGACCTTTTATACCCCGAGCGCCTAAGCAAAACCTGCGAACGCCGACGAAGAATTATCGAAAAGGAACCAATCGTTCCAAAAATTAAAGTTGGCTTATGTCGCACGGCAAGACAACTGCAATACAGCGTTAGGACGCGAGGGCGATCATATCCCGATGAGAGATCATTCTCGATTTGGAAAGGAACAGCAGCCATGAGCGAGAGTGGAATTGTCCAGGATTTTCTGGTCGAGAGTTACGAAAACCTGGACCGGTTGGACCGGGAACTGGTCGGCCTGGAGAAGAACCCGAACGATAAGGATGCGCTGGCCGGAGTTTTTCGCACCATCCACACCATCAAGGGCACATGTGGATTCCTGGGTTTCAACAAACTGGAAAAAGTCGCGCACGTCGGGGAGAACCTGCTGACCCGCTTGCGCGACGGGCAGCTCACTCTCAATCCGGAACGCACCACGGCCCTGCTGGGCATGGTCGATGCCGTTCGCCAGATGCTCAAGGAAATTGCATCCACCGGTCAGGATGGCGAGATCGATTACGCCGAACTGCGGGAAACCCTGACCCGCCTGCAGAACCCTGTCACCGGCGACGCGGGAGCCGTTGCTGCCGCGGACACCGCCCCGTCTCTCCCAGCCCCGGTGGAATCGAAGGCAGAGGTGAAGTTGGCGGAATTCCCATCTCCGCCGAAAGAGGTCGCTGTTTCCCCCGCCGCCGCCCCCGAGACCATTCGCGTCGGCGTCAACCTTCTCGACAAGCTCATGACGCTGGTGGGCGAGCTGGTGCTGGCCCGCAACCAGCTGCTGCAAATCTCGAATACGGTCGAGGACAGCGGGCTGCAGGCGGTTTCCCAGCGCATGAACCTCATCGCTACCGAGTTGCAGGAAGAAGTCATGAAGACCCGCATGCAGCCCATCGGCAACATCTGGGCCCAGTTTCCCCGCACCGTGCGCGACGTCGCGCTCGGCTGCGGCAAGGAAGTCGAAATCGAGATGGAAGGCAAGGAGACCGAACTCGACAAGACCATCATCGAAGCCATCAAAGATCCTCTGACCCATCTGGTGCGCAACTCCGTCGACCACGGTATTGAACTTCCCGAGGTGCGCGTGCAGGCGGGAAAGCCCCGCGCCGGCCGCCTCACTCTGCGCGCCTTTCACGAGGGCGGGCAAGTCAATATCGAGATCAGCGACGATGGCGCGGGCTTGAGCGGCGAGCGCATCCGCAAGAAAGCGGTCGAGCGCGGACTCGCGACCGCCGAACAGGTGGCGCGAATGTCGGAGCGGGAGCTCTTCAATCTCATTTTCCTTCCCGGATTTTCCACGGCGGAGAAAGTCACCAATGTGTCGGGCCGCGGCGTGGGCATGGACGTCGTGAAAACCAATGTCGAAAAGATCGGCGGCCTGGTCGACCTGCAGTCCACTCCCCTCCGCGGCACCACGGTGCGGGTCAAGATTCCCCTGACCCTGGCCATCATCCCGGCTCTAGTCGTAACCTGCGCGGGAGACCGTTATGCCATCCCCCAGGTGAACCTGCTCGAACTGGTGCGCTTGGAGGCAGAGCATGCAACGACCGCCATCGAGATGGTGCACGGTGTTCCCGTCTATCGTTTGCGCGGCCGACTCCTGCCGCTGGTCTATCTCAGCCGGGAGTTGAAACTGGCGGCGGAAGCTTCGGATGGCGCCGCAAGCAGCGATGCGGCCGTCAATATCGTGGTGCTGCAGGCCGATGACCGACAGTTCGGGCTGGTGGTCGACGAAATCAACGACAGCGAAGAAATCGTGGTCAAGCCGTTGCGCAAGCAGCTGAAGACGGTGAAGACCTTTGCCGGTTCCAGCATCATGGGCGATGGCAAGGTTGCGCTCATCCTCGACGTACTGGGTCTGGCCCAGCGCGCCAGCGTGGTCGGTGAAACCCGCGAGCGGCCCGTGGGCGAGAAAGCCGCGGCTTCGGCAGAGACCGTGGGCGAGAAACAAACTTTTCTTCTCTTCGCCGGGCTGGGCGACTCCCGCATGGCCATTCCGCTAAGCACCCTGGCCCGCCTCGAGGAGTTTCCCATCTCCCAGGTGGAGATGTCGGGCAAGGAGTGGGTCACGCAATACCGCGGTCAGATCCTGCCCCTGGTTCGTCTGGCAGTGGTGCTCGAAGAGCGGAGGCACCGGCTGCGGGCGCTGCAGGTGCCCCCGGAACCCGATTCCGGGCCCCTGCAGGTGTTGGTGATGCATCACGATGGCCTTTCTTTCGGCCTGGTTGTGGAGCGGATTCTCGACATCGTCGAGGCCCGCGCGGACGTGAAGTCGAAGGCCACCCGGGCCGCGGTTCTTTATTCGGTCGTCATCGGAGACCGGGTCACCGAGCTGCTCGATATCCCAGCGATTCTGCAAATCGCGGGAGTGAATGCGGCACAAGCCGGCCAGGCGACGAAAGCCGCGGGGGTGGCGAACTAGCCATGGCACACACTTCACAGTTCTGCACTTTCTATCTGGATAAGCTCCTGTTCGGAGTGGAATTGAAAACCGTTCAGGAAGTGATTCGCTCGCTCGAGATCACGCAAGTTCCGCTCGCGCCTCAGGTAGTCAGCGGGCTGATCAATCTGCGCGGCCAGATCGTGACCGCGGTCGATTTGCGGCGTCGTCTCGAAATGGAGCCGCGCGCGGTCGGCGTGCCTGCGATGAACGTCGTGGTCCGCTCCGAGGATGGCGCCGTCAGCCTGCTGGTCGATGAGATCGGCGACGTGGTCGAAGTCGAGGAAACTTCCTTCGAGCGCCCTCCGGAAACCCTGCGCGGCAGCGTCCGCACCATGATTACCGGAGTGCACAAGCTGAAAGACCGATTGATGTTGGTGCTCGACACGGAAAAAGCGTGCCAGATGACGGGGGATCCGGTGGTCGCAGGGCAGTAGATTCGCCTTATGGCGGACGGCTGCCGTCTTCTGGCCACGATTCACAGAATTTCTATGAGGAGAAGGAAATGAAACTGACACTGGGAAAAAAACTAGGCCTGGGCTTTGGCGTAATCCTGGCTTTGATGGTAGTTAGCGGAGTGCTCACCTATATGAAAGGGAACACAATCAAGGAAAGACAAGAGCACGCCATGGAGGTACGCGTCCCCACGGTCACTGCGCTGAAAGACTTGCGGGGAGATCTCAATCAGTCCCAGAGTAAGGGTCGGCAAGCCATCCTGGCCGGAGGCCAAACCGCTCAGTGGGAGGCGGCGAAGAAATTATTCGATCAAGCCTGGGATGACATCGAAGAAGATCTAGGCAATCTGGACCGACTGTCCGCGGACTGGACCGTCCAGGCGAACCGCGACCGCTTGGCCGCCGTCAAGCAGCAGCTTTCCGGCCTCCGCGAAGCCCAGGAGAGCGCGATGAGACATGCCCGCGAGGGCGGACGCGACGCCATCGTGAAGGCCGGGGACGATTTTGCCGAAAAAGCCACGACCATTACCCAGGCAGTCAAAAAGCCACTCGCTGAGATCAGCGAAGCCAACAAAAAGTTGGTGGCGCAAGAGGCGGAAGAGATGAATGCCGCCAGCCATTCGATGCTCATTACGCTGACGGTCACGATTTCTCTCGCTCTGGCCATCGGAATCTTTGTGGCCATTTTCCTCAGTCGCACCATTGCCGCGGCCACACAGGCGGTCTTGGGGCAGACGGAGGCCATCGCCGCCGGCGACCTGAGCCAGAACGACCTGAAGGTCCGCAGCCAGGATGAACTGGGCGACCTCACTGCGGCCATCAACAAGATGAGTGCCAGTTTGAAACGCATGATCCTCGCCATCACCGAAAATTCCGTCCAGGTTGCCAGCGCCAGCGAGGAGCTTTCCAGCACGAGCCACCAGATCACCGCCAACTCCGAGGAAACCTCCACCCAGGCCAACGTCGTTTCCACCTCCGCGCAGCAAGTCAGCCAGAACCTCCAGACCGTGGCCACCGGCGCCGAAGAGATGGGCGCCAGCATCAAGGAAATCGCCAAGAATGCCAGCGAAGCCGCCAAGATCGCCACTTCCGCGGTGAAGGTTGCCGAGACCACCACGGCAACCGTCTCCAAGTTGGGCGAATCCTCGAACGAAATTGGCCAAGTGATCAAGGTCATCACTTCCATCGCGCAGCAGACCAACCTGCTCGCCTTGAACGCCACCATCGAAGCTGCCCGCGCCGGAGAAGCCGGCAAAGGTTTCGCCGTGGTGGCCAACGAAGTGAAAGAACTGGCCAAAGAGACGGCCAAAGCTACCGAAGACATCAGCCGCAAAATCGAAGCCATCCAAACGGACACCAAAGCCGCAGTCGAGGCCATTGCCTCCATCAGCGAGGTCATCAACCAGGTCAACGGAATTTCGAACACCATCGCCACCGCCGTCGAAGAACAGAATGCGACCACCAACGAGATGGCGCGCAACGTCAGCGAAGCCGCGCACGGCAGCGGCGAGATTACCAGCAACATTGCCGGTGTCGCGCAGGCTGCGGAAAGCACGTCGCGCGGTGCCAGCGACACGCAGAAGGCGGCGCAGCAACTGGTCGAGACTTCCGCCGAACTGCGCCGACTGGTCGAACAGTTCAAGATCAATGCAGAGGCTGGCGGCCATACCGGCAGCGGTAGTCCGCTTCGCAGCATGACGGCGCAGGCCGGAGCCTAGGGTTTAGAGGGTGACGCGCTGCCAGGGAAACAGGTCAACAAAGAGATGACTCCAATTCGCATTCTCGTCGTTGACGATTCGGTCGTGATCCGCAAATTGCTGTCCGAAACCCTGTCATCCGACCCTGAGCTGGAAGTGGTAGGGTCGGCCGGCGACGGAAGAATTGGGCTGGCAAAAATCGCGCAATTGCATCCCGACCTGATTACTCTCGATGTCGAGATGCCGGTGCTGAACGGCCTCGAGACACTGGTGGAGCTGCGCAAACTTCATCCCAAACTCCCGGTGGTCATGTTCAGCACGCTCACCGAGCGGGGAGCGGCGGCAACGCTTGACGCCTTATCGCTCGGGGCGTCCGACTACGCCACCAAACCCAGCAACACGGGCAGTGGAGCGGAGGCGATCGCGGCCATTCGCGCCGAGCTGATTCCGAAGATCAAAACCTTGTGCACCCGCCCGCTCACCAAGCTTGCCTCCTTGCCTCCGCCCCGTCCGGCGGTACCAGTAAGGAGGCCTGCCCATCGACGAATTGAGATCGTAGCCATTGGCACCTCCACCGGAGGTCCGAATGCGCTCGCGGAAGTTCTGCCTCGGCTCCCCAAGGATTTTCCCGTCCCCATCGTGTTGGTGCAGCACATGCCTCCAATCTTTACGCGTCTCCTGGCGGAACGGCTCAATTCGCGCTCGGAAATTCACATTCAGGAAGGAAGCCCGGGAGTTACGCCCCATCCCGGACAGGCCTGGATCGCACCCGGAAATTTTCACATGATGCTGAAGCGCTCGGCCAACGGTTCGAGGGTGGACCTGAATCAGGACCCGCCGGAAAATTCCTGCCGGCCCTCGGTCGATGTGCTGTTTCGTTCCGTCGCCGAGGTCTATGGAGCAAATGTTCTGGCTGTCGTCATGACCGGGATGGGCTCGGATGGCGTAAATGGGGCGCAGTGCATTCACGCGCGGGGCGGCGACGTCATCATTCAGGATGAAGCCTCTTCCGTCGTGTGGGGCATGCCCGGCCTTGTCCATGCCGCAGGCTATGCCGACGCGGTTTACCCGCTGGACCGGCTGGGTCAGGAAATTACTCGTCGCGCGTTGCAGAACCGCGCCGCCCCTGCCCTTTCCTTGCAAAACGAACCCGCCGTCCTGGAGCATCGTTCCAAATGACGAGCGCAAGCATCGCCGCCGCACCGTCCAGACCTGGCTCGCCGGTCGATCCGATCTTCCGGCAAATTCGTGACCTGGTCTACAAGGTCTGCGGTATTTTTCAGCTCGAAGAAAAGCTTTATCTGATGGCGGACGCCTGTGCGCGCCGGATGAAACAGGTGGGAGTCCATACGCCGCGCGAATATTGGGATCTGTTGACCGCCCACGCCAGCCGGGAAGCCGAACTCCGCCAGTTGCTCAACGAAGTCACTATCGGAGAAACCTGCCTGTTCCGAAGCCAGCCTCAGCTCGATGCCCTGCGAAAAGTAATTCTTCCTGAACTCGCGCAAGAAAAGACCAAGCAGGTGATCAAGCGGCTGCGCATCTGGAGTGCGGGCTGCTCCACCGGCGAAGAGCCTTACACCCTGGCCATGAATATGTTGGAGGAGAAAGAGCTCCTGCTCAAAGGCTGGACGGTGGAAATCCTCGCTACCGACTTGAACGACCGCTCCGTGGAAACCGCCAAAGCCGGCATTTATGGTGACTACGCGTTGCGCTCGACTTCCGAATATTTCAAGCGAAAATATTTCTCCCCGGCCGCTGACAATAAGCTGGAGGTCCGCCCTGAGGTAAAAAAACTGATCACCTTCAGCCGCCTGAATCTCCAAGACGACTCGCGAATGCTGTTTATGAAGGGCATGGACCTAATTTTCTGCTGCAACGTCCTCATCTACTTCGATGGGCCCTCCAAGGCAAAAGTGGTGAACCATTACTACAGCAATCTCAACTGCGGAGGTTATTTCTTTCTGGGGACTTCGGAGTCTCTGCTGAATTTGAATGACAAGTTTCGTCTCGTCCATTTTCCCGGGACCATCGCGTATTGGAAACCATCTCTGAAAAGCGGGAAGCTATGAGCGCATCCGTTGCTGCCAACATCCGGGAGCGGGTCAAGTCTATCGAGACCATGCCCTCCATCCCGGCCATCTTTCTACCGTTGCTGGAGTTGCTCAATATGCCCCCGGAACAGGTGAAGCTGGATGAAGTGGTCAAGCTGGTGTCCTATGACAATGCGATCGCCGCCCAGTGCCTGCGCGTGGCCAGTTCCCCGCTCTTCGGGCTGGCCAAGTCGCCAGAATCCATCAAAGCGGCGGTGATCAGCCTGGGCCTTCGCAAGGTCGAAACGATTCTTCTCACTTGTTGCCTGGGTAACGCCTTTCCCACTGCCAACTGGTCCCTGGACCCCACCGTCTTCTGGAGGCATTCCCTGGGCTGCGCCATGGTCTGCCGTAAGTTCAGCGAAAAGCTGGCGATCGCAGATAACGACAAGGCATACATGGCCGGACTGCTGCACGATATCGGATTTATCGTGAACTGCATTGCCTTCCCCAAAGAGTTTTCCGCCGCAGCTCTGCAGGCCTCACAGCAACAGATTCCACTCCATGAGTCGGAGCAAACCATCATGAGGTTTACTCATTGCGAGTCCGGACGCGCCTTGGCCGAACAATGGCACCTTGCCGGGGATATCGTTCGTGTCATCGCCCACCATCATGCGCCGGAGCAGAGCGACACCGCTCAACCCCTGGTCGCACTCGTACATCTGAGCGATCTGCTTTGCCGCATGCGCGGCATGGGTTACGGATATTACGAGCGCAACAAACTGGATTGGGTTGCCGACCCGGCGTGGTCCATTCTCTTGAATGAACACCCCGGTCTCGTCAAAGTAGACTTAGCTCTCTTCTCGTTTGAACTCGACGAAGCGGCGGGCGAGGTCTTCGACCTGGTTTCCACTATCTTCGGGGGAGTCCAGTCGCGAGATTGAACGCCAACCGAAGATTCTTCCGCGAAAATATATCGGAACTGCTCTGGAAATTTCCGCCTGTTTCGGATCCGTTACCCGAATATCCTGGAAAAGAAGTGTCGCACGCCGTCGAACATCTTCTTATGTCGCACCGGCTCCGTTGGAGGCGGCAGTACCATCGCGGCAGATGGCGGACGCCGGCTCGATAGCGGGAACGAAGCCAGCGCGGGGGAAGGTCGGAAGGTCAGGATCGCCTGCGCCTCCGCATGAGGCTGGTTCCGTACCGATGCGGGCAATTCTGCGACCTGCACTCCAGGTGCAGGCGCATTCAGCGCAGCAGCCGCTGGTTGATCCGCGTCCGGATTCTCTCCTTCCATTCCGCTGGAAGCCAGAAGCGCGCCCCGCGGAGGAGGAGGACACCCGCAATCCACGGGCAGGATCGTATCATCGCCGGATGCCGACGCCGAGTGCAGCGCCGTGTCCTCCGGACTCAGTCGTCCTCCGTGCAGAACAATCTGATCCTTCGGCTGAAACTCAAACTTTCCGTCTCCCATGAGTTCATAAATGATTGCTGAGGACGTATTGCCGGGAAGGGTGCGAACACAAGTATTGCCCTGCGAATCTGCGCGGATCGCGTAGTCGAACTCACCTGGACCCCGCAGCAGAATTCGGAAATCCGGGGTAATCACTTCGTCGGCGGAATTGCCGAGAGTGATGTGCGTCTCCACGGCGCCGGAGCCAATCGCCAGCATCATGTCGGGACCATTCTTGGAGCGAGTGACCGAAACGGTGGTGCGCGGGCAAACATAAAAGTTTCCGCCGCGGCGGAGGCGAAGCACGGTCGTCTCGGACGAAGCCGTAATCGACGCGCCCGAAGCAAGGCGCTCCACGGGTACAACGTTGCCTAAATCGAGCGCGCTCACCGGAGCGGCAACGGGCGTCACTTTCTTCGCTTCCGGCGCGCGGAGGCGCACCAACAGGCGGTTGCCGGCTCCTTCCCAGGTGTAATCCATCGGCTTGCGCAAATCGACTTCTACGTGCACCAGCGGTGGATTGCCGGCGCTCAGCTCGAGACGAACGGCGCTGATGTCCTCACCCGTGACCGGCACCTGTTTGCGTGAGACCGACATGTTTGTGTTTGGCAAATCGATCGCCAGACGCGGAGGCCCGTCTAATTTGCTGATCGTCGGGGTTACTGGAGCGGTGGTGATGATTTCAATCGCAGGCGGGCCATCGTCCAGCAATAGCTTCAAGTGAACAATTGTCGCGGGAGTCTGGGACCCCCGCAGCCCCTCTTGCGATTCCTGGCTCAACGCGCCGCGGCTCAGCAGAAAAACGGCAAAGCTGTAAACCAGCACTACCACGAGCAACGTGGCGACGGAATAAGCGAATCGACCGCCGCCCGCCTTCCGCTTGTTACGCCGATGCAACAGTAGTCTCATGGCAGAGCAAAGGTTAATGTAACTTGAGTTTCAAAGCTCGTGGAGTGTCCATTCCGAATCAGCGGTTTGAATCGCCATTGCCGGACCGCATCGGTAGCCGCCGCCTTCAGCCCCTGGTCTCCCTGCACAAGATTCAGCCTTTCGACCTTTCCGTCTCTGCCTACAAGAACGTCGAGCACCACCCGGCCTTGCAGGCGGTGCGCCCTAGCCTCGTCAGGGTATTCCGGCTCGACCCGATTTACTAGACGCTGCAGTGCCGCTTCCCCCCTCATCACTACCGGACCTGAGGAACCGGACGCGCTCTTCTCAAAATCCTCGGGCTTCGTGGATGCAGGTTTCGCCACCTTGCCTTCAAACAGCACGATCCCTGAGGCGTCATCGCCAGGTGTACTCTCAATCTCTAGATCAGGTCCGGATTGCTTACGGCGAACTGATACCGGCTTTGATGTTTCGGCCGGGACCGGCACGGTAGCAACCGGGGTTACAGCTGCACCGGTTGTCGACGCGGGTGCAACAGGAACAGGGGCAGCAGGAACTGGTGCGGGTGCCGATGCTGGCGCCACGACAACCGGCGAACTCCTTGCTGCCGAGCGCAGCCTGGCACGAGGCAGAGTAGTCCGAGTCAGTTCCCAACCGACGAGAAGCGAAATCCCCACAATCACAGCGGCTATCAGCCATGTGCGCGCACCGATAGCGACCTTGGCCCCTTCGTCTGAAGGAATGTGCTCCCGTCTCTCACGCTCCTTTTGCACCGGAGTGGGAGAATCGCTCGCTGAGTTATAAGCAAGTTGGTTCACCCGGGCAACGGTGTCCGCCACGCGATGCGACAACGACTGCATCTTCACCAGATCGCCGGCCGCGAATGCGTCAGCCTGCGGAGAAAAAGCTCCGAGGACGCCCAATTTCTCTGATAGTTCGTTCAGCACGGGGAAAAGCACAATCGAGCGAGCGCCCACACTGCGGCATACCGCCAAATCAAGTTCCTTTACGTTCTCGGAGTTGTGAACATGCTGCATCGATGAGCTGCGCAGGCAGGCATCCACCACTCGCGGCTCGCGCCGTAGATACGCGACAAACTCAGCCGACGTTGCCCCATTCGTCGCGCGGTACGTCAACTGACCATTCCGTAATAAACCGATAAAGGCGCCGGTTGCACACGTGGAGAGTCGGGTCTGGTAGACGATCTGCTCCAACACCAAATCGGTGGCAGCGTCTGCTCGCACTGCCTGCTCAGTTTTTTTGCTTTCTCGCACATGTCTGTCGGCCTTGGCGGCGTGCGAGAGCGCCGACAGGCGCATCGGAGAAAGAGGGCCTTCATTTGAGGAGGTTGGCTCGTCGGGCGCGCCGCTCGCCGCGCTCGGATAGGGCGCCGCTGCGGAAATTTTGTGCTCGGCCCGGAATAGACGTCTAGACTTCACTGGCACCTGGATGCGGCCGCATTCTGCGCGCCGGAACTTCGATGACCTGAGGAAACGCTGAAATCGTCTCTAGTTTCGTACACACTTCATCGCTTCCTATGATCTCACCGAGACCGCATCAGCGTAAATCGCTCGGATGGGCCAGTTCTTGAATATTGTTACTTTGGTTTACCTTCCGCTCTCTCGGGCTGAACTCCTCCGATCGCGCAAACCGGCCTACAATCCCGGACCGCGTGGAAACTCCCATCTTCACCATCACCAGCCGCAGAAAGGCCTTCACCGTATTCGGACTGATATGCATTCGCTCCGCAATCTCTTTGCTGGTCAATCCTTGCAAAAGAAGTTGGACCGTCTCCTGCTCTCTCGGAGTAATGTCGAATTGCTCGATCAGGTCGCTCGCCATCGTGATGCCCGACGAATTTCTATCCAGCACGATTGCGACCGGGTGGCTCTCGGACAAATCGGAGTGCAGTTGGAATGAGCGGCACACGTAGCGTCGTCTGCCGGACTGATATTGTCGAACGAATTCCAGGCCCTTCGCTTGGTGATTGATCAGACCGGATCGGATCTTGTCGCGAAGAAACAACTGCAGATGCTTGATCTTGTCCGAACCGTTGGGGAACGTCAGAATTTGTATGGCGTTTTCATTGGTGGCCAGTGGATGAAATTTATCATCCATCAATAAGAACCCGGGTTCCGAGTTGCTGACAGACATAGCGAAGTACTCCTCTCGTCCTTTGGCCTCTGGTACCTGCGTGGCGAACCTTGGGCCGGGGACTTGGCTCTGCAACGGAGTTCAATAGCAAACTAAACATTCGGGGGCCCGGGGGTTGAACCAGTCCAGAAACTGGCAACTGGCTGCTAAACGCAAGTGAAGAACTTCGTTTGCAAACGTCGGCTTCCAAACTGTAGCTTCGAGGGGGCTACGCCATTCGGCGTACGGCTAAGCGTTATGACTCAAAGGGCAGCGCCTTTGGAAGTCTTCGTTTGGAATTTGACGAGTGCTGTTGTCGGGGGGAGGAAAAGCTACGGCTGAGTGTGCCATCGCATCGGCTAGTTGTCAAGACGTAATCCTCTCGTTAATCCCAGTGGTTAGCCTCTATAGACTAGCCTAATGGCCTAACCTGAACGGCTCGCCCATCCGCCCTCTTGTCTCCACACCGGGAATGATCTAGTCTTGCATCACTCCCCTCTCGGCCCGAAGTGTTTTCCATGCCTGGCACAGTTTCAATTCGTTCCCTGATGGTTGTCGCGGTTGGCTTATTCTTTACGCCGGTTATCCTGGGTCAATCTCCCGCCGGAGCCGATCCTCGCTCAGACCCTGCTTCTGTCTCTCCGGTGTCCAGTAACCCGAGAGTAACCTTCGCAAACGGTAAGCTCGCAATCAATGCGCAGAACACAACCATGAAAGATTTACTGCGAGCCGTGAGCCTTGCTACCGGCGCGGTCATCGAATTCCCCGCCGAGCACGCGGCCGAGCGCATGTCTGCGACGATTGCTCCCGGACCGGTTCGTGACGTCCTCTCAACCTTGCTGAACGGGTCGGGATTCAACTATGTAATGTTGGGATCGCCAAATGATCCGGGCACTCTGCAACGCATGATTTTGACCGATGCAGAGCCTTCCGCGAAGCCTCAACTGGCGCAACTTGATCAAGTCGCACCGCCGGCAACGGTCGCGAGCCAACCCGCTCCAAACGCGTTTCTTTATAAACCCCCAGCTTCCGCCTCGGTACCATTGACCCGGGACATTCCCCTCGTTGCTGTCGAAGCGCCAAAGGATCCAGTCGCTCCTGAGGCTCTCGGGCAAATGATGCGGGACTTAGCCCAGCAGATTAGAGAAAAGCAACAAGAGCGGGGCGATGTCCCAGCTCCTCCGCCTCAGATCAACACAGCTCCGCAACAGAACCCACCTCCGCCGCCGCAAAATGCACCTGCACCGCAGCCAGACGCTTCTGAGACTCCGCAATAATAGAAATAGCAAAGCAGCCACGAACGCCGCCGAATGGACGCGCGCCCACACAACGTGCCAACCCGTTCTCCAGAAAGCTGGTCGTAGATCAGCTTTTCCTAGTGGATGATCACGGTCGGTTGATTTCCCGCGCCCCAAACGTCCGCCGGTGGCGTTATTGTGGAGCTCAAAGCTCCGCCTTGGGATGCTCCCGCCGAGAGGTCAATGGCAAAGCTTACATTCGAAGGCACTGAGTTAAGCTGGGCGCAATTGGTCGAGCAATTCGTAGTGAATGCAAGGTAATATCGACCAGCTTCCAGACTGGTGGAACCTTGAATCCAGTTCAGCGTTTTAAAAGTTTTCGTCGATGCGAACGTAGTTCCAGCAGTCGGTCCGATGTTCACCATCAGACTCCCCGAATTGCTGTAGATGCCGAGGTCGTAATCATTGGCAGTGTTGTCCGCGATCGCTATGTTGTAAGTGATTTCGGTACTAACAACGTTATAGGGTAGAAGGAAGCCCCAAACTTTGGTAACGTTCGCCGCGCCCACTCCAACCTGCGTGCCCCCGGGCAGCCGCCCTTCGCCGGTCACGAAGAATGGAAGCGTTGCACTTCCGCCTCCGCCCGCCGCAGCAATCGTGATCGATCCTGCGCTGTTTGTAATACTGATATTGTCGCCTGCTGTGAGCGTAGCGAGCACCGGAGCCTTGCCCGTCGAGCCGATCAGTATCTGACCATTGGTCGGAGCCGCAGTCGAGGTCAGACTTGCTGGACCCGAGAAGTATGCGACTCCATCCGCGGTGCCCGAAAAATTGCCCGACAGCATGACCGCTCCACCCAGCGCTACGGTTCCTCCACCGGATAATCCCGAGCCCGCCTCCACCGTGACGGAAGGATTTGCCAACATCGCATTCGTCACTCCAGCCGCCGGAATACTGATGGTTCCAGTCTTGGTGATTGGCCCACCCGTCAAACCAGCACCCGTGCTAACGCTGGTAACTGTCCCGCCAGAACTCGGAGCCGAGTTGGTCAGCGTAACCGTGCCTCCAAGCGCTACCGTTCCTCCCCCGGATAGTCCTGACCCAGCCACCACCGTGACCGATGGATTTGCCAGCATTGTATTGGTTACTCCGGCAGCGGGAATACTGATCGTGCCGCTCTTTGTGATTGGCCCGCCCGTCAGGCCGGCACCCGTAGCAACACTGGTGACGGTCGCAGTGCCGGGAAAAGTCTGCCCCGACGCGAAGGTGAGAATTCCATTTCCGGCAACCGACAACCCGGTCTGGTTGAAAACTCCGCTGGTGCCATATAGCAAGTTGAGTGTGGCTGAGGTCTTCGCAGTATCATTTCCCACGCCTTCCGCCTGCCACCGAAAGTCGTACGTCACCGGACCCGGAGTAATTGTGTTGTACACGGAGGCTTGCAGATCCAAAGGCGTGGAAGCGAATGATGTCGTCGTCGTGGCTGGGCTCACCGGAGGCATGGTTGTTCCGCCCAGAGCAGAGAGTGTGCCTCGAATGAACGCCGTCCCAGATACGTCCAGCACGCCGGCCGGACTCGTATTTCCGATCCCAACATTCCCGCCGGATTCGAAGATGGCGGAATTTTCAATATTGCACGCACTGGTGAACTTGGAAATCTGATTAGCAGTTCCAGTTCCATCGCTGGTGATAGTCGAGCAGGTCGTCGCCGGCGACAACCCTTGAGGCAGAGGACCCGCACCACCATTCAACGCCTGCGCAACAGGTTGCGAAGCCGCCAATGCCACCGCAGTACCAGAGGCTGGTTGAGCCAACGTCGACTGGCTCCCCGCGAGGACAAACGCCGAGGCCGGTTTGCCTCCCAGCGTCTCTGAGTCTGCCGCCTTCAACGCGTAAGGCACGCTCAATAGCAGGATCCGCGTCTGCTCCGCTTGCCCGTTGGGGCGAACGCCTAACCACCGCCCTTCGCCCGCCGAGAAGATTTCCAGCGGCAACCCTCCCACACTGTTTGCTCCGAGCAGTACGTTATAACGTCCGGATGCGTCCAGTGGCACGTTCTGGCTTTCCTGCCAGATGGCACCCTGATCATTCTCGTCTTTGTACAGGCTGAACGTAACTTCAACGTTCCCGGTGAGCGTCTTTCCGTTCTCATCCTGCACGCTTCCCTGAATCCGAATTAGCCGAGGCACAGTCGCTGTCGCTGTCGAAGCCTGTCCATCCACCTGCGCTAAGACAAACAAACTCGAGACCAGGTACGCGCAGATGCAAACCACAACGCGACCCAGCTTCGCCAAATCTTTCGCGGAATCACACTGAACCACCGATCGGCCAAGGTAGCGAGGAGACATCGGAGTAGTCAACCAGTCCTCCTGCACGCGGAGAAGCGCAGTCTGTGAGTTGCCAAAGCGGCTGACGGCGGCCGGGGGGAGGGCCCTTCAAGGTCGGCTGGTTACTGCCGTAACGGACTTCATTCCCAAGCAGCGGATTTGGATGAAGTTGTCCTTTAAGCAATAAATCCTTCCTGTCTTCCTGCACAATCCTCCAGCTGGCTTAGTCAAAGGAGTTAGCATGTCGGATTAGATCATTCCGTAAGCGTTGGCAGGCTTTCTGCACCAAAAGTGGAATTGACGGGCCGCGGGATTTGGGTTTAGATGTTGGCCGGGAACGATTGGCCGGATAGTGCTGATTTCCTGATCTGCTGACTTTCGGGCCAAACCAAATCACCCGGATTGGAAACCTTACAATATGAAAACTTTGATTGTATTGCTTTTTGTGACGAGTCTGTCCTTTGCTCAAAACGCCGCCAGCACTCCCAGTGCTCCGCCCCCGCGCGTTGCCCCTGCCGACGCTAAGAACCATGTCGGCGAGACCGCGATCGTGTGCGGAAAGGTCGTGGACAACAAGGTTCCGAGGTATGGACTCTCAGGCCACGGAAAACCCGTAACTTTTGATCTCGATGAGCCGCAGCCGAATCCGGTGTTCTATTTCGTCGCATTTGGAACGCAGGACGGAGGACCGCAAGAGGTCGTTGCTGCCTACCAGGGCAAGCGCGTGTGCGTGACCGGCAAAATCAATATGCAGCCAACCGCAGCGCCCTTCATCCTGGCGGCTGATCGGTCCCAAATCAAGGTTCAACCGGAAGGTCAGTAGCGGCAGCACTCATCCCCCAGGGCTTGAAAACGGCAACATTCGTTGCAACAGACTCCCCCATTTTGGCCTTTTCATGGCCGTTCCACCTCGAATTTAGTGAGAACATATCACTTCGGTGATCGAAGGGGACAGAATATGAAGAAACGATTTCTCGTTCTGTTGCTGCTGTGTGCAGGGGTCAAGCTATCGGCTCAAACCATAGTTCAACAGTTTGCCGCAATTAGTGCCGGGGATGGCACAGTCTCAGACATGGACCTTGAGCCGACCATCGAGGGGAGCACGCTCATCGGAATGCCGCTCGAACTTACTCCTGGCGTGACGGTCCTCAGTGTCACCGACAACGCACCCGCCGGAGGCAACACCTACAAGCGGGCTTCTGGTGCGAGGGCGTCTTGTCCGCAAGGGCTCCTCGATATTTGGTACTGCGAGAATTGCAATCCAGGTGTAACCGAACTGAAGTTTCACTTGTCCGGTAACGTCAGAGCTAGTCTTAATTCGTTTCTGGAAGTTTCAAATTTGTCCCCATCCTCGTTGTTAGACGGAGACGGCGAGCAGCTCAGCAATGGGATTGCAAACAGCGAAGGTCAAGAGGTCGGGCCCAAAATTACAACCACAGCGACGGATTTCATTGTCGCTCGTTTCTTTTCGACAGCTCCCTACCCGACGGGCGTAACTCCGGCGCCGTGGGCGTTCAAGCCTTCGTACGCCTACGTTCTGAATGCGCCAGCTGGGACCTATCAGCCCACACTAACTGGCGGAAAGGCTGGGAACAGCTTCTGCATGAGTGTGGCTGCCTTCAAAATCGCCGGATCCGCTAAGGGTCCACAAGCCAGCCAAAAGAAACAGTAGAGCATTGACCCGCACTCGCTGGGCTAGTCACAACTTACGCTGAAACGGCGCGGCTGGAAGCCGCGCCGTAAATGCCACCAAAATCAATAGCGGGTTTCGCCACCGGGAGAGCGCTAGACCAGCCGAGTTTTTCCGCACGTACTAATCCTGGTGGCCAAGGCGAGCATCAACAGGGGGAGGGCTGCCAACAAGCGTTTCTACTTTTTCACCGCATCGTCAGACGGTACCAGTGCGGCGTTCTGCTTTTTCGCCACGGTCGGGCCCAATTCCTGCATCACGGTTTCCCGCAGTTTCCCGTATCCGATCGCGCCGCTCATGAAGTGCCCGTTGATGAAGAAGCTGGGAGTACCTTGGAGTCCAAGCCGCAAACCCTCCTGAGAATCCTTCTTCACCGGGGCAGCTTCTTCTCCGCTGTCGAGGCACTTGTCGAAACGCGCCGTATCGAGTTTCAGAGCACGAGCCTCATCCTTTAGCTGGGAAGGTTCAATCTTCTTGGTTTCAAACAAGGAATCATGAAACTCCCAGAATTTCCCCTGGTCGCCGGCACAGCGCGCGGCTTCTGCGGCCTTTGCCGCCAGCGGGTGCATCGGAAGCGGAAAGTCTTTGTAAACCACCGACACGAAAGTGCCAAATTGTTCTCGCAATCGGATGAGATCCTCGTTCACTTTTTGGCAGTAGGGGCATTCATAATCCGCGAACTCGATGATCTGGACTGGAGCAGTCGCAGATCCAAGCCGTGGAGCACCTCCTACTTCGACATGTGCGCTTGGCTGGCTTAGCTCGACGACAACACCATATTCCCCACGTAGCTGGGCGATATAAGCGTCTTGCGCTTTTTTCGTCCGCAACTGGTGAACTGTGTCGATGATATGCGATCGCGCCGACTCGTACGACTCGTCGGTCTGTACACCCTCGTAGTAGAATCGGAGCTGATCTTCCGTTGGTTCGGGGACATTGACCGCAACGTGACGCTTGAACAACTCGTCCAGGGTTACGCCTTCCTTCTTCGCTTGCATTTCTAATAGCTGATCATCAATGAACTGATCGAGCGCCTCGCGCTCCGCGAGATAGTACTTATATTGCGCCTGAAGCAATTTGCCGGCTTCCTTGTATTCCAGCTCGCTTGCCGTCACCTTGCGGCCGGCAATCTCGGCTACTACGCTAGCGTCGTTCTGGCCAATGGCTGGAACCGAAGAAGCACACAGAGCTATCCCCAGTCCGAGCCCAATCAGAGTCTGCTTGGTCAACATTGTGGAATTTCCCCTCTTCAAGAAGTTACGAACGTTGGTTTTTGGGGGGAGGAAGAGCTGTGCAACATTAGAACACGAGATACGTTGCGAGGCAATGAGAACGTGAGAAAAATCAAAACCCGGACGCCGGTCCTAATCCCGGCGTCCGGGATGTTTCTGTTATGCCCGACTCAACAGCGCTGAATAGGCCATATCAGCCCGCCAGCGCTGCCTTGTTATGTCCGAAGATTAGAAATCGTAATCTTCGTACGTGCAGTAGCAGGGCTGACCGCTGAGCAGGTTGTCGAAGTAGCAGAGCTGCTCCAACAGGGACTTCTCACCAGCGGCGAGGTTCGCATCGGCGAACGGGGTTTCCGTTTGGGAGTAAGCTGCTGGCCCGTACGGATAGCGGTTGGCGACGCTCTGGATGTGGGTTGCCCAGCCACGCAGACCGGCGGTCGGTGTGTTGGGTGCGAAGCCCGTGTTGACGTCAGACTCGGTCGAAGAAGAAATGACCTTGATGACGCCGCGAGGAGGAACGATGCCCCGGATCGGATACCTAGTGAGTTCGTTCTTTACCGACTCCGAAAGCAGACCATCGGGCGTTACTTTGCAGCTGCAGCATTGGGTCAATTCTTGGCTATCATCGAACACGTAGAACGACGCCCACAGGTTTCGCGCCTGTGTCGCCATCATTGATGAAACGCACCGTTGCATCCGGAGCGGCGGCAATGTTGTTCGCATAGTAGGTGACGAAATAGACGCTGTTATCACCCACATTTTGAGCCACCGCACTTCCTGAAGCGAGTCCGAGCATCAGGGTGATGGCCAGTACTGAAAACAGCAGGGTTCCAATCTTCATTGTATACATCCTCCTGTACTTCTTCTTGTTGTGGCGTCTCGGCGGCTGTGGGGAGGATCAGCTATGAGCGCGCTTGCGGAACTGTCAATCTTTTGCGAGTTCTTTACAATTACCCACGTGGCTTAGTCAGAACCACTAAGTGCAAGAGCTAGTACTATGGGAGTAGTTCCTCGACCCGTGGCAAAGCTCGGAACCGCCGAAGCCTAAGACAAACTCCGCGCTTGCCGCAATCCTGCCCATGGATTAGTCGTTTTGACTAGTTCGCCTGTATTGTTTTCCACATCTGAAGCCCAATGCTCCCCCCAGCAGCAGAAATGGTTTTCTTGTCCCTGGGCCTCGCCATTGCCATTGACAACAGGCCAATTCAATGGGAAACTTACTCGCTTTCTCCCCTACCGGTTCGCTGGTGGCGCACTTCCTCCCCTCCGCTGCTGACAACTTGGTTAGCCCCAATAGCGTAAATGTCGTGGGTTTTTCTGCGCACCCTCGTCCGTGGGAACCGCTTCAGGTAATACCGGAGGAGGTTCAAAAATTGTTGTTGTTGATAAGAGAGGATCCGTCTGTGGACCACGAAGTCGAAAGCATGGCGAGAGATTCCTCAAGATCACAAGGAGTAAGCAATGACCATTGGGATATCTGAACCTGGGTTCCTGATCTTGGACTCCAAGTTGAATCCTATAGCCTGCAATCAACAGGCGATCACCATTCTTACGTTTCCCAATTTGGCGGAACAGGTGAAGCGAGTAAGTGTTTTTCTTGCCGATAAGATCCGCTTCAGTCTAGTCAACCGGCAGTCAAAAGACTCTCTCGAATTTGTCAAAGAATTCAGGTCCGGCAATCGTCGGTACAATTGTCGGGTCTTCCACCTGGACTCTCCCGAAAAAGGCAGCTTGGTGGTGCTGATACTGGAGCGTTATTCGTCGCGCTCGGCGGCTCTATCGCAGTTGTCCCAGGAGTTTGATCTAACCGTTCGCGAGCAGGAGACCGTCCAATTGCTGCTGCAAGGCCTCACCAGCAAAGAGATCGCCGCTCGAATGGACATCAGCCCCAACACCGTCAAAGCTTTCCTGCGCCTGGTCATGGTAAAAATGGGCGTGTCCACACGCTCTGGAATCGTCGGAAGAATTGTCGGACCTCTATAGCTCCGACTTCCAAAGTTACCGTGGGGAACTAATCCATTTGAGGACTTTACTTAGGTTTGCGCTCACGTAACATCGCAACTTGTCATGCGATCCTACGATGTAGAGCGCAGGCGACATCCTCGATTCCCACAGACTTTGGAGATCGAGGTGAACCCCGTCCCGCCCTTCGATTCCGCAGAAATCTCCATCACGCCCATCCTTGGGCGGGCGCAAAATATGAGCAAGGGCGGCCTCTGCTTATTGAGTCAACAGCCCATCTCGCAGTCCTCGCTCTTGCGCTGCGAAATGTCCGCCGCCGAGGTTCCTGTTCCAATCCCCACTCTGTTGCTCGTCCGCTGGACCAAGAAGCCGAAGGTCCGAGGCAATAACTATCTTTCCGGGCTGCAATTTCTAATCTGACCGTAGCAACCAGATCGGCAGCATGAATGGGGAATGTCCGGCGCGTTACCGCCCTGCACGTACCTGTTACTCCTTTTGGACTAGCCGCAAAGGAGAATTACTGATAAAATACCTCTCAGCGTATAGTAGGCGTCTCCATCGGGCTTTCCCCAGTCATCCTCCTCCAGACTGGGTCATTCATCAGGCGGTGAGGCATGGGACCTGCAGGCGCGGGAGTGACTTCGCGCGGCGCGGCCGCGGGCATACGCCTTGCCCTGCTATCCTCATTCCTCTTCGCGTTGTCGGGCTGTGGCGGCATGCCGCCGGGTATGGGCGCCCCTGCAAATAAAAACCTGGCGCTGACCTCAATTTTAATTTCTCCCGCTGCCCCCACCGTTGCCTTGGGCCAAAGCCAGCAACTTACGGCGACTGGCATATTCAGTGATGGCAGCAAGCAAGATCTCACGCAAGTAGTCTCGTGGTCGACTGCGCCTTCTTCGATCGCCACCATCAGCCCGTCCGGACTCGTTTCCGGCAAGCTCACCGGAAGCGCCAAGCTCACGGCAACTTCAGGCACCGTTACCGGCTCGGCGACTCTCGCCGTTTCAGCCGGCCGTCCCAATCTCACTCGCGATTAATCCGCAGACGGTCTCGGTTCCGAAAGGTGCAGCCCATCAGCTCAGTGCCATCGCTACTTTCAGCGATGGCTCTCAGCAAAACATTACGAACTCAGCCACCTGGTCGATTGCCCCACCCGGCGTCGCGACCGTGACCTCCGCCGGAATGGTCACCGCTCAGACGATCGGTTCTGCCACAATCACGGCTTCCTCCGCTTCCTTGAGCGCGAACAGCGCTCTGACCGTTTCGCCAGCCGTCTTGCTTTCGATTGCGGTAACTCCGCAAGGCATCTCGGTCCCCAAGGGCAACGCGCAACAGCTCAACGCGACTGCCATCTTCAGCGACGGGACTCAGCAGAACATCACAAGCTCGACGAGCTGGGCTGTGCTTCCCTCTACCATAGCCACCATTACCCCGGGCGGTATGGTCACGGCTCAGTCGGTGGGCTCTGCGACCATCATCGCCAGTTCAGGTGCGATGACTGGAGGTGACACTCTTATCGTGTTGCCCCCCGCCCTGACGTCGCTTTCGATTGCTCCATCGAATTCATCGATTGTGCTGGGAACGAGCAAGCAGCTCACCTCATTCGGAATCTTTAGTGACGGCAGCTCTCAGGATGTTACGACGTCAGCGACGTGGTCCTCGGCAAATTCTTCTACGGTGAGTGTGGACCCTGCAGGCGTTGCGGTCGCCGGCGCCGTCGGCACCGCCACAATTTCGGCAAGCTATAACGGACAAACTGGATCAGCCAGCATCACTGTGATGCCGCAGCTGCTGCTGTCCTACTACAGCAACAACCTCCCAACAAATCCGGATGCGACCGTGCAGGTCACCAACGTTGGAATGACGGGTGGTCCGCTGTGCGCCATGATCTATGTCTTCGATGCGCGCCAAGAAATGAGCGAATGCTGCGGATGTTCCATATCGGCGGACGGCATCCTCGCCCTGTCGGTGCAGAATGATCTGACCAGTCATCCCGCCACCGGTATCACCCCGCAAGCCGGCATAATCGAGATTGTCTCGGCGGCAAGCAGCAAGAATCAGTCCTGCGATCCGAGCAATGCTTCCCCGGCAGGTGAGCTGGTGGCATGGGGAACCCACTTGCAGCTCCAAGCCGCAAATACATATATCGCAACCGAGTCGCCTTTCGACCTCGTGACCCTTCCCTCAACCGAGTCCGCGGTACTGCAAGGTCTATGCGGATTCCTGATAGGAAATGCTCCCGGCGTCTGTACCTGCGGCTCCGGCGACTGACGTCGATGCACCCGCCGATAATATCAACAATTTACGTCCCGTGATTAGCCCTTTCGGAGTCGTGCCTCGCCCCGTTCCATCGTGTATAACCCCTACAACAAGCACACCAGATGTAAGGTTTTTCAAATGACAAGGGACGGCATTCACTTGAATGATGCGGACGAGGCTTGGATCGCGAAGTATAGAGCTGCAGTAAAGCAAGTTCCGGTTGAGCTATCACCCTCCACCAGGATCCGCAAGGCTCTGAAGAAGGCCCGTACTCTCGTTTTTTCGCGTATCAGCAGTTTTCTGGAGCGTTGGTCGCGAACCCATTCGCAAAAATCGCCTCAGTCTCCTGCAATTTCCGTCGCGCAAACCCAATCCCCAAGCAACACGGCTGCACACTCGAGCCCTAAACCTTCGGCAACAGGTGGCTTGCCTCCGCTTACCGCGGAGGCACTAACTGCTCAGAGCGCGGAAGGCTGGCGAGAGAAACCGGTAGCTTGATGGCGTGTGGGCCGCTTCAGTGTCGCTTCGGTACTTCTGCCGCGAACGCTCGCAGCTTTCGGGGACTAGCCGGCGGAGACCCGCGAGGAGGAATCCGGTGCAGCAGCTTCAGGATCAGGACAGACCACCTTACCGATAATTCCCGAGCGCGTCGAAACACCCATCTTGACCATGACCAGCCGAATGAAGGCCTTCACCGTATTCGGGCTGATATTCATGCGCTGGGCAATCTCTTTGCTGGTGAAGCCCTGGCGCAGGAACTGTACTGTTTCCTGCTCCCGGGCAGTTAAACCAAAACGTTCGGAAATCTCGGCAATCGTTGCCGACCCATTGCTTTTCCTCTCGATCATGACAATCGCCAGGCTCTCCGATGCACCCGAACCATTCTGATGAATTGCCGCTACGTCGAGCGGAAAGGCGCGGCAAACATACGTCCTCCTGGCCGACTGAACGTTGCCCGGGAGCCCGGAAGCAGAATCTCTTTCCGCTAGCGAGGCATGGACTTTCTTGCTGAGCCACGTTTCAAGATTGTTAATTTTTTCCGGTCGCTCCGGAAATGTGAGTATCTGGAGCACTTCAGCATTGGAAGCAACCACACGCAAGGATGAATCCACTACGATCATGCCCGGTCGGGCTGGAGCAGAAGACACTCGGTTTCCCCTTTTTTACATGACGCTGCTTGACTTGGCCGTATCAGGCCTTCTTGGGGGCTCCCAACACGAATATTAGACAGCACCAGCAAGAAAGATGCACATCCAACGCTCTTATCTCGCTGACATCTGACATCTAACGAAACATACTAGGAGCCGGGCACTCTCTGGACAAGGGACAACACGGGACATTTCAGGGCATCGCGGGACATTTCGGGCCGCATGCCCCTTCAGCCTGTGGGCAACTCCACCCCAGACAAGTGCTTTGCACGCATCGAGCAACTTCTCCTGCCTCCCCACATCGCGTGCGGCCGGGTTCGGCGAACGACGCTGCATGTGATAGAAGTACTCGCCCGTAAGTCTCGCAGCCGGATCGTCGCTGGCCGCAAGCCACACCTGAGTGCGATGCCCGGCGTCCAGGTCATCCGGCGCTCCAGCTCCTCCCATCTTGGTCGCGACCCACCCCGGCTCAAGAGCATTCGACAAAACCTCCGGCCAGCGACGCGCCATCGCAAAGGCCAGAAGCACATCGTGCAGCTTCGTATCGGAGTACGCCTGCTGGCCCTGCCATGGACGGTCTTCCCACACCAGATCTTTCAAGCTCGGATCGCCGTTCTTGTGGAGACCGGAACTCAAATAAACCAGCCGCTTCGGTTTCTGAATCAGCGCGGTCAAAATATACGGCGCAAGTGTGTTAACGGCAAAAACGTGAGGCAGGCCATCCTCAGTCGCGATACGTCGAGGCTCCCGGTAACCAACCGCCGCGTTGTGAATTACGGCGTCGAACGAGCCGAGCCCATTCACCTGTTCGGCCACGTTGCGGGTTTGGGCGATGCTCGATAGATCGCCGGTCACAACCGTCTCCGCGCCGGGAACAGCCGACATCGCTTCTCTTCCCCGCTCCGCATTGCGAGCGTGCAGAACTACCTTGTGCCCCAGCTCGACCAGAAGCTGGCCGGCCATTTTACCGAGTCCGTCGGAAGAACCTGTGATGAATACCCGCGCCATTTCTTCTCGCCTCTATATCACGACCGACTATCTACTTACTCTGAATATCCGTCACCAACGTCACCATCATCGTCGTCTCCCTCTCGGTCTTCATCTTCATCTTCGTCCTCGTCTTCTTCCTCCTCCTCTTCTTCCTCTTCGTCGGGCTCTTGCCGCACAAGAAAATCGGCGGCCAGCGACGATCCTCGCGCTCCATCCATGAAGCTCATTGATCGCACGCCCATCGGCGTCCCCATCGTCTCGTAATCCTCCGGAAGCGCGTGCCTGGAAAGTGTTTCGATCATCCTCTGGAACATCTGCTCACTCCTTATCTATCTCTCTTCTTTCACCTTAGGATCGATCCAAGGTCCATCGCTGGCGATCAGTTGTTGAACCTCATCGGGTCCCCATGTCCCCGGCTCATATTGATAAAAGGGCGTGACATTTCCCAAGATGTGCTCGACCACGCGCCATTGCGCGTCCACCAGGTCCTGGCGGGCAAAAAGGTCGCTCTGCCCTCGCAACGCGTCGCCCAGCAGCCGTTCGTAGGGAGGCATATCATCGGCCGCCTGCTCAGTGAGTGCGAGCTCTACGTCCTTACCCGTCATCCGCTCACCCGGCGTCTTCACCCGCACACCCATTCCGATCGCAATGTCCGGACTGATGCGCATGCGCAAATGTGCCGGAAGTGCCCGGAACGATTTCGCCGAAGGTCTCCATCGGCGGGCGCTTGAACTCGACGAACACCTCGGTTGCGGTGACCGGCAGCATCTTGCCTGCGCGTATATAGATCGGCACCCCTGCCCAGCGCCAGCTTTCAATAAATAGTTTGAGAGCGACAAAAGTTTCCACCGTTGAACCGGCGTCGACCCCCGGCACGGAACGATAACCCTTGTACTGCCCGCGCACCACGTCCCCGGGAGCCACCGGCCGCACAGCCTTGAGCAGTGCGGCTTTCTGGTCCCTCCACGCGTCGTGGTCTTCGCCCGTAGCCGGATCCATCACCAGATTGGCCAGCACCTGCAGCAGATGGTTCTGCACCACATCGCGCACAGCTCCAGTCTGGTCATAGAATTTCCCGCGATCCTCCACCCCAAATTTCTCCGCCATCGTGATCTGAATACTCCTCACATAGCTGCGATTCCAGATCGGCTCAAACATCGGATTGGCGAAGCGCGTATAAAGAATGTTCTGCACCGGCTCCTTCCCCAGAAAATGGTCGATACGGAAAATTTTCTCCTCGGGAAAATACTGCTGCAGAATCCGGTTCAGCTCCTTCGCCGAAGCCAGATCGTGTCCGAATGGCTTCTCCACCACGACTCGGGCATTCTGGGCGCAGCCTGATTCCGCCAGTCCCTTCGCCACCGTGCCAAACAAGCTGGGCGGAATCGCCAGATAATGCAGCGGTTCTTTCGCTTCACCCAACTGTTTGCGAAGCTCGGCAAATGTCTTCGGATCGTTGTAGTCGCCATCCACGTAGCGCAGCAGGCTCGTCAGCTTTGCAAACGCGTCCTGGTCCAGGCCTCCGTGTTTCTCGAGGCTATCCTTGGCGCGAGCTTTCAGTTGATCCAGATTCCATCCTGCTTTGGCCACTCCGACAATCGGCAGATTGAAACCTTCGTCGCGAATCAGTCCCTGCAACGACGGAAAAATCTGCTTGTGCGCCAGATCGCCGGTGGCTCCGAAAAATACAAAGGCGTCCGATTGAAAATCCCCCATCAGGCCGCCTCCGATTTTTCCGCGGCTTTCTCCTTGCGCCCGCCGAATTCATAGCGCATCGCCGCCACCAACTCCTGCATGAACTGCGGATGCCTGTCGTACACCACGCAATCGTGGCCCGCTTTCAAAAGCCGCTGCACCATGTAAGAGCCCTTACGTCCCAGACCTATCATTCCGAGTTGCATTTGTCCTCCTCCTTGAAAGGATGGTTCAGTAGATGCCAGACCCAGCCTCTGGGAAGCTAAATTCCCAGTCTCTTTGGCGGGGCTTAAGTTCCTCCCCTCTTTTGCCGATAACTGGTCATAGGCAGGAGTGTTTGTGCGTCGCAATTTAGCTTCGCTCGGCGCGGCATCAATCTCTGGGATATACGTCAGGACTACCAATAATCAGGAAGGATGAAGTGCTAGACCGATCTCGTACCAACGCGTCAGCGCTGCCTGGTCATTACTCGACCGACGGAGCGCGCCACCGACTCCAGTTTCCGTAGATCCTCAGGAGTGAAGTCCGGCCCCGCCGCCGCCAGCCGCGGAGCTTTACGGGAGACTTGAATCACCCCAACCACTTCTCCGTTTTCCGCGAGAACCGGCGCCGACATCAGCTTTTGAATGACCTGCGCGTCCAGACCAGTGTCGCCAATCTTCACTAGCTCAAAAATGCTGAAATGCTTTACCTGCGTGAAGCCGTTGAAAAGCTCCGCCTGCCTAGTCCGCGCCGTGCGGGCAGCTACCGCCGAACTCGAAAGAGGAATCGCCCCCGCCGTTTTCAGCTCAGCAGGATATATGAAGTTCAGCAGACTTCCACCCAGCTCCAGCAGCGCAACCTCCGTTTCCCTTACTCGGAAAATCTTGGCGATTCGGGCGCACACCGATTCCATGCTGCAATCCGGCGCGTCCAGCTCCGCAACTTGTTGACTTTCCAGCATCGTAACGAGGATGCCGCAGCAGGGGCCGACCGGCAAGGTAACCAACGTGCCTTAGGAATAGCACCTTCCTTCGATGTGACTACGGTAAGCAGACGGCCAGCCAGTCCCGCCCTACATCTGATTCAACGTTTTTGAGTCGGAGTGTTCCCCCAGTGCCGGGACGTGCTCGCGGCGCTCCTCTGCCTCGACCGCAATCCGCTTCGATTTTCGATAGACGTTGGCGACCGCCAGCGTCCAGAAAGGAACCAAATCGACTCCTGGCACAAGCTTGGCAAAAAACGACGGCAGAAACTCCCAGTGCCAGCCCAGCAGGTGAATCATGATCGCTCCCACACCAAAATCGAGCACATCGTCAGCCGCCGATAAAGCGCCTTCCACAAAGAAAGGAAAAACCACGATCTGCAGCGCATCCGCAAGAATGGCCAGCACCATCGCTTCCCGAAAACGCGAGCCCGGCAAGATCGTGACCGCGTCTTCCGCCATGGGATGATCGCTTTCGTGCTGCATGAATTTATTCTATGCCGATGGCCCGGATGTGTCAGTCCCTGCGGTTCCGTCCCCGGTTGCCCGGCACCGCGCGAATGATTTACCCTCGCCGCAGCCGATCATGAAGATGAATCCGACCAGCGCCGCCCTTACTCCCGACCAATTTTCCCACGCCATGCGCCGGGAGATTTACGAACAGCCCCAGGCCATCGCTAAAACCGTCGACCGCCACCTGCAGAACGACATTCTTTTCCCCGGCGCCCTGCATTCCATCGAGAGTGCCCTGCTTACCTTCGAGAAGCTAATCATTGCCGCCAGCGGCTCCAGCCGCCACGCTGGCCTGGCCGGCGAAATCATGATCGAAGATCTTTCCGGCGTCGCCGTCGACGTGGAGTACGCCAGCGAATACTGCTATCGCTCCACCCACGCCGCCGTCGATCCCATCGTGATGGTCGTCACCCAGTCTGGTGAAACCGCCGACACCATCGCCGCGCAGCGCGAGGCCCTCACCCGCGGCGTAAAAACCATCGCCGTCTCGAACGTCGCCGAAGCTACCATCCCTCGCGAAGCCAGCGCCGCCCTCATCACCGGCGCCGGCCCCGAACTTGCCGTGCCCGCCACCAAGAGTTTCACCACGCAAGTCACCGTTCTCTATCTGATGGCGCTATTCTTGGCCCGCAAGCGCGGCCGCATGACCTCCGAAGTCACGCGCTCTTATCTCAATCATCTCTTGCAGCTTCCCGAAGCCATCAACCGCAACCTCCGCGCCTGGGACAGCCTCGCCGAACAATTCGCCGACAAGCAATATCACGCGGAAAAATTCCTCTATCTCGGACGCGGCGTCCACTATGCTATCGCCCGCGAGGGCGCGCTCAAGCTGAAAGAAACTTCCTACGCCCATGCCGAAGGCTATCCCGCTGGCGAATTGAAACACGGCCCAAACGCGCTGGTCGACGAAAACCTTCCCGTCGTCGTTCTTGCCACCTGCGACCATCACGATCCCGATTCCGTCTTGCGCTACCGCCGCACGCTGGATGTCATGAACGAAGTTAAATCCCGCCACGGCCGGCTGGTCGCAGTCGCGACCGAGGGCGACCACGAAATCACCACCATCGCCGGCGAAGTCTTCTTCGTTCCCCCAGCTCCAGAACTGCTGCTGCCCATCGTCGAAGTCATCCCCCTGCAACTCTTCGCCTACTACGTAGCCACAAAAAAGGGTTACAACGTAGACCGCCCGCGCAATCTGGTAAAGGCGGTGGTCACGGAATAATCCGCATCGCAAATCGTTCACCACAGAGTCACAGAGACACAGAGAAATCTGCAGGATCTCTACTTTTTCTTTCTTGTATTTTGTATTTTGTCTTTTCCGTGCCTCTGTGTCTCTGTGGTGAAGCGCCTTTAAATCCGGACGAGATCTCATGCCGAAGCCCAATCCCACTCACCTCGATCTCCAAGCCGTTGCAAAACAGGTTATGCAACTTCACGGCTTCAACCCCGACTTCCCTCCTTCCGTCCAAAAGCAACTCGCCAGCCTGCGCGCCCATCCTCCGCAAATCGCCGCCGGAAAAGATGTCCGCGACCTCCGAAATCTTCTCTGGTCCTCCATCGATAACGACACTTCCCGCGACCTCGATCAGATCGAAGTCGCCGAGCGTCTGCCGAACGGCGACATAAAAGTTTCCATCGGCATCGCCGACGTCGACGCCTTCGTCCCCAAGCAAACTCCAATCGACCAGCACGCCGCCCGCGAAACCACCACGGTCTATGCCGGCGTCCGCAACTTCCCCATGCTGCCGGAAGAACTCTCCACCGGCAAGACTTCCCTGCTGGAAAATCAGGACTGCTTAAGCGTGGTCATCGAATTTGTCGTCGACGGCGGCCGCGTGGCTTCCAGCGACGTCTATCGCGCCCTGGTTCGCAATCACGCTCAACTCCAGTACAACTCGGTCGGCGCATGGCTGGAAGGCACAGCCGCCGCTCCACCCAAGGTGGCCGCTTCCGCCGATCTTCAGGCCCAGCTTCGCCTGCAAGACGAAGTTGCGCAGAAGCTGAAGAGACCAGCGCTTTGCGAATGGAGCGCTCACCCTGCAAACCGACCGAACTCCAACCGCTTCTATTGAACGATCAAGTCATCGACATGCAGAAGCAGCAGAGAAATCACGCCACCGACCTGATCGAAGATTTCATGATCGCCGCCAACGGCGTAGTCGCCCGCATGCTGGAGAAAGTCTCATCCCTCCGCCGCATCGTGAAGCAGCCCGAGCGCTGGGATCGCATCGTTCAACTCGCCGCCGAGCACGGTGAAAAACTTCCTCCGGTGCCCGATTCCAAAGCTCTCAACGATTTCTTGCTGAAACGCAAAGCCGCCGACCCCGACCACTTCGCCGACCTCTCGCTCGCCGTCATCAAGCTCATCGGTCCCGGTGAGTACGTTCTCGAGCGTCCCGGCGATCCCGCCCCCGGCCACTTCGGTCTCGCAGTGCAGGACTACACTCACTCCACCGCTCCCAACCGCCGCTTTCCTGACATCGTCACTCAACGCCTCATCAAGGCCATGCTCGCCGGCCAACCCAATCCTTACTCCGATGACGAACTCACCGCCATCGCCGCCAACTGCACCCAGAAAGAAAACGCCGCACGCAAGGTCGAGCGCGAAATGTCAAAACGCCTCGCCGCCGTCGCCATGCAAAACCGCATTGGCGCCATCTTCGACGCCATCGTCACCGGCGTCACCCCCGGCGGAACCTTCGTCCGCGCCCTGCAACCTGGAGTCGAAGGTTTATTGGCACAAGGCGCTCAGGGCCTCGACGTCGGAGACAGACTTCGCGTCAAGCTCATTCGCACCGACGTGCAGCACGGCTTCATCGACTTCGCCCGCGCCTGACCACCCACGGCCGCTGACTTCATCCACCGCGGGTCATCAGGCAAGGCAATAGTCCTCAACAACTTCGCCAGTTACCCTTGACACAAAGCGTAGGTGCGGAAGAAAGGGCGGGACTCTGTTTGCCTGAATGGCGCAAACTCGTTTGCGGCGTGATGATTGTCATTTTCCCTTCATCGCTCATCGCGCAAGGCAGCGGCGGAGCCCTGCTCCGCAATAACGGAGGAACGTTGCTGAATGAAAATCCCGCCCCTGCAACTGCCGCAATTTTCCGCTGACTCCCTGGTTCAGACCCAGAAGGGCTACACCGCGAGAATCGATGCCGAGGGCTCCAGCGTCGAGATCGGGTCTGAAACCATGGTGCAGTTCCAAGGCAACGAACTCACCCTCGACCATGGCAACCTGAAACTGGTCACCGCAACCCAAATGACGGTGATCGTCGGCTGCATCACGATCAATCCCATAGCGTCAGACCGAACCCAATACGATGTGACCGATATCGACGGAAAAGTGAAAGTAATCGCTTATAAGAAGGATGTGAAGATCCGGCTGCACGGCTCAGCCCTCCGGAAAACGAAACCGGGAAACTCCTCCGAATTCATCGTAAAGGAAGGCGAACAGGCAACTCGATCGGAACACTGTGGCGTACCTACCAGACCGACCGATCGCGGTAAGCCTCTCCTCGACAGCCTCACGGCCAAAATCGGTGGCGGCATCGGCGTGATCGCAATCACCTGCTACGCATTGTGCCGCCTCTCCGACGATCCCGTAAGCCCATCGAAGCCCTGACCCCTACTTCCCGCTTCCCGCCGACGTTTCCGCCTCGCTCTTAGGCATTGCAACCGCCAAGCGCCCCGTACGCAGCAAGTAAAGCATGTAGAACACAATCACCAGATTGCCCACAAACACGACCGAGCGGAGGATCGTAATTCCGCGCATGAGCTCACGAACCTCCAACGGTATGAGCAGCGTTCCTGATCCAAAGGCGAACCATTCCGCCCACCTGCGTTGCTTCCACAGACCGTAGGCCTCGGCAAAACGAAGCGCGGAATAGGCGAACGCCAGTCGCACTGCCAGCCACAACTTCGCGTCGGTGATGTCGTCGGCAAAATCGAGGAAAAGTTGCGCCGAGTGCCGATCCGTACTGATGTGCAAAAGCGCCAGCAGGCTCTCCGCAATCACCCACGCATCCTTATGCACCAGCAGGATCGCGCCCAATCCGATCAAAAGAACGAAAACGCCTTTGGTGAATTCGAAGGAAGCCACCAATCGTAGAAGGCGCCGCTGCGCGGGATGGAGATCGGATTTCGTTGCAGGCGAAGACATGCCGCGGCGCTGATAATCCTCAGGTTACCACGCCCTGCCCCGCCTTACGTTCGTAACTGGAGCGGTTTTCCTCCCGATGACAAGATTATGACGGCAAGGAAGGCATCATGAGAAAGCTCGCAATTCTGCTCACATTCACAGCGGTCGCCACCGCAACGGTGTCGGCGCAATCACTCGGACGTTCACGCGCCGCAAACCGCCCGCCAGGCGCTGATGGAGATGTTCGACTTCAAAACCGGCAACTTCGTAAAGCATCTGCCAGCGGTGACGATCGCCGCCCTCGACAAGGCCGGCGCGATGCAAACCTTGCAGCAATACTCAATGCTGACCAGCCAATTCCACACCACCGGAAATCCGATAGAAACTTTTGACACCGGATCCATCCTGCTGGCCACGACCGATCCCAAGACCAACCAGAAGACTGAAGTCGTCGTCGAAAAAGATTCCCTGCAAGGCGATGACGACAACATCGAGCTCTCTTTTCGCACCTACAAGAACCAGCAACTCCAACGCACTCCCTTCATGCCGCGGATTACTTTCGCCATGAAGATGGAATCCGGTGTCTGGAAGCTCAACGAGATTCTGGTCAGTGTGCGCGTGCCGCTCGCCGATCCCGACTTCCTCAAAAGCATCACCGACGGCATAAAATCGCGAACCGCCACGCCGCCGCAGCCCCAGATCCAGCTAACGCAGAACCAATTCACCCAAGCCCAACCATTCCCGAGCCAACCGGCCCAGAACCAGCCCGGCCAGAACCCACCAGCAACCTTGAATCGAGGCTTCGATAACTCCATACAGGCGGCCATGCGCTCCATTCTGACCGCCGAGATCGCCTACAGCGCCACCTACCGCGCGGTTGGCTATACTTGCACACTTTCTGATCTGGATGGCTTCGGAGGCGGCGAGCCCAATGAACATCAGGCCATGCTGATTCCCAGCGGCCTGGCGAGCGGAAAAAAATTCGGATACGATTTCACGCTCTCCGCATGCACGGGCAGACCTGCGACCAGCTTTCAACTTGTAGCCGCACCCAGAGGTAACAACTTCGGGCGTCGGGCTTTCTGCGCCGATCAGTCAGGAGCCATTCGCTACTCCGCCGACGGCAACCCCGCGACCTGCCTCGCCAGCGGAGTTCCGGCGCAGTAAAGCTTCTCAGCGCTTGCCCGACCGCACCGCGGCGCGCAGCTCATTCACGATCTCCCGAGACGCCCGGATCGCCGCCGCGTGCTGGTTCACATTGAATGAGATCGCTCCCACCCGCGCGTGGCCGCCGCCGCCGTAGCGCTCGCAAATCTTGGCGAGGTTGACTACCGGCTCCTCCGGCGCCCACGGATTCGATCCCACCGACACCTTCACCCGAAAACTGCTCTTGCTCAGTCCCACGCTATAAATCGATTCCGGATGCAGGTAATAAGGAACGAACTTGTTGTAGCCTTCCAATTCCTGGTCCGTGATATCGAAAAAAATCGTGCCGTCGGTACACTCCGTGCGCTGCCTCAATATTTCGATAGAGATTTCGTGCCGCTTGAGCAACGGCGGCAACAGCGGAGCCACAAACGGCTCTTCCAGAATGGCTGACAGCGGTTTCGTCGCGAGCAACGGAATCAGGTGCGGGACAAATCCCTGGTCCGGCGCCGATTCAATCACCATGGTCAACTTCATCGCCGGCTCCTGCATCTCCACCGCCGTCTTGGCGTCGGCATACAGAGCTCCGTCGATCACGTCGGTCCAATGCACGAGATCGTCCACCGGCGCGGGATCGAATCCAAAGCGCTGCTGCCCGATCATCGCAATAAAACTGGTGCACGATTTAAACGCCGGATCGTAGAACTTCCGGTTGCTGTCGTCGCGCTCAAAGTGCGCCGCGTCCGCCGCAGAAAGAAACGCGCTCTCGTGATGATCGAACCACCACGTGATTTTCGGCGAACTCGAATACTTGAAATCGACGATCGCATTCTCATCGCCGGTGAAATCCGATTCGTCAAACAGCGACCCTGCGCGATGCAGCAAGCCGGAAAACTCAAAGTCCACATCGCTGCGGATGCGCTCGCGATAAAAGCGGGAGAACAGCGCCGCCGACGACGCTCCGTCGAAACACTTGTTGTGATAGAACACCTTGACTTTCAATCGATTTCCCCACTTGCCTGAAATTTCCCCGCGCGTCCCCACATGCGAACGCAATTTACCCGCGAAGTAAAAGCTAATAGGAATGACAGCTTAGAAGAGGAAAGTCAAGGCCCACAAGTTCGGGGAACTGATCTGCCGAATTAGATCAGTACCAAGTTCGGTACGCGGTCGCACAATCGCAGACGCTCACTTCTTCGTCGTCTGCGCCCAGTCAAACTTGCTTTTCCGCCAGATCTCCGATCACCGGCAGCTTATACATCTGGCCCTGATTCGCCTTGATCAGCAGCACAATCCAGACAATGAAACCGCCCAGGCCGATCAGCGGCCAAACCAATATTGTGAGGAAACCCAGCAACGGTATATGAGCCACGATGCGCAGCCCGATCCACAGAATCCACCAAGCCACGTTGAAGAATATGCACTGCCATGCGTGAAACCGCACGAACCGGTTCCTGCTGTAAGGTTCCACGATCAGAAAAATAATCGCTGGGATGATCGTCACGTACGCCAGCATCCCCGCCACGTTATCGGCCAGTCCGGAACCTGTATTTACGACTACAGGCACGGTTCCCCCGCGCCCGCTGCAAGCTGCACACACGGTCGCGCCATCGGCAATCTGAGCGCCACACATACTGCAAAATGCCATAGGAGCCTCCTCGGTTCCTCAGCGGTTCGTCCCAGCGACGTTGCGGCAAAGTACCAGAAAGCAGATCGCCACGCAACCAACAAACTGATCGGCTCTGCCCTCAATTCGCCGTCGCCAACTGTTCCGCCAAATCCCCCACCAGCGGCAGCTTCAGCATTTCCCCCTGCAGAGCCTTCACCACCAGGACCATCCAGATAACGACAAATCCTAGACCCACCAGCATGGAAATGAAGAACAGCGGCAACACCGAGATCAGCCCAATCACCGATCCCACGATCCAGAGCCCTATCCCAGCCGCGATTCCCGCCCCCAACAACCCTAAGCTCTGAAACGAATGGAACCGCGCGAAGCGATTGCTCTTGTAAGGCTCCACGAAAAGAAAAATCGCAGCTGGTATCAGACAATAGGCCAGCGCACCCACCAATCTGGCCGGGCAGCGCACCTACGTTGCCTTGCTCGCGCTCCAGCACCTCCATCGGCCGTCCGCAGCCCGGGCAGAAAGCGGCGTCCTCGGGCATCGATGCGGCACACTCGGGACAGGAAATAGACATGCGCTAGAGTAACCCGTGGTCGTCCCTGTTACAAAAATGGAACATCGCCGCTCGCTCGTATTTCTCCGCTATGCGCCAAAAAGTCCGCTATAATTCCTCTTCCAAACCGAATGGACTTCGATCAACTCATTACATTTCTGGAAGTTGCGCGCCAACGCAGCTTCTCCCGCGCCGGAGAAAAAGTTTTCCGCTCGCAATCGGCGGTGAGCGCGCAAATCCGCCAACTGGAACAGGAATACGGAGATCGCCTCCTCGACCGCTCCGGCAAAACCGTCAAGCTCACTCCCGCCGGCCAAATCTTCTACGAATACGCCCAGCGCCTCAAGGCCCTGCGCGACGAATCGCTCGTCGCCGTGGCCGACCACGGCCAGACTCCCCGCGGCACGCTGATGGTCGGCGCCAACGAAGCCACGTGCCTCTACGTTCTTCCCGAAGTCTTTGGCGAGTATTGCCGCCATTATCCCGATGTGCAGATCAGCATCTATCGCAATTTCTCCTACAAGATTGTCGAGAAGCTGGAGAATGGTGCGCTCGAGGTGGGCGTGCTCAGCTTGCCCATCCAGTCGCCCAGCCTGAAAATCCAGCCGATCTTCCGCGACCGCCTGATGTTGATGGTCAGCCCAAAGAATCCCGCTCGCCAAATTGAAGTCGGCTCACGTCAGCGAAGTGGTGAAGTATCCTCTGCTTCTTCCCAAGACCGGCCACACCCGCCGGTTGCTGGATAAACTCTTCCGCGAGTACAACTCCGAACTTAAAGTGAGGATGGAGTTGCCCAGCATCGGCATGATCAAGAGTTTCGTCGCCGCCGATCTCGGTATCTCGCTGATTAGCGCATCCTTTGCGCGCGACGAAGTTGCTGCCGGGCGGGTCAAACTGATTGAACTGGAGGGCGCAGAACTGTGGCGCGAGCTGGGCTTGGCCTTCCGCCGTGACCGCACTCTTTCGGTCGCAGCCAAAGCTTTTATCACCGTCTCGCGGCAATTCGCCACTCATCCCAAGAAAACAGACGGAACAGCGAATGCCTAAGCAGCTTTTGCAGTTTTCCCCTTCACACTCTGAACCACGGTCGCAGGCAGTTGCAGCACCCGAACCGTCGAATTCCGCTGGCTCTTGACGTGTACGGCAATGCCGTCATCTTGCGGGAAAGGATCCGAAACAACTTCAAACTCCTCACCATAAAGCCGGATACGGCCCGAAACGGCATACCCAAGATGCTTCACATGCTCACAAATTTCAGATATAGAGGGGGGCTCAAGATTAAGGCTGGTCATGATACCCCTATTATAGTCCTTCGGATTCCCGTTGTGGGCCACCTGCAAAGCTCTGCCGTAGTACTCTCGCGAGCGAGTCACTCCCTTCGGCGAAAGGAACTTACCTCTGCCCCAACACGAAAAATCCGGCTATAACCGCTTCCTCCTGCTCGTAGCCGGCCTGGGAGGATTGCTCTACGGCGTCGACGTCGGCATCATCGCCGGGGCCCTTCCCTACCTGGAAGCCACTTCCGGCCTCAATGCCGGCCAGCTTTCCATCGTCGTCGCCGCCGTGCTCCTCGGCAGCGTCATCTCAACCTTATTTGCCGGCACCCTCGCTGACTGGATGGGACGCAAGCTCCTCATGACCCTCAGCGGCGTCCTGTTCGTGGTCAGCATTCCGGTAATCGCGCTCTCGCACGGCTACCAGCCGCTGGTTCTCGGCCGCCTTCTGCAAGGCGTCAGTGCCGGCCTCATCGGTGTGGTCGTCCCGCTTTATCTCGCGGAGTGCCTGGCCGCAACCAATCGCGGAAAAGGCACAGGAATTTTCCAGTGGCTTCTGACCCTCGGCATCGTCGCCGCTGCCGTCGTCGGAATGTTCTTCAGTATTCGCGTCGAAGAGGTCGCCAAGCTCGGCGATCCCTCCCGGCTCTTCGCTTTCAAAGACACCGCCTGGCGCAGCATTTTCTGGGTCTCGCTCCCGCCCGGACTTCTATTCGTCATCGGCAGCCTCATGGTCGCCGAGTCTCCGCGCTGGCTGTTTCGCCGCGGCAAGCGCGATGCCGCCTACGCCGCGCTCCTCCGTTCCCGCACCACCGAGCAGGCTGACGTCGAACTTGCGGAAATGGAGCAAGCCGCTGCCGCGGAGAAAGCGCAGACCTCAACCGGAACGAGAGTGAAGGAATCTCTTCTCCGCCGGAAATATGTAATTCCCTTCGTCCTCGCCTGCGTGATCCTCGCCTGCAACCAGGCCACCGGCGTGAATTCGATCATCGGCTACAACGCTAACATCCTCCTGCAGAGCGGCCTCTCCGATGTTCAGGCTCACTGGGGCTACGTACTCTTCACCATCGTGAATTTCCTGATGACCATGGGCGGCGTCTTGCTGGTCGATCGCAAGGGACGTAAATTCCTGCTCATCCCTCGGCAGCGCCGGCATCATCGTATCGCTGCTCTGCACCGGAGCCTTATTCCGGCGCACCGAATCCCTCCGCGTCGATTCCCGCGCCGCCGTTCAATCCATGGTCGATTCCAATCAGACAGTCGCGATCCATTACGACGAGAACACCGCGAGCACGCTCCTCGCAGCCAGCGGCAACGCCGCCAATGCCGCCGCGATCCGCAATCGCCCCACCTCCCTCAGCATCATCTACTCCTGCGGAGACTTCCGCGCCGCCACCAAAGTCGTTCGCTCCGACGATCTCGCAGCCAAGCCCATCGAGATCACCCGCGAAAGCTGCCTTCCCGCCAACAAAGTCGTCGCCTTTTTCTCCAACCCATTCAGCAATCTCGACGCCTCGCGCCTCGCTCCGCTGAAGATCGACAACGCACTGATCAGTCCGGTTCCCAGCACTCACAACGGCTGGATGGTAGCCATCACCCTTTTTGTCTTCATGGCGTTCTTCGCCATCGGCCCGGGCGTCTGCGTGTGGCTCGCTCTCTCGGAACTAATGCCGACCCGCATTCGCTCCAACGGCATGAGCATCGCCCTGCTGATCAATCAAGCCGTCTCCACGGGCATCGCCGCCACGTTTCTGCCCACCGTCGGCAAGTACGGCTACTCCACCATGTTCTTCGCCTTCGCGGCCTGCACCGTGATCTACTTCCTTACTGCCGCTTTCTTCCTTCCCGAAACCAAAGGTAAGACTCTGGAAGAAATCGAAGCACATTTTGAGGGCTCCGCCAAGAAGCCCGATCTCGCAACCGCTTGATCCACAAAGACGTGTAACGGTTAATGACACTCTAGTGGGGGGATATGGCACGAGGGTGCCATTTACCGGATTCCGCCCTTGTCCTATGCTCCTAGGTGAGCAGCACTTGGGGGAGGGCTGATCAACAGGCGCCCAAGACTCGAACTTGAGTCTGGGGCGTTTTGTTTTGCGCTCAACTTTTTCGCTTCCGCTTCTTTTGCCGTCTGCAGTCGTTT
>CAVXFD010000016.1:0-262201 GCA_963760855.1 uncultured Acidobacteriaceae bacterium | reverse complement strand
TAATCTGGTCTGGTCTCCAGTGCTGAACTAGCTCTTGCGACCTAAGCGAACCCATCCGGCTGGCTCACCGCCCCAACATGCGCCTGCTCATCGATAAAGAGCCGGCCTGCCGTTAGCGCCTTACGGTCAATTTCAAGCAGGTCGACTTTCTTGACCTTCTGTTCGAGCACGGTCAATGCCGTGCCGGGAGCGAGACACTCGGTCTCCTCCAGCAGCGCGCCCATCATCACGATGTTCATAGCCTTCGTGGATCCCAACTTATCGGCGATCTCCGCAGCGGGAATGGCAACCAGCTGCACTCCCGGCGCAGAAAAATCCGCCGGCAAATTGGCGCCGTTATAAAGGATGAGCCCACCGCTGGACACTTCATGAGCAAACTTCCGCAATGAGAACTCGTTCATCGCCACCAGCACATCGGGATGTGAAACCAATGGCGATCCAATCCTCTCTTTCGACAAACAAACGTGACAATGCGCGCTGCCCGAGCGCATCTCCGGCCCATACGACGGCAGCCAGCTCACTTCCAGCGCTTCCCGCATGCCCATTTCGATGAGCAGTTGTCCCAGCAGCAGCACGCCCTGTCCGCCGAATCCGGCAATTTTGATCCTTACGTCTTTGAACCGATGCGAATGTTTCACGATGCATGCATCGTTTGCCCGATCCTTTGGCGTGATCTCGAGCACATCGGCAACAGTTCGCTGCGGAGGTTCCATGCCTACAGGATTCTCCGGCTTGCGATCGCGGAAAACATTCAACGGAAACGTTGGGATCATCTTGTCGAGAACCCACCGCCGTGCCTCCACTGGATCTTTGCCCCAGATCGTCGGACACGGCGACAGGATTTCGACAAACGAAAAGCCCACTCCATCCCGCTGGATTTCCAGTGCCTTGCGAATTGCCCGCCGCGCCTTCATGATGTTCTTGTTGTCCGATAGCGCCACGCGTTCGATGTACGCCGGCGCATCCAAGGTGGCCAGCAGCTCGGCCATGTGCAGCGGAAAGCCTTCATTCGAAGGTCGCCGGCCCCACGGTGAGGTTGTGCTTTTTTGTCCGACGAGCGTGGTGGGCGCCATCTGTCCGCCGGTCATGCCGTAGATTCCATTGTTCACGAAAAAGACGGTAATCTTCTCTCCACGGTTGGCGGCATGCACAATCTCAGCCGTGCCAATCGCTGCTAAATCTCCATCTCCCTGATAGGCAATAACCATCTTGTCCGGGCACGATCGCTTGATTGCCGTTGCGGAAGCCGGAGCGCGCCCGTGCGCGACTTGCACATTGCCCACGTCGAAGTAATAGTAGGCAAACACCGAGCACCCCACTGGGCTCACGAAAATTGTCTTGTCCTGCACCCCCAAATCTTGCAGCGCTTCGGCGATCAGCTTGTGGGCCACTCCGTGACCGCAGCCAGGGCAGTAATGGGTCTGATGTTTCAGCTCTGTTTTGCGCTCGTACAGGTCAAAGAATAGAGGCGACTTGGAGTGAACTACTTCATACCCGTTGTTGCTGGCTCGCGCTGCCGCCTCAGATTTCACTTCGGAGTAAATTTCAGGACCCACTAAAGCTGTTAGGTTCTCGTCTCCCATTGTCGCTGTCCTCTCCGAATCAACGCCTCATCGGAACCGGTCTCATACCGTAGCCGTCATGCGGTTCAGCACCTGCTCTTGCAACTCCGCAATCGACGGTACATTTCCACCCACGCGGCCGTAGAACTCCACCGGTACTTTCCCGTTCAGCGTGAGGCGCACATCTTCCACCATCTGTCCGTTGCTCAATTCGACGACAATAACTTTTTCGACTTTCCTGGCCGCTTTCGCCAAAGACTTCGCTGGATACGGCCACAATGTGATCGGGCGGAACAGTCCCGCTTTTACGCCCTCTTTGCGCAAAGCTTCGACCGTGGAAAGCAATACTCGGGATACAATTCCGTACCCCACCAGCAATACCTCAGCATCGTCGGTATGGTAGAGCTCGGAACGCGTCTCGGATTCCTGGCATCGAATGTACTTCGCTTCCATTTTGCGTTGGTGTTCTTCCAATTCGTCGGTTTCAAGAAAAATGGAGGTGACCACGTTGGCCCGGGTTTCCGGCGTACCTTTCACCGCCCACAGTTTTTCCGGCGCCTGAATCTCGCGATACTCGAGATCGAGCGGCTCCATCATCTGTCCCACAAAACCGTCGGTCAGAACCACCGCAGGATTTCTATATTTGTCGGCCAGATCGAATGCCAGCATGGTGAGCTCGGCCATTTCCTGCACCGACGATGGAGCCAGCACGATGTTGCGATAGTTGCCGTGTCCGCCGCCTTTCACCATGGCAAAATAGTCGCTCTGCTCCGGAGCGATGTTGCCCAGGCCAGGTCCGCCGCGCATTACATCGACAATCACGCACGGCAGTTCCGCCCCCGCCAGATAAGACATGCCTTCCTGCATCAGGCTGAGCCCGGGTCCGGACGATCCAGTCATGACTCGTACGCCGGCCGCCGCCGCTCCATACACCATGTTAATGGCAGCTACTTCGCTCTCCGCCTGCAGAAATGTTCCGCCGACCTGCGGAAAGTAAAGCGCTGCCGCCTCTGCGATCTCGCTGGCCGGAGTGATCGGATAGCCATAATAGGCGCGGCATCCTGCGAGGATCGCGCCCTTCACCACTGCGACGTTGCCTTTACAGAGCTGCCGCATGTTCTTCTCCTTGCACCGTGGCCACAGCTTTAGCCTTGGCTTTTATGCGGTAGACGGTGATCGCCCCAGGTTCAGGACAGCAATAAAAGCAGATTCCGCACCCGGTGCATTCTTCTCCCGTATAACGCGCGGGGTGCGCGCCATAAGAATTCAGCTCAGGCGCCAACTCAAGGCATTTGGGTGGACACGATTCTACGCAAAGCCCGCACCCCTTGCATTCCTCTACATCGACCGTGACCTTACCGCGCGCCTGCCCCGCCATATTTCACCTCGTCACAGTAGCTTCTGGAGTTACGGTTCGTTGCAGCCATTTTGTTTTTTCGCAATATTGGTAGAGCTCTTCGCGAAACTTAGGATGTGCAATGTCGATCAATGCCTGCGCCCTTTGCCGAATACTTTTGCCGTGCAAGTACGCGACGCCGTATTCGCTCACCACGTAGCGGATCAACCCTCGCGAAGTCACTACCCCCGCGCCGGGGCTCAGCATGGGCACAATCCGCGAGATGGTTCCGTTCTTGGCCGTGGACGAGATCGCGATGATCGGTTTGCCTCGCTTGGAGCGCGAAGCCCCGCGCAGGAAGTCAACTTGCCCGCCGATTCCGCTATAGAACTGATTCCCGATGGAATCGGAACAGACTTGTCCAGTAAGATCGACCTGCAATGCGGAATTGATCGCCACCATGTCGTCATTTCGCGCGATCGATCCGGGGTCGTTGGTATAAGCCGTGGGATGGAACTCAAAGATCGGGTTGTTGTCCACAAAATCGAACAACTGTTTGGTGCCCAGGGCGAATCCCAGAATGATCTTGCGCGGCTTGAAATTCTTACGCGCACCAGTAATCACTCCGGCCTCGATCAAAGGAATCACTCCGTCCGAGACCAGTTCGCTGTGCACCGCGAGATCCTTGCGATCCATCAGAAAGGGTAGAACCGCGTCCGGAATTCCCCCAATCCCGGTTTGCAGCACCGCTCCGTCCTCAATCAGACTGGCGACGTTCCGGGCGATCGCCTTGTGCATGTCGGTAGTTCGCGGCAGCTCAGTGGCACACAAAGGGCGGTTGGAATTCACCACCGCATCAATATCCGTGATATGGATGAAGCTGTCTCCGTAGGTGCGCGGCATCTGATCGTTAATTTGCGCCACCACGTAACGCGCGCACTTCGCGGCGGTAAGTGACGTATCTACTCCCACTCCGAAGCTGCAAAACCCATGCGAGTCTGGGGGTGAGAGTTCCAGCAGTGCCACATCAATCGGCATGGCCCCGCTTTCGAACAGTCCTTCAATCTCACTCAAGTAGATGGGGGTGTAGTCCGCCCGTCCATTGTTGATCGCCTCCCGGACGTTAGCGCCGATAAACATGGCGTTATGCCGGAAGTGTCCTGCCATCTCGGGAGCCACATAAGGCGCAGCCCCCATGGTCATCATGTGAACGATCTCCACGTCTTGCACGAAGGGACCGCGGCGCATCAGCGCCTCTACCAACGTCTCCGGTTCCGCGCAACCCGGCTGAATGTAGACTCGCATTCCGGACTGCACGCAGCGCAGAGCTTCATCCGCCGTTCGCAATTTTTTCTTGTAGTCCACTTCCCAGGACATTCTTCCCCCATTTACTGAGCACTATCCGACCGCGCTTATCGTCTGTCTCAGCTTCGACTCGTCCGACACATAGCGCTCATAACCCACAGCCGCGTAGAAGATCGCGCGGTCGAAAAATTGATCCACCAGCTCCTCCACTTCCAGTTCGCCTGCAATCTCCACGGGTTGGTCCAGTACCGCCTCTTGTTTCACAAAGTCCCAAAGGTTTTTCTTGGTCAGAATGATCGCCCAAATGAGCTGGCTCAGCGGCACATCTTGCTGGGCCCGTTTGGCTCCAATTTCCAGATATCGCCGTTCGACATCCATCTCGCCCTTACCTAGCAGCCACTCCGCCAGGTGTTGATAAATCTCATGGACGCGTTCCCTCAGTTCCTCGGATGGCACGTTGCCGTACTTGGGAAGCAGAGGGGAATGGCTCGTTCTTTCGAGTAGCGTTGCTGCCAACTTGTCCGAGTGGGTCTCCACCAGCCGGAGAAGCCTATACGCGAGTATCATCGGCGCCCCTCCTTAACTGCTTGAATCTTCGACCTTAACCTCGGATACAGCTATGACAGGAGGCACGTCTGGCTGTGATATGGGTCACAGCAACTTTGACTGGGGTCTTCACTTTTTCGCCCTTGATTTGGATCCAGCCACGGGAAGTCCAAGGCAGAAAATCTGACGACTTCGGAAGCGATGAAAAGGGAACTGGTGACGATAGTCACCCCTGAAAGTGCTCGGGGTCACTTCGACGTATGAGATTGAGTAGTAAGGTTGCTGTTGGGAACGCAGGCCAAATTGCACCGTCCAGAGCGAATTGCTAGCGACCCTGGAAAAGTGCGATGGAGGTGGCTATGGTGTCGAAGTGCGCGAATCCCTCCTGCTCGGCCATCTTCCGATATCTGCGTGAAGGAACCATTTTCCACGTAGCCGCCGCACCAACCCGCACCGAGAAAAACAGCATTCCCGGAACATCCCGGCACGAACGCTTCTGGCTTTGTGGCGAATGCTCGCCGAAGATGACCGTTATTTCTGACAACTTGGGAACCCATGTGGTTCCACTGCCCGATCAGCCAGAGAAGCAAAGACAGCAGCGGGCTCGAGCTACGGCAGCAGGATCCCGCCACGACCCTTCCTCGTGACCGGAGCGATTGCCCCTCGAAAGGAGGCATATATGTCAACCATGGCGCAGATACACACGCAGAAAAGCATTGCATTCAAGCATGTGCTGATGGCCACAGACTTTTCAGAAGTTTCCCAGCTCGCGCTTCGTTTCGCTATTGCGATCGCCCGTCGGCATGGATCAGAGCTTTTTGTAGTGCACGCAATTCCGGTCGAGCCTCATGCCCGAATACCGATCGGTCCGCTGCCCCGTGAACTGGATCACCGCAGGCTGGAAGCGGAACGGCAAATGAAGCAGATTGAAGAAGAAACCGGGTTCGAGGATCTTACCTGTCACCTGGTGCTCGACCGAGGCAACGTGTGGGAGGTTCTGGCTTCAGAAATCCAAAGCAACCATGTCGATTTGCTGATCCTCGGTACACATGGACGCGGCGGGTTGAAGAAGCTCGCCTTGGGTTCCGTCGCAGAGGAAGTCTTGCGCCTGGCCTCGTGCCCGGTATTCACGGTAGGTCCGCACGTTCCGCCCGCAGGCCTTGGCACGTTCGATTTCAAGCGCATTCTTTTCGCAACCGACTTCGGACCAGCTTCCAACCTGGCCCTTCCGTACGCCTTGGCTCTGGCTGAGAGCTATCAGGCGAAGCTTTTCCTTCTGCACATGTTGTCACCGGTGCCGGCAGCGAATCTCGGACCGGCAGCTTACGGACCCTCGGGCTATGCTGCAGAGGAATTCACAAACTGGCAGCGTACGATGCGAGTCGAAAGCGTTCGGAGACTGAAAGAAATGATTCCACCCAATACCGTACTTGCGGTCGAACCCGAATTTCTTTGTGGAACGGATTTCCTTCCCGAAGGAATTCTGGACGCGGCGGCTCGCTACTGCGTCGATTTAATTGTAATGGGTGCGAATCGATCTGCGTCGCCCAGGATGGCAGCCCATATCCCGTGGGCTTTGACACACGAAGTTTTGTGCCACGCCAAATGTCCCGTTTTAACTGTGTGTAACTGAAAGGACGCAATAGAGAAAAAGAGGGATAGGTCAGGAGTTGACCATTTTTTGAAGCGCGGGCTTGTTGCGGATAAAGAGAGTAGCTCCCTTCAACTGCACTAATTGCCGTTTTTTGAATTCGGAAAATAACCGGCTGACGGTTTCGCGAGTCGTTCCAATCATCTCGGCGATTTCCTCATGGGTCAGGGTCAGCTTCACTTGTAACGGATCACCGTTGCTGGTCGCATTCGACCAGCCCAGAAGCAACTTCGCGAATTTCTCCGACGGAGAAGTCGACAGCCCGAGCGTACGGATCTCTTCATACGCCGTGTAGTAATTGCGGCTTAGTTGTTCCGCAACCCGTACAGCCACTTCTCCATGCTCACGCAGAAAGTGGAGCAACGCATCCCGCGCAATAAAATTTGCCTGTCCCGGCTCGATCATCTCGGCGGTCACTTCATAAGGCCGGTTGGAAATTGTGGCGTTGATTCCGAGAACATCACCTGGCTCGGAAATTTTGGTGATGATCGTTTTGCCTTCGGCGGATGAGGTCGAGAGTTTTGCTTTGCCGGCGCACAGCACAAATACGCCTCGCGGCTGCTGGCCCTCGATAAAAAGCATCGCAGATTTTGGATAGACGGCGGTCGATTTGATGTCGTTCAGTTTCTGCACCGCGGCTGCAGGAAGATTGCAGAACACATGTTCTTCCCGCACCGGACAGGTAAGGCAGTTATCGAGAATATTCAGCCCGTAGGGAGCTCGCATTGCACCGCCTTCACCCGAATTGTACCACTTAGTACCTCGTGATCACGATCACTAAAACCCGTGACTCGGGGCATGGTATCGGCGGAGTCATGCATTCAGAATGTACTGTGCACGCGAGTTGTGGAAGCTGTGCATGTGGAGGGTTCCATGAGCACTGCAACCGAAGTCAAGGAGCCGGATGTTAAAAAGCCGGTCGAGGTGGGGCGCACGCTGCAAGTGCCGCCTTCACCGCAAAAAGTCGCAGCCAGGCCGCTGTTTGCAGACTCTTTACTCGAGTCAGGCGGGGTCAAACGTGGCCGCCGCACTGTTGCCACAGTAGTGTCTTTTATCATTCAGTGTGGACTGCTGGGTGTCGCAATACTTATACCTCTTATGTTCACGGAAGCCCTGCCCAAGCAGCAGTTACTTTCGTTCCTGGTGGCGCCACCACCTCCTCCACCTCCACCTCCGCCAGCTGCCGCCGCTGCTCCCAAAGTGGTGCAGCGCATCGAAAGCGAACTCTTGAACGGCCACCTTCGTACCCCCGGAAGGATTCCGCAAAAAATCACGATGATTAAAGAAGAAGAGGCGCCACCGCCAACTTTGTCTACCGGCGGAGTCATCGGAGGCGTCCCCGGCGGAATACCCGGCGGTCAAATGGGTGGAGTCATCGGCGGAATCATCAGTGCGACATCCAACCTCGCCGCCGCACCGAAACTCGCAGCCCCCAAACGCATCCGCATTTCGCAGGGCGTGACCGAAGGCCGGCTCATTCAGAAGGTTCAGCCGGAATACCCGCCCATCGCACGCGCCGCTCGTATTCAGGGCCAGGTTGTGTTGAGCGCCGTTATCTCCAAAACCGGTGAGATCCAAAACCTGGTTCTGGTCAGCGGACATCCTATGCTGGTTCCGGCCGCCATCAAGGCCGTTCAGCAGTTTCGCTATCGCCCATTCTTGCTGAATGGCGAACCGGTGGAAGTGGAAACCACCATCACCGTAAACTTCCAACTTTCTTGATGCTGCACGAGTTGGAATCGGGCAACGCGGGAGGTATCAGCACCGTGGAACAAGCCGAGCGGTTTCGAGTGCTGGCCTGGTGGTCCTCTGGCCGCAGTGGCATCGCGCAATCCGACTCGGCGCCGAACACGATCCACTTCGCTTCACCGCCGGCGTTCGGTGGTATGGACGGCCGATGGACCCCGGAAGACTTGTTGCTGGGCGCCATCGCCAGTTCCTATACCACAACATTTCGGACGCTGGCGGAAAACGCGAAATTTGAACATACCGATCTGCAAGTCGAAGTAGAAGGCTTTCTCAAGAACGCTCCAACCGGTTACAGCTTCGCCGAGATTTCCATTCGTGCAAATCTTATGATTCCTGATGAAGCAGAGCGTCCCCGAGCCCTCAAGCTCCTGAATACAGCCAAGAACCTCTGCGTGGTGTCGCGCGCGCTGGCAATCCAGCAGGTTTTCGAACCCCTCGTAGCGGTTGCCGTGCCCGCGGCTTGAGGCCGCCCAATCGTTCTCTGTGTCACACCCGTAATTAGGCTATCCTCAAGGGTGCAACCGCAACCCCTCAACCCGGCAGGCATAGCTCTGCCTGAGCTGAGCGAAGGATGGACCAATGGAATTAGCGCAACAGAGTGAAGAGCAACAGAAAGCTCCTCAGAAGCACGGCTTGGAAGCAATGTTTTCCCCAGCCTCGGTGGCCGTTATTGGTGCGACTGGCCGGCCGGGCACCGTAGGTCGAACGGTTTTGGAAAATCTGCTGCGCAAGACCTTTCGCGGGACGGTCTATGCGGTTAACCCGCAGCACGACGAAGTGCTCGGACTCAAAACCTACAAGAGCATTCGCGACATTCCTGAACTCGTGGACTTGGCCATCGTCGCTACTCCTGCCGCTACCGTTACTCAAATCATTTCCGAATGCGTGGATGCCGGTACCAAATCGGCGGTTGTGATTTCTGCTGGATTCAAGGAGCGCGGACCAGAAGGCGCTGCCTTGGAACAACAAATAAAGGAGCAATTGAAGCGCGGCTCGGTCCGCCTGATCGGGCCCAATTGCTTAGGAATCATGAACCCAACCATTGGCCTGAATGCCACCTTCGCCAAGGACCCTCCCCAGGCCGGCAGTGTCGCATTCCTTAGTCAAAGCGGAGCACTCTTGAGCGCCATTCTCGACTGGAGCCATCGCGAGCAAGTCGGTTTCAGCGCGATCGTCTCGACCGGTTCCATGCTCGACGTGGGCTGGGGAGATTTGATTTACTACTTCGGCGATGATCCTCACACTAAGAGCATCTTGCTTTACATGGAGTCGGTTGGAGAAGCGCGCTCGTTTCTGTCCGCAGCTCGCGAAGTCGCACTCACCAAGCCAATCATCGTAATCAAAGCCGGCCGTTCGGAAGCCGCCTCGCGCGCCGCCGCCTCCCACACCGGAGCGCTCACCGGCAGCGACGAAGTGCTGGACGCAGCCTTTCGCCGCTCCGGCGTCTTACGCGTGCATAATATTGCGGACCTTTTCTACATGGCGGAAGTCCTTGGTAGACAGCCGCGTCCCAAGGGTCCTCGGCTTACGATCCTCACCAACGCCGGCGGCCCGGCCGTGCTCGCTACCGACGCTTTGGTGGCCAATGGCGGAGAACTCGCCGAGCTCTCTCCCGAAAGCGTCCAACGTTTGAATGAGTTCCTTCCCGCTCACTGGAGTCATAACAATCCCATCGACGTCCTCGGCGACGCTGATCCCGAGCGCTATGCGCGCGCGCTCGAAATCGCTTCCCAGGATCCGAAGAGCGATGGCCTGCTCGTCATCCTTGCTCCTCAGGGTATGACTGATCCATTGCGTATCGCCGAACGTCTCAAGCCTTACGCCAAAGAGTATGGCAAGCCTGTGCTCGCCAGTTGGATGGGGGGAAACAGCGTTGCCGGAGGGGAAGCGTCCCTGAATTCGGCCGGCATTCCCACCTTCCCTTTTCCCGACACCGCGGCCCGCGCCTTCACCTACATGTGGCGCTACACCTACAATCTGCGCGGACTCTATGAAACCCCTGCACTCACGGAAAATTCCGAGCTCGACGGTGCCTCCCGCCTGCAGGTCGAGCAGATCATAAATAATGCCCGCAGTCGCGGACGCACGCTCCTTACCGAACTTGAGTCGAAGCAATTGTTGTCGCTCTATGGCATCCCCACGGTCGAGACGCGTGTCGCCCGCACAGAAGATGAGGCCTCCGAGCTTGCCTCGAAAATCGGCTTTCCCGTTGTGGTGAAGGTCTTTTCCGAAACCATCACCCATAAGACAGATGTCGGCGGAGTCAAACTGAATTTGCCGGATGAAGCGGCCGTCCGCTCCGCCTATCGCGCCATTCAATCCTCCGTAGCCGAGAAAGCCGGCCCCAATCAATTCTCCGGCGTTAGCGTCCAGCCGATGGTCAAACTCGATGGCTACGAACTCATTCTCGGCAGCAGCATCGATCCGCAGTTTGGACCAGTGATCCTCTTCGGTTCCGGCGGCCAGCTTGTCGAGGTCTATCGGGACCGTGCTCTCGCCCTTCCGCCACTGAATACAACTCTCGCGCAAAGGATGATGGAGCAGACAAAAATCTTCACAGCGCTCAAGGGAGTTCGCGGCCGCAAGCCGGTGAACATCGCAGCTCTCGAGCGACTGCTGGTCCGATTCAGTCAACTCGCGCTCGAACAGCGCTCAATCGCCGAAATCGATATCAACCCTCTACTGGCCTCGCCGGAACGCCTGCTTGCCCTCGATGCCCGAGTCGTTCTGCACGCGCCTGCAGTGGTCCTCGACAGTCTTCCCAAGCCCGCCATCCGTCCCTACCCATTGCAATATGTTGCGCGCTGGACCATGCGAGACGGAAATCAGGTCACCATCCGCCCCATCCGCCCGGAAGACGAACCGCTCATCGTCAAGTTGCACGAAACTCTCTCCGATCAGAGCGTCTATCTTCGGTATTTCTGTTCCCTCAGCCTGAGTCGCCGTATCGCTCATGAGAGGCTGCTGAAAATCTGTTTTGGAGATTACGACCGCGAGATGGCCTTAGTTGCCGAGTTCACCGATCCCCTTACCCGAGAGCGCCGGATCATAGCTGTTGGCCGCCTGAGTAAACTCCACGGCAGGAATGAAGCGGAAGTCGCCGTGCTGGTTTCCGATCAATATCAAAAACATGGTTTGGGACACGAATTGCTCCGTCGCGTGATCGAAGTTGCCCGCGACGAAAAACTGAGCCAGGTCTCCGCTGAAATGTTGACCGACAACGTAGCCATGCAGATCGTCATGAAGCGCCTGGGCTTTCGCGTTCGTACCGGCGAAGACATGACCTCGGTACAAGCCTATCTGGACCTATAGACCTGAGTTTTCGCAGGGTAACCGCAGTACCCCAGGCGGCTTTGAAAGGGCCCGGCTTCAGTCGCGTTGCCCAGCTCTGCAGAGTCGTCAGCAGATTCAGCCGCCAGGGCGTGACCGCAATCACACTGCGAAGTGACATCACGCATGGCCGAGTTCGCTCCGTGGTGTAACTCTGAACTCGGGTGCGGAGGTGTCGTATGTCAGTCCTCGAACAGAAGCAAAACCCACCCGAAACCGAGAAGCGGTCCGCCGCGATCTCCGTTAAAAACGTCCTCTACGCAACCGACTTCTCTGCCACATCGGAATCCGCTCTTCCTTATGCCACCGCCATCAGCCGCCGCTTCGGCAGCACGTTGCACGTCGCTCATGTCATTTCCGACTCCAGCCTGCTGCTGATGACCGGTGGAGTTGATTATGTGAGCGTCGGCAGTCTCTACGAAGATGCCCATGTTGACGCCCAGGAGAAGATCCAGCGGATCACAACCAAGCTTGGAGAAATTCCTTACCGAACCTACGTGCGCCATGGGCAGGTTTGGACAAACCTGGCCAGCATCGTTAAGGAGAATGCAATCGACTTTATCGTAGTCGGAAGCCATGGCCGCACCGGGTTAGGAAAGCTCCTGCTAGGTTCGGTTGCGGAAAACATTCTCCGGCACTCGCCTTGTCCGGTTTTAACCGTCGGACCCAGGGTTTCCGGACATGCCAAGCTACAGGAATTTCACAGCAAAGGGTGGGTACTTGCTCCCGTCGAACTGGAATTGCGACAGATCGTTTACGCCACCAACTTTACGATTGGCTCAATGATCGTCGCGCCAGTGGCAATAGGGCTGGCCCAGCAGTTCAGGGCGCAGTTGACGCTCATGCATGTCATCGAGGAGTACGCGGACTTGGATAGCCGCCCTGGCCCGATTGAAGATGGAGTCCAGAAACTGCAGGCGTTGGTTCCTAAGGATGCGTCCATGGCATACGCGCCGGAAGTCGTCATGGAATTTGGCCAGGCGGCTGAATGCATCCTAAACACGGCTGCGGACCGCGAAGCCGATCTCATCGTGCTCGGGGCCCATCCCGCCGATGTCACCGCGCATTTGCCGTGGTCGACCGTACACCGGGTCGTGGCTCAGGCCGCCTGCCCAGTCCTTACGGTGCCTGCGTAACTCCGAAATGGCCGCAAGCACCGCGCGTCAGGACCAAGGTGTCCAACTCTGCTCACAAGCACTTGTGATCTTGGTCACTGCCGCTCCTGTCCCGCCCACTCAGAATCAATAAGTGATTCGCTGAACCGGAGCGCCTGTGTTCAAAGTCATCCACGCACAATTCATTGCCCCCGGCATCAAACGTTTCGTCCTGGAAGCTCCCCGCATCGCCCGCAAACAGAAGCCCGGCCAGTTTGTGATTCTTCGCATTTACGAAGAGGGCGAGCGCATTCCTGTGACCATCGAGAATTCAGATCCCGAGCGCGGCACCATCAGCATCGTGGTGCAGTCGATCGGGAAAACTACTCATCTGCTGAATTCGCTGAATACGGGTGACAGCATTCTCGATGTAGTCGGCCCCCTCGGCAAGCCTTCCGAAATCGATAAATTCGGCACCGTCGTAGTGGTCGGTGGCGGCGTCGGCACGGCCATGGCCTATCCCTCAGCGGCAGCATACAAGCGGGCAGGCAATCGAGTGATCTCAATTGTCGGCGCACGCACGAAGGAACTCGTAATCCTGGAGAAGGAACTGCGCGCAGTAAGCGATGCCCTCTTGATTACCACCGATGATGGCAGCTATTCCGATAAAGGCTTCGTTACCGACAAACTCCGCCAACTGATCCAGAACGGAACCCGCATCGATCTTGTGCTTGCCATCGGACCGATTGTCATGATGAGAGCCGTGGCGGAACTCACGCGCAAAGAAAACATTCGGACGGTCGTCAGCCTGAATCCGATCATGATCGATGGCACCGGAATGTGCGGGGGGTGCCGCGTTCCCATCGACGGCAAGAGTGAATTCGCCTGCGTCGACGGACCTGAGTTCGATGCCCACAAAGTAAATTTTGAAGTTCTGGTGCAACGCAACTCCATGTATCGCGATGCCGAGCAGCGCTCTCTGGCCGAGTACCAGCGCGCGACGGCCGAGAAAGCCGCGGCTATGAATAAAGCCAAAGAAGCTGAAGAATCCTGCGCTCTGGCGCCCAAAGGTGAACGATGAGTCCGACCGCGAAAAAATCTCCCAACCCGTTGCCCATGAAAGAGCGCATGAAGGTTCCCCGGCAGCTCATGCCTGAGCAGCCTGCCGACGAGCGCAACAAGAATTTCACCGAAGTGAATCTCGGCTACAGTCCTGAACTGGCGCGGCAGGAAGCATTGCGCTGCCTGGAGTGTGCCAAGCCCACCTGCACAGACAATTGTCCCGTCGGTGTGAAAGTGAAGGAATTCGTCGAACTGATCGTCGCAGGAGACTTCCTGGGCGCTGCCGCGAAGATTCGCGAAGACAACGTCCTGCCCGCGGTGACCGGAAGAGTCTGCCCGCAGGAAGATCATTGCGAAGGTAAGTGCCTGCTGTCGAAAAAAGTGAAGCCGCTCGGCATCGGCTATCTGGAGCGCTTTGTCGCCGATTACGAGCAGCGCATGGGTACACATATTCTGCCCAATGTTTCGCCGACCGGAAAGAAAGTAGCAGTGGTCGGCAGCGGCCCGTCGGGTCTCACTGTAGCTGGAGATCTAATTCAGAAAGGCCACAAGGTACGTGTGTTCGAAGCGCTCCACGAACTCGGCGGAGTGCTTGTCTATGGCATCCCCGAGTTCCGCCTGCCCAAGCAGATCATCCGCGAGCAACTCGATTACATGCGCGAGATGGGCGTTGAGTTCGAGACAGACGTGGTCGTCGGCCGCACTGTCACTATCGACGAACTGATGCACGAAGAGGGTTTCGATGCCGTCTACATCGGCACCGGCGCTGGTCTTCCGCAGTTTATGGGTATTCCCGGAGAGCATTTCAACGGTGTCTACTCGGCCAATGAATTCCTCACTCGCATCAATCTGATGAAAGCCTACAAGTTTCCCACCTACGATGAGCCCATGCTCGACCTGCACGGCAAGGATGTTGCCGTGATCGGCGGCGGCAATACCGCGCTCGATGCGATCCGCTCGGCGCTGCGCCTGGGAGCTCGCAAAGCCTACGTCATCTACCGCCGGAGCGATGCGGAAATGCCCGCGCGTGCCGAAGAAGTTCATCACGCCCGGCAAGAGGGAATCGATTTCCACATGTTGACTGCGCCGGTGGAATTTCTTTCCGATGGAAAAGGCTGGCTGACTGGAGCCCGCTGCGTGCGCATGGAACTCGGCGAACCGGATTCTTCCGGACGCCGCCGGCCGGTGCCCATCAAGGGTTCTGAATTCGATCTGCCTTTATCCGTCGCGATCATGGCGATCGGCACTACCGCGAACCCCATCGTCCAAAGCACCACGCCGGGTCTAGGCACAGACAAGCGCGGTTACATCCAGGCCAATTCCGAGACCCAGCGCACCACTCGCCCCGGAGTCTTCGCGGGCGGTGATATCGTCACTGGCGCCGCTACAGTGATTCTGGCCATGGGCGCCGGTCGTCGCGCCGCCAAGTCCATTCACGACTATCTAACGAACGGCCAGTGGTGAGGCGGGCAATCACGTTCTTCGTTTTTTTGTGACTCGGGTCACCTATCCCCGAGACTCTTATCACTGCCGGCACACTGGACCCAGACTTTAATGAAGCCGGGGAGCGCGGTCGAGAGCCACGCCGTCAGCCGCGGTTCTACCGGGGGTCGCAATGGTAAATGATGATTTAGTCAAGTGTCCGCTGTGCTCTGGTTTCACCCACATCGATGAGCCGGAACTGTTGGCCGCGTTGCGTGATCCCAAGATTCGCCAGCAAGTCGAAAACTACGTTGCCAACCTATTGCAATCCAGGTCGGCCGAACTCACCAGTGTCGCGGCGCCCCAGTCGCAGAGCAGGGACTTTCAAAAAGAGGTTCATCACTGGAACCCCAACGTCCCCGTGTGGCGGCGGAGCCCGAAGGAATAGAACCCACCCACCGGAAAACCGGGGTCGGGGAATGAAAAAGATAAAGATTACGGAGGAAGTAATGATCACCAAACAACAAGCTTTGGATTATCACAGCAGCCCCAAGCCCGGGAAAATCGAAATCACTCCCACCAAGCCTTGCCGCACTCAGCGTGATCTCAGCATGGCCTACACCCCGGGCGTGGCCCAGCCTTGTCTTGCCATCAACCAGAATCCGCATGACGCTTTCAAATACACCGGACGCGGCAACCTGGTTGCAGTTGTGACCAACGGATCCGCCGTACTGGGCCTCGGCGATATCGGAGCTCTGGCAGGCAAGCCGGTCATGGAAGGGAAGGCGGTGCTGTTCAAGAGATTCGCCGACGTGAATGTGTTCGACATCGAACTCAACACTCACGATCCTGAAGAGATCATCAAAGTATGCCAGCTTCTCGAACCCACTTTCGGCGGGATCAATCTCGAGGACATCAAAGCCCCGGAATGTTTCCACATCGAAGAGACTCTGCGCAAGACCATGAAGATTCCCGTTTTCCACGACGATCAGCACGGTACGGCCATCATCACCGGAGCCGCGCTGCTCAACGCTCTGGAAATCGTCGGCAAAGATATCGGCAACGTTCGTGTAGTCTTCAACGGTGCCGGTGCCGCTGGCGTTGCCACCGCAGAACACTACGAGCGGCTGGGCGTGAAGCACGAAAACATTCTTTTCTGCGACACCAAAGGCGTCATCTACAAGGGCCGCACCGAAGGCATGAACCCTTACAAGGAACGTTTCGCTCAGCCAACAAATTGCCGAACCTTGGCGGACGCGATGAAAGGCGCCGATGTGTTTGTTGGACTCTCGGTGAAAGGCGCTGTCACACAGGATATGGTCCGCTCCATGGCTCCGAATCCGATCGTATTCGCCATGGCCAACCCCGATCCTGAGATCACATACGAAGAGGCGAGAGCCTGCCGCACCGACATCATCATGGCCACGGGCCGCTCCGACTATCCCAATCAGGTCAACAACGTGCTCGGCTTCCCCTTCATCTTCCGCGGCGCGTTGGATGTGCGTGCCACCGCCATCAACGAAGAAATGAAGCTGGCGGCTACACGGGCCCTGGCCGCACTGGCCAAAGAAGATGTTCCAGATTCAGTCTGCCGCGCCTATGGCGTGGAACGACTGACCTTCGGCCGCGAGTATCTGATTCCAACGTTATTCGATACCCGCGTGCTGGTATGGGAGGCCTCTGCCGTGGCCGAGGCCGCGATGCGCACCGGTGTTGCTCAGGAACCGGTCGACCTCGTCGCTTACCGCGAACAACTGGAGAGCAGGCTGGGCAAGGCTCACGAAGTCGAGCGCTCCATGATTCACAAAGCCCAGGCCAATCCCAAGCAAGTTGTATTCCCGGAGGGCGAAAACGAAAAGATCCTTCGCGCGTGCCACTCTCTGGTCGAGGAAAAAATCGCCAAGCCAATTCTTCTAGGCGACCTCGCCGCAGTTGAAGCCCGGGCCAAGGAACTCGGCCTCAGTCTCAAAGGCATGAAGATTGTCGATCCGGGAAAATCAGAGCTGCGCGGGTTCTACGTCCAAGAACTGTTCCGCCTGCGGCAGCGCCGGGGTGTAACCCTGAATGAAGCCCAGACGCTTATCAACGATCGCAATGTTTTCGGTTCGATGATGGTCCACACGGGAGATGCCGACGCATTGGTCTCCGGCGTGACGCAACATTTCTCCGACACCATTCGTCCGGCATTGCAAATCGTGCGCATGCGCGAGGGGTTCCACCGTGTTTCCGGCTGCTACGTCATGATCTCGCACAAAGGTGAGGTGTTGTTCCTGGCCGACGCCAGCGTCAACATCGAGCCGACCGCCGAAGACCTTGTGGAAATCGCCTTGTGCACCGCGCACCTCGCGCGGCGTTTCGATGTTCAACCGCGGGTCGCTTTGCTGTCGTTCTCCAGTTTCGGCAGCGTGAACCATCCAATCTGCGCCAAGGTTCGAAAAGCCGTGGAGTTGTTGCACTTCGCGGATCCCACCCTGGTAGTGGATGGAGAAATCATGGCCGACGAGGCGCTGTCGCCTGAGATCATTGAGCAATCGTATCCCTTCAGCGCGCTCAAGGGCGGAGCCAACGTCCTGATCTTCCCCGATCTTTCCTCCGCTAACATCGCGTGCAAGCTGGTGGCAAAAATCGGTGGATGCGAAACCATCGGTCCCATTCTCATGGGAATGAGCCGTCCAGTGCACGTTCTGCGCCGGGGTGCCCAAGTCGAAGAAATCGTGGACGTGGCCGCGATCGCTGTTGTCGACGCCCAGGAGAACCAATCTTACGTTGAGCTTCGCAAGTCCGAAGCGACAGCGGAGCCGGTAGTGGCGGCAGATTAAAAAGCTCTACTGCCGTGAAGTGAGGGAAACGATTTGGAGTGATGCCAGGCGGGCTTAAACGCCCTGGGCATCACTACGAATCTGTACCGAAGCGAATGCTGATTGCAAGCTCGAACTCGGCATGTTGCTTGCTGTGAGGTGAAGTATGAGTGGAACGCTTTTGGTCGCCATCGTAGTTGTTGTGCTGGCGGTGGGATTGTTCATATTTCGCGCCATCCCCGCCCTGCGAGCTTACTTTGCATACCGTGGCAAACGCCTCATCACCTGCCCTGAGACCCACAAAGCCGCAGCCGTTGATGTAGCCGCGCGTGAAGCTGCCGTCGGCGCCTTTCTCTCCGAGCCCACCTTGCGCCTGACCGAATGCTCGCGCTGGCCTGAGCGTCAGGATTGCGGTCAGGAATGTTTGCAGCAAATCGAAGTCAGTCCGGAAAATTGTCTCGTCTGGAATATCGTTTCGAGCTGGTATGAAGGCAAGCAGTGCGTCTTCTGTCACAAGACGTTCGGCAAACTTCATCACCTCGATCATGCGCCCGCGCTACTCGGACCCGACCAGAAGTCAGTCGAATGGCGAGAGCTGTGTCCCGAGCAATTGCCTGACGTGTTTACCACGCATCGCCCAGTTTGCTGGAATTGTCACGTCACGGAAACTTTCCGCCGCCTCCATCCCGAGCTGGTGACGGACCGAAAACTAGAGGCAAAGCGCATCATGTAATGCTTGTGTCCCGCTTGTCGTTCTGAGCGAGTGCGAGCGAATGCGAGCGCGAGTCGAAGAATCCCTATTCCCGTTTCACCAGTCGGCGATGAGCCGGACGTGCTCGCCCCTCCAGTGGCCGCCGTCAATTCTACGTACTCCCCCCGCGGTGGCGGAGCGAGCGGGTCACTGGAAAGCCGCTTCCGGCGAGCTTTCCCGGGATGCTTCTCCCAAACAAAAAGACACCCTGCCGACCCTCCAAAGCCGATAACTAACGGGGTTCCTGTGCCCATCGGCCCAATTGCTTTATGCCCGTAGTTCTGCGGTAATCCAAAGTTGAGGATGTTTCGCTCAATATTCTATGGACATAACTCTGTTACGAAAACCGGAATTCGTCGAAGACCAATGCGAGCCGCATCTGCGGCAACTCTACGCGCGCTCCCAGGCGGTTGTTTCACGCCGCGTCTCCGGAGAGACTTTGATCGTTCCTGTGCGCGGCAAAGTTGGCGATCTTGCGTCGATCTACAGTTTCAATGAAACCGGATCCCTGATCTGGCAAGCGCTGGAATCGCCCAAGCCTCTTGCCGAACTGATTAGCGTTGTCCAGCAGGAATACGCGGTCAGCTACGAACAGGCCGAGAGAGATGTCAAGCAGTTCCTGAACGACACGCTGTCGGTGGGGCTGGTCGAGCTTCCGGAGCACGTACCGATGCCTCCCATGAATTCAATCGCACAAGGGGAGTTGCACTCCCCAGGCGCGCACGGACACTGAGGGTCACCATGCAAGCGCGACACTCGAACGAGTCATCCGTCGAACGACCTGTCGAACGGCTAGGGGGACCATGGAGCAACTGAGTTACGGCGCATTCAGCGCGGACCTGCACCAGCGCCAATCGGGCAAGCGCGCACCCATGCAGGTTTCGATTGAAGTCACACGGCGCTGTCCGCTCGAATGCCACCACTGCTACAACAATCTTCCCATGGGAGATCAGGATGCCCGCAGCCGTGAACTGACCACCGAAGAGCACTTCCGCGTGCTCGACGAGTTGGTCGACATGGGCTGTTTCTGGCTTCTCTACACCGGTGGCGAAATTTTCGCCCGCAAGGATTTTCTCGAGATTTACACCTACGCCAAGAAAAAAGGTTTTCTCATCACCCTCTTCACCAACGGCACGCTCGTAAACGAAAAGATCGCAGACTATCTGGCCGAGTGGCCGCCCTTCGCCATCGAAATCACACTGTATGGCCGCACTCGTGAAACCTACGAAGCTCTGACGCAGATCCCCGGCTCCTACGATCGCTGCCTCCGTGGAGTCAAACTGCTGCGCGAGCGTGGATTGCCGCTCAATTTGAAGACCGTGGCCACCAGCATCAACAAACACGAAATCTCTTCCATGAGGCAATTCGCGGAAGAAGAACTGGGAGTGGATTTCAAAATCGATGGACAAGTGAATCCGCGGATTGATTGCTCCCAGAGTCCGCTCGCCGTGCGGCTTGCGCCGGAGGAGGTAGTCGCTCTGGACCTGGCCGCTCCGAAGGGTGTCAGCGAATATCGCAGGCTGGCGAAACACGACTCGGAACATCCTCCCAATCTGGGGCAAGGCAACACCGTTTACTTCTGCGGCGGAGGCATGAACTCTTTCGCTATCAATGCCTACGGAGAGGTCGGGATCTGCGTGATCTCGCAGCAAGAAACCTTCACCATTCGCGAAGCGGGAGTACAGAAGGTTTGGGAGGAATCGCTCCTTCAACTGCGACAAACCAAACGAACGCGAGTGACGAAGTGCATGCAATGCCGCATTCAGTCGCTCTGCGGGATGTGCCCCGCCAACGGCGAACTGGAGAACGGTGACCGCGAGAGCCCCGTGGAGTTTCTTTGTCACGTCGCGCACCTGCGCGCCACCGCGATTGGCGCAGAGATTCCGGCGCACGGGGATTGCGAATTCTGTGCCGGTGGCAGTCGGTACGAGGAAATGCTCGAGTCAGCCCGAAGGATTCAAAGCAAGGAGATCGACGTAGATAGCTGGGTAGGCCCGCAACAGATTTTGCCAATCCTGAATAATCCGGTGGCGGCGACTGGTTGCGGGAACTGTGGAAGTCACTAAGCGCACGGCAAAGGTGGGCGCGGATGGATCATGAATTGAATCAAGTCGATGGGAAGAAGCCCTATAAGCCGCCACAATTGATCACTATCAGCCTGCGCCCGGAGGAGGCAGTTCTAGGGAATTGCAAGATAGCGGGTGGCAGCGGGGGCCCTACGCCTCCCACCTGTTCGGCCCTGTTTTGCCATTCCATCGGATCGTAAGCATTGCGAAGTCAGGTGATCAGAAAAAATGACAGGGGAACTTGCATGCGCGCTACTTGACGAGGCAGGGCTTGAGCATAGCGCTGGCTTCAGCGTCGGCGGAGTTTCCGCGCGTCTCACCGCTGCACGCTGCAGCGATGCTTCATTAGATCCGGTTCTGGCGCCATTCTCGATGGATACTGCCATTCCTGACATCAAGATTCAGATCGATAGAGTATCCGCGCTCGCTCCAACATTCGGGCCCGAGCTCTTCGACTCTGGTTCACTCTGGCGGCTGTACGAAGACGACGCCGGATTTCGCTTCGACTTCACCGCTGCTATCTTCGGAGATTCTCCCTACAAGAGGCTGCTGGTCGACCGAAGATTTCGCAAGGCAACGGTGCAGATGAGGGAGGAGTCCTCATCTCTCAATGCGCGTGTGGCCTTTAGGCTACCCGCTCGACGAGTTGCTCATTATGCACCGCCTCACGCAAGAGCGCGCGATCGAGCTCCACGGAGTCGGCATCGTCGGTCCCGATGGCGCGAGCAACTTATTCGTTGGACATTCCGGCGCTGGCAAGAGCACGACCGCGCGCCTGTGGTCTTCGCTTGCACAAAGTAGAAATACTAAGCGACGACCGCATCATCGTTCGCGAACATCCCTCGGATAACGACTCGACGCAGATTTTTATGTACGGCACGCCCTGGCACGGCGAGGCGGCATTCGCTCTACCGCAACGCGCTGCACTGCAACGCATCTTCGTTCTAGAGCATGGACACGGCAACCTCCTGACGCGCCTCACTCCCAGCCAGATGGTCGCCGAACTATTCGCCCGCGCCTTCGTCCCATTTTATCGACACGAATACCTCGAATCGGCATTGAGCTTTCTGGAACGAGTCGCCCAGTCCGTTCCCTGCTATCGCTACTCGTTCGAGCCCGACGAACGCGCGGTCGACAGAATTCTCCACTTCCATGATTAGCAAACAATTTCTAGCAAACAATGACTACCAGCGAGTGTGATTCAGAAACCTTCGAGGCCCTCAGCCGCGAGTTGCTGAATAACGGATTGAGCGTGCGCTTCGAAGCCCGCGGCGCCAGCATGTTCCCCTCGATCCGTGACCGTCAGATTGTGCATGTTACTCCCGTAATCGTGAGCAAATTACGAAAGGGCGATATTGTACTTACGAAAGGTCATAGCGGCTTCCGCCTTCACCGCCTTGTGAGTACTGATCATGATAAGAATTTGTTTATTACCCGCGGCGATTCCGGACAGCAAGACGACCTCCCAGTGCGCGGCGACCAGATTCTCGGCCTTGTCGTCGCCAAAGAAGTGAAATTAGGAAAAAAATCTGTGCGGACGAACCTAAAAGGAATCGGCGGCAAACTGCTGCGCGGCGCGGCGCGCGGCCAGTACGCCGCCGTCAAACTGCTGAAGGGCGTCCTGCGGTCCCGCTCGGCCGCCAAAGCGGGAACTTCACTCGGCATCCTGGTTTTATTTCTATCTGCTCCGTCTTTGCTGAACGCGCAGGTTACCTTCGACCGGACTGGAAACTTGGCCGGCAATTCATACTGTACTGGTAGTGGGACATGTTCATTCACCTGGCAACACCAGGTGGGCAATACCGCGAGCAACTACATTCTTGTAGTCACCGCTTCGCTAAATATCAAGAATTCTCCATCTTCGTTCGTGAGCGGCATCACTTATGACGGCCTCGCGTTGACGTTCCAGGGAGCCCACAACGATGCCCAGAGCATTATGCGGACGGAGATTTGGACCCTGCTGGCGCCGCCGACAGGGGCCAACCACAATATTGTGATGGCCGTTGATAATCCAGCTGCAGCCACGATTGGCGTGATGGCCGGCTCTGCGTCGTTTTCAGGAGTGGACCAGACGGTGCCAGTGGGCCGGTATGTTGCCAACGATGGAGGGAACAACGCCAATACCGGTTACTCAATGGTCGACGTCCCAAGCGCGGTGAAAGGCATGGTTGTGGATGCGCTGGCGGCCGGCGGGCAGACCATCACGATCCCAGCTCCAGAGAACAGCATCTACACGCAACAATCCAACAATCAGACTTCAGCAACGAACGTCTATGGGGCGGCGGCTTATGAAGCCGGTGCGCCGAGTGTGCCCATGGCGGAAACCTTCACGATTAACGGTGGCCAGATCCCTAACTGGTCGGAGAGCGCAATCTCGCTCAATCCCAGCCAAGCTGATATTGGCGTGAGCACAACCGTCACGCCGGTGGCGCCGGGCACCAACTCGGTCTATAACATCACGGTCTACAATAACGGGCCGTCCGCGGCGGCAGCCGTCAAGCTGGTAGACACGCTGGGAACTGGGACTACATATGTCTCCTACACGGCAAGCGCCGGCGTGTCGTGCACGGACGCCGGGGCAACGGTGACCTGCACTGTTGGCGCATTGGCTCCGAACGCCACGGCGACGGTCGCGCTCACAGTGAGCACCACGGCGGCGGGATTTTATCCCAACACTGCGGTGGTGTCGGATTCCGGGACGCCGCCGGATTACAACCAGGGCAACAATACCTATGTTGCGGTGGCGCCGGTGCAAACCGTGGTGTGTGCCACAAGCAATTTAACTGTTGGCGGAACGCTAAGCGGGGTGATCAACACCTATTATCCAGGCTCGGCAACTGTGGCCGAAGGCGCGACATCGATTCCTGTCGGCACGCCCACAGGGGCTGGGGCAACCATTGCCAACGGAACCGAGCTCCTGGTGATTCAGATGCAGAACGCAAGCATCAACGACTCCGACAACAGTGCCTACGGCAACGGGTTCACCGGGCAGGGATTCACGGGGGTGAACAAGAGCGGCAACTACGAGTTCGTGCGGGCGACCGGGCCGATCAGTGGCGGGTCCATTCCAATTCAGGCAGCAGGGCCGGGCGGAGGGTTGATTTTTACCTACACCAGCGCGGCGTGGAGCGCGACTGCTGGTGCCAGCACGTATCAGGTGGTGGTAGTGCCGCAATACAGCTCCGCGACGCTGAGCTCGGGGCTGACCGCGCTGGCGTGGAATGGCTCGACCGGCGGCATTCTGGCGATGGATGTGGCAGGAACTCTGACGCTTGGCAGCGCTACCGTGGTCATGGATGGGAAGGGATTTCGCGGGGCGGCGGGCCTGTCGCTCGTGGGCGAGAATGGCGCCTTAGATACGGACTACGAATTTGCAGCGCCAGCAACCTATACCACACCTGCCCTAAACAATCTGGCGACTACTACCGGAGCGGATGGCTCCAAGGGAGAAGGAATCGCGGGGACGCCGTTGTGGGTGCAGAGTGGCACGTCGCCTTTGAACACGGGTTCGGGCTATCCCAGCGGAACAACTGGAAAGGATGGAAGCATGGGGCGCGGCGCGCCGGCAAATGCGGGAGGCGGAGCGACCGATGGGGCGCCGAGCGTAGCCGGTCAGAACAACGATAATGCCGGCGGCGGCGGCGGTGGCAACGGCGGCGCGGGAGGTTTTGGCGGAAATACTTATGGCAACAACCTCAGCAATGGGGGGGAGGGCGGTGTAGCCTTTCCGGTCACAGTGAACCGCTTTGCCATGGGCGGCGGCGGCGGCGCCGGGAGCAATAATTACTACCAGGATTCACAGGACTCCAGCGGCGGGGCCGGCGGAGGAATGATTTTTGTTCGCGCGGATTCGCTGAGCGGAACTGCGACGCTCACAGCCAATGGGATAGGCGCATATACAGGGACATCGTCGAACGCGGGTGGCGGCGGTGGAGCCGGTGGCACCATCGTTGTGGTCACGGCCAACGGCGGGGAGACCGGGCTGACGCTGCAAGCCAATGGCGGGGCCGGCGGCGGCAATGAGGGATGCACCGCGTGCGGCACTCAAACATTCCTGCAGGGCCGAATTGGCCCCGGCGCTGGCGGCGGCGGTGGAGCGGTGTATACAAGCAGCGTGAGCGGCTTGCCGACGATTAGTGTGACTGGCGGTGCGAACGGCTTGACACAGGACACAACCTCTACCCCGGTCCCCTATGGCGCAACTTCTGGAACAGCCGGCGTCACCGTGACCAATGCGGCGCTCGCCCAACTCACCGGACTTCAGTCGACAGCGCTATGTACTCCCGACATGACGCTCGCCAAGAGTCATGCTCCGGCCACATTTACTCGCGGCTCAACCGCCACCTACACCATCCCGGTTGAGAACTTGAGCCCATACGGTTCCACGAATGCCCCGGTAACGGTGAACGATACTCTGCCCCTGGGCGTTACTCCCACCAGCGCCAGCGGCACTGGATGGACTTGCTCCATCGCATCGCAAACCGTAAGTTGCGTCAATTCGAGCATCTTGGCCGCGAACAGTTTTTATCCGTCGATTACCATCAACGCCAACGTCGCGCAGACCGCCCCATCCACCGAAACCAACACCGCGGTCGTAGGTGGCGGCGGTGAGATCAACCTGTCGAATGACACCTATACCGATGTGGCCAATGTCGCCTCCAGCGCCGATCTTAGCGTGACCAACACCGCGTCTCCGGATCCCGTCGCTGCGGGCAGCAACATCACTTATACCCAGATCCTCACGAATAACGGTCCCAGCGCCGCCGACAACGCCTCCCTGGTTGAGGCTATTCCCGCTAACACTACACTTGTTTCCTTTGCTGCGCCCGCTAGCTGGAATTGCACTGTGCCACCCGTCGGTGGCACCGGGAACATCGTATGCAACGACTTGAATATGGCTGGCAATACCACAGCCGCTTTTTCTCTGGTCACAAAAGTTACGGCCGGGACCGCGAGCGGCACCGTGATAACGGATACCGTAACCGCAAGTTCTTCCGTGAGCGATCCGAATTCGGCTAACAACACAGCCTCCGCTGCCACCGTGGTTGGCGCCACTACCGGAGCCCAGTTATCGGTGACGAACGTCGCCTCACCGAATCCGGTCGTGGCGGGTAACACGATCACTTACACGCAGGTCGTCACTAACACCGGGACGGCAGCCGCCACCGGCGCCACCTTCACCGAGGCAACGCCCGCCAGCACCACATATTCCATCGATTACGCCTGCGCCGGGTTGGAGCTGCACAGGGTTTCCCACGGTCTGCACGAACGCCAGCGTGGCAGCCGGTTCCTCCGGCACTTTCACCGTTGTCTACACAGTGAGTGGGACTGCGACAAGCGGAACCATCATCACCGATACAGCCACCGTAACTGCCACGAACCAGGCCTTCGGCGCCAGTTCCGCCACAATCACCGACGTCGTAGCATCCTCCTCAGGACAAGCCGATCTTGCACTGAGCACATCAGCCACACCGGCCACGGTCTATCCTGGAAACAACATCACCTACATACAAACGGTGACGAACAATGGCCCCGGTGCAGCCACGACACCCACCTTTACCGAGGCAATTCCCTCGAATACGACATTCGTTTCGGTATCGGCGCCAGCGGGTTGGTCCTGCACCACAACCACATCGGTCACGTGTACCTGCCTCCACCATGGCCTCGGCTACGTCGGCGAACATCGTCGTCGTTGTGAACTTGGCTACAAGTGTTACTGCCACTTCGATCACCGCGGCTTCTTCGGTTTCTTCCACCACCAGCGATCCTAACTCGGCCAACAACAGCACCAGCATCACCACCCCAGTCATTGCAGTTTGCGACCTTGCCGTCACCAACACGGCTAGCCCCAGCACAGTCCAGGTGGGCGGCACTATCACTTACACGCAGGTCGTAACCAACAGCGGTCCTAGCAACTGCAGCACCGTATCTTTTAATGAAGCGATTCCCGCCAATACCACCTTCGGCACCTTCATCAGCGGAGCGCCGCCGGGATGGACTTGCACTTCCTTCGTTTCCGGTTGCACCAATCCTAGTTTCGCGCCGGGTACGGTCAGTACGTTCATCTTTTCCGTGACCGTAAACGCGGGCACGCCGGCCGGAACCATCATCACCGATACCGACACGGCCACCACCGCCTCTCGCGACACGAATCTGAACAATAACTCGGCCACCGTGAATGTCGATGTAGCAAGCGCCACGCAAGCCGATCTCAGCGTTACGAACTCAGGCAGCCCGAACCCAGTGACCGCCGGCAACAACATTACTTACTCCCAGACCGTGAACAACGGCGGCCCTGCCGCTGTGACCGGCGCCACCCTTACCGAAACTCTTCCCGCGAATACGACGTTCGTATCGTTGAGCGGACCAGCCGGCTGGACGTGCACTGCCGCATCACCCTATACCTGCACCACGACGGGCAGCCTCGCTGCTGAATTCCACGGCGAATTTCACGTTCGTAGTAAAGGTGGCGACGAACGTTGCTTCCGGTTCCACCATCACTGATACCGATTCCGTCACTTGCGCCGCCAGCGATCCCAACTGCACCAACAACACCGCGTCAGCCAACGTGCAGGTCGCAGACTCGGCCGACCTGTCGGTCACCAACTCGGCCAGCCCGGTTCCAGTGCAGGCGGCCGCCAACATCACCTACACACAAGTAGTAACGAACGCGGGTCCTAGCGCGGCAACTGGCGTCAGCATCACCGAGACCACACCTTCCAACACAAATTTCCAATCAATTACCCCACCTGCAGGATGGTCCTGTATCACTCCAGCCAAGGGCGCCTCCGGAATTATTGTTTGCACCGATCCCAGCTTAGCCGTCGGAACCGCTAGCTTTCACCGTCGTACTCCAGGTGAATGCCGGAACTGCGGCTGGGACGGCGATCAATAACACCGTGACGGTAAATTCCTCCACCACCGATCCCAACTCAGCCAACAACACGGCAACCGCCGCAGACGTTGTCGCAACCGCCGCCCAAGCCGATCTGATCACCACCAACTCAGCCACGCCGACTTCGGTTGCCGCAGGCAGCACCGTCACCTATACGCAAAGCGTCACCAATAATGGCCCGCTGGCCGCGGCGTCTCCCAGCTTTACCCAAACCACGCCGCCAAATACCACCTTCCAATCCATCAGTGCTCCTGCGGGCTGGACCTGTACCACCCCCGCTATCGGGGCCTCCGGAACCATCACCTGCACGGCCACCACTCTCGCTCTCAACGCTCCCGCCAACTTCAGTCTCGTCCTGCAAGTGAGTGCCAGCACCGGCTTCCGGAACAAATATCGCCGAAACTGCCACGGCTAGCGCCACCAACGTTGTTCCGAATCTAACCAGCAACACCGCGACCGCCATGGTGTCTGTCGCCAATTCGAACAGTGCGACCGTCGTACATTGCGAAGACAGCCACGCCGAACTCCACCGTCGCTAGCGGCGATACTCTCACCTACACGCTAACTGTCACGAATAACGGTCCCGCGAGCGCGACCAATGTAACCGTCACCGATCCCTTACCAACCGACGTTAGCTATCAGGTCCTGTCATCACCAGCGCGGGCACATGTTCCGAGGCGGGCGGCACCGTAACCTGCCTGCTGGGAACGCTCGCGGACAACGGCACCGGCAACCATCACCATCCTCACCCTCGCCGGAGCGCCCGGAATCGCAACCAACACCGCCAGCGTGACTGCCGACCAGATGACTTCACCCAACACCTCCAATCCGGTGCAGACCACCATCACCGCCGCGACAAGTATTAAGTTGGAGTTCTTCTCCGCTCAGCGCGCACAAGACCAGACCGGCGTGGACCGCGTTGTACTTCGTTGGAAGACAGGTGGGGAATCGCACAATCTCGGATTTAACGTTTACCGCGAACAGAACGGCGAACGCGTTCAATTGAATTCTTCGCTCATCGCGGGATCCGCCCTATTAATGAGCGGGGCTCTGCCCAAGCACTCTGGCAAAACCTATAGCTGGATCGATTCGTCCCCTAATGCCGGTGGCCCCTATTGGCTGGAAGATGTCGACGTAAACGGCACCCGCATATTGCACGGACCAGTTTCCGCCTCGCCTTCCAACAATACGCAGATTGCCAGCGACGTTGCTCCCGCGGTCACGGTTCCTCAACTGAATCAGCCTCAGCCTGCTGCCGCGCTCAACAACCTGAGTCATCCCGTCGAGAATGTTTTGCCGGACACTGTTCCCACCGCCGCCCAATTGCAAAAACAGTTCGAACTCGCGGCCCACCCGGCCGTGAAAATATTTGTGAAGCACGAAGGCTGGCACTGCGTAACCCAGCCCCAACTGATCCACGCTGGCCTGACCCGAATGTGGATCCGGCATTCCTCCATCTTTACGCCGAGGCCATCGAGCAGCCCATAGAAATCGCCGGCGCTTCCGCTGGCCCCGGAGGTTTCGCTCCCCAGGCCACCATTTGCTTCTACGGCACCGGAATCGATACCCAGTACTCCGGCACACGAGTCTACTGGCTCGCTTCGGAAGAATCCTACGGCGCGCGCATTCGCCGTTTGCCCGCCTCCGTTGGCTCCAATCAGCCTCCGGCAAGCTTCCCCTTCACGGTGGAACTTGCTCCGCGGACCACATATTTCTCGGCGCTGACCACCGCGCAAGGCAACAATTTCTTTGGTCCGGTCGTTTCTCCCACGGCCATCAACCAAACGCTGCAGGTGAACCACCTCGACACGACCTCGACCGAGCCCGTGCGTCTGCAGGTGATTCTGCAGGGTGTGGTACTCGGCATTCCGCACGATGTAACCATCGCACTGAATGGCACTATCGCTGGGCGATCTGACCTTCACCGGTCAAGCCAAAGGAACGATTCAACGTGAACGTGCCGCCAGGCCTGTTGCAGAACGGCACGAACACCGTCACGCTTGACATCGCAAAACGGTGAATACGATATCAGCCTGGTGCAATCGATCCAGATTACCTATCCGCACTCCTACGCTGCCGACTCTGACGCCTTAATCTTCACCGGCCGCGCCGGGGACGCGCTCACACTCAGCAGCTTCACTCGATCTTCGGTGATCGTCCTCGACATCACGAATCCGGATCAGCCGGTGCAGCTCACCGCCCAGATCACGCCCGATCGCGATCTCCAAGACAAACTACGTTGCGGAATTTCAAGTTCCGTGGACCACAACCAATCCAGCAGCCCCAACCCAGCACACGCTGATGGCTTTAGCGGATGACAGCGTCGATTCCGTAGCCGGGCTGAGCAAAAATCATCCTTCGAACTGGCACAGCGCGCAACCCGGCAGCGAAATTGTGATGGTCTCCGCGGGCCTTTTCATTAGCGCTCTGGACCCGCTGCTGCGCGCTCATCAAGCGCAGGGACAATCATCCGTTGTTGTCCCGATCGACGATCTCTACGACGAATTTAACTTCGGCGAACGGACTCCCCAGGCCATCCGCGACTTCTTACAAACCGCAGTCAAAGCCTGGCACACCGCACCCGCAATATCTCTTGTTAAACGGCCGAGCCTCCCTTGATCCGCGCAACTATCTCGGCTTCGGCCACCTGGATTTCGTTCCCACACAAATCATTCCCTCGACTGGCTTGATGACCGCCTCCGACGATTGGTTCTCCGACTTCAACGACACTGGCATGCCCACCATCGCAACCGGACGCTTGCCCGTGAGCACCGCAGCCGAAGCCCAACTCGTGGCTACGAGGATCGCTACCTACGAGGGCTCATCCACCAATGGCGCGTGGACCTCGCAGGCGCTGATGGTCGCTGACGTGAACGATACCGAGAACTTCACCAAGGACAGTCAACTCGTGCAGGCACAGCTACCTTCATCCATGCAGGTAACAGATGTCTTCGCCACCACCATGAGCCCGCCCGATGCGCAGCAGGCGATTCTGTCCGCCATCAACTCAGGACAATTGTTGGTGAATTACGCTGGACACGGCTCCGAAGATGAGTGGTCCGGCGACGATATTTTCGACACTACCGCGGCAAACTCGCTGACCAACGGAAGTTCCTTGCCGGTATTCCTCATCATGGACTGCCTCAACGGATACTTCCAGGATGTTTACGATGAACCGCTAGCCGTCACGCTGATGCTGGCTCCGAATGGAGGAGCTGTAGCCGTGCTTGCCTCAAGCGGCCTCAACCAGGCCGCGCCCCAGACCATTCTCGACAAGCTCATCGTGCAAGACGCCATGGGTTCGCCGCAACCGGCTCTGGGAGATGCCATCCTCAAGGCGAAGGCGGGAATCTCCAATCTCGCCGTGCGCAGAACCTATAACCTGCTTAGGCGATCCCTCCATGCGAATTAAGCTTCCGAAAGCCCAGTCCGCGCGGTGATCCTTCCAGGCTATGCCTGCGCCATATCCCGAACCACGGCGGCCCGCCGCAGCGGTTCTGCGATAGCCTTCATTACCTTCTCGAATCCCGCAAAATCCAGCGACTGCGCTCCATCCGATAGCGCACGCTCCGGACAAGGATGTACTTCGATGATCAACCCGTCCGCTCCAACCGCGACCGCGGCACGCGAGACTGCGGCAATCAAACTCTGTTTTCCCGTTCCATGCGAAGGATCGGCGATCACTGGCAAATGAGAAAGATCACGCGCCAGCGCCACGGCGGCGAGATCAAACGTGTTGCGCATTTCCGTTTCGAAAGTTTTGATTCCTCGCTCGCAAAGCACCACCTGATTATTTCCTCCTGAAAGCAAGTACTCCGCGGCGAGCAGCCATTCCTTCACCGTCGCCGACGGACCACGCTTCAAAAGAACCGGTTTCTTCACCGTTGCGAGCCGGCGCAACAGCGCGAAGTTCTGCATATTGCGTGCCCCCACCTGCAACATGTCGACGTGTTCGCAAATGATGTCCACATCTTCCGTACTCATCACTTCCGTGACCACCGGGAGCCCGGAAAGCTCGCGAGCTTCTCGCAGAATCTTCAATGCCTCCAGTCCAAGCCCCTGAAAGTCATAAGGAGACGTCCGCGGTTTGTAAGCTCCACCCCGCAGCATAGTGGCGCCGGCGCGCTTTACCGCATGTGCCGTATCCAGCAACTGTTCGCGAGATTCCACCGAGCACGGTCCGGCGATGATCACGACTCCCGTCTCCACCAATGGCGACCCCGCCAACCTCCACTATCGATCGCTCTGGCTTCACTTGGCGGCTGACCAGCTTAAATGGCTGGGCGATGGCGACCACATTCTCCACGCCCGGCGCTACCTGCAGCGCTTCGATCTCATGTCGCCGTCCGTTTCCCACAGCGGCCACAATCGTTCGCTCCACTCCTCGCGTCACGTGAGGCTGGTAGCCTGCCTCGCGAATCCGCTCGATCACGTGCGCAATCTCTTGCTCGCTCGCTTTCTCTGACATGTTCACGATCATGGCCGCGCCTCCTGAGTTTCGTTTGCAAAAAACAAAAGCCGCGATTCTGGATCGCGGCTCTTTGACTGAACTTGCTTGAATCTAGTCGATCATGGCTGATTCGATCTCCCTGCAAGTCCCGCCGCAGCCGCTACCCCGGTAAACCAGTAGTAGCGAAACTGCCCGGTAAAGTAGCTAAATCGTGCCATAAAGAAATCGTTCCGCCTGCTATCGCGAGCGTTGCCGCTGTGCAATTCGTTCTAACTACTGAATCGAGCTGGCCGCGTTCGAAAAAACATTATTCGCGTTCGATCCAATCAATCGTATCGTTCCCACGACCAGAACCAGAATTACCGCCAGCATAACTGCATATTCGGCGATATCTTGCCCCGAATCCTCCAACCACAGCTTGCGAATGAGCTCGGACATGCTTTCCCTCCACCCCGATAAGTTATCCCACGAGGGAAGAACCGAAACCGGTGGACCCATGATGCCGCAGCTTTGGGCGGTTGTCAAACGCTAGTATTGGGGATTTTTCACAAGAAATCCGCTTTTCGTTACAGAGGTTCACGAAGCCCCAAAACCGGCGCGGATAAGGGTGTTTCAGGATGAGAATGTTGAACCAGTTGCTGCGCCGAGTCCTGCGCAAACTGCAGCACGCGGCCGGGAAACAAGCCGAGATAAAGCGTTCGCCACGATGCAGCAGACCAGTGCCAGGCGGAGCGCCAAAGGAACGGGTGTTACCGGAACCGCCTTTCGCGATTCACGCATGTACATCGTCACGATGATGCGCAGGTAGTAGTAAGCCCCGACGCCGCTGTTGAGCACGCCGATGATCGTCAGCCAGATCAAGTTGGCTTTCACCGAAGCGCTGAAAACGTAAAACTTCGCAAAAAATCCCCCGGTCATCGGAATGCCGATCAGCGACAGAAGAAAGATGGTCAGTGTCGCCGCCAGCAGCGGGGAACTGCGTCCCAGCCCTTCATAATCCTCCAGCGTAACGTAGCGCTCGCCGGCGTTCGCAAAATGGCTGACCACGGCAAAAGCCCCCAGGTTCATCGCAGCGTAGGCCGCCGTATAAAACATGGCCGCCGAAATTCCCAGGACCGGCGCGGCCGCGAACGCAACCAACAGATAGCCCGCGTGCGCGATCGAGGAGTAAGCCAGTAATCGCTTCACGTTGTTCTGTACAAAGCGCGCTCACGTTACCCAGCGTCATGGAGAGCGCCGCCGAAACCCAGATCAACCAGAAGGTTCCCGGCACCTTGATCACGAACACCAGCCGCAACAAAACCGCAAACGCCGCTGCCTTCGGCGCCGTCGACATCAGTCCCACAATCGGTGCCGGAGCTCCTTCATACACGTCAGGCGTCCAGACGTGGAAGGGCGACGCCGCCACCTTGAACGCCAACCCAACAAACATCAGCGCCACGGCTACGAACGCCAGCAACGGCATCGGTCCCGCTCTGCAGCGCCCTGCTGATCTCATCGATATTGGTCGATCCCGTCGCGCCAAACATCATCGCCACTCCATACAAAAAAAACGCTGTGGCGAATGAACCCAGCAGAAAATATTTCAGCGAAGCTTCCGTGCTCGCAGCCGCGTGTCGCCGGAATCCCGTCAGCACATAAGAAGAGATGGACGAAATCTCGAGCGCGATGAAAATCAGAACCAGTTCCACCGCCGACGACATCAGCGCCATACCGACCGTGCCGAAAAGAATCAGCGCGTAATACTCCCCCGCGCGGATCCGCTGCACGCTCATGTATTCGTACGAACTAAGGATGACGACCCCGGCAATCGCAATCACCAGTGCGTGAAAGAAGACGCTGAATCCGTCCACCTGCACCATGTTCCAGAAAGCCAGGCCCGGCGCTTGCGCCATGAGCCACGTCGCCGCAATCCCCGCCAGCGTACCGATCAGCGCAATCACGCCCAGAATCTTCTGCCCTTTTTTCTCCTCGAGCAGTGGTTCCATCATCATCACGATGATGCCGAAGACTGACAGAACTATTTCCGGCAGGATGCGAACGTAATCCCCGCTCTGCGGCAGCACCTGCGAATAAGCCGGGACGAGACCCGCGATCACGGTCTCCAGCCGTCATTGTCCCACCACCCTGCTCGCCACTCGCGCCAGAGGTGTGAGGGCCGCCTGAACCGCCGGATCAATCGCTCCCAGCCACAGAATCGGCGCCACTCCCATCACCAAAGCCGCCACCGCGCACGGCCACACCGCCCATTTTTCGAATCCCGAAAGATCCGCGCAACGAATTGTTCACGTCGTGCGTAACCTTGCCGTAAAAGACTCGCTGGTACATCCACAGCAGATAAATCGAGCTCCAGATGATCCCCGTCGCGCCGAGTATCCCGTAAATTGCCTTGTCTTGAAACGCTCCGCTCAACACCAGAAATTCACCGATAAAGCCGTTCAGCAAAGGCAGTCCCACCGACGCCAGCAGAATCACCAAGTACGACGCGGCATACACTGGCATGGGCGAAGCCAGTCCACCAAATTCTCGGATTTCGTAAGTGTGCCGCCGTTCGTGCAGGATTCCCGCCAGCATGAATAATCCGCCCGTAGAAATTCCGTGCGCCAGCATCACAAACATCGCGCCGTTCAGTCCCGCCTGCGTGAAGCTGAAAATTCCCAGCACCACAAATCCCAGATGGCTCACTGACGAATACGCAATCAACTTCTTCATGTTGGGCTGGACCATCGCCACCAGCGCGCCGTAGATGATCCCGATCAAGGCAAGAATCATGATCCACCAGGCGTTCTGTCGCGATTGCTCGGGAAACATCCCAAGGTTGAAGCGCAACAGCCCGTAGGTCCCCATCTTGAGCAGTACGGCTGCCAGCAGCACCGACCCCGCAGTCGGCGCCTCTACGTGAGCATCCGGCAACCACGTGTGGAAAGGAAACAAAGGAACCTTTACCGCAAACGCCAGGAAGAATCCGAGAAAGAGCCATTGCGCCGCAGCCGGGAATTTCGGCACGGCGCCGCTCATGATCTGTTCGCGAATCACCACAAAGTCAAAACTGCCGGTATGCGCGTAAAGCCACAGGATCGCCGCCAGCATGAACACCGACGCAATCATCGTGTACATGAAGAACTTCACCGCGGCATATACTTTGCGCTCGTGACCGAAAATTCCAATCAGCAGAGCCATCGGGATCAGCGTCGCTTCCCAGAAGAAGTAAAAGAGAAACAAATCAAGCGACGTGAAGACGCCGATCAGCGCCGTTTCCATGATCAGCAGCAGGATGAAGAATTCCTTCACCCGGTCGTGAATCGAATTCCAGGAAATCAGCACGCACAGCGGCGTAAGGAACGTCGTCAGCACCACCAGCCACAACGAGATTCCATCAATCCCCATGTGGTAATGGATATTGGGAGTCAAAACCCACTGCCGGTCAATCTCAAACTGAAAAGCGGATTGTCCACGGTGAAAGTGAACCGGCAGGTGCAAAGACATCACGAAGGTAAGAAGCGAAATGACAAGCGCAAAAACTCGAATGTCGCGGTCGCGCCGGGGAAAAAACATCAGCAGCAACGCTCCCGCTAGCGGCGTAAACGTTACCAGAGTAATAATGATGGATTGAAGATCGTCGACGCCGTTCATCGCACTCCCATCCAGATCATGAACGCAATCACCACTGCCGATCCGGCCGCGATCCATCCCGCATACGAGCGAATGTTTCCTGACTGCATATGTCGCACTTCATCAGAAACATGGCGTGCGCCCTCGCCCGCGTCGTTCACCGCGGCGTCGATCACCTTGCGGTCCACATCCTGCCAAAGAATGCGAGTCGAGCCGTCGATCAGCGGCCTGACAAAAACCGCGGCATACAATTCGTCGATGTAGTATTTGTGCACCACGGCCTCATACAGGCCGTCGAGCGAATCGGCAATCTTTTGCGGGAGTTCAGGCCGCGCGCAATAGAGCCAGTAAGCCAACCACCACCCCAATACAGCCACAATTACGGACACACCCATGAGCAGCAATTCAGTGGCGCGACTCGCGGCCTCGACAGTCTCTCCTGTGCCAAACACCGGGGCCAGAAAATGCTCAAAATGATTGCCGATGCCCACCAGTCCGCCAACCAGTGAAAGCAGTGCCAGGATCATCAGCGGGGCCAGCATCACCATCGGACTCTCATGCGGCTCGCCATGCCCATGCTCGCCGTGGCCGTGGGTACTTTGCCCGTGCGCATCCACCTGGGCTCCGCGATAATCGCCAAAGAACGTCATGAACAATAGCCGAAACATGTAGAACGACGTAATAAACGCGGTAATTAGTCCAATCAGCCAATACACCCAGCTAACCTGGTAGGCCCTCCAAAGAATTTCGTCCTTGCTCCAAAAGCCCGCCAGTGGCGGGATTCCAGAAATAGCAAGGGTCGCGATCCCCATCGTCAGAAATGTCCACGGGATATACGACTTGAGCCCGCCCATCTTGCGCATATCCTGCTCGCCGCCGACTGCATGAATCACCGAGCCGGCCGCAAGAAACAGCAGCCCTTTGAAGAATGCATGCGTCATCAAGTGAAAAATGCCCGCCGAAAATGCTCCAACCCCGCAAGCCATGAACATATATCCCAGTTGCGAGACAGTCGAATACGCCAGAACTTTCTTGATGTCTGTTTGCGCGATGCCGATCGTCGCCGCAAAAAAGGCCGTGAGCGTTCCAATGATCGCCACCACCGTCAGCGCGATCGGTGCCCGCTCAAAAATCACGTGCGACCGCGAAACCATATACACGCCCGCCGTCACCATGGTCGCAGCGTGGATCAACGCGGAAACCGGCGTCGGACCCTCCATCGCATCCGGCAGCCAGATATAAAGAGGAATCTGCGCCGACTTTCCGCAAGCCCCCACCATCAGCAGAATCCCAATCGCCGTCAGCAGTCCCGCTCCAGCCGTCTCCGCCCCAAGCGGTGTAATACTCTGAAACACCTGATCAAAATTCAGCGATCCAAAATGTTTGATCAGCAAGAAAAGTGCAATCAGAAACCCGAAGTCGCCAATGCGATTTACGATGAACGCTTTTTTCCCCGCCGAAGCCGCCGAATCCTTCGTGAACCAGAACCCGATCAGCAGATACGATGCCAGCCCCACGCCCTCCCACCCGATAAACATCATCAGGTAGTTGCCCGCCAACACCAGCGTCAGCATGAAAAACATGAACAGATTCAGATAACTGAAAAACCGGTAGTAGCTTGGATCGTCCCACATGTACCCAACGGAATAAATATGAATGAGAAATCCAACTCCGGTCACGACCAGCAGCATGACCAGCGAAAGCTGATCAAGATAGAAAGCGAAATCGACGCTGAAGCTTCCCGAACGAATCCAGTGCGCAAAATACTCGTGGTAGGGAAGTGTCAACGACGAAAAACGCATCGCGACCCACAAAGCCATGGCAAAGGCGGCACCGCTAAAAAACAGTGCAATGGTGGTTACGGCTTGCCTCGACGATTTCCTGCCGAGAAAGCCGTTGATCGCAGCTCCCGCCAGCGGCAGAACTGGAATCAGCCATAGATTGAGCATCGGATTCATAGCTTGAGCAGGTTCACCTGGTCCACGTTCAAAGTCTCGCGCGTGCGATACACCGCGATAATGATTGCCAGTCCCACTGCCGTTTCCGCCGCCGCCACGACCATCACAAAGAAGACGAAAACCTGGCCAGCCAACGCATGCCAGTGCGCCGCGAACGCCACGAACGAAAGGTTGACTCCGTTCAACATCAGCTCAATCGACATGAAGATGGTGATGATGTTGCGCTTGATCAGAAATCCGGCCACGCCGCATGCAAATAGAAACCCGCTCAGCACCAGATAATAAGAGAGCGGCACCATCAGTCCACCTTCCTGCCGGTAGCTTCCGGCTTGCTGGCCAGCACCACGGCGCCCATGATGGCGATCAGAATCAAGATCGAAGTGACTTCGAAGGGCAAAAGAAAATCGTGAAACAAAAGCTGCGCAATATCGGTCGGATGCCCGGGCAATGCCCCAATCGCCACCGCTTCCGTCCCCGAATGCCGCACCACCACCCACGCCGATGAGCACGCTTCCAGTCAATACACCGGGCACGCCCAGCAGCAGAGCGACGCGGCTTCCCTTGGTCTCTTCTTCTTCGCCCGCGTTCAGCAGCATGATGACAAACACGAACAGCACCATAATCGCGCCCGCATAAACAATCACCTGCACTGCGGCCACGAACTCGGCGCCCAGAAGCAGATACTCGCCAGCCAGCGCGGCCATCACGGCAATCAGCGATAACGCGCTGTTGATCGGATGCCGTTGCGCCAGCAGGTTCACCGCCCCGCCCACGCAAACCGCACCGAACGCCAGAAAGAGTATTAAGTGAAAACTTGGCATAGCTTTTAAAAGTGGCCACTGATTAGTGACAAGTGGTCGACAAAAAGCGACGCTGGTTACTGACCACTAATCACTGACCACTGACTTTCCCTACCAAGCCACGGCAATCGCTGTCGCCACCAGATTCACAATCGCCAGCGGCAACAGAAACTTCCAGCCAAAAGACATCAGTTGGTCGTAGCGGAAGCGCGGCAACGTCCCGCGCACCCAGATATAAAGAAAAAGAAAACAGAAAACCTTGGCGCCAAACCACAACTACCGGCAGCAAGCCCGCACTGCAGCGGTTCGGCCCGAACAACGGCCCATTCCACCCGCCAAAAAACAAAAGCGTGGCCAGGCAAGCCACGGTAATCATGTTCGAGTACTCCGCCATGAAAAACATGGCAAACTTCATGGCGCTGTATTCCGTGTGGTATCCCGCCACCAGTTCGGTTTCAGCCTCCGGCAGGTCAAACGGAATGCGGTTGGTTTCCGCATACGCCGCCATCAAATAAACAAAAAAGCCAATGAACTGTCCGTGAAAAATATTCCACCGCGGAATGAAACCCCAGAAGTGTCCGCCCTGCGCCTGCGACGATCATCGCGCAAACTGAAACTCCCCGACTGGATCAGCACTCCCACCAGCGAAAGTCCCAGCGCAATTTCGTAGCTGACCATCTGCGCGCTGGCGCGCAGTCCGCCGAGCAGGGAATATTTGTTATTCGATGACCACCCCGCCAGCGCCACACCGTACACGCCCAGCGAAGTCACGCCCAGAATCAGCAGCAGCCCAATGTTTACGTCAGTAATCTGCAGCGGGATGCTCTCGCCGCCGATCGTGATCGAGTTCCCGAAAGGAATCACCGCAATCGAAGTCAGCGCGAAAATCAGCGCCATCATCGGCGCCGCCAAAAACAGTGGCTTGTAGACGTGCGGAGGCGTGAGATCTTCTTTAAACAAGAACTTCAATCCGTCGGCCGCTGGCTGGAGCAACCCAAATGGCCCCACCCGCGTAGGTCCCCAGCGATTCTGCATGTGGCCCACCACCTTGCGTTCCAGCCACACCGTATAAGCAACCGCGGTCAGCAGCACGATCAGAACGATCAGCGACTTGATCACCGACACGAGTATGAAAACGCCAACCGACAAGGGCTCTGCTTCCTCTCCCAATGCTGCGAATCTTTAATTAGTTACGCGATCAGTCTGCCGCAACTTCGGCGGGCTTCACTTCGTGACTCTCGATTACCGACTGCAACGCACGCGAATAGCGTCCCAGAGTTCCGGAACTGAAAAGATTGTCGTTCGACGGAGCAATCGATTCCGGCCCGATGAGCAACTCCCGCTCCACCTTTAGCCAACGAGGTATGCTGGCTATTCCCCGCCAGCAGGTCCATGCGCGATACGTCATAGCCCGGAACCAGTCGCTGAATCTCATCCAGAATCGCCGTCGGATCGAACGGACTCATCTTCGGTTCCAGTCCGTGCGCCTCCAGCCATACCGCATGACGGTCGGCCTCGCCCGAATGTGCTCCGCGCGACTGTCCCATGTCGGCGCGCGTTCCCCCGCCAAAAGGCACCAGTTTGCGAACATCAAAGCCCATCGCGTCCGCGACGCGCACAATCATTTCGAAATCGGACTTCGTTCCCGTAACCTCGCCGGCTTTTTTCACCAACTGCACATCGCCGCAAGTATTCGTGAACGTTCCCAGATTTTTCGTAAGCATTCGCCGCCGGCAGCACGACGTCAGCCATCACCGCAGTCTCGGTCAGGAACATATCCTGCACGACAACGAAGCTCTTCGAGAACGCGAACGGATCGATGTTCAACCGCCCCACCGGATTGGATCCCACGACATAAAGCGCCTTCAACGTGCCCGCTTTTCCAGCCTCGACCATCCCCGGCAGATCAAGCCCGGCCGCCTGTGGAATCGTCTCCCCACTCCTGATGAAACTCGCTGTTGCCAGTGGTTGGGTGATAGCCCGGCAGCAGATCGGGATACAAGCCCATGTCCGCTGCGCCGCGTGAATTCGCATAATCCGCGAGACACACAAACTTTGCTCCGGAAATTCCCGATCCAAACTTCACCAGACTGGAAAGATCATCTCCCCGAAGTTCGGAACCAAAAACAATCACCAGCCCCTGTTCGCCGCGCAGTTTGTCGCGCAGAGCAACCCAGGCTTCTTTGGTCATCGACGAACTGACAAGCCCATCCGCAGCCGCATCGGCGCCATTCAAAAACGCCGCGACTTTTCCTTCCGCTCCCGCGGGAATCTCCGCAAAGCTCGTCGCTTGCCGTCGCAACTTGATCGAGTTCGAATTGATCACGTACAGCCGCGCCCGATGCAGTCGCACGTTGTTGCGAATCTGCCACGCCAGCAGCGGATGTTGCTCCGTCGGATCGTTTCCAATCAGCAAAATCGCCGGAGCGGTAAACACTTCCGCCATGCTGGCCGTCGCATCGCTTTTCCCCGAATGGCAGCTGCCAGGGCAGGGAAGTCCGCCGTCCGGTGATGGTCGACATTGTTCGTTTTCAAAACCACGCGGGCAAATTTGGAGAGTAGATAATCCTCTTCATTCGTAGTTCGCGTCGAGCCGATTACTCCAATGGCCGCCCCGCCATCGCGATCCCGAACCTCCGAAAATTTCTTGCCAATCAGCTCAAACGCTTCTTCCCACGTCGAAGGCGTCAGCTTTCCATTCTTGCGGATCAGCGGCCGCGTCAGCCGTTCTTCATGATTCGCAAAATCAAACCCATATCGCCCCTTGATGCAGAGGAAATCTCCGTTCGTGCCGCTCTTATCGCGATTGTCCCCGCGAACAATCTCCATGCCCGTGTCAGCGCGTCGCACGCCCAAAGTCGTCTTGCAGCCATCGCCGCAGTGGGTGCAGATCGTGCCCACATGCTTCATCTCCCACGGACGCGTCTTGTACCGGTACGCACCCGACGTCAACGCCCCCACCGGGCAGATGTCGATACACATCCCGCACTCTTCGCAATCCAGATGATCTTCTTTATTCGGCGCAATGATCGAACTCACTCCGCGGTTCTGCACCCCCAGCGCCCAAACGTCCATGCCCTCGCCGCACACCCGCACGCAGCGAAAACAAAGAATGCACCGCGGACGATCGAAGAACACCACCGGCGACCACTGCTGCTCATCCTTATGATTCTTGGTCTCCATGAACTTCGATTCGGCCGCGCCATAAGAGAACGTCATGTCCTGCAGTTCGCACTCGCCGCCCGCATCGCACACCGGACAATCCAGCGGATGATTTCCGAGCAGGATTTCAACCGTCGATTTCCGCGCCTGCTTGATCTCTTCGCTATCCGACGTGACAACCATGCCTTCGCTGATCACCGTGGTACACGCGGTCTGCAGCTTGGGCATCTTCTCGATCTTCACCAGGCACATGCGGCACGCGCCACACAGCGAGAGTCCGGGGTAATAGCAGAACGAAGGCACCTCGATGCCCGCAGTCTTGCAAGCCTCGATCAGCAGCGTCCCCGCCGGAGCAGTTACCTTTTTTCCGTCAACCGTAAGTGTTACGTCAGCCATTTAGGCAATCCCGAACCATCTACAATTACTCAGACCTCAGATTCCGAACGCGCGCAGAACCGGAAGTAAGCCAGCGAGCGTTAGAAATACCCCCAGCAAAACGAAAATTGCACGAAATCCTATCTTCGTCGGGACCACAAATTGCCCCCAACGTTCTAAGGACGAGAGATCTTGTGGCCTCAGCCCACGCCAGACGAAACTCAGTCCAAGAATTGCCAAGAGAACATAGATCACGAATCCTTGTTCTGAATAGGGATGCAAAGTTCCTGCTCCTTAGTTCCTTCAGTGCGCCAACACCGGCAGTTCTTCCACCGCGCCCTCTTTTTCGTACGGGCACGGCCGGCCATCCAAGTGATCTTCAAACTCTTTGCGAAACTTCTTTACGAACGCGATGGTCGGCATCGCCGCCGCATCTCCCAGCGGACAAAACGTCCGGCCCAGCATGTTCTCCGCCAAATACTGCATGTTGTCGATGTCTTTCTTCACGCCGCCCCCGCGATGAAAACGCGTCAGCGTCTTCTCCAGCCAATCCGTGCCTTCGCGGCAAGGAATGCACCATCCGCAACTCTCGTGCTTGTAAAACTTCATGGTCCGCAGCGCAAACTTCACAATGCACTGCGCATCGTCGACCACCACCACGCCGCCGGAGCCCAGCATCGATCCCGCCTTCGCCACGGAATCGAAATCCATCGCGACATCGATTTCATCCTCCGTCAGCGCCGGACAAGACGATCCTCCCGGCACTACCGCCTTCAACCCGCGCCCATTCGGAATCCCGCCGCCCACTTCATAAATCATTTTCCTCAGGTTGTACCCCATCGGCAGTTCGTAAACCCCGGGCTTCGCAATATTTCCGCTCAGGCAAAACAGCCGCGTCCCGCCATTTTTGGGCGTGCCCAGTTTGGCATACCACTCCCCGCCGCCCAGAATAATGTGCGGTACGTTCGCCAGTGTCTCCGCATTATTAATGACCGTAGGCCCACCCCACAGTCCAACCACAGCAGGGAACGGAGGCCGAATTCGCGGAATCCCACGCTTGCCTTCGAGCGACTCCATCAGCGCCGACTCTTCGCCCACTTCATAGGCTCCCGCGCCACCGTGCCAGTAGATATCCAGATTCCGTCCACTGCCAAAAATGTTCTTCCCGACGAATCCCTTCGCGTAAGCGTCGCGGATCGCCTTCTGCATGATGATCGACAGGTATCGATATTCGCCGCGAATGTAGATATATCCGCTCGCCGCGCCCACTGCCAGCGCCGCGATCATCACGCCCTCGATCACGGAGTGCGGATCATGCTCAAAAATCAGCCGGTCCTTGCAAGTTCCCGGCTCGCTCTCATCGCCATTGCACAAAACATACTTCGGCTTCGCCGATTGCTTCGGCACAAACGACCACTTCATCCCGGTCGAAAATCCAGCGCCACCGCGCCCCCGCAGCCCGGAGTTCTTCACCTCATTAATAATGGCGTCCGGCTCCATCCCGAGCGCCTTCTGCACGGCCTTGTAGCCGTCCAGTTCGAGGTAACGATCAATGTTTGTCGCGCCCTTTCCAAAGCGCCGCGAGACCACCTTTACCTCGTCGGGATGTGAAACCAAATCAGCCATAACGATTGACAATTGTGCGATCGGGTCATCGGGTGATCGAAAAACCATACGAGACGTAAATCGCCCGATGACCCGATCGCAAAATCACCTGATACCCTACTGCGTCGCCTTCTTCCTATATTCGTCCAAAACCCTGTCGATCTTCTCCGTCGTCAGGTTCTCGTGAAAGTCGTAATTCACCTGCGCCGCCGGAGCCCAGCTGCACGCCCCGATGCACTCCACTTCTTCGAGCGTAAACATCCCGTCCGGCGTGGTTCCCTTGTTCCCCACGCCTAGCTTCTTAGCGCAATGCCGCAAAATTTCTTCTCCACCGCGCACCATGCAGCTGATATTCGTACAAACCTGCACATTAAACTTTCCGCGCGGCTTGGTGGTCAGCATCGAGTAATAGCTGATCACGTTCCGTACTTCGAGTTCCGTCAGATCCAGCCGCCCAGCCAGCTCCGCAATCACTTCATCGGAAAGAAATCCAACTTCATCCTGCGCATAAAGCAGTGTAGGCACCAGCGCCGATCGCTTCGTCGGATAATGCGGCACCATCTCCGCAAACCGCGCCTCGAACTCGTCCGAGAACCTCATCGGTCTATTTCCCCGAGCACGATGTCGATCGATCCGATGGCCGCCACCACATCCGCAATCAGCCCGCCCTCGCACATCTTCGGCAAGGTCTGCAGATTCGCCAAACACGCCGCCCGCATATGCACTCGATAAGGTTTCGCCGTCCCATCGCTCACAACGTAATACCCCATCTCCCCGCGCGGCGATTCCACCGCCTGATACACCTCACCCGCCGGCACCGCAAAGCCTTCCGTAATAATCTTGAAGTGATAGATGAGGGCTTCCATCTGCGTCTTCATCTTCTCGCGATCCGGCAGCACGATTCCCGGAGCATTCGCTTTGATCGGACCTTCCGGCATCCCGTCGAGCGCCTGCTGCACAATCTTGTTCGATTCCCGCAGCTCGGCCACGCGGCACATGTACCGCGCAAAAACGTCGCAATCTTGGCTCACCGGAACCTTGAACTGGAACTTCTCATAGCTCGAGTAGGGCATATCGCGCCGCAGATCAAAGTCCACGCCGCTTCCGCGCAGCGTCGGCCCGCTCGCTCCCAGCGCAATCGCGTCTTCCGCCGTAAGCCGCGCCACGCCCTTGGTGCGCATTCCCCAGATCGGATTTCCCGTCAACAGGTTCTCGTACTCGTCGACTTTGCTGGAAAAATATCCGGCGAACTCGCGCACGCGATCAAAAAAATCCAGCGGCGGCTCCAGCGCCAACCCGCCCACGCGAAAATAGGAAGTCATCATCCGCTGTCCGCTGATCGCCTCAAACAGCTTCAACACTACTTCTCGCTCGCGGAAGCAATACAGAAACACCGTCATCGCGCCGATATCGAGCGCATGCGTCCCCAGCCACACCAGATGCGAGTTGATCCGCGTCAACTCATTCATCAAAACCCGCATCCACTGCGCCTTCGGCGGAATCTCCAGCCCCAGCAGCTTCTCCACGGCCAGCACATAGCAAAGATTGTTGGTCATGGGGCACAAGTAATCGATGCGGTCGGTCAGCGGCACCACCTGCTGATAAAACTTCGCCTCGCAGGTCTTCTCGATCCCGGTATGCAGATAGCCGATGTCTGGCATGATCCGCACCACGGTCTCGCCGTCAATCTCCAGCAGAACCCGCAGCACGCCGTGCGTGGAAGGATGCTGCGGCCCCATATTCAGGATCATCGTTCGATCCTGCCCGGGCTCCAGAACCGGCGTCGGTGTCAGGTGCGCCATCTAGCGGTAGCCCTCCACCGGATAATCTTTCCGCAACGGATGCCCCTCCCAATCCTCGGGCATCAGAAGCCGCAGCAAATAAGGATGTCCGGTAAAGCGAATCCCGAACAAATCAAAAACTTCGCGCTCAAAATAATTCGCCCCCGGCCACACTGGCGTAAGCGACTCCACCACCGGATTGGCGCTGTCCAGTCGCACCTTCAGCCGCACGCGCTCTTTGTTGGGAATCGAAAGCAGGTGGTAGATCACTTCAAACCGGGGCTCTGCCGGATACCAATCCACGCAGGTAATATCCGAAAGAAAGTTGAAGGCGCAGCCCGCGTCGTCACGCAGCAGAGCGCAAGCCTCGCGGATGTTTGCGCGATCAATTGAAATCGTCATCTCGTCGCGGTCGAACTTCACTCCCGTCACGGCCGCCGCATTCCAAGCCAGCAGCCGCGCCACCGCAGGATGACCCTTCAGTTCCTCAAGATTAGTGATCGCCGGCGCCAAAGCCATCAGCGTGCTCCCCGCCGCGCCGCATCCGGACCCCAGTCGAGCACGCCTTTCTTCCATACATAGAAAAATCCCACCAGAACGATGCCGATATAGACCAGCATCTCCCACAAACCAAAATGCTTGAGATCCCGCAGAATCACCGCCCAGGGATAGAGAAAAACCGCCTCGACATCGAACAGAATAAATAGCATCGCCACGAGGTAAAACTGGACCGAGAACCGGCCCCGCGAATCCCCCACCGGCTGCATGCCGCATTCATAGGCTTCCATTTTCGCCCGCGTCGGCTTTCGCTGCCCGATCAGCCAGGAAAGCGTGATAATGGCAGTCGCAATCCCTCCCGCCAGCAAAATGTGGATCAGGAACGGCAGGTAGCGAACGAAGTAATTGTCGGGCATAGGAGAGCGTATATATAATTCGCGCCAAGCAACTTAACTAAACATTCTAGATTAGGTGCTGGTGCGCGCGAGTGTCAAGGGAAGCAAGAACAATTTGATGATCGTGCGATCGGCTCATCGGGTGATTGAAATTCAAACTCCCGGACGTCCACGCAAACGTTGTAAGCTCAGGGCTGTTAAGGTTTTCAGTCGCAAAATCACCCGATGACCCGATCGCAAAATTCTTATGATTTTCGGCTTTAACACAGACGTCAAACACGGCGACACCATCTACCACGTGCAGAGCGAGGCGCGCGAGAGCGAAAAACTGCTTCAGACCCAGGTCTTCGTGCGCGGCAGATGCGTGGGCAAGAAAGCCATCTCCTACGCGAACTCCGCCGCAGAAGTCGGTTTCGGCGATTCTCAAAAAGAGCAGCAACTGCGCGATCAGCATCGCCTCGTCCTCGAAGCCATCCGGGAAGGGAAGTTGGACGCCGTTCTCGACCACGCTGAAATCGACTCCCTTGCCGGCATCAAGCAACTCGACGTGGAGTGGGTGAACGCCGCATCGGTCCACACCAATCGCTATCTCACCATGCAGTTGCGCGTGACCGAAGCCGGAACTGCCATCCCCAACGCCCGGTTGACGTTTCGCTTTGCCCGTCCCGACGTCGCCCCCTTTTATACACAAGCCTCCACCGACTCCGCCGGCAGCGCCGAAATCTCCCTCGAAGTCGAAGAATCCGCCTTGCCCGATTCCTCTGTCATGGTCCAAGCCAACCACCAGGGCCGCACCGTAACCCGCAAATTCGCCTTGCGCAAGGCCGACTAGGTGCGCCTCGGTTTTCTCCGTGAGAGAATTACGACATGAGGCTACATATCAACGGAGAAGAGAGCGACCATGAATCTCCCGCGCCGCCCGCCCAATTCACTCTCGCGGCCTTGATCGACTCCCTCGCCATGAAGTCCGACCGAGTAGCCGTCGAACTCAACCGCGAAATCGCTCCCCGCGACCGCTGGTCGCAAATCGAATTGAAAGACGGCGACCACCTGGAAATCGTCCACTTCGTCGGCGGCGGTTCCTGAGCTCCTGCATCCTCTAAAAAGCGCGAGCATCAACCTTCTTCGGAAGGCAGGATCTCTCTGATCCCGAAGGGCAGGAGCTTTCTGACCTCTCGCAAATCGCCTTGCGAATTTGACTTTGGGTGGCGCAGTGCTTCTAGCGCTGCGAATAAGGCTGTTCTCCCTTGAGGGCTTTAGCCCCTGAGGATTTACTCCCTATCATCGCTCGCATCCCCCGCGCATTCTTCTAGTTACCCCTGCCGCACGAATCCTCGTTGACTCCCGCCCAGTCCTGTCTAGAATGTTTGAAACATTTATCCTGTTAATTGTTTCAAACGTAGCTGGGGACGAATGCAAGATCGCTTTCCATCTCACGACGTAATCGCCTTAACCGGCATCACCGCCCGCCAGCTTCAGTGGTGGGACGAGCGCGGTGTCGTCAAGCCCGAGCGTCAAGGTCATCGCCGCCTTTATTCCCTGCAGAACCTCACTGAGGTCGCTGTCATCTGTGAGCTGCGCCGCAAAGGCTTCTCGCTGCAGGGGGTACGAAAGGTCATGCGCTTCCTGGCGCAGGAATTCGGCAAAGGCCTCGCCGATATCGTCAGCCGCACCTCCGACGTTCACCTTCTCACCGATGGCACTCACCTCTATCTCGAAACATCGGCAAAGCAAATCGTCGACATCCTGAAAAATTCGAATCAGCCGATTCTTGGTGTTTGTCTCAGCGACACGGTCCGCCAGGTGCGCGCCGAGGTCGTAGCCAGAAAATCGAGTACTTCCGTAATACCGCCCGCCGGCTATCGGCGTGCTAAAAAGGCTTCTTAGGGGCAGTGGATTTGCTTCACAAAGCTGGTTCACAAGGGGGACACATGGTCGGCGAACTGGACATCCTGAATGAATGGATCCCGGAACAGATGCAGCCCGGAACCGTCTTTGTGCTCGAAAACGCCGGCGAAGTCGGCGAGAAGGAAGATCCCTATTGGGCTGTGCTCGCCTGCCCGTCCTGCGGCATGCTGGGCCTCATCACCCGCCGGCAAATCAACGGCCTCGTCCCCGTCATCTGCGGCTCCGAACAGTGTTCCGCCCAGTTTTTCATCCGTGAAGCAGAAGTGGTAGTGCGCAAACCGTTCTGATACCAATCGCCTTTCCTGCGAGGCGGTTCGCTTCATGATTACGTTCCCAGCTGTTGCACTTTTTATCGGCTCTGACCTGTTTGATCTCCCATGGTATTCGAGTCCCTGCTTTGCAATATTTATGGGATCTTTCGCCGTGTGGGCCGGCCTCAGCGACGAACCAATGAGCGGTAGGAACAGGGAGCCCTATCCCAACCAGGAGTTTCTTCACAGATGCGTTCTATTTCTTGGAGTAGCGATGATTGTTCTGTCGCTATGGGCTTTGTGGCTCGGAAAATCCCAATAACCGCCTGAGGAGGCCGCCGGGAATCCACGAACGCAAACGCCACGTGGAAGAGCGGAGCTTCAGCGCCGTGTAGGGCTCAACTCCACCGGAACCTGATCCACAATCTCAATCCCAAATCCCTCGAGCGCCGCCACTTTCTTCGGACGGTTTGTCAGCAGCCGGATTCGCCGCAAATTCAAATCCGAAAGAATCTGCGCTCCAATCCCAATCTCCCGCTGCGTTTGCCGTTCATTGTCCAGCAACGCCGGCAATTTTCTTCCTCGATGGAAAGTCAGCGCGGTTCGCTCCCCGACTTTCTCTTTAGAAAATCCCTGCGACGTCTGATGCAGATACACCAATACCCCGCGCCCCTCCTGTGCAATCCGCCGCAACGCCCCCTGCAGCGTGGCGTGACACTCGCATCCCGTCGAGCCAAACACGTCGCCCATCAGGCAGTGCGCATGCATGCGCACCAGCACCGGCGTATCGCTGCCCTCCACATCGCCGCGAGGCATCTCCCCTTTAATCAAAGCCACGTGCGACTCTCCACCATCCACTTCGCTCTCGTAAGCGATCAGCCGAAATTCGCCGTACTGCGTATCCACCAGCGCCTCGCCCACGCGATGCACATACCGTTCATGCGCCATGCGGTACCGGATCAGTTCCGCCACCGTCAGCATCTTCATCTCATGCTCGCGGCAAAACTCAATCAAGTCCGGAACCCGCGCCATGGTTCCGTCATCCTTCATGATCTCGCAAATAATCCCAGCCGGAACCATCCCCGCCAGCCGTGCCAGATCGACAGAAGCCTCGGTCTGCCCCGCTCGCACCAGCACCCCGCCTTTGCGTGCACGAAGCGGAAAAACATGCCCCGGCCTTGCCAAGTCCGCTGCCTTCGTCGCCGGATCGATCGCCACCTGAATCGTGCGCGCCCGATCGTACGCCGATATCCCCGTGGTCACGCCGACTCGCGCATCGATCGCCTCACAAAATGCCGTCCCATACTGCGAAGTGTTTTCCGCCGACATCGGCCCCAGTCGCAGGTGATCGAGCCTCTCCTCCGTCATCGCCAGGCACACCAGCCCGCGCCCGTATTTGGCCATAAAGTTGATGGCTTCCGGCGTAACCTTCTCCGCCGCCAGGGTAAGATCACCTTCATTCTCGCGATCCTCGTCGTCCACTACCACAATCATGCGGCCGGCGCGGATCTCCTCGATCGCGGTTGAAACATCGGCAAACGTCGCTTGTGCGCTCATACAGCAGCGATTGTAACAAAGCGAATGCGAGGTTATGCACTCCACCGCGCCAACAATCGTGCTAAAGTGCCGCCGCTTGGCGCGTTGACATCATTGCGGGGGCAAAGGTGGTGGGGGCGCCTGAAGCATAATTGGTCCTGCCTTATCTTCGACGATCCTATAGTCGCTCGGTACTGTGAAAAGAGACGCATCGGGTTCCGAGGTATTGACGCTCGTGAATTCCGTCTTTAACTCTCCTGCCCACGGATCGCTGTGCTTGGTCATGAGCGTCGTTTTCAGATCCGGCGAGTACCAACGTTCCGAGATCACACTGATCGGCTTGTCATTGCCCATCTGTCCAATTGGAATTGTAGTGGTCATACGTGTGCCGCTGGCGTGAATGCCATTGATCGTCTGATCCCCTAGATTTTCACTCGCGGGCGCCGGTTCGTCCGAAGCTTGTCCTATCTGTCTTCTGAAAAATACATTTGTAGAAAAAGTTTGAGGTCCGGCCGCGCCGGCGCTCTGGTACATCAACATATGTTCGCCCTTGGCTGGAAGGTCCATAGGACCGGCCCCTGGGTTATTCGGGCTCGGCAAAACCATCTTGTGCGCCATCTTGTTTTCGGAATCGAGCATGTAGCGAACGCCAGCCACCGGATCCATAATCGTAATCAACTCCGGCGTCGAATTTTGCGGGACAGCTCCCAGCAGCTTCAACTTGGCCTCGCGCCGGGTGCGGCCTTCGCTGTCGCGACACAAGCTTGAAGTGTCTGTAGTGTGGATGCGGTTGCCATCGGCAAAGGACTGGGTGTGCTCGGTTGTGATGGTGGCACAGAACGGCGCTCCCTTCACCGGCGCGGCGTCGTCCATTCCGTCGACACGCATAGAGATCATGCCGCTCTTGGGTGGGAGCAATGCACCGCCCGCGACCGAGGGGGGTAGAGGATCCGGAGCAGTCTGAGCGGCGATATTGCCGGTCAGCACGGTCGCTGCAATCAGCGCGAGAGCATAGGCTTTCAGGTACATGATGGGTTTCCTCCAAAATCAAAGATTTTCTGTTGAATCTCTACTCCACAATCCGAATGCCGCGCACGATTCCGTCCGCGCCCACGAGAACGTCGGCTAACACCGGACCGTTGGTAGATCCCCCAGCCGGTGCAAGCGCTGCAGCCGACGACGGCAATTGCAGCCGGATCACCTCCATGGCTCCCCCGCAGCTCAGTTCGTCGCAGTACATCAAGCTGCGGAACCCCGCCGAAGCTGGACTCTCCATAGCCGCAATCACTGGAGCCTGGCGCTCACGGCGGGCTGGATGCGAGGTCCTCGCGTTCGGCAACTGGGGATGAACTGCAGTCTTGTTAGCGGTGACAGCTCTCGACCCGGCCGACAAGTCCTGCGCGTGTGTTCGGACGCCGGGGATGACGGCCCTGCGCTCGGAGAAAAATACGAGGGCAGCCACGACCACCAGCGCTGTGGCCGCCGCACTCCACGACAAAATGATAAAGCGGCGTCGCCACGGAGTCGATCTCGCAACAGATTCATAATCCCTGACGTGCCGCCGGTAATCGGCAAGGACAACCGCATCGAGCGACGCAGGAACTTGCGGAACGGATTGACGCATCAGCCGCAACCCCGCGCCCAGTTTGCGTTGTGCTTCCACGAACTGGGCGCATACCGCACAGTGGACCAGGTGTTCGGGATCAACCCGGAACTCACCATCCAGCCGCAGCGCATCGTGGACGTAAAGACGCAGTTCCTCGCACGTCATATCGCATCTCCCTTAACCAACGCTTCTGGCCCGGCAGCCCTTATCGCGGGTTGACTCCTTCGTAGCCATTTCAACTTTTGTGCCAGCAGGGTGTGCGCGCGATTGAGGCGTGATCGGATGGTACCAGTGGCGCAATGCAGCCGGGAGGCCGCATCCGCGTAAGAGATCTCGCACAAATCACAGAGAACCACGACTTGGCGGTAGTGATCGGGAAGCGAGGCCACAGCCGCCTGCACTTGCCCAACCAGTTCGCCGCGGATCATTTTTCCCGAGAGCCCTTCCGATTCAGAAATCAAATTGCCGGATAAGTTTTCCAGCCCATGGTCGCTCGGGAGAGCTTCATATGCGCGCTCACGGCGCTCGATCCGACGAGTAAGATTGCGGGCAATGCCAAAAGCAAACGCCGCAACGTCTCCCAGACCGGCGCGATACTTGTGCCCTTCCTTCAACAGGCAGATGAAAACCTCCTGCGTTACTTCCTCGGCAACCGATGTCGAACTGGTCATATAAAACACGTAACGAAAAATACCACCCTTCAGCCGGTTGTAAAGCTGGAGAAAAGCCTCTTCATCTCCGATCAGGGCCAGGCGCAACAGTGCGCCATCCGATTGGCCCGTAGGCTGGTTGGTGCTCGCCATGTCCCAGTTCGATTCGACGTTAGATCCGACGCGCAACCCTTCATAATGTCTTCGCGTCGGCAAGGCAAATAGTTCCAAGGAATTTTACGCCGCTCGCCTTGAACGAAAAGGATGAAGAGGTGCGATGAAATGAAAAGCGCCATTTCTTAAGATACTGGAGCGAAGAAAAAAGGCGGCCTGGCATCGCCAGACCGCCCGGCTCCATTTCTCTGCGTTCGCTAGAAAATAACCTGCGCTTTAATCTGCAGCGAGCGCGGCGACGCGTCAGCCCCCAGGAACGAGCCGAAAATGCTCGTCGGAGTCGCCACAGTCCGGACGATGCTTCCAAACTGTGGGTTCGCGATGTCGCCAATCGGTTGATCGAAATTAGGGTGGTTCAACACGTTGAAGGCCTGCGCCCCGAACTGGAATTTGGCTCCCTCCCAGCGCGGAATGGGCAAGGTCTTCATCAGCGTCAAATCCGTATCGAAAAACCCCGGGCCATAGACTTGGTTGCGCCGCTGGTTCCCGAAAGTTCCTACTCCACCAGGCCCAACCGCTGAACTGAACTCAGCAGAGGTCAAGCACGGCGTGGTCGCTCCCGAAGTCCCGCAGTTGATCGGTCCCACCGACGAGTTGGCAAACAACTCCGGTCCAAACCCCAGCGGAGATGGTCCGTAGTTGTAGGAATTCAGCACGCCCGTACTCCCCGAATCGATCACCGTAAAGGGCAATCCGGTTCGTACGAAGAAGGTTCCCGACACTGTCCAGTCCAGCAAGGCTCCCCACCAGCCGCGCAAATTGGGCGTGTTGTAGAGGTAGCTGGCGTTGAACTGGTGTCGACTATCGTAGTCGGCATTCCCATAGTTGTAGAGCCGCAGGTTGTACGGATTCTGCGGAGCCAGAATGCTCGTGTTGGTATCGAAATTAAACGGCAAGAATCCGCCGTTGGAAACGTCATCCAGGGCATGGCTCCAGGTGTAACTCGCCTGCACTTGCAGCGACTTCGACATGTGCCGCGTGAATTCGACCGTGAGCCCGTTGTAGTTCGATACCCCCGGATTCGAAGCCTCGCTGACGGTCGAGAAACGAGTATCCAGCGGAGCCGTTGGCAGGCCTACGAATGACGTCACAGGCGTGCCCGCGGACGTACTCAAGGCACCCAGACAAGCTGCGCCGCAATAAGCATTCAGGCTGGGATTCACCAATGCCAGGTAGCTGCCATGGTTTCCCACATAGTTCAGCGAGAAAGACATCTTCGACCCAATCGGTTGCTCCACCTCGAAATTCCACTCGTCGTACGTGGGGTAATGGATGCTGTTTGCGGAGTTCACGAAGGTGGGTGGACTGAAGGCAGCTCCCCCAGCCCCAGCCTCGATCTGAGCGATGTTCAGTCCAGAACTGAAGCCCGACGTGAACGCCGTATTGGCTCCGGTGGTTGCCGTCTGTGCGCTTCCGGGAAGACCCGGAGCCAGCAGGGTGCCGCTCGGGGCAATGAATGTGTTTTTCAACGGAGAGTTCGTGTCGAAATTGCTCGCGATGGTCCCTGGAAACACATCGGCGAAAATCCCGATTCCACCCCGAACCACGGTCTTCCCGTCTCCCAGCGGTTGCCAGGCAAAACCGAAACGTGGCTCCCAGCTGATGCCCTGATAATTGGGCAGCGCCCGATGCAGACCCGTCAGAATGGCCTGATTATAGGGCTGGGTTGGATCATGGGAGATGTCCAGGAACGAATTGCTAAACCGCGAAAAGCAATTCGTCTGGCAGATAGGATCGGAATTGTGTTCCGCTCTCAGCGCCAGCGTGATTTTCAGATGCGGTTTGATTCGCCATTCGTCTTGAGCGTAAAGACCCAGAGCATAAAGAGCCAGCGGTTCGGTTGGCCTCACCGCGTATGCCTGCTCGTAGGTGTCAACCGTCCCCGCGTAAAAGCTTCCTAAGCTGGCGAATTCTGCCAAGGGTATGGTCGCATTGAAGCCTCCCGGCGTGTAATCGGTGATGTCATTGCGCCGAAAATTCGCCCCGAACTTCAGGTCGTGGTTCCCCTTCACCCACGAGTAATCATCGGAGACCTGGTACTGCGTTACATTTCTCCCTTGCGGCCAACTGCCGTATTCTGTCGATCCCGTGGCAGAACCCGGACTCTGCAGCTCTCCGCCCAGAAAGTCCAGGTCGTAGGGCATCAATGCTTGCGAAGCTGCTAAATTCGCGGTCGAGAAGACAGCGCTGTACCACGATCCCGTCAGGATGAACTGGTTGATGCCGTTTGCGCCGACCGTGTGAGTCTCCTGAAACTGGCCCTCATACTGCGGTTGCTTGCTCTGTGCATTCAAAGTTGAGTTCAGCGGATCGGTGTATGTCGCCTGCAATCCATGATCGGTGCGGAAGTGAACGAAAGCGCGATCGTTGGAGCCGATGTTCTGATCAACGCGGGTCGTGATCAGCCACTCGTCGGTCAGGTTATCGAGCGAAGCTTGGAACTGGAGCGCACAGGGCGCGCCACCCGCCAAAGCTATACCACCATCGCATCCCCCCGCGGGCAAGACATTGGCCGCACGGCCGTAGCCCGAAGCTCCGTTGTAGATCGCAAAGATGCGGTTGTAGAAGCTCACCTCAGGCGCGGTGGTTGGACTGCCCGCGAGATTAGCCAGCGTCGCCGCTTCGAAAGCCGGACTGGGCACGTTCACCGGTCCCACCGTCGGAATCAGCAAACGCAACCCTTCTGTATCCACAAAAAAGAATGTTTTGTTCTTGCGGATCGGTCCCCCAATCGAAGCCGCCCACTGGTTGGCATTGTCAAACGGACGCGGAGTGCCAGTATTATCGTTGAACCAGTCGTTTGCATTCAGAACTCGCCCGTTCCAGAAATATTCGGCGTTTCCGTGAAAATTGTTGCTTCCGGACTTGGTAACGAAATTCACGTTCGCTCCAGCCAGTTCTCCATACTCGCCCGAGTATCCATTGTTCACCACCGTTGCTTCACGGACGTCGTTCGCCCCCAGCAGCAGGTTGGTCGCTCCCGAGTTGCTCAGATTGAGGAAGGGGTCGTTCTCGTTCATGCCATCCTCGGTGAACAAGTTGGAAGTGCCGGAAATCCCGAAGGTCGCGCTATTGCCGTAGCCCGCCTGCGTGTTCATGGTCGCTCCCGGCGCATTCTGCACGTAGTAGGTCAGGTCGTTTCCCGGATTCGGCATATTTGCGATCGACTCCGGCGTGATGTTCGTCGAAACGTTTGCATTCTCGGTCTGAACCGCGTTCCCTCCGGCGCTCACTTCAATCGTCGTGCTGGCAGACTCGACGTTCAGCTTCAAGTTCACCGTAGTTGCCTGTCCCACACTCACCACCACGTTGTTTTGTTGAGCCGATTGGAATCCCGAAGCTGCAACCGACACCGAGTAGTTGCCCGGATTCAATAATGCGAACCGGTAGCCTCCCGTAGCGGTTGTTTTCTGCGTTTGTTTCGCACCTGTATCAGTACTGGTCAGGGTGACCGTGGCGCCGGGAACGGCCGCTCCGCTTGGATCGAGTACCGTGCCTGCAATGTCACCAGAAGTAAGAGATTGGCCCCAGCCGGGAATCGTCAAAAGTGCGCATAGCAGTCCTGACAACAGAAGAAGAAGAGGAAGATTCTTCGCGTGCATGTGAAACACTCCTTGGGACTTCCTGCGGTTGGCAAAGACGCGAGCGGACCTCACCGCATTCATCCGTGCCGAACCTGCGGCTAGACGAAATTAGGCCGAGACACAGCAGCACCACTAAGCGGTGGGCATGGCAGAAACTGCGTCAGAGCGTGGCAAGTCATCGCGCGCACATCGGTCTTCGCCGCTGGCGCAGTCCGCTGTGCCGGTGACTCTTCTACATGTTTTCGTGGAGTGAGATGCAACCTTCTCCCGCGAGGTTTACAAGATTGTTACCAGTTCGTTACACCAGGATATCTAGAGCCTTCTTGCTAGGCTGCGGGTGGGTTGGAAGTCAGCTTCAGCCGCGTCTTTAGCACGTAGCACTCCTCATGCACGGGTCTTCCATACTCGTCCGAGTTGGCACTCTCCAGGCTTATGGGCTGATTGCAGATGAGGCAGCGAATCGTTTCAGATTTGAAGTTAAAAAAATTCGCCACCGAAGGCGGGATGCGACTACCAGGAGTGTCCACAAAGAACTCCCTCACTGCGTTGCCCCTAACCTATTCCTCCGGGTTAGCCCCGTCTGTACGCTAGAGTACAGAACCTGTGGAAATCTACCTCGAGCGCTTTCCCCGTTTTTCGCTGCGTCACTGCGGATTCGTCTGCGGAGCCTGCCCTTGATCACCGCCTGCCCCCGTCTGGTTCCCAATCACGTCTCCCGATACGATCATCTCGACACGGCGGTTCAGCTGCCGTCCCGCAGCCGTGCTGTTATCCGCCACCGGATCGGCCTTGCCCATCCCCCGCGCCGCCACATTGTTCATTGAGACTCCGTTGCTCACCAGAAAATCTCGCACCGCCTCAGCCCGCTTGTCGGAAAGCGTCTGATTGTATTCGTCACTGCCAATCGCATCGGTATACCCCTCGATCTCTAACTTCAGATCCGGATATGCCAGCACGATCCCCGATATTTTCGCCAACCGCTCCCGCGCCTCCGGCTTCAGCGTGTACTTGTTGAAATCAAACAGCACATCCGGCATGCTGACGATCAATCCCCGCGCCGTATCCCGCGTCTGCAGCACTTGATTCAACTGCGCCAGCAAACGGGCTCGCATCGCCTCCTTTTGCTGAACCGCTTCCTGCCGCTGTTGTTCCGCTTGGCTCGCGGCCTGCTGCGCTGCGGCCGCTGCCGCCTGTGCTTGTTGCTCCGCCGCTTGAGCCGCCGCCTGCTGCTGCTGTGCCGCGGCCTGCGCCTGCTCCGCCTCCGCCCGCCGTCTCGCGTCTTCATCGGCCTGAGCTTGTGCCTGCGCCGCTTGCTGCTCCGCCGCCGCTGCATTCGCCTCGGCCGCCGCCTGCGCTTCCTCGTGCGCACGCCGATCCGCTTCAATCTTCGCCTGCTCCTTGCGCCGCAGCGTCAGCACCCGCGCGTCTTCCGCCATCTGCGTCGCTCCGCGCGCCGCTGTCCCAACCGGAGTCCGACCTTGTTTCCGCTGGTAATAATCCTCGGCCCGCTGCAACATGTCTTCCGCCTTCGTCAGACTGTCGGGAGCGTACTTCTGCGCTCCCGCCGCTTTCGCAATCACCACCGCATTCCGCGCTTCCAGCAAATCCAGCGGCACCTTTATACTCGCCACGCTCGAAGGCAGCTGATCTGCCGGCACGTCGATCGTGTACTGCTGGCCCTCCAGCACGTCGAACTTCGCATCAATCGGTTCCTCAAATCCCTTCGTACCCTTGCGGACAATATTTTCCGCAACCACCTTATTACTCGGGTGGGTTACCGCGTAATACGGTTCCGCCGTAATGATCATGCCGAATGCCTGCAAATCCGTTGTCACATCGGTCTTGTCCTTGCCATTTTCCGCCGGAAGAATCTCCCCCAGATTCACCGCGCGTCCTTCCGGAGTAATGGCCCACAACACATACGTCAGGTATTGCCCTCCGAACCGGTTCGCCGGCGACATATGCTCGAGCTCCACATCAATGCCGAGCCGTCCCCCTTTTCCTTCCACCTTGGCATGGCCGCGCACATCGGGCATCAGGTCTGTGCCCGTGAAATCCACCTCCGTCGAGCCTCCGCGATTCCGGTAATTCACCGCCTTCGTCGTGCGCTCACTAACCGTCACGCGGAACACGGGCATATCGTTCTGCCCCGTGCCCTGATTCCCCTCTGGAGCGTGGTCTTGCTCCGTATTCGGAGCCTGCGCCGGATGCGGATCCGTGGGATAAATCGGCGCAGCATTATTCTGCGCAATTAACGTTCCCGCGAACACAAGCAGTGCGACTAAAACCAAAGGGGTCGTCTTAGCAAACCTCATGTATGGACTCCCACCTGACGTTTCACCACGAATTGCAATTCGTTCCTCTAACATTTCTTCTCGTTCAACCTAGCGCTCGTTGATCACAACATCAATACGGCCAATAACGTATTGAGTGAGCGCGACTCCTGCAGAAGAGGAAGGAAAAATTTCCAACAAAATAAAACGGGCCGCCCGCAGGCGGCCCGCATGTTTGAGCTAGAAGCCGGTAGCGCTCTTTAGTCCCCTGCCACCGGCTCGGCAACTTCCGGCTTCGCAGCGTGCGCACCGTTGCCATTGCCGTTACCGTTGCCGTTCGCCTTACCCAATGCCCCCAGCGGAATGAATCCATTTTCGGCCACGGCGGGTTTCTCCTTCAGAACAACCTCGCGGTACAAGGAAGCCATCCGAGCGTTGTAAGCCTCATCGTTCTTCTGCGGCCCACGATGACCCGGAACCGGAGTTTCCGAATGATCGACAGCCAGAGCCGCCTTCGCATCTCTCGCCCGCTTCTTCTCCTCGCGCGCCGTCTTCGCAATGCCCAGCTTGTCGAGATCGTGTTGCAGTTCGTTAGTCACGATCTCTTCGCGCAGTCGCAGGTAGTCGACATGCTCCTCGTCCATCTTCACCTTCTTGCCGCCGGCGAAGATTTCATGCCGTCCATGCTCCTCATACCACTTCGTGAGCGTCGCCGTCATGTGCATCTTCTCGATGATGTTTCTCCAGCCCACGCCCGTGTTGTACGCGCAGAACGAGATCTCGCCTTCCTGCGTCGCGTAGGGAATAATGCACTGCTCCGTTCGCCGGAAATCGTAGTTGAACAGATCCTGGAACCACATTCCCGCAATGAACAGGAAGTTCCAGCGATCGTTGGTACGCCGCTTCATCACATCGTCCAGCGTACGATCACCGCCAACCTTCCCATAATTCCGTCCCGTTACGTTGTAATTCTTGTCGAATTTCTTCAACAAATCCATCATCTTGAAATGCGTTGGTGCCTGGTACGGATCGTAATTCTTCATCAGGCACAACGCCATTCCAAACCCCGTCAAAAATTTTCCGCGCGAAGCATCATTCACCTTCGCAATATCCTTCGCCAGCTGATCCCCCGCCAAAAACGCGGTCACCGGAACCGCTTCCTTCGTTTCCTTATCAATCATGACGGCCATGCCCGTCCCGCAATTCGGATGGCAGCCGCATGAGAGTTGACCCCAATCGTTCTTGACGTCATTCGCGTGCATCAGGTCGGCCCAGTCGCTGAATGTTCCCATAAATGAAATCGGGAACCAGTCGCGCGATGGCTCGCCGAGTCCCGTCTGATTCTTCACATCGTGCGCCAGGTGAGACAGCGTGTACCTCTGCGCTTGCCGGCGCTCGTCCGTAACCGCTTCGTCGCGCCCGGTAAAGCTCACCGGCTGGAAGCTCAAAAAGCTGATCGTCTTCGGATTATCCAACGCGAACTTGATGATGCGTCCAACTTGTTCGTTGTTGATCCCGTTCACGATCGTGATCACCGGAACGATCTCCACTCCCGCCTTGTGCAGGTTTTCGATCGCCTTCAGCTTCACATCAAACAGGTTGCCGACGGCGCGGTGCGCGTTGGCCGCGTTCCCGATGCCGTCAAATTGCAAGTACGCATACCGCATCCCAGCTTCCACCGCCTGCTGGCAGAACTCAAAACTCTTCGCAAACTCAATTCCATTCGTTGCCGCCTGCACCGAGTTGTATCCGACCTTCCGCGCGTAGCGCACCGCATCCAGAAAGTACGGCGACAACGTCGGCTCGCCGCCCGAGAACTGCACGCTCATCTGCCGCCGCGGCTTGATCGTGATCGCGTTGTCCAGCATCGTCTTGATTTCTTCCCACTGCAGTTCGTGGACAAATCCCACCTGGTTCGCGTCCATAAAGCACGGATCGCACATCATGTTGCAGCGGTTCGTCAGATCGATCGTCAGCACCGACCCGCGTCCATACTTCACCGTCGACGACCCGTGATGATGCAGCTTCTCGTCGTTGTGCGCCACAATGTCGCGCCCCGGGAAAACATCTTCCAGATGCTTCGAGAAATCCGCGTCAATCGACATCACATCTTCGAAGTGTCCGTGCTTCGGACAATCTTTCACCATCAGAATCTTGCCGTCGCGCTCCACGATCGTGGCCTTGATCTCGCCGACTTTTTCGTTCATCAAAACTTCGTGCGGCAGTTTGCCGTCAAGAATCTGCTGCCGGATTTCCGGCACACACTTCGGGCACAGCGAATCGGTCGAGCGCGGCCAGCCCAGTGGCGGCTTCGATTTTTCGTACGACTTGAGCAGAGGCTTGTCCGACCACTTCGGCGTCGGCGACGGGTTCGGCTTGATGCGATTCAAGCGGTCGAACACAACCCAAGCGCCTTTGGCGGCGACCGTGACTGCTTTCTCTACGTACTTGATCGGCTTGCGCATAATAGCTTCTGGCTCCTGGCTCTCTCGGTTTTGGGTGTTCGTCTTAGGAAATCCGGGCGGAACTTTGCTGCAGCTTCACCTGAGATCCTAGTCCACAAACCCCGCAACCTGTGGCTCTCCCCGGAAATTGAACCTGGTTGATACACGCTTCCCTGGGTCTTGAGCTGAAGCCATCCTATTGGAAGCGCTGGGGATGGCGCATCCTTAAGACAACGAACGGGTGAAAAACGAGGTTTAGCGGCGAAATCAAGGATTAGGCGGATGTAAGTCGTTGAAAGGAAAAGAGCCTACCCGTCGCGACCAGTTCGCCGATGCCAGCGATCCGACCGCCTGAGGTTGGCACACTCAACCCGTCGAATCGACGCTCTTAAAGCCCCGGAGGGGCGACTATACGATAGCCCGGACGGAAGTCCGGGGGTAAAAGCCCAAGAAATCGGAACCAAGTCCCGCAGGGACGGCACGCCGGAGTAGAATCAGCCTTACGGAGCAATTATGGCCCAAATGACGCCGCAGGTTTCGGAGCTACTAGAAAAGGCCCTGAACCTTTCCACGAAGGAACGGGTCTGCTCATCGATCGTCTGGTCGAGAGTCTGGATGACGAGCCTGCTGAAGAAGGCGTCGAAGCCGGCCTGGGACGAAGAGATCAAACGCCGCGTCGACGACATTCGTTCCGGACGAGTGAAGACCATTCCGGGCGAGGAAGTGCTTCGTCGATTGAAGACTCGGCTGCGGAATGCCCGCGGCTAAGAACTACCGCCTCCATCCGCTAGCATGGCAGGAAATTCAAGAGGCCGACGACTGGTACCTTTCGCACAGCTGGGATGCGAGCGTGGCATTTCTCAGCGACGTGCAGTCAGCTTTAGAAAATGTTTCGCATGCACCCAAGCGCTGGCCGAAACACCTGTACGGAACGCGCCGCTTCGTCCTTCAACGATTTTCGTTCTCAGTCGTCTACCTTGACGAGCCCGAGTCAATAATCATAGTGGCAGTCGCACACAGCAAGCGAAAGCCTGGCTATTGGAAGGATCGGGTTTGAGATCCGTCACTCCCGCCCTCGAAAAGCCCCAAAGGTGGTGCAGTGGCCCAGTCAAACTCGGTCATCGCGTCGCGGGAGTACCGGACTGCACCAGCGAAGGAAGCGAAGCAGGGAGGGCGGCGGCAGGCCCCAACTCAAGCTATTACTCCCAGCGAGGATCGCCCTCGCATTTCCCACATAATTTTGCCGAGCAGGTTCATCTCTGACAGCAGGTTCCAGGCCTCGACAGCCACGCGCTGGAGTTCGACGTCAGACGGATACAACGTCGCGAGCTCAGAGGTACTCTGGACAACGGGAAAGAAACTGAACAAGAGAGCCAGCTCGACAACATCGTTCATGTATTTCTTTTCTCGCTCGCCCTCGGTGTGTAACTTCCTAAGAGGAGACCGTTCCCAGAAGGCTGTTTTTGTCATCCACGATTGGGCAGAACCGTGAGCATAAGCACAGAGGCGCTTGTACTCCGGGTACAGACGTTTCAGCATCCGCTGGCGCTCGGGATGATTGACCCGGCTGATAACCGATCCAGGCGTCGGGAACGACCTAATTTTGACTGGCTGCATTCCAGTGGGAAGAGGAGTGCCAAGCTCTTCAAGCTCCACCGTGGCTTTCTCCTCCTCGGTAACGCCGGACGCTTGTCGAAGCCGCTCCATCAATGGCATTGCGGTCTGGTTGAGATACTCACTGAATCGCGGCAGTCCCTGGCGTTCTTCGCGATCGAGCAGGAAGTTGACGTAGGCGTCTCGCCAGAAACTCTTGACGTAGATATCAACGAAGCCCGGGTCTTGGACTAGGAGACAGATCGAATAGAGAGCTTCCAGTTGCATCCTGGCCAGGGCAACGGCATCCACACACTCAGGAGAGTCCGTTCCTTTCGCTACCAGGTTCCGGATGGAGGTGTGAGTGAATCTCATCGCGTCGAACATCCAACCTAAGTGAGCGGCTTGAAGCGGCGAGTAGCCTGGAGGAGGAATCTTCAGTGAGTTCGTAGCAGCGGCCGCGCACTGCTTTACATGGCTATCCAGGACCGGAACGTCCAGATGTCGATCGAGGTCGATGTCCTGGGGTATTCGGCCACGCGACATCAACTATCCTGATCTTTGGTCGCTCGGCCAATAGTAGTGGAACAGATTGTACCTCTGCGCAATTTCGGTGACGGGTGGCCCAGATTTTGATCTCTCCAGCGCCACGAACACGTGGCGTGCTCTGCCCTTTAGGCTTTTTGGTAGGGGAGACTCGGTGTTCCGGCCGAGCCGGACGCAACGGCGGCAACCCGCTTTCGTTTTCCACTCCACCGCTGTGACATCTAACCTTGCCCGCACAATTTCAATCGGCGATCATGGTCGAGGCCGTGACGGTCAGCCATCCAACCGATCGCAGCCCCCTAAGTCCTTTGTTTTATGGATTTTGCTAGCTAAGTGCTTTAGACCTTTGGATTTGAGAGGAATTTCCCGCTAAAGCCATGATTCCAAGAGACCGAGTGGGGGTGGGGGTGGGGGGTATCCGGATCAAGAGCTTAATCCACACGCAAGGCCCTCGATCCCAACCGCTCTGCCTGGAATTTATTTTGAGCCGAAAGCGGATCGGTCCGACTGTGTTGATTGACGTTCCCCCCGGCTCGTCTCTCAACGGCAATCGGACCACCCATCCACGCCCCGACCCACAACGTCGAATAAAGAAGTGGCGGGACTACCAAGCTCGCGCACGATCAAGATCTGCAGCACCAGCCGTCAATGAGTGTTCGCTGCAATTTCTTCCCGGTCTCTGGGCGTGCGGAGAGCTGCAGCCTTCGGCTGGCTCGCAGGCCTCTCGTGAGACTTCGCAGTGCCCTCAGTCGACGCCACAGACTTCACCGCCGCTTCGTGCCGGTGAAATGCCACCGCTGGCTGAGAGGTGTGAGCGATCACCGTGTTTGCCACGGTGTTTGGGACGTGTACAGCGTACGGGTCATACCAGGTCGGGTCGACTTCCTGTTGGCCATAGGCCGGGAGCAGCATGGTCGTAACCATCGCGCCTGCTAGCATTGCAATGAATGCAAGTACTCGATTTGCGCTGATAGATTTTGATCGGTTCATCGGAATCACCTCCTGGATATATCCTTCAGATGGCAAATTGATTTCAACCCGACGGTAGTCGCAACAGGAAGAAATCATGTGTGGGATATTGCACCGGCTTGTAGGAGGAGTCCATGGAGACGGTCTGAAGCCGTCTGAAGCGATCTGAAGATTATCCGCGCGGTGATCTTGGTCGGTTTCGCCGTAGGCTCCGGTCTGCCCCGCGATTCTTACTCCGACTTGATTCCTTCTTCGGCGGGAGCCTTCGGGGTACCGCGGGGATCCTCTGGATCCAAGCCCGCGGCTAACATGATGGCGCGACCTAGGTCTTCAGGGGAAATGACAAATCCTTCGGCAGGCGCCGCGCCCGAAGCGTCCTCTTCGGCATTAGGAGCGACGAAGCGATATCCACGGCCCACCGCGGTCTGCAGGTACTGTGGTTCGTTCGCATCGTCATCCAGGGCGCGCCGGATCTTGCGGATCGCAGTATTGATCCCCTGCTCGACGTCGACGTACACATCTTTGCTCCATAACTCGCTCGAGATCTGCTCGCGGGTGACCAGTTGCCCCCGCTTCTCGACCAGAAACATCAGCAATTGCAGCGGCAGACCCTCCAGCCGAACCGGGATGCCATGGCGACACAGCTGAAAACGACCGTAGTCCAACTGGAAGTCGTCGAAGCGGATCTTTTTCTCCGGCACAGCGCAACTCCTGCTTTTACTCGACCCCACGCCACTACAGACGTTTCACTTGCCCACCGGAGAGGCGACACGCCGAGTCTCTACGAGTTCAGAAATTCTGTTCCGCTGGGCTCGCCCAGTCAAGCCCACTATTTTGGGATTTCCCTTAAGCCCCAAAAGAATGGGCACCATTATACCGCCGCAATCTTGGGGGTCTCTGCGAAAAATCGGTTGCCTGAGGGTGCTCCGGAGTTCAAAGACCGGCCCTTCGAGCATCGAGCCACTGGTTAATAGTCTGAGAAAAGAGTTAGTTTTGCGCGATGCGCTGAGCAGAAGGAGCTTGGGTCTTGGCGTGGGCGGAACTGTCCTTTGACGTCGGACTCTTCTTGGAGGTAGCCGCCGTCGTCGACTTGGAGGCGAGTTTCTTCTTGTTGAAGTCGCGCACGATGCGGGCGACGTAAGCTTTGGTTTCGTAGTATGGCGGAACTCCGTTGTATTGTTCGACGCGCTCGGGTCCCGCGTTGTAGGCGGCGAGAGCTTTGATGAGATCGAAGTTGTAACGCTCCAGTAGCTCGCGGAGATAGCGAGTGCCGGCGTCTACGTTCGCTTGCGGGTCGAAGGCATTGCGCACGCCGAGTTGCGAGGCGGTCTGCGGCATAAGCTGCATCAATCCCTGCGCCCCTTTGGGAGAAACGGCGCGGACATTGAATCCGCTCTCGGCACGGATGACGCTGGTGACCAGATCGGGATCGAGCTGGTAAGTTCCACTCGCATCTCTTACCGTTTGATTCAGATCGAAGGGATGCGGATTGATGGCAGCTGAAGGCTGCAGCTGCCGCGGAGCGGGTGCGGTAGCCGGTGCCGAAGCGGGCGCGTCTGAGATAGTTTCGAAGTGGTCGATTTCGGCGGTGGGAATGTCGACGAAGCTGGATTGGTCACCGTCAATATACAGCCGGGTGATGTCGCCTATGATCCGGCGCCGCTCGTGGCGGATCGAGAATCCGTTCCGCAGGATGGCAGACTCGGCGGCGAATGAAGGAACCACGGTTAGCGCGATGAGCACGATGGCCCAGAGTCCGAGTTGGATCGACTTCTTCATTTCACACGCTCGACCGCGCCAAATGCCCAAGAAAGTCTAGACCACAGCCGCGATGGCCGCCGCGACGCCACATTTGTCATTGCCTAGGGTCAAGCTCCAGCCGCGGGAGCGAAGCTCCTCGCAGGCATTCCCCATGATAACCGGATGGCCGGCAAACTCAAGCATTTCGACGTCATTATGATTGTCACCGATGGCCATGACCTGCTCGCGCTGGAAGCCGCGGTGGGCGGCCCAGCGCTCTAGCGCGTGGCCTTTGGAGCAGCCGGCATTGAGGACGTCGATCATGGAGAGATCGCGCTCGGGATATTCGGTGCGGAGCACGGTGATGCGGCTGCCCAAGCCGGTGGTTTCGAGCGCGCGCAGAGCCTCGGCCATGCGAACCATGGAGCCGCAGAACATAGTTTGCACCGGGTCGGTCAAGAGGGCATTTTCGATGGGAATGATGAACTCGATATACTCCATGTTCTTTTCAAGCCAGCGACGGATGCTGATATTCAGGTCCTCGAGATGCTCGAGCACGATGGCACCCTTGGTTTCCTTATCGAAAGTAAGAACGGTGTGGCCACGGAAATCTTGCATGGCGGTGACTAAGTCGCCGCAAACTTGACGGGGCATGAGGTCGCGGTGAAAGGTTTCGCCTGAGAGCGAGCGGGTGACTGCGCCGTTGGAGCTGATTAGCCAGAGGTCGAAGCCGAGCTGTTCGGCGATCGGAAGAGCGAAAGTATGGCGGCGTCCGGTGACAAGGACGATTTCGATGCCGGCGGCGTGGGCGCGGCGAAGGGCTGCGAGATCATCGGGAGAAATCTTGAATTGGGGATTGAGTAAAGTGCCGTCGATATCGGACGCGATCAGTCGAACGGAGCCAGGCTCCGCGCTTCGGCGCGCGGGCGTGGACAAGCCATTTACTGTTTCTATCACTTCTTCATTGTTACATAACGTTGGACCGCCGAGGCAGCTATCCCACGCGGAACAGACTTAAGCTTTTTTTCTTTTATCGATCGCGGCCGGAAAATTTAGCAGCGTATATGTCGAGACGTTTTGCGCGTCGCCGATGAGTGTGCGAATGGCGGTGCGAAGTTCAGCGATAGCATTTTCCAGCTCTGCTCCCTCGGCTACTGCGACCAAGGCACACAGTTGCCGAACTCGTTCCTCCTGGGGGATTGCCATCGTGGGAGCATGGCAGAAAGCTCCCGAAAATTCTGTAGGGTAGTTCGCGTAGGTCCCCCTAAGGTTTTGGCGACAAGGATCCGAGGGAAGTGAGTGCTCTGCGTCGTCGTGATATATTGCGCTTCGCATGGGACTACTTTTCCTCTTTTTTCACTGGTGGGGATTTTTGCTGCAGGCGGTAGCGATCGTGCACTTCATTCGCCGCCGGCCAGACACTTATTGGATCTTTATCATTCTGTTTTTGGGATGGATTGGAGCGGCGGTTTACATTGTCGCGGAAGTGATCCCGGACGCAGGGTTGCTGCGTGGATCGTTTCAAGTTTTTCCTCGGCGGCGAAGGATTCATGAACTGGAGCGGGCGATTCTGGACAATCCTTCGGCGGGGAATTATGAAGAGCTGGGATTGCTTATCTGGATGATGGCGATTTTGCGAAGGCGCGAGAATGTTATGACCGGTCGATTTCGCAGCGATCGGATTCGGTGGATCCGTTCTACCGGCGGGGAGTGGCGGAAGTTGAATTAGGAGACTTCGCAGCGGCGGTGCCGGATCTGGAGCGGGCGATAGCGGCTGATCCGAACTACGACTTCCACCGGGGTGCAGGATTATTGGCGCATGCTTATGCGCAGACGGGGCAAGCGGAAAAGGCGGAGAAACTTTTTCAGCAGGCTACCAAGATTTCCACGAATTCGGAAACCTATTACAACTACGCGACGTTTCTGCAGGCGCAGGGAAGAGTCGAGGAAGCCCGGGAGTGGGCGCAGAAGATTCTTGACAAGCGGGCGACGATGCCAGGTTATCAGCGAAGGCGAGAGCGGGTGTGGTTTCGACGGGCGTATGCGTTGATGGCGCGGTTGCGGCTGTAGCAGCAGGGGCTAAAGCCCCGAGATTTCCTGGATGCTTGACGCGGCGCTGAAGCGCCGCCTTTCACGGTGATGCAAGCCTCGCGGTGACGCGGCTGCAATCGTGAAGCTCAAAGGGATCCCTCGACTTCGCTGGATCATTCGCGGAGCAAATGATTAGCTGCGCTCGGGATGACAGAGATACTTGGGAGGACAGACTGTCGCTGCTAGTAGCGGTCGTTGGTGTCGATGTTGAAGCCGAGGATGGCGTTGACTTCTATGGGCTGGGCGCCGCGGGTGGCGGGGCGGAATTTCCAGCTGGGGAGGGCGGCCATGATTTTTGCGGTCATGGTGGCGGGGCCGGGCTCGAGCACTTGCAGATTTTTCAGGTTGCCGGATGCGTCCAGCTTGCATTTGACTACGACGCGTGCGCGGGGAAGATTTGCCGGAAGATCGGTGCGAAGGCCTTGCGGACCGGTGAGAGCTCCGGCGCCGGAATGTGCTGCGGGATCGACTTCGGCGAATTGCATGACGACCATGCCGATGTTGGTATCGACGTAGACGGTGTAGTTGTCGCCGGGAAGTTTGCCGTAGAAATCGAATGCGCCGCCGGAACGCGAGGTGGCGACGATGGTAATTGCGGGACCCGGATCGCCTTTCGCCGACGAGCGGCCCGGAACGCTGGGAGCGTTGCTGTTTCCGGAGTCGAAGCTGGGAAGATTGACTACGGTGCTGCCGCCGCGAACGTCCACGCCGGGGGCAGCGGGATATCCAGTGGGAGCGGTGCCGGTGCCGCCGGGACCGGGTGTTGGAGAGATTCCGCCGCGAGCATTGGGATCGGAACCGCGGCCAGTGCCGGATTTTCCTGCTCCTGTGCTTTCGCCTGTTAGGCCACTGCCAGGGCCGCTGCCGTTGCCTATACCGGAGCCTCCACCTCCGCCGCCCAAGCCGGGTTTATTGGCGCCCGACGGGGATAGGGCAAGAGATCCTTTGCCGCCGTTGCCCGGCATGCCCGGCGCGGTGCCGGGATCGGTCGATAAGACTACTCCGGAATTATCTCCGCTCCCGCCGACCTTGGGCGGAGCTAGAGCAGAGCCGATGTCGCCAGGACCACCGAGGCCATTGCCTCTTCGCCCAGAGCCGGAAAGGCCTGTGCCGGAGTTTGCTGAAGGTGGAGGCGGAATGATGTTGCTGGCGAGAAGAGTTCCTCCGCCAGAACCACCGGAGTTCTGTCCTGTACCACCTCCTGCGCCAGAGCCCGCGACAGACGGAGGCGGTGGGATGACGTTTGATCCGCCAAGCGATGAGCCCGAATATTTTCTGGATGACGATCCGGCGACACCTGAACTGGAACCTGACACAGAGGGCGGCGGAGGAATCACGTTCGATGCGCCTTGAGCGCGTCCGGAGGGTGATCCACCCGGATTGGTGCCCGGACCGATGGATGGCGGAGGCGGAATCACATTGGCGGCAAGTGAGGTGCCCGATCCTCCGGTGGAGTTGCGGGAGGTTCCCGCGGTACTGTTCGATGAGACGGAAGGCGGAGGCGGGACGACGTCCTGCGTGCCGAAGAGTTTTCCGATGATGCTGCTGACGAAAGATCCGTTTGCGGCTGGAGCAGGTGGCGGAGGAATGACGTTGGGCGCGGAGGAACGGACACTGCCACTTTCGAGACGGCGCAAGTCACGGGAATCGGCAGAAGGAGGGGGCGCGACGACCGATGGAGCTGGCAGAGTGAGCTTGGCATTGCGCGAGGATTCACGCTCAGGCGCGGAGACGGGTGGAGGCACGACGGCAACCTCATTCGTCTGCACGCGTGAGGGCGAAATTTCGCGCGTCACGGAGGAAGGCGCGGGAGCGATTATGCTGCCATTGAGAGCAGGAGCGTTGCGTGCCTGATCGCGGGAAACGTGCTCGGAGGCGGGGGCTATCACTGTTGAACTCAAGGAGGGCGCGGCGCGGTTGCGGTCGCGAGAGAGATTTGGAGCTGGAGCGATGATGCTGGCATCAAGCTTGGGCGCGTAGAGCGTGTGCTCCGATGGAGCGCTGGGCGCGGGAGGAACGATGGCCGCGCTCAAAGCGGGCGCACTGCGAGATCGATCTGCCGAAATGTTGGGAGCGGGAGCAATCACGTTGACGGCAAGACGCGGCGCAGAGAAGGAAGAATGCAAGCCTTCGGCAGTAGCGGGATCCGGCGGACCTGGCCGAGGTGTAGGCGACTTAAAAGCGAGGAGATTCGCGACGGCGCCGGGCGACGAGGGAAGTTTGAGGTTGGGAGCATCGACAACTTTTTCTGCGAGCGAAGCGCCACGAGCGACTTTGATGGTCTGAGTGCGGTGATGGGCTTCGTGACCGCCGGCCCGGCCGGTAGCACCGGCTTGGGCTCCGCCTAAATCTTCAGTGCGAGGCAGTTCGTCGGCCGAGTAATAAATGACTTCATCGGGCTGGAGACGGGGAGGGGCGTAGGGGCGGAGGCGTTGAATCTCGCGGGGAAGAACCATGAGGACGAACAGTAAAACCGCTTGCAGCAGGAAGGACGCCGTCAGGCTGCGATAGGGAAGAATTCCGTGAGGAGCTTCTCCGGCGAGGCGCGGGCCGGAACGGGCGAAGGCCGGACCGATCGAGGTGGTGAACTCCTCCCAGCGCGGCGTCCACTCGATGAGGAGCTTGGGCTCGTTGTGGAGGTACATAAGTTCTTCGAGTTGTAGCGTTTCGGTCACAATAAAAATTGAGTCGTTTGGTTCGACCTCAGGGGCTAAGCCCACAGGATGTTGTTGGCGGCAGTGCGACTGAAGCCGCGCTCTTTCAAAACCCATCTTCCCCCTTCAGGTTGATTTCGATTTTATCGCCCAGCGCGGTTCCGGTTTCGGCTACGGTGTGGCTCGGCAACTCCAGAACTGAAGCGGCTTGCAGGCGGATGGGGGCGAAACGCCAAGGCTGCAGATTGGACTCGAGGTGCACGACGGAGCCGTCGCGGTCGAGATAGACTACATCGATTGGGAAGCGCATGGCAAGAGTATGAACTCCGCGGCAGGGACGAATCCAGAGGCCAGACCCGTTACGAAAGTCATCTTCAGCGGCTCCCATGAGGCCGCGCAGGCGAGACCAGTGCGTCTGGGCCACGGCTAGTTCCGTGGCAAGATAGCGCTGGCGGGTTTGGTTGAAGGCTTGGCTGTGCGGTCCCGGCATGAACTCTCCTCCGTTAGCGGGCTAAACGTGGGCTGGCAAGTGTGCCGCCCTGACGGGACTCGTTCGATTGCCGGCGCAGTTTTCCCGGCACGTCCATGCCGGGCTCTCGGATGCAGCCCCTCGGGGCTGGAGTCTCTTAGCCATGTTCCACTCATTCGCAGTTAATCAAATCAGGTTCAAAGGCTTCTTACTTGCTCACCAGGGAGTGATAGGCCTGGATGAGCGCTGGACCAACCGTGACGAAGAGGAACGGGACCAAAATGAAAATTACGAGGGGAGGAACCATCTTAATCGTAGTTTTGGCGGCCTGCTCTTCGGCGCGCTGCCGGCGGGCGGTCCGCAGGGAATCGGAATGAACGCGCAAAGCTTGCGCGATGCTGGTGCCGAAGCGATCGGTCTGAATGAGAGTGCCGACGAGCGAGCGAATGTCATCGACTCCAGTCCGATCAACCATGTTGCGCAGGGCTTCCGCACGCGGCTTGCCCGCGCGCATCTCCAGATTGACCAGATGAAACTCGTCGCTCAGATCGGGGTGGGCGTGATGCAGGTCCTGGCCGACACGCATGAGAGCCTGATCGAGTGCGAGTCCGGCTTCGATACAAATCACGGTGAGATCGAGAGCGTCGGGAAGAGCAATTTGGATGCGACGCTGGCGGTCCTTGATCATGCGCTTGAGAAAAAAACGAGGAATAAAGAAACCCAAGGCGGGTACGCAGACCAGCAAGGGGACGCTATCGACGCCGGAAAAAACCACGACGCCAGCAAGACCAAGAGCAGCGAGAGCGAGGCGGGCTCCAAAATAATAACTGACGTGGCGCGACTCGCGCAGTCCAGCCTGGATGAGCCACGCACGGGTGCGGGAGACGTCCGAGGGAGAAAGTGGGATCGCCTTGCTGAGAGGATCGAGCGCCTGTTCGATGCGCTCCCTGACCTTCAACGCGGGCTTGTCCTGCGTCATGGTAGGCTGGCCGCCGAGGGCGCGCAAGCGGGCACCCAGGACGGAAGTGGGCGTCACGGCTGCCGCGCCAAAGGCGAAAACCACGAGCACGACCGTGACAAACACGATGATGGTCAAAATCAGCGGCATAGCTCAGACCTGAATCTCTTAGACTGCCTCAGGCGCTAAAGCGCAATTGCATTTCACATCTCTTACGGCACGACTGAAAGTCGTGCCCTTCCCAAAAACGTTTACGAAATATCTTCTAATCCTCTAATCTTCATACCTGAATCTTAATAATCTTTCGGATCACGAAATAACCAACCGTCTGTAACGCAATGCTGGCCACCAGCAAGGCGTGGCCAATGGGATCGTAAAAGAGCGGCTTGACGAAATCCGGGCTGAAGACAGCAAGAATGGCGACCACGGCGGGGGGCATGGCCATCAGGAGAGCCATGGTGAGGCGTCCCTGTGCGGTGTGGACTCGGACCTGGCGCTGGATCTTGAAGCGCTCACGGATGACGTAGGACAAGTTGTCGAGGATTTCGGCTAGGTTGCCGCCGGTTTCGCGTTGGAGCATCACGGCGGTGACGAAGAACTTGATATCGACCAGAGGCACGCGCTCAGTGAGGTTCATGAGGGCGTCGCGTACAGGCATGCCGAACTTCTGCTCTTCGTAAAGTTTGCGGAATTCGCTGGCGAGCGGTTCGGCAGTTTCGTTGGAAATCATTTCGAGCGCTGTGGTGAAGGCGTGACCGGCGCGGACAGCACGGGCCAGAGTGTCGATGGCCTCGGGAAAAAGCTCCTCGAATTTCTCGAAGCGCTTCTGGCGACGATAGGAGACGAGGGAATAGGGGAGGACGGCACCAATGACAAGCGCAGCCCAGCCGATGGCAGGATTCTTGGTGTAGAGGATGGCCGCAAGTCCGGCGAGCGTGCCACAGAGCGCGCATAGCATGAGGAAGTTGCCAGCGCGAAATTTCATGCCCGCTTGGGTCAGAGCTTCTTGGATGGCGGAAACCCGGGCCGAGCGGCGGAGCAGAGTGTCGAGTGCGGGAATCTTGCTGAGTTGTTCGTCGCGGAGAAGAGCGAGTTCCTCGTCCGGTTCGCGCTCGGGCGCTTTGTCGACGGTCGCGAGGCGGTCCCTGATGAGGCGAGCCTGGGCGTTGCGCTGGTCGATAAGGGAGCCCACGGCAAATACGGCGAGGGCGACCACGACGAAAACGAGAAGTGCAATCAGCGCTGGCATAGTGAGCGTGTTGTCGGGCCCTTAATGGGACTCGGCTATCATTCTCCTCAAAATTCAGTGTCGAACCGGCAATCCGGCGCTACAGTATCTTTAAATTTCGGTTCTCGATTCAAATAACGCGGGGCGGATTCGAGCCCCGAAAGTGGCCAGCCGGTCGGCAAAATTAGGACGGACGCCGGTGGCATGAAATGCTCCTCGCACTTTTCCGGTTTCATCGACGGCGCGGCGTTCGAACACGAAAATGTCTTGCATAGTGATGGATTGGTCGTCCATGCCCGTGACTTCGGAAATTGAGATGACCTTACGGGTGCCGTCCGACAAGCGGGCGACTTGCACGACGGCATGAATGGCGGAGGCAATCTGGTGGCGCACGGCGCGCTCGGGAATATTGAGATTCGCCATGGAAACCATGTTCTCGATACGGGCCAGGGCGTCGCGCACGGAGTTGGCGTGAACCGTGGTGAGGGAACCCTCGTGACCTGTATTCATGGCCTGCAACATATCGAAAGCTTCTTCGCCACGGACCTCGCCGACGACGATGCGGTCGGGGCGCATACGCAAACTGTTGATGACGAGTTGCCGCTGGCGAACGGCGCCTTTGCCTTCGATGTTGGGGGCGCGGGTTTCGAGGCGGACGACGTGTTCCTGTTTGAGTTGGAGTTCGGCGGCGTCTTCGATGGTGACGATGCGCTCGACGTTGGGAATGTATCCGGAGAGGACATTGAGCAGCGTCGTTTTGCCGGCGCCGGTACCACCGGAGATTAGAAGATTCAACTTTCCCTTCACCATGGTAGAGAGAAGCTCGAGCATGGGCTCGGTGAGGGTGTGATTCTCGATCATGTTGCGAGCCGTAACCGGATCGCGTCCGAAACGTCGGATGGAGAGGCAAGCGCCATCGAGGGCGAGAGGAGGAATGATGGCGTTGACGCGGGATCCATCCGGAAGGCGCGCGTCGACCATGGGAGACGATTCATCCACCCGGCGGCCGACGCGGGAAACGATGCGCTCGATGATCTGCATTAAGTGCTGGTTGTCTTTGAACGATAAGACGGTCAGTTCGAGTTTGCCGGCTCGCTCAATGTAGACCCGGTCGTAGCGGTTCACCAGGATGTCGGAAATGGTGGGGTCCTTGAGCAGGGGCTCAAGGGGGCCAAGGCCGAAGATCTCGTCGAGGATTTCGCGGGAGAGGCGTTCTCGCTCGGTGAAGCTGAGAGGAACGACCTCGTTGTTGACCGCGTTGCGGATGAGGACGAGAACCTCTTCGCGGGCACTATCACCGGTGGAGCGGCCGAGCTTTTCGAGATCGAGACGGTCGAGGATTTTGCGGTGCAGATCCGCCTTTACCTGCTGGTACTCGCTGTGCTCGAAGGTCTGCAGGTTAGCCATAACGTCCTAAACCATCGTCCTCGACAGTTTCCTCAAAATCCTTCTAAACAATCTTACACAGTCTTAAAGAGTGACCACGCAGAGCGTTTCACATCGACATCGTTGCGAGTCAGCTCCTGTGCCAGCCCCGCAAAGCAACGGGCGATTTCGGTGTGACTCTGTTCCATCACCGGCGCCCCGCGATCGATCGCGGAGGAGATCGCGAAGTACTGGTTCGGAACACGCCATAACAGTTTGACTCCAGCAGCATTTTCTGCGTCGGCCTCGGTGAAGCCGGGGACCTTACGGAAACGGTTCAGAACCAGGCGCAGGCGCTCGCGGTTCCCGGTCTCTCCCAAGTATTGTTGCACGCGGGCGGCACTCCAGAGAGAGGCGACATCGGTACAGGCGACCAGGAGAACGGCTTCTGACAAATTCGCAACCAGACGGCTGGCGGCGTCGAGACGCGAAGAATTATCGACGACCACATAGCGGTAGTGGCTGACCAACATGTCGAAGAGGCGGACGAACTCCGCAGTCGAGGGCTCGATGGCGGCTGGAGCGTTAGTCCCGGCCAGAAGTTGCAGACCCACCGCTGTGGCGGGTCATGAAACTCTCAAGCAGGGAACTATCCATGCGATGAAGATTGCGGGTAGCATCAGCAATATTGAACAGCGGCTTGACATTGAGATGCAGCGCAGTATGTCCCAGGGGCGCGAGGTCGACCAGGGCGGTTTGGCCGTGGGCGGACTGCAGGGCCAGGGCGAGGTTGACGGCCACGGTGGTGGCTCCGCTACCGCCCTTGGCATTGACTACAGTGAATACCTTTCCGCGCGGACCTTCTTTTTGAACGCGACGCTGCGCGGCGGTGAGGCGAACGAAAGCTTCGAGCAAGTCAGTGGTAGTGGTGGGGCGCTCGATGAACTCGCGGGCGCCGGCGCGCATGGCATTGACGATGATCTGGGGCTGATTGAGGCTTCCGATGGCGAAGACCGCGGAGTCGGGCAATTCCTGGCGAAGAAGTTCAATGGCGCGCATGGCGATTGCGTGATTATCGGCAGGGATATCCACCAACAACACGTCGGGATTGGCAGCCTGCACCCGGCGCATAATCGGGTCCGAGGCGGCCATGGGGAAACTGGCACAGGTATGTACCGTGCTGGCAACGCTGGTGCCATCGACCAGCACTTGAAGTACGGTCCGCTGCTCATTGTCGATAGCTACGATGACGACCGAAAGTTCGGGCATAGCCGCTACTTCTCCTGCCACAATCTCATTTCGACGCGGACGCGCGTGGTCCCTCCGGGACTCAAATCAAACCAATTTCAGTCTATCTCTCCGTGCAAATTCCTCGACCGACTGGCTACTTGCCCGCAGGCTTGTTTCCGGACTTGCTCCCGTCGAACTTATCTTTGTCCATAAACGGCTGAGGATTTTTGGGAGTCGATGGCGGTTCGGCGTTCGGCGAAATCCGATGTACGGTACACAGAACCATCAATTCCGAATTGCTCTTCGAGATACTTTTGCTCTTGAAAAAGGCTCCCAGGATCGGGATATCGCCCAAGCCCGGGAACCTTGTTCCAAATGTCGGTGACGCGGTTGTCAATCAAACCGGCGATGACGAAGCTTTGTCCGTCTCTCAGTTCGAACTCGGTTTCAGCCTTGCGCGTGCTCAACGCGGGGACGGTAAATCCAGAAATAGTAAGTGCGTCGGCGAAATCGAGAGTACTCACTTCCGGCGCCACGACAAGGTGAATGTTCCCGTTTGGCATGATGACTGGGGTGAACTCGAGCTTGACACCGAACTCCTTGAAGGAAATAGTAACGGCGGTGAATCCGGCACCGGGTTGCACGATGGGGAACGGAAACTGTCCGCCGGCAAGGAAGCTGGCCTTCTTGCCGTTTACGGCGATAAGGTTGGGCTCAGCGAGAATCTGGAGCAGGTTTTTGGTCTGCAGGGCCTCAATGACCGCGCCGAAGTGAATGTCCGGACGGAACAAAAAGAGGTTAAGGACGTTGCTGACAGTTTCGGTGCCAGTGATTGGGCCGCTTTGTCCTGTGGTTTGGGTGATCGATTGAGGGCCGAAACCACCATATTGGCCAGTGGTTGTGCTGCCGATGAGATTGCCGGCCCCGGTGGAGAAAAGGTTGGCGCCGAGCGAGGTGAGGGCGGAACGGTCAACTTCGGCGAACTTGACTTCCAGCAGAACTTCCTGAGCGCCCACTGGACCGAATGTGAGCACGTTCACCACATTCTTGGAATACGCGGCAGCCAGCTCTCCCGATCGCTTGGCAACGTCTTCGGTAGTGACGTGGCCGGAAAGAACAATGGCAGAGCGGGAAGGCGTGACGGTTATTTGTTCGTCCGGGAAGACGCGGTGTTCTTCTTCGGCGCAGGCGCTGACATCCACGTCGACGCGGAGATCGAAGCTGCGCGAGCGCTCGAGTTCATCCCAGATGAGCAGCGAGACTTCGCCGGGAGCGCGGCCGTGGACGAGAATCTGCGTGGGAGTAATAACGGTGGCGTAGGCGACGGTGGGGTCGGTGACAGAGATGCGCTTGAGGCGTTCGGTGGTATTGATCAGCAGAGACTTATCGACCATCACGCGCAAAGGAGCTGAGCCCTGCGGCTGGACCGATTGCGGAGGAAGAGTGGTCTGAGGCGCGTGAGTAACATCCTCCGGCGGAGGAGCGCTGGGAGACGCATCCTGCTGTTGGAGACGTGCCGCGGCCAAGGCGCTGGCCGGGATCAGAAGCCAAAGAGCGACAGCTAATAAAGATGTCGAGCAGAACTTCATCGTCTGATTCCTCTCCAGTGAGGAAAGCTGCAACGCGAGATTAAGATGTGAAACGCGTAAGGCGAAACTCTGTCCGAACTATTTGGGCTCATCACCAGCTTCCGGAAACTTGACGACGTCGGGCTTCTTATCACCCTGATAAACCTCGACACTCAGGACCGAAGGAGGGGGAGTCGGTTCTTGGACCTTCTGTAGTTTTGCGGGATGCGTATGAACCGCCGGCGCTGGAGCCGCGGCGGGTGTACCGCCCTTGTAAAGTCCTTTGGCGTTGGCGGCGGCGACTTCTTCCTGCTGCGTATCTAGGGGGTTGCGCAGGGAGAGTTGAATATGTCCCTCTGAACTGGCAAGCGTCAGACGCTCGGCATCGTCGGGCGAAACCAGAAGAGTGATCACCGGGGTGCTCTGCGCTTCGCCGGCAGCATTGCGTTCCAGCGTGTGACCTGAGGCAATGACCGCGACGTTCTGTAATACGGTGGTGGTCTGATCTTCGGAGCTGCCGTTCGGCGTTCCGGTAAGAAGGATGTCGACGCGGGTGCCGGGACCGACGAAACCGGCGACGGAGACGACCTCATTCACGCGAACGGAGACGGCGCGCATTCCCGGCGGAATCAGAGAAGGCAAACCGGCCCCGGCATTTTCCGGGGCGAGCTTGGTGGGTAAGATGAACTCGCCTCTTGAAATGGGAAGGATGACGCCCCGGCCCAGCACTTTGCCGCGAGCGCTGAACGTTCCCGCGGGGAGCGCGGAGGCCGGATACCTGACAATACGCACGTCATGCTCTTCGACCCTGGCTCCTACCTGAATGTCGTCCGCAGCCACAATGACGTCTACACCGGGCTCGCTGTTGGACGCGCCTTTGCCTTGCAGATTCTTGTAGACGACGAGGCTCACGACAATGCCCAACGCCAACGCCACCGCCCCAATCATCAACAAACGCGTACGGTTCATTCGCACTCCGTTAGAACGGACAAAGACATTTCGCTCACCGTACGACTGGCGAGTGGAGCCCTTGCCTTATTGCGCCGAGCAGAATCTTACTGAATCGAGCTGGCTACGTTCGAGAAAACATTGTTGGCATTCGAACCAATCAGTCGAATAGTGCCGACAACGATGACCAGAATGACGGCGAGCATTACGGCGTATTCCGCAATGTCCTGGCCTTCATCGTCGCGCCAGAGTCTGTAAAGGTGGTGCATAGATTGTGGCCTCCCTTAAAGCAATCAGCCCGGTTCTTACCGGTGCTTGGAACAGACAAACCCCTTCGGCCTCCGGAGGCACGATCCAACCGATTGTTTCTTGCTTGTCCTGACGGAGGATTGTCCAAAATATAAACCATAATACCCTGCCCGTATTCAACGGATGCAATTAATTGCATACCGAGAGTAACCTCCGCTGAGCTTTGGCCGAATCAGTGCCGACCCACGGGCGCTGGAAGAGTCGCAGGGGAAGCCCTGGAACCACCCCTGGAGGCTCCGTGACTAAAGACAATTGCCTGGGAGTCCCGGTAAGAGACTATCCAGGCCGGAATATTGTGTAGCCCGGTTGCTAGGGCGGAATCCGGCGGGACAATGATGGTCTCAACATGCCAGCGTTGCAGGATCTGCTGCCACGGACCTTTAAGTTGATAAGCATCGGCGAAATCGTGAAACAGCTGTGCTCCGTAGACGTCGGCGCGGCCGTCGATAAACACTGGGATGCGAGGGGAAAGTTTCCAGATCAGGTAACCGCCCCAATCGTAGTCATTGAAAATTGGACCGGCGGGGGGATGAGTTTGGAGAAACGAGACGGCTCGAAGAGGGAACTGATCAGCTTCGGCCTGGGGCTGGCGCTGGATCACGCTGGCGACGTGAGCGCTGGCAAAGACCGCCATGGCGACGAGAATTGCGACGTTGAGATACGCGCCAAACGCCGGCGGGAGTCGTCGCGAATTGGCAGTTGTCTTCGGCCAGACACACAGCCGGCCGGAGATGATTGGGACCGCGATCAAAATGAAGAATGGCATCAGGCGGATGGAAACGAGGCCGGCATAGAGGCTGACCAGTAAGACGAGCAGGTCACGCGGACGAACCCGGATTCTAGAAACGCTGAGTGTAGCGAATGTGGCGAGAACGATGAGCAGGAAAGGCCAGTACTCGGAACGGTGAAAGTTGGGCGAGGCCCATTCCACGATGTAGTTCTGCATAGTAGTCGAACGAAGAGTTTCAATAGGGTAGGAAAACAGACGGGTGCCGTTCGGATTCAGAGGCACGAGCAACACATCGAGGACGAGAATCGATGCCGTCATCCGCCAAGGTGGGTTCGGTGCGGAGTGACCGAGGAAGCGTTCGAGCAGCGCTGCGGCAAGAAACAGCGCCGACAAACCCAGGCCCAATGCGAATCCCGCGTGGAGATTGACCCACAAGAGAGTGAGTGGAGCGGTCCACCACAGAAGCTTAGGATTGCGGTCGGAGCGTTCGAGGATCAGGAGCCAGAGACTGGTCAAGAGGAAAGAGAGAACCTGAGGGCGTACACCCCAAATGGGCTTCGTGGCCCAGGCGGCGAATAAGGTTGCGATGCCGGCGACGTAGGGAGCGGGACCGCAGCGCAAATAGAGCAGATAAAACGACGCCGTGAGGATCCCTGCAAAGATCACGATCAGTGCGCCAAATCCTGCGGTGTGTTGAACCTGGTAAAGGAACAGATCAGTGAGCCATTCGTGCGCAACCCAAGGCTCGCCAGCGCGAGTGTAGGAAAAAGGATCGGCGTGAGGGACGGATTTATGCGTGGCGATGAACTCTCCGGTTTTGAGGTGCCACCAGATATCGGGATCGGTGACATTGCGGGCCGCCATAGCGAAGAGACCGAGAAAGAGGACTGCAAGAAAGAGGTGGGTCGTGCCTAGGGTTTTTCCGAGCAGGCCCGTCATAGGGAATCCATCATAGCGGGTGATTGCGCTAGGAGGTACAATCGCGAGCCAACGTGCCTTCGAACGGCAGACAATTCATATCGGCAAATCGGACTCAATCGAGGCGACGCCTGGTGCGGCTGTTTATCGCCGGCATCCTGTGTTTGCACCTGTTTGTTTTCATCCATCTCAGAGAACGAATTCAGCAGGGGTATCCGGATTTTACGGTTTACTACACGGCGGCAACGATGTTGCGAGCCGGGGTCGGGCATCAACTCTACGACGCTCGCGCGCAGTATGAAGTGCAGAAGAAGTCTGTTGGAGCGATTGCTTCGCGGCATGGCGCTTTGCCCTACATCCATCCGCCGTTTGAGGCGTTGATTTTTCTGCCGCTTGCTTATTTGTCTTATCCGCGGGCGTTTGCGATCTGGGATCTGCTAAATGTTGGCGCTCTGTTTGGCGTGGCGCTGCTGCTGCGGAAGACAATGAGCACGCTGCAAGCGATTCCGCCGTGGGAATTTGTGATAGGGAGCCTTGCCTTCTTTCCAATTTTCGTCTGCCTTCTGCAGGGACAGGATTCTATCTTGCTGCTATTGCTTTGCGGGTTGGGATTCAAGGCGCTTCGGAAGAAAAGCGATTTGCTGGCCGGCTGCTGGCTCGGTTTGGGCATGTTCAAATTTCAATTTATGATTCCGATCGTTCTGCTCATCGGCATCTGGAAGCGAAGGCGCACGGCGATTGGGTTCGTCGCGGTTTCCGTAATCCTTATTCTTATTTCTATTGGATTGGCTGGGTGGGATAGTTTGCTCCGCTATCCGGAATTTGCTTTGCAAATCACGAACGCACCGAGCCTGGGAGGAGTGGCGGCGGAGTTTGCGCCAAACTTGCGCGGGCTGGCTTTGGGATGGCCGTTACATCTTTCGCACACGATTGGGATCGCGGTGGCACTTGCGAGTTCGGTCGTACTGGTTGTTTTCGCGGCAATGCGGGGACGAAAAGAGGATCAGCCGGGAAGCTCTGAACTGAGATTTTCTCTGGCCGTCGTTGCATCAGTGTTGGTGGCGTGGCAAACCAATATGCATGACTTGAGTCTGCTGGTTCTGCCGGTCGTATTGATCGCCGACTATTGTCTTCGTGCCTTTCCTGAAGGATCGCGGGGCAGACGTGATTTGCTGCTTCCGGTCTTGCTGCTGTTGATCAGTCCCTTGTGGCTTGTGCTCTGGATTTCGAAGGGCGACGCAAATCTGATGGCGATTCCGCTCTTGTGGTGGGTGTGGGAGATCGGGAAGGAATTGTCGGCGGATCGCGAGTTACAGCTTCGAGCTCGGCCATGATTAAGCTGGGGAGTCCGTTGGCGCTGAACGGTCCCGGCATAGGACGACCGCCAGCATGGGTAAGTAGATAAAGAGGACCGCCCAGCGTCGCGACTTGGGTAAAACTGTGTGGAGGATGGTACCAGCGCCACAGACCGGCTCCCCAGCTGAGAAAGACCGTCCATACAATCTCGCGGCGCGATTTGGGAATGAGCCAGAGAATGAAGCTATCGAAAAACCAGCGCTGCGGCATACAGGCGGCCAGCAGGAGCAGAATGGCGTCGCGGTCGCGATAACGCAATAGAGCGAGCAGCAAGAGAGGTCCGGGCAAGACCAGGAGCGGGATGAAGTGTTCGTAATTGCCTAACTGCCCAATCCAAAGCCGAGGCCATGTTGGCATGACAATAAGGCTTAATGCGCCGACGATTAGACAGGCGAAGAAGCCGCGGCGACTGAGACGAGTGAGAAATATGGGCAGCCCGATTTGCGGCTTGGCCATGGTTACGGGCAGCAGAAGCGGAAAGAAGGCGCTAGCGGCAATGATGGGGGACCACTGCACGGTGATCAATCCGGCCCAATAAGGATAAGCAAGAAATATCAGAAGGCTGCGATAGTGATACCGCGTTAGCCCAAAAGCCAACGCCGCGGAACTGATTCCGTAGAAGAGACCAGCCGCGAATTCTGGCTGAAGGCGGATGAAGGGGAGAGCGAAAAGGCCGGCGGGTAGCGGATATTGCTCGAGCGGTGTGTCGTATGGATTCTGCCGGGCAAGAACGCCGTGCGCGAGATGCAGGGCCCAGCGGAAATCGGCGGCATCCTGATGAAGGTGTTTCATCAGGAACCAGCAGAAGATGCCGGTGGCCAAGCCTACGGCAGCGGAAACCACGAGGCGCAGCTTCATGAAAAGCTCTTCGAAGCATTAAGTTGTAACATGGACGCCCAGGGAAGCGGATATTCGAGTCCGAGCGAAGAGGCAAATTCAGAAGCTTCCAACCATCTTGCACAAACGGTCTCAATTCGGACTGGCGATCGCCCTGCTTTGCGCGACCAGTATGTGGTTTTACGTTCAGCGGGTGCTCATCCCTTATCAGAAGGCTGAGGCGGCCACGCATCAGCGTCCGCGGGGAAGTTTCTCCGACCTTTATCCGCGCTGGCTGGGCGCGCGGGAGTTGCTGCAGCACCGGCGTAATCCTTATTCCGACGAGATGACGGTGGAAATTCAGAAGGGATATTACGGGCGCGCGCTCGATGCCGCTCGGCCGAATGACCCGAAGGATCAGCAAGGATTTGCTTATCCGGTCTACGTGGTGTTTTTGTTGGCGCCGCTGATTGGTCTTCCGTTTCGCGACGTGCAGATATTTTTTTACTGGTTCTTGGCGGGTCTGACGGCGGCGAGCGTCTGGTTGTGGCTGCGAGTGATTCAATGGCGACTGACGCCTGTGGCAATTATCGCGATTGCAGTGCTTACCCTGGGAAGCTTTCCGGCCGTGCAGGGAATCAAGTTGCAACAGCTGAGCTTGCTGGTGGCGGCTCTGCTGGCGGGATCGGCGGCGTGCGTAGCTGGCGGTTCTTTATTCTGCGGGGGCGCGTTGCTGGCTGTGGCAACCGTCAAGCCGCAGCTCGCCGGTCCCTTGGTGGCGTGGCTTCTGGTTTGGGCGGTGAGCGATTGGAAGGCGCGGCGGAGGTTGGTGTTTGGATTTGGAACGGTGATGGCGCTTCAGCTGGGCGGCGCAGAAATCATTTTGCCAGGCTGGTGGCGAATGTTTGCCGATGCGGTGGGGAAGTATCATCGGTATACCCAGAACCAATCGGTGCTCGATACGCTGGTTCCGTGGAGTTACGCGGGGAAAGATATTGGCTGCCGGGGCAGCCTTGGCATGTGCGTTCTTCTTATGGAAGCTGCGTGATGAACCGGCGAATACGGCTGGGTTCGGCCTTGCGACGGCGCTGGTCGCGGCGTTAACGGTGATGGTTGTCCCTATGTATGCGCCGTATAATCAAGTTTTGGTCCTGCCGGCGATGCTGGTGCTGGTGCGGGATCGAGGGCTCTTTCTTTCTCGAGGGCGCGGGGTGCGGTTCTTGTATTTAGTAGCGGGGCTTGCGGTGACGTGGCAGTGGGTCGCAAGCTTAAGCTTGAGCGGCATCTATTTCGTCGCGAGGGACTGGGCGCTGGCTGAGTGGTGGTGGCCTTTTGTGGCCACATTAGGTTTTCCAGTGATCGCCTTTTTTCTGATGTTTCTGGAAGTGCAGGCGCTTGGTGCAGGGCGAATCGGGAAACGGGAACCCGGAACTGCGACAAAGACTCTTCCCGCAAGGGCATGATTCCTGTCATTATGCATAGCGGCATTCTTGATCGTTTGGCTTTCGGGCAAGTCCCGGCGCTGTCGCAAGAAGTGCGACAGGGTTGGGGCACCGGCTTTGGGCGCGAGATCTCATGGTTCTAAATGCAATAGGGCGTCCCCAGTCTTCCGGGTCGGGAGTGTTCCCGGCGCTGGTCCTGGTGCAGGGGAACGAGCAGAAGAATATCGTCCTCAACCGAACTCCGTTTAGCGTGGGTCGCAAAGTGGATAAGGATCTGGTGATTGCCGATCCTCGCGTGTCGCGCGATCACGCGCTGATCGTGCTGGAAGAGGACGGATTCTTTCTCGTCGATCAGGGCAGCAAACACGGCACCTTCGTTAACGGAGAGCGGATTCAGCGGCAAAAGCTGGATCGCAATGATCGCCTGGAATTTGGGGCGCGGGATTCGACGTACGCGATTTTCAATCCGGCGCATGGGACGTCGAACACGGCGCGGGAATTTCTAAGTCAGATCTCCGGCATACAGATTTCGCAGGAAGCGACCGACCTGGAAAAGTTGACGCTGTTTCTGGAAGCGGCGCGCAAACTGAATACCGCCGGGGTGCTGGACGAAATCCTGATGACCATGCTGGAGGTGACGCTTCGGTTGACTCGGGCCGAACGGGGCTATGTTTTCTTGAAAGACGACGAAGGCAATCTGCGACTGGCGGCGGGGCGAAATAACAAAGGCGAGGCGCTGCTGGATGATAAGACGATTTCGCATTCGGCCCTGGAAGAGTCGCTGCGATCGAACTCGGAATTTTTGTTGACGGATACGGGAAGCTCCGCCGATCTGTCGGGACGTCAGAGTATTGTGGCCTACGACCTGCGGACCGTGGTTTGCATTCCATTGCGCAAGCGGCAAGTGCAGGCCACGCGCGATCAGCAGACGCCCGCGCTGAATGCGGCGTGCGAAGTGACGGGAGTTTTATATGTAGACTCACGATTTGCTTCGCGCGAGTTTTCCGGCGTGGGGCATGACATTCTGCGCGCGATCGCGACAGAAGCCGCGTCGTTGATTGAGAACGCTAGGCTGGTGCAGGCGGAGGAAGAAGCGCGCCGCTATCAGCAGGAACTGACTATTGCAGCCAGCATCCAGCAGCGGCTGATGCAGGTGAAGATTCCCGATGTGCCGTTTGCTAAACTGCGCGGAAAAAATCTTTCTTGTAAGGAAATTGGCGGAGACTTCTTTGATGCCGTCAACACCAAGGAAGGGCTAGCCGTGGTGTTGGCGGATGTGAGCGGAAAGGGAGTTTCGGCGGCGCTGCTGGCCTCCACGCTGCAGGGAATGATTTATTCGCATTTGAGTTCGGGGATGCCGCTGCTGGAAGTGGTCGCGGCGGTGAATCATTTCTTTACCGAGAAGCTGGTGGGAGAAAAATACGCCACCGTCCTGCTGGCGCGACTACGGCGGGACGGCGATCTGGAGTATGTGAATTGCGGCCACGTGCAGCCGCTGCTGGTTTGCGGTGGCGAGGTGATGCGTCCGCCGCACGGCAATGTGCCGGTGGGCCTGCTGCCGGATGCGACGTTTGAGAGCGCCCGGTGCCAGCTCAATTCGGGCGATCGATTCATTCTGGTGACCGATGGGGTGACCGAAGCAGAGAATGCCATGGGTGATTTCTTCGAAGATTCCAGGCTGGAAGCGGCTGCGGCCAAAGCCCCGACGCTCGAAGGAATCTTTTCGGCGGTCTCGGAGTTCTGCGCTGGAAACCCACTGAATGACGACTGCACAGTCGTGGAACTCATTTATTCAAGCGCCGCAGCGACGGAAGCGTAGGTTCTGCATGGCGAACCCTTGTTGCTCCGGGTCAGCTTTTATTTTTCTGGTCAAGTGGGTCGCAGCTTTGTGGCTCGCGGTTGGCTTGGCGTCTGCGCAAACCTATTATCCCAACCATGAAATCCGAATCGACGATTTGCCGACGCTGACGGCAAAGTCCAGGGACGCCTCCGACGTGCTGGTGACCTCGTTGGAAATTATTTTCCGCGACAAGGACGTTTGCTGCGGAAAGGATTCGGCGCTGGAAGACAGCATTGAGGGGGCGGATCCGAGATCTTTGAAGGATGTAGGCGACAAGTTGCGAGGAAAGCATCTGTTGAGCGACGGGCGATCGATCACGGTCACGGCGGAAGTTTGGCCAGCGTCGGCGGGCGATGCCAGCTCCGGCACCCCGATTAGCGAAATCATCGAGAAGCGGGCGCTGCTCATGCAGTGGAACTCTCACTGGTATGTCGTCTATGGAGTGAACTACGGCGAAATCGTGGACGATGATGGCACGCAATCGGACACGATCCTCAAGTTTCTGCTGCTCGACACGCGATATTCCGATGAGCGCCGTAAGCTTTCCTTTGATCGGCAAGCGGACGATTGGGGCAAGGTGCGAGGGCTCTTGATACTGAGGACCGCTGCGCCGCAATAACCAGGTTGCCTATTCGACGACCACAGTGAAGTCGGTAGCTTCCCAGCGATTTTCCAGCGTCCAATAAACGGTGAAGACAACCTCGGCGCGCGCCGGCAATGAAGCTGTGGGCAAATCCAGAACGTAAGTGCCCATGCCAGTATCGCGGGTCTTGGTATCGTGCCAACTCTTCCAGCCATCAATACTCCAGCGCACCATTGCTGGACTGAGCAGGGTGATGCGCAACGTTTTGTTGCGTGGGACGGAGCGGGACTTGTTGTTAAATCTCCAGCCGAAGAATTGCCGGGGCGGTTTTTCCACCTGATAGCGCTGCACGGTTTGCGGGGGCTGATCAAAAATTTTGCCGTCGCGCAGGGAGCGACGCAACTTGATGTATTCGGAATGCGCCCAGACGAGCGGGCAGGCGGACCCGGTGGGTTTGCCGCGAAACAATTCCAAGGTGGGGATATCGTTCGCGTCCCAAACTTGTTCAGGGAGCAGGCGGCCGTGCCCGACCGTAGACTGTTCCATTACCGTGAGTAGAGACTCGGCCTCACTGCGGCGGCCTGCGGCGAGTTCGTAGTGAGCCCGCTCGCCGGCAAGCAGCGGCCAAGGGCGACCGATGCCGCTGCCATCGAAAGGGGAACCATCCTCATGTTCGCCATACCCGTCACCGTTGTAGCGGTACCAGCACGGGCCTTGCGGCAGCTGCACCCGCAACAGGGCATCGATGACACGAACCGTGTTTAGAATGCGAGGATCGTCGGGTGCACGCAACCCGAAGCGGACCAAAGCCAGCGAATCCGGGCTAACGATGCGGAAAGCGCGCTCCATGTCTTGACCGGGAGGTCGGTTTTTGATGGGGACGAAGCCCTGGGTCGGCGAAGCGGCGGCATCGGTAACAGGCGGGGCAATTCGGACGTAGTAGCCTTCGACACCGATTTGTTCGGCCAGATCTCCGCCGGTGGCGTAAACCCAGCGTTCAACATTGTCATTCCAGGCATCGGCAACTTCGCGAAGATAGGTTGAGGCATCGGTATGGCCCGTGAGTTCGGCGATGTCGGCGGCGGCCAGCAGGGCAGAGATTTCCGCGGCCAGCGTGAACGGAGAGTAGCCGCCATCTTCTTCCCACCGGTCCTGTTGGGTAACCGGGCCGTTGCGCACGATAAAGCTCGCGGCCTGACGCACGATGGGCCACCAGCGATCGAGCTTGCCTAGCTCTTTCGGGGCCTCACGACGCAGCAGATCGAGCAGCAGGATGGGGAAGGCAGTTTCGTCCATCTGGACACCACCCCAGTAGGGACGGCCATCGAGCCAGAGATTCTGCGCCCAGTTGCCGCCAGATTCTTGCGTGGCTTCAAGATAGCGCAACACTCTTACGCTGTCGTTGACGGCACCCGCGGCGAGCAGTGCACCCGCGGTTTCGACCAGGTCGCGCGGCCAAACCAGGTGGTATCCGCCAAGATCTTCGTCGCCTTTGTTAAAGCCCCAGGGAATCGAGAGACTGGCGATCATGCCGCCAAGAAAATCTTTCGACTCGTGTGTTCGCAGGACAGCGGTGGAGGCGCGATAAAGATCAAACTCGCGCCGCGGTTCATCGAGGTTGATCAATGTGCTTTGCCAGTGTTTCCAGTGGAAGACGTAATGCTGGCGAAGTTCGTTGTAATCTTGGAACAGAGTGGAGCGGACTTGTTGTCCAGCTTCGGCTACGATGGCTCCGAAACCCAGTGCCAGCACGAATTCTCCATTGCAAGAGGCTAGATCGATTTCACCGGTGCAAGCGATGTTGCCGTCCTCGGCCCGCTGGTAATCCCACTCCATCTGGTAGTGCTGGGAAAGATCCTGCCAGCCGTCGGAAAATCCCACGAAGCCGACGGACATCTTCTTCCAGGGCGCGGAACATGCGAAGGCTAAGGCGGTGCCGTCGTGATGCGCGAGGAACATGGGCACGCCTTTGTACTCGCCGACCCACCCGGTGTTGTTCTCTCCACAGTTAGCCAGATGAGGCGCAAGTAGAGCATAGAGCCGGTAGTCGGACAGCTGACCTTGAATGGGTTCGAAGCGGATCCTTTGCAAAACAACGTTGCGGTAAGGGTCGGTAAGGATTTCCTTGTGAATGCGGTAACGGCCGCTAGGTTCGGTATTAATCAGCTCATAGGCGGGAATGCCGGGCTCGAAAGGCTTGATGTCGAAGGTGCAGTGGCGTTTCTCTTCGGAAAAAAAGTCGCGGCCATTGGTGACGATAAAGCCGAGGTCCCGGGTGCAGGCTTGGTCAACCCGAGGAAAGTAGACTTCATTCAGAATGCCGTGACTGATGGTGAACCATACCTTGCTGTGCTGGTTTAGGGCGGTGCCGGCTCCGGTTTTGACGCTCGAAGTCCAGCGCGGTGGAATTCCGGGCCAGCCCGGGGCGTAGGTGGGGGAATCGCTCATGCAGTCTCGTCCTGGGATTCGAATCAGTTACAACCGTAATCTCGGCGGGGAAGCACCGAGAGGGGAACAATGGCGTCGACACCAAGTTGATGAACGGCATCTAAGAAAGAAACAAAAAACGCTGCGCTTTCCGTGGAACACAAGGACAATGAACAAAACTGAATCGATCCCCATGCTGTCCATCGAGACAATGCGGAGCGCTCTAGCTTTGAGTATGGTAGCAGCCCTTTGGCTCGGCTTGGGATTCTGCGGGTCGGCGCGGGCAGCGGGCGGACCGGACGCTATACCGAATACGGCGTTGGACCGTGGGTTTCTGGGACTCTACAACCTCGATTTTACAGGCGCTCAGCAGGATTTTTCGGTGTGGCAGAAGCGACATCCGGATGATCCGGTGGGATCAGTCAGTTCCGCGGCGGGATTTCTGTTCTCGGAGTTTAACCGACTGGGAGTGCTCGAGGGCCAGTTCTATGAGAACGACAAAGCGTTCACCAATCGCTCGACACTGAAGCCGGACCCAGCGATACATGATCAATTCGAAGCAGCGATTGGCCGTACGGAACAACTTGCTCACGCGCGTCTTAGAAAGAACGGCAAAGATCCAGATGCGTTGTTTGCGTTAACGCTTTCGTGAGGATTGCAGGCCGACCATGCCGCGCTGATTGAGAAGTGGAATCTGGTGTCCTTGCACTATACCAAGGAGGCTTCGACGCGGGCGCAGCAACTGCTGGCGGTTTGTTCGAACTGTTACGACGCGCAGTTGGCGACGGGATTCAGCAAGTACATTATCGGGAGCATGGCAGCGCCGGTGCGGTGGTTGATGCGCATCGGTGGATTGCCCGGCGATAAGCAAGCGGGCATCGCTGACTTGGAGTTGACGGCGGAGCGCGGACGCTATCTGGCGCCGTTTGCGCATCTTGCTTGCCATTGCCTATGTCCGTGACAAGAACAAGGCGCGGGCACTCGAACTGCTTTCCGCTTTGCATTCAGAGTTTCCCCGCAACACACTTTTTCCTAGGGAAATTGCGCGGTTGCAAAGTAACTCTTAACAAGTTTGCAGCTTTCTTTACTAAATCCCCTATGGGTTCTGGAGTGTTTTACGCGGCGCTGATGGCGGCTCTTCCACTGCGCGACCCTCGGTAAAGCGCCTATCTAAATCAGTTTACTTGCGAGACTCGCGTTGGTGGACTGCCCGCCCATTCATCAGAAATTCATTGGTTTGTAACCCTCCTTTAACATCGCGCCGTTAGAACCAGAATATCTATTCGACGAGGAGTCACAAGACTGATGCGAAGAACCATGCTCGTTTTGGTGTGCGCGCTTCTTGCTGTCCCCGCAATTGCACAGACCACGCTGAACGGTGCTGGAGCCACTTTTCCTTATCCCATGTATTCCAAGTGGTTCAGCGAGTATCACAAGCTTCATCCGGACATTCAGATCAATTATCAATCCATCGGCAGCGGAGGCGGGATCCGGCAGGTAATTAACGGCACGGTCGATTTCGGGGCGAGTGATGGTCCTATGACCGATGACATGCTGAAAGAAGCCAAGACAAAGATTCTTCATATGCCCACGGTGCTGGGCGCGGATGTGCCCGCCTATAACATTCCCGGCGTAACGGCTCAGCTCAACTTTACTCCGGAGGGACTGGCCGGAATTTTCCTGGGAAGGATCACGAAGTGGAATGACAAGACGCTGACCAGCGCGAATCCGGGCGTGAATCTGCCGGACAGAGACATCATTGTGGTGCATCGCTCTGACGGGAGCGGCACGACTTACATCTGGACGGACTATCTCTCCAAGATCAGTCCCGAGTGGCAAAGCCAGGTCGGAAAAGGGACGTCGGTGAAGTGGCCGATCGGGCTGGGCGGGAAAGGAAATGAAGGAGTTGCTGGGTCGATTCGGCAGTTGCAGGGATCGATTGGTTACGTGGAGTTGATTTACGCGGTGCAAAACAACATCAACTACGGCAGTGTGAAGAATGCTGCGGGAAACTTTGTGAAAGCTTCACTCGAGAGTGTCACGGCAGCCGCGGCCTCTGCACCCAAAATGCCGGCGGACTTTCGCGTCTCCATTACGAATGCGCCCGGAAAAGAGGCGTATCCCATTTCCAGCTTCACCTGGCTGTTAATTCCCGAGCAATCGAAAGATGCGGCAAAAGGCAAAATCCTGGCGGATTTTCTGAACTGGATGGTAACCGATGGGCAAAAGATGACGGCGGCACTTTCCTATGCTCCGCTTCCGGAAAGCGTTGTTCAGAAGGAGAAGGAAGCAATCAAGCTGGTTCGATAGTTTCAGCGGGAATATCTCATCATAGATTGAAAAAAACAAGGAGAGTGTGATGAATTCTGTGCGGAAGTGGTGCGTAGTTCTGTTCTTGGCTGCAACCGTGGCGGCACAAACCAGTACGCCGCCCAAAGCCAAGAAGGCTAGACCAGCGACATTAACCGCTGCTGACGTGCAGGCGTTGAAGGACGCAATTGCCTCGCAGGCGGCCGCGTTGGCACAACAACAACAGCAGATTCAGGAATTGAGGGATGAACTGCGTCGCAAGGATCAGGCGGTCAATCAGGTTCAGGCGGTGGCCGCCGATGCTGCCAGTAAGGCGGATGCGGCGCAGGCCCAGGCCAGCCAACAGCAGGCGACCGTGGTCGAACTCAAAAGCGATGTGACGGACCTGAAGACCAACGTCAACAACACGGCGTTGACTCTGCAGGAGACGCAAAAGAATGTAAAAGAATCGATTGAGAGTCCGTTGGCGATTCACTACAAGGGCGTCACCATTACGCCGGGTGGATTCCTGGCGGCAGAAACTGTGCGGCGGTCGCGAGCCCTGGGCGCCGACATCAACACGCCCTTTAACTCTTTAACAATGCCGGGAGCTTCGCAAAGTACCATTTCGGAGTTCTTCGGATCGGGACGCCAGTCACGACTCTCGATGCTGGTGGAAGGACGGCTGAAATCTGCCAAATTGAGCGGCTATGTCGAGACTGACTTTCTGTCGTCCGGCACTACCTCCAACAACAATGAGAGCAACAGCTACTCCCTGAGGCAGCGGCAAGCGTGGGGGCAGGCGGCGTTGGATAGCGGCTGGTCGGTTACCGGAGGCCAGATGTGGAGCCTGGTAACGGAAACCAAACATGGCATGGACAATCGAACAGAAGCTCTCCCCATGACCATCGACCCACAGTATACGGTCGGCTTTAGTTGGGCTCGGCAGTATGGGCTGCGGCTGGTCAAGAATTTCGGCAATAAAGTGTGGTTCGGGGTGTCGATGGAAAATGCGCAGGCCACAGTTTCAAGCCACAACAACGGAAACAACTTCCTGGTCGGTTCCGCGGGCGCTGGCGGCGGCCTTTACAATGCCGCTATCACCAATTGCACCACTGCCCTCAACTCCACCGACACGGCTGCTACCACGACGTGTACCTTGGCGGCGAGCTATTCCTTCAACCCGTCCCCGGATATCATCGCGAAGGTCGTCTTCGAACCGGGGTTCGGACACTACGAGGTATACGGGTTATATGACCGCTTCCGTGACCGCGTCTTTCCGTGCGGTGAAGTAGCCAGCAGCACTACGCTCTGTGGTGGCGACACTACCGCCGGAGCCAACGCGTTGGGAGCCTTCAATTCCTCGAAAAACGGCGGCGGCATCGGCGCTAATGCCCGTTGGTCCTTTGACCACAAGCACATCGACTTCGGTTTGCACGGTCTGGGAGGAAGTGGGATCGGCCGCTACGGCACGGGCGGTCTAGCCGATACGTCGATCCACGCCAACGGAACCTTCGATCTGATCCGCAGCTATCAGGGCCTGACCACACTGGAGTGGCACGGGCCAAAGCTCGATATCTACCTCAACGCTGGTGCGGAGTATGCCAGCCGCGCGGCTGATTTCGATCCCATCTCGGGCAAGTATATAGGCTACGGGTCGCCCTTGTTCAGCAACACTGGCTGCTACAGCGAAACCGCCCCGAGTCTTAGCGGTGGGTTCTTTCCTGGGGGCCTCTCCAATTGTACGGCCGATACGCGAGCGCTCGTCGAGGGAACGGCGGGCTTCTGGCACCGTATCTATAGCGGGCCCAAAGGCCGACTCCAGTGGGGTGCGCAGTATTCCTACGTGACTCGCCAGACCTGGTCTGGTGTTGGACCGGCAGGAAAAGGCAAACCGGGAGTAGAGCCGGAAGGTCTGGACGGAATGGTTTTCACTTCATTCCGTTACTACCTGCCGTAGACGGATTTTATTTTATGGTTCCATCGGCGCATCGGATGGCGAATTTTGCCGTACTCGATGCGCCGATTTTTTTCAGGCTTCCCTCCTAAGACTCCGGTCACACGACTTGCTTGCGTAGATTCGCTTTGCTGCGCCTTAGCGGCCGATGTTTTATACTGTGCGAGTGGCTAGTTCCCCTTGGTGCGGACCGAATCCCAGTTAACAAACTTAGAAGATTGAACCCCTAAGACTCGTAGATGGCTCGCCTTTCGCTGGAAAATCCTGAGTATTATCTCAACCGCGACACCTCATGGCTCGCGTTTAATACGCGTGTGCTTGAAGAAGCGGAGGATGAGGGCAACCCGCTGCTGGAACGGCTGAAGTTCCTCGCCATTTCTGCCAGCAACCTGGATGAATTTTTTGAAATTCGCGTTGCGGCGATGATGCAGCAGATCGAGGACGGCTACAACGAAGCCGGGCCCGATGGATTGACGCTGACTGAAAAGCGAGATGTTCTGGCGCGCCTCGCCCACAAGTTCGTGGATGAACAGTATGAGTGCTGGAACACGCTGCGCCCGGCACTGGCGGAGCACGGCATCCGGGTGCTGGCATTGCACGAACTGGACGCGGATGCGCGCCGATTTGTCGAGGAGTATTGCGAGAAGGAACTGGATCCCCTGCTCACCCCGGTGACCGTGGACCCGACGCACCCGTTCCCGCGTGTGATCAACAAGGCACTGTGCCTGGGGCTGCTTTTGCGCCGGCGTCGGCGCTCGGCTCTCACCTACACGGGTGTCGTCTCGGTACCGCGGGCATTGCCGCGATTGGTGCGGCTGCCTTCGGAAGCGACGACGGACTTCATCTTCCTCGCCGACCTGGTGGCACACCACGCGCAAAGCATGTATCACGGCTACGATATTGTTGCCTCCGCACCCTTCCGGGTAACACGCAACAGCAATCTTTATCTGCAGGAAGAAGAGGCACGCAACCTTCTCGAATCGGTGCGCTCCGAGTTGCACAATCGCCGCAAGGGTGATGCGGTTCGTATGGAGATTGAGGCCGACGCCGATCCCGAGATCATCGAGCGCCTGCGTACCGTTTTTGAATTGGACCCGTGGCAGGTGTTTCCGGTGAATGGTCCGGTGAATCTTTCGCGACTGTTCAACGTATACGATCAGACACAGCGTCCGGATCTCAAGGACCGCACTTTTATCCCACGCGAGTTGCGGCTTACGGCAAAGTCGCAAAACTTGTTTGAAGAACTGCGGCGGCACGACATTCTGCTGCATCATCCATTCGATTCCTACGATGCCGTGGTTGCTTTCATCGCGTCGGCGGCGGAAGACGAGCACGTGCTTTCGATCAAGCAAACCCTCTACCGCACGAGTGAGCACTCTGCGATCGTACAGTCGCTCATGGATGCAGCTCCGCAGAAGGAAGTGACGGCGGTGGTGGAGTTGAAGGCACGATTCGACGAGGCTCACAACATCCGCTGGGCGCGCGATCTGGAAGATGCGGGAGTGCAGGTATTTCACGGGTTGGTGGGACTGAAGACCCATTGCAAGCTTTCGCTGCTGGTGCGGCGTGATCCCGATGGTGTGTCGCGGAGCTATGCGCACATTGGGACCGGCAACTACAACGCCAGTACGGCGCGAATTTATACCGACCTCAGTCTATTCACGGCAAACCCGGAGATTACCCGGGCGGTGCACGACGTTTTCAGCTTTCTGACTGCGTATGCCGAGAATCCCAGCTACGACCCGTTGCTGGTGGCACCGCTCGATTTGGCGGAAAAGGTGATTGTGTTGATCGACCGCGAAGCTGAGCATGCGCGCCGAGGCGAGCCGGGCCGGATCATTGCGAAGATGAACGCATTGCTCGATAAGAATGTGATCCAGGCTTTGTACCGGGCTTCGCAGGCCGGAGTTGAAATTGATTTGATTGTGCGTGGCATTTGTGCCTTGCGTCCCGGCGTGCGCGGGTTGAGTGACCGGATCAAAGTGCGAAGCATTGTAGGTCGATTTTTGGAGCATAGCCGCATCTACTACTTCGGCAATGCGGGCGAAGAAGAAATCTACATGGGCAGCGCTGACTGGATGCCACGCAATCTCTACGAGCGGGTGGAAGTGCTGGTACCGTTGCGCGATGAATTCCTCCGCGAGCGTGTGCGCCACGAAATTCTTGACGCCTATCTCGCGGACAATCGCAAGGCTCGCATTCTGTTGCGCGATGCCACCTATATAAGGGCGTGGCAGGCGGTACACGGCCATCGGAATCGTAAGCCGCCTACAGGTGCAGCGGCCTTCAGCGCGCAGGATTTTCTGATCAGCGTGGCCGAAGGCAAGCAGTTGAACGCCGTTCCGCCCCCGCTTCCGGCGGCCAAGCGGAGGGCTTTAGCGGGAAGGGAACGATAATTAGCAATGATTATTTATTTTCTGCGTCACGCCAGTGCCGGAGAACATCTCGTAAATCCGAAAAAAGATGAGAAGCGCGCTCTCGACAAGGAAGGCATCGAACAGTGTGGCTATGTGGGCCGCGCACTGGCTGCGATTGACGCGCAGGTGGACGTGATTATTTCGAGTCCGCTGAAGCGGGCCACCCAGACGGCTTCGTTGGTGGGAAATGAGATGGGCTACGAAGGCAAGCTGCAAATGGATGCCGGACTGCGACCAGGCGCCACCTTCGCGGACTTTCGCCGTCTGCTCGAAAAGTATGCAAGCCAGGAATCGATCATGGTAGTTGGACACAATCCCAATCTGAGCCAGTTCCTCGGCACCGTGATCAGCGAGTCCGGATGTGAGGCTTCCGTCGACCTCAAGAAGGGTGCGGTGGCGCGTGTTGACATGCGTCGCAGCTCCGGAACGCTGCAATGGTGTTTGACGCCGAAGGCGCTACGCACTCTTTACACGGCCGCGGTGGAAAGTTCGCGCCCGAACACTTCGCGGAAGTAGGCCGCGTCCTTCTCGATAGCCCACAATTCCAAATCCACTCCCATGCGACGCCGGGGAACCAGGGTAAGATGCACTTCGGCGGCTCGATGGCTGACGCGCACTTTCTGCACGGCGCGGCTGCGGCCCAGGTTCAGGGCGCGAGCCAGGCGTAGAAGCATGATTGCTTTTTGCACCCCGGGGCGGTCTGCAGGATCGAGAGCTTTCATGGGTGGCTCATCCAGCGTGGGGCGTGATTTTCCCAGATAGCGGGCGATGGCGGCGATCAAGCGGCGCTGCTGCGGAGTGTAGCCGAGAATTTCCGAGTTTGAAATGATGTAGTAGGTGTGCCGGTGATGGCCGTTGCGGTTCACGTAGTCTCCCACTTCGTAGAGCATGGCGGCGGCCGACAACCACTCCCGGAATTCCGGTGCCAAGCCGTGCACGGATCGCAGCGCCGAGAACAACAACATGGCCGACTCGCGCACGTCGAGAGCGTGCTTGATATCGACGCCATAGTGAGCCACAGCTTTTGTAATGGACTCCCAGCGTTCTGATTCAATCTGTCTTCCTGAGCGGGTGCTGCGGTCATGTTCGGCCGCCATCTGTGCGAGCAAGCCGTCACGCAGGCCCAGCGGCGAATAGCGGAATCCCTTGAGATGGCAGCGGTCCAACAACTCCTGATAGACAATGGCGCCGGCTGCCACAATTTCCGCCCGTCGAAGGCCGATGCCTTCAATCTTTCGCCGCTCCTCGACGGGTAAGTGTGCCAGCAGCTTGGCCAGGCGGGTCATCTCGGCGCGGAAGACGAGCGTTCTCTGGCGAGTTCCGTTCTTGCGCAGATGGCTGGCAGCCGTCGCCAGGGCAGCGGCGGTGCCGGAAGTGGCAATCACATTCCTGACTCTTGCCGCTACTACGCGCCCGGCGATGCGGTTCACTTCCCTGGCAACGAACCCTTGCAGCCGCTTGAGTTCCCCTTTCCGCGGAGGATCGTGACGCAGGAATTCATCGGTGAGGCGAACCGCGCCAAGCGGCATGCTGACGAGGTCCCGAATATGACCACCGGCGGAAACGGTTAATTCGCAGCTACCGCCGCCAAGATCCATCATCAGGGTGGGAGCACTGTCGACGCGGAGATTGGACACCAATCCGAGGTGAATGAGGCGGGCTTCTTCCAGCCCGGAGATAATCTCGACCGTCCAACCGGTGGCGGAGCGCACCCATTCCAGAAAGGCTTGCGAATTCCGGGCGTCCCGCAGAGCGCTGGTAGCGACGACTCGGACCGGATCAGTGACCACCTGTTGTGTGGCCCGGTGGAAGCGGCGCAACACCTTCACCGTTTCGGCCATGGACTCGGGCGTGAGGAATCCCGAGCGAAATACGCCTTCGCCCAGACGAGTAACCTCGCGATCTTCGTGAATCGGGCGAAGATGGCCGCGCGTGAGGCGCGCGATTTTCAGGCGGACGGAGTTGGAACCGATATCGACCGCGGCAAAAGTCGGCATTGAGGCAAGGCCAACAGTTTACATGCCCGGCATCGTGGAGTCATTAGATTCGCAACCCGCAGATTCGCAACCCGCGAATTGAAATCTGGTTCAGGGGAATTGCGGTTTGATCTGCGAGAGCGCGTCCAGAAGGTTGTGGGCGCACCAGCTGCAGCACGTCCCTTGCTGGCGGGAGGTTCCCTGGTCGGATAGGATCTTAAAGTCAACCACAGCGGCATTAAGCGAGCACAGATCACACTGGGCTGGGCGAGTGAGCACGCGGAAAGTCATCGAGTCTTGCACACAATCCGCCATACCTATCTAACAGGGGTGAATCGATCGACGCAGTGAGCGGACGCACAACTCTACGTGGCCAGGATCACGGGGAAGCGGGAAGGCAAAAAGGAAGTTCGAGAGTGCTGGCGATCAGGCTGCCGTTGCGGTGTTGGCGCGTGTGGCTGCCACCGAGGTCGGTCCTACGCTAGTCGTTTCCATTCTTCCCCGAGAGCGGGCAAGTACGGCTACCGCGTGCCGGAATTTTGCTCCCGTGACGTTATGGAGCTCCGCCACCAGAGGGGATTCGCGCAAGTCGCCAAGGCGTTCGACCGCCGTTTGCGTCAAAGTAAGCCAATCGTGCCAATCGCCTAAAGCATCCTGTATGCGTTTGATTTCGGCGATGAACTGCGCAGTTTCCTTCGAGGAGCTGGCAAACTCGGCGGCATAGCGGGCTCGCTTACCGAGAATGCGGTATTGGTGCAAGACCGGTTCGGTGAGTTCCGGAGCGCGGTCGAGACGGGTCAGCATGGTCTTGGCGACCGCCAGAGGATCGCGACTGGCTTTGGGGTTGAAGCGCTTGGCAGCACGTTTCAACCGCCTCCGGATCTCGCGAACTGTCGCTTCATCAACCTCTTCGCGAAGCTTCTTTTCTTGCTGACTCCGGAGTTCGATCAGGTCGCGAATCAGTTGGGTTTTGCGGCGCGGCTCTCGAGGAATCTTCAAACTGCGAAGCGCCGCCGATTGGACGTCCAGATCGCGTACCTTGCCTGCGCGTTTGCGGACGCGACCGAGTAGTTTCAGCAGTTTCTTTTCATTGCGGTCGAGCTTTGGAGAGAGCTCAGCCAACAATATCTGCAAGCGCCGCGTCCCGGTGCGGAAGTGGTGCACCCTCTCTGGCCGTGGTTTCGAGGAGAGCTTGATCAGGTCGCGTTCAAGTTTCTGAAAAATCACGCGGCTGCGCTTGGGATCGATGGACATAAGCAGAAGCGAATGGAACAAGAAATTACAGGTTCGTCGACGAAAAGGCAATCCGAAAAGCTGGGCCATTTTAACACGCTGTTAACAGGATTCTGGTAGCGTGAGAGGGAATGGCCAACGCCGCCCGACCCCGGCCTGATATGCCTGCCCCACAACCCGTTGAAGCGACGAAAGTTAGCGAAGTCTCCTCAAAGGGAAGGCGGGGCGCGCTCCTCTTTGGGGCAGACGGCGAAGCTGGGGACCGAATCTTCCAATTCGCCATGCTGCTGTGCGGGTTGGCCGTTCTGGGGACGCTGGTCTTAATCGTCTACGAACTGATGCTGCGCTCAGGGCCCTCCTGGCACGCATTTGGAATTAAGTTTTTTGCCGCGCGCGATTGGGATCCGGTGAACGAGAAATTTGGCGCCTTGCCATTCGTTTACGGAACCTTGGTTTCATCGCTGCTGGCGCTCATCATTGCTGTGCCTCTCTCCGTTGGCGTCGCCGTATTCACCACGGAGATGTGCCCGCCGATGTTGCGCGGCCCGTTATCTTTCTTTGTGGAATTACTGGCTGCCATTCCGAGCGTAGTGTATGGGCTGTGGGCGATCTTTGTCCTGGTCCCGATCCTCAGCGGCTATGTTGAACCTTTTCTGTCGAAGACGATGGGTTGGACCGGATTGTTTACCGGGCCGCCGTATGGCATCAGCATGCTGGCGGCTGGAATTATCCTCGCGATCATGATCGTGCCGATCATTTCTTCGATCTCGCGGGAAGTGCTGATGGTGGTTCCGCAGCATCAGCGGGAGGCAGCGCTTGCGCTGGGCGCTACGCGCTGGGAAATGATCCGCGTCGGAGTGCTGCGCAACGCAAGAGCCGGGATCATGGGCGGCATCATACTGGGATTGGGTCGTGCCTTGGGAGAGACGATGGCGGTGACCATGGTGATAGGGAACCGGCCGGAGATCGCGAAGTCGCTGTTTGCGCCGGGGTACACCATGGCCAGCGTGCTGGCCAATGAGTTCAGCGAAGCCACCGGCGACCTGAATCTTTCTGCTTTAATAGAGATCGGCCTGGCTCTTTTCCTGGTGACCATCGTGGTCAATGCGCTGGCCCGATTCCTCGTCTGGACCGTCACTCGCGGCCAGCCTTCGAGGTCTAATGCCTGACAAGAAGATTTCAGCGCACACCGTGCCGCCAATCTCTTTGCAGAGACGGGTTACCGACCATGTCATGACCGGTGTGGCCGTACTAACAGTCATTCTCGTATTGGTGCCGTTGTTTGCGATATTTGCCTACCTGGTATACCGCGGTGTGGGATCGATCAACTGGGCCTTTCTCACGCAGACGCCGAAGCCAGTGGGTGAATCCGGTGGCGGGATGGCGAATGCCATCGTGGGCTCCGTGTTCATCTTGGGCTTGGCTAGCGTCATAGGGGTTCCCTTGGGAGTAGGGGCCGGCATCTACCTGGCGGAGTTTGGACGCAACCGTTTTGGCGACGCGATTCGTTTCACTGCGGACGTACTGAATGGCGTGCCGTCCATCGTGATCGGCATTGTGGCCTACTCCATCGTGGTTCTTTATCAGAAGCATTTCTCGGCCTTGGCTGGAGGAGTGGCTCTGGCCATCATGATGATTCCTACCATCACGCGGACGACGGAGGAGATGCTCCTGCTGGTGCCACAGGCGTTGCGGGAGGCTGCGTACGGGCTCGGCATTTCGCGCTGGCGGACGACTCTCTCCATCACGCTGCGCACGGCAACTTCAGGCGTCATTACCGGAATTATGCTGGCATTTGCCCGGGTTGCCGGAGAAACGGCGCCTCTGCTGTTCACGGCATTTGGGAATCAATTCTGGAATCTCCGGGCCGACCAGCCGACTGCCGCATTGCCGCTTCAGATCTTCAATTATGCTATTTCTCCGTATGACGAATGGCACAGGCAGGCTTGGGCGGGCGCACTCGTGCTCATTATCCTCATCGTCTCAGCTGTTGCCGCCGTGCGTTTCGCCGTACGCCGCGGCACATTCGGAGCCGCATAGTTTATGGGAGTAGGTATCCAGGTCGAAAACTTGAACGCGTGGTACGGCAAGAACCAGGCGTTGTACGACATCCAGTTGACAATGGCGGCGAACCATGCCACGGCGCTGATTGGGCCGTCCGGGTGCGGCAAGTCGACATTTATCCGCTGCCTGAACCGCATGCACGAAACGATCCCTGAGGCGCGAGTTTCGGGCAGTGTGCGCATCGGAGAAATCGACGCCTACGACGGAACTTCGGCCACTCAGCTTCGCCGGCGTGTCGGGATGGTTTTTCAGAAGGCGAATCCATTTCCGACCATGTCGATCTACGACAACGTGGCCTCGGGCCTGAAGCTGAATGGCTTTCGCGACCGGCGCAAGTTGGACGAGATTGTCGAACGCTCACTGGTAGCGGCCGCTCTGTGGGAGGAAGTGAAGGACTACGTTCATAAGAAATCCGGTGCCAGCCTATCCGGAGGCCAACAGCAGCGGCTTTGTATTGCACGAGCGCTCGCGGTGGAACCTGAAGTTTTGCTGATGGATGAGCCCTGCTCGGCGCTGGATCCGATTTCGACTGGTAAAATTGAGGAATTGATCTTTCAGCTCAAAGAACGGTATACCATCGTAATTGTGACGCACAATATGCAGCAGGCGGCGCGCGTGGCCGAGTTTACAGGGTTCTTCCTGCTGGGCAAGATGATTGAATTCGATAAGACGGAAAAGATTTTTACGAAGCCGACCCACAAACGGACGGAAGACTACATCACAGGGAGATTCGGATAAGGAAGGTTCGGAGAATGCGCACGCGCTTTCAGCAAGGGCTCGACGATCTGCGACAGAAACTGCTCCGCATGGGTGGGCTGGCGGAGCAGGCAGTGGACCGCGCGCGGCAAGCCTATATTGACCGCGATCTCACCCGGTGCCAGATGGTTCTGGAAGGTGAGAGCCTGATCAATACTTCTGAGCGGGAGATCGATGAGGCCGCTTTCGACTTGCTAGCGATGCAGCAACCGATGGCAGTGGATCTGCGCTTCATCCTGGCTGTGACCAAGATCAATTCCGACCTGGAGCGAGTGGGCGATCAAGCCGTCAACATCGCGGAACGCGTGATGGATATGGTGGATCTTCCGACCGTGGATTTGCCGGTGGATATTGCACGCATGGGTGCGGCAGTGAGTGCCATGGTGCGGCGATCGCTCGAGTCGTTTATCGAAGGCAAAGTTGAGTTGGCGCAGGCTGTACTGGAAATGGACAACGTAGTCGATCGCATGAAGGACGACGCTTTCATCCAGCTGGTGAAGACGATGAACCAGCGTCCGGATGTGGTGCGGCAGGCGCTCGATGCGCTGCTTATCGCGCGCAATCTGGAGCGCGTCGCCGACCATGCTACCAACATCGCCGAAGACGTCATTTTCTGGGTGCAGGGTTCTGACGTCCGCCATAATGTGGGTGCAGCTGAACAGCATTCCGAGCCGGCACCGTCCAAGCCGGAAGGCACTACGCGCGCTTCTGGAGCCTAGGCAGTTTCCCGTTTTCTTGCGGGGAAAATTTCGCAAAAAATTTGATAAATGTTCGAACTTGCCTGCTTTGACCACTGCTTGCGGCTAGATTAGGCTCATCTTTCTCCAAATCTTCTCGAGTTGCTTGTTATTTACCGCGGAGGTTTTTGTGATTCGATTCTCCTGCATCCTATTCCTGATAGTATTTGTCGCGTTCGGGGTGACATCTGCTCCCGCACAGGAAGCGAAGTCCAAGGGGTCTTCTATCTTGCTGCCCACGAGCAAGACTTTGACAACTCCTGCGCCCGGCCGTATTGGAAGCACCAACAGCTTTCCCGCCACCATAGTTATCAGTCCCGATGGGCAGTATGCCGCGCTGTTGAATGACGGTTATGGCACGCAAGAAACCGTAGCCACGCAATCGATTGCCATTCTCGATCTGAAGACGAATCAGATTGCCGACTATCCCGACAAGCGCTTTGGTGAACAGGTGCACCAAAGCTATTTCCTTGGATTGGCCTTCGGCTCCGATGGAAAACGTCTCTACGCTTCTGTAGGTTCGATCACTGACCCTACGGGAGAAAGGGCGGGAGATACCGGCAATGGAATTGCGGTCTACAGCTTCATAAACGGCAAAGTCGCACCCGAGCGCTTCATCGCCATCGAGCCACAGTCGCTCGCGGCCGGAAAGAAGGTTGCAATCGGTTTGCAGAAGACGCCAGCGGGAACCGCGATTCCTTATCCTGCCGGGCTGGCGCTGGTTTCCACCGGAGGGCACGATCGGCTCTTAGTGGCGGACAATCTGTCCGACAATGTGGTCCTGCTGGATGGGGCGAGCGGCAAAGTGATTCACCGTTTTGACCTGAGCACGAACGACCTCGTTCCATCCTCTTTTCCATACACAGTAGTCGCCGCGCGGGATGGACGGCGCGCCTGGTGCAGCTTGTGGAATGCATCGCAGGTTGTCGAACTGGATCTGGTCACGGGCAAAGTAGTCCGCTGGATCAAGCTGCAAGAACCTGACGATCCCATCGACTCCGGGCTCGCATCCGACAGCAATGCTGCTGAGCCCCGACGAAAAACAACTCTATGTAGCCCTGTCCAACGATGACGCCGTGGAGGCAGTTTCGACTGAGAAGTCCGAAATCATCGCCACGCTTAGCACTGCACCTCGTACTCAACAATACGCGGGGACTTATCCGATCGCTCTGGCTCAATCTATAGACGGCAAGCGATTATTTGTGGCCGATGCTTCCTTGAACGCAGTTGTGGTTTTCGACGTCTCTAGCCTGTCGGATCTGCTCCAAGCCGCCCTGAATCCGTCCAGAATCCCCGGAACCCATGTTTTTATTCAAATGCCCCTCGGTTTCGTCCCGACCGACTGGTATCCCAGCGCAGTCTCTGTCCATGACAATGACCTCCTTATCTCTACAGCCAAGGGCCAAGGCACAGGCCCAAACGCTGGGCTGGGCAAGACTTCCTACGAGCTCCGACATCACGAGCATCCTTACATTCCTACGTTACTGCGCGGTTCGATTGCGCGGCTGAATATTCCCGACGACTCTGGGCAAGCTGGACGAACTCACGCACACGGTTGAGCACGACAACCTGCTGCATAGCGACCCGGGAACCATCCAGTTCGCTGGCGGCAAGAATCCCATTAAGCATGTGATTTACGTCATCAAAGAAAATCGGACCTATGACCAGATACTGGGCGATTTGAAAGTGGGCGACGGCGACCCATCCCTGACGATGTATGGAGCCGACATCACGCCGAACGAGCACAAGCTGGCGCTGCAATTCGGTGTGCTCGATAATTTTTACGATAGTGGGGAGGTTTCCGGCGACGGACATCTCTGGTCGACCGCTGCCATCACCAGCGACTACAACGAAAAAACCTGGCAGATCGCGTACCGCGGGAAGGAACGAACCTATGACTTCCAGGGTACGGTCGCCGACGAATTTCCGCTCGACCATAAAGAGCCGGACATCGACGATCCTGGCACCGGTTTTCTTTGGGACAACGTGGCTCGCCACGGGCTCTCCTACCGCGATTACGGCGAATACGTGAGCACCGTGTGGTGCAACAAAATCCGCAAGGCGGCGTCGCCGAAGCAAGGAACTCCTTCCGCTCAGGAAGCGCCTTGCCCGCGCACGGAACTGCAGCAGGGAGACGCTTTGCCCGCAAGCGTCGGCGACCCGCGCGGTGGGGCGAGTCCGTATCCTTGGGCGGTGCCTCTTTTCAAGAGTGTTAAGGCCACGAAGGCGGTGCTGCGCGATCACTTCGATGCGCTCTTCCCGGATTTCAACACAGACTATCCCGACCAGCTTCGCGCCGACGAGTTCCTCAATGAATTCGCTGCCTATACCCGCGCGCGTGAGTCAAACGAAAGCCAGGATTTTCAATTGCCGCAATTCGTGCTGCTTTATCTTCCTGACGATCATACCGGCGGAACGCGTCCCGACCGGCCGCGGCCGCCGGCCTCTCTGGCAGACAACGATCTAGCCTTGGGCCGCGTCGTCGAAGCAGTCTCGCACAGTCCTTATTGGGAGGACACGGCCATCTTTATCCTGGAAGACGATGCGCAGGACGGCGGCGATCACATCGACGCCCATCGATCGATCGCCTTTGTGGTGAGCAAGTATTCACCGGGAACAGCGGCCGTGCCTTACGTGGATCATCGCTTCTACACCACCGTGAACATGATTCATACGCTGGAGATGCTGCTGGGGCTGCCTCCCATGAACCATAATGACGGCTACGCACCGGCAATGGGACCTATGTTCTCCGGGGGCGGCAACCAGCCTCCGTTCAAAGCGGACTATCGCAACCTGAAGAACGGGCTCATCTATGAAGTCAACCGGCGTGATGCCCAAGGCGCCAACGAATCGGCCAAGATGGATTTCTCGCGTCCTGACGCCGCTGGGGCAGCGCGCCTTAATAAAGTTTTGTGGCGCGACCAGAAAGGCGACATACCCGTGCCTGTCCCGAGGCACACGGTGTCCCGCGGGCAGCGACTAGTCCCCATAGATTCACGCAATCCATAACGGGAACCCCATACCGAACCAGGACTCTACCCGGTTGTGAACTAATTCCAGTTCTTGCCGATAGATCTGTCATGAGCACCGCCATGCGAGAGCTACGGTCTGCGGTGATGATTTTGGTCGAAGCGTCGTGGGAAGACGAAAGTGGAGCTCTGAAAACCATTCCCGCGCGCATGGAGGACAGATCTGTCAGCGGCGCATGTCTACGGGTCAACACGCCGATAGGGGTGGGATCGAGGCTGAGAATTCAGTGGCGCTTCGATCAGTTCTCGGGAACCACGAAGTACTGCCGCAGCGATGGACGGGAATTTCTTGTCGGCATTCTGCGGGATAAGACTGCGGTACCTGGCCCGCCGGCCAAAACGGAGACACCGGCGCTAGACGGGAAGAAGGAACCAAGGCAAGAGGCGCCGGTACCGGACACTCAGAGTTTGCCGGAGCCGAACGAAAACAAGCCACACAAGATTCCAGTGGCTGTAGCGCACACGCGGAGAGAGCCTGTCGTACTCGTTGCTCACTCCGGCCAAGTCCTTGCAACCGGGATAGGTCACAAAATGGAAAACCGCCATCGGCGTCGCATCTCGAGGCCGCAAGAGTTCAGAGTTCTTCGACGGACGGAAGTCCGAGCAAAACAGCTTTCGCAGGCGAAGGAAGGCGGGAAAGAGAGGGAACCTATGAAACGCAAATGGCTCGAACTGGCAACCTGGCGCAACAAGCAGGATGGCCTCAGTGTGAGTGGCGAGGCAAGCGGCGAGGTAGTCGGCGGCGGGGACCTGCAGGTCGACGTTCAGAAGGAAGGCGTGGGGCCCCACATATCTTGGTCCGGGGCAAAACCTGCTCCGGATGTGAACGCAAGCGACGTCGCGAGCGCAACGGCACTGGAACTATTACCCGTGGAAGATATATATGCCACAGCCGGGATCACGAATCCGCGCGGGGGATATAGCGTTAACAAAGTGGTCGATATGTTGCACAGCGAGCACATCCGCGGTTTGTCCACAGAGATGAGGCGCGCAGCGCTGATGATGGCTCTTGATGCGGCGGGCGTGACCATCGGCCAGATTCAGCAGGACGCCAAAGCGCGCCAGAATGCCTTGGATGTCTACGAGACCGAACAGCGGAAGCAGGCAGAGGCGGAGTGGGCGCGCAAGGCGGAAGAGAACATCCAGATTCAGGCGGAGTTGGAGCGAGTGAAAGCTCAATACATGGCGCGCGTTGCCCGTAACGAAGAGGGCGTGGCGCGGGAGAAGGCCAAACTCGAAAGTTGGCAAGCGGCGAAGAAGCAGGCAAGCGCGAGCATGACGGAAGTGGTGAATCTGTGTTTGAAACAGACTTCCGCAGAGCAGCCGGACAGTCCGATGTTGGCAAAGGCGGCCGCGGTTAGCAGCAATGTCAGGCCGTCGTAGTGTAAGCCGAAGCGTCGACAAAGCGATTCGGTTAAAACGCCTCCCCGTCTGATCCATACTTGATGACAACCTGCCTGGATGGCCTCTTGGCCTCCGACTACCCGGGCTTTACACTGAAAGGGTGAAGATTGCGCTCGGCCAAATTAACCCCACCGTTGGAGATTTCTCCGGCAACGCCACCAAGATCATTGAGTTTTCCCGGCGCGCGCGTGCCGGCGGCGCTGGCCTCATTTTGTTTCCCGAGTTATCAGTCTGCGGCTATCCGCCCCGCGATCTGGTGGAGCGCGCATCGTTTGTTGCCCGCAATCGCGAGACCGCCGAGAAAATCGCGCACGAAACACGCGGCATTGGCGTGATTTGCGGGCTGGTTACGCCCGCGGAGTCGGAAACGGGGAAGTCCGTCATGAACTCGGCTGCGCTCTTGCAAGACGGCAAGATCGCCTTTCTGCAGTCGAAGATGTTATTGCCCACCTACGACGTCTTCGATGAGATGCGCAATTTCGCTCCGGCGAAGAGCCAGAGCCTGTTCTCTCTCTGCGAAAAGCGCGTGGCGCTTACCATTTGCGAGGACGCCTGGAACGATAAGCTTTTCTGGCCAAAGCGGCTCTACACGGTCGATCCTATCGACACGCTGGTACGAGCGGGCGGCAACATCGTATTGAATATTTCCGCTTCGCCCTTCTGGATCGGCAAACGGGAAGTGCGGCGCGACATGCTGGCAGCTATCGCATGCCACCATAAGGTCCCGGTCGCGATGGTCAATCAGGTGGGTGGAAATGACAGCCTGATCTTTGACGGATCGAGCATCGTTCTCAATGCGCAAGGAATGATCATCGCACAGGCCAAGTCCTTCGAGGAAGATCTAATTTGCTTCGACTCAGAGAGCCTTACCGGCGATCTCCACGAACAGATCGCGGGCGAGGAAGCGAGCGTCTACAAGGCTTTGGTCCTGGGAACGCGCGACTATATGCACAAGTGCGGATTCCGGCGAGCGATCATCGGCCTCAGCGGCGGCATCGATTCGGCGTTGACCGCAGTCATCGCAACTGACGCGGTTGGAGCGGAGAATGTGATCGGCGTGGGCATGCCCGGCCCATATTCTTCCCCAGGTTCCATTGACGACGCACGCTCCCTGGCTCAGAGTCTTGGCATCCGCTTCGAATTGCTCTCGATTGATCGCGTGTTTGAAGCGTACCGGGAAGCGTTGAAGGAAGTGTTTGCAGGCCGCAAAGAAGATACGACTGAGGAAAATATTCAGTCCCGTGCGCGTGGCACTTTGCTTATGGCGCTATCGAACAAGTTTGGCGCGATCGTGCTCTCCACTGGCAACAAGAGCGAACTGGGGGTGGGCTACTGTACACTTTACGGGGATATGGTGGGTGGTCTGGCGGTTATTTCCGATGTGCCGAAGACGCTGGTTTACCGGCTGAGTCGTTACGTAAATTCGCGGCGGCCGGTGATTCCGCAGGCTACTTTGGAGAAGCCGCCTTCCGCCGAATTGCGGCCCGACCAGAAAGACAGCGACTCGCTGCCGCCTTATGAGATTCTCGATGCCGTCCTCGAGGATTATGTGGAAGAAGCGCACTCCGCCGAACAGATCGCCGCGGATCATGGCTTTGATGTTGAGGTGGTGAGACGCGTCGTGCGCATGGTGGACCGAGCGGAATATAAGCGCCAGCAAGCAGCGCAGGGTATTAAGATTTCCTCCAAGGCTTTTGGATACGGGCGCCGTTTTCCCATCGCTGCGAAAAGCGAGGTTTGAATCTCTGTCGACTTCTTCACTGCGGCCTGCTTGCTATACAGTCTTTGATTCTTAAAATTGAAAGGAAACCATGCGGTCTTTTCTCAAGTCAATTCTTTTGCTTCTACTAATTTGCGGCCTGGCTGCCGCGCAATCCGCGACCGCCGGGAAAGTGGGAAAGGCGGCGGACAAGCCTGCGTCGGCGCCTCCGGTCAATCTTCCCTCGGAAGCCACGGTGGATTCCTTCATGCAGCAGACCTTTGGATATGAGCCGCAAATGAGTTGGAAAATTTCCGCCATCAAGCCGGCGCCTGTGCCTGGCCTGGCCCAGGTTGACGTTGTGCTGGCCACTCCCCAGGGCCAGCAACTAAGCCGGTTTTACGTTACGGCGGACGGCGAGCACGCCGTGGTGGGTGACATTATTCCCTTTGGCGCCAAGCCTTTTGCTCCCGTGAGAAAAATTCTGGAGAAAGGCGTCACTGGCCCCGCACGTGGACCGAAAGACGCGCCGGTTACGATTGTAGAATTCGGGGATCTGCAATGTCCGGCTTGCAAGGCGGCACAACCGGAGATCGAGGGACTCGTCGCGGCCGAACCGGGTGCGCGTTTTGTTTTTCAGAACTTTCCTCTCGAAATGCACAATTGGGCGGCCAAGGGCGCGGATTACGCGGAGTGTGTCGGCCAAGCCTCCAATGAGGCTTTCTGGAAGTTCATTGCGAAAACATATGATGCTCAGGCCGACATAACGGCAGAGAATGCCGACGAAAAGTTGACGGCGCTAGCCGATGCCTCGGGGGTGAAGGGTGCGGATACCGCAAGCTGCGCCAAAACCCCGGCGACGAAAGCTCGCGTGGAGGCCTCAATTGCTCTGGGCAAGTCCGTGGGTGTGAGCGGAACGCCTACCCTGTATATCAACGGGCGCAGCATTGGAAATGTAAGTCAGGTTCCGGCGGACGCTTTGAAGGCTTTAGTGGATTTTGCAGCAAAGTAAGTGAGGTAATTCAGGATTCGGACGTCGGCAGAGTTGCTATTTCTCGGAGACCCAGATCTCATCCGTCTTCCGGCTATGATTGGCGACGACATGCGGCGTGATGATGATGAGCAGTTCGTCGTCTTCCTTCATCTTTGTATTGTCGGCCAGAGCTTGACTTAGACCAGGAAGGGACTGAAGTCCGGGAATTCCGCTCATCGAATACTGATCGTTGGTCGTGATTTCGCCGGCAACCACTGCGGGCTCTCCGTCCCGAAGGCGGATGCCGCCCTGGTATTCCTGGTTGGAAATTACCGGAACTCCGTTTGAACTGCTTCCGGTCAGCGAGCGCATCTGCAGCTCAAGCTTCAAGCTCACTTCTCCGTCGCCGTGAATCACCGTGGTGGTCTTGAGATTTAATCCCAGATCTTCGTAACTAACCGATGGGAACGGAGGAACGTAGCTCTGATTCCCCAACACCTGGGAAATCTGCGGCGAATTGTAGATGGGCGCGTAGGTAGCGTTCAGGATGGGATAGCGTTCTCCGATATGGAGAGTGGCTTCTTTGCCCTGACCGGCGCGAAGAGTGGCACGGCTTACGCTGCGAGCCCACGATTCGTTGAGGGAAAGCGCCGCGGTAAAGTGATCCAGGCTCACCCCCGAGAAGGTGAGACCACCGCCGAAAGTGGCCAGTGGCTGGCTGAATATGGAGCTGAATTGGCCCTGTAATTGGGCCAAGAGACCGGAGAGCGCAGTGCTGCCTGCCTGGTTGATGCCTCCGGAGGAAATTAACTGATTAACGAGCGACTGGATGCTCTGTCCGCCCAAACCCGCCAGCGCGGCCACCGGAATGTTGTACATATTAAAAGTGTCGGGGATGTGCAGACCGATTTCTCGTGTAAAGTTGTGGTCGATTTCGTAGATCTCGACATTGAGTGAGACCTGTGGAGGATCATTCGTCAATTGCTGCAGAAGCTTGGTGCACGCAGCCAGAGTCGACTGAGGCGCACGCACTTCGATGGTTCCGAGTTGCCCGGAACTGATTTTCTGAAACTCGCAGATATTGCGAAGCGCTGTGACCATTTCCGTTGCCTCTTGCGCCGTGGCGGTTCCGGGCAGGCTAAAAGTCGCGAGGGACATGCGGTCAAATTGCTTGTGGTTTTCAGCAGTATCTGCGGCCACCAGGAATTGGTGTGCGTCCAGAGCAGTCCACATGGTCTTGCTGACCCGGCAGGCGAGGTTCAGGGCGGTGAAGAAATCGACATCGTCCACAAAAAAACGAACCGATCGGCTCTGTACCGAATCGTCAAATTCAGCGTTGACCCCATAAGCGGATGCAAGTTCGGCGAAAAGTCCGCGTACATCGCCGCGATAATGGAATGTAGCTCTTTGAAGTTTTGGATCTAAGTGGAGTTCGGTGGATTCGGTGAGTAGCGATGGAAGGTTGCGAGGGGCGGGCGCACTCACGTCGCGCAGAGCTTCGCGCGAGTCGCTGCTCGGTGTAGGCGTTATCCGGGTCGATCTCCAGAGCGGAACGAAACTCTGCTGCCGCCGGCTCGCGCTGCGCATCGGCCAGGTACGCTTCGCCGCGCGCCGTGTGCTGGAACACCAACTGGGACTTCGCCACTTCGCGTGCCGAAAGGAAATGTTGGTCCCGCGGAACCAGCCGCGATGCTTTGTCGAATTCGCCGAAGGCTTCTTCAAATCGCTTGTGTTCCTCCAGTTTCAATCCGCGGGCGTAAGCGTTGCGGGCCTCCTTGAGATCGGTTTTGGAAGGTACACAGTTAATCCCGCCTGGCACACCGTTGCCGCAGGAGATGGAGGGAGGATTTAGCGGAAGATCGTCCGTGGCAAACATAGGAATGCCGATGAGCACAACGAGAACGCAAACCGGCAGAATGGATGGCGCGCAACGCATTCGGAATGATTTTACCCTGACCGGACGGTTCTCGCCGATAGCTCAGTAGTGCCGGGTACCTCCGGTTGGAGCCGGGCTCACGATCGAGCAAATAGCGAACTCAGAACGGTCGGGCAGGCATTTCTTGCGGCACCAATAGTCAACTCAGCATCAAGCGCTCGATGTCCCGAGCTTTGCCCGTCTTTTCATCGCAATCGATCACAACCGCACACAGGCGGACGTCGCCGGTAGCTGGTTCGAAACGCACTGGCATGCCGTTAAGGAACTTGTTGACGACCAGTTCCTTCTTGACCCCAATCACACCGTCATAGGGGCCGGTCATTCCGACGTCGGTGACGTAGGCCGTGCCCTGGGGCAGAACTCGTTCGTCCGCTGTAGGAACGTGCGTATGCGTGCCGACTACGGCGGTTACGCGGCCATCGAGATACCAGCCTATGGAAATTTTTTCCGAGGTCGCTTCGGCGTGGAAGTCGACCAAAATGATTTTGGCGTCAATGCTTTTCAAGAGCTGGTCGGCAATGCGAAAGGGATCGTCGTTCGAAGCCATAAAGACTCGGCCCTGCAGGTTGATCACCGCATAAGGAATTCTATCCTTTTGTCCCTGGTATAAGCCCCAACCCGGCATGTCCGCGGGATAGTTCGCCGGACGCAGAACCCGCCGTGCCGGAGCGTTGCCGTTGCCTTCGACCATCTGAAAATAGTCAATGATTTCCCGCTTGTCCCAGACGTGGTTGCCGGTGGTGATGACGTCGATATTCAGCTCAAACAGTTCTTCGGCGAGCGCGGGCGTGATGCCAAAACCCGCAGCGGAGTTCTCGCCATTGGCAATGATCAAGTCGATGGCCTGATCGCGGACAATGCCAGGCAGCCGGTCCTTGACGATGGTGCGGCCCGGACGTCCGAAAATGTCGCCGATGAAGAGAATTCGCATGGGGGATGAAGTTCGATGGTAACACGCGTTATGGATGGCTTTATTGAGAGCAAGCCCCTAGTTCGTTATTAGAGCGATGCTCGTCTCGATGATTTACTGATTCTTGTTGGTTGCCAACTCTGCGGTGCGCAGGAAGTCGTAGTTTCCCGCGGGATTCAGTCGCAGATTGCGGACGCGCTTGTTGTGGACCAGAACATTGTCCAGATACCAGAGATTGATGTAGGGCAGCTCCTCGGCCAATATGCGCTGGAGCTCGGCGTAGGTTGACTTGCGCTTGGACTGGTCGACTTCGCGACGCGCTTGATCGATGAGGGCATCGACCTTCGGATTGGAATAGTAACCGCGATTGGCGCCGTTCGGCGGAAACTTTGCCGAATGAAATGCATATTCAAAAATGTCCGGATCCTCATTGCCGCCGATCCAGCGTAGCGAGTAGAGCTGGAAAATCCCATGGGTCACGTCGGCGAAAAAGGTGGCAAATTCGAAAGTGCGAATGTCGAGAACGATTCCTACTTCACGGAGCTGCTGCTGCATCACGGCGACCATCAGGCGAGTGTTTTCGTCGGTGGACGTCTTCATGGTGAGGTGAAAACGTACGCCGTTGACTGCAGGATATCCTGCCGCATCGAGCAGTTGTTCTGCTTTGCTGGGATCGTAATCATAGACGGGGACGTTGCCGTTGTAGGCCCAACTCTGGGGAGGAACGATGCTGCGCGCGGGTTGCGCCTCCCCGCGCCAAAGATATTCGATCATCGGCTTGCGGTCGAGAGCGAAGGCGATCGCCTGGCGTACTCGTAGGTCGCGCAGGATTGGATCGCGCAGATTGAATCCCATGTAAGCGAGCACAGTTCCCGGAGCGCGTTCCACCGCGAGTTCCGGATTACGCTGGAGCGTGACCACAGTGTCTGGAGTAAGCGCGTTGATGGTGGCGTCGGCGCTGCCTTTGCGTAATTCGAGGGCGCGTGTGGTCGCATCGGGGACCACGGCAAAGCGCACGCGCGCCAGTTTGGGCTTCTGGTTCCAATAATCGTCGTTGCGCTCGACAATGACTTCCTTGTCGACCTCAGCGCTGACGAATTTGAACGGCCCGGAGCCGATCGGATATCGCGTTAGTTCGTCCCCACTTCCAAAGGGCACGATGCCGACCGCGCCATTCGAGAGATTCCAAAGTAACGGCGTGTCGGGTTCCTTCATGTGAAAGATCACGGTGAACTCATCCGGACCGTCGATGTGATCGACAAAGCGGTAGGCCGCTGCCCTTGGGCTGCGGATCTTCCCCGTAAGCAGGGAATCGAAGGTCCACTTCACGTCGCGCGACGTGAGGGGACGTCCGTCATGAAATTTCACGCCGTGATGGAGATGAAAGATGTAGGTGACTGGGTCAGGAATTTCCCAGCGCTCGGCCAGTCCGGGCGCGACATCGAGGTTGTCGCCGCGCGACAGCAAGTAATCGAAAATCAGGCTGTCGATGCGTTCCGACTGTGCATCGATTCCTACGCGTGGATCCAGATTGGTCGGGCTGGACTCGATCAGCATCACCAGCGTGTTGGGATCGGGCTTGTGCGAACACGAGAAGAGGGGCAAGACAACGGCAATCGCGGCGAGAAGCGCGAATGCGTTGAGTCTTGGTTCCTGGAGCGGGGTGCGCATCAGTCGATGTCCGCTGCCATCTGATAGAGGTTGTTCACAGACTTCCAATTGCGAGTGGTGGCACGCACCAAGAGCAATTTTTCGAAGGCGTTGTTCGAGAGCTTCGTCTCACCGTAGCCGCCTGGGCAATAGAGATAAACCGCTCTGGCCGAGTAGCGGAACTGGTCAGCCCCTGCGACCAGCGCTTCCAGTTTCTTGATCGCGGATGGCGCCGGATTCTCGGCCAGAAAAGTCACATGCATCTTGGAACAATCGATGCCGCTCTGCTTCACAAACGGATTCTTTTGAATAGTGCTCTTCATTTCGTCGGCAGTCAGTGAGATGACGGAAACAGTCAATCCAAAGTCTTTGAGTATTTGTCGCTCAATCTTCTCTGAGAGCTTTGCCGTAGGCACGTCAGCACAGGAAAATACCGCGTTTCCACTCTGGACGTACGTCCTGATCTGATCCAAGCCGATTGTCGCCAAGGATGTCCTTAGGAATTCCATCTTGATGCGATTGTGCGGGCCGAGATTGATGCCTCGCAACATCGAGATATAGGTCGTCATATTCGGCCGATTTTAAGGATACGAAATTTTTCCAAGAACCGCGCCTCGTTTCGCACCCGTTGCAGAAGGCACGTTGGACGGACGCCGCAGCCAGCTTTCATAGGCCAGGACGGCGAAGGCTACGGCTTCCTTCGCCGCCGAAGGCAGGCCGAATTCATCGGAAAATCGCAGGCGCAATCCGAGGGGCTCAATTTCGTTGGTCAACATATCGACGAGTGTTGAGTTCTTGGCTCCGCCTCCGGAAAGGATCATTTCTTGGAAGGCAGGCTTTCGTCGCGCAAGCGATTTCTGCGCCGCATACCGCCGCACCGCATCGGCAATCGACGAGGCGGTTAGCGCGGTTGCCGTGGCCACTACATCTTGCCTGCGGGCGCGCCCACAGCGCCGCAAAAAGTCGTGAACAAACGTGCGCCCAAATTCCTCCCGGCCCGCGGTCTTGGGAGGAGTTCTGCGAAAAAAATCCTGGCGAAGCATTTCGCGCAGGACTCGAGGGAGAACTTTTCCGGAGGCTGCGATCCTTCCCCCACGATCGAACGGGTGGCCAAAGAGTTTCTCGGTGACGGCATCGATCACCATGTTGCCCGGGCCGGTATCGAACGCGACTACTTCATCGAGGGCTATCCCCGCGGGGATCGCGGTAAGGTTGGCAATGCCGCCGACATTCTGCACGATCCTTCCAATGCGCGTGTCGCGAAACAGAGCGTAATCGAGGAAGGGAACGAGCGGCGCACCTTTGCCTCCAGCCGCCAGATCAGACGAACGAAAATCTGAAACGACGGGGGTGCCCACGCGTGCGGCAACGATTGCGGCTTCACCGGTCTGCCAAGTCGCCGCGATCTTGCGTCCCAGGAAACGTAGCGGCTCACCTTGGTGATAGAGCGTTTGCCCGTGGCAGCCGATCAGGTCTGCCTTCACGCCGAATTGGTGTTCGGTGGCCAGCACCGCGTCGGCATACAGTTCGCCGAGAACGAAATTCAGGCGAGAGAGATCGGCCACGCTCGCCCGCGGTGCATTCATTGCGGCCAGAACGGCCATTCGAACCTTCTTTGAGTAGGAATATTCCGCATGGCCCAGCAATTGGAAACTCGCGCGAGAACCGGCGACTCGACGTGAGCCGAGATGCGCGTCCATGCGAAGCAGAGCCACATTGATGCCGTCCGCGGAGGTTCCGCTCATAACCCCGGCAACTACCATGGCTCTGCTCCTCATGCCCTGGGCCGCGTATTTTCCTTGCGGCCACGCTCAGCCCTGATGAGACTTTGCAGCCGCACTTGCTCGCTAAATTCCCACAGCTTTCGAGAAAGCTTCTCGAGTGCTGCCCCTGAGGGACCTTTTGCGGTGCGCAATATTCTCGCGGACTTCCGTTTGAACGCCAGAACTCGTCGCGCTGACTCGGCCACACGCTTGGCGAACTGCGAGTCATGCTCGGCCGTTTTAACCAGTGCGTCGTACGCTTGCGTGACGTAATCTTCCCGGTGACAGATCAGACACAAATTTCCTCCGGCACGAATGTGCTCGACGGCAGCCGTGCCGACGGGAGATGTCGACAAGACCGCACCCATTTCCAGATCGTCCGACACGATCAGATTGTTATAGCCAATACGGTTGCGTAGGATACCAGTGATCCACTTGTCCGAAAGCGAAGCTGGGGTTTTATCGTGGGTCACCGCTGGATAGGCTGCGTGCGACACCATGACCATCGGAAGCTGCTTGCGGAGCATGCGGTAAGGCAGCAGATCTTCGGACCAGAGCCTGGTTAGGGGCTTTTGAATTACCGGGAGCTTGTGATGGCTGTCGAGCTTGCCTTCGCCGAGGCCGGGGAAATGTTTGCCGCATCCCAGCACACCAGCCGCGCGAAGTCCGGCGAGAAACTCGCGAGCGTAAGCGGTACTCTCGCGCGGGTTTGCTGAGACTGAGCGCGAACTCATCACGCTGCGCGATGCTTCGAAAGCCAGGTCCAGCACGGGAGCGAAGTCGACATTGAATCCGAGCGCGCGGCAGTTTTCTCCGATTACTTGGCCATGCTTGCGGAAAAGATTGCGATCGCCAGCGGCGAATACATCCGCGGCGGACGGCGCTGGGCCGAGTACTTCGCGAAACCGGTCGACGCTGCCGCCTTCGAGGTCGACGCAGGTAAACAGAGGCGTGGAGATGCATTTCTGGCAATCGCGCAGGAGTTGCCGGGTCTGCTCGGGACTCTTGATATTGCGCGCGAACAGGATCACTCCCGCCGGCTGCAACCGCGTGAGCAGGGAACCGAGGCGCGGCGACATCTCTGTGCCCTCGAATCCTATAATCAAAAGTTGACCCGGATCATTCTTCAATCCCGATCTCTCGGATCTGATGGTCATCTCAGATTTCTTTCTTCAGCTCCGCGAGCAAATTCAACGCCTCCAGCGGCGTGAGCCGGTTTAAGTCTACCGCGCGCAACTTCTCAAGAACCGGTTGCGAGAGCGGCGTAAAAATGGTCAGCTGTGTCGGCGGAGGAGAAGCTCCTGGCGAGAGATGCCCGGTTAGTTCGCGCTCCGCCGACTCGTGTTCGGTCAGCACCTCGCGGGCGCGCGTGATTACTTCATTTGGCAAGCCCGCCAGCTTGGCGACTTCGATGCCGTAGCTGCGGTCGGCCGCCCCCGGTTCAACTTTGCGCAGGAAGACGACGCCGCCACCCGTTTCCTTTACTGAGACGTGATAGTTTTTCACTCCGGCGAGTTGTTGGGCTAACTCTGTCAGCTCGAAATAGTGTGTGGCGAACAGAGTTTTGGCGCGCACGCGCGTGTGTAGATATTCGATGGCGGCCCAGGCGATGGCCAGTCCATCGTAGGTTGAAGTGCCGCGTCCAACTTCATCGAGAAGGATCAGCGATCGCTCCGTTGCCGTATGCAGGATGGCCGCAGTTTCGGTCATCTCGACCATGAACGTGGAGCGGCCACGCGCCAGATTATCGCTGGCGCCAATCCGGGTGAAGACCCGATCCACCACGCTCAGACGAGCCGAGCGCGCAGGTACGAACGAGCCTATTTGTGCCAAGATTACGACGAGCGCGGTCTGCCGCAAGTAGGTGGACTTGCCGCCCATGTTTGGTCCGGTCAACAACAGAATTGTGTGTGTTGACCCATTCAGATAAAGATCGTTCGGGACGAAGCGCTCGCTGCCTCCGGCCAACTCTTGCTGTTCGATCACGGGATGGCGGCCCTCGACAATTTCCAGATCGCCTGCCTCTCCGTCCGTCGATGCGGTTACGTGAGGCCGGCAGTAGTTTCGTAGCGTCGAAATGTGGGCCATCGAAACCAGCACATCCACTTCGGCCAAAGCCAGCGCCGTCTGGCGAATAGGCTTGGCCTCAGCAGCGATTGCGACGCGCAACTCCGTAAACAGCCGCCGCTCGATCTCGACGATCTTTTCCTGCGCGTCAAGGATCTTCGCCTCGTACTCTTTCAGTTCGGGAGTGGTGAAGCGCTCCGCGCCGACCAGTGTCTGTTTGCGTTCATAATCTTGCGGCACCAGGTGCAGATTCGGCTTCGAAACTTCGATGTAGTAACCGAAGATGGAGTTGAACTTGACCTTGAGAGAGCTAATCCCGGTGCGGCCCCGCTCACGCTGCTCGATTTGCGCCAGCACTTGCTTGCTGTTGCGCGAGAGTTCACGGAGTTCGTCGAGATGTCGATCTACCCCCGCAGCGATAACGCCGCCGTCGGCAAAGCTCAACGGCGGCTCGGCGACGATTGTTTTTTCAATGCGGACGCGAAGGTCGCAAAGTTCGTCGAGCGAACCGTGGAGAGTTTCTAGCCGTTCCGCCGTTAGTTTTGATAACGCCGACTTAATCGCCGGAATTCTTGCCAGCGATGCAGCCAGAGCCAATACGTCCCGCGGGTTGGCGGTCTCGAGCGTGACTCGGCTGAGAAGTCGCTCCAGGTCGAGGACTCCATCGAGTGCGCGGCGCAACTCCTCGCGGGCAATGATTTCCTTCATGCCAGCTTCTACGGCATCCAGGCGCGCATTGATCTCCGACAAATCGAGCGATGGACGGAGTATCCACGCCCGCAGCAGGCGCTTGCCCATGGGAGTGACCGTGGCGTCGATGGAGCGAAATAGCGTCACGCCCGTATCGGTCCCGGCAAAAAGCGGCTCGATCAGCTCCAGATTGCGTACGGTGACTGCGTCCAGCACGAGGCAGTTCTGGCGCTCGTACCAGCCGATGCGATCGACGTGAGTGAGGGATCCGCGCTGGGTAGATTGCACGTAGTAAAGAATGGCCCCGGCCGCGGCAGCCGCAGCCGTACGCCCGGCAAGACCGAATCCTTCCAGAGATAGAACGCCGAAATGATTCTCCAGCAGGGGTATGGCATGGTCGGGCGCGAAAATCCAGTCGTCGAGGGGAGTTTCGGTACAAGTCGCGCCCGATGCACGTGGCTGGGGGTGACCGCTTGCGCTATTGGCGTCAAACAGTGGAGCCACCGACCCATACAAGAGTTCCTTTGGCCGGAGTTGCTCTAGTTCTTCCTGGACGCGGCGAAGCGCCTCTTCTCCCGAGAACTCTGTCGCCCGGAACTCTCCGGTGGAAAGATCGAGCGCGGCGAAGCCTACGCGGTCGCCAGCCTGAGCTAGGGCAGCAAGGAAATTATTTTCTTCCGCTTCCAGCAGAGAGTCCGCGACCGTTCCCGGCGTAACAACTCGTGTCACTTCGCGCCGCACCAGTTTGGTGCCGATTTGCTTCCTGGCCAGCCCTGGATCTTCCATTTGCTCACAGATCGCTACCTTGAAGCCTTTGCGGATGAGCTTGCCGATGTAGCTTTCCGCCGCGTGGTGAGGAACTCCGCACATGGGGACGGCGATGCCTTTCTCTTTGTTGCGCGAGGTCAGAGTAATCTGCAGCTCCTTCGCCGCCACGATTGCATCGTCAAAGAAAAGCTCGTAGAAGTCGCCCAGGCGGAAAAATAATAGGGCGGTGGGATGTTCTTTCTTGACGGCGGCATATTGCCGCATCAGCGGGGTGGACGGCTCGGTCATTCTTTCGGTCTTAGCGGGCTTGGCGCGGATTATAACAAAGGTGAATTCGACCCTTTGTGCGCCCACGCACCCCCTCATATCGAAATCGTAGTTGACTCAGCTTCTGCCCCGGTGTTTAGCTGATGCATGGAACTGCGCAAGGATCCCATCACTCGTTCCTGGGTTATCACCGGAGATAACCCGGTCGAGCATAGCTCGCGTCCTGAAAGTGCCTGCCGCTTTTGTGCGGATGCTCCTAATGCCACGCAGGTAATCTCCGCCGTCCCCAGTGCGGGCGCGTGGTCGGCGCGTTCGATGGTCCATCCCACTCCGCTCTACCACATCGAGGGTGAACCGAGCCGGCGCGGGGATGGCATTTATGACCGAATGAGTTCAGTTGGTGCTCATGAAGTTCTGGTTGAGAATCCCAGACATGACCGGCACCTGTGGAACGCCAGCGACGACGAGATCGGGCAATTCCTGCGCTTGGCTGCCGAACGCATCATGGACCTGAAGCGCGACCCGCGCATCAAGTACGTCAGCTTCTTTAAAGACTACGGTTCCAATGCGGGGCAGGAATTCAGCCATCCTACGTCGCAGATCACGGCCACCACGTTCGTGCCGAGACGCGTGCTTTACGAACTGCGGGCAGGCCGCGAGTACTACGTCGGCAAAGAACGCTGCGTGTTCTGCGACATTCTCGCGCAGGAGGAGCGTCAGGCGGCTCGCGTGATTGAGGCGCGCGGCGACTATGTTGCCATCGGACCATTCGCTCCGCGGGTGCCTTACGAAAGCTGGATTCTGCCACGCAATCACGAGGCGTCGTTTGAGCGCACGGGATTGTCCAAGCCAGGACTGCGTGTGAACCTTGCGGCGCTGCTGCGCCGAACGTTGCAGCGGGTGCGCACCTTTACGGAAGATTTTCACCTTGTGCTCCACACCTCGCCCAACAGCTTGCATCCTTCAAAGACTCTGGGATATTGGAAGACGATCGACGACGACTATCACTGGCATATTGAGATCATGCCTGTGCTTGCTACTAAGGCCCGCTCTTATACCTTCAAGGAAGTGTATTACTCGCCGGTCAGTTCCGAGACAGCGGTAAGGCAGATGCGCGAGGCGAAAATTGATGGGTGAGAAATCAGCGAACACGGAAGTACCACGGAAGGCAGCAGGCGGAGGATTCAAATCTCCGCGCTTCATGCTAGGCTAACTCTTACCGAAACAAGGCAGCCATCCCGCGTCCTGGAGGGGAAATGTCTGGGAAACTGGCCGTAACCGCAATCCTGATCGTGGGGATGTGTATTTTGGTGCGCTCCGCTGCGGCCCAGGACGAGAAAAATGAGTTGACCGGCATGATTGGCCGGATCTTCATCAGTGATCAAGGCATTAAAGGCGCTACTTATCCCAACCCGTTCGTGCGCTCCGGCCATGGCCTCACCTTTGAGGTCGACTATTCGCGGCGGCTCTTCGCTACACCAATCTTCTCCGTTTCAGGAGAGGTGCCGGCCGTCTTCAATCTGGATGAAGATCTCGGCTCGGGCAGCGACGTGGTTCCCTCCGGTTACAAACAGATCTTTGTCACGCCCGCGGTTCGCTTGAATCTGTTTCCTTCGACTGCGGTGTCGCCCTGGGTGAGCTTCGGTGGAGGTTTCGGCTACTTCAGCGAGAGCAAGAATCTCAATTATTACGGTACCAATCCCGGAGGCTCATCGACCTCAGGGGTGATTCAAGGTGGATTGGGATTGGATGTAAATCCCTTTACCAAGCGTTTCAGCCGCTTCGGTTTTCGCGGCGAGGTGCGTGATTTCTGGTCCGGCACCCCTGATTTGCCTCTAGCCGACACGGGCAAGACCCGCCAGCATAATTATTTTCTAGGTGGCGGCGTGATCTGGCATTTCTAGCGTCGACTTTCGCAGTAGCCATTCGAGAGGGGACGATGCAAATGCCTTAAGCTGTTAGCTGCGCCTAGCGTCACTTCTTCGTTGCCAACTCCACTTCTTCATACAACTCCGACAGTCGCTGTGCGTCCTCTGAAGAGTTCCCGAACCTGGCGGATTCGTATGCATTCGTGAAACGGCTCACGCGTGTCCGCAATTGTTCATCTTTGATCACGCGAACAAATTCTTGTGCGGTTTGAGTGGACGATTTTCTCACCCCCCGCCGCGCCAGAAAGCGAGCCATGCGTTCGTACCACATAGCGGCCGCCTGATGCGGCGACCGTTCGGGATGTGCCTGCAGCTGTCCCATGCGGATGAATTTGGCAATCCGCGCCGCGTTGCCCAGCAACAACAGGAGCACCCCGGCTGTGAAGCATACGCTTAACCACCGCTCCGGCGCTTGCTCTGCTCTTCGTTGACTTCGCTGCACCCAGCCCATCACGCCTGCATAGCGCTTCCTCACCCAGATTCTCGTTCTTTCCCACGAACTGCGGGTTCCACTCAGGGTCGCCTTGGCCAGAATGTACTGGTGCGAGAAGTCGTAACTGATCACCCACTCCCGCCAGAACGACTCGGCCGCATCCAGATAGAGCATGGCTCGGTCCCAACCTTCCGGAGTGTCGATCTCGCCTCCCGGCGTGGGATCGAACGTGATCCAGCCGTAGCCGGGGAAGTAAGCCTCTACCCAGGAATGCGCATTCTTGGCTCGCACCACATAGTTGCCGGTGAGGTCGTTGAATTCATCGCTGCGGAAGCCGTTCACCACGCGCGATGGAATGTGCAGCGTGCGCAGCATGACCGCCATGGAAGAGGCGAAGTATTCACAATGGCCCTGCTTGCGTTCGAAAAGAAAGTTCGCCAGCGGATCGGCGACCGGAGAACGAAGCAGCTGAAGAGTGTATCCGTAATGCGTCTTCAGGTAAGTTTCTATCGCGACGGCCTTATCGTAGTTATTGGAAGCCGAACCAGAAATCTGTGCCGCCAGCTGCGGAATGCGGGGATCGACCACCGGCAACTGCAGGTAGGCCGCCGCAAATTGCGGCAGCACGTTTCCTGCCGAGCGCAGCTGAACCGCCGACGCCCGCGCGATATCCGAATCCGCCTCATACACGGAGACCGCGTGTTGACTGTCCAGATCGTAAACGGCTCCCCCCGCGTCAACTTGCAGCGCGTGATAAGCGCCCATAACGCGGCGCCCCCAGGGCGCAAGAAAAAACACATTCGTACCAATGGGCTCGAGAAGAACACGGTAATGAATGAGGTGGGGAGTTGTTCCCGGCGCAGCCTGACGCGCGGCCCCGTCGGCCGGAAGCACCCCCTGGCTGACCATCGGCACGGAAAATGCCCCGTCGGCCTCTCGGGTCAATTCGAACTTCTGGTGCGGGTTCGACCAGTCCTTGCCGTTGAATTTCGCTAGGGCAACGCCGCGCCAGTGCAGCGCATATTGTCCGCTCTTGTCTCCGTTAATCTGGATGTGCATCACCACCGCGTTCGATTGTTGAATCTGTCCGATCTGGCCCAGTTGAACCCGATCGCTAAAGCCGGTCGAAAGATCGGTGCCGAAGGAGTAGCCGCCCATGTAGCCCGTCGACATGCGCGGAAGCAGAAAAAATACTGCCGCCGCACCCACAAATATCATCAACACCAACCCGGGCGTCACCTGCGCCAGTGAGAAAGCCAAGTGCCGGTGCTCATGAGCGTCGCGGGAGTGGCGCGCTTGAAATTTTGCGGCTCGCCCCGATCGGCGCATCTCCATAAGGACGAAAGTGGCCACCGCCATCAGGATGAATCCGGCGAAGAAGAGCAGAAAAACGCTGTCCACGGTGAGCACTGCGGAAGCCAGCACCATCAGGAACGCGAGGATCGCCAGCGTCGTGTAGTCGCGATCGCGCCGCAGCGAAAACGTGCGCACTACTACAGCGAACATGACCAGGTGCACCGTAGCGGCCAGAAATGTACGCGACAGCAGGAAATAATCCGCAGCGTAGAAAACAAAGTACAGAATGGTCAGTGGCGTGGTCCACCGCTCCGAAATCACCACACGCCGTCGTTCTGCCAACAGATAGCCGCGGACCGCCAGCGCCGCTCCTACCAGCAGGATCGTGGGCAGATCCAGTCCGCCAGTGCTAGCAAGCGTTCCAAATCCCATCAACACAAGCAGGTATAAGGACAGTTCGAAGTATTTGTTGATGGCCTGCGGAAGGGGAATCACTCCGGATTGTTCAGAAAGTGGCATCATCAACGGTGGCAAATCGATGCGGAATGTTATCCGCGCCCGGTCCTCAGATTGTGTAAATCAAGGCCGACGAATAGAACCTCTATTGTTCGACAAACTCTATCAAGAAGGGAAGGCTTTGCTTGGTTTTTCTTGCACCGAAAGTCACTTGTCTTTTGTTCACGAGATACCGCGCGAGAGGTCCTGGCACGAAGAAACCGAGTCTGAGTTTGCTAGAATGATTCAAGTCAGGCATCGGTCTCACGCGACGTACTCTCGCCAACCCCGCCAGGTCCGGAAGGAAGCAACGGTAACGGGCTCTTGCGTGTGCAGTGGGCCCCCGGTGCCTGGCTTAGTTTTGAGTTTCCAGTCGCGCTCATTTCGGATCAGGAGCGCCGTTCTATCCTTCCGCACGCTTCCGTCGGAACCAACCTTTACACGTCCTTTACAAGTCTTTTCGCAAGAAATGCCCCGTCAGCTCATCTCAATTAGGTAGAACGAACAATCATACTGACAGGGGTCGAGATAAAAATATGCGCAGTCTTCCCTCAAAAGTCGTCTCCCCAAGCGTAACCATTCGCGTCGCAGGCTCGCTCTCGCAAGGTCATCTCGCCTACCTCGATCAATTGGTTTCTTCCGCAATCGATTGCGCCTTGTGGCCTCTGCTCGATTTGGCTAATCTTCACGAGTTGGATCATGCCGCTCTCATGTATCTTGCAGACGGTGAAGGGCGACATTTCGGCGTCGTCGCTTGCCCGAATTTTATCCGCGAGTGGATGCAGCATGAAAAGGAACGCCAGGCCGCGTGACCATCGAGCTGTCATAACCTAAGCTGCGCCAACAGCCCAAACCGCGCTGCTACCTTCTAAGTAAGCAGAATAGGGTTGAGGTCGATCTTCGAGAGAGTCCGGGATCAAGCACGTCATCTGCCTGCGTTAGACATTCCGTCTCCTATCGTTCAAAATACTGATCTCGTACTCAGGAGATCTCATTGACCACACCGAATCGTGCCAGAGTTAAGATCAGCGCTCTGGGCACTTACGTGCCGCCTCGCATTCTTACCAACGCCGACCTCGAACAGATGGTCAACACTACCGACGAATGGATTCTTGCCCGCGTTGGCATTCGCGAACGCCACATCGTTGCAAGAGGGGTCGCCACCAGCGACCTCGCCGTCGAGGCCGCTAAAAAGGCCCTCGCCCAACGTGGCCTGTCTCCATCGGACGTCGACGCTATCATCGTCGCCACGGTTACTCCTGATATGCTTTTTCCCGCCACTGCCTGTCTCGTTCAGCACAAGCTGGGTGCTTCGGGTGTCTGGGGCTTCGATCTCTCTGGAGCCTGTTCCGGCTTTATCTACGCTGTGCAAACCGGCGCGCAATTCATCGCCACCGGCGCGCACAAGCGGATCCTGGTGATCGGCGCCGATGTCATGTCCTCGATCATCGATTACACCGACCGCGCTACCTGCGTGATCTTTGGCGACGGCGCGGGTGCGGTGATTCTCGAGGCGGCTGAGGACGATTCCGTCGGCCTGATCGATTTTATCCACGAGGTGGACGGCTCGGGCGGTTGCTATCTTTATATGCCTGGGGGTGGCAGCCTGAATCCCTCATCCCGCGATACCGTCGACAAGAAAATGCACTATGTTCATCAGGATGGCCAGCAGGTGTTCAAGTTCGCCGTGCGCAAACAGACCGAAGCGTGCTCGAAATTGCTGGAGCGTAATGGGTTGAAAGGTTCGGATATCGATGCCTTCATCCCTCATCAAGCGAATCTGCGCATCATCAATGCCACCGCCGAGCGTCTCGGATTGCGTCCGGAAAGCGTTATCGTAAATATCGACCGCTACGGTAACACCACCGCTGGCACGATTCCGTTGGCCATGAACACCGCCATCGAGGCGGGCAAACTGAAGAAGGGAAGTCTCGTCTTGATGGCCTCGGTGGGCGCAGGTTTCACGGTGGGTGCCGCACTGCTGCGCTGGGCATTCTAAACTGTAGCTTTTGTGCGACGCCGGCTCTTGCTGTGACGTGTCGCGGCTTTCAAGAAAGCTGGCACGGTGCGGCCGATTCTTGCCATTAGAATTTTTCATCTGTGAAAGCCCTCCGCGCCAGATCGCGATTAATCTAACTACTTGCGCGCCTCTGCGCGCATACGAACCGACCAGGATGCAAATATGCAAGACATGCGCCGCCCACACCGATCGCAAATTCTGCTGGCCTTCGCCATCATTTATCTGGTTTGGGGTTCTACATTCCTCGCGATTCGCGTCGGTGTCCGCGAGGTACCACCATTTTTGCTAGCCGGGATCCGATTTTTCGCTGCCGGAATTCTGATCTATGTGTGGATGCGTGCGAAAGGTACGCCTTCGCCAACTCGCCGTGAGTGGATTGCGGCTTCGTTCCTTGCGGTATTGATCTTCGTGGGCGATTACGGCTTGCTTTTCTGGGCGGAAAAGCGTGTGCCCTCCGGGGTCGCCGCGGTCATGATGGCGACCATTCCGGTCTTCATGGCGATTGCGGAAATTTTGATCCTGCGCACGCAAAGGCTCACGCTCCGACTGGCAGTCGCGCTGTTAGTCGGCATCGGCGGCGTCCTGGTCCTCGTCAGCCGCTCGGCTGGGTTTGGGGATGCCCCGATTGAGGCTGCGGGAGCCATCGCGCTCATAGTCTCTGCAATCAGTTGGTCGCTGGCGGCAATTCTCACGCGCAAACTATCGTTGCCCGAATCAAAGGTCATGAGTTCCGGAGCTCAGATGCTCGCCGGAGGGATTCTACTCACACTGACGGCGGCCCTGCTGGGTGAATTCCGCGGCTTTCGCGTAGGCGCGGTATCAACCGGAGCGTGGTTGGCACTGGCTTATCTGATCGTCGCAGGCTCGATTGTAGCCTTCACCGCCTACGTGTGGCTCATTCACCACGAGTCCCCAACCAAAGTTGGGACTTATGCGTATGTCAATCCGGTCGTCGCGGTTCTGCTGGGATATTTTCTGGGTGGCGAAGCGCTGGGAGCGCGGACCATCGTCGGGACGTTGCTGGTTCTGGTGAGCGTGGTGGTAATCACGAGCGCGCCGAAAGAGAAAGTGGAAGTCGCGTTGAGCAGGGACGCAGAACTCGCTGAACCTTAGTGCCGCCGGTTTTTCTTTCTTTACGGATGCGTCATCTTCTCGGGCCGCACCAGTTGATCGAATTCCTCGCCAGTGAGATAGCCCAGCTTCAACGCCGCCTCGCGCAAACTGCTGTGTTCCACGTGAGCCGTGTGGGCAATTTGCGCGGCCTTGTCGTATCCCACTTTTGGCGCTAGCGCCGTGACCAACATCAAAGAGTTCTTCACGTACCAATCCACTTTCCCGCGATCGACTTCAATGCCCTTGATCATGTACTCGACGTAACCGTGGCAAGCATCGGCGATCAGCGTGACCGAGTGCAGGAAGTTGTAAATGATCACCGGCTTGTAAACGTTGAGCTCGAAATTTCCCTGCGCCCCCGCAAATCCCACGGCTGCAGTCGCGCCGTGAACCTGCACGCAGACCATTGTCATCGCTTCGCACTGCGTAGGATTCACTTTGCCGGGCATGATCGAAGATCCGGGCTCATTCTCCGGGATGGAGAGCTCTCCCAAGCCCGCAACGTGGACCCGGAGGCCAGCCAGCGAATGTCGTTCGAAATCTTCATCAAAGATGCGGCCAAGGTTTCCATAGCGCCTTGCGCGAAGACGATTTCATCATGCGCCGAGAGCGCTGCGAATTTGTTGCCATGAGACCGGAAGGGAAGACCCGTGAGTTCCGCAATCTTCTTCGCCGCACGCTCCGCAAATTCTGGGTGCGTATTCAATCCCGTGCCCACGGCCGTCCCGCCGATGGCCAGATCATAGAGGCCCTCCAGCGCCTGCTCCAGTCGCTTGATGTCGCGCTGCAACAAACTTGCCCAGCCGCCGAACTCCTGGCCAAACGTTAGCGGCACCGCATCCTGCAGGTGTGTACGGCCGATCTTGACCACATCATTGAATTGCTCTTGCCTTAGCATCGATCGCATCATGCACGCTCCAGATCGCCGGAATCAAAGCGTTTTTCACCCGATCTGCAGCCGCGATGTGCATCGCCGCCGGGAAAGTGTCATTCGACGACTGAGACATATTCACGTGGTCATTCGGATGAACCGGTTTCTTCGATCCCATCTCGCCGCCCGCGATTTCGATGGCCCGGTTGGAGATGACCTCATTCACGTTCATGTTGGTCTGCGTGCCGCTTCCGGTTTGCCAGATGCGCAATGGAAACTGGTCGTTCAGCTTGCCCGCGATCACCTCGTCGGCAGCCTGCACGATGAGTTTTGCCTTTTCCGCCGGCAGTTTGCCCAAATCCTGGTTCACCAGCGCGCACGCTTTCTTGAGGATGCCGAACGCGCGAATCAACTCTGGCGGCATGGTGTCGCGTCCGATGTTGAAATGCAGCAGTGAGCGCTGCGTCTGTGCTCCCCAGTAGACATTGGACGGGACTTCGATCTGTCCCATGCTGTCGGACTCAATGCGCATACGCGTCGGCGATTCTGTAAGAGCTGGCATGTTGTGTCCTGACTTGAGCGATGAAAGCGAATGGGTAACCCGAAATTATAGCGCGGGACGCACACCTGAATGTGCGCCCGCTCACGTCAAGTTGTGACCGAAAAGAATCCGCAACCTCCGCATGCTAGAATCATCGGTCTCCGATCTGTCCTCGTCCCTTAGCGACGGGTACGGCGGTTTCCAACCATGCCTGACTTTCTCACTGCGGAAGACGTTGAAACTCTGCCCAAGGCCAAAACTCGTCCGCGTCCCGAGCCGCACACCGACGTGCTGGTGATCGGTGCCGGGCCCACTGGCCTCGCCTGCGCGATTGAAGCGCAGAAGATCGGACTCCGGGTCGTGATCCTCGACAAGGGTTGTCTGGTGAATTCGCTCTATCACTATCCGCCCGGCATGCTGTTCTTTACCACTCCCGAGCTGCTCGAAATCGGCGATATTCCCTTCACCACCGCTCGGCAAAAGCCCACTCGCGAAGAAGCACTGGAGTATTACCGCAAGGTTACGGAACATTACCATCTCGACATTCGCCAGTACGAGTGGGTCAAGACAGTCATGGGCGAAGACGGTAACTTCAGCATCACGGCCACGGACCGAGCCGGCCGGCCGCACGACTACCGGACCCGCAAAGTGATCGTATCCACCGGTTACTACGATCTTGCCAACCAGCTATGCATTCCCGGCGAAGATCTGCCCAAGGTCTCGCACTACTATGGGGACGCTCATCCTTATTACGATGCGGATGTGCTCGTGATCGGTGGGAAGAACTCCGCCGCCATTGCTGCTCTGGACCTGTGGCGTCACGGTGCACGGGTCACGCTGGTCTATCGCGGCTCACACCTGCATCATCACGTCAAATACTGGATCAAGCCTGATCTCGAAAACCGCATCAAGGACAACGACATTGAGGCTTTCTTCGAAAGCACAGTCCAGGAAATCGGTGTGGACCACGTCGTGCTCAACACGCCAAGAGGGCCCATGCGCTTGAAGAATGATTTTGTCCTTGCCCTCATCGGCTATCATCCCGATTACGATTTTCTGCGCAGCATGGGCATTGAGCTTTCGAACGAGCAGCACCGACCGGTCTGCGATCCCGTTTCTCTGGAAAGCAACGTGCCGGGAATTTACGTTGCCGGCGTGATCGTGGCGGGCTCGCGCACGAATGAGATTTTCATCGAAAACGGCCGCTTCCACGGTCGCCAGATCGCTGAGGATCTGAAGATCAAGCTGCGACCGCCGTCTTGAGAACGCTCGATAGTCTTCAGAGAATACCGGCTCGGACACGCACCTAATTTCCAAACCCATCGTCTACCAGTTACCCTAACCATTCCCATGGAACCCCAACCAGAGCTTGCGGCTCCGCCAATCTCTCTCGCCTCGTACTTGCGGCTGGTGCGAGGCAACCGCAATTTCCGCCGGCTGTGGCTGGCGCAGATTGTCAGCGAGATCGGCGACTGGTTCTACACTCTCTCCATCTACACGCTGCTGTTGCAGTTGACTGGCCATGCCAGTTCGGTGGCGCTGGCTTTAGTTCTTCAGGTTTTGCCGCAGACATTTGTAGGCCCAACCGCAGGCGTGGTGAATGATCGCCTGCGCCGTAAGCAGGTGATGATTGCCGCTGACCTGGTCCGGGTTATTGTGGTGCTGGCCATGCTTCTGGTGCGTTCGCGTTCGATGGTGTGGCTGGTGTACCCCTTGCTGCTGGCGGAGACCATCATGGCTGCGTTCTTCGAACCGGCGCGCAGTTCAGTGATCCCCAACATCGCGTCCAAGGGGGAAGTGCTCATTGCCAACACTCTTTCGTCGGCTACGTGGTCGGTCAACCTGCTGATTGGCGCCTCCGTGGGCGGCGTGGTTGCGGCCTTCTTTGGACGAGACGCCGTGTTTGCTCTCAACGCGCTCTCATTCCTCGTGTCGGCGATTCTAATCGGAGGAATGGACTTCGCCGAGCCTCATGCCGAGGCTGCCGCTCTGCTGAGTCCGCGCGATCTGGTTGATTTTTCCCCAGTACTGGAAGGCATTCGCTACGTACGCAATCACCGCACGCTTCTGCCCGCGGTCTTTGCGAAAGCCGGCGAACTCATGATTGGCCCTAGCTGGGTGATCTTCACGGTGATGGGTGCCCATGAATTCGCGGTGCATTGGCACAACGTCGACGCCGCCCGCGGGTCGATGCTTGGGATGAGCATCCTGCTTGGTGGCCGCGGCCTCGGAGCGCTCGTCGGACCGCTGATCGCAGCCCGCTGGGCGAGCCGTAGTGACCCTAGACTGCAACTCGGAATCCTGTTTGGTTATCTCACCATCGCGGTTGGATATGGAGTTCTCGGGACTACCCGCACCGTGTGGATGGCCAGCGCCTGTGCCATGCTCGCGCATGCCGGAGGATCAACCGTATGGGTGTTCTCCACAACGTTGCTTCAGCTTCATACCGACGATCGTTTCCGCGGTCGCGTCTTTTCCGCTGACCTGGGTTTCTCGATGCTCACCATCGCCGCTGGAGCCTACCTGTGTGGGCGCCTGCTCGATTCGGGGGTGCCTGCTCGGATGGTCGCCACCAGTACGGGGTTAGTCATGCTGATTCCCGCAGGGCTATGGGCGCTCGCCATGCGGGCGGGAAAGGATCGCAAGACTTAGAGAAATCGACAGAAGTGTGACCTTCTCAACTCTGGAGCCGCTCGACTTTCGCGGCCATGATGAAATCACTTTCGGTGAGGCCGTCGACCTTGTGCGTCCACAGCGTAACTTGTACTCTCCCCCACGCCAGCAGAATGTCAGGATGATGCCCTTGCTCGTCAGCCAGCGCTCCAACACGATTAACGAACTCTAGAGCCTTGGCGAAGTCGGGAAACTTGTATTCCCGATTGAGATGGTGTTCCTCAATGACTTTCCATTGAGGAACGACCTTATGCAGCGCCGCAAGTTCTTTTCCCTTGAGCGGAGGAACTCCGCCGCGGCAGGGAACGCATTTCTTATCGGCCAGTTGTTCCGTCATGAAATTTCTCCGCCAGCCATGATAGTCCAATCTGCGGAAGGCCGTTCCCGAATCATCCCGCGCAACCGATGAACCAAGAACGTTGAAACCCTAAGGCTTGCGGGCGCATCTTTACATGATCAATTTGACCTGAGGCCTGGGGCAGAACGAAATGACTCCACAACCGGCAAGCGGCGGTTCCGTCCCAGGCGGAAAGAATCCGTGGCTGATCGCCATTGCCGTAATGCTGGCGACCTTTATGGAAGTGCTCGATACTTCCATTGCCGCGGTCGCATTACCCTACATCGCGGGCAGCTTATCCGCCACGAATGACGAAGCCACCTGGGTGCTCACCAGCTACCTGGTAGCGAACGCAATTATCTTGCCGGCCAGTTCCTGGTTTTCGATGCGTTTTGGCCGCAAGAGATTTCTGATTACCTGCATCGTAATCTTTACGATCTCCTCATTCGCCTGCGGAGCCGCTACCAGCCTTGCCTTAATTCTGATCGCGCGGGCCGTGCAGGGCGCTGGCGGTGGCGCCTTGCAGCCTCTGTCACAAGCAATTCTCCTGGAAACCTTTCCTCCCGAAAAACGGGGCTCAGCGATGGCGGTCTTTGCTCTTGGAGTCGTGGTGGCACCCGTTCTTGGGCCGACACTTGGCGGCTGGCTCACCGACACCTACTCCTGGCGCTGGGCGTTCTACATCAACATTCCAATCGGAATTTTCGCCATATTCATGATCTCGCGGTTTGTCGAAGATCCTCCGTACATTAAGGAAGCGCGTCCCGGCAGGTTTGATGGAATCGGGCTAGGCCTGCTGGCCGTCTGGCTCGGTTGCCTGCAGATCATCCTCGATAAAGGGCAGGAAGACGACTGGTTTGGTGCGCACTGGATACGCTGGGCAGCCGCCATTATGGTCGTGTGCTTCGTGGCGTTTCTCATTCGAGAATTCCGTCACAGTAAGCCGCTCGTGGATCTGTGGGTATTCCGCCACCGCAACTTCGCCATCGGATGCCTCCTGATCGGCTTGTTTGGTGCGGCAATCTATGGCCTGGTGACACTGTTGCCACTTTTTTACCAGGAGTTGATGGGATACACCGCACTCGCGGCAGGTTGGGCAGTTAGTCCGCGAGGCATCGGAGCGATTGTCGCCATGCCCATCATCGGCTACCTGACCGCAAAAATGGATAACCGCTGGCTCATCGCATTCGGCTTCTTTTTATTCGCGGCTGCGAGTTTGTGGTTCGGCGAGGTCAATCTTTCAATTGGGCAGTGGACATTCTTGTGGGCCATTCTGATCAGTGGATTTGGATCGGGATGCGTCTTTGTCCCGCTCTCGACCACAGCCATGGCTTTCTTAAAAAACGAGGAGATCGGTAACGCCAGCGGTCTTTACAATCTGCTGCGAAATATCGGAGGCAGCATCGGTATCTCGGTGGTGAACACCATCGTGGCGCGGCACGAGCAACTGCACCGGAACGAATTGACGGCGTCGCTCAGTCCGGGCCGCGTTACAGTGCACGACTCAATTCAGGGGATGCAACAATATTTGACCACGCAAGGTTCGTCATCCACGACCGCGCTGCAGCGCGCATACGGGTTGATCAACGGGGCTCTCAACGGACAGGCCAGGCTGTGGGCCTACGTAGATGACTTCCGCTACATGGCATTAATGTGTTTCGGCTGCGTGCCGATTGTCTTCGCGCTGAAGAAAGCAATGGCAAAAAAGGGAGCCGTAGGGGCCGGGCATTAGGAAAGCGGGAGCCGAAAGAGTGAAGGCACGGCTACAGACCGTCTCAATTGCGATCTTCCGCGAAGACTCTTAGAACGGAATATCCTCATCCGTGATGGGCCCTGAAGCCGCGCCAGCGTGCTCGGGTTCCGGCGTGCGCTGGTCGAAGTTGTTGCCGCCGCTGGCCGACGCGCCGCGCGAGCTGCCACTGAAATCTCCGCCACCTTCGCCGCGTCCACCGAGCAGGATCAGGTCACTCGCGACCACTTCCGTCATGTATTTTTTCTGGCCGCTGGTCTTGTCGTCCCAGGAACGAGTTTGCAAGCGCCCTTCGATGTAGACCTTGCCGCCCTTTTTCAGATATTCTCCCGCGATTTCAGCGAGCCGCTGCCAGAGCACGACGTTGTGCCACTCCGTGCGGTCCTGCCACTCGCCGCCCTTGTCCTTGAATCGCTCGTTGGTGGCGATGGTGAGCTTGGCCACTGGCGTGCCTTGCGGCGTGTATTTAATTTCGGGATCTTTTCCCAGATTGCCGATCAGTTGAACTCGGTTGAGACTTTTTCCTGCCATCGGGAGGCTCCTTCGCAGGGGTTCACTATAGCAGAATTAGCCGAGTGGAAATGGTGCGAACCGTCACAATCACAACGTGGATGTGTCATTTCGGGCGTGCTTGAGCTATTAGCCGAAGGCTGATAGCTGACGCTTCTTGAGGTATAATCCCTGCCATGCCTGCCGCACCCGGAGCAATCAAAGCCGTCGGAATGGTTCCCGACGAGCTCAAGTGGGAACCGAAGTCCAAGGGCCTGACCACCCCGCGCAAGAAGAAACCGAAAGAGCTTGCAGTCATCACTGAATGCTGCACTGGATGCGCTGGCTCGCCAGCCTGTGTGGAATATTGTCCGGTGGAAGACTGCATGTTCTGGGTGCCCGACGAAGACAGCACCCCGTTCGGCCGGATCGCCGTCGATCCCATCCTCTGCATCGGCTGCAAAAAGTGCCTCAGCAAAGGCCCCGACGGCTGCTTCCTCGACGGTTGCCCCTGGGATGCGATCGTTATGGTGGAAACCACAGAAGTAGAAAAAGAAGTCGGAGCGATGGCGATTTGAAGCCAGCCGCTAGCCGCTGGCTTCTAGCTTAACCGTTTAGTGATCGAGCTTCGAAGGGCTCGGCTTTAGCTCCAATAGATCCCACAGATTGCCGTATAGATCTTCGAAGACTGCCACCGTGCCGTACGTTTCCTCGCGTGGCGCCTCCCTGAACTTCACGCCGCGCGCAGCCATGGCACGGTAGTCGCGCCAAAAGTCGTCCGTGTGGAGAAACAGAAAGACGCGGCCGCCTGTCTGATTTCCGATCCGCGACCTCTCCTCCGGTGTTGAGGCTCGCGCCAAGAGCAGGTCGGTACCGCGCGAACCGGGTGGTCGCACTAGCACCCAGCGCTTGACCTGACCGTTCCGGTCTTTCGCGAGGCTATCCTCCACTACGGTGAAACCAAGCGATTGCGTAAAGAACGCAAGCGCTTCGTCATAGTCCCGGACAACGAGAGCCACGTAACCGAGTGCCTGAGCCATACTTGTTGGACCAGAACTGTTGCGACCTCGTCCGATCCGGCAGCCGGAAACCAGACTTGCTACTTCGCCCGCTCCCGTATCGCCTTCTCCGTCTCGGCCGCCTGTTGCCGCACGTCATTCGAAATATCTGGAAGATCACGCTCGTAGGGAAGAATCGCGGGCAGATCTTCGGGCTGACCAATAAGATAGAGAGCCCGTAATGCCTCCCACACTTGCTCCGTCGACGGGTCAACCACCGCGATTTCCGCGCCAGCAGTGACGTTCGCGCCGGTCCCGGCAACCGAACGGATTCGTCCTGGAATCGGGGAACGGACTTCTACCGTGTTCTTCTCGGATTGCAGCTTGGCAATCAGTCCGCCCTGATGGATGGCGGTGCCCGCGCGGTCCGCGTCGACGATGCGTCCGGACTGCGGAGAAGTAATCTGTGCCGGTTGCAGAAGCGACACAATCTCCGGACGGCCGGTGGCATCGCCGCAGCGCACCAGAGAAAGCGCCGCATTGCCGCGCACCATTGGGGAGGGATCGTTGAGCATTTTCAGGAGCACCTCATGAAATCCCGCGCCGGTCGTATCCTGGCCCATAACCCAGGCATCAGTATTTCGCACCTCTTCCACCGGATCCGCCGCCAGTTGCACCAGATCCGGATACCATTGTTTCGCGGTCGCATCATGCCGCGTGATGCGCTCGCCCACCTGCACCAGCGCCTGCTGAATGTGCCGCGGCTTCTTCGTATCGTGCAAATAAGCATTCAGCTGCTGGTCAGAAAGTTTCCGTCCAAACCATGTGTTCCACCAGAACAGGAAAGGCATCAGGCAGATGAGCCACGCGGTCAGGAAGAAAAGCAATTTCTGAGTGCGGGACATGCCGGGCTTCGGAGTCGCATGCGAAAGAGTTTCAGACTTCATATTAGAACGGCGCAACTTAGCGGATGCCCCTGCTGCCGTCGCGGTCCGACCCGAAGATATACAGCGGCTTGCCAACAATGAAAGTATCGTCAACAAGTCCGAATGCAGCCGACCGGCTGTCCAAGCTGACGTCGCGGTTGTCGCCCATTACGAAGACCTTGCCATTCGGAACGACAATTGGCCCGAAGTTTCTCAGCCACTCCGGTCCACCTGTGCGCCTATGTTCCATATAGGACTCGTCCTGCTTTTTACCAAGCAAGAAGATCACGCCGTCATTCCCTTGAATCGTGTCCCCACCTACCGCGACGACGCGCTTGATGAAGAAGGTGTGTTCTTTCAAGAAAACGATCAGATCCCGTCGTTCAGGGCGTCGGGACTGGTAGTAACGCATATCGGCGACAACGTGGTCGCCTTGCAGGATGGTCCTCTCCATCGAAGTCGAGGGCACAGTGAAACTCCGAAATCCAGAAAGTCGGGTTATGCCTTGTCCGAGGAAGCTCAGCGTCAGGACGGTGATTGGAAGTGTAGCGGCTAACCACCACTTCGAAGGCCTAGCATTCGTCGGAAGACTCCGAGCCAGTTGCGCACTGCAAACTGCGTAAAGGTAGAGGACGATCCAGCCACAACAAAGCAGGACAAAACTGGCATAGAAACGTAAAAGGCGCAACGGCCAGAATCCAATTATTAGAGCCAGAAGCATTAGGAGCAGAGTTGCGACTTTGCGCCGCTGACCCAGAAAGAGTTGTCCTGCGCCGGGCACGATCGCGGAAAACAGCACCGCAACCAGATGGCGTTTCGCTTCTCGTCTCGGGTGCACGGGTGAATCCGAATCGCCACGAGCGGGAGCCGCGATGGGGGTCAATTCCGACACAAGACAAAGCAATATAGCAGAAATGCCAGGTAGCCACTAATGCGACAATTATTCCACCACATCGGCATCGAGCACCCGCTCCTGCTCCAGATAATGCGAGACGGCATACTGCGCCAGAAGCGGCGTCTGCAACCGGATTTCAGCGCCGATCCATTCGCCCTTGGCGTGCGGTTTCTCCGGCGGATGATTGCAGCGGCCGCCGCTGCCGAATTGCGGTCCGAAGTCGGCGCTCTGAATCTGATCGAATTGATTGATCTGGCGCCAGGCTTCGTCGCCAACGGTTCCGGACACATCAATTTTCAAACGCACGATCGACATAGATCAAAATACGGTTCAGCTATGCGGAAACCATTGGTACAACATGAAGTATACGAGCACGCCGGTAACGCTGACATACATCCACAGCGGCCATGTCCAGCGCGCGATGGCCCGATGCTTATCATAGCGGCCACGCAACCCGCGGCTGAGAGTGAGGATCACCATAGGAACAATAACGATCGCGAGCGTCACGTGAGGGATGAGGACGATGAGATAAATAACATGCCAAAAGCGAGCGCCCAGGAAACGGATATCCCCAACGTGATAATGGAAGTAGAGGTAGCAAGCCAGAAATAAAGCCGACGAGACGACTGCGGCGATCATACAGACGCGATGCGCGGCAAGCTTTCCACGCATAATCAAACTGCGGCCGACCAGCAGCAGAACGGCACTGGCTCCATTAAGACTGGCGATCAGGGCAGGGAAGTAGGCGTATTGTTCCGGGATCACGCGGCCGGCCTCGTGCTGCGGCGATTGGCCATCAGAAACGCGAGGCCAAACATCACCAGGGAAAACAGAAGCAGCGTCGCGATTGCCGAGGGCAGTGGGAATGTCGCTTCCATTCCGGGATAGAGCAAAGCCCGCAGCGCTTCCACTCCGTAAGTGAGAGGATTCATATACATCAGCGCGCGAATCCACGTCGACGCCCCGGTCATGGGAAACAGCGCGCCCGACAAGAGCCACAGCGGAATCAGAAACAGATTGATGATGCCATGAAAGGCTGCAGTGGAATCCATGGGCCAAGCGATGGCGAAGCCGAGCGCCGTGAGGGCGAAAGAAACGAGGAAGACCACGACGCCCACCAACAAAACCTGCGGCAGGTTCAGGTGTACGCCTGCGAAAGGCGCGAAGACCAGGAAGATCATCCCCTGAACTGCGGAGAGCGTGGTCCCACCTAGAACTTTCCCCAGCACGATTGCAGATCGTGGCACGGGCGCCACCAATACCGAGAGCAGGAACCCTTCTTTCCGATCCTCGATCACCGACATCATCGTGAAGATCGATGTGAACAGAACGATCATGATCAGCGCGCCGGGGTAAAAGTAATCCATGTAGTGCTGCTGACCTGTGCCGGAGCCGGAACGAAACGAAGTGCCGAAGCCCGAACCGATCACGACCCAGAATACCAGTGGCGATGCCAGTACGCCGACCACACGTGCCTTCTGGCGGTAGAAGCGCACGATCTCGCGCCACCACAGGGTAAAGGCAGGCAGTAACACTCCCGAAGAAACGGGAGCCGCAGGTCTCGGTATGGCGGCAACTTGAGTAGTAGCCACGACGTTCAGCTCGCTTTCACGGAGCTAGATTTTGGTGCCGGAGCGACGGCCTGCTTCTTACCTAGAACGCCCATGTCGCGCATTTCCCAGTATGCGTTCAACATGAAAACCGCCGAGAGCGTGAGCAGTATCAGGCTCATGAACAAGCCATCCACCGTTGTGATCATTCCGTTCATCAGCGTCCACACCACTCCCAGCAGGGGGAGAATACCCAGCACAAGAGAAAGAGCAAGCATCATGGAAAGCAAGTTACCTCCTGTGATCCTCTGAATCGGACTCCGCCTCGTCGTTCTCGCTCCAGAATTTATGTCCGGTGCGGCGGATGAATACATCCTCGAGCGCCGGTTTGTGTACAGAAAGCGCCTCGATTTCTCCGGGGAAGGCTTCGACCACTTCGGTTACAAAGCGGTGCGCTCCCTCACGTTCGATGCGCACCTGATTTTCCAGCACGGTGGTCTCCACGTGAAAGCGTGCCCGGATGCGCTCTGCCAGCGCTCCCGCATCTCCGGCCGCATGCAGCCAGATGACGTCGCCACCGATCTCACTTTTCAACTCCTCAGGCGTGCCCAGCGCTACCAGGTTGCCCTCATTCATGATGGCCAGCCGGTCGCAGCGCTCAGCCTCTTCCATAAGATGCGTCGTCACCAGCACGGAAACATGTTCCTCGTCGCGCAACATCTTCAGATATTGCCACAGGTCACGTCGCGCCCCCGGATCGAGGCCGGTAGTCGGTTCATCCAGCAGCAGCACGCCAGGATGATGAAGCAGTCCCTTGCCTAACTCGATGCGGCGCTGCATCCCGCCGGAAAATGTCTCGACGAGCTCGTTGGTGCGATCGGCCAGGCCCACGCGTGACAGGATCTCGTAGATGCGCTTCTTCAGCGCTGCCCCACGCAAGCCATAAAGATGTCCTTGATGCCAAAGATTTTCATACGCAGTCAGTTTCAGATCGACGCTCTGCGCTTGAAACACAACTCCGATTTGCCGCCGCAGGCGACCGGGTTCCTGCGCCGCATCGCAGCCTATAATGGTCGCGCGCCCCGCGCTCGGAATCATCAGCGTGGAAAGAATGCGAAACAGCGTGGTCTTGCCGCTGCCATTCGGCCCGAGCAGCCCGAACAACTCCGCCGGCCGCACGTCGAATGAAACTCCATTTAAAGCCGTGCGGTTCTCATACCGATGTACGAGATTCTGGACAGAGATAACAGGGGCCGCGGAGGCAGGCGTCGCTTCCGGAGCAGCGTCAGCGAATGCAGATATTTTCGATGCCAAGGAATGTCCTAGGATGAACCCAATACTAGTTTACGACGATATGGCGTAGAACTGTGGTGGAAATGGGCAAGACGGCGAATGAACACAGTTTTCTCACAGCACCGCTCACGCGTTCGCGGCGCCCTCATGCAGCCGAAGCGTCCCGTTGTGCCTGGGGTACGCGCTCCGCGAACGCTACCGGGACGTGCCGCCAGACTTGAATCGCGAGAACCACAGTGGTCGCGAGCAAAAGTGCGCCCACAGCGACATGAGCTACAGTCGCCACCACCATGGGCAATTCTGGTTGCACCGCGTCCTTGCCCCATGCCACACGCGTCAAGAACGCTGTAAACCCCAGGCAGAGTTGGGTGATCAAGAGCGACAGCATTATGATCGCCGGACGCCGAATTGCTTCGATTTGCGAATACACAGAAAGCGCTCGTACCGCAGTCCACGCCAGCACGAAGGCGACAATCACCGCATGCGCCACGTGCGGCCACCAACTCATGCCATGATGCCGAAACATCCCGCCTAGGACAAGTTGCACATAGAGTACGAAAATGGAAAGCAGTGTGAGCGTGAACAGGCTGGGACGGCGCGAATCGAACTCTACGCGCGGCTGCTCTTCTACCCACTTGCGTCCGGTGAAAAGTGCGATGGCCACGGCGATGCAGAAAAACGTTTGTGCAACGGTTGCGTGCGCCGTGGAAACCGCGGGAGGCTGAAAGAACAATACTGTCAGTCCGCCGAGAATTGCCTGTGCGATGACGGTGCAAAAAGCCCCAACCGCCAACCAACGCAGCCAGCGCCGGCGTTCCACCAGCAGGGTCCAGATGGCGATGGCCAAGGTCAGCGTCACCAGCGTGCCGGCCACCATACGGTGGCTCCATTCATAACGTATGCCGCCAACAAAATGCGGTACCTTAACGAGGTAGCCAAACGACGTCGGCCAATCCGGAACCGAGAGTCCGGCGTCATTGCTGGTGACTAACGCGCCCGCCGTGATCACCACGAAAGCCGCGCACGCGGTGAACACGGCGAAGGTATGATGGGCCCGATTGTACTTTGCTGGAATGGCTTTCAGAGCGTTTCCCCTTGGATCAGCAAGGCAGAAGTGTGTCCTGCTTCGAACCTTGCGGGCTGCGCCGTTCAGCCCAGCCCGCTACCTCCAAACATCAAATTTTATCAGACCATGTCCCGATAGGAGCAACAAACCTGGCTCGATTCGGTTCCCTTCTACTCCGCTGCAGCCTTGAAAGTCTGATCCACGGTCTTGGTTTCTTTCGGACCGACGGTTACTTTCTGATCCTGCTCGCCCAACTTTTCCTGCACGAACGCAATCGTATAATCTCCCGGCGGCAGGCCCTTGATTTCATATTTCCCGCTCTTGTCGGTGACCGCAAAGAACGGGTTCTTCACCACGCTGATATACATCTTCATCCACGGGTGTTGATTGCACTTCACGGGCAGCATGATTTCTTCGCGGGCAAAATTCTTTTCAAGCGCGGGCGACGAAGGCGGCTGCGATTCGTTCCACTCGCGATTGTCCTTGGGTGTGGGATGGATGTTGTGCGTGGTCATATCGTCATTCTTGATCTCCACCGTTTGGCCCGCCATCACACCCAGAACGTGCGGATGGTATTTGCAGCCGCTCTGATCGAGAACGACGGCGTCCTTGGGCACATCGAAGGTGCGATTTCCCAACCCGTCCTTAACATAGACAAACACGTTGGCGAGATCACCCCCAGCGACAACGATATTTTCCGCTTCGTTCGTTCCTTTGCAGGCCGGATCCTGGCTCATGTCGATCTTGGAAGGTTTCGGCGCCACGCCATCAAACTTCACGGTACCGTTTACGGTCGCGACGGTAGCCGGATCAATCGGCGTAGCCGCCGGCGCGGCAGCGGGTTGCTCTGCCATGCTGTTGGCTGGCTGCTCCTCTTTCTTATTGCACGCTGCCAGCAGTAAGACCAATAAAGCCGCCATGGTGACCGCCATCATCCTTAGACTCTTTTTCTTATTCATGATGTCGCCCTTTCTCTAGGAGGTTAGAATCTCGTGATCTTTAAGGTTGTGCCGAATTACAGAACCGGCAATTTTATCGCGAACCGCCGGTTGCCGTATCATGCGACGGTGCCGCAGCCTGCCTATGGCCAGTTGGTGGTCGCGTACTTGCCGCCTTAGCCCGAGGCATGGATGCCGCTACTTTTCGTTGTTCTTCCGGCGTCAACTGGAAGATGTAATCGGTCAACAGCTTCCGGTGATCTCCTTCATAGCCTTGGAACGATGGCGGCGTCGGCCCCGCGAATACCCATTGATTATTCTCCTGCTTGAATAGCCCAGAAGGCATTGAGGTTCCCGGGCTGACCGCTTGTGGGTCGGTGATCCAACGTTCCACCCAGTCTGGCTTCAATCGTTCCTTTGCCAACAGGAAGTTCGGTGCGGTGGCAATCTTGTCGTGCGCGGGATCGCCGGTAGCATGGCATTTCAAACAAGGAGCCGCGGAACTGGAGAAGAGGCTTCGCGCCATGTCGGTTTCTTTCGTCGTGAGAACCGGCAGTTGCTCCGGAATATAGGGTAAGGGTTGCTGCGACAATGCCTGGAAAAAGCGCACCAGTTTCCGCAGTTCGTTGTCAGAGAACGAGAACGTGGGCATGCGCACCTTCAAGTAAGGCCGCACACCATTGCGATTCGTGTCGGTTGTGCTCAGCGCCGGGTTCGACAAGAACTTGCGCAGCCACTCCGGATCCACGCGCGCGCCTTCGGTCAAAAGTTTTGGTGGCAATTGCTCCTGCGCATCCTCATACTGCGGTAATCCCATGAGAATCGTGCGCTGTCCAGGAATGAACTGGTGGCAACCCATGCAATTGTATTTTTTGACGATCCACCAGCCTTCCTGAATATCATGCCTCGCGTCCCCCGGTTTGTACTGATAACTCGCGGGCAGGGACGTTTCCTCACTTCCCATCAGGAAGGTCGTAAGGTCCAGCACCTGTTCCTTCGTCAGGTGAACATTAGGCATGCGCAAGGCTTCAGTTTCGCTTTTAACTTTGCCCTGATCATAAATATTAGGCTCAGCCAGCTTGTGTTCGAAGAATCCCTTGTGGTCGTACCAGGGCTCTTTCGCCGGGCCGTCGGGCAAACGCGCAAGATCCTCCTTGTCTTTGATCGGCTCGGCGTCCTTGCCCCCGCGCTGCGCAACGGTTGTAAATAAAGCGAAATCGAGTCGCTCGATTGGCTTGCTGCCCTCGAACGTAAGTTCGGTTCCGATACGCCCTTCATCCTCAAAGCCAGAAATCTCGTGGCAACCGGAGCAACCAAAATGCCGTACCCACTTTTTGCCCTCATCCTTCAAGCTGGGATCATCCATGAATGAAGCTTCGGCATAAGACGACGGATTCTGCTTCTTCTGCGTCATCAAATAGGAGGCGATGTCCTCCGCATCCTCCGGCGTGAGCCGCAGGCTCGGCATCACCGTCATGTTCTGCACTTGCAATTCGTGCCCGTCGTTCGGACACTGGCTGTGATCAAGATCGAACTGGTAGGGAAGACCTTTCTTGGCGTAATCCTCCGGGCCGATGTCCTTCTTTTCGTATGGGCAATAGGGCCGAGTGCGCTCGCGGGCGTTGTGAATCCAGCGCACCAGATAATCGTAATTCGCTTTTTCGCCGACGCGGGATAGATTTGCGGCAAATGTCCCGCCATGCATCTGATCGCCCTCGCCAATGGAATGGCAAGCGAGACATCCTCGCGTCTCGAATAGTTCCTTTCCGTGTTCGGCATTACCGGGCTTGTGTTTGGGCAAAGGATCGGTGAATCCCGACTGCCAGATATATGCCGAGATCGCCTGGATCTGATGATCGCTCAGCCGGAAGTTCGGCATCTTCGTCGTAGGCCGGAAATCTGTCGGTTTTTTCAGCCACACCGGTATCCAGTTCTTGTTCAACTTCAGCCGCACGTCCTTTAGGTTGGGCCCAACCTTCTTCATGTCCTGCATCAGGCTGTGGGATTGAAAATCGAGTTGTTGCAAACGCCCGTCCAGCTTACTGTTTGCCACTCGCAGGTCAACGGCCTGGCCGTTCAGCCGGTTCGCTTCCTCGTTAGACTCGGCAGCATCAGCCTGCTTCATCAGGTAGGCGGTTTGCTTCAGATTGTCTTTCTTCTGGGTTTCAATCTGTTTGATCTGCTGGCCAATCGAATTCAGGTCTTCAGGTTCTTTGTCATAGCCTTCGTAGCGGTGGCAGCCGATACAGCCGCGCTGGCGGAATAGATCCTTGCCATTGTCGATCGTTTGCCACTGCACATCGCCGCTGGCAAGCACCATGTCCGCCGCATGGCAATTCTGGCAACCTGCCTCGGAATTCTCTTTTGGAAACAGCGGCCAGAGCCAGTGCTCGTAGTTTCCGTGCCCTTTTTCCACGCTGGTAGTCGCGCGGCCGTTTCCCTGATGGCACGGCGAGCATCCGAACTTTTCTGGATCGTGGATCTTCAGCAACTCAGGCTCGGGATGACTCCCGAATGCTTCTGCATACTCGTCAGGCTTCTTCTCGCCTTTCGCCGTCATTGACGCGGGAGTGATTTTCAGCGGCTCCCGCGCATTCATGTGGCAGGATTCGCAACGGTCCACAATGTTCGCTTCCGCCACGTTGATCTGTACGATGGCGGGATCCCACTCCGCCGCTCGTTTCTTCAATCCATCAATCTGCTGCGGAGTCAGATCGACCATATGGTCGGAGATGTATTCATCCATCTTTGCCCTGGCTGCTGTGACCGGTTTCAAAACCTCGCCGAGCTCGAGGCTTAGCTTCGTGCGCTCGTCGCGGATTTCGTTGTAGGTCTCCTCCAGCTGCGGGAAGGTATATTGTTTCCTGGTTCCGTCGGGGAATTTGACCGTTGCCTGTTCGCTCTTATATTTGTCGATCTCCTTCCGCTTGCTGGCTTTCGCCGAATTGCTGGTGCTGGTTTCGTACTCGTAGGTCAGGGCATTGACGTAAGCGCGCCGGTCGGTGAACACACTCTGTACCGCCAGCAGACGGGCGCTGGCATCGTCGAGCTTTCGCCGCACTTCCTCCGATTGCGGCTTGGTCTCCTCATGAGCCCTCTCGTAGGCCTGCTTCAATGCGGCATAATCCGGGTTCTGCTCGACGTCTTTCTCGGATGTAACCGATTTCGAGCGCGCCGTATTCAAAAACGCGCTATAGCGATCTTTCCAATGCTCCTGAAACGCCTTCCACGGACGCTGGCCCCACGCCTCGTCCCACAAGGCCCAGAACAACGTCGCCATCAGAATCACCGTCGCGATCAGGTAATACGCGGCGTACGATTTGCTTGTGATCGGGTCCTGCTCGGGGTTGGGTTGTTCAGGCACCGCTTCCTCCGAAAATGTCTTTCATCCAAAAACGTCTGTTAGTCCGAAAACCCCTCACCTAGAAAATGCTTGTCATTCCGAGCAGAGCGAGGAACCTGCTGTCCGCAGCTGCAACCCGATTCATTCTGCGTTTCCGGCTCTCAAATATTGAACCAGGGCGTAATCCACACATACTTGATGTGCCACAGCAGCCGCAGCCCCATCTTCAAAGGCAAGGCCACCATGGTCAGCAAAAGAAACTGTGTGATGCCAAATTGCAGCAGGCTCATCCGCTTGAAGTCCTTCGCCATAAATCGCCGGAACAGCGAATACACGATGAATCCACCCAGCACGTAATAGCTGCCGACCACAATCGCCCCGAAGATTCCTTTTCCCAGGTTCGAAGTAATGCCAAAAATATCCGGCAGATCACGATTTACTTCATAGATCAGCCGGTTGTGATCCCAGGTCTGCCCCGGCCAGAACCATTGCCAACCCGGCCCTCGAATGAAAGTTCCGATCAGTATCATCGAAACCCACAGAATGATGAAACCGAATAGAAATGTCCCGATGGAGAACTTGCGCTGTTTCCACGTGTAATAGCCGCTGCCCAGCGGATTCGTGTCAATGTAAGGAATCACCATGAGACCGATAATGATCATCGTCGGCATAACCACGCCTGCGATCCACGGATCGAAATAGACCAGCATCTCCTGCAATCCAAGGAAGTACCAAGGGGCTTTCGCCGGATTCATCGTCAGGTTGGGATTGGCGGGCTCTTCGAGCGGTGCGTTCAGCGTGATCGACCACACCATCAGAATGATGGTGACGATGATGGCGGCCAGAAACTCAATCCGCAGCAGAAACGGCCAGACGTGAACTTCCTTCTGCCAGCCCGGCTTGAACGGCCAGGTTTTCCGGTGATGTGTTTTTGCGAGGGCAGCGTCGCCTTCGAGTTGCGCGATCAGTTGATCATTGGCGTGCGCCTGCTTCCACGCAAGATAAATATAGAAGCACAGTAACGGAATCAGGCCTACGATCGGCACGTTGTCCGGAGCCGAGCAAATTTCCCAAAGTTGTCGCCAGTCCATAAGAGATCTCGTCAACCACTTCGAAAATTCCTGTCATTCCGAACCGGGTCCAAAGCCCGGTGAGGAACTCGCTGTTTCACGGGATTGCTACTCTCCCGCCGCTTTCGGCCCCCGGCGCGGCTTATCGGCCTCAGCTTCCAGCATCACCGGAGCTGGACCAGAAATTCCGCCATCCTTCCGCACGCGCCAGAAATGGACAATCATCAGGATCGAAGCCACAATCGGGATCCCAATGCAGTGCCAGATATAAGAACGCAGCAGAGCATTCGCATCCACAATCGAGCCGCCGAGCAGACCGAATCGCACATCGTTGTAAGGCGTCATGCCGAGCATCGATCCGAACGGGCCCTCATGACCGAGCAGCGGAGTAGCTCGCGCCATGTTCGTCCCCACAGTCACGGCCCAGAATCCCAGTTGATCGTCGGGCAAGAGATATCCGGTGAACGAAAGCAACAAGGTAAACACCAGTAGCAGCACGCCGATATTCCAGTTAAACTCGCGCGGCTTCTTGTACGACCCGGTCAGGAACACACGGAACATGTGCAACCACACAGCGATCACCATCAGGTGAGCTGCCCAGCGGTGCATGTTGCGCAGAATTTTTCCGAACGGCACGTCGTGCTCGAGATAAAGCACATCGCGAAATGCCTGCACCTTGCTTGGGTGGTAATAAAACATCAGCAACACACCGGTGTAAGTGAGAATGATGAACAAGAAAAATGTGATCCCGCCCATACCCCAGGTGTAGCTGTAACGCACCGCATCCCGATTGATCTTGGCAGGATGCAAATGCAGGAACACGTTGGAAAGCACGCCCAGTGCCCGGTTGCGCGGCGTGTCGTCATGCTTATGGCGGAAGATCGAAGTGTAGACCTGAGTCTTAGTCGGATCCTTCAATCCCTCGATCTGCTCTTTCGCCTTCGCGGGGATGTCGACCTTCATCGCCTGAATGTCTTCTTTGACGCGGTCGACTAACCCCACTTTGCCGTTTTTTCCGTTCGGATTATTTTCGTCAGCCATGATTGCCTCTAACTTTTCCCCACTGCCCCTGCAAGACCAGAGTTACAGAACTAACCAGGTAAGAACGCTCCGGGATCGTTAAAATGCGACGGCTGCCCTTTTGGCCACTGATAGAGTCGCGAAGTGTCAACGATGATCTGCCCGTCCGGAGCCAGTTCCACATGGGCGCGATCCATGGGCCGCGGGGCGGGGCCTTCGAAGTTGATCCCTTCGCTGTCATAGCCGCTGCCGTGGCAGGGGCACTTGAACTTGTTTTCGCTCGGTTTCCAATCCGGGGTACAGCCCAGATGCGTGCAGCGCGCGTAGATTACGAATACACGGTCGGGTGTGCGATCGACCCAGATGCGATATTTCTGCTGAAACTTGGTGTCGACGCCGAGGGCGAACTCCGAAGGATAGCCAATCTTGAAGACCGTGTTGGGCTCGAAAAGAGTGCGGGGAAGAAAGAAACGGAAAAATGCAAGGAACCACGCGGTCAGGAATGCAGTGACTCCAACCCAAACCAGTCTGCGACGCCGGCGGTCAATGTCCGTGTTCGATGGGCCAGGCGAGGAAAGTCCACCGGCCGCTGCTGCCTTTGAGGTTCCCACTGCCGGCGTGCCCACATATTTCGTGGCATCTGCCGTGCTCCGCGGCGCGGGTTGCGCCGGATCTGGGTTGACATTCGGGTTGGGGTGCCCGCTTCCGGGAACCGTCATGGGTGCCCTCCTGCTCTTATAAACTCGCTAATCTCCTGTGGCCTGCCAGCAAGTCTGGTGCGCTCATCTGCCTCCCGGTCGCATGGATCGGTGTATACAAATCAACCGCATCGCCCAAGGCTTCCCGCACTAATTGCCCCAGTGCTGAAATAAATTTTGGAGAATCGTTCAAGCCAGACGTCATCTCGAATCGAGTAATTCCCAGGCGATAAGCCTCGTCGCGCCCCTCATGATTGATTTCGCCCAAGGTCTCCACGTGATCGGAAACAAAAGCTACAGGAACCACGCAGACCTCGCGCACTTTTTCTGCGGCCAGGTCACGCAGCGTCCGGTGCAGAGAAGGCTGCAGCCATTTGCTGGCTCCCACCTTGCTCTGGTAGCAGAGCCGGTGGCGATTCGACCATCCGCCGCGTGCCATGAGAAGGCGCACAGTTTCCTGAATCTGCAGCTGATAGGGATCGCCCTTGGCGACGATCGACATGGGGATGCTATGTGCGCTGAAAACAATTTCTGGCCGGCTCGGAATTCCAAAACGTGACAATGCCTCGTCCACTTTTTCTATGACTGCCTCTAAGTACATCGGATGCCGATAGAAGTGTCCGACGTTGTGTACCGGAACATCATCGTGGAAAAGCCGCTGCCATTCGTTCAAACTGCTGCCCGTCGTGGTGGAGGAGTACTGCGGATATAAGGGCACCAGGACCACCTCGTCGCATTCGGCAGCTTGCAATTCCGCAATGGCTTCGTGGGTAAAAGGATGCCAGTAGCGCATGGCGACAAAACAGCGCGCATCGAATCCCTCGCTGATCAACTTCGCTTCCAGAGCCCGCGCTTGCTGCTCAGTGAAGCGACGGATGGGCGAACCGCCACCGATGGTCGCGTAGTGATGCTGCACTTTGCGAGCGCGCGTGGTCGAAATCAATTTGGCCAGAGCCTTGCGTCCGAGGCGGGCGAATGGGAAGTCAATGATGTCGGGATCGGAGAAAAGGTTGAAAAGGAAAGGTTCTATCGCAGCCAGCGTATCAGGCCCGCCAAGCTGAAACAGAACAACCCCCACACGCCGTGTTGTGCGCGTCATCCCCCAGATTCCCCAGACGGTGGGCAATGTACTCTCATCTGAGATGAGAGTCAATGGGCGATTTGCGAAATGGAAGTAAGAACGAAAACGTCTGCGGGGAGCGTCTCGCACGCAAAAGAAAAATGCGGACCCGGGAGATACCTCCACGCGTCCGCACAATTTTCGCAATGCGAAATCGAAACACAGCTTTCAGCTCTACGGTAGCCGTAGTTCTGCGTGTTCCGGAACCACAATCTGATGCCGCTCTCCGCCGGCGAAGTAGAGCACGCGCAACACCTTGTGAATAGACGGGTCGGGATCGCCGCCCATGCTGCGGTTATCCACTACCACCAAGAGATGACCCTCGTGCTTGTAGCTGCGCAACTGCTCCGTCACGTTGACGAAATGCCCGGCGCCGCCGTAGTAGGCGCGCATGATGTGCAGTTCGCGATCGTGCCAGTCGTATCCAGCATCGGGGTCGAGTTCCAGATTAATGTGTGCGTACTCCGGGAAACGAAATTCTTCCACATTCCCATCCCAATGTCGGACGCGAATGAACAGTTCTTTCACATGATTGTGGGCCGGATCAACGCCGAGATTGCGGTCATTGACGTCGAACTGTAGCACTCCATCATGCATGAATGAACGCACTTGGGGAGTCACATCAACCCGGTGATTGCCCGCACCATACTCCGCCGCCACTAGTTGGCCGCCCTGTGCTGCCGCTGAGCCTAAGAGCAGAAACATTAACGCCAGACCACTAACTACACTCGCCACTAACCTCTGTTTCATAATCGCCCCTTTCGCCTCATTAACGAGGCCCCAAGCTAAAGCAAAAAATACTCTTAATGAACCGCGGCGGGTGTGCTCTTCGCCGCGTTCATTTCTTCGATTACCGCATCTGCAAACTGCGAAGTCCCGGCCTGACCACCAATATCCTTGGTCAGCTTCTCAGGATGCCGGTACACCCTCTCCAAGGCATTGCGAATCTGCATCGATGCGTCGAACTCGCCCAGGTGCCGCAGCATCAGCAGGCCGGAACGCAACAGGGCTGTTGGATTTGCCAAGTTCTTTCCCGCAATGTCCGGGGCCGAGCCATGAACAGCTTCGAAAATCGCGCAGTGGTCGCCCAGATTCGCGCTAGGAACAAATCCTAAACCGCCGACAAACGCCGCGCACAAGTCAGAAATGATGTCGCCGTACAAGTTTTCCATCACCAGCATGTCGTACTGATAAGGATTCATGACCAGCTGCATGCAAGTGTTATCCACAATGTGCTCGCCATAGGAGATTTCAGGATATCCCTTGGCCACGCCACGGCAGCAGCGCAGGAATAATCCATCCGACAGCTTCATAATGTTGGCTTTGTGGATGGCGTGGATCTTCTTGCGCTGATTCTTGCGCGCATATTCGAAGGCAAATTTCGCGATGCGGGTCGAGGCCTTCTCCGTGATGATCTTCAGGCTTTCCACCACCCCGGGTACAACTTCGTGCTCCAGACCCGAGTACAGGCTCTCAGTGTTCTCCCGCACGATGATGAGATCGACATCGGGATAACGAGTCGGGATATGCGGCAGATTCCGGATCGGGCGAAAATTCGCATACAACTCGAATTTCTGACGAAGCGCCACGTTAATGCTGGAAAAGCCCCCGCCGACCGGCGTGGTCACCGGACCCTTCAAAGCCACGCTGGTGCGCTCGATCGATTCCAGGGCCTCCTTCGGGATATATTCCCCGTGCTTCTCAAACGCGTCGGCACCAACCGCGAACGATTCCCAGTCAAACTTCACACCTGTCGCTTCCAGAACGCGCACCGTCGCCTTCGTAACTTCCGGTCCGATTCCGTCGCCGGGGATTAACGTTACTTTATGACTCATGATTGACTGCATCCTCAGTGGCCATTGTTCAGTGATCGGTGGTCAGCAACGTCCATTGCCGCCTTGGCTGACCACTAGCAACTGATTACTGGCCACTTTTCTTAACTCGAACCTCTCCCGCTTCCTTAGCTTTCACCAAATCCCGCAACTCGTTCATGAATTCCTTCACATCCTTGAAATCCAAATAGACCGAGGCAAAGCGCACGTAGGCTACTTTGTCGTAGCGGCGCAGCCGATTCATGATGAGCTCGCCGAGTTCGCTGGTCTTGCGCTCGCGCTCTTGTGATTCGATCACAAACGACTCTGCCTCGTTCACAATTTGTTCCAGCTTGCTGATCGGAACAGGCCGCTTCTCGCAGGCGCGCAACAACCCGTTCAGAACTTTCTGGCGGTCGAACTTTTCGCGGCGCCCATCCTTTTTCACCACCATGTAAGGAATTTCGTCAATGCGCTCGTAGGTAGTGAAGCGCTTGCTGCACTTCAAGCACTCTCGGCGCCGGCGAATCGACTCCGCTTCCTTGCTCTCACGTGAGTCCACTACCTTATCGTTGGCAAACCCGCAAAAGGGACATTTCATGGCGCTGACGGTGGTCGGACGCAATCTATCAATTGAATTGAGGGGCTGTGGTTAGCACACGAAATTGTAACAGGCTAGCGAGGTCGCACACGGGCGGGCGTACCCGGGGAATCGATAGCGGCCGCATTTCACGCGGTTGGACCGCTCAATTCAGCTTCTTCGCTGCGGTGGCTGTCCTCCGACAACTTCCGCAGCGATAATCTCTCAAAATGCGCCAGCGCCAGTCCCACCGGTACGACCGCGGCGAACGTGACCAACCACAACAGGATCCCGCAACTCGCGGCCATTTCCGGAGGCACGTCAAACACGCTTGATAGCGCCGCGATGGTTGCCATCTGCGAACCACCCCCCACCGCCGGTAACTGCAGCATGGAGCCAAGCATGCTCGCTCCCATCAGAATGAGGAGCTGCGATACCGGAATCTCCAACGCTGGAACCCCGTAGGAGTGTGTCACCTCTTGATAGGCCAGAGCGATGATGTACCACATCCCGACCGAAACCAGCGTCAGCCAAAGCATGCAGAGGGGACTATGAATTGTGTCCAGTCCCCGGCCAAACTCGCGCACTTTCTGAGCCATCTTGTGGCCAAGGTTAGCGGAGAGATGCCCGAATCTTTGCTCTACCCACAGCGCTACGGCGTCGCCACTACGCCGGACGATGATTGCGCCAATGGTCAGAGCAACCACTACGCCGATGAGAAGAAAACCGCCCTCGCGGAATCTCTGGTAATACTCCGGATGGGGAATCGCGGGCAACGCACTCGGCAGGAAGATCGCCAACACCATCAGGACGGTGAACGCCCCGACATCGAAGATGCGCTCCACCGCCCACGCGGCTAACTGCGAAGAGAAGGGGAGTCCGGTCCGCCGCGCGATCAAATAAGGACGAATGAACTCTCCCGCTCGCCCCAGCAGCGCCAGCCCGGTAAACCCGATCAGCGTGGGAGAGACGAGATCCATCATCTTTGCGTTGGGACGCACCGGCTGCAGAAAGATCTTCCACCGCACCGACCGCAGGAAATATCCGAAGTAGATCAATGCGATCGCATGCAAGACGTGCATCTTCTTGATGCGTCCGGTCTGGGTCCAGAACGTACCCCAGTCAAAGCTCTGCCAGTGTCGATATTGCAGGTAAAACAGAGCGGCCAGGATCAGGAACACTACCGCACCGGCCACGATGCGCCTTTTATCCATGAAGGGGAGCAAGCCTCGCGCCGCGACCTCGCAGCGCGAAGTGAAAACGGCACTCCCAAGGTAAATGACTGCGCCCGGAGGGTCAAACACGCGGGGTTAAATGTTCCAGCTCTACTGCCTCTAGGTTGTCTGTGGTCTGTGCGCAGTGTTTACAGAGAGAGCACAAATCATCTGCTTGACTGAGCAATGGCCACCGGTCACTGGCCATTCTTCGTTGCGAGTTCGATTGCGTGACGAACGTGCCCTGAAGATTGTTTCAAAGCGGCGATCGCCCGAGCGCGGGAAACCCCTGCCCTCAGCATCACCAGAGCCACCGGAGTGCGCTGGCCGGAATCTTCAAGAGCGCTGCGTGCCTCGGCGGTATCGGCTCCGGAAGCGCGTTCCAGGATGGCGACGGCACGATGCATCAGCTTTTCATTTTTCGGCACGACATTCACCATCAGGTTGCCGTAGACATACCCCAGCCGGCTCATGGCGCCCGTTGAAATCATATTCAGAACCATTTTCTGAGCGGTTGCCGCCTTCATGCGGGAGGATCCCGCCAGAACTTCGGGCCCGACCTGTATGACGATTGCGAAATGCGCAGCGCGTTCCAGTGGAGAGTTGGGGTTGCACGTGAGAGCGATGGTCCGAGCTCCACGGTACCGTGCTGTCTCCATGGCGGCGAGAGTGAACGGCGTGCGGCCGCTCGATGCGATACCGAGCACCACATCATGCTTACTCGGCTTCCGGCGCGCCATTTCATCGTGACCCTGTTTGGCATCATCTTCACTGATTTCGGAATCGGTAGCCAGAGCTTTGGTCCCTCCGGCGATAATGAACTGAACACGATCGATGTTGAAGGTCGGCGGGCACTCGGCGGCATCGAGGGCGGCAATGCGGCCGCTGGTTCCTGCCCCAACGTAGATGAGCCGGCCGCCTTGGCGCAGAGCGGCAGCCACCCAATCGATGGCCCGCGCGATTTGCGGCAAAACGCGTCCCACCGCGCCGGCCACAGTGGCGTCTTGAGCATTGATCAAGCGGGCAATCTCGAGTGAGGATTTGCAATCGAGATCCCGGGCTGCCTCATTGGATTGTTCGGTGCGAAGCCGGCGAAGGCTGAGCTGGGACTTGCGGGTTGGTTTCAAGCGCGGAGCCTCTCAGGATTACGACGGCATGCAGCGAGTAGTGATCATTCCCGCTTTCATTCTAAGTGTATCGTGTGGACTGGAAACTCCACTCTTCCACAGGCACTACGTCGAGCTTTCCAGCGCTTCAACAGCTTTGTCATGAAATCTGGGTCGGACTTGTTTGATGGCATGATTTGAACACTCGGGCCAAGTGCGGTTTGTGAGCAGGGTCACGGAGAGTTGGCGCTCGGGGTCGATCCATAGCGACGTGCCCGTATAACCGAGGTGGCCGAAGGATGCGGGGCCGAAGTATTTCCCCGATTGCGAAGACGTTGAAGGCGTGTCCCATCCCAGTCCACGTGACGTACCGCTGGGCAAAGATTCGCGCCGCGTGAATAGATCGATGGTTTCGGGCCGCAGAATCGACCCTACGCCCTTGAGCATGGCATCGGCGAACTTAGCCAGATCTTCCGCGGTGGAAAACGCCCCCGCGTGCCCGGCCACCCCGCCAAGGATACTGGCGTTTTCGTCCTGTACTTCTCCTTGGATGACGCGATGACGGAAGCTGCGATCGTCGGCGGTTGGAGGGATCTGGGAGCGGATCTCTTTCGGGGGATTGAAAGTTGTATTGACCATGCCCACCGGAGCAAAAATTTCACGCTGGCAAAAGCGATCGAGGGACTCATCCGCGAGCCGTTCCAGCGCGATGCCCAGGAGGATGAATCCAATATCGCTGTAATCGGCTCGGAATCCCGGATCAGCACTTAGAGGCATTGTGAAAGCTGCATGCAGCAAGTCATCCCGAGTGCGGGCTTTGAGGAATAATTTCTCGTAGGCAGGTAAGCCCGAGGAGTGCGCCAGCAGCATGCGAAGGGTCACATCGTGGCGGCGAGAGTCTGATTCACCCCGAGAGAATTCGGGGACGATGGCATCGACGGGAGCGTCAAGATCAAGCAGACCGCGCTCATAGAGAACCATTGCCATGGAGGTGGTCGCGACGACTTTAGTGACGGAGGCAAGATCGAAAAGTGTGGTCGGAGTGACAGCGGGTGAGCTGGGGTCGTAAGTGAATCGGCCGAAAGCTCTAAGAGCTACAACGTGTCCGCGCTGAGTGATGGCTACGGAAGCGCCCGGAAACGCATGATGCGCAATGGCTTCTTCCAGGATGGAGTAGGCGGAGGCAAACGTCACGTCATGACTCCCGACAGCATTGGCCGCGGCCATGATGAATCGCTCTTCAATCGGGACTCCGGATGAGAAAAACTTCCTTGTCGAGCTTCCATGATATGGCATAAGTGGCACCCCCTTACTTGAGTTTCTTGAGTCATGCCGCCGGGCTTGTGTAGAGTCAAAGCATCCTTCCTTTTCATTCAAACTCGCTTACGCGCTCGCGTGTCGTCGTGACGCTTGCCCTTGCCTTAGCTATTACTGAACTTTCGGTAGGGACTGCTGTAGATGCCAAGCATTCGGCGCCTGTGATCCATCTGACGGCGGTGGACGCAGTTATCGAGGAGTCAATTCATGAGGCGCAGATTCCCGGGGCTGTCCTGCTGGTAGGTCACAACGGGCAAGTGATTTATCGCAGGGCTTATGGAAACCGGGCGCTGGAGCCGCGCCGCGAGCCGATGACGATGGACACTATCTTTGATTTGGCATCGCTGACCAAGGTGGTTGCAACCACGCCGGCCGTGATGCAGTTGGTCGAACAAGGAAAGGTGCGCCTCAATGATCCAGTGGCGAAATACCTGCCGGATTTTTCGCAAAATGGCAAAGAAGACATCACGGTGCGGCAGCTGCTGACTCATTATTCGGGCCTGCCGCCAGATCTGGATTTGAAAACGCCTTGGGCAGGCAAGGAAACGGCATACCGCATGGCGTTCGCGGCCACGCTCCAGGACCCGCCCGGGTCCCGGTTTTCCTACAGCGATATCAACTTTATTGTGCTGGGTGCGCTAGTGGAGCGGGTTTCCGGCCAGACGCTGGATGAATATTGCCAGCGCCACATCTTTGCACCGCTGAAGATGACGCACACGCGGTTTCTACCTCCGTTAGCGCGACGCGCAGGTTGGATAGAAAAGATCGCGCCTACGCAGTATGACGAAAATGAGCACATGTTGCGGGGCCTGGTGCACGATCCCACAGCGCGACGAATGGGCGGCGTGGCGGGGCAGGCAGGGCTGTTTTCAACCGCGGATGATTTGGCGAAATTCGCGCAGTCGCTACTGAATGGAGGCGGAGGAATCCTTTCGCCGGAGTCAGTGCAGAAGATGACACAGCCAGAACAACCTCCATCGGCGCCTGTGCTGCGCGGCTTTGGCTGGGATATCGATTCTCCGTTCTCCTCGAACCGCGGTGATTTGCTGCCGGTGGGAGGCTATGGCCACACCGGATTCACCGGCACATCGCTATGGATCGATCCAACGACCGAAACCTACATCATTCTGCTGACCAATGCAGTCCATCCCCGAGGCAAGGGGAATGCCATTGTTCTGCGGTCCAAGGTGGCGACGGCTGTTGCAGCGGCGCTGCCGCTGACGACCAGCGAAAAGGAAGCGCTGCATTCGGAGAGCATCACCGGCTACAACGAGGCTCAGAGCGCGATTCGGCGCATGAGCGCGCGCAACGGCAGCGTGAAGACTGGGACCGATGTGCTGGAGGCGCATGGGTTCGATGTTTTGCAGCTTGCGGGACGCACCCAGCGGATCGGTCTGCTGACCAACCAGACCGGAATGGACGCGGACGGTCGGCGCACGATTGACGTGCTCGCCCACGCACCAGGAGTTTCTCTGGACGCAATTTTCAGTCCCGAGCACGGCGTCACGGGAACCTTGGACACGACTGACGTTAATAACTCCAAGGACGCGGCGACAGGCATTCCGGTTTACAGCGTCTATGGGGCAAAGGATGCAGACCGGCGGCCGCCGCTTGATGTGTTGAAGAAACTGGATGCGGTTGTCATCGATATCCAGGATGCCGGCGTGCGCTTCTACACCTACGAAACGACGATGGGATATTTTCTGGAAGCGGCGGCGAAAACCGGCGTCGAGGTGATTGTCCTCGACCGTCCGGATCCGATCACTGGATCGTTTGTGCAAGGTCCGGTGTCCGATGCTGGGCGGGAGAGTTTCACCGACTACTGGACGTTGCCCATCCGCCACGGCATGACCATCGGCGAACTGGCAAAGATGTTCAATGCGGACCGGAATATCAACGCCAGGCTGACGATCGTGCCGATGGAAGGCTGGCAGCGCGGCGACTGGTTTGATTCGACGGGACTGACTTGGGTGAATCCGTCACCAAACTTGCGCAGCGTGACCCAATCCGCTCTCTATCCCGGAGTTGCGCTGATTGAAGGCACGAATATTTCAGTGGGGCGAGGGACGGATACTCCATTTGAACTGGTTGGCGCACCCTGGATCAAGAGCCGCGAACTGGCTGCCTATCTGAATGCCCGCGGGATTGCGGGGGTCAGATTCGTCCCAGTGACGTTCACCCCTACGGCCAGCAATTATGCCGGCCAGAAGTGCGAAGGCGTGAACGTAATCCTGACCGATCGGAACGCGCTCGATGTGCCAGAGGTAGGAATCGAGTTGGCAGCGGCGTTAAAGAAACTGTATCCGGCTGAGTACAAGATGGAACGGATGATGGAGTTGTTGGCGAATCAGGCGGTCTACGATGGCTTGGTGGCAGGGAAGGATCCGCGGCGGATTGCGCAGGACTGGCAGGAGGACCTGGAGAAATTTGAAACGGCCCGGAAAAAGTATTTGATTTACTAGCAAACAAGGACCAAAAGTATCAAAGAGACACGGCCAAGCTAGGCACCTCCACTTCGGAAAATCGGCATCCTGACCGCTATCGCGTGATATTCTTGGCCGGAGCGCGGGAAAGTGCCACTCGGTCGTTGGAGGTAGCAATGCGGGCTCTCTCAATGGTTTTGTTGCTCGTCGGAGTGCTGTCTGCTCAGGAAGCTGCGCCGCCGGCAACTCAAGCTCAGAAGTCATCCGCGCAGAGTACTCTTCCATCTGCAAATTCCTCGCCAGCGCCCGCCCCAGATCCGAACGCAGTGACCATCCCCGCTGGGACAAAAATTCCTTTGTCACTGAAGCAGGCGATCTCCACCAAGAATGCGCGTGAGGGCGATGCAGTTTACGCTGAAACCGCATTCCCATACGTAGTCGATAACCACGTCATTGTTCCCGCAGGGTCGTACGTGCAGGGAAAAATTGCACGCGTGGAGCGCGCCGGGCACGGGAAGGGACGGGCCGAGATCCTGATGCACTTTACTTCGATTATCTATCCCAGCGGATACACCGTAATGTTGCCTGGATCGGTCCAGAACACTCCCGGAGCAGATAACAAATCGGTGAAGGATTCCGAGGGGACGATCCAGCAAGATAGCGACACCGGGAAGAGAGTTGAGGATGCGGCCAAAAATGGTGTTTACGGAACCCTGGGCGGCGCGACGGCGGGAGGGCTGGCCACCGGAGGGCTGAACGGAGCGCGAGTTGGAGCTGGCATTGGTGCCGCTGCTGGCATCGGCTGGGCGTTGCTCAAGCGCGGAAGTGATGTGAAACTGGACGTGGGAACGTCGATCGAGATGGAGATACAACGTCCGATCACCGTCGATGCAAGCCGCATCGCGGTTGCGAAAGCGACGCCGTAGGTTCAGACGCTAATTCGAAGAATCAAAATAATCCCTATTTCAAATTAAAGAGCGCATTCACGTGTGCCGTCACGGTTACATTCTGTGGCGTGAACTCTTCCGTTGGAGGGGGTGCGGCGGGCCCGGCCATGGCGGACATGGCGCGCGCCATGTGCTGGATCGGCATGCGTTGGTTCTCAAAGGTATCCACGGAAGCGTAGGAAAGTTCTCCCAGAGTTCGTCCACTGGACCGGGCGATGGTCTCCGCCGAGTTCCGGGCTCGACGGTATGCATCCTCTATAGCTTTGTTCTTGGCCTCGTCAATATTTTCCAGGGTGTAATTCAGGGTCTGTCTTTCGCTGACATTCGCCTCGGCGAGCTGCTGCGTGATCGGTCCAATCTTTGAAAACTCTTTTAGCTTGAGCGTGACGTCGGTGGTCACGCGGTATCCGATTATTTTCTGCTTCGGTTTCCACTCATACATCGGCTGCACCGAGAAAAATCCGATGTTGGCAGCTTTCGGTTCGATGCCGTTGGCGTGCAGAACCTGGCGAACCTGTTCAGCTTCTTTGGAGGCATGTTGGTAAGCAGCCTGCGACGTATCTTCCTGCACCGAAATGTTGAATTGGATCACTGCCGTATCCGGGGCTGCTTCAAAGCCCCCGTCAGCACCGACGTAGACTGAATTCGGCGGCGCATTGAGGGCCGGATGCTCCTGAGCGAACAATGCGGTGGCCATCAGTACGAGCGCAAAAGTACGGGCTGCTGCGGGCATCGGAGACCCTCCGGGATCGAATGCTGAACAAACAGGTGATTTCGGTCATTTTATCCGGTCGTAGCCAGAATGCTGCAAATCCCTCTTATTGCAGCTCAGAAAACAGGCTGCGGTTCCAAACCGAAGTGCGACTAGGATGCAGCTTTCGCGCTGGTGGCCGGGGGAAATGGAGGAAGCGTGTGGCCGTTGATCTCTCGGCGAAGGTCTTCAAAGACATTGTCCGGTACTTCCATGAAGACTTTGACCACCTCAGGGTCAAATTGGCGGCCGGACCAGGCTAGGATTTCCTTGCGAGCTTCGGCGAACGATCGGGCAGGACGATACGGCCGGTCGGAGATGATCGCGTCGAGAGTATCGGCCACGGAAAATATTCGCGCGCCGATCGGAATTTCCTTGCCCTTGAGTCCGCGAGGATAGCCGGAGCCGTCGAAGTGCTCCTGGTGGGAGTAAACAATCTCACAGGCTTCAGCGAGGAACGGGATCTTCTTGAGCATCTGGTAGCCGCGATAGCAATGCTCTCGCATGATCTCTCTTTCGCCCTCATCGAGTTTCCCCGGCTTCAGCAGAATATTATCGGGGATCGCCATCTTACCGATGTCGTGGAGGAAGGCGCCGCGTGCGATGACGTCGATTTGATCACCGGGCAGGCCCATGGCGCGAGCAATCAAAATCGTAAACGCGGTCACTCGCCGGGAGTGTCCTTCTGTCTCGGCATCTTTAAGATCTAACGCGTCGCCCAGAGCCTCCAGCGTAATGTCGTATGAGCGCTTCAGTTCCGCCACCGCCTTTTGGAGTTGCTCGGTCCGGGCTTCCACCAAAGATTCCAGATTCGTTTGGTAGGTGCGGTTCTCCACTTTGAGTCGCCGATTTTCCAGCGCCCGCCGTACCGCATTCAATAACTGCTCGCGTTCGAATGGCTTCAGCAGATAGTCATAGGCGCCATTGCGAATGGCGGCCAGGGCAACAGAAATATCGTGCACCGCGGTGACCATCACCACCGGCATATCCGGGAACTTTTCCTTGGCGCGTTCCAGCAACCCAATGCCGTCCAGGTCCGCCATCATCAAGTCGGAAAGCATCAGCTCAAATATGTCGCCCGAATTGAGCAGGGCGAGCGCTTCCATTCCGGAACTCGCCTGTTTGCAGGTGTAACCAGCAGCGATCAGGATGGCGCAGACAATCTCGCGGATTGCCTCTTCATCGTCTACGACGAGAATGCGGTCAGGCATGGGAATCTCAAGATACTATCGGCGATTTTACGCTACGCGTGAGATGCCGAAAGTAACCATCCAGGTCCGGAAAGACCATCGGAATCCGTCCCCGGCGTGATATTCAGAAGCCAGGCAGTGTCACGTCCGAAAGGCGCGCCTGAACTCGTTTAACTGATCGACAAAGATGATCGCTTCCCTTTGGTCCGTTTGGAATACCGTCGCACAGCCGGCCATTGCCAGGCTGAAGCCAGGGGAGTGCGCTCTGCTGATTCTCCTGGCGGCCTCGCTGCTGATTCTGTCGATCTTCCGTGAACGCTACGTGGCGGCTTGGACGGCTGCCTGGATGTTCCTCGTGACCTCGCGTTTGGTGGAGAAACAGGGCCCGGGGATGCACATCCCGCTCCGTTACGTTTCTGCCGCTGAGCAAGCAGCATTCGTGATCGCGGTTGGACTTTTTGCGGCTGCCGTCTTTGTATATATCCGGGAGCGAAATCTGCTGGCGCCGCTGGCTGCAGTCACGCTTTGTACAGCGAGTTTTGCCGTCGCCCGCGTTCTCTTCTGGCCCAACGCATTACCGCTGCGGGTGGCTCTCGAAGTCTCTTATCGGATCATTCTCGTGACGGCTGCAATTGCATTATTGCGCGCCCGGCGCGGACGTCGCGAGATCGCGCCATGGATGCTTGCAGCTTTTCTTCTCGGCCTGCATTTGAATTGGCCCACTCTCACGAGCCAGATTCCGGCCGGAGTCTCGGTCACTGTCGACATCGCTCTGGGGGTGACCTTCTTCTTAGTCGTGTTTCAAGAAGCGCGCGCGCGTAACCAGAGACTATGCGTGCTGCGTGCTTTGACGGAAAGCATTGTGCTCGCGCAACAGCAGGGCGGCATGATGGATCAGGCGCTCGAAGAGCTTCAGGGGCTGATCAAGGCAAAGGCCGCGTGGTTCCGACTCATTGAGGGTGGGCATCTTGTGGCCACGCACGCCGTCGGAGTGTCGCCAGATTTTCTGCGCGAGGCAGGAATGGCGGAGGTGACCGCTGCTGTGTCGGAGCTACTGGAGCACGGCAAGCCCGAGGCCATCCGAAGAGGGGAAAGTAGCCCCGAAGATGAGCAGCTTCTGAGCCAGGAAAAGCTCCGTCATGTGCTGATCGTTCCGGTGCTTGGCAAAAAAGCGCCGATCGGATTGCTGATTTTGGCCAGCGCGCGGGCAAGAAAACTGACCGTCGAGGAGCTGGATTTCCTCGAAACCTGTGGCCGCCAGCTGGGAATCGCAGTGGAAAACTTCCGCTTGCTGGAGCAGGTGTTGCGTTCGCAGCGGCAGTGGAGAAATACGTTCGATTCGGTTCACGATATCATCCTGGCGCACGATGCGGATTTCCGCATCATCAAAGCCAACCAGATTCTGCTAGAGCAGTTGGAACAATCGTCCTCCGACGTGATTGGCAGCAGTTGCGAATCGGTATTGCCGCACGCTTTGGGCGAGTGGACGGGATGTCCCTACTGTGCGCGCGGCGGCGAGGAAATCACCGAAGGCGCAGACCCCTGCTTCGGCGGCTTCTCGCTGGTTTCCAGTTCGTCCTATAGCGAGCAGGGCAGCAGCCAGAAAGGTACCATCCACATCGTCCGCGATATCACGGAACGCCGTTCGGCGGAGGAAAAATACCGCCTGCTGTTCGACCAGGTCCAAGAAGGCGTTTACGTGGCGACGCCCAGCGGGCGCTTACTCGACTGTAACGACGCCTTCGTGCGCATGCTTGGGTACCCGCGGCGCGAAGACCTGCTCGCGCTGAACTTGAACGAGGACGTCCGTGTGGACGCCGGCCAGCGGGAGGCTTTTCATAAGGCCATCGATCATCAGAATTATGTCCGCAACTTCGATGTGACGATGCGGCGGCAGAACGGCACCTTGCTTCTAGCCTCGGAAAGCAGCTTCGCCACGCGCGACGCGACGGGCAACATCGAGCGCTATCAGGGTTTTGTTTTGGACGTGACTGAGAAGCGCCGTGCCGAAGACGAAATGCGGCGTCGCAACCGTGAACTCAACGCGCTGAATGCCATGGCCGTGGTGGCGACACAATCCTTCGATCTGGATGAAATTCTCAACCTGACGCTGCGCCAGGTGGTGTCGCTGTTTGGCGCGGAGAGCGGAGCTGTCTATCTTTCCGACTCCGACGCTCCGACCTATCGGCGTCGCGCCGCCTGGGGACCGCGCAGCCGCGACAAATCGCGCCCTGCAGAAATCAGTTTCGCCGACGGCTTCGGCGACTTGGTCATGCGCTCGCGCGCTGAAGTCATCACCGCGGAATACCTTCCTCATCTTACCGGTGCGGTGGCGGATTTCATCCGTTCCAGCAGCGACGGTTCCTGGATCTGGGTGCTGTTCTGGGGCAAAGACAGTCCGATCGGCATGATGGGTCTTCGCAGCCACGTCGAATACGAATATTCCAGCGGGGAAGAAAACCTGCTGGTTGCAATCAGCCGCCAGTTGGCGACCACGATCGAAAAGGTTTGTCTGTACGAAGAGACTTGCAAGGCTTACGAAGATCTGCGGCGCACGCAGGAACAACTTTTGCAGAGCGAGAAGATGTCCGCGGTGGGCCAATTGATCGCCGGCGTCGCTCATGAGCTGAATAATCCGTTGACCGCAATTCTGGGGTACGCGCAACTGCTGGAAAGTGAGGGCTTGAACGAACGCGCCCAGGATTATGTGGGCAAGATGTTCAAACAGGCCCAGCGAACGCACCGGGTGGTACAGAATCTGCTTTCGTTTGCCCGCCAGCGCAAGCCGGAGCGTGCCGAGGTTGATGTCCGGAAGGTGCTGGAAGAGACGATCGCCTTGCGCGACTACGATCTCAAAGTCAACCACATCGCCGTAGAAAAGGATTTAGGGCCTGATCCCGCGATGGTGGTTGCCGATCCTCATCAGATTGAGCAGGTTTTTCTGAACATCATCAACAACGCTGTTGACGCTGTTCTGGAAACGGGTCGCTCAGGCAAGCTGAAGATTCGCGTTTTTTGCGACAACCGTTTCGTGGCTACCCAGTTTGCCGACGACGGGCCCGGAATCAAGGATCCCAAAAGAATTTTTGATCCCTTCTATACCACGAAGAATGTGGGCAAGGGAACGGGCCTGGGGCTCAGCATCTGCTACGGAATCGTCAAAGAGCACGGCGGTGACATCACGGCGCACAATGCTTCCGAGGGTGGCGCAGTGATTGAAGTGCGGTTGCCGATCGCGGCGCCCGCCGGGGCCGTGCCGGAAGCGGTCCCAGTGGTCGCAACAAAGCGGGAAGGCGCCATCCAGGGCCGCGTGCTTCTGGTTGAGGAGGAAGAAGCAGTGCTCGAGTTCGAGCGCGACGTGCTCACTGGCGCAGGGGCCAACGTGGTAACGGCATGCAAGAGTGAAGACGTGAAAACTCGCCTGCTCTCGGAGCCCTTCGATGCGGTCATCATGAGCGGAAAAATGCCCGGCGATTGGCACGCCAAAGAGGCCTACGCATGGCTGAAAGAGAATTGTCCGGGCATGGAACATCACACACTATTCACGTTCTCCAACGTCGAACAGAGCGATGAGAGAGTATTCCTGCAGGAAAGCCGTATTCCCTATCTCGTGAAACCCTTCGAGGTCGCGGACCTAATTGCGCAAGCGCGCCGCCTCTTGCAGAAAGCCCAAGCGGCCGCGGCTTCGGCAACCTAGCGTTATCGCTGCCTCACAGCTGCGATCGCAAGCTTTTCACTAATCTTCGGAGAGCCTTTTCGTCGCGCCGGTACCAGCGCCATTGCCCCTGCTTCACCGCTTCCACCACACCAGCCTTGGTCAGTATCGCCATGTGATGCGAGATCGTCGGCTGCGAAAGATGGACACGTTCCTCAATGTCCCCCGCACACAGTCCGTTGCCCTTGCCAGTGGTGCCATGCAGTTTCAGAGCACTGAGGATGCGGCGCCGTGTGGGGTCGGCGATGGCGTGCAGAACGCTGTCGAGAGAATTCACCGCGCTGGTCATAGAGTGCACCACTATGATTCCACTATGATCCCTTAAATTGATGGTTGTCAATATGCAAGGATACACGACCAGATACACGAGAACAGAGATCGTCAGGAACGCTCTCGCGGGGCGCGCAACCACTCAATGCGGCTGAACTCAAGATAGCGCACGTCGCTTTCCGGCATCGAACAATTAGATTGGTCAAGTCGACCTGCCAGAGTTCCACCGCGAATCCAATATCCCGTTTCGTCCTGCTTGAGAATGGTGGCGTCAAGGGGGTCCATGCCGTGTAGCTTGAAAACCACACGGCGGTTCAACAGCCGGTCACGCTTCATAGGGGACTTCACTTCTTCAGGATCGGGTTATATCCGTCATTGATCAGCCGGGACCGCATCGCTTCCGCTTCTTTGATATCGCCGAACGGTCCCACCTGTACGCGAAACAGCTTGTCAATCGCGGCGTTGCTGGCCACAAAGGCGGGATACTGTTTTTTCTTAAGAGCATCCACCAGAGAGTCCGCGTCCTCCTGCTTGGTGACCGCAGCCACCTGCACGTAGTAACCGGTAGCTGGAATCGCGGCCATAGGGTCCGGCGGATTGCCAGCCTGTGAGCCCGGTGTTTGCGCGCCAACTGAAGACGCATCCGGTGAGGAAAGCGCGGCCTGGCCAGACGAAGGTTGAGCAGCGGCTCTATCCGTGTTTCCCGCAACTGCAGAAGCTGGCGTCAGCTGCGGATTGGCGTTCTGTTGCTCCACCGCTTTGTAAAACGTCATCGGCGCCGCTGGGGTAGCGCCCGCGCTCGCGGGTTTCGCGCCACTGGATGCGGGCAGCGAACCCAGCGTCATCGCGCCTGAGAGGCTGGAGTCTGACCTGCGCCCCAGCGTATAGCCGAGCGCGAAGAATACGGCGCAGATCGCCACCAGACTGAAGAAAACGCCCAGCAACTTTCCCGTGCCCAATGTGATTTCAGTATCCTGTGAAGCAGCCATAACCTTCCCTTAGATTGACCCCCAAGTACTGCCATCGGTCGAAATCCAAACAACATCTGCTGCTGATCGAAACTATGCCGACTTAGGCGCCGGTGCACCATCATCCCCAACCTTGCCCAACATCTTCTGCAAGCCCGAAAAGAAATCTACAGGCACTGGGAAGATGACCGTCGTATTTTTCTCGACGCCGATTTCCGTCAAAGTCTGCAAGTAGCGCAACTGAACGCTGACTGGCTCCGTCGCCAGCAAATGCGCTGCGTCCACCAGTCGCTGTGCCGCTGAATACTCGCCTTCCGCGTGAATGATTTTGGACCGCTTTTCGCGCTCTGCCTCAGCCTGCTTGGCCATGGCGCGCAGCATGGATTCCGGCATGTCGACCTGCTTCACCTCGACATTCGTCACTTTCACTCCCCATGGCGAGGTGTGCTGGTCAAGAATGCTCTGCAGTCGCAGATTGATCTTTTCACGGTGAGCCAGCAGTTCGTCGAGTTCCTGTTCGCCGAGCACAGACCGCAGCGTAGTCTGAGCAAACTGCGAAGTCTGATACACGTAGTTGGAAACTTCCACCACCGCTTTGCTGGGATCGATCACGCGCAAAAAGATCACGGCGTTTACCTTGAGAGTAACGTTGTCGCGCGTGATGATGTCTTGCGGCGGAACCTCAAGCGCCTCCTGGCGCAGCGAGACCCGCACCATGCGATCGATTGGACTGAATACCAGAATGACGCCAGGCCCCTTAGCCGCGCTTAAAAGGCGGCCCAGCCGAAAGATGACACCGCGCTCGTATTCGGCCAGAATCTTGATCGAACTCAACGCATATAGAACAACGACGATGATGGCAATGCCAAAAAAGCCGAGCCCAAAAAATTCCATGTCTGGCCTCCAGGCCTGGAGCAGACCATAACAACGAATGCTCCTATCGCGGATTGTAACGCAGGCAGTAACGGTGAGCGTGGAATTCGAATGACGGCAGTTGCTTGCGCTGGTGCGTCGCCCAATCAGGAAATCGCAGGAACAGGACGTGACACGCTCAAAGGCTCTACTTGAAGCAGCAGTCCGTCGACCCGCCGCACCACCACCGATTCGCCGATCGAAACATCAGAGGACGAGACCGCATCCCAGAGTTCGCCATGCACGAAAATCTTGCCCCGGGGAGCGAGCGCAGTCTGGGCGATTCCGGTTTCCCCGATCAATCCTTGCGCACCCGATACCATCTTGTTCCGCCGCGCTTTGAGAGCGATGCTCATCAGAAACGCAGTAATCAAGCCCAGCGGAATACTCACAGCAAGCGCCGTGAAAAGATGAACGCGCATCTCCGGGATCGGTGAATCCACAAGCAGCAGCCCCCCCAGAGTAAGAAGCGCGATGCCGCCAATCGTGAGAACTCCGTGGCTCGCAAACTTGGCCTCCGCAGCAAAAAGCGCGAACGCACCCAAGATCAGCACCAGTGCGGCAAAGCGCGTGGGTAGCAGGTTCAGGGCGAAGGCGGCGATCAAAATGAAGACCACGCCCACCGTTCCAGGAATCACCGCGCCGGGATGATTGAACTCCGCGTAAAGCGCAAGCGCCCCGATCGCCAGCAAGATGAACGAAACATTCGGGTCCATCAAATAGCCGAGGATGTGCTCTTTCAGCGTCATGTCAAAAGGTACAATCGGCTGCCCCGAGAGCTTCAGCGCAACCTCCTGCCCATTGAAACGCTTAAAGCTCTTGCCCTCCATTTGGCGGAAAAGGTCGTCTTCGCTCGAGGCCACGAAGTCGATCAGATGCTGCGAAAGCGCTTCCTGTTCGGTGAACGATTTGGATTCGAGCACAGCACTTTCCGCGGCCTCGACGTTGCGCCCGCGTTTGGAGGCAACCGAGCGCATCAGAGCCGCGGTATCGTTCTCAATTTTGCGCTTCATCTCATCGTCCAGCTTGGGCGCGAACGGCCCAATCAGGACGGGATGCGCCGCGCCCGCGTTTGTTCCTGCTGCCATGGCCGCCACATCGGCCGATTCCAGGATGAAGATTCCAGCCGACCCCGCGCGGCTGCCGCTGGGTGCGACGTAAACAATCACCGGAACCCGCGAGGAGGTAATCTTCTCGATGATCCTGCGTGTGGAATCGACCAGCCCACCCGGCGTATTGATCTCAATCAATACAGCCTGATCGCCGCGGCGCTGCGCCTCGTCAATTGCCCGGGAAATGTACTCCTGCGTGATCGGCTGAATAGTGTCATCGACAACGATTTTGAGCACTTCGGCGGAGGAGCCTGAGCTAAGAACAAAAGTTGCTATGAGTCCGAGAAGGATTCGTGAAATGGAATAGCTTTTCATGAGCCGGCTGCCGCCCCTCAGGAATATTCTTACTCCTATTTGCGGCTCATAGCAGGAATTTCTTGTTCGCTCGCCTTGGCGCTCTCATTCCACCCAGGAAGGCTCGTACTGCCTGTGATCAGACGCGCACCTCGCTCGTAGGTGAAGTAAGACCATGCCCACTGAATGAGGACCAGCACGCGATTCTGCAGACCGATGAGAAAGAAAATGTGGATAAACAGCCAGGCTAGCCACGCCATGAATCCAGAGATGTGAATGTTGCCGAACTGAGCGATGGCTGCAGCGCGGCCGATCGTAGCTAAACTGCCTTTGTCACGATAATGAAAAGGAGGGCGCGCCTCTGGCTCGCCATTCGAAGCTGCGCCATGTTCAATCTCGCGGCGAATCAGTTTGGCAACAAAACGCCCTTCCAGAATGGCCACAGGCGCCACGCCCGGCAGCATCTTTCCCGACGCGTCCTTGACCGCTGCCAGATCCCCGATGACGAAAACTTCGGGATGATTGGCAATGCTGAGATCGGGCTGTACCAACACCCGCCCGGCGCGATCGACCGGTGCGCCCAACTTTTTGCCCAGGGGAGATGCGGCCACTCCTGCGGCCCATAAAATCACATCTGCTTGCATCCGGCTTTGGCCCATCGAAATGAAACCAGGCTGAACATTCGTGACCATCGTCGAGGTATGCACTTCCACGCCCAGCCGTTGCAGTTGTTCCTGCGCACTTCGCGAAAGATCTTCGGGATAAGTTGGGAGCGCCCGCGGCCCACCTTCGAGAAGGTGTATGCGAGTCCGCCGCGGATCGATCGTGCGGAAATCATTGGCCAGAGCATGACGGCAAATCTCGGCGAGCGTTCCCGCGAGCTCCACTCCGGTCGGCCCCGCTCCGACCACAACAAATTGCAGCGGCTCGGCTGGTTCGCCGGCAGCTGCACGACGCTCCGCGAGCTCGAAGGCGAGCAGCACGCGCCGCCGGATTTCGATTGCATCCTCGATCGTCTTCAGTCCGGGCGCAATCGGTTCCCACTCTTCGTGGCCGAAATAGGCGTGACTGGCTCCGGCGGCGACGATGAGAGAATCATAGGGAACTTCCTCCTCCGACGTCCGTACCAATCGCCGTTCCAGGTCGAAGCCAGTAACTTCGGCCATCAGCACCTCGATGTTCTTGTGCCGGCTCAGAATCGACCGAATCGGCTCTGCAATTTCTCCCGGTGACAAACCCGCCGTCGCTACCTGATAGAGCAGCGGCTGGAACGTGTGATGGTTCTTCTGGTCGACCACCGTGATTCTCACGTCGGCGCGCGCTAGTGACGTGGCTGCATTCAGGCCTCCGAAGCCCGCTCCTACAATCACCACTCGATGTGTAGCCTTGCCGTCCATGATGTCTGTGTATAAGATTCAGCGCGATGACAATCGGTTCCAGAAGTTCCGAAAAGCAGAATCTCCACTCCGTGCCCACGAATACGTACGCCCAGTGGCTCGTTCCCTCAGCTGGAGATTTGATTTTCATCGCCCTGCTCGGGTCGCTCTGCTTCACCACTCTGTCCGTACGCTTGCTGGGCGATGCTGGCATCGGCTGGCACATCTGCGCCGGGCAGCTGATTTTGGCGACCGGTGCGATTCCCCACGTCGATCCGTTTTCTTCGACCATGACCGGCCAGCCCTGGTTTGCATGGGAGTGGCTCTACGACGTGATGGTCGGCTGGCTGGATAAGGTCGCAGGCCTGAACGGGGTAGTCTTCTTCACCGCCTCGATTATCGCGCTCACCTTTTCCTGGACGTTTCGTTTGCTTCTGCGCCGGGGCACAAACTTGATCGTGGCGCTGGCTCTCGTGCTCCTGGCGGCATCAGCGGCCATGATTCATTTTTTCGCGCGCCCGCATGTGGTGAGTTGGCTATTCATCGTGCTCTGGTTTTGGATTCTGGATTCGTCCGAGAGAAAGCACTGTGGCCTTCCCGGCTATAGCCGTCTGAATATTTTATGGCTGCTACCTCCGCTGATGCTGGTATGGGTCAATGTGCATGGTGGATTTTTACTCGGCTTCGCTCTTCTCGGTATTTACTGGCTCAGCGCGGCCTGGCAGTGGTCCAGCTTAAAAGAAGACCGCTTCGAGGACGTGCTGCAAAAGATCAGAGCAGGGAAGCGGGCGCGAAGTCTGGCGTTCATCGGCATGGTCAGCGCTCTGACGACTCTGGCGAATCCGTACGGATGGAAGCTGCACCTCCACATCTACAATTACCTTTCAGATCGCTTCCTGATGGACCACATCGATGAGTTTCAGTCCCCGAATTTCCACGGCGTAGCGCAAAAGTGTTTCGCTATTATGTTGCTGCTCGCTTTGATTGCGTTAGCAACTACACGGAAGACTGCAGGCGAAATCCGGCTAAGTGCGGCACTGGTACTGTTGTTTGCGATCTATTCAGGCCTGTATGCGTCACGCAACATCCCATTATCTTCGCTGCTGCTAATCCTGGTGACGAGTCCTTGCCTATCGGACGGAGCTCAGCTTCTCTCCGAGCGATTCACTAAATGGCGGATGATACCCCAACGCGCATCAGCTGCCACTTTCCTGCAAAGAATGCAGCAAATCGAGATGAGCCTCCACGGTCATCTTTGGTCCACGGCTGCCATCGTACTGACCTGCTGGATTACCTTCCACAGCGGCAAGCTTGGCGCCACGCCAACGATGGACGCTCACTTTGACGGCAAGAGATTTCCGATCGCGGCAGCAGATTATCTCGCGAGCCACGATGTACGCGTGTTTCGCGGTACGTGGACAGTTGGTCCAGGCCCCGTGTTCGCTCCAGATTACTGGGGAGGTTATTTCATCTATCGCCTCTATCCCAGAATCAAACTCTCCATCGACGACCGCCACGATTTGTACGGCGAGGCATTTCTCAAGTCTTACTTGAAGTTAATGCATGCCGCACCAGGATGGCAGGATTTCCTTAAGCAGTATCCGGTTCGCTATGTGGTCGTTCCCGTAGAGTCCGCTCCCGCCAACCTTCTTGCCCAGAGTCCCAGTTGGCAACGAGTCTACGGGGACGATGTGGCAGTCATCTTCGCCAACACGCGAACGTCCATCCCCTAGAAGGCCATACCAACAGCAAACCGCGCAGCTGCAAACGGCCGCGCCTGATAAACTCTCTCCGTGTCCTGCCCCACTCATCTCGAATGTACTCGCTGCGGCGAGCATTATCCCGCCGACCGTCCTCAAACCGTTTGCTCGAAGGATGGCGGAGTCCTTTACGCCCGATACGATCTCACTGCTATCAGGAAAACTTTTTCGCCGGCGTCTCTTCTCCCCCTGGCTCCCACCATGTGGCGCTACGACGCTGTCCTTCCCGAAGCCACACCGGTCACTCTCGGCGAAGGCTTTACTCCCATGCTGCGCAGCCGCGAATATCCCAACGTCTTGATCAAAGACGAAGGATTGAATCCCACCGGCTCGTTCAAAGCTCGCGGACTTTCCGCCGCCGTCACCATGGCGCGCCACTTCGGCCTTAAGAATCTGGCCATTCCTTCCGCAGGAAATGCCGCCGGAGCCCTCGCCGCCTACGCCGCCGCCGCCAACATCGAAGCTCACATCTTCATGCCCAAAGATGTTCCCTTGGCCAACCGCGTCGAGTGCGATTACTACGGCGCGCACGTCACATTGGTCGATGGCCTCATCTCCGACTGCGCCCGCAAAGTCGCGGAACTGAAGGATTCCGCTTCCTGGAAAAGCGATGGATGGTTCGACGTTTCCACGACCAAAGAGCCCTACCGCGTCGAAGGCAAAAAGACGATGGGATACGAGATCGCCGAACAACTCGGCTGGAAACTTCCGCAGGGCATTATCTATCCCACCGGCGGCGGCGTCGGCCTGCTCGGCATGTGGAAGGCCTTCGACGAACTGGAGCATTTGGGATTTATAGGTCCAGAGCGTCCGAATATGATCAGCGTGCAATCTTCAGGATGCGCCCCAATCGTTAAAGCATGGGATGAAGGCCGCGCCGCCTCGGAAATGTGGCCGCACGCATCCACGCTAGCCTCCGGCCTGCGTGTTCCCAAACCCTACGGCGACTATCTCATTCTCGACATCCTGAAAAAAAGCGGAGGCCTCGCCCTCGCCGCCACCGACGCAGAAATTCTCTATGCCATCCACCACTGGGCGAAAGTAGAGGGCATCCTCGCCGCGCCCGAAGGTGCTGCATCCTTGATCGCTTACCAGAAACTTCTATCGAGCAACTTCTTCAGTGAAGACGACACCGTCGTCCTCTTCAATACGGGTTCCGGCCTGAAATATCTTGATGTGTTGGACGCTGCCGGTGCGGAGGAAGTGCCCGCTTCCCGCGCCATCGCCGGAATCATCGGACCGTACTAGGTGGTTCTGAAACCCGCAGGAATCGCCGAGCGACCCTGTAGACTTACGTAGCTCCACATTTCATGCGACCTGATAATCTGCACTGCTACGCGAAGTCCCTGCTCGTATTTGCATGCGTCGCGTTGCTATTGTGCGTTCTCTCCCAGGCACAACAGCCGGAAAACGATAAGGATACTGCTCCGCCCGACACTCCCAGCCAGACCCCGCCTCCGAGGAAAAATTTCTTCGCCCGCTGGGCCGACTTCTATCGCGAGGACTGGTCCCCGGCCACAACTTCCTCGCCCTCTCCACCCCGACGCGGCCTTCCGTCGCCCCTGGATTCCCCTCCATTTCCGAATTCCGACTGGTCCTACGGCGGTTCCCCAGCAATCGGCGAGCCGGACACCAACAGATATCCGCTCATGACCGCCATTAACCAGGCCCGCAGCCGCACGAAGCTCTACGGATGGCTTGATCCCACGCTGAACTTCAGCACTTCATCAAACAGCAATGCGCCGGAGGCGAACGACGTCTACTCCAATCGCTTCGAGCTGAATCAACTCGTTCTCTATGCCGAACGCCTTCCGGATTCCGTGCAACGCGATCACATTGATTGGGGCTACCATCTGACTGCCCTCTACGGCACGGACTATCGCTTCACGACAGCCAAGGGTTACGGCGCCAGCCAGTGGGTGAACGATCATCACGAATATGGCTTCGATCCGACCCTGGAATACATCGATGTTTACATTCCCCAGGTCGCTGAGGGCATGAATCTGCGGCTGGGCCGGTATATCTCCGTGCCGGGTATCGAGGCGCAGCTGGCTCCCAACAACTATATCTTCAGCCACTCGCTGCTCTATGCAATCGACCCGTTCACCGACACCGGCCTGATCGCGACCGTCAAATTAAAAGATCAGTGGCTGGTGCAACTCGGCATCACCGGTGGTCACGACGTCGCTTTGTGGACATCGGATGCGAAACCCTCCGGCACGGCGTGCCTGAGTTACACGACGAAGTCGGTGAATGACAATCTCTACGCCTGCGCCAACGGCATCAACGACGGCAAGTACGCTTACAACAACCTGCAGCAGTACGACGCAACTTGGTATCACAAATTCTCCAAGACGGTGCACATGGCCACTGAAGCCTGGTACATGTATGAGCGGGACGTGCCAGCCGCGGGTGGACCAATTCCGCCGGAAAAAGGCGCGAATGCGGCCTACTGTCTGCCAGGAGAACAGCGTTGCACCGCACCTGAATATGCCGTGGTCAATTTTCTGCAAAAGGAACTCTCAACCCACAATTTCATGTCCCTTCGCAGCGATTTTCTCGACGATAAGAAAGGCCAGCGAACGGGTTACGCAACTCGCTACTCAGAAAACACAATCATGTGGTGTCATTGGATCGGCACTACAGTCCAGATCCGTCCGGAATTGCGTTTCGAGCGCGCCTGGGATCGGAAGGCTTACGACAACCGCCGACGGCAAAACCAGTTTACCGTGGCGAGTGATCTGATCTTCCATTTTTGACCAGCGTTCGTGAGAGATTGGAAATGGCAGTCAGCACTTTGACCGGATCGTGAGTCTAACCATTCCAACCGAGCTGGCACAATGGGCTCACCTTACTGAGGCTTTGCGGGGGGTGTGCGGGTGTCCACCTGAATCACGGAAGGATTGCCGGTTTTGCCTACGTCAACCCACACTTCACCAAGCCGGCCATCGGAATCCGGGGTGAGGATCGTGCTCTTTTCGTTGGCGGTGCCGCTCGCGCCCGGTTTTACGATATTGATTGTTTCCTCCGTGACGCGGAGACCGTCGCTGGGATCGCCAGGATTCGCCTGCTGGATTTGCCGGGTGCTGCTATATCCGCCTCCGGCGCTATTTTGCTGAACCGTGATCTGGCGCTGGACAAGCTGCAGGCTGTCGTCGCCGGCTTGGCCCGGAACATTGGTCGAGTACGTTTCGATTGTGTCGCGCTTCTCTTCCGGACCAGTTTCCGTCTGCTTGCTGACCGTGCGCTCGGCGACCGCGAGATTGCCGTTCGAATCCGGCCGGAGTACCCGCTCATCTTTGCTGCGTATTTTGCCGTCTTCTTGTTTGCTGGTTCCTTCTCTGACCTCGCCGAGCTGCCAGTGCCCAGTCCCATCGGAGAGTTGGGTAGTTTTCTTGAAATCGATCGTGCCGTCGCTGCTTTGCGTCTGTCGTTCTACGATCTTCACCGCCGGAGTAAGTCCCCCGTTTACATCAGGAGTAAGCACGGTGATAGTGGTTTCCCGTGCGCCAGGACTCAGCTGCTTCGAATCCTCTAATTCGCGCTGCACAGTCTGCAGTGCGCCGTTAGCGTCAGGATTGGAGATCGTGCGAACCACTTTCTCTTCGCCGCCAGGAAGGCTGCGCGACTCTTCTTGCCTCTCCTGAATCAGAGTCCGATCACCATCCGAGCCTCGAGCGAACGACCGTTCGATGTTGCGCACCGTCGTATTGTTGACGCGCACAGACTCCCTTTCTGTCTCTGAGTAGAGTACGTACTGCCCCTCAGGACCCAAGGTTTCGACCAACGTCTTATCGATGACTCGACCGTCAACTATCGTATGAGTTTCACTGGTGCGGGTAGGATTCATCCCTCCGTTCGGATCCTCCTGCCGGCTGCTGGCGGTCCAGGACTGGTCGCCAGAGGTATTCTGCGCCTGACAGAGTTGCGCCAAACCCAACAGTACCGTCCCTGTGAGGAGTGCAGAATATTTCAGCAGTCGGCGAAATGTCATAAGCCGGGATCTCCTACTTATCTCTACTATATACTTGGCGAAATCGGCTCGCGCCCCTAGCAAGTCTTTGTGATTGATCGCAAGATGATCGGTCAGACCATCTCGCCTTACCGTCCGCTCGTCGCTCGATTCTTCGCTTACGAAACAACCTTGTTCCGAAAATCCTCGGCTGCCTGGGCCACGTTCTCCGGCCGTCCGAGATCACGCCAATAATATTGATCCGCCCGAAATAAAATAATTTTTTCTCCTTCGGCCGCAAGACGCAAATAAGAATCGATGATCGAGAATGAGCCCTCTTCCGTCAGCATCGGAAGCAGCCGAGGTGAGACAAGGTGAATGCCGGAAAATGCCAACGCCTGAACTGACTCAGCGGGTCGAACGAGGTCAGTCGTTTGATCGCGACCCGCCCGTCGCCCGCAAAGCTGATGCTGCTCGTCGAACACAAGATAGCGGGAAGTCTTGCGCTCGTGCACCGCCAGCGTGGCGAGCGCCTGAGTTTCAAGATGATGCTGCTTCATTCGCTCGAGATCGATCGTGCTTACTACATCGACGTTGTGCAGAATAAAAGGCGCTTCTTTTGCGGACTGGCCACCGGAATCTGTAAAGAACCATGCGGCTTTCTTTAATCCACCACCAGTATCGAGTAATACATCCTCGCGCGAGATTTCAATGCGCATCCCGAAATTCCTGTTCACTTTCAGATATTCAACCACCATGTCGGCAAAATGATGCACATTGACAATGACCTGCTGAACTCCAACTCCACGCAGACGCGAAAGCGTGATCTCGAGCAACGCTCTCCCGCCAACATCCACCAGAGCCTTCGGACGATCATTCGTGAGCGGACGCAAACGTGTGCCCAATCCTGCCGCCAGAATCATCGCCTTCATTGCGCCGGATTCTCCAACTCGCGATGCCGCAGCACCACCTCCACCCCGTTTCGCCCCCGCAACCTCTTCGCAACTTGTTCTGCCAGGAAAACCGAGCGATGCTGACCGCCGGTACAGCCGAACGAAACCATCAAGTTTTTGAATCCTCTTCGCTGATATTCACTCACGCTGGCATCCACCAGCGACATCACACTCGCCAGAAACTGGTGCACGCTATCTTGCTGATTCAGATACTCGATCACCGGCGAATCTCTTCCCGTCAACGCCTTGAATCGCTCTTCGCGCCCGGGATTCGGCAAGCTGCGCCCATCGAAAACAAATCCTCCGCCGTGGCCACCCTCGTCCTTTGGCAAGCCGCGATGGAATGAGAAACTCGTAATCCGCACCGTCAGATTGTCCGCCTCGGAGGCCAGTCCCTGAAGTTTTTCCGAAGCCAGCATGCTGTTGAATGCTTCCATCAGACTCGGCAACGCAATCGGCAGTTTCACATTGTGCAGCAGCCAGCGGACATTTTTGAGTGCGTAAGGCACGCTCTGCAGAAAATGCGCTCTGCGTTCGTAAAATCCGCGGAACCCGTAAGCTCCCAGCGCTTGCAGAATGCGAACGTAAACATAGGCATAGAAGTAATGCAGAAATTCTTCACGCCTGATCTTCACGAAATCGCCGAGCCGCTCGATATAGAGATCGAGTAGCTGCTGGCGCAGTTCCGGCGGCAGATCGGCCTTGGCATCGTAGAGCAGGGAAGCGATGTCGTACTGCAGCGCCCCTTTGCGCCCACCTTGGTAATCGAGAAAAAACGGCTCCCCATTCCTGAGCATGATGTTGCGCGACTGGAAGTCGCGGTACATAAAATAATCGTGATCCGCGCTCAATAAAAAAGTCGTCAGGCTGTCAAAATCGTCTTCCAACGCCTGCTCGTTGAATGAAATTCCCGCCAGCCTGAGAAAGTAATACTTGAAATAGTTCAGATCCCATGAGATGGATTGCCGGTCAAAACTCCCTCGCGGATAGCACACGCTGTAATCCAAATCGCGTCCAGCCTCAATCTGAAACCGAGGCAACACAGCCACCACCTTGTGGTATGCTTCCACCGCGGCGGGCGCAATCTTCTCGCCCTCGCGATTTTGCGATAGAAACTCGAACAGCGTCGTATCCCCAAAATCCTCCTCGAGATAAGCGCCTTGCTCCAAATCTTCCGCATAGATTTCCGGCACGGGCAATCCGTGTTTGCGAAAGTGTCTAGAGAATGTGAGGAACGCGACGTTCTCCTCGCGCACGCCATACAGAATGCCAATCGCGCTGACCTCGTCGTTCGCGAGCCGGATAATCTTCCGCCCCGACCCGCCCAGTTCTCCCTGCAACGCCTGTATCTGCGTGGCCGGATCGTGAAAGCGCTGCTCAAATAGCTTCTGAAGAACGTCCATAGATTGATTTCACTGCAACCGCGACCACCCAAGATAACATCGAGAACTCGATACCAAGGACACAGATATCGCCGACGGAGCGACTTGATAACCTCGCCTGTCATCCCTATCCTGAAGCAAGCATGACTCAGCGCCTCTACTATCACGATCCCTTCCTCTACGACTTCGAAGCTGAAGTCCGCTCAGTCGTCGAAACACCGCGGCCCGCGCTCATTCTGGACCGCACAGCCTTTTATCCAACGAGTGGCGGCCAGATCCATGACACCGGCTGGATCGCATCGGAGAATTCCAACGCTAAGTTTCGCGTAACCGAAGTCGCCGACACCGAGGACGGCAAGGTCGTCCATTATCTCGAAGCTCCAGTAAAAGACCTTCAGCCTGGAACCCGCATCCACGGTGAAGTAGACGCCAACCGCCGCCGCGACCACATGCAGCAACACTCCGCACAGCACGTACTTTCCGCCGCGTTCGTCCGCCTGTTCAAGATGCAGACCGTGTCTTTCCACATGGCCGACGACTACTGCTCGATCGATCTCGACACCCCGTCGCTTACCCAGGATCAAATTGAATCCGCCGAACGCCTGGCCAACGAAATCATCTTCGAAAATCGTCCCGTCGATATCCGCTTCGTCACTCGCGACGAAGCCGGGAACCTTGGCCTCCGAAAAATTCCACTTGCCGAGCGCGATCAGCTGCGCCTGATCGACATCCACGACTTCGACCTCTCTGCATGCGGTGGTACCCACGTCGCGCATACTGGCCAGATTGGCGGCCTCCTGCTGCGAAAGCACGAAAAAGTACGCCAAGGATATCGAGTAGAATTCGTCGCCGGTCAGCGAGCCGTCTCGACCGCGCGCCACGATTTTTCTACCCTCACAGAAGCCGCCGCACTCTTTTCTTCCCACATCTACGACGTGCCGCAGCAAGTCCGCAAATCGCTCGACGAGATCAAGTCTCTCCGCAAGCAATGCGAGCAATCGCTGGAAGACCTCGCTGCCGCGCAAGCCGAAACTTTGCTGGCCGAAACTCCAGAAACCAACGGCCGCAAAATAATCGTCCGAAATTTTTCTGATCGTGACTTAGCCTACATCAAACTCCTGGCCCAGAAACTCACGCGCCAATCCACTGCCGCCATCGCCCTGCTTGCGAGCGAATCGCCGCAACCCGCGCTGGTCTTCGCCCAATCCGCCGGCCAGCAGCCCCACGATATGGCCGCGCTCCTGAAACAAATTATGGCCCCGCTCGGCGGACGCGGCGGCGGCAGCAAAGACCTAGCTCAGGGCGGCCTACCCAATTCCTCGGGATTAGCCCCCGCCCTCGCCGCAGCCGCCCAGGCGATCACCTCGACCTAGCCTGCGCCGGATGCGAATCCGAAACAAAAAAAGGCCCCGCTCTCGCGAGCAGGGCCTTCAACCCGAGCCAGCAGCTAGCAGCTGTGTTTAGTACATGCCTTCCATGCCGCCACCGCCATGTCCGCCGCCGCCCATCGGAGCTTCCTTCTTTTCCGGGATCTCCGCCACCAGGGCCTCGGTCGTCAGCATCAGCGCCGCGATCGAGCCGGCGTTGGTCAGTGCGGTGCGCACCACCTTGGTCGGATCGAGCACGCCCGCCTTGACCAGGTCTTCATACTCGTTGGTCAAAGCGTTGTAGCCGTAGTTGATGTCTTTCGAGTCGCTGATCTTGCCCAGAACCACCGCACCCTCTTCGCCGGCATTCTCGGCGATCTGGCGCAACGGCTCCTGGATGGCGCGCTTCACGATGTTGACACCGATCTGCTCATCACCCTCGAGCTTCAGCTTGTCGAGAGCCGGCACGCAGCGAGCCAGTGCCACTCCGCCGCCGGGGACAATGCCTTCTTCCACGGCTGCGCGAGTCGCATGCATCGCATCTTCGACGCGGGCCTTCTTCTCTTTCATTTCGGTCTCGGTCGCGGCGCCGACTTTGATCACGGCCACGCCACCCACCAGCTTCGCCAACCGCTCCTGCAACTTCTCGCGGTCGTAGTCGCTGGTCGTCTTGTCGATCTGGCTGCGAATTTCTTTCACGCGGCCTTCGATCTCCGTGTGCTTGCCCTTGCCTTCGACCAGGGTCGTATTGTCCTTGTCGATGGTGATCTTCTTGGCCTGGCCGAGATCGCTGACCTGCACGTTCTCCAGCTTGATGCCGAGATCTTCGGTGATGGCCTTGCCGCCGGTGAGGATCGCGATATCCTGCAGCATCGCCTTGCGACGATCGCCGAAGCCCGGAGCTTTCACGGCCGCGACCTGCAGCGTGCCACGCAGCTTGTTGACCACGAGAGTAGCGAGCGCTTCGCCTTCCACATCCTCGGCGATGATCAGCAATGGCTTGCCGCTCTTGGCAATCTGCTCCAGCAGCGGAAGCAGATCTTTCATGGAGCTGATCTTCTTCTCGTTGATCAGGATGTAAGCATTCTCAAGAGCAACTTCCATCCGCTCCGGATCGGTGACGAAATAAGGAGACAAATAGCCGCGGTCGAACTGCATGCCTTCGACCACTTCCAGTTGCGTCTCCAGCGTCTTCGACTCTTCCACGGTAATGACGCCATCCTTGCCGACCTTCTTCATGGCTTCGGCAATGATGTGACCAATGGTGTCATCGTTGTTGGCCGAGATGGTGCCAACCTGCGCGATCATCTCGCCAGACACTGGCTTCGAGAACTTGTCGAGTTCGCCCTTGGCGCGTTCGCCGGTCTTCTTGTCGAATGCTCCGCAAACCAGCGAAACCGCCTTCTCGATCCCGCGCTTCATCGCCATCGGATTCGCTCCGGCAGCAACCGTCTTCACGCCTTCGCGATAAATCGCCTGCGCCAGAACGGTCGCAGTCGTGGTTCCGTCGCCGGCCACGTCCGAGGTCTTGCTGGCCACTTCGCGCACCATCTGGGCTCCCATATTCTCCAGCCCATCCTTCAGTTCGATCTCTTTGGCCACGGTGACGCCGTCCTTGGTAATGGTCGGCGAACCGAATTTCTTCTCAATCACAACGTTGCGGCCCTTGGGGCCGAGGGTAACCTTTACTGCGTCGGCCAGAAGATTGACGCCGCGCAGGATCGCCTGCCGGGACTCTTCTCCATGTACGATTTGTTTTGCCATTTTTTTCTTCTCCTGATGAATCTATTTGCAGGATTTACCTGCGGTATTTTTGGGGCTGTCAGCTATTAGCTGTCAGCTTGGAACTTCTGGCCGTCGCTTGTCAGGATCATCTGTTTCGCTGATGGCTGACAGCTGACGGCTTGGATCCTTCGCGCAAACACCGCGCTCAGGATGACGCCAGCGGGCTCAGACGCCCGCTAAACAGCGTCACTTCTTCGCGCCGGCGAGTTCCTTCTTGGCCGGTGCAGCAGCGCCGCTGAGGATGCCGAGGACTTCGTCTTCCTTCATGATGATGAAGTCTTCGCCATCAATCTTGATCTCGGTGCCGGAATACTTTCCGAACAGGATGCGGTCGTCTTCATGGACGGCCAGAGGGAAGGTCTTGCCCTCATCGTTGGTGCGGCCTTTGCCGGTGGAAACCACGATGCCCTCTTGCGGCTTGTCTTTTGCGCTGTCGGGGATGATGATCCCTCCGCGAGTGGTGGAAGCTTCTTCCACGCGACGGACGAGGATGCGATCATGCAGTGGGGTGAATTTGGCCATGGTTGCAACTCCTTTCAAAAGTTGTGTAGAAGGGTTGATGTTACGTAAAGCTATGATTTATTTGGGATTGGGCGACCTGTTAGCAGTCTCGCCTACCGAGTGCTAATTGTACGGAGTTGAGCGGGTGCTTGTCAAGGGGTTGCATTTCGGTTCGCAGGGGCGTAACTGAATAGTCCAACCGCCTACTGCAACCACTCCGTGCCCATGTTGTCATCCGTGATAACGCGGGAACCCGCGGTACGAGCGCGGATGTGATCCGCCGATTCCAAGGCGAAGAGCCCCGGGCGCATGTCAAGGTCCATCGTATCCGCCATGGACATCACTTCTCGCAGCCGGAGGCGATCGTGTTCTTGTGACAAGTCAAACACTGGTTTGCCATCAATCTTGTAATCTGACAGGACAGCGAGCCAGCGCCTTGCATCAAGCTGCAAGGGTGCGTCGCTGACTACCACAAAATTCGCCAGTCGCATGCCAAACGGGAACACGCTTACTCCGGTCAACATAGCTTCCTTGGAATCGGTGGTGTTGTAGAAATGCACACCGCCCGGGTTTAGGTGCTGACGAATCAGCCGCAGAAATTCTACCGACAGCAGGTTGGACGCGTTGGAACGCCAATGATGCGAAGTATTCATCACGATCGCGTCGAACTTTCGACCGGGGTTGCGCACCAGCCAGCGGCGGCCATCATCAATCTCGATATGAACCTTCGGATTTTGCAGCAGGCTCGCCACCTCTGGAAATTGCCGGATGAGTCGCAGATATCCCGGATTGATTTCAACAATCGTCAGGCGCTCAATCTGGGGATGGCTGGCGAGAACCTGCCCCCACGATCCAGACGAGAGTCCAATCATCAACACTTCTTTCGGATTGGGATGAAAGTAGCTCAGTGCGAACACCCGTTCAATTCCGTTCGAGTCGTTTACCAGGCTAACGTTGAAGCGTCCGTCGTAGATTCCCCCGCCAAATATCATCCCCGAGTGTGTGACTGCGATGACTCCATTCCTGGTCTCAACTACGGCTTTAAAGCGAGCGCCAGGCACGTAGCCGCTCTTCGACATCATTCGTTCGTACATGCTGGAAAAGAGTGGCTCGGGAGCCTGGGCGACGAACAGCGCAGCGATCAACATTCCCACTGCCGCGAAAATAAAAGCGCGTCTTTCCAATCCCGCTCGCAGCATCAATATGGCGCCTAGTCCAAGGCCAAGCAAAGTCAGCACGACGCAGACATATCTTAGCGGAAGGATGTCCATGAGTACGAAACCAGTGAGATAGCTGCCCAGCGCCGAACCGGCGATATTGCTCAAATACAAATAACTCATGCGTGCGCCAGCACGCTCATCCGGAGGAATTGAGATATGGCAAAGCAGCGGGAAGATGGTTCCGAGGAATGCTGCAGCCAGCCCGATGGGCACGAGCGCCCATAAATAGGAAACGTGCACCACTAGCTTGAAGAGAATGGGGCCAACCATGAATCCGAGCAGGTTCGCTCCAGCCACAGTGCCGACCAAGAAGCTGATGAAGCTTTGCGGGTTTGTGATCTTCTTGCAGATACGATTGCTGGCCACCGAACCCAGGCCGATGCCCGCCAGGTAGGCTCCCAGAAGGAAGGCAAAGCTTTTGGCTATTCCGCCGGTGGTGAAAGAGAACAGGTGGTACCACACGATTTCGTAGCCCAACGAAACGAACCCCGCAACGCCGGCAGTCGCGACCGCCAAAGGGAAGCCGATTTCGGGAAGCACTTGTTCGTTTGCATTGGTCCTGTCGCTAGGCTCTTGCGCCGGATTTTCATCCTCGAAGTTCACCGACGACAATTGGATCCGCGTCGTCTGCCGTTGCCGGGTCGCCAGGGACCAAACTAGCACCGTGGCGCCCAGCAATGCGTTCAGACCGGCTGCCACCATCACGGTCTTCGATTCCCCCAACCACCGCATCAGAAACAGTCCTGCGCAGAAACACGCCGCAGCGGAACCCAGAGTGTTGGCGGCGTAGAGCGCACCCACCGATGTGCCCACGTTATGCGACAGCCGAACCGCGTAGGTCACCAGCACAGGAAGAGTGGAACCCATCAGCACGGTCGGAACCACGACAAGGCCGAATGCGATAATTCCAGTTTGGAGTGGGGCCGAGCCAGCCGTGAACTCCGCGGCCCAGTGGAAGACCCTCAAAGAAGCGATTCCATACGACGCGATCAGCAACTCCACTACGCCAAAAACCTGCAGCAGTGGCAGGTGTTGCGAGCGCGAGATCCTCCCACCCACCAGACTGCCCAGGCCCAATCCCACCATGAATGCAGTCACCACCATGGTGACCGACTCGATATTCACTCCATAGAGGGTGAAGAGGGCGCGTTGCCAAACGATCTGGTATAAAAGCGCCGGAAATCCTGACACAAAGAAGAACAGATATAACGCCGAGGGCGTCGATCGAGCCAACGAAGTATCTCTAGGGAGCGGTGCCGCTAGAGCTCGCGTCGCGGCGGTCGAGGTGAACCCGGTCATATTTCCTCTAGCACATCCAGCGACGCCTACAGATCGTAGCTTATAGGAGAAGGCAGACCGCCGTGTCCAGAGTTTAGCTGGCTCGACGTTTGTTACATTCCAAAACGTGTGCACCGGGAAACGAAAGTAACAACACGCATTGAACTATCAAGATGATTTGCGATCACAGCAGGCCATGAGGTTGTCGCCCCAGGGAGCGAAGACCTACGCCCCAAGCGCAGGTCTTCCGACGAAGGATCCGTACAACTGTTGTCATTCCGAACCGAGCTGCCCTTAGCGAAGTCGAAGGGAAGCTGGTTTTGGTTAGGGTATACCCCCTCCCCCTCGGTCTATTGGAATCATGGAGTTGGCGGCAAAATACGAAAAAATCTTAGAGCTCCTTCAGCTTATGAGCAAAATCTTTGAAACAAAGGAGTTGCGGGCCAATTATTGGTCGGGCTCGGAGCGCTTGATCTACGAGGCATGCAGGGACCAGCATGAAGGAATCAGAATTGTGCGGCAAGGGCAGATGTCACATAGGTGCTGTGGACTTTGGCAGAGTATCAGATGGGACTCCTTCGCGCGTCGTCACGGCGTCAAAATCCCGAGAGGTGAGATTTTGTGGAGTCCTACTCTCCAGAAAACGAAGTGTGGGACCCCGGCTGTGGGTTTCTTGAGGTTGCGGTCGCACCGGAAAAAATGGGGGCTGCCCCGGGCTTTTCCGTCCCCGGCTTTTTGACCGCTGCGGGGATCGGTCGCAACAATCTCGGTTGTGTATTTTTCCCACAGACGAACATGCGGCCAGACAAGTTGGTTGCTTAAGGCTAAGTGCGCTCTCGTTGCCTGGCTATAGCCCGATCAGCAATGATCGGACAATATCGTCACTATTTTCCCAACGAATCAATAAGCTCAGGAACATTTGGCACGCCCAACCCAGTCACATTATCGTATCCCGGGGCCGAGCGTAGAGAAGTGTCCACATTTTCGATTACCTTGTCCTTACTATCCAGGTAGGAATCGATCGTCGCGAACAAGGCGAAGTTATCGAACCCTAGCTCTCCATAGAGGCCACCCGTCGGTTTGGAAGGCGCGTTCACGTCAACAATAGGCGTACTTGAACCCACTGTCTCGCCCACCGGCAACCGGTAAAGTGCGGGGTTAACAAAGCCCAAAGAGCTTAGGCGCTGAGAAAAACGGGATTCGTTGACCAAAGCTAAAACTCCCGCAAGCAGCGGTGTTGCTACACTGGTTCCACCTATCTCCTGCTCGCAGTATTCTGTCGTCTCTGACAATTTCAGGCAGCCCGCGTCCACAGGTGGAGACGAGATCGTATAGGTCTCTCCAAACAGCAGCCCTGTGTTTGGATCGGCCACCATGGATATATCCGGTGTAACCCGGCGGGGAGGATCCAGCGGCACTCGCACGCCACTCGATGTATACGTTTGAGTCGCCAGTGCTGTGGGAACGACCTTTTTCTGATAAGAAGGTTCAAGCATGAGCAGACTTGGACCGCCGCCCGAGCTACCTCCATAACCGAATGATCCCCATCCCCGATCGGTAACCTTTCCTCCATCATTGCTAATGACAGCATTCTGGAAAAGGCTGTAGTAGTTCGTCCACCCAAACTCGGATTTTTCCCCAGATGGATTCTTTAGAAGAAGGCTAGTTCCACCTACGGCCGTGACATAGGGGCTAGTCGGCGGCCAGCTGCCAGATGCAATGTCTCTTCCAGCTGGAGTGGCATCACCGTTATCGCCCGATGCGAACAAAAGAGTCATGCCTTGCGCGGCCGCCTGCATGAACTTGGCAGTGTCACTCTGCAGGACTCCCGGAGTAACATCTTCTTCGCCGTAATAACCCCAGCTGTTACTTACTATGTCGGCCAGATGGTTATCAATGACTTCATATAAGGGATCTTCAGCCTCGCCCTGATCGGGTTGATCTGCTGCATCGCAAGATCCGGCCACGAAAAAGATGAACGCGTCCGGCGCCATCAAGTGCACAGCCGTGACATCTAGCGTTTGCTCCACCTGCCAGCCGATGGCACTGCAAGGATCCCCCGGGGGAATCACGTTCACTCCCGGGGGAATGACCTCCAGGAAGTTCTGATACGTAAGCAGCGGCAAGGAGTGATTCGTGAAGAACCGGTTCACGTCTTCGAGGAGCGTTGCGGAGTGGTAGAGATCGGTGATCGCGATTCGCACAGCTTTGCCCGTCTCGTTGACCTTGTTGACTCCATATGCCTGTTGCAATTGTTGCGGCGTGTACCCGCACGGTAACCAGGGAAGTTCGGACCCATAGGGAAATGGCGCGGGGGATTCAAGCTGCGCCACTGTATCGCCCCAATACGTGCTACAGGGAAAATCCACTGCGTATCCTGATGGCGGCATGAGCGTAGGCGATGAGGATGACCCTGACGAGGCCGCACGAGCAAGATGAGCGGGCTTGATCAAGAACCGGCTTTCATCCAGCCCGCCGATATAAGTAACGATGCCTGCCAGAGAGCGCGGGATCACTGGATCCTCCGAATGGGCACGAAGCGTTTTACCGCGATAGGAATAAAAGTTTTGGCTTACGCGAAACGCGCTTCTGATTTGCGACACGGTTCCGCTGGCTCGTACAAACAAACCGCTGGCGGGAGCGTACTCGATTCTGAGGTCCATGCTTTTCAGAGCGTTCTCTACCGCGCGTACCTCATCGATGGTGGGCGAGAATTGAGCGTGGAAGAGCGCAGGCGTTAAAAATTGCCCGAAGCGCGGGTTGCCGGGAGTGGTCTGGTCTTGGATAAGTTGTTGGAGCTCTGGCTCGTTTCGCCAACGAAGGTAGGCCGTTATGGCAACGCGTTGCTGGCCGTCGACAGGTCTCAGTTTCTCGGCGTTGTGAATCCACGCCGGCACGGTTCCCGAGAGAAGAACCTTGTCGTCGACCGCACTAAACTGCGTCTGTGCGGTACCCTGAGCGACAGCGAGCATGGCACACAACAAAGGGAGCAACGCGAGGGACGTTGCAGATTTCATAGAGCCTCCTGCACCACGGATGGGGTTAAACTCGAAAGGGACGTACGAGCCTAGGGGCGACTACAAGCCGGAAATTTTGCGCTTCGAATCTTCCTTTGTCAACAGCAATTGATTCCTGATGCTATGGTTGCAACTGGATTCGTTGGCGAATACCTGTATCGCATGAGCAACAGCGATTTATGGGCACGACAATTGACGTAATCAGGCCGATTACACGCATTGACCTCCAAGTGTAATCGCGAGGCATCGCCAATTGAGACGATTACCTACCAGCGGGCCGATCAGAACACTAACACCTTCGTTGCTTCCTCGGTCCAGTGGCGAAGGTCGTCCAAGGTACGGCGGCTAATGCCGGCGACGAGCGAGGCATCATCAATCCCACGAGCCTCCAAACAAGTGCGGCAGACGCCGATGGAGACACCTTGCGCAGCCAAGAGCCGCAGCATTTCCTGAACGTTGTAGGAAGCATCAGCCGGGGATTGCATCCGCAATCCGCTGACCACGCCGTCGCCTAACAGGAAAATAGAGACTTCCCCGGCTGCGCCCTTCGCCAGCGCGCCGGCCAAGCGGAGTGCGTTGTAGGTACGCTGACTTCCGTAGGGTGAATCGTTCAGGACAAATAGATACTCCATCGTTGCTCCGATGCAGCGGTGGCAGGGAACCGAGCACTGCGGAAAAAGCTAGCCGAGATCTTCGGCCAACAGCTGCCGCATCACGCCCACGATCAGCTCGGACATCCTCAGGAAGCGTTCCGGAGTCACGCCCAGCTCCTTCAAGCGCGGCGAGGCCTCGAGGACGACCTGCTTGGAATCGACCAGCGTGTGATGCGGCGCGGCGGCGGCGCGGCATATCTCCAGGAATTGCTCTGGGGTTACGCCCAGCTCTTCGGCCCGGAATGCAGCATTCAACAGGGCGGTGAAGAGGAAAGCATGGTCCTCTTCATGAGCGGTCATGAGTTTTGTAGGGGTTGTGGACGGTTTTTCCGCGGGGACTTGGACGGTGCTAGCCATGATGGGTTCTCCCTTTGCGTTTCGGACCCTGTTTCAAGTCTAGTTAGAGGGCCGGAGCAACGCCGTGATCGCTATCACGGTTGAAGGTGCGGCCGAAGCGGCGCACGAAAAATGCGGGCAGCACGCGGAATCTGGGGTAAGATTGAGGCATGCCATACATATTGGAACACCTCTCCAGTCTTCGTCAGGAAATCACGGATTTACGGAACATGAACGCTCGATTCGTGGGCAAGGGCTCAGACCACCAGATCGACCAGTCAGCCGTTGAGATGCGCGCTAACCGCCTGGCCGAGATCAAGAAGGAACTGTCGCAGATGCTGAACCGCCCGGAGGACCCCGCCGTATGGTGGGAAAAAGGTGGACGGCGGAACCGGGTGGCGTAGCGAAGAGAGAGAGAGCAGGTTCCCTTCGGTTTCGCTCAGGGCAGGCTCTCACGGACTTTCAGTCCGGTTCGGAATGGCAAGAGATTTGAGGGCGTGGCTTTAGAGCCGCGCTTTTTTATTGAAGGAATGTCGGGTAAGCAAATAGAGGCGGACGCTAAGGTCCGCCTCGCACGAACAATTCTCCAACCGCCTATTTACCCTTGGACATGGACCGAACGTAGTTCACGAGATCCCAGTTCTCCTCAGGCTTGATGCGGTTGCCTTCAGGAGGCATGTCGTCATGGCCGTTCCGGATGATGTAGAAGATCTCGCCGTCGGTGCGCTGCTTGAGCGTGGCGGGATCGGTGAAGTCGACCAGTTTGAGCTTCATGTCGCTGGCAAGACTGCCTTTGCCATCGCCGTTGGCGTTATGGCACATGGCGCAATCGAGTGTCCACCACTTCTTGGCACGAGCCAGAGATTCCGGCGTCGACTTGACGGGATTGGCCTGCTTGGCAGCTTCGACGGGTATGGCGGCGTAAGACGACGACGTCGCCTTTGCCGCGGGTGGAGCCTGCTGGTCAGAAGCGGGCGCTGTCTGCTGAGCAGAAAACGTCGCCACGAAAATAAGTACGGGGAAGAGTAAGAGGGCAACTCTGAATATCGGTTTGGAGATCAGTTGCGACATCGGAGCCTCCGATGAACCAATGACTATCGAACTTAAGTCGATCATAGAGCGGCCCGTGGGAGCCGGCTGTGACCTAGATCACAACGCGAACTACTTGAGGACTAAGGGCGGAGGTCTTTCGAGCGGATGATAACCTGGCTTGCAAAATGAGCGGGAGTCGGGCAACCTCGATGGCATGGTGCGAACGAAAGGATTTCTTATTCTATTTTTCCTGATCGGGGCAATGGGGCTGAGTTGGGCGCAGAGTGGGCCGGAAGAAGGCGGAAACGAAGTACAGATCTGGGCCGGCGGGGGACACTCGGTGCCGGGCGGAACGCAGAACACGGAGGCTTTTGATGCCGGATTGCGTTATGGGTGGGTGCTAACAGGTCCGCATTGGCCGGGAATTCTGCGCGGCCGGTTTGAATATGCGGTGGATGCGGTTCCCGTATATCTGATTTTTCAGCCCGCCAATACGGCGTATGGATGGGGATTCAATCCGCTGGTGCTGAAATGGAATTTCGAACGGCACGGCCGGTTCTCGCCTTACTTTGAATTGAGTGGCGGAACGCTGTTCAGCAGCAAGAATATTCCTACTTATACGAACAACGTGAACTTCACGCCCAGCGCTGCTTTGGGAACACACATTCTGGGGGAGAAATATAGCTGGACCGTGGATGTGCGCTATCTGCACATCTCGAATGCCGGCTTGGGGATGTATAACCCGGGCTTGAACACTGTACAGGTGCGGTTGGGAGTGGGACGGTTTTGGAAGCGGAAGTAGGTTTCCGCTGAGCGGGCAGGATAGGCCGGTGCTCTCTGGAGAATCGGCGAAGCGGGTAGGGATCCTTCGACTCTAACAGGCGCTCCGCTTTCGCAGAGCGCCTGTCTCCGCTCAGGATGACAAATTTGATTTAGGCGTCCTTGCGTCCATCCTGTGGCGCAGCTATTCTTCACACTTATGTCGACGCTAGTGGAATGTGTTCCGAATTTTTCTGAGGGACGCGACAAGGCCAAAGTTGAGGCCATTGTTGCCGCCATGAAAGTGGATGGTGTTTACCTGCTGGACCGCGAAATGGACGCGGACCACAACCGAAGCGTGATAACGCTGGTGGGTGAGCGGGAGGCGATTCAGGAGGCGGCGATTCGCGGCGTGGGGAAGGCAGCGGAGTTGATCGATCTGAATGTGCACAAGGGAGCGCATCCGCGAATGGGCGCGACCGATGTGGTGCCGTTTATTCCGATCGATGGCGTGACCATTGAAGATTGCGTGGCTATGGCTCGTCATGTTGGGGAACAGATCTGGAAGCGGTTTCAGATTCCGGTTTATTTCTACGAGGCGGCGGCGACAACTCCGGAACGGCAGAATCTGGAGAACATACGGCGCGGGCAGTTTGAGGGCATACGGGCGGAAATTGCAACCAACCCGGCGCGGAAGCCGGACTTTGGCGAGGCGAAGCTGCATCCGACGGCCGGTGCGACGGTGGTGGGAGCGCGGAAGTTCCTGATCGCTTACAACATATTCTTGAACACGCCGGACGTTGAGATCGCGAAAAAAGTCGCCAAGGCGGTGAGGTTCTCGAATGGGGGAATGCGGTTCGTGAAGGGTGCGGGATTTCTGGTGCGGGGGCTGGCGCAGGTCTCGATGAATCTTACGGATTTCGAGCAGACTCCGGTGCATCGCGTGTTTGAAATGGTGAAGCGCGAGGCGACGCGATACGGGGCGACGCCGGTATCGAGCGAGATTGTGGGACTGATTCCGAAGAAGGCATTGGAGCAGGCGGCAGAGTGGTTCCTGCAGGTGGAGAATTTTGATTCTTCCTTGATTTTGGAAAACCGGCTGGCGGCAGTGATGAGCGGGAAGATGGCGGTGGGTGGTTTGCGGGCTGGGATAGAGCCGTTTGTCGAGCAACTCGCGGCACCAACAGCGACGCCTGGTGGCGGGAGCGCGGCAGCAGCGGCGGGTGCGATGGCGGCGGGACTCGCAGCCATGGTGGCGTCGATGTCGCGGGGGAAAAAGGCGTATCTGCAATATGAAGCGCAGTTGAGCGAGGCGATTGGGAAGCTGACCCTCTTGCGCGAAGAGTTGAAGGCGGCCATCGATGGCGATGCGGAGTCTTATAACTCGGTAATGAAGGCTTACAAGCTGGCAAAGACCTTAAGCGCGCAAGAAGGCGAGGCTATGATTGAAGGCGGCTTGAGGCAAGCTACAAGTGTCCCGCTGGGTGTGGCCGAGAAGGCGCAGGAAGTGGCACGGATTGCAGCCGGGTTGGAAGCAACCACAAATCCAAATATGAAATCAGACTTGGTATCGGCACAGGCTCTGGCGCACGCAGCCATTGCAGGGGCGCTGGCGAATGTGGAGATTAATCTTGCGTCTATGAAGGACGCGGGATTTGTGGCAGGAGTTCGAAGGCGCATGGAGATCGTCAAGGCAGACGGCGACGTGAAGGACTATGCCGTAGACGCTGTGAAGTAATTCGCTCGCCCGCGAGTGGAAAGTTCAGCAGCGGGGTTAACGTCTGAGTCAGCGAGAGAGACGGCGGGGGAGGATATCCCACGATGAGGCGCGCCGCGTTGTTCGCAGTTTTGACCCTGCTATTCTGCCTTGCCGGAGTTCTGTTGAGTCTGAATGGTTGCGGCGGAGGACAAGCAAGTTCAGTCCCACCGCCTAACTCGAAAATCCAGCACGTAGTGGTGATCTTCCAGGAAAACCGCTCGCCGGACAACCTATTCCAGGATCCCGTCCTGATCAAGAACGGCGCCGATATCCGGAACTATGGAGTGAACTCGAAAGGCCAAACGATCCCGCTAAGTCCAATTGATCTGGGCACGGCTGGGTCCAATCCGCAAAATTACGACCTGAACCATGCGCACAACGCATTTGTGCAAATGTGCGATCTGAATAAGTCCACGAATGTATGTGCTATGGACGGCGCCGACCTGATTTCTTATACGTGCGCGGTCGGGGCCACGAATTGTCCGCCCCCGAATCCGCAATTCATGTATGTGAATCCGGCCGACGTTCAGCCTTACTTTCAAATGGCTGAGCAGTATACGTTCGCCGACCGGATGTTCCAGACCAATCAGGGTCCGAGTTTTCCGGCTCACCAGTTCATAATCTCTGGCACTTCCGCACCGACGGCAACCAGCGCTTTGTTCGCGGCTGAAAATATGGACAGGGCGGGAGCTGCGGGTTGTGCCGCCCCACCTGACCAGCTGGTTGCCTTGATTGACCCGACAGGGAAGGAATCCAGTTCAATGTATCCGTGCTTTGAGCATCCGACTCTGACGGACTTACTGGACGCCGCGAGCATTACGTGGCGCTACTATGCGCCGTCGGCAGGGTCGATATGGACCGGCCCTAACGCGATTCAGCACATGTGTGGACCGAATGCGACTCCACCCAATGCGACACAATGTGTGGGATCGGATTGGACGGGCATGTCGCCCAAGGTGGTGCTCAACCAGACGCAGAGCAATGCCCAAATTCTTTCTGACATCGCGAACCATCAACTGCCACAAGTGAGTTGGGTGATTCCCGATGGGCAGGATTCCGACCACGCACTCGGCAACGACGGGTGCGGGCCGTCCTGGGTGACGTCGATCGTCAATGCGATCGGCAACAGTCCATATTGGTCGGACACGGTCATCGTGATCACCTGGGATGACTGGGGAGGATGGTACGATCACGTCGCACCAACGGTGGTCAACAACGGGACCAGCTGGGGCTCGGGCTATGTGTATGGCTTCCGCGTACCGATGATCGTGATCTCGCCCTACGCCAAGGTGGGTTATGTCTCGCATGTCACGCACGACTTTGGAAGCATTCTGAAATTTATTGAGTCGACCTTCAGCCTGCCGTCGCTAGGTTATGCAGACGCGCCCGCCGACAATCTTTCGGACTTTTTCAACCTTAGCCAGACCCCGACCAACTTTCAGACCATTGCGGCGCCGCCGAACGACGCCACATGCAAGAGCGACACGAGTCCGCCTACCGATCCGGACGATGACTGAGAGCGCACCCCGCCGAGAAGAAGCAGCCCTTGCCATTTCTTGGCCATTGGGCACTATTCAGCCAGGGGCCCATCTCGTAATGGACTAACGTGACGGCGTGCTGGTTTCCTCAGGGCTAAAGCCCTCGTCTCTACGGGCTGGCCGGCACGACTGAAGTCCTACCCTACCCAATTGGCTCTGGGCGGCACCGTTCGGCTCCGCTCAGGGCAGGCTGTTGAAGTCGTGCCCCACCCCACCCAAAACCATTGATGAGATAGCTTCTAGTCTCCGGCACTCGTTTCTGGGGCTGACGCGGTGCTGAATCGAGAATCCCACCAGGCCTGGAATCCCTGGCGAACGAGTTTGAAGATGGTTCGACGATTTTCCGATATTACTTTCCACCAGGCGAAGCGGCCCATCATGGGGAAATAGATTCCTCGGAAGCACAGGCGCGCGATCAGAATATTCACGCGACATCCGAAGGGTTGGTCATCGAGAGAATCCACAGCCTGTGCGATAGCTTCCGGTCCATAGGAATGGGACCAGCCGTAGTTCACTTCGGCATGGGCTTCATCGATGGTCATCTTCAGCGGAGTGTGAGCCATGGCGAAGGGGATGAACTCCTGCCAGTGCTTAGGCCGGGTGAGGCGGCCGGCAACGTCGAGACGCTTGTAGAGCGGCGTTCCGGGCAAGGGAGTGAGCAGACCGAAAATCGGAAGGCCCGGAGGCCAGGTGCGAACTTGCGCCAGCGTGCGTTCGGCCGCACCTACCGTGTCATTATCCATTCCGAAGATGAATGAAGTGATGGCGTAGACGTTGCGCTGGGCTAGCCTTTCCAGCACAGCGGAATATTCTTCCGGCTTATTGAAGCCCTTGTTCATATCCTTCAAGTTGGCCGGGTCAATCGATTCCATGCCGATGAAGATCCATTTGCCGCCAGAGGCGGAGATGAGATCGACGAGTTCCTGATCGCGCAGCAGGTTGGCGCTGATTTGCGCGATCCAATTTAGTTGCGCGCCCGCGGCAATGATGTCCCGAAGCAAGGATTTAGTGCGCTTGACGTTGATGGCGAAATTGTCATCGATGAAAAAAACTGCGATCTGTCCTCGCTCTTTCCGGGCTCGCGCTTTCAGGAGCAAGAGTTCGTTTACGACGCTTTCATTGGTGCGGAATCGGATGGAGTCGCCAAAGAATCCGGTGACGGTACAGAACTCGCATCCGTAAGGACAACCTCGTCCGGATTCGACCGGGACGATACGAAACGTTCCCCAGCCCTCCCCGTGTTTCTTGAGCCAATAGTTAAAAGCTTTGGGGACGAGATTAAATTGCTGAAGATCGATGGTGTCCCAGGGAATTACGGGGTATGGCTTGAGAGAGGGCTTGAGTTCCTTACCTCCAGCATCAAGGGGCGCATAGATATCCTTCAATGCGCCGCGAGCGGCATCGTTCACGATCTCCGGCCAAGTATTGTCGGCTTCTCCGAGAGCTACGGCGTCGGCGTGACGCGAGCCGCCATCGCGGCCGAGAGCTTCATCCGCCATTTCCGTGACGTGAGGCCCTCCCATCACAACGGGCACGCCGGCGGCGCGCACCGCGTCCGCCATACGGTAGGCCTTGGCAATCATTCTGGTCATAGCGCCAATGCCGACCAGATCAATTTTCTGTTCGCGCACGTAGAGGGCGATGCTGACCTCGTCCATGGGCTGGGCATTGCCATCGATCAGCACGACTTCATGTCCGGCGGGAGTAAGGGATTGTAAAAGGAACATCCATAGGTGCGGCATGAAATTGCGCGTAACCCCGTTGTCGGGGTTGTAGAGTAGAATTTTCAATAGTCCCCTGATTTCAGCTTGCGGTGGAATTCTTGCGCCCAGAATTGCGCCTAGTAGGAATGGTGGCTGGGTCGAAATGTATCTTACAACCGAATTGACGGTGTGCGACAGATAAATGTTCGACACCGTACACTAGCGTCTCGGGTGTTCCAAGTTGATCATGGGTCTAGCACCTTTGGGCTGGGCGCGGAACGGGTTCGGGGGCTTAGAATGAGTGGACAGATAACGGGAAACTCTGAACTCGCATCTAAGATCGCAAGATGCAGGCAGTATTCCGTTCACAGTTTTAGGAAACCCTACACGAGGTCGATGACCGTTATGAGAACCAGAGTTTTTCTGAGTTTCGTGCTACTGATTGCGGTGTTGCCTGGCGTCGCGAATGCCATGCCGTTGAATTCGTCGGCACGCGCCGTCGTCCCAGGAGATTTGCAGCAGTTGATTTCGGTGGATTACCGGGCCATCCACGACTCGCCCACCGCAACGGCTTTAAAGAACCAGATCATGCAGGCACAGCAGAATCTTGAGCAATTCGAAGCGGCCCTGAAGGGAATCGGAATCGATCCTGACAAAGACGTGGATACGCTCGTGTTCGCATCGTTCCGAACCCCGAAGATGGGAATCAAGGGCGTGGGCGTGGCGGCTGGTCCCTTCGCGATGAAGGCTGTGCTCAAGAAGATGACGGTTCAGAAGATTAAGCCGACCAAATATCGCCAAGCGAATATTTACCCGATGGATGGCGGCTTCGTCATGACTTTTCTGGACGACAGCACATTGCTGTTCGGAGAGATATCAGCGGTAAAGGTTGCCCTGGATACACGCGATGGCGAAGTCCTGAGCCTCGATACAAATCAGACGATGGCCGATATGATGTCGAGTGTGGATTCGTCCCCGGTGTGGAGCATTCTGGATCAACTGGGAACGCAGAACGTGATGCGCTCGGCATTGGGCGACGCCGCCAAGATTGCCGACTATGACACGATCAAGAAACGCCTGTTGGGGTCGCGTTACACCATGAGCTTCAATAGCGGCGTGAACTTCGATTTGACGGTAGTGTCTTCGGATTCAGTGAGCGCGGCCACTTTGGCGTCGTTGGTAAAGGCCGGACTGCTCTACAAGAAAATGAGCGCCAGCGCTACGGAGAAAGTAGCGATGGATAATACCAGCGTAGATTCCGACGGCTCGGACGTGAATTTCCACTTCAAATCGACGGACCAGCAGTTTCAGTCGATCATGCACTCAGAGTTGTTCGCAGCGGTCTCGCGCTAGAGGTACAACCTAGCAGGCAGGCACCGAGAAACGGAGAGCCGTTTCTTGGTGCCTTTGCTTTTGGTGCGTTGCTTGCGTGCTAGCCCCTGTCCTGTTGGCTAAGACAAATCACGTTGCCTTGCCGGCTGCGCGTCTCGTCCGGACCCAACCCGCTTTCACTACCTGCTGCGCCCGGCCAATGGCCAAGGCCTCTTCCGGAACATCGCTGGTGATGCAGGAAGCGGCAGCGATGTAGGCGCCTTTGCCCACGCGCACCGGCGCGACCAGAGTGCTGTCACTGCCCACGAAAACTCCGTCTTCGATGACGGTGGTGTGCTTGTGAACACCGTCGTAGTTACAGGTGATGGTTCCGGCGCCGATATTTACACCCGCGCCGATTTCGGCGTCGCCGAGATAAGTAAGATGGTTGGCCTTGGATCCCTTGCCCAGTTTGATCTTCTTGGTCTCCACAAAATTGCCCACGTGTGCGCCTTCGCCGATATCGCTGCCCGGGCGCAGATGAGAATAAGGGCCGAGGATGGCGCCGGTGCCGACGCGGGCTCCATCGAGGATGCAGCCGTTGCGGATGAGGACTCCATCGCCAATTTCGGAATCACGAATCACGGAGTAAGACCGAATCGCGGCAACCGGCGCCTATGCGCGAGTTGCCCAGAATCTGAACGAAGGGTTCGATCACCGTGTCGGGGGCGATTTCGACATCGCTGTCGACCACGCACGTGGCAGGAAAAAAGACAGTGACGCCGCCGGCCATCAGTTCGTGACACTTGCGCATCCGCATCTGGTAGTCGATGAAGGAGAGTTCAGCCCGGGTGTTCGCCCCGAGAACTTCAGCGGAGTTGTCTGTCTTCCAGACGACCACGCGCTGGCCGGCCTTGCGCAGAACCTCAGCCATGTCAGTGAGGTAAAACTCCGCGTGGGGGTTGGCGGTGGAAAGTTTCTTGATGTGTTCGAACAATAGGGGCACCGCAAAAACGTAGAATCCGGCGTTGATCTCGCGAATCTTTTTCTGGGCGGGGCTGGCGGCCTTTTCTTCAACGATGGCCTGAACTTCGGCACTTCGAGCACGCTTGCGCACGACCCGTCCGTAGCCGGTCGGGTGGTCGAGTTCGGCGCTGAGTAAGGTCATCGCAGCCTGCTCGTCAAGTTGAAAATTTAACAACTGGGCGATGGTTTGAGGAGTGATCTGCGGAGCGTCGCCGGAGAGAACGATGACATGGTCGTAGGCGGATAGTGCCGATTGCGCGACCATAAGAGCGTGGCCTGTGCCGCGCTGCTCGGATTGCAGAATGAAATTGACGCCGAGATGAGCGACCGCCGCGCGAACGCGGTGGGCTTCGTGCCCAATGATGGCAAATACATCCGCAGCCGGGACGACAGCGGTGGCTGCTGCGATGACATGCGCCAGCAGGGGCTTGCCGCCGACTTCGTGCAGCACTTTTGGTAACTGAGATTTCAGGCGTGTGCCTTTGCCTGCGGCCATAATGGCGACGGCGACGCGAGGGGATGAGACAGAAGAACGGCTAGCGGAGAGGTTGCTGTTCCTGGATTTCATAGGCTATCTCAATATATCGTCGGCAGGACTCCGTGCAGAAGCTATGAAACTGGTTCGTGGGAGGCGGACGGCTGCCCAGCCGTCATAGACCTAGTCCTCCGTCGACGGCAAGAATCTGACCAGTGATGAATTGGGGCGCAGTGGCGAAGAAAAGAACGGCGGCGGCGATCTCGCTATCGCGCCCGTTACGCTGCATGGGAGTTTGTTTGGCCATGCGGCGCATGAAAGGTGCGGCTGCCTTCTCGCCGAGATCGATCATGCCGGGAGCGACCGCATTGACGGCAATATCGGGGGCCAGGGCTTTTGCCATAACTTTGGTGAGCATGTGCAAGGCAGCTTTGGAAGAACAGTAATGCGCGTGAGTGGGCCAGGGACGCAGTCCGCCGAGTGAGCCCATGTGAATGATTTTGCCCGCGATTTCTCTTGATCGCTCCGCTCCGGTTCGTTTCCGGCGTATCCACTTCAAAGCTTCGCGTGAGACCAGGAACGGCCCGCGAGTGTTCGAGGCGAACATCGCGTCCCACTGGTGCACGGTGAGGCGCTCGAAGTCGGCGGTGGCGTAGTTGGCGGCGTTGTTGACCAGGATGTCGATGCGGCCGAGTTCCTGTCCTGCGTCTTTCATCATGGATTTGACGCTGGCTTCGTCGGTGATATCGCAGTGCAGCGCGAAGGCGCGGACGCCGAGACTGGAAAGATCGACGACGGTGTGCTGCGCTTCGCGAGCCGAAGTGCGAAAGGTGATAGCGACATCTGCACCCGCCTGCGCGAGAGCCAGGGCGGAGGCTCGTCCGAGACGGCGCGCGCCACCCGTGATGAGGCAGACCTTGCCGCGCAGAGGCTTGGGATCCGGTGAGATCATTTTGGGATTCTACTCCTGGCACTTTATCCGCGAATTCATTTCAGAACTGGTAGGACCATTCGTTCCCGGCCGTTCGCTTTTTTTCTTGCCAGAGCCTGTAGCGGCAACGATACAATCGCGGCGGTGCCAGACTCCCGCCAAGTCGTGGTTTATTCGCGCAAGGGGTGTCACCTTTGCGAAGTGGTGAAGGAGAGCCTTGTGAAGCTCTCGCGACGCGGTGGTTTTACCTGGCAGGAAGTGGATGTAGATAGCGACAACGAACTGCGGCGGCAGTTCAATGACGAAGTGCCGGTCGTGTTTATCGACGGACGGAAAGCCTTCAAGTACCGCATGGACGAGCGCGAATTTCTGCGCAAGCTGGCCAGCTAGATCGACTCTTACCCGGCACTTATTTGCCGGTTCGCGCATCCCACACGGGGGCGCCCTTGGCATCGCGGAACATAAGCGTGTCTTCGCCTTTCACCAGTTCTCGTGCAAGGATCACGTCCGCTCCTTCGTGCTTTACTTTCGAGCCTGTAACCGCAATCTGGTCACCCTTGGTGAAACTAATGCCCATCTCCTCTTCGAAAGGTTTGGGGCACACATAAATGTGGATCTTTTCCTCGCCCTGCTTGAGGATCAGTTCTGTGAAGTCTTTCCTGGTCCCCACAGACAGCAGATTCACTTCATCAATTTCCCCCTTGGTTTTCATCTCCGCGTGAAGGTCATAGATCGGCATGGTAGTGTTTGCCGGTTGGGCTTTTTGTGAAAGTGCTGGCGTGACCCAGAGAAGCAAAGACAACGCGATGCGGGTAAGCGCCTCGATGCTCTTGCAGCACGGGATGGGGCGGTGAAGATCGAGCGACATGGCTCCTCCTCATTGTTGCCTGATAACCCAACGTAGATCCGAGATGCCGTCGACTTTCGGCATCACATCCGGCAATACTTTCGTTCGTCGGTTCTCAGGGTGCCTGGCAGTTTTCGCTAACGATAAGGCCGTTCACTCAGGAGCTTCGAAGAAGACAGGAGAATCGTACACCCTGAACGAAGGGATCGTTGACGAAAAATCGTCATGACGGCGTTAACGGTGCTGAGGCTTCCATGCACAGCCAATCTCGAAAGCTTTCCGCTACAATCTGTCCCGGCCATGTTGCGCACCCAACTCTACGGCGATCCGGACAACATTTTTGTGCACGATGCGATCCTTGCTTCCTGCCGGAAGCATGCGGAGAAAATCGCGTTGGTCGATACTTCATGCGGCCGGCGGCTGACCTACGCGGAATATGGAGAGACGGTGGAAGCACTGGCGCGCGGGCTGGTTGCGGCCGGGGTCAAGCCGGGAGAAGTGATTGCCATTTTCTTGCCCAATTCATGGGAGTTCTGCGCGGCTTATCACGCGGCTACGCTCGCTGGAGCGATTCCGACGTTGCTGAATCCCACGTATCGCGAGCGAGAGGTGCGCTATCAACTGGAGAATTCCGGCGCAGTATTGCTGATCACCGATGGTCCGAATATCTGTGGGATCAACCTGGCGGGGTTGCGGAACTTGCGTAGAGTGGTCTGCACTCGAGAGCAGGGAAGCGGAAGTGAACCGTTCAGCGATTTGCTGAAGCCGGTGAGTACCACACTCCCTCGGCCTGAATATGGGTCGAAAGAAACTTTGGCGGCGCTGCCTTATTCCAGCGGCACGACCGGGCTGCCGAAGGGCGTGATGCTCTCGCATTTCAACCTGGTTGCCAATGTCTATCAATTGCTTGGCCCGCGTGCGGCTTTGCTGAAGCCAGAGGATAATCTGCTCTGTTTTCTCCCGCTGTACCATATTTACGGGTTGAACGTGGCGCTAAACCCAATGCTGATGATGGGGGCGACGCTGGTCCTAATGCCGCGCTTCAACGCGCAGCAAGTGTGTTCTCTGCTTACCGAGGAAGCGATCACGACCATGCTGATGGTTCCACCGGCGATGAACGCATTGTGCTTAGCGGCGGAGGCTGGACAGTTTCCGAAGGATCACAAAGTGCACTGGGTTAAATCTGGCGCGGCACCGCTGGCACCGGAGCTGCCGCGACGGTTCACGGCGCTGACCGGCATTCTGGTATGTCAAGGTTACGGGATGACAGAGGCATCGCCGGTCACGCATGTCGGTTACCTGGAGCCGGAACTTTATCGGCCGGATTCGATCGGGCATCCTCTGGCGAAGACGGAATGCCGGGTGATCGGGGTGGAGAACCTGGGTGCGGCGGCGGAGAGTGTGGCGGAGGTTGCCTGCGGCGAACCGGGAGAATTGGTGATGCGCGGTCCACAGTTCATGCAAGGTTACTGGAAGGAGCCGGACGCTACCGCCGCAGTGCTGCGGGATGGATGGTATTGGTCTGGGGACATTGTGACTCGTGACGCGGAGGGTTTTTTCCGAGTCGTGGACCGGCGAAAAGAAATGATCAAGTACAACGGATTTCCGGTGGCCCCGGCAGAAGTCGAGGCAGTGTTGCTGGAACATCCGGCAGTGCGGGAATGCGGGGTGGTAGGGCGTCGGGACGCGGCGGCGGGAGAAATTCCGGTGGCCTTCGTCGCTCTCCGCGATGGATTCTTGAGTTGTAAGAAGATGGAAGAAGAGTTGTGCGCTTTCGTTGGTGAGCGGTTGACTCACTACAAGCAGCCGCGCGAAGTTCATTTTGTGGAGGTCGTACCCAAGACGGCCTCGGGGAAGATTTTGCGGCGGGAACTGAGACAGTTCGTTCGCTAAGTGGGAACGACCGCCCGGCAACTCCTTTCGCAGCGAAATGCAAAGAACCAAGGCGTTCCAATTGCTAAGGAGCCTAAGTTGCGATAGGATCACTCCCCCATGTTCCGAATCCTGCTGCTCTTTGTGCGACGGTTGTGGCTGCCATTGGTGATGTTTGCCGGGTTCAGCCTGATGTGCGTGCTGGTGTACCGGCGGCTGGAAGGTCTGGCGTGGCAGGATGCGCTGTTCTGGATGATCCACCCGCACGCGATCGATGCCAAGCGGGTACACAATTCGACCAAGTTGTTCTCGATCTTCGTGTATTGCGGCGTGTTTGCATTTCAGATCTGGGTGGCGGAGCGGGTTGCGGTAACCATCTTCAACCGGCAGGGAATGGAGGCCTGGAGAACCATGGTCAACGACGTAAGCATTGAGAAACTTCGCGATCACTTCATCATCTGCGGCTATGGGCAGGTGGGGCGCACGGTCGTGGACCAGTTGAGCCGCCTGAAAATCCCTTTTGTGCTGATCGAAACCAACGAAGGATTGTGCCGCGAGTTGCTGAAAGAAAAAGTGCTGGCCATTCAGGGCGACGCCAAACGGCACGATGTGCTGCAGTCTGCCGGTATTGAGCGGGCACGCGGAGTGTGCATTGTGATTGACAATGACGCCGATAATCTTTACATCACGGTAACGGCGAAGGCGCTGAATCCGAAGGCGCGCATCATCACGCGGGCTGGGCAGTCACGCTATGCGCAGGCCATGCGCAATTCGGGCGCGGACGAAGTCATCATTCCGGAATACGAAGGCGGACTGATGACGGGACGCATGATCGCGAAGTTTTATCCTGACACGCAATCAAATCTGCAGTGATCGGCAAGAGGCTACTTTTCGGTGCCGCTTTCGCCTGAAATCTTTTTGGTGACCAGAAAGCTCCAGAGGGCATCGTTGGCATTGATGGCGTCGCTGGTTTTGCCAACCTCTTTTTCTGTCATGTACTGCTCGCCGCCGGGCCACGTATTGCCGCCACCCTTGACGCTGTAGAGCACGACCTGAGCATTATCCTGGCAGCCGCTGTAGGTGTAGGTTTTCGTTTCTTTGCCGCTTTTTTGTAGAGGCGGTATTTTGTCCTGCGCCGGCTTTTCTGCGCAACGGTCGAACTTGGCCCAAGCCTTGGCGGTGTCTTCGGCTGAGAGTACGTGGAACTGGCCCGGTTTGTAAGTCCCGCCATTGTCAGGGACGATGGGATCGTCGGTGCCGTTGATGAAAAGAGCGGACACGGCGCGCGAGGGGATGCAGATCATCGTTTTAGGAAGACTCGCTGCTACCGGGGCAATGGCGGCGACGCGATCCGCCATGTTGCATCCCATGCGCAGCGCCATGAAGCCGCCGTCTTCCAAACCGGTGGCGTAGATGCGGCGTGTATCGACCGAGTACTTCAGGGCGAGCGCATCCAGCATTTGATTAAGGAAGGCAACATCATCCGCGGGCTCAGGCCGATTCCTGTTCGACTCGGGATTTTCCCCTCCGCTTTGGCCGCCTCCCGGATAGCCTCCGCCTCCACCACCCCCGGGATAACCTCCTCCCCCTCCACCTGGCCAACCGCCGCCTCCGCCTCCCCATCCTCCACGCCTTCCGCCCCCGCGCCGCTGCATGGGAGACGATGACTGCTCCGGCCGAACGCCTATATTCCATTGTCCGCGCGTGGCGTTAGGATAGACCGCGATGATGCCGTCTTTTTCAGCCAGTTGGTTGAAATGCGTGAGCCGCGCCATGTCGTCGGCATCCTGATTGCGGGCGTGCAGAAGGATTACGACGGGATAGTGTTGCTGCTGATCGTAGCCCCTGGGCAGGTGCACGACGTAAGTGCGAGAAACATTGTCGACGTCAATCTTCTCGCGCGTTTCTTGCGCCGGGGACCGGCCCACGAACGTTAGCACCAGGAGGCTCATGGCAAAAATGCGCTCCCGTCGCGGCCAGAACCCGGGAATGCGTTCTCATTTCCGTCCCTCTGGAGTTCATTCGTACAGTCCGTTCATAAATCCGCTTCTGCGAGTGGGGTCCCACGACTTTTTGACGAATTCATTCTGGAACGCTGGTCGTCAATGGATGGAATAGGCTGTGTCAGGTTTCGTGTCGTCCAACCGCATAAGAATTGCGAGTATAACGCCGGGTTGCCCAGTTCCGAGCTAGAGTTTTGCAAAGTTTTGTAACGACTCAATCACATAGGCGGGAACTTTTATCGCGAATATCCGTAATCATGATTGAAAAGGCGCCGGTCAAACCGGCGCCAGGATCGGGAGGATTTATGGATGGCAACTTTGTCGGGCTGGCAGCAGTAATTATGGTGTTTGGGATTCCGATGGCGGCCATGTACACGTTTTTCCGAGTGCGCAAACTTCGCAGTGAAGAACGGCTGGCAGCGATTGCGCGAGGGGCGGATGTGCCGATGCAACCAGAACTCTCCGAGGCAGCCCGTTCGCGGCGGTCAGGAATTCTGCTGGTAGCCGGGGCGCTTGGCTATATTGTGACCTTCGTACTGATCGGTCGCCAAGAGCCGGACGCCATGATCGCGGCGACGTTTGGCGTGATTCCACTGGCGGTGGGCATTGGCTTCTTTGTGGACCATGCGCTGATTCGCCGGGATGCGAGAACATCGTAAGACCCTCTTTATCTGCGGATCGATTGAGAAGGCACTGGCTTCTCCTCGGGTTCAATATCTAGGGTTTTGTCCCTATAACGATTTTCCGCCCTACGTGTCGAAATTCCATCCTCGTGCCGATGCCCGGGCTCTCAACGGCACGCGTGTGAGCGCGTAAGGCAAAGTAGATGGGTGATTTAAGGCGCGTGGCCCTAGCGTTGCACTCTTCTCTGGTGGCTGATCGAGGCCATACTCTTGATCTTTGGGAGGTAACCCAAATTATGAAGTGCAGAAATCCATTGAGTCATAGCTGCCTCTTGTTGTTTGCGTTTGCCGCCAGCAGTCTCATTGCGCCTGTCAGTGCATACTCCCAGACCACACAGCCGCAGAGTACACAGCCGCAGATACCGCCGGAGAGCATGCAGCCGCAGAACGCGCAGCCGCAGAGCACACAATCGCAGAACATGCAGAGACCGGATCGAGACCGGGATCGGGATGACGTTACCCGGCGACAACTTGCGAGCTTCGACAAGTTCCTCGACAGTCACCCGGAGGTTGCGGAGCAAGTGCGCAAGGATCCGTCTTTGGTGAACAACGAGGAGTTTGTTGAAAAACACCCACAGTTACAGCAGTACCTGCAAGCGCATCCGGAAATTCGAGAGGATCTCCGCCAGAATCCGAACGCTTTCATGCGACAGGAAGACCGCTTTGACCGGCACGAGGGCCAAGGTCGGGATCGGGACGTGACTCGCGGTGAACTGGCGAATATGGATCGCTTCATGGATAGCCATCCAGAGATTGCCGAGCAACTGCGGAAGGACCCGTCGCTCGTGGACAATAAAAAGTTTGTGCAGGGTCATCCGGCTCTGCAGCAATTCCTTGCCGATCATCCGGGAGTACGCGAGGAATACCGAGGAAAATCCAAATGCGTTTATGCACGAGGAAGACCGTTTTGACCGGCGCGAGGACCGAGGTCGGGATCGGGACGTAACCCGCGGTGAACTGGCAAGTATGGATCGCTTCATGGATAGCCATCCAGAGATCGCCGAGCGGCTGCAGAAAGATCCGTCGCTGGTAGATAAAAAGGAGTTTGTGCAGAGTCATCCGGCTCTGCAGCAATTCCTTGCCGATCATCCGGGAGTGCGCGAGGAATATAAGGAAAACCCGAATGCGTTTATGCGGCAGGAAGATCGCTTTGACCGGCACGAGAATGCAAGCAATCCTGACGTGACTCGCGGCGAACTCTCCAGCTTCAACGAGTTCCTGGAAGGCCACGACAACATTGCCAAGGAGCTCTCCAAGAATCCGTCGCTAGCCAATAATCAGGAATACCTTGAGAATCACGCTGCTCTGGTGGATTACCTGAAGGCACATCCTCAGGTTCACGAAGAATTGAGCGAGAATCCGCAGGCTTTCCTGCAGTCAACACAACAACTCAACACTCATAGCACGGTGAAGGTGGCGAACGGGTCCAAGGCTAAATAAGCGGATCGTGCGATCGGAGGGAAGGGCGGTGAAGCCCTTCCCTCCTCTAGCAAACACGGAAAAGTAAACGGAAAGTCGAGGACCTGTGTTAATGGAGGTTTCTATGAATCGCAACGTGCCGCTCACCGCCATGCTGACTCTGCTTCTTGTCATTCCCGGACTCGCAGGTGACAAGAAGAAACATCCAAATCGTGCCATGATCGAAAGAATGGAGGCTGTTCCTTGTGGAGCTAAGGAGCGTGGTCTGACTGGGTTGGGCAGTGTGTGGGCCTCGGTGGGTGTGACACACGTGAACTCTGACGAGAAACTCTGCCCGCAATATCTGCTCCGCACCGACGACATGGAGTACCACGTGCGCCCGCTCGATAAAAAGCATCCTGTATTACTTCCCGTGGGCCAGGAAGGCGAGTTCAAAGTGGATAAGGACAAGATTGATATGCGTATTCCGGATGGAGATCGCAAGATGCGCCACTATCAAGTGGTGGCGATGAAACCGATCGACCACTCGGAGACCCCAGCATCGGGAAGCTACAAATACGATACGCCGAAGAAGGATTACACCGACAAGCAGGCGGCTGACAAGAACTATGCCGAGCAGAACGCTCCCAAGCCTCCAAACGACGGTCCTCACTAGAGAAAGAAGGTGGGCCGGTCGGGCCGCAGATCAAATGAACTGGAGCCTCGCCTCATTGGCCAGCTAGCAATTCTTTGTATTGTTTATCGGTCAGGGGCACGACGCTCAAGCGCCCCTGGCGGACCAGCGGAGAGTCGGCAAACAATTTGTTCGCCTTCACCTCTGCCAGGGTTACGGGCTTGGGGATCGGTTCACCGACCTTGATTTTGACCTGAGGATTCTTCGGGTCGCTAGCATCCACCGAGACTACGGTTGCGGTTCCGACGGCGCTTTTCTCGTCTCCGGTATGGTAAATGACCAGCTGTTCTCCTGGCTTCATGGCGCGAAGATTCTTGAGCGCGACAGGATTGGTGACGCCGTCCCAGACCGTTACTTTCTCGCGCTGGAGGTCGGCAAAGGAATATACATTGGGTTCAGTTTTCAGAAGGTAGGGCATAGCAAAAAGTTTACTCGTCGTTGGATTTAAGATTCACATCCTCGCATTGGTGCTGTCTGCAAAATTCGCTCGTGCCCCAGAAATCAGTAAGGAATGCAATGAAACGCCAGTTATTGCGGCTTGGCGTTGGGATCAGCGGGCGGCGGCGAAGGTTTGTCGTCTTTTTTCTCATCGGGATGGTTCTCGTAAATCGAATATTGGCCTTGCGGGCGCTTTAGCTTAATAGTGAAACTCAGCTTGTCGCGGTTTACCTCGTAGTCTTCGCCGAAAGTCTGAAATCCATACGCCAGAACCTGCACGCGCAGCCTCCCGTAAGGGATGCCATCAAAGCTGGTCCTGCCATCGGCATCTGTCTTCAATTCGAGGTCGCCCCTGCTTTGCTTGCCGTTGGCACTGACGGGATGCATGATCACAGCCGCATTGCGCACTGGTTTGCCGTTATCGTCCTTGATCACGAGAAAGTCCAGAACAGCTGTAGGTTCCTCTGTCTTATCCCGCTGGGCTACAGCCACGCCGACCATGGTTAGGATCAAGAGGCCGTAGCAAACTAACTGGCGTTTCCTTGCCCTCTTCAGTTGCCGATTCAGAGTTATCCCGATCGATTTCATATCTAGACATTTTAGCGACTGCGAAGTGCGCGGGGAAGAGCAGGAAACGAAAGCAGCGGCGGACTGGGACTACGGCCTTACCCCAGGCCGAGTCTTGGGCTGCACGCTAGTCGGCTGAGATCCCAGCTGCACCAAGTCGCTGGCGACACGGGCGGTGTTGTGCCGGGCGACGCCAGCCTCTTCAAGGTAATCCCCAAGAACCGGGATCACTCCCAGGGCTTCGATATCCTCGAGGTCGGCGGCGATCTGGCACGCGCCTTCCAGAGCGTATTTCGCCTTGAGCTCTGCGGAAACAGGTGTGCGGTTGATCAGAGCGTAGTCGAAAATCTGCTGGCCGGCATGCCGATTGAGAGCGCGAATGTGGTCCGCGGCGGAGAGGCCCAGGCTTTCGTTGGCCTGCGTCATCAGGTTGCAAATATAGACCTTGGTTGCCGGCGAATTGACGATGGCCTCGGCGATGCCATGCACCAGCAAGTTAGGAATCAGGCTGGTGAACAGGGAGCCGGGACCGATGCTGATGATATCGGCGCGAGCGATGGCATCGAGAGTCTGAGGCAGCGGATCCACATCGGCGGGAACAAGGAAAAGCTCTTTGATGCGAACTTTGCTGGCGGTGATTTTGGTTTCACCACGGACTCGGGTGCCATCTTCCATCAGAGCTTCCAGTTCGATGTTCGATGTGGTGGCGGGGTGAATGTGACCTCGCGTCAGCAGGATTTCAGAAGAGAGGCGCACCGCTTCGGAGAAGTCATGAGTGATGGAAGTCAGCGCGGCGAGAAACAAATTACCGAAGCTATGACCTTCGAGTCCGGAACCCTTCTTGAAGCGGTGCTGAAAGAGCTGCGAAAGAAGAGCTTCATCTTCGCTGAGGGCGACGATGCAGTTGCGGATATCGCCTGGGGGAAGCATGTTCAGTTCCTTGCGCAGGCGTCCGCTGGATCCGCCGTCGTCGCTGACGGTGACGACGGCGCAGAGATCACGAATGATCGGCGAATCAACTCGCGCGGTGGCCATCTCCGCCGGAGTAAGAGTGAAACGCTTGAGGCCCTTGAGCAAGGTGGAAAGTCCGGTGCCTCCACCAATGGCGACGACGTGGAGACCGCGCTCGCGCGTAGCTTTCTCCACGGTCAAGAGTTCTGAGATTTTGGTTTCCATCGAGTGAGTCTCGATTATCGACCTGACTAATAAGACTCGTCTTCCCGAAAGGCAGCTTCCGGCGACGAAAGGTCGGCCGCGGGATCCGGATACAAAAGCTCGGTGAAACGAGGATCTTCCGCCAGGTTATGGAAATCCGTGTCATTGCGCGCCTGGTAGCGCAGGCTGGCATTCAGGCGAAGAGCCTCGTCGAGATGTTTGAGCGAATCTTCGACGTGACCGGTGAGACAATCGAGCGCCGCCAGGCCATAAATAACGAAGTCAGTCTTAGGCGCCTGCTGAATAAGCTTCTCGATGTGCTCGCGGGCGGTTACGTAATCCCCGACGTTCATGAGGGAGACCGCGTAATCGAAGTGCTCCTCGACAGTTTTGAACTGGGTTGTGGCCGAGCGCTCCAAATGTTGGTTGCAGATGCTGAGATGGATGGCCGCCCGGTCCGCAAGCTCCTTGCTGCCCCCGGCAAGAACCTTTTGAAACATCGGCTTGGCTTTGTCGAACTTATGCTCCTGCAAAGCGCGCAAGCCGGTCTCGTAATTTTGCAAAGCCTGGGAGACTCGCGGATCGTCTGCAATAGAAGTTTTCTTTGGATTCGCCTTTTGAGCCATGTGAAGAATTTTTCCTGTGCTCGTCGTGATAAGTACTCCTTAGCATGAACCTCGAAGAACGGATTCTCAAGGTTATAAGCGTTACGCGAAACTTCTTTTTCTCGATACTCGATAAAGGTTACCGGCCACTAGTTCATCGTGGCGGCTCCTTCGAGATCAATCTGCTTCCACTCGCCCTTGATGATGCCAGCCCGAATCTGAGTTGCGGTTTTCCCAGCCTGGTGTTGCTTGTACGAATAATAGAGTTCCTTCAAACAGGTTGAGCATCGGGCACCATGCGTGTTCTCAAAGCAGCTATGCAGGCTGTTGTGGCCCATGCGGTCGCAGAAGCAATAGCAAGGCTGCTGGTGCAGGACGGCCGGAATCTTCGACAGCCAGCTCGTAGGCGTGAGTCTGGTAGGGATATTGAGCGTCCGATCCCCAAAGGTCACTCTTGGCGAGGATGGGCGGGAGTTTGGTCCCTTTTGGCGGAGGACCATCGTTGTAAGCGGGAATGCCTGTTCCTTCTTCTAACTGAGGTGCAGCCCACAAAGAAGTCATGGTCAGCGTAACCAATAGCAACAAAACAAGTGTGAGCGCTCGGTGCACAAGCTTGCGTCGAAGGAAGAGGGTCACGGGCATAGCGTCTCCTAAGGACTTTCCATTCTACCCTGCTTTTTGAACGGCGGCGAGAGGGCCGAACCCATGGAATAAAGGCTGAGAAACCGGGGGCGTTATCTGTATACAATAGGGAAACGCATGGCACAAGCGCAGGGTTCAGAGCCGCAAAACAGGACAGACCAGAAGCTTTCGCCGGCAACAGTCGTCGGAGTGCCGGAGACTGGGGTTCGCCTGCGTCCAGGGCTGGGAGTCTGGTTGCGTGATCTGATTCTTTCGCTGGCCATCTCGGCATTCATTATCGTATTCATCTACCAGCCGGTAAAGGTGGAAGGCACCAGCATGATGCCGTCGCTCGAGGACCAGGAACGAATTTTCGTCAACAAGTTCGTATACCGGCTGGAGCCCATTTCGCGCGGAGATATCGTCGTGTTCCGTTATCCGCGCGATCCTTCGAAGAGCTATATCAAGCGCGTGATTGGCGTAGCCGGAGATCGCATCCGCATCGACGGCGGGCAGGTCTATGTGAACGGCGAGGCCCTGGATGAGGATTACGTTCCGCCCGCCTATGCCGACTCGCGATCGTATCCCGAGACGGTCGTGCCGCCGAACTGCTATCTGGTGCTCGGAGATCACCGGTCGATGTCGAATGACAGCCGCGATTTCGGTCCGGTGAATCAGAGTTATATCTACGGCAAGGCCGTGTTTGGATACTGGCCGATGGATAAGCTGGGGCGGGTGCGGTAGACCTTACTTTCCGTTTTGTTCAGACGGCGCCATCGAAGCGAGATTTCCACACCGAAGCCGCGTTCCGCGCTTGGTCCTGACCGCAATCCCTGATAAAATCCTTCAAATCCACACATCGGAGCGAGAATGCAGGCTATCCTTGCGCTGGAAGACGGGCGAGTCTTCCGAGGCAAAGGTTACGGCGCCAAAGGCGAATGCTACGGCGAAGTCGTTTTTAATACTTCCATCACTGGCTACCAGGAAATTTTCACCGACCCCTCCTACTCAGGGCAGATTGTTGTTCTGACCAATCCCGAGATCGGCAATTACGGAACCAACCACGAGGACAACGAAGCCACCCGTCCGTGGATCGAAGGCTTGATTGTGCGCGAGTTCTCGAAGGTGAGTTCGAACTGGCGCTCGTCGCAGGTGGCCGAGGAGTATCTCGAACAATTTAAAGTGCCGGTGCTTTCGGATATCGATACGCGGGCGCTGGTGCGGCATCTGCGCGATCACGGCGTGATGCGCGGCGTAGTCTCGACGCTCGAAAGCGATGCAGAAAAGTTAGTGGCCAAGGCAAACTCGATTCCGAAGATGGATGGCACCGACCTCGCGAAAGTGGTTAGCACAAAGGGTCCGTATGTTTGGGAAGTGGGCGAACGATCGCACGAACCAGTGGCGATGGTCGGGGTGAAAGATGAGCCCGCTCGATTTCATGTGGTGGCTTACGATTTCGGCATCAAACAAAACATTCTGCGTAAGTTACGGGGCGAAGGATGCCGGGTCACGGTGGTTCCGGCGCAGACCCTGGCGGAAGATGTTCTGGCGCTGAAGCCCGATGGAGTGTTTCTGTCGAATGGTCCGGGCGATCCCGAGCCCTGCACTTATGCAGTCGATTCGATTCGGCGGTTGATGGGACGGCAGCCGATCTTTGGCATTTGTCTGGGGCATCAACTCGTTGGCATCGCGCTCGGCGGAAAAACTTTCAAGCTGAAATTTGGGCATCACGGCGGGAATCATCCGGTGAAGCAGTTGAAGACCGGGAAGATTGAGATCACGGCGCACAACCACAACTTTGCGGTCGACCCGGATTCGCTGGCGCAGAGCGAGGTTGAATTGACGCACATCGATCTGAACGACTCAACTTTGGAAGGGCTGCGGCATCGGAATTTGCCGCTGTTCAGCGTGCAGTATCACCCGGAAGCTGCGCCTGGACCGCATGACTCGCATTATCTGTTCAAGGATTTTGTGAAGATGATGGAGGAGTGGAAAGGGTGAAAGACCAAAGCGTTTTCTACGTGTACGCTTTGAAAGATCCGCGTGTTAGCCCCGCACGCCCCTTCTACATTGGTAAAGGTGCAGGCACTCGCGCATGGGAACACGAGCTACGAATTGATCAGTCTGCAAAGGGTGAGCGTATAAGGCAAGTTCATGCTGCCGGACTGCAGGTGCTCACGGTCAAGTTGGTCGAAGGATTATCTGAACCCGAGGCTTTGAGAATTGAAGCAGAATTGATTAGCGCATTCGGTACGGAAGATCAGGATGGTCTGCTTACAAATGCGGTAGTACCCAAAGGTTTAATGCTTAACAGAAGTCGCGCAATGATCGTTCCGTCTGGTGTCGTTGAGAAGGCTCAGATCGCTCTTGATCACCTGAAAAGCGCCGTGTTTGAAACGACAAAAGCTAATAAGGACGGCGTAACGAATTACGAGGTTGCTAAGTGTCTCGGACTGCAGAGCGACTACGGCGGCGGTTCGAAGAATTATTTGAGCTATAGCGTGCTCGGGATCTTGATGCGAGAAGGAAAGATCAAGCGCCTTCAGAACAAGAAACACGTGGCGGTTGTCCAATAGCACAATGCCCAAACGCACTGACATCTCGAAAATCCTGATTCTCGGCTCCGGGCCCATCGTCATTGGGCAGTCGGCGGAGTTTGATTATTCCGGCACGCAGGCTTGCAAGGCGCTCAAGTCTGAGGGCTATGAAGTGGTGCTGGCGAATTCCAATCCGGCGACCATCATGACGGACCCGGAGATCGCCGACCGCACCTACATCGAGCCCATGACGCTCGAGTATCTGGAAGAGATCATTCGCATCGAGCGGGAACTGTCGCCGGGCGCGGGTTTTGCCGTGTTGCCTACGGTTGGTGGGCAGACGGCGCTCAACCTGGCGATTGAACTTTCTGACGGCGGCGTTCTTGAAAAATATAACGTGAGCCTGATTGGCGCGAATGTTGCGGCCATCAAGAAGGCCGAAGATCGTCTCTTCTTCAAGGACGCGATGCAGAAGATCGGCCTTGACGTGCCGAAGTCGGCGCTGGTGAACAGCACAAAAGATGGGATCGAGTTCGCGGGCAAGATCGGCTTTCCGGTGATCGTGCGGCCGTCGTTCACGCTGGGAGGTTCGGGCGGCGGCATCGCTTACAACCGCGAAGAGTTGCTGGAAGTGCTCACCCGCGGTTTGGATATGTCCCCCGTACACGAGGCGCTGATTGAAGAGTCGGTGCTGGGATGGAAAGAATTCGAACTCGAGGTGATGCGCGATACCAAGGACAACGTCATCATCATCTGCTCGATTGAGAACTTCGATCCCATGGGTGTGCACACGGGCGATTCGATCACCGTTGCTCCAGCGCAGACTCTGACGGACCGTGAGTATCAGGCCATGCGCGATGCGTCGATCGCGGTGATTCGCGAGATCGGCGTGGACACGGGCGGATCGAATATTCAATTCGGAGTGAATCCCGAGACGGGGCGCATGGTGGTGATCGAGATGAACCCGCGCGTCTCGCGGTCGTCGGCGCTGGCCTCGAAGGCTACCGGTTTTCCGATCGCGAAGATTGCGGCGAAGCTCGCCGTGGGCTACACGCTGGACGAGATTCCCAACGACATCACGCGCAAGACTCCGGCTTGCTTTGAGCCGACGCTCGATTACGTGGTCGTAAAAATTCCCAAGTGGCAGTTTGAAAAATTTCCTGGAGCCGACGAAAACCTTGGCGTGCAGATGAAGTCGGTCGGCGAAGTGATGGCGATCGGGCGCACCTTCAAAGAAGCGCTGATGAAGGGCATTCGCTCGCTCGATACCGGAAAGCGCGTGGGCGCGGACAAGATCGAGCCCAAGATTCTGACGCAGCGGCTGGTCACGCCGCATCCGGAGCGGCTGGCCTATGTGCGCTATGCGCTGCGGCAAGGGCACACGGTCAAGCAGATCGCGAAGATGACCTCGATGGATCCGTGGTTTCTGTATCAGCTCAAAGAAATTAATGATATGCAGCTGGAGCTGGAGAAGCACCCGATGGAGTCGATTCCGGCTGCGGTGCTACGCGAGGCCAAGCGCATGGGATTTCTCCGACGGGCGGCTGGCCAACGTTTGGCGGCTCGAGGGGCAGGAGAAAGTGCGGCACCTCCGCAAGAAACACGGCGTGATTGCCGGTGTACAAGCGCGTGGACACCTGCGCCGCGGAATTCGAAAGCTTCACGCCCTATCTTTATTCGACCTACGAAGACGAAGACGAAGCCGCACCCACCGACAAGAAGAAGATCATTATTCTCGGAAGCGGGCCTAACCGGATCGGGCAGGGAATTGAGTTCGACTACTGTTGTTGTCACGCTTCGTTCGCGCTGCACGAAGACGGTTATGAGACGATCATGATCAACTGCAATCCCGAGACCGTCTCGACCGATTACGACACCAGCGACCGCCTCTACTTTGAACCGCTGACTTTCGAAGATGTGTGGGCGATTTATCAGCATGAGGCTTCGAAGGGTGCGCCGGTGGGCGTGATTGTACAGTTTGGAGGGCAGACGCCGCTGAACCTGGCTCTGCCGCTCAAGGCCGCGGGCGTAAACATTATCGGCACTTCTCCTGAGTCGATTGATCTGGCGGAAGATCGCAAGCACTTCAACAAGCTGCTGCAAGAACTCGACATTCCTCAGGCCGCTGGGATGATGGCCACGTCTCTGGAAGAAGCGATCGAAGGCGCGAAGCAGGTCGGATATCCCGTGGTGGTGCGGCCTTCCTACGTGCTGGGTGGGCGCGCCATGGTGATCGCCTACGACGAGGAATCGGTTGTGCGGTACATGAAGGAGGCGGTTGAGTACTCTCATGATCGTCCGGTGCTGATCGATCACTTTCTCGAAAATGCGATTGAAGTGGACGTGGACGCTCTTTCCGACGGCGAGGACGTGGTGATTGGCGGAATCATGCAGCACATCGAGGAGGCGGGCATTCACTCCGGCGATTCTTCGTGTGTGCTTCCGGCGGTGGATATTCCGCAGCCGCTGCTGGATCGCATGCGCGAATACACTTTCAAGTTGGCGCGCGCTCTCAAGGTGGTCGGGCTGATGAATATTCAGTTCGCCATTCCGCGCGGCGACGGCGGTTCGTCGGGGAATGGCGCAGAGGGTGGAAAGGTCTATGTGCTGGAAGTGAATCCACGAGCTTCGCGGACGGTGCCGTATGTTTCGAAGGCCACCGGCGTGCCGATGGCGAAGATTGCTGCGCGGCTGATGACCGGACGGAAGCTGCGCGAGTTCCTGCCAGAGAACATCGAGCGCCGCTCCGATCTCGATACCGGCAGCTGCTACTACGTGAAATCCCCCGTTTTCCCCTGGAACAAGTTTCCCGGAGTCGATACCGTGCTGGGGCCAGAGATGAAATCGACCGGCGAAGTGATGGGTGTAGGCGACAGCTTCGGCGAGGCCTTCGGTAAGGCACAGTTGGCGGCGGGCCAGAAACTGCCGACGCAGGGAACGGTATTTATAAGCGTAACCGACCACGACAAACGCTACGTGGCGGAGGTTGCGCGCAAGTTCGTGGATATGGGTTTCAAGCTGGTCGCCACTTCCGGCACGGGAGACGTGATCGAAGCCGCAGGCATGAGAGTCGAGCGCGTCTACAAAGTGAAAGAAGGACGTCCTAACGTTGTCGATCTTATCAAGGGCCAGCGCATTCATCTCATCGTAAATACTCCCACCGGCCTCGAGCCGTGGTTTGACGAGAAAGCGATCCGGCGCGCTGCGGTAACGGCGCGCATTCCGACGATCACCACTCTTTCGGCCGCGCGTGCTGCTGCGGAAGGAATCGCGGCGCTGCAGCGCGGAGAAGTGAATATACGGGCACTGCAGCAGTTGCACGCGGAGAGAACTGTTAAGAGCCGCTAAAAGGCATCCCAGGGCCGCGCATCGCATGCGATACTGATTGCGAGGCCACCATGTTACTTCACGGTATTTTTCCTCCTGTCACCACACCGTTCTATCCCGACGGCAATGTCTACTTCAAGAAGCTCGAGAGCAACGTTGAGCGCTACTCGCGCACGCCCTGCGCTGGCATTGTGGTGCTGGGCTCGACGGGCGAGGCCATCCTGCTTTCCGACCAGGAGCGGCGCGATGTGCTGAAATCCGCGCGCGAGGCGGCTGCGCCGAACAAAGTTCTCATCGCAGGAACGGGGATCGAATCGGCCATCGAGACGTTGCGACTCACCGAATACGCCGCCGAACAGGGTTACGACGTGGCCATGGTGCGCACGCCGCATTACTACAAGAAGCAGATGCAGCCGGCGAACATGCTGGCGTTTTATCGCACCGTAGCCGACCGCTCACCGATTCCAGTGATCATTTACAACTTCCCGCAAGGTACGGGGTACGACATTCCCGCTGAACTCGTGATTGAACTGGGGGATCATCCAAATGTGATTGGCATTAAGGAGTCCGGCGGAGACGTGGAAAAAGTTCGCAGGATGGTCGCAGGCACGCGCCACATCCAGCGCAGTGTAACCGTGACCGAAACGTTCGAAGCGGTTACGCCACGCATGCTAGCCGCGGCGACTACTGGCTCGGCTGAAGGCGGGGAACTGGTTTCCATCGCAACTTCGAGCGGGTCGGCGTCCCCGGCGAAGCCGTCGTCCTCAGCTGTAACTGTTGTGGGCAAGATGAAGACCCGGCAGAAGGAAGCAGGATTCCAGGTGATGGTGGGAGCAGCGGACAAGCTGCATGCGTCGCTGGAAGTTGGAGCGGTGGGGGCGATTCTTGCCTTCGCCTGTTTCGCGCCGACGGCTTGCTATGAAATCTACACAGCGTGGAAAGAGGGCGACGGCGAATTGGCGACACTGAAGCAGCAGCGTATTGTTCGAGCGTCGCAACGCGCTATCGGCGAGATGGGGATTTCCGGGGTGAAATACGCGATGGACTTCAATGGCTATTTTGGTGGCCCGGTACGGCTGCCGCTCCTGCCGCTAACGGGCGATGCAAAAGCGGAGGTGGAGCGGTTGTTGGCGGATGTGAGGAACTGAGTCCAACGGCCGTTTACAGCCCTGTTCAAAGGTCTCTTTGAGGATCACTCTCCCTTGTGATTAACATCACATCGTCGTATACTGAATTCGAACGAACGTTCGAATAACCGATTCAGTATGGCAAGTTCCACAGCGACGCGGGTTTCTCCGCAGCGGCATCATGTTGCGCCAGAGCCGCCCACACGTTTTGACCGGCGACTGGCGGAGATTCTTACCCACGCTACCAACGTCTTCTGCGAAAAAGGATACGAAGGCGCCTCCATGCGGGACCTTTCGCGTGCCAGCGGAATGTCGCTGGCCGGACTTTATTATTACTTCGAATCCAAGGAGCGGCTGCTCTTCCTCATACAGAAGCACGCCTTCAGCACTATCGTGCAGCGTTTGAAGGGACGATTGGAAGGGGTGACTGATCCGGAGCAGCGGATTCGCATCTTCATTCTGAACCACCTGGAATATTTCCTGGCCAACCCGGCGGGGATGAAGGTGCTCTCACATGAGGCGGACGCGCTCAACAACGGGTTCGCTTCGGAAGTCGCAGCCATCAAGCGGGAGTACTACCGCGTTTGCGTCGGTCTTCTGGACCAACTAAAGGGGGAGCGGAACTTGGAGTTTTCCACGCGCATCGCGGTGCTGAGCCTGTTTGGCATGATGAATTGGATCTACACCTGGCATAACCCGCGAGTCGATGCCGATGCCGAACAGATCGCGCGTGAAATGGGCGATCTCTTCTTACGTGGCGTCATGCCCGGCAAAACGCGCAAATGAGTTTTCGCGCACCGAACTAGGAGTGGTGCTTGTTGAAGAGATAGGGATCAGCTGAAAATTGCGAAACTATTAAGGAGCGACGAAGATGGCGACCACGATGCAACCCGCAAGCGGCGAAGCTACCAAACAGCTTGTCAACTACCGCACCGACGGTGGTGTAGCAGTAATCGAGATGTGTGACCCTCCGGCCAACACCTATACGTATGAGATGAACCGGCAGCTGGATGATGCCGTCCTGCGCGCGCGAATGGACAATGACGTCTACGTCATTCTGCTTACGGGAGCCGGCGACAAGTTTTTCTCGGCCGGAGCTAACATCAAGATGCTTTCAAGCGTCGATCCGACTTTCAAATATTACTTCTGCCTGCACGCCAACGAAATGCTGCTGCGTCTGGAACACACGCCGAAGCTGGTGATTGCGGCGATCAACGGCCACTGTGTGGGCGGCGGTCTGGAAATCGCGATGGCCGCCGACATTCGCATCGCGCGCAAGGATGCGGGAAAGATCGGTCTGCCGGAAGTGAATCTGGGCGTGCTTCCCGGGACCGGCGGAACGCAGCGGCTGTCGCGGCTGGTGGGCAAGAGCAAGGCAATCGAACTGATGGTGACGGGCAACACGTTCTCATTCGAAGAAGCGCAAGAGCTGGGCATCATCAACGACATCTACGAGCGCGACGGTTTTATGGAGAACATGATGGAGTACGCCAAGCAGTTCTGTCCGCCGAACAAAGCCGCCAAGGCGGTAGGACGGATCAAGCGTGCAGTGCAGACTGGGTGGGAGATTCCGATGGAGTCGGCGCTGGCGGTAGAACGCGAGAACCAGCAGATCCTATTCCAGAGCGACGATGCGAAGGAAGGGTTGGCCGCGTACGTGGAGAAGCGGCCTGCAGTGTTCAAGGCGAAATAGTTGAAGCAAGTAGAGGTCCTATGCCGGGAAAAGTAGCAAAAATCGGAACCTTCAGCGACTGGATCGGCATGTTCAATGATTGGCGCAAAGATATTGGCGTCAATACGAATGACATCGAAGCCTTCCATTTCGACACGCTTTACGGTGCGATCGATACGGAAGAGATCGAGTTCGGTGCGTATAAAGGTCGCCGCAAATGGGAAAACCTGCGCCAGATGCCGACGCAGCAGATGCGCGATGCTTTGATGAACATGATTGTTTATCAGGGCGACACCGAGTTTGCCAGCGTGGAGCAGCAGCGCAACCTGCTAGAGAATGCGCCGACGGATTGGGATCGCCGCGCCATCACCCGCGTCATGATCGAAGAAATGCGGCACGGCTGGCAGATGTGCGCTCTGCTGGTAGATCACTTCGGCTACTCGGGAAAGGTCGAAGCGCAGAAAATGCTGGAGCGCCGCGCCTTCGATAACAAGCGGCTGCTGGGCGCGTTCAACGTGGATGTCGATAACTGGATGGACTTCTTTACCTACACGGACTTCGTCGACCGTGACGGAAAATTTCAGTTGCAGATGTTGAAGTATTCTGCTTTTGCCCCGCTGGGACGGTCGATGTCCTACATGCTGCGCGAAGAGGCTTTTCACATGGGCACCGGGAACGATGGCCTGCGGCGCATCGTGGAAGCGGGAATCATTCCAGCGTGGCTGATCCAGAAATATCTCAACAAGTGGATTTCGAGTTCTTACGATTTATTCGGGACGGATCATTCTTCGTCGGCGCACTGGGCCTACGTTTGGGGCGTTAAAGGACGCTACGATGAGCCGAAGAACGATCAGGCTCCAGACCTCGACGATCTGAACGATTACAACCGGAATCTATATCGCAACGAAGTCGCCGGTCTGATCGAGCGTTTCAACGGCTCACTGAAGGCAGGACAGCCGAAGCTTTATGCCCCGGATATCAAGTTCAATCGAGAGATTGGCCGTTGGAAAGGACAGAAGTTCCACGCGCAGACCGGCGAGCCGCTTGATGACCGTGCCTACGAGGAACATTTAAAAGAGAACATGCCGTCTTCGGAAGACAAGAAACTTCTGCTGGAAATCATTGCCAACGAAAAGAAGTGGATTGCCGAGAAAGCCGGCGCCCGCGATCCGCTGGCCAGCATCGGCGAAGTCCGGAAGTCTGCGATTAACCTGTAGGTAAAGCCTTTTCACCGCAAAGACGCAGAGAAAACTATGGCTTCGATGCTCGCAGAACCCAAAATAGCTCGGCTTGTCCTGGCGGTCGATGCCCCGGTGGCGAGGATTAGGCTGCGTCATCCGCCGCTGAACGTGATCGATATTCCCATGATGGAGGAGTTGACGCAGGCGTTAACCGAGATCGAAGCGCGTTCAGATGTTTCCGTGATTTTGCTGAGCGGGGAGGGTGCGGCGTTTTCGGCGGGCGTCGATGTGGCTGCCCACGCTCCTGACAAAATCGAAGCGATGCTGGCGAAGTTTCATGCTGTCATTCGTGCTTTGGTCGCCAGCCGGAAGGTCACGATTGCCGCGGTGGAGGGAAATTGTCTGGGCGGAGGCGCGGAACTGGCGATGGTTTGCGACATCGTCTACACTGCAGCCTCGGCTCGCTGGGGGTTTCCGGAGATCAAGCTGGGCTGCTATCCGCCGGTGGCTTGCGTGGCGCTGGCCGCACTCGTGGGGCAGAAAAGGGCTGCGGAATTGATCCTGACTGGACGAACAATCAACGGGGCCGAAGCGGCAACGATCGGACTGGCGACTCGCGCGTTCCCGGATGAGGAGTTGGTAGCTGCAGTTGACCGCACCGTGGAGGAACTCTCCAAACTAAGTCCTGCAGCCATGACGACCGCGAAAAAGGCTATCTATTCCTGGGATGCGATGCACTTCGATAAGGGATTGGCGCGGTCTGAAAAGATCTATCGGGAAGAGTTAATGAAAACTTCCGACGCTCAGGAGGGTATCCGTGCGTTCATGGAAAAACGCCAGCCCAGATGGGCAGGGAAGTGAGCGCGACAGATTTACGCATGGATTATGAGATCACGCCCGAAGAAGTAAAGAGGAAACTCGACCATGGCGAGCAGTTCACGTTGCTCGACGTGCGCGAACCGTGGGAGTTTGAAACGGCTCACATCGATGGAGCGAAGCTGATTCCTATGGGGGATGTTCCGAGTCGCGCCCATCAGGAACTGGATCCGGAAGATCATATCGTGGTGATCTGCCATCACGGAGTACGGTCGATGAATGTGACCGCCTGGTTGCGGCAACAGGGATTTGAGAAAACGCAATCCATGGGCGGCGGAATCGATGCCTGGTCGCGGCGAGTAGATGCGAACATTTCGCTGTACTGAAGGTTGACGCGCCTCTTGAGTCAGTTCACTATTAGCCTTCCCCATGGCGACTACCCAAAACCTAAAATGGACCTCTTCCGCGTGATCGACGGCGACGAGTTCGGAGCAATCGAATGATCACCGACTGCCACGTCCACATTGAGCCGATGGAGATGCTCAAACCTCAGGCGCTGAAACTGATGAAAGAGAAGCGGCCGAATTTCGACGAGATTGTCGAGTTCTGCCGCTCGCCCAAGGCCTTTCTGAAGTATCTCGACGCTTGCGGTATCGACCGCGCGGTTCTTATCAACTATGTGGCGCCCGAGGTGATCGGATTCACGAACGGGGTGAATCAATTCATTGCCGAATACGTTAAAGAAGATCCCAAGCGCCTGCTGTCTTGCGGCAGCTTGCATCCGCGGCACACGACCAATGTTTTAGCGGACATGGAGCAGATTCTGCGGCTAGGAATTCGTATGATCAAGATCCATCCTCCGCACCAGCTCTTATTTCCCAACGATTATCTAAACGGAGTAAAGGAGCTGGAAATTATTTATCGCGCGGCGGAGGCAAACGGCGTTCCGGTGATGTTCCACACGGGAACGTCGGTTTTTCCGGGAGCGCGCAACAAATATGGAGATCCCATGCATGTCGATGATGTTGCCATCGACTTCCCCAAGCTGAGAATCCTGCTGGCGCACGGTGGACGACCGCTGTGGATGCAGACGGCGTTCTTTCTCCTTCGCCGCCATCCGAATGTCTATCTCGATATCAGCGGTATTCCTCCGAATACTCTGCTGAAATACTTTCCCCGCCTGGAGGAGATTGCCCACAAGACCCTGTTCGGCACCGATTGGCCGGGCCCGGGTGTGCCGGATATCAAGAGAAATCTTGAGGAATTTCGTGCGTTGCCGCTGGCGGAGAGGCTACAGCAGCAAATACTGAGTAAGACAGCGTTGACGATCTGGCCTGCCTGACCGGTTTTCAGCCGTTTTGGTTGGCAAGCGCGTTTTGGCGTATAAAAGAAGAAAGTTGCATTTCGCGCCCCAAGCGTGGTTCTGCAACGTTTTTAATCTTGAGCGAGATACTATGCCCAGCGTGATTAGCACTCCTACTACTAAAGGACTGGAAGGGGTCGTAGCCACAACCTCTAAAATTTGTTACATCGACGGCGACCGCGGTGTCCTGGCTTATCGCGGCATTGACGTTCATGAACTCGCCGAGCATTCCAACTTTGAGGAAACCTGCTACCTGCTATGGTTCGGGCGCTTGCCGAATCGCGGCGAGCTCAACGACCTTCGGGGCCAACTGGCCAAGGAACGCCGACTTGACCCGGCGATTATTCAATTTCTTCGTGAAGCACCCCGGACGGCGCTGCCCATGGATGTGCTGCGTACGGCGGTTTCGGCGCTGGCCTTCTATGACGCCGACGAGAAAAATAACGACCACGAAGCCAATGTGCGCAAAGCGATCCGGCTGACTTCGCAGATCGCCATGATCGTGGCGGCCTACGACCGGATTCGCAAAGGGAAGCCGGTTGTGGAAGCCGACCGGTCCCTCTCACACTCGGCCAATTTTTTGTTGCAATTGAACGGCGTCAAACCGTCTTCGACGGCCGAGCGGGCTCTGGATATCGCCCTCATCCTACATGCGGACCATGAGCTGAATGCTTCCACTTTCGCGGCGCGCGTGACTGCGGCCACTTTGTCCGACATGCATTCGGCGATCACATCGGCTATTGGCGCCCTAAAAGGACCACTGCACGGGGGAGCGAATGAAGCGGTCTTCCGCATCCTCGAAGCAATCGATCGCGAGAAAGCCGACCCGGTCGAGTACGTCCGCAACATGCTGGCGCAGAAGAAGAAAATTCCCGGCTTTGGCCATCGCGTGTACCACACAGAAGATCCGCGGGCCACGCATCTGCGCGTGATGTCGCGCGACCTGGGTGAGTCCAGCGGACAACCGCAAGTGGTATGAAATGTCGGAAAAAATTGAGCAGTTCGTCAGAGCGGAAAAAAAGCTCAACGCCAATGTCGACTTTTATTCTGCGTCCACCTACCACACCTTGGGGATCGATGAGGATCTATTTACTCCTGTCTTTGCCGTCTCCCGCATCAGCGGATGGGCAGCGCACGTCATCGAGCAGCTCGACGACAACCGCCTGATTCGGCCTCGGGCGGAATATCTGGGGCCGGACTATCCCAATCGATACGTTTCGATCGAAAAGCGCTAATCGAGTCGATTCGGCTGAAATCGGCGGACCGTCCTTCCAGGGCGACTCTCAGGCGCTCTGCTTTCTCGCTCGATTCGATCGGAGTCGCTGAAGAAAGCAGGTAGAATAAGGAGATCATGCGTCGCATCTACCTCGATAATAACGCTACCACGCCGGTTCTCCCGGAAGTGCTCGAAGCCATGAGGCCATATTTTGGCGAGCATTTTGGCAACGCTTCGTCGATCCACCATCACGGTCAGGAGACCCGTGCGGCGGTGGAACGGGCGCGCGATTCGGTGGCGTCGTTGTTGGGTTGCAGTCCGGCGGAAATCGTGTTCACCAGTGGAGGGACCGAGAGCGACAATCTGGCTGTTGCGGGCTTGGCCAGCGCCGGCGATCACGTCATCACGTCCAGCATCGAGCACCATGCCGTGCTGCATAGCTGCAAACATCTCGAGGAAGCCGGTTGCGAAATAACTTATCTTCTTGTGGATGGTCGCTGCCTGGTGGACCCCGATGATGTGCGCCGCGCGTTGCGGCCGAATACGAAATTGATCTCCATCATGATGGCCAACAACGAAACGGGAGTGCTGCAACCGGTCGAAGAGATTGGAAAGATTGCTCGCGAGGCCGAGATCTTTTTCCATGTAGACGCGGTGCAGGCTGCCGCCAAGGTTCCGATTGACGTGGATCGAATTGCTTGCGATGCGCTGTCGATTTCAGGCCACAAGATGCACGCCGCACAGGGTGTGGGCGCACTCTATGTTCGCAAAGGGACGCACCTGCAACCGCTGTTTTACGGTGGAAGACACGAGCGCTCGCGCCGCGCCGGAACGGAAAATGTCGCTGGAATCGTGGCATTGGGCAAGGCTGCCGAACTGGCGATGCAAGGCTTCGAGCGCGGTGACGATAAGAAAATGTCAGCACTGCGCAATCGCCTGCAGGCGGGAATTCTTGCTCAGATTGAAGAAGCCGGAGTGAACGGTGAAGGTGCGCCGCGAGTGCCGAATACGACGAATATCTATTTCGATCACATCGAAGGCGAGGCGATGGTCATCTCGCTCGATTTGAAAGGTCTTGCAGTTTCCACTGGCGCTGCGTGTTCTTCGGGAGCGATTGAACCATCGCACGTGCTGGTTGCGATGGGCTTACGGGCCGATCGAGCCCGCTCCAGCATCCGTTTCAGTCTGGGGAAGCAGAACACGGCTGAAGATATCGACTTTGCGCTGGCGCTGGTGCCCGAGGCGGTCGCGCGGCTGCGGGAATTGTCGCCAAGGTACAAGAAGCAGGCTGTTACTTATTAGCATTTCAAATTAGCATGTCAACTCCCAAGACGATTGCCGTAGCCATGTCGGGCGGTGTGGATTCCTCCACCGTCGCGGCCATGATGCGCGCCGAGGGGCACAACGTCATCGGCCTGACCATGCAGCTCTGGAATCAGCGGCGTCTGGCTGGACACGAGGGAATGCCGGAGAATGTGACCGGCCGCTGTTGTTCGCTCGACGATGTCTATGACGCCCGCCGCGTCGCCGAGCACATCGGAATTCCTTACTATGTCGTCAATCATGAAGAGCGCTTCGAGCGCGATGTGGTGCGTCCCTTTGTTGCCGAATATCTTTCCGGCCGCACGCCCATCCCCTGCAGCCTCTGCAACAATCATTTGAAGTTCGATCAGCTTCTTATCGTCGCACAGCAGATTGGCGCCGATTGCGTTGCCACCGGCCACTACGCCCGGGTTGAGTACGACGACTCTCTCGGCCGCTGGCTGCTCAAGCGGCCAGCAGACCGCAGCAAGGACCAGACTTATTTCCTCTTCGGCCTCACTCAGGAGCAACTTAGCCGAACGCTGTTCCCTCTGGGAGATATGACGAAGCCACAAGTGCGCGAACTGGCCCGCAAGCACGGGCTGGCGCTGGCCGAGAAGCCAGATTCGCAGGAGATCTGTTTTGTTCCCGGCGGAGACTACAAGCGCTTCATTGATGCGTATCTAGCGGAGAGTGGCGAGTCCTTGCCTGATACCGCTGGGGAATTGGTAACCGCAAGCGGGGAAGTGATAGGCGAGCACAGCGGCATTCACAATTTCACCGTCGGCCAGCGCAAGGGCCTGGGCGTCGCCACAGGATCGCCGCTCTACGTGATTCAGATCAACGGGGCCGACAAGCAGGTAGTGGTGGGCGGCGATGAGCATCTCTATTCGCGAACCCTGCGTGCTCGACGCGTGAACCTGATCTCGGTCGAAGATCTGCGTGAGCCGATGCGGGTTTCGGTGAAAATTCGTCATCGTCACGAAGCCGCGCCGGGCGTGCTGGAAAAGATAGCCGCAGACGAGATTCTCGTTACTTTCGATCAGCCGCAGCGCGCGATTACTCCGGGTCAGGCCGCCGTTTTCTACGAAGGGGACGTCGTTGTGGGCGGTGGATGGATCACCTAGATTTCGGTTGTGATAACGCACTAGCCTGCAGAGAGTTGAGAAAGGCTGAGCCAGAAGCTTTAAGCTTGTGTTCCAGCCGCGCCGTGCAATCGCAATTACTGCACGCCCAAGGCTCCTCCCCATTCTCATCTCGGCACTTGCGACGGTCATGTGCGTCCTGCACTTTGGCGAGATCAAAATACTCTTCCCAGTAAGGACGTTCTTCCTGTAGTGGAGTCGGGCAGTAGCAGACTTCTACCCAACGCACCGTCCCATCGGTACAGAGTCTTGCATCCTGCATGTTGCGGAGATATTCGCCTTCGGCCACGGAGCCTTGTCCAATCGTCTCGCTTTGAATCGCATCGAGAAGGTCGCCTTCGCGACCTGGTTTAACGCGAGCTCGGACTAAATAGCGCATGGAATAGGCAGAGCGTTACAAGAAGCGTCAGACGGAATGAGCAGGCGTACCGGGCTAGCTGCCGGCTTCAGATGAACATCTCGTCCTGCGGGACGGGACGGCGCGTTCCGCGGCTGTCACCGTTTTTTCGGCCGCGATTGCCGAGCAGGAACTCCACGCCCGCGGTAACTCCTTTAACAATCCCAGACACCTGGCGCACGGGCGAAACGACTGTCTTGGTCACGAGTTCGGAGGTATGTTCTACGCGATCGAAGGTGCGAGTGAGCATTTCGTCCGCGCGAATCACCTGCAGGCGGGCACGATCCATAACGTCGTTCACCGTGGCATCCACTCGCTGCACTTCAGAACGCACGGCGGAACTTGTCTGCACCAAATTATCAACCACGATTTGGACCTTGGGGCGCAACTCGACCACGTTATCTAAAATTTGCCCCACCTTTGGCCGGAATTCCGTCAGCATGGAATTCGCAGAATCAAAGGTCGGAAGTGCCTTTCCTTTTACTTCCTCGACCACAACTTCCAACTTGGCTGTGGTCTTGCGGACCGCTAAGTACAGAGCGACAAGGATACCCGCCTGCAGAATCACTGCCGCTGCGGTCACAGCGATGAACACGGGCACGAGATTTTCCATCATACGAAACGCTCCTGGGGAGAGCTCGGAATCATCGCCGAACTACACGCCTTTGGTGGGCGCGGTTTCGGTGGTTGCTTCCTGGTAAGCTTGCCGTCCCGCTTCGTAAGCCGCACGGAACTGGTCCTTCTGCTGATTCACAACATCGCGACCCTTATCGACCCAACCCGCGGCCTGTTCACGAGCTTCCCGGGCGCGATTGCGGACGTACTCGGAGCCTTGCTCTGCTCGCGCACGCAGTTCCTCGCGTGTCTCACTTCCCGAGCGCGGCGCGTAAAGAACTCCGATCAGACCCCCTAAACCCACTCCCGCCAGAAACCACAAGAAGCTGCTGCCATCGCGTTCCGACATTGGAATTGCCTCCTGAATAAGTGCTTGGTTACTGATCGGATGGTAGCACTGGCATGGGTTAAATACAATTACAGCCGAACCCGTAGGCTGGCATCTGCGAGACCGCAATTGTCAGTGAAACACCGCTTACTTCTGGGTGGGATTCGCAGGCGTAGGCGTCGCCGGTTGAGTCTTCGCGGGAGCTGACTTCTCCCCCTGCAGAACGGAACGCGGACCGCCACGCTTGATGGCGTTGACGGAAAGCGTCACCGAAGTCAACATGAAGAGGACGGCTGAAATAGTTGTCGCTTTGGAAAGCGCCGTGGCTGCGCCCCGAGGTCCAAATGCGGCCTGGCTACCCTGTCCGCCAAACGCCGCTGAGATGTCCCCAGCCTTACCACTTTGCAAAAGCACAACAATAATCAGGAACAGGCATACGATCACGTGAACGATGGAGACAAGAATAATCATGGATGTCGCAAGATCCTAAATTCTTCGAAATGACTGCATGCGGCACGGAAGGCGGGATTTCAGCATGCCCTGTTCCGCATGTCATGGCAGCTAACGGCCTTATCGATAATACATACTGTTTATGCGGGTTGCAAGCGGTTCCCAAGCTTGCTCCTCTGTCTCACACTCATTGAGCGCTTGCGACTGCTGTATAGTTTTACATTCCGCCGGTCAATCCTTTCATCCTGGAGCTGTTGTAGCTATGTCAAGACTTTTCCTGCCGCACTTTTTCCGGCATTCTCTCCGAGTGCTGTTGACGAGTTTGTTGGCTGTTGTTGCATGCGTCTCTCAGTCGTTCGCGCAAGCCCAGCGTCAGGGCAAGATTTTCGGAGGCTACTTCGAGGAATGGGGTATCAACTACGCCGGCTACAACATTGCGGATTTACAAAAGAATGGCGTGGCCGATGAACTGACACACTTGATCTACGCCTTCGGAAATGTGACCCCGACTTCTCCGCCGGCGTGCGCCATCGCCGATCCTGTAGCCGCTTACCAGAATTCGAGGCTCCCCAGTGTGAGCGGAAAGCCCTATACCGCGCCACTCTATGGAAATTTTGGTGCGATCCAACAGCTCAAGGAGCTTCATCCCAACCTGAAAGTGCTGATCTCTCTGGGGGGACAAGCGGGCAACGTGGCCGGCTTCGTGACCGCCGCGGCCACCCTGGCTGGCCGGGCTGCGCTCGCCTCTTCGTGCATCGATATGTTTGTCAAGGGCAACATCGCTGCAGGCGTTACAGCTCCGGGCTTGTTTGACGGTTTCAATATCGATTGGGAGTTTCCCGGCGCGGCGGACAAGCAGAACTTCACGGCTCTGCTGAAAGAGTTCCGCACGGAGCTCAACACTTTGTCGAAAACGACGGGCAAGAAATATATCTTGACCTTCGATTCGCCGGCGAGCCCGAAGAAATATGTCAACATCGATCTCAAGGCCGCCGCTGCGGAGGTGGATTTCCTCACCATCGACGGTTACGACTATGCCGGAGCGGACGAAAAGCAAACGAATGAGTCGTCTTCCCTCTACGACACAGCGGCGGATCCTGTGTATGCCGATGACCGCTACATCGATGCCACGGTAAAAGCCTATCTCAAGGCTGGCGTGCCGTCGGCCAAATACACCATGGGTTTGCCGTTGTATGCGGTCGGGTGGACGGGCGTGCGCAACGTGAATCATGGCTTGTATCAGAGCGCCACGGCGCCTGCTCCAGTTCTCTTGGCCGACGGATCAGGTCTGTGCGCGAAACCGGACAAGGCCGCACCTTCGCCCGGCTGTGACACTATATTGACCGCCGGATTTGCGACCTACTCGACCATCGAGAACATCACGAATAAATTTGGGTACACGCCTTGGTACGATTCGGCCAGAGTCGGAGCGACGCTGTACAGTCCTGCCAGTGGAACCTTCTATAGCTACGATAATCCTGCGGCGGTAGCGGCGAAGACGGCCTACATCAAGAAGAACAAGCTTGGCGGCGCGTACGTGTGGGCGCTGAATGATGACGATGCCAACGCATCTCTGACGAAAGCGATTGCGGCGGGAATGAAGTAGTCGAGACCGGACGCATCCTAACTGCCTCTTTGGGGAAAAAGCATCGTCTAGCGGGCGATGCGGCATAGCTTCATCGAATCAATTTCGTGTTTCGTAACAAGATTACTCCTGAGTCGCCTTTTTTCCACACTCTAAAAGAAGCCTGCTCCGCCGCTTACACGCCCCACGCCTTCTAGCAGATAGCGCCTCGCGGATTGAGTTGTCGTTCGGATTGCGCAACAGGAAAAAAATCTTTGGCGGAGTTTACTTAAGCGGAGTACGCTCCTTCGGCATTAGTGCTATAGAGCAGTATGGCTCATTCACCAATCTTTTTGTGGGCGGATGGTACGAGGAATGGGGCACTTACTACGCCAACGCGAACGTTGCGGACCTGCAGAACAATGGCGTGGCAGGCGTCCTCACGCACCTCATCTATGCCTTTGCTAAACCGGTCGCGAACGGCAGCAACGTGAATTGCGCGCTCGCTGACACTTATGCCGACTATCAGAAGGCGGTTCCACAAGTGCCTGGTGCCACCCCGGCGGCCGCACCACTCACGGGGAACTTTGGTGCGCTCGTGCAACTCAAGCAACTCCATCCCAACCTGAAAGTGTTGATCTCGATCGGCGGATGGAATCCCCCCACCTACAACCAACTCTTCGATCTCGCGGCCAGCACGGAAGCACAACGCCAGGCGTTTGTGGGTTCGTGCATCAACATCTTCATCCAGGGCAATATCGCCTCGGGTGTCTCCACCGGCACTCTCTTCGATGGCTTCGACATCGACTGGGAGTTCCCGAACGCAAACGATACGGCTAATTTCACAGCGTTGATGACCGAGTTCCGGACTGAGCTGACCACGTTGTCGGGAACGACCGGCAAGACGTATCAAGTATTGGCCGATTTGGCTGCCGGTCCGTCAACCCCAGGCGCGGCACCGGACTCGGGCAACGATGGTGGTTATGACACGATCAACATCGCGGGTCTGAATTCGGTGTTGGATTACATGAATGTCGATGGCTATAACTATGCCGGAGACTGGTCGAATGCCACCAATGACGCATCTCCGCTGTACGACGAAGCTGCCAGTCCGCTGTACGGAAAAGGGGACACGATTGACGCAACCGTACAGTACTATCTGTCGCACAGGCGCAACACCGGCCAAGTACACCATGGGCTTCCCGCTCTATGGTGCGGGGTGGGCCGGAGGTCTGACCTCAACGAATGGCGGCATGTATCAGAACGCAACCGGAGTTTTGGACGGGTCGGGAACTCAAACCCCGAACGGAACTTCCCCAGTACCCAATGCAAACGGAGTGGGACTTTGCCCGACGGGTCAAAACCAGGGTAGCCCGGCGGCAGGGTGCGACTTCCTGCTGGTCGACGGACTGGCGACTTACGGGACGATCGTTAATCTGCTGAACAACGGATTCACCCCCAGCTACGACTCCACCCGCTGCGCGGCCCGTATGTTCAACGCAACCACCAGCACTGCATTTAGCTACGACAATGCGCAGTCGGTGCAGTGCAAGGTGAACTACATCAAAGAGTATGGCTTGGGTGGCGGCTACGTTTGGGCGGTGAAAGACGACGACCCGAACGGAGACCTGACCAAAGCGCTAGCTGCAGATCTCAACCCTTAGAGATCTGGCGCCAGCAATTAACCATCAAAGGCAGGCCGGCCAAAAGCCAGTCTGCCTTTGATTTTGTTCATAAGTTCGCAAAAATGTCGGTTTCCAAAAATAGGGTGTTGCAAGTTCCGCTATATAGCTCTATACTCCGCCGGTTCGTAGTTTACGAATTATGGAGGCGTTTGCCATGTCGACTCATTCCCTCACGCGCATGCTTCGAGTAGGTTCGTTGATTCTATCGACCCTCGTTGCATGCATCTCCCCTTCATTCGCACAACACCATAATCAAGGAAAAATTCTTGGAGGATACTTCGAAGAGTGGAGTATCTATTATGCCGGCTATAACATTGCGAACCTGCAGCAGAATGGTGTGGCCGATAAACTGACGCACCTCATCTACGCCTTCGGCAACGTGACGACGACTCCGGCGCCAGCATGCGCCATTGCCGATACCTGGGCCGACTATCAATCTCCATATCTGCCGAGCGTGAACGGCACTGCCTACCCTGGGCCGCTCTATGGAAATTTTGCGGCCATTCAACAACTCAAGGCACTGCATCCCAAGCTAAAAGTGCTGATGTCTTTGGGTGGTGCGTCCGCTGCCAACACTGCGGCCTTCGTTACCGCCGCCAGCACTGCTGCGGGACGCCAAGCCCTCGCCACTTCCTGCATCGACATGTTTGTCAACGGCAACATCGCCGAAGGAATCACCGCCCCAGGCTTGTTTGATGGCTTCAATATCGATTGGGAGTTCCCGACAGCGACTGACACGCAGAACTTTACGGCGCTGCTTGCAGAGTTCCGCAGCCAGCTTAATGCCTTGAGCAAAATGACGGGGAAGCAATACACCCTGTCTTTCGATGGTCCCGCGGGATCGCAAAACTATGTCAACATCGATCTTCGCAAGGCTGCCGAGCAGGTGGATTTCATCACCATCGACGGCTACAACTATTCCGGTTCATGGGTTACGCAGACCAATGACGCGTCGCCGCTGTTCGATTCCCGTCAGGATCCATTGTTTGGGCAGGATCTCGACATCGACGACACTGTAAACGCCTATCTCAAGGCCGGCGTGCCGCCATATAAATACACGATGGGTTTGCCTCTGTACGGCGCGGGGTGGACCGGCGTGCCAAACGTGAACCACGGCTTGTACCAGAACTCCACTGGTCCTTCTCCGGTTCTCCTGGGCAAACGGAACAGGTTTATGTACGGACCTTAGCGGCAATACGCCGGGCTGCGACACCCTGCTAACTCCTGGACTTCTGACTTATTCGACGCTTTCCACACTCACGTCGAATGGGTACAAGAATTACTTCGATCCGCGGCGAGTTGCAGTATCTCTCTACGATCCGACTGGCGGGACCTTCTACACCTACGACGATCCCGAGACCGCGTTCCTGAAGATGATTTACATCAACCTGAAGGTTCCGGGCGGTCTTGGCGGCGCCTACGTTTGGGCTGTGAAGGATGACGATGCAAACGGAACCATGGTGAAAACCATGGCTGCAGGCCTGGGTCGCTAACGATCAGGAGCTGGCGACTGGAACGATGACCGCGGCAGGCTGGCTTGAGAAAGTCAGCCTGCCTTAATTTTGCGCTGACCGCGCTTACCTGTTAGCCGCCTCGGGAACCGCGTTTACCAGATCGCGCAAGGGCTTGATAACCGTGAACCGAACCAGCGCTTGCGGTTTCTCGGCCTCATCCAACACGGCGAGTTGTTGAGCCTTCCAACCTGAGGCTGCGGCTAGCCCGGATGAGAGATAAGAAATCGCTGACATTCCGACCGTTCCCAGTGCAGCAAGTTGTTGGGCTCGCGATTCTGCCTGGGCGAGGATGGGCGAGTCCGCCATCAGGTGCAGGATTCCAGGTTGTGCCGCGATCCAGGATTTGAAGTTGGTGGCAAGTTCGGTTTCTTCCTGCAATCGAGTGGCAGGACCCTGCAGATAAGCCCTCACGAGCAGTTCAAAATTGTGCCGCGATGGCGGATCGGCTGGAAGAGCGTCTACGAGTTGATTGAGTGGCGTGAGTTGATTCGGATGCTGCATGTGCGCGCGGTCGTGAAAAGAGACCGGCTCGAGAACCGAGGCCAGGATCCGCAGGGGCTCGATCTCTCGCGTATTGGCCAGCTGCCGCAGGCTCGCGCCTTCCTCCGAGATGTGCCTGAGACCTAACGCTTCGAGTCGCAGCGACTCCGTCTCTAGTCGACGGTACATGTCGTCAACGTTATTCACATCACGCGGCGACCAGAGGCGCTCGGCGATGGCTGCGGCGCGCGGCCAGACGCGCGAATCGATGTCTTGCGGAGTGGTCTGCTCAGTCCACATGCAGGCCTCTCCGCCGAGGATGCGCGCCTGCTGCTCGGGGCTGAGATCGTTCGCTTGGGGCAGCGGATCTACCAGGTAGTGGGCTTCGGCGCTGCTCATAAGATTCAAGTAGTAGCCGGCGGAGAGAATGCTGTTGTATCCGGCTTTGGCTCCAGCGGCGAGCGAGTCGAAGCCACGCCAGCTTTGAACGACAATATCCTTGGGCAGATCGGGAGTAAGGATCTCGTCCCAGCCGATCATGTGCTTGCCGTGCTTTTCGAGAATTTTTAGCAGACGCTGGTTGAAATAATTCTGTAGCGCGGCGGTGTCTTTGAGATTGTGTTCGCGCATGAAAGTCTGGATGCGCGGATTTGCCTTCCACTCAACGCCGTTATTCTCATCGCCTCCGATGTGCATGAAGTGATCGGGGAAGATCGCAGCCATCTCTGCGATAAAAGCATCGAGGAATTTGTACGTGCTTTCTCGAGTAGGATCCATCACCGGATCGAAGACGCCGAATTCCCGCTCGATGTGAAAGGGGCCAGGGGCGCTGGCGAGATCGGGATATCCGACGAACCATGCACTGGTGTGCCCCGGCATGTCGAACTCCGGGCACGACGCGAATACCGCGGTCGCGCGCATAGGCAACAATTTCGCGGGCTTGCTCTTGGGTGTAGAAGAGTCCGTCCGAGCCCATCCCAGTGAGCTTTGGAAAGGCTCGGCTCTCCATGCGGAAGCCCTGGTCTTCGCTCAAGTGCCAGTGGAAGACATTAAGCTTAACCGCGGCCATCCCGTCGAGAGAGCGTTTGATGACGTCGAGCGGCATGAAATGGCGTCCGCAGTCAATCATGAGACCGCGCCAGCGAAAACGTGGAGTGTCGCGAATCGACACCGCGGGAACAAAATAACTCGTTCCATCAGACTGCACGAGCTGTTGTAGAGTTTCGAGACCGCGCAGGGCTCCGACCACCGTAGCGGCATGGAGACGTGCGGCCGAGGGCGTGACTTCAAGAGAGTAGGACTCGTCTTCATCGACCGACTGAATGGCTTCTCCGGGTTGATCAACACTAACGACCAGCGCAGCGGACGGGCTCGATGCTGGCGAGAATGCTGGAATTGCAATGCCAGTCTGCATTCTGAAGCGATCAAGAGTGCGTTCGATCGCGGCGTCGAGGCGCGCGTCCCGGTCGTGGTCCGCAACAGCGGCAAAGGAGGATGTAAGCGTAAGCTCTCCTTCCTGCGTGGAAAGCTGCGCCGGTTGCGGCATCAGGGTGTTGACGAATCTGGGAGCCGCACTTTGCGGCGGCGTTGCCTGGCTCGGTGTGCCGGACAACGCTGTAAGACTTGCGAGAATCATGGCGACCATTCGATGCATGATGGCCTCTCTTTTTGTTTGTGGGCCCGCTGGCTATAGGTCTTAGCGGAAGCGCCGGATAAACAGGGTATGCCGTTCCGAGCGGTAGAAACCGACCACGTAAATCGTAGCCTTGCCCTTGGTTGAATAGATGATCTGGCGAATGCGAAGCACCGAGGCGCCGCGAGGTACGCCAATCAACTCCGCGATGTTGGCATCGGCTGACGTGGCGTCCACTTCTTCGTCGGCGTATGCCAATTTCGTCGCATAGTCATGTTCGAGAATCGCAAACAACGAACTCCTTCCTAAAGGCGCTGAGGCCAGATCGGGAAAGTCGGCCGCCGACAAGTAACACGTTTCGAGAGCGAACGGCTCTTCTCCCGTAAGCCGGAGACGCTGGATTTTCAGCAATCGGCTCGCCGCCGACAGCCCGAGCCTGGCCGCAACTTCTGGATCGCCCTCAATCACTTTTGCCACCAACACTCTGGAGCGCGGAGCCAAACCCCGGCTCGACATCTGCTCGGTGTAGCTCATCAACTTGTTAAAGTGGATCCTGGGCACGGCGACGAAGGTGCCTGCCCCCAGCCGGCGTTCGACGATTCCTTCATGTTCCAGGCCGGCCAACGCGTGCCGAGCTGTCATGAGGCTCACCTTATGGGTCTTGGCCAGTTCGCGCTCCGACGCAACCGCGTCTCCAGGTTTCAGGCTAGCGGACGAGATCCGGTCGCGAATCTCGCTCTGGATTCTTTTGTAGGCGGGCATCCTGTTGCGGTGATTTCCAGACATATTTATTGTTTCCAGACTTTCCTGGACGGCAAACCGGGCTAGGAAGGGGCACCGGACACATCAAGTCCTCGATGCGGCCATTTGTAGCGCCATATGCTATATAGCTTATTGAGACTACGATGTAAAGGCTCAATTCTCGAAAGGGATGGCATTAACGGTTCTCCACCGGCATCGGCCTAAAATCTGCAGGCGTGAAAAGTCCCGTCCTGTGCCCGGATGCAGGTGTTAGGGGCGCAGGATTTGGCCATCACCGCGTGATTTACGGAGACTTGACGCAATCATTTCCGATTAGGGATCGCCTCTGGCTTAACGCTTCTTCCCGTGTCGGTCCGGTCAGGTGGAGGGGATCGAGCGCTCCGGCGATATCGAACAATTTTCTCGGGCCGATTGTTTTTTTCTTCTTGACTACGATCTATCGCGTGCTATATAGCATAGTGCGTTTAGATTATAGGCGGGTTTGTAATCTCTAGGTTTGTGGAGGCCGGTTTGAGGAGGCTTGCAATGACGAAATTGACGTGCGGAAGGCGTAAAGACTCAACCGAGAATCGTGCAGCTACAGGGAAGCATTCGTCATTTCTGGCGGTCTGTCTGGTTGTCCTGAGCTTGTCGGCAGCTGGTCTAGGGCAAGAGTTAGCCGCGACCCTCACGGGTACGGTAACGGACTCCAGCGGAGCCGTTATAGCGGGCGCGACTGTCGTAGTTCACAGCGAGGAAACCGGTGTGGACATCCGCTCCGTCACCACCAGCGACACCGGGAGCTTCAACATTACGAACCTTCCGGCCGGGCGATATGCGGTTACCGTCAAGAACACTGGCTTTCAAACCTTCGTGGCCCACGATGTCATTCTCAACGTCGCCGAAAAACACACGCTCGATGTGCAGCTGAAAACCGGTAAGCTGAGCGAAACGGTGGAGGTGACGGCGGAAAACGTACAAATTCAGACAACCACAGCGGAGGAATCGGGGACCGTCACCGGAGAGCAGGTGCGGGAGTTAGCGCTGAACAACCGCAACTTCGAACAACTCATCCTGTTGCAACCCGGTGTAGCCAATCAGTTGCCAGACAAGGTCGGGTTTGGTCTGGCGAACAACACCTCAATTTCGGTAAACGGAGCGCGCACAGGAGCGAACAACTACACTGTGGACGGTGCTGATATCAACGATAGCGGTTCGAACGGAACGCTGCTGAATACCCCTAGCATCGATGCTATTCAGGAGTTTACGCTGGAGCGCAGCAACTATGACGCGGCATTCGGGCGCAGCGGCGGTGGGCAAATCGTCGTTGCAACCAAGTCAGGAACGAATACATTCCATGGCAGCGCCTACGAATTCAACCGCAACAATTACTATAATGCGAATACGTTTGCGGGTCGCGCCGCTATTGCGGCCGGGCAGCCGCTCTCGTCGGCAGATACGGTGCCGATCGAGCGCTACAACGACTTTGGGTTCACCCTCGGCGGACCGCTTTTCATTCCCAAGCTCTTTCACCCTCAGAAGGATAGAACTTACTTTTTCTGGTCGGAGGAGTGGCGCAAAGCCAGCACGCCAGGCTTGAATATTATCAATGTGCCGACCCCCGCGGAACTTGCTGGCTCGTTCGCGAGTCCTGTTACGGTCGCTCCCGCAGGATGTGTGACGACTGCTGGAGGCATCTCTACCATCAGCTCCTCCTGTTACAGCAAGAATGCCACCGCGTATCTAAACGCTTTTATGGTGAACAACCCGCCGAATAGTTCGACTGGACAACTGATTACGAACTACAGCCAGTTGAACAACTTTCGTCAGGATATTATCCGCCTCGATCAGAACATCGGCGACAGGGTCCGCGTCTTCGGTCGTTACATGGAAGATGTAGTCCCGCAGAACGAGCCCTTTTCCCTCTGGGGCGGCGGAAATTATCCTGGAGTGGAGACCACATCCGTGAATGCGCCGGGCCGCAACCTGGTCGTGAACGCGAGCGCCACGATCTCACCCAAAGTGGTCAACGAAGTTGAGTACGTGGATGCGTGGGGAGCGATCAATTCAACGCTCAGCGGGATTGCAAACTCGCCGGCTTTCCTCGGTCAGCTCACTAACAACACAAAGTACACCGACCCGAACGGTCGCGCACCCAACGTCACTTTTCTTGGGGGAACACAAGCGGTACCGGCTCTTACCGGTCTTGGCAACGGAAGCGCGCCCTACTTCGAGCGCAATATCGATAAGAACATATTCGACAATCTCTCTATTCAACATGGGAATCACACCATCCGCACCGGGTTTACCGCGATGTGGATGCAGAAGACGGAAAACGCCTCGGCGGGCTTCGCAACCTTCGATTTCAGCCCTACGAATGGCAACCCGGCATTCGCCAACTTCCTGTTGGGGCAAGCGGATAGCTATACGCAACCGAGCAAGGACACAATCCCGCATCTCAGGTATGTGAACTTCGAGCTGTACGTGCAGGATGACTGGAAGGTCACTCCGCGGTTGACGATAAACGCAGGGGTGCGCTGGAGCTACTTCCCATCGCCAACCGACAGCAACAACACGCTGAATAACTTCGATCCCCTTGTGTTCAACCCGGCCAATGCCGCAGTCATCGATCCCCTCTCTGGAAATATGACCGGAGTGACAGCCAGCGGAGCCCCCACCAGCGCAGCAACTTACACCAACGGGCTGATTTTTCCCACCGGTACCGCGTGCTCCGCAGCTCAGGCAATCGCTCCGCAAGTATCTTGCTCACCGTACGGCAGCCGTGTAAATCCCAGCTCCAACAACAACTGGGGACCGCGGTTGGGTTTGGCCTGGGATCCTCGCGGAGACGGCAGGATGGCTGTCCGCGCAGGTTTCGGCATCTTCTATGACCGCACCTTGAACGGTATCTGGGAGCAGAATGCCTTTACCGACCCGCCATTGGTTCAGACTGTGACGGTAAACAACAACAGCAGCAGCACACTTAATCTTTTCGACAACCCGCTGGGCGGGCAGCTTGCGGGTCCGCCGCTCGGTCCAAACGGCTTGATCGCAACCGGAACGCCAACCTTTAAGGTTCCTAGCTATATGGATTACAACCTTTCCGTGCAGCGTGAAATTTTGCCTAGCACTGTGCTGGAAGTTGGGTATGTGGGTACCAAAGGCACGCATCTGCTGGGCGATGTGGATTTCAATCAACCCACGCTCGGTTCACGCTTGGCGAGTCCAGGCGTCGACGCGAACGCGATCCGCCCATACGCCGGTTACGGTGCAATCACCAATCGCATCCCCGTCTTCACCAGCAACTACAACTCCCTGCAAGCTTCATTGAACCGGCGCTTCAGTAAAGGCCTAACCGTGCAACTTGGTTACACCTGGTCGAGGCTTCTCACGACGAGTCCCCAGGACCGGGCCTTAGCCACTTACAACACCTATAATCTAGGCCAGAGCTACGGGCCATCTACGCTGAACACGCCGCAGATGTTCATCGCCAGTTATGTATACGACCTGCCGTTCTACAGAAACCAGAACGGCTTTGCCGGTAAACTCCTCGGCGGGTGGGAAATCTCTGGCATCACCACCATCCAGACAGGTCAGTCACTTTCCATTACCCAAAGTTCCGACCCGTTCGGTGCCGTGTCGGTTCCCAACTCGGTAGGTGGTTGCACAATCTCGGCCACCGTTACTTCTTGTCCGCTCTATCCCGGCGGTCTGGGAATGACCCGCTCCGGCAGCACAGTACAGATCCGCGCCGATCAGATCGGCAATGCCAGCGGCCCGAAAACTGCAGCGGAGTTCTTCAACACGAAGGCCTTCACCGACGCTGTGGGCCACTTTGGCACCTCCCCAGTGGGAGCAATCTATGGGCCTGGATTACAGGTCTGGGACATGTCTTTGATCAAGAACACACGGCTCGCAGAGCGGGTCGTTATGCAGCTCCGCCTCGAAACCTTCAACACGTTTAACCACGGCAATCCCATGACGGTCGATACCAACGTGGACGACGGGGCGAGCTTCGGTACCGTCAACGGATGGCACGATCCGCGTAACGTTCAGATCGGCGCTAAGGTCAACTTCTAGCCGCGTCTGACCACTAGCACAAAAGCGCACGCCTTCGGCGTGCGCTTTGTATTCCTTCCTGATGGTTCGGCAAGAAGCAACCACTCTTGGGCAGCGCCTTCAACGGCTCTCGTTCCGCTTGATGGCTTCCGCCCTGTGTTTCTCCTGTATCTCGAGTGCAATCTTTTGTTCGTTCGCCGCTTCTGCAGTCTTTCCCAGCTGCCGCAAAACGCTGCCCAGAACAAAATGTGCCTCGAAGTAATTGGGATCAATCTGAATGGCTTTGCGGAGCGGCTCAACCGCTGCGTCCGGATGTTGAAGCGCCAGTTCCGTCTTCCCCAGACCGAACAGCGCCTCGGTATAACGAGGATTTACCGCCAAAGCTGCGTGAAAATGAGGCTCGGCCTCCGAGGGCCGGGACTTATCCAAAAGGATCTGGCCGAGAATACAGTTCGAGACTGGATCGCTGGGAAAGCGCTGCAGTTCCGCTCGAAACTCCTTCTCGGCGAGGTCATTCTCGCCTTCTCGCCAATACTCGAAGCCCAGGCCCGAATGCGCGCCCATGAAGTTAGGGTCCGCTGCGACCGCCGCTTGATACTCTTTGATGGCCTCCGGTCGATTCGACATCTGGTCATAGGCCGTACCCATCATGATGTGAGCCGAGGCCGAGTTTGGACTTATCTGCATGATGCGAGCGAATACATCCGTCAGCGCCTTGTAATCCTTCATCCGGAGGTAGGCTTTGCCGAGCATATCCAGAGTCTCCAGATCGGACGGATCGACATGGTTTGCACGCTCCAGATACGTGGCGGCTTCGGCATAACGATCGAGAGCGAAGAGGGAGAGGCCAGCCAAATCGAGAATCTGAAAATCCTTTGGGTATGTCGCCGCCATCGGCCGAAGCAACCGCCACGCCGGCGCGTAGCGTTGAGCTTTGAAGTAAGCGATAGCCAGATTGCGTTTTGTGGAAGGGTCGCCAGGGTGGAATTTCAGCGCATCTTCGTACAGCGGAATTGCTTCGGCGGGCTTCCCCATTCGGGCTAGCACAATTCCCAGATTGTTTAGCGCAGCGATGGAGTGCGGATCGATTTTCAATGCGCTGCCGCAGAGATTCCGCTGCAGCCGCGTTATCGCCCTTGTGCATTGCTTCCGCGGCATGTTCCAGATACGAGTGGAGCTGTATTTCCTCGCCACTGGGCGGCGGTGCGTTGGGCGCCATTCCAGTCTGAGCCGCCACACAATACGCGATCAGCAGCCACATTGCAGATGCATAGATCCTGACGAGCTGCCGGGCAGTCATTTGCACTGGCATACGCCAAATTCTAACCCACTGATCGATTCCGTTCGTGAATACCAGCCCTGAATTGTGCTGGTCAAAATGTGTGATGGAGGACAGCGAGAACGAGTCTCTAGCGAGAAATGAGATTCCTGCTATTGGGACCCACAAAACAAAGTGAGGAGCAATCTTACTGAAAACAAATAAATTGGTGCGGAAGGGGGGATTCCACAACTCCCTTTTTCCGCATGTCATGGTGACCACTGGACTTGTCGATAATACACAGTGTTTACGCGGCTTGCAAGCGATTCTCAGGATTATCCTCCTGTCTCACGATTCCCACCCGGATCCTAGAAAATCATGAAAAGCGGTATCATCGGTATCACAGTTTAAACGTATCGGGACCGGTATAGCATGGCGCGGAACGCTCAGCATTCCGCGCCATGACAGTGATACCGAAATGATATCGACACTTCGACACTCTCAGGACAGTGATACCGAAGTGATACCGGTGCTTACCTTTTCGATGCCTTGTGCCGCGGCTTCAGGCTTTTCAAATCACGGACCATAGCATCGACGACTTCGGCCCGAAACCTTCAGGTGCAGCACGATCATACCGACAGTGTTCAGCTTCTCTTTGCTTCCGTCGCTGAGTGCACTTGTGCCAGGTAGAAAGAGGTCCCCCAAAGCCTGCAGGCATTCGTGACATAGCTCCGTCATTGAACCGACGATCTTTGGCTCGCCAGCATCGCCCTGTTCAAAACTCAGGACGAGGAATTCCACCGGCGCTTTGTGGCTGTATCAGACTCCGATGACTCCGACCAATTCTCTGCAGGCAGAGAGACGACAACTCCGATCTCCCCGGAATTCAAGACCGCCATCGCTGAGGAAGTGAGCAGGAACTCAGCTTTGACAACGCCGCCAGCACCGCTCGGAGCGAGGAAACTGGCTACGATGAAGTCTCCTCCGTCTTGGGGAGTCCAAATCATGTTTTCGTCGTATCCGGGCGCTCTCGATGTGACCACTACCGATGAGCAGGGCTGTGGTCTGCAGCCAGGCGATATCCTGCAACTGGAGGCCGCGCCAGCGAGCGATTCCGCAGTCGCACAGCTGCGGGTCGCAAGCAGCAAGAAGATGGATTGCGCAGCCAGTGTGGTAGTGACGGTGTCAGTCTCAGACCTGCAGGAGATGCACAACAACTTTCGTGTGCGGGTTTGAATCTGGCTTGGGCGCACTCCGGACCGGGCAGGGACACAATGGACTTCCGATTGCCCCGCCTACCGCTGTTGCCGCACCGCCGCGGCCCACCATCGTGGGCGAGACTTCGACCTCTTCCGCCGAAATCAACGCCATGCTCGATACTCAGCGCCAACAGGGTGACCAGGCTGCGCAGGTACTCGGATCGGCCTTCTGACCAGCTGATATGGAGAGAGTAAACGGCAGCGCCGACTCCGCCGGTGCTGCCCTTTACTCAACCGCACGTTAAAGTGTTACTTTAAGGTTCAGCTGGCCCTTTTTCCGTCTCGTCGCCGCCCCACTTCGCACCTCTGTCAGATTGCCTCCACCCTGGCTGCGTCTCGCAAAACTCGCTATCCACTTGTTAACAACAAAAAATGGCCGCCTTTTAAGGGTTCTTGCTCGCAAGGCCTATACTAAACGCGCGAGGATCTAAAAGGGTTACGCGAAGTCATTCCGAGAAAAACACCTCGGATACCGTAAAACAGGGGGTACCCGAGGGGTTTGATCGTGGTGCGCCGATTGACCCGGATCAGAGTCCCAATCGGTTCTTTTCCTGCTCAACTACCTCGGGCGGCATCGAGATGACGTCCCCAGTTTCGAGGTTCGTCTTCTCGTTCTTTGCCAAGTCCCAGCGGTAGCCGGAGTTGACATCGAGCCCGAAGGGCCCGCTGGCGAACCGCTGACCGCGGCGCGCCCGGGGAGCCAAGCTCCGCCCGATGAACTCCACCACTTTCCCTTCGCCGGCCTCGGCTGCTTTCTCAGTCAACCTCTGGAACTTACCGATAGAGGTTGGCAATCCGGCAATCCATCATTCCAGCATGGGTGAAAATGTTTTCCTCATCATGCTTCATGGGGGAAATAGAGGATCGTAGCTTCTGTGTCGTAGCTCCACATGCTCTGCATATGTCCTTTCAAAATCGTCCAGCTGCCCTCGAGAATGTAGGCCCGACCGGTCGGCGGCTAAAACGTATGCTGATCGCATCGCCATTCGGCGCCAATCCGACCGAAAGTGAGACCGCTGGGCTGTAAAAGAACCAAGATCGGCTGCGAAACAGGGCGGGCCCGGAACCGAGGTGAGGGGTACCGTTTTCCGAATAAGAACAGGCCTAGGTTGGAACCAGCTAGGTTGTAAACGCTAGAGCCCGTCCGGCTCTGCATGACAACCGACTAAAGCTCGCGTAATCGACGTGGGAAGCAATACTGCGAAAAGTGTTCGCACTCCCGCGCCATGCAGAGCTGTATGAGGAGTAGGGTTCCTTCCCTTGTCACCGGTCTAAGTGTTGGACTCAGTTTTTCAAGTGATGTCGCTGACTCATCGGAATCTCGGAATTACAATCTCATAATTCCTTGCGACGTCCCTGTTGGGGCCCTAGGCCCCGGCGCACCCTCGAACTACTTGATTCTGAATCACCGTTTTCCTACCTGCTGAACTTGTTCTTGACTCGTCTTACTTCCGAACGCAGTATTCCCTTAGCTTTTACGGTCTAGTTTCAGAACGGGTACGCTGGCGGGAATCGATTGAATTCGACTGAAGGTTCCAGCGCTGACCCAGCACCCGACAGGAAGTGCTACGTGCTAGTCCTGCCCCAGGATTGATTTACCCGGTAGATTTGATTACGCCCGTGATTCTTTCAGGGCGTCTCGCTCAGGGCGACGGGGCTTACAATCACCCCGGCGTCTCCTCTATCTTCTCTTGGAAGACGGGAGATGCTGCTCGTTTTCGATGCGAATTCTGACACTTTCAAGTTGTCGAGCAACCAGGCCATCCCATCTTGCGCCGTGGCGTCGCGCTCAATGTGTGATCCGGGGATGTTCAGCTGCTCGTTCATACAGTTCAAGGATAGATCGAGTTATGGTTACACCAAAACTTTTCCCAGGGGCAGGGAACCAGAAGTTAACGCCTCGTATAACCGTCGTGCCTTCAGGCGCACAAATTGCACCCCTTGGCAGAGTCGCTGGCCAGAGCATTCCACGCTTATCACCGGGGGGTTGTTGGCTATGCCCGTCCGGTGAATGCTAAGAATTCGCCCTGCCGTGACGGCTGGTATATCGCCAACGCGCCAGGCCTCCAGGGTAGTGAGAAGGCGGATATCCGATCTTCCCAGCAGGCCGTCGGGCCAACTGGCGTAAGCCAGCTCGTGAACTGTGTGCGCTTCAATGAGGTACCATCTATCTGCCCTTCCTCCGCCTGGACCCCCAGTCGGGACAGTAACGACGCTCCCAGGCGCATGGCTACCGACACTGGATCTCCAGTCAACACTAGGGGTTATGTGGGGGGATAAGATGTTTAAGCCTCGCAGGTCTGGACTGGTTGTGAGACCCTGCAGCGGTGATCTGCGGGCATGTCATCTAAAGTAGCACTTTAAGGAATCGCGCCTCATCACGCTGATAAAAGATCGTCAATCCAACAGCCGCGTAAGCCTTCGACGCGTCGAACTGCTCGACTGAAATCTTCGGGTGATAGAAGGGCAGCTCGCCCCGAAATATCCTCGTCTCTCGACCACCATAGCGGTCAATCGGACAGTCGATTAATCACCAAGGTGATTGTGATCACAGCGCTAAATAATGCCGCAGCGTTAAATGTTGGCAGATCCGCAATTATTAACATTCAGATACCTATGGACTTAAACATGGACAGCCGTACATATCCCGAAGACATTCTGAGGGAATTCGAGAAAGCGCGCCGACAAAACACTTCTGATCGGCTCTCACCTCAACAGATTTCTGTGCTGCGACAGGTCGTCCAGAACGGAAAAGTCCTGGAGAAGGCGTTGAAATCAAGTGTCAGCGCTGGCCCACTCAGCCGGACTGCTTCGCTCCTTTGCGAGCGCGGACTCATCACTAGATCGATCGACCCTGAGGATGCACGCCGACGCATACTAGTGGCCACCAGGAAGGGCGTCGGCACATTGGAGTCGCTGGACAAGGTCTTTGCTGGCGCGCTTTGCCCGGGCATCAGACCGCAGGATTTGGAAAGCAGCAGCTTAACGACTGGCAAGCAGGACCCACCGAAGCCTTCGGAACCGGGCACACGAGCTGCGGAGGGCGAAGGCCCCCTGCCTCTCCGCCTGGAGGAAGAGAAAGTTCAGACCGACTTGACAGAAACAGAAGAATTCTTGGCCATAAGGACAAATGATCCCCGAGGACCGACTGGATCCCGAAACCGAAAAAATCAATGAAGACCATAAGGGCGTCGGCCCAGGATAGAATTGTCGGCTGTGCCTGCTACAACTACTAGCTCTTGCTCCGTCCCCAACCGGAAGGCGGATACGGCGTGCTGGTTCCATCGCTTCCCGGGTGCGTCCTCTATGCGGGCTTCCTTCAGGGTGCGACCACAGATTTCAGAGAAAATCCAAATCCAACACGGCGATCAGCGTTTGGTCGTCGTTGGGAATCGATTCGTTGTGCTTGCGCAGGCCGAACGTCTAGTTCTTCCGTGGGCGTATACCGGAAAAGCGGCGCCCATGGATAAGTCGGCCATCTAGCCAGTTCCGCAATCCTATGGGTCCATCCTGATTCCCATTCTCTCCGGCGGAAAACTGCGGTGCGGTAGCCTGAAATGTGGTGGTTCCGTCGACAAGGTCATAGTCGCAACCCTCAATACCCGGGTGATTCTCGTCGCAGGGGATGAGCAGGATCGCGTAGGAGGCGCCGTTGACGTCTACACCAGAGCCTGCGATCTCGCCGCGATCGTTGATGTTGACCGCCCCTGCCACAGTAAGACCAGATCTGTTGGAAGAGACCAGCGAATTTAAATCGACCATCGGCCCTCCATCCCCCCACAAGAATGCACCTTGCTGGCAGCCGTTGCTTCCCCAATTGCCGACAACCTGCCTGTGCGCATTGATTGCAAATGCGTATGAACAGCCGTTGAGGGCCCCGAGGTCATGCATCCTTCCATCCCACAGGAACGCATCTTCCTGCAAGTCACCTTGCAGTGTCGTTCCTCCCACAATTTCTCCAGAATCATTAATCATCTGAGCCTGTCCAAAATTTCCTCCCAACGTGCCCAAATCCTCCATGCCCTTGGCCTTCGTCCAAAGAAAGGCGTGAGAAAACTGGTCTCCGGCCAAGTCGGAAGTGCCGACCACCTGACCCTTGTTGTTGATCCAGAATGGAAAACCGCAAGTTCCTCCGAGCGTACCCAGATCGGTCATTGTGCCTTTCTCCCAAAGGAACGGGTCCTGGGTTGGGATTGGCGCAACTGAGCACGGAGTCATTACCTGGTTCGGTGTCGAGTTTGTGTACGATATGCCGATCACTTGCCCTCGCTCATTGATGGCTATGGCGTAGGCGTCAGTTCCAGTGCCCAGCGTTCCCAGGTCCAGCATTCCAACTTCGTCTTCCCAAAGAAATGCCCTCATCTGATACGAGTAAGGGTAGGGGTTGTAAAAGTTGTAGAGGGCGGAATACAAACCCATGGAATAGGGATCGGAAACCGTATTCAGGGCCCACCCCACAACCTGGCCGTGACGGTTTACGGCTTCTGCCCCGCTCTCGTATCCCCCTTCGGGCAGTGTTCCGAGGTCGATGATTTTGTCGTTGCGCCAGAGGACGGCACGATCTTCCGGGTAGCCCGGAAGCAGCGGGTCGGTTTCGCCGTTCTGAGAAGCTCCGGCGATCAGACCGTTGGCACTGACCCAACTTGGAAGCGCTGCTCCAACCGCCAGACAATGCGCCGAGGTCGGTCCTGACGCCGTTCCGCCACCGAAACGCGTGTGAGACATAGCAATCCCCGTTGAAGCAAAGGGGCGCATAAGGATCCGGCGTGGACGTATCCGCCCAACCAGTTAACGTCCCCGCGTTGTTCACGTCCTGGGCGTCGCCAATATACTCAGAGAGAAGAAAGTAGCCGTTGAGGTAGTTTACCGGGCCGCCAAACGTCCCGACGTCGATGAGCTTGTAATGGTGGTTCCTATGCTTGCCGTCTGAGTGTTCCTCTTGTGCGGCCAGTTGAAGTGACATCGGCACTACGGCAAACATGATCGCGGCTACGCGCATCAGCTTTCTGAACATAATAAGCACTCTCCTCCGGCATTGGCTATCGAGGTCTATTCCATTGCGGTGCAGATGGGAGCAAGCCCAGCGGTCGCGCCCGTGTTGAGGTAATCATCAAACGGATGCGGCCCTAGCTCCTCAATGACCGATGCGAAATTGGGGGTGTAGGTAATGATGCCCCACTGCGGCGTGAGGACGGGGGTATTACCCGCTAGGGCTGAGAAGTCATTTCCGTAGTAACCCCACTGCAGATTACCTCTGAGTCCCATCGGGGCCGGGCTCTTCCTGATACGTGCTGACGTAGTCCATCCAGGCGGGGATAGACTTGCCGGTCGTGTAGTTGTAAATCTTGCCGACATAGACTTCGTGGCGATAGCCCTCGATCAGTTGTTTGCTTGCATTGTAGAAGCGAACGGCGTTCCAGTAGGCGGTGAGCTGGTCGACCCATAGAAACTGCTGCGTGCCTGTCAAGGGACACGGCAAGCCGCTAAACGTCTCGTCGGGGTTGCCATTGGGGTTGCTCGCGAGGCTCCCGTCGCCCAGTTCGAACGTCGCAGGACTGCTGTAGCACTTGATGGCCGTACCCGGTGGGTCCAGCGGCCCAGGGTGGGCTACCTTCCAGCAGGCCTTGTAGGTGTGGTAGTTGCCTCTAGGATTCGCGGCGGGGTTGTCGTTATTTAGAATCGCCGGAGGTTGCAGGCTTAGGGGATCAACAGAAGGGGCCCCCTTCTGGTCATCCACCACTTGGGAGAGAAGGCTCCAGTAGTTGAGGTTGAACCAACCACCGCCGCCAAGGGCAGACGATTGGGATTGAGTGGCGACCGCATCATTTCCTGTACCTAGAGTACGGTGAGGTTTGTCCTGCGCGGCCAGCGCGATAGAAATCATCAGTACGGCGAGCGCAACCCCTGTGACACACATCAATTTTCGCGACTTCATCTCTGCTCCTTCTCGGCGTGTGCAATGGCGCATACGACGGGCAATGCACCTGCTGAGGCGCAACTCTCGCGTAGGAGAGCTCGGACGGTCAATGGATGGCCGATTACGCGACAGTAAATTCTTGGTAACGAAGCGAATTTCTGGTTTTGCTGCGCACAGCGCGGTCAAGCAGGCAGGAAATGGATGGTCCAGTGGTAGAATTTGGTTCTCCCATCCGCCAGGAGGTTCCTTGGCTCCCTGGACCCAAGCTTCGCAGCGTCTTGTCCGCTTTGATGTTTTTGAGGTTGATGTGTGGACCGGAGAGCTACGTAAGTCCGGCGCCAAGATAAAGGTTCAGGAGCAACCCTTGAAGGTTCTGGCTATGCTCCTGGCTCGACCCGGCGAGTTAGTAACCCGCGAACAACTACGGGAGGGACTGTGGTCCGACGACACGTTCGTGGACTTCGATCGCGGGCTCAACACGGCGGTCAACCGGCTGAGGACCGCCCTCAACGATTCGGCAGAGACTCCCCGTTTTGTAGAAACGGTTGGCAGTCGTGGTTACCGCTTCATCGCCCCAGTCATCGAGTCGGGCAACACAAAAACCTCTACCGAGCTTTCAGACTCTTCCAACCGTGTTTACGAGTGGCCGTCGGTTAGCCAAATGGCGCTCTCAGAATCAACCGCGCAGCCCGGCGGTCCGACTATTCCACGAAAGTCGTATCTGAGGGCTGCCATCATCGTTGTGACTTTTATCGCTGGAGCAGCCATCAGCTACTACGGCGTGCACCGGTGGAAATCGCGCGCAGGCCTGAACCTGGAAACTTTGCGTTTCACCAAGCTGACCAACAGTGGCAAGGCCGAAGACGTGGCGATTTCTCCTGACGGCAGCTACGTCATCTACTCGCAACGCGACCACGGCGGAGTAGGACTGTGGTTGCACCACATAGCAACCGGCAGCGAAACTCAGGTCTTGCCCTCAGAGGATGTTGACTTTCGCGGATTGACTTTCTCCCCGGATGGTAATTCCGTTTACTTCGTACGTACTCGCAAGGAGATCGGCGGATTCAAAGATCTCTACGCCATGCCTGTGCTAGGCGGACACGCTCGCCTGTTGACCAGAGACATCGATTCACCGGTCAGTTTTTCGCCGGACGGTCGTCAATTTGTTTATGTCGAGGGTTTTCCCGATGGCACCAGAATACGTATCGCGAACGCCGATGGAAGTGCGGATCACGTTCTAGCCACGTTTCCGGGAACATCGTCAAGTTTCGAACCCGGCCCCGCGTGGTCCCCAAATGGCCGAACCATTATTGTGTCTCTGATGCTTAGTGGTGACAGAATAGGTTTTGTGCTGGAGTCGATATCACCGCTTGATGGAAGCGTTCGGGAGGTTTTCTGGCATGCAGGAGTAATCGGTCGTCCCCTATGGCTCCCAGACAGCAAGACCGTGCTCGTCGAGCTCGATGATTTAGCTGGCCGTGGACAGTTATGGACGGTTTCGCTTGAAGGAGGCAAGCATAAGCGAATAACAAACGACTTGGCCAACTGGGGCCTGCGGATTGAGGCCACACGCGACGCCCAAACCGTCTCTGCGATTCAGTGGTCGGTAGTGGCCAATCTCTGGTCAGGGCCGGCGGCAAATTTATTGAAAATGCGACAGATCACGGATGGGAAATTGCCCATGACTGCTGCGATTGCGAGGCACGATGGCAAAATTCTGGCGGTGAGCGGAAACGACGAGATGTGGCTGATGAATGGGGACGGCACGGGATTCACTCCGTTCTCAAGTCTGCATGACGTCGCGCCTCCCGTCATGTGCGGAGATTTTGTAGTAACGACTTCTTATTCCTCCGGTGCAGTCGCAACAGAGCAAGCCGATCCGGATACTCTTAAGACGACCAAGCTGGCCAGCGGACGTCTGATCGTTCAGCGTTCTTATCAATCAGGCCTTGCCGAGATCATGCGAGTCGATCAGGACGGGTTGAATCCGACCAAGCTCGCGGGGGGCTCTTTGTATTCTCCCACTTGCTCACCCGATGGCAAATTTGTTTTCTACATTTCGATGGGAGCGCCCCCGAGAATCATGCGGGTGCCGATAGAGGGAGGCGATTCACAAATCGTCGGGGATGTACCCGGACAAACCGTCCGCGGAACGATGCGGGTTTCGCCCGACGGGCGATTTCTGGCTTTTCCCTACGATCAGGAGCGCCCTAAGGCGTTGAGCAAGCTGGCTGTCGTTTCCGCCCGAACGGGTAAAACTGTGAAGACCTACGACTCTCCCGGCGGCATCTATCGAGAAAGCTGCCTGCGCTGGTCTCCCGATGGCAAAGCCTTGCAGTATCTGTTGACCAAAGGTGACGTAACGAATATATGGGATCAGCCCCTCTCGGGAGGACCACCGCGCCAGGTCACGAAATTCACCGCGGGTCGAATCTTCGACTTCAACTGGACAGCAGATGGAAAACAGTTGCTGCTATCCCGCGGCGAGGTTAGCAGCGATGTGGTGCTCCTGAGCGATCTCCGCTGAATCTCGGGATCGGGCCCCTCGCATAATAAAGGGTCCGGACCGGATACTGCGAACTTACCCGAAAGAAACCTATCCGGTGTTTATGAGATGAGTTGTTTGCCTTTTTTTCCAGGACGATGAACTCCGCCCCTACGGCAACAAAATCATCATTCGCGGGTTACTTTCCACAATGTTAGCTTTCTCACCGGACTCCGTTCGGTTTCCCTCCGGAGTCACTATTCACCTTCGCCATGAAGTTGGCCTGATCATCGAGCGAACACTCTTCCAGCCGTCCGCTATCCGGCCACATCTTGAAGAAAAAGGTCCCCTTGTAACCAGAGATCTTGTTCTTATCGCTGATCACTTCGAGGATCGGCATACGAGTGTTCTCCATACTCGTCATGCCGCCATTCTGTATTTCCTTCTGGTGTTCGACGTCATCCCAGAAGATCTGGACATCGTCCATCAGGTCCGCCATATCGTTGTAGACGGACCAGTTGGCGTTGATGTCGTAGGGAATCGCGGCCGAGCCTTTCAGATTCGTAAAGAACGGCCGCTTGCCCGGGGCCAGGTCGCTCTTGGTAATCTCCATGGTTGCAATCACCGTCACCTGTTCCCGGGTGCAGAGCTGCTTGATGAAGTGAGACGAAGCCGCGATCTTGGCCTCGCCCGGCTCATAGCCGGGCATCTCCAGCAGGTGGAAGTTATCTTCCATGACGACGATGTTCTTTTCCGGAAAGCGTTTCCGGATGTCGGCCACGTAGCGGCCCAGGGCAGGGAAGCTGGGGGAAACTTCGCTGATATCGGCTACGATCAGCCTCTCAGCCTCAAACAATCCCCTGAGCCATTGCCGCGCGACCCCGAGAACTTTCTCAAAATCCTCACAGCCTTTCTTCTTGCAGGCTTCGGCGTCGCCCAGATAAAACCCCGGGCTCTCAAACATCTCGCTGGGAACATTGAACCGCGATCCCAGGATCCGGGAATGCCGCTCATACAAAGAATCATCAGCTGTGTGAAAGAACACCAGGACGTCTTTGTTGCGCTGATCCTCGGCGAGGCGCCAGGCCATGTTGTCAAACAGCGTTGACTTGCCGGTATTCGGCTTGCCCGGAATGCTGATGAACTTGTCGAACTTCGGCACGCCCCGCATCCGGTCATCGAAGAGTTCAAAGCCGGTATACAGCCCGACCCGGCTGTCGTTCTTGTCGGCGCGCTCGTAAGCCAGATCCAGAGCGCTCACGGCACTCCGCAGGTCATAGCCATGCTTGGCTTTGTCGACGAGTTCGATCTGGCTGGAAGCTTCCGAGATGAGCTGGGACGCGCGCCCCGGAGTCTTGGTGATCTCCCGAATTAACTTATGGGCAATGGAAGACTTCTGTTCCTGAGCTGCAGCTTTGTCAATGTCAACCCGCCGCTCGACTTCAGCCCAGATCGAATCTTCCGGCTGGCCGGTAACGGAAGCTAATCTCTTGGCCATCTGGCGCCGGCGCAGAATATTGGGTTCGTTCAGGATCAGGCCAACAGCGTTCTGTGCGACTTCGAGCGAGTCCTCGCCCCGCTCGACGGCTTCTTTCATGCGCCAGCTGAAGAGATCCAGTCTTTCTAGCCCGCGAAAACTCTTGATCCCAAACGTCCGGACGAACTTGTCCGGGTCGCCGCCGCCCTCGGGCATGGCAACGATGTCGACCTGCAAGCCGATGTTGCCCGAAAAGACTTCTTCGATGATCTTGATGGCCCGCGTGGTTCCGGCCTTTCCTGCTTTGTCAGGATCGAGACAGAAGATGACGTGCTTGACCGGCGGATCGTTTCGCAGCAGCAGATCCAGATGCGCCGCAGTAAACGCAGTCGGGCAGAGCCCGACGACGTTTCGCAGCCCATTGGCATAGAGGCTGACGCAGTCGGCGTTGCCTTCGACGATGTAGAGAGGCGGAGTGGCCTTGCGAGCCAAGTCGAAGTTATGCCCAGAAAATTTTTTGGGGAACACCAGCAACAGCTGAACTATCAGCCGGCATTTTTGATTCGGTGCGCCGCACGACTTGCCATCTAACCGCTGTGCCCGCAAGGAGTGCTAGGGTTCGAATCCCTCCCTCTCCGCCAGAACTTTTGTTATCTAGTACTTGCAGGCTGGTGATACCTACACTTGATACGGTTTCAAGGAAGGGTCACCATGCACCGCGAAGTCAATCTCACCAAAAGAGTCCAAACGCCGCAAGGGATGCGGTATTGCTCTGTTGTGCTGTCCGCCAATGGCCGCGTCAAGCCTGACGCTGTGCTGGTCAACGGCAAGCCCGAGCGCCACCCTGAAGGGGCCTACTACATCGAATGGCACGACAACGGCAGGCGTATCCGCCTGTCGGTCGGGAAGGACGCGGCGGATGCCAGTTCGATGCGCCTGCGGAAAGAAACAGAGCTTAACAACGGCGATGCCACGGTGCCGGAGATCGCCGCGAACGGCAACAGGTCGGTTGCGGCAGCGGTCGCTGACTACATCGAAGAAACTGAGCTTACGAAGAAGCCGAAGACGCTGGCGGCCTACGCGACGGCCTTGAAGTATTTCCGGAAGTCCTGCCACAAGCTCAATCTCGAAGACATTGACCGAATGGACCTGCTAAAGTTCTGTGCGTTCCTGCGGGATGAGAAAGAGCAGGCACCGCGCAGCGTGTACAACAAGTTTGAGAATCTGATGGCGTTCCTGAAGGCGAACGGGATTCGCGGGCTGGTTGGCAAGAACGATTGGCCTCGCTATACGGAAGAAGAACCAGAAATGTACGAGAAGGAAGAACTGGGAAAGCTGTTCGCAGTGTGTGATGTGGAGGAGCGGTTGTGGTATGAGTTTTTCCTGATGACCGGGATGCGGGAGCAGGAGGTTATGTTCACGTACTGGTCGGACGTGAATTTCGCTGCCTCCACCGTCCGCGTCACTCACAAGCCCGACCGGGGATGGACGCCAAAGGCATACAAGGAGCGCGAGATTCCCATCCCTGCGAAGCTCGCAAGGAGTTTGAAGGCGTGGAAGGCCAAAGCAGACAAGACGTGTAGTCTTGTCTTCCCCACCGCCGGATGCAACCCGAAGTTAAATTTTCTCGATGATCTCAAGGCCGTCGCCGAGCGTGCGAAGCTCGACCCGGATAATTTCTGGCTGCACAAGTTCAGAGCGACTTTCGGAACGCGGTGCCTATGGGCCGGTGTTGATCTTCGAACGGTGCAGCAATGGCTCGGCCACTCTGACATGGAGAGCACAATGCGATACTTGAAGCCTTCACGCAGCCAGAAGGTGCGGGATAAGGTGAACGAGATTTTCGCTTGAAGCATAAGTAGTGGTGCGCTGGGGTTGTTCGGTTGTCGTTGAAATCGGCCGTCTCGCATGATGCGGTCAATGAGTGTAATCGAGATTTATCGCCAGTTGGGCAGCGCGGACCGCCGCTCCCACATGTGCCCACACCTTTACGAATAATTTATGACTCCCTTATCCGCAATTTACGGGTCCGTGTATTAAATGCCTCCGGTCGAAGAAACTGTGGGAGGTCGATCACGATGAGGCGAACGAATATAGTGCGGGTCATCGTGGCCATCGCGGTGCTGGTGGTCAGTTGGGCGATATTAGGAACTGCAGTCGCACAGAAGGCAGCAGTTCCGAAACCGCAGGATAAGCTGGCACTCGGTGAGCCAGAGGTCAAGCAGTTGCTGCTCCTTATTGATACCGACAAGAGCGGCAAAATCTCCAAACAGGAGTGGATGAAGTTCATGGAGGCTGAGTTCGACAGACTGGATAAAGACAAGAAAGGGCAGTTGGACGCTAAGGAACTAGCGAAATCGCAATTGCAGGTAAGCCACCACGCAAGTGTGGGGAAGTAATACCAGCCTCTCCGCGCTCAGCAAAAGATCGCCGCGTCCGCAGGGTGGCGATATATTCGCCGGCATCGGAGCGAGGTTGTCTAGAATCTCTTTCCGAAGAAATTCCAAAAGGACATAGCCGATGAGCGAGGCTATCCTCATTCTGAGGTGGGACAAGAAGGTCTCTCTGTCTTCTTTTTTGTACGCGCAGGTCTAACCCACTACACTTGAACAGATAGTGCCATGAGCAAGAGCCTGCCGTTGATGCTTCGCCACGCCATGTATAACCTGCGTGGCGGCTTTTTGATTCGGCCGCTCACAATCGCGCTGACGCTGGGTTGTGCGGGCGCATTTCTGTCATGGCTGGAAGAGATGTTTCCGGTTACCAGCGCCTGGGTGCCCACTGTCCTATTCCCCTCGCACGCCGACCCGCAAGTCGCCCAGGTCATTCTGGCGGGAATCGCCGCCTCCATTATGACAGTGGTATCCATCGTATTCGCCATCCTGTTGATGACGCTCACTCTGGCATCGATGCAGTTCTCCCCGCGCATAATCGTCAGCTTTTCCAGGGACCGTGTGACGCAGTGGACGCTGGGCATCTTCCTCGGTACTTTCTTGTACTGCATGGCCGCGCTTCCGACGGCGCGCTCGCTCCCTCACCCCTTCGCGCCAGTGGCCACCGTCATAGGTGCGATGGTATTAGCACTGGCATGTGTCGCTTTGTTGCTCTTTTTCATTCACCACATCTCGCAGGCCATCAGTGTCAATCACATAGTCGACAGAATCGCGGCAGAAACGGAAGTCGTGATCGATGAACTTATGCCCTGGCCGCACCTGCTGAACCGCGGGCCGGGCGCTGAACCGCTCAGACCGAACCCCAGCGAGGTGGCCGTTTCGAGCGATGGTTCCGGCTACATCCGCTTCATCGATACGCGACGCCTGGCTGCCCTTGCGAAGCACTATCACGTTAGCATCCGCGTGCTGCGTCGGGTCGGCCACTTCGTTCCAGCGGCAATCCCGCTGATGATGGTCTCAAAGGGAAAGCGTCTGCCCCCTGAAGGAACTGCCGAGCTGCTTGCCGCGTTCGACTTCGGCCCGACCAGAACGTTGCAGCAAGACGTGGAGTTCGGTGTCCTGCAGATTGTTGATGTTGCGTTGAAGGCGATCTCACCAGCCGTCAACGACCCCACGACCGCTATCACCTGCGTCGATCAGTTAAGCCGCATTCTGATCCACTTCGCGTCCAGAGAGCCGCCGGACGGGCTGCTCTACGATCCACCAGGCGTCGTTCGCGCCAGCATTGGCTGGATACGCTTCCCGCGACTGCTGGACGCAGCCTTTGAGCAGATCCGCATGTACTCGAAGACGGACGTGGCTGTCAGCTTGCGGTTGCTGCGAGCCTTCGGTGACATCGCCGCCTCGACGCCCGATCAGGAGTTCCGCCGGATACTCGTCGAGCACGGAATGCGGACGGTGGCAGGCTGCACCGAACAACTCGGCGAAGAGGAACTGAGCGAGCTGCGTGCACGCCAAGCCGCGCTAGAAAAGGTTCACCGTGATCTCGCAGCCGTGGATTAAGAGCAGGCTGGTGGGCGGTGATGTGGCTAAGGTGTCCAGGTCGGCTATCAGAAAGAACGAGACAGACACAGCAAGGGGTAAAACCAGAAATAAAGCCTACCCATTCGACGTGCGCCATAGCCGACTAATATGTTGCAGCAGAGGGCAATCGGTGCGTTTGATAGGGAACCAGTTTTGCGTCGAAATCCACCCTGGAAGGGATCGGTGACGTGGTTGTTTTCACCTAAGGCTGGCCGTTATCAGGCAGTCCACGGCTTTGTTTTGTGAGTAAACCTCAATGGTTCCCCGGCTTCGGCGAAATCTCATCCAAGGTAAGATTCAGCTCCAGCACGTTCACCCGCGGTTCACCCAGAAACCCGAATTGTCGCGGCTCCGTATGCTGACGCACCGCTTCTCGAACCACATCCTCGCTCAACCCGCGCTCTTTTGCGATCCGTGGCACTTGAAACTCCGCCGCCTCCGGCGTAATGTGCGGATCCAGTCCCGACCCCGACGTCGTCAGCAAATCCATCGGAATCGCCGCTCCTGGATTCTCTGCTTGCAGCCGGTCCGCATCTCCCTGCACTCGCGCGATCAAAGTTTGATTGGTAGGCCCAAGATTCGATCCGCTCGAATTCCCCGCATCATAGCCCGTTCCCGCGCTCGATGGACGCGAATGAAAATATCCCGGCGAAGAAAATGATTGTCCGATCAATCGCGATCCCATCAGCTTGCCATTCCGCGTCAGCAATTCTCCGTTCGCCTGCTCGGGGAAACAAAACCTGCGCCAGCCCCGTAATCACCAGCGGAAACAGCAAACCAAACAACACAGTCGTCACCACCGTCATAAGTACAGCAATCATCAGATTCTTTTTCATAGTCGCCTACGCCAACCCTGCCCGCACAATCACCAGGTCGATCAACTTGATTCCAATAAATGGCACAATCACTCCGCCCAGCCCATAGACCAGCAGATTTCTGCGCAACAACACCGCCGCTCCTTGCGGAACATATTTCACCCCGCGCAGCGCCAGCGGAATCAGCGCCACGATAATCAGCGCATTAAAAATAACAGCCGACAAAATCGCTGACTGTGGCGTAGCCAGCCTCATCACATTCAGCGCCTGCAAAACCGGAAACGTCCCGGCAAACATCGCAGGAATAATGGCAAAATATTTGGCCACGTCATTCGCAATGGAAAACGTAGTCAGCGCACCCCGCGTCATCAGCAACTGCTTACCGATTTCCACGATCTCGATCAGCTTGGTCGGATTCGAATCCAGGTCCACCATGTTCCCGGCTTCCTTCGCCGCCTGCGTACCCGTATTCATGGCGACACCCACATCGGCCTGCGCCAGCGCTGGCGCATCGTTCGTGCCATCGCCGGTCATCGCAACCAGTTTTCCCTGCCCCTGCTCGCGCCGGATCAAATCCAACTTGTCCTTCGGCGTCGCCTGCGCTAGGAAATCATCCACGCCCGCTTCGGTCGCAATCGCCGCCGCCGTCAGCGGATTATCTCCCGTAATCATCACCGTCTTGATGCCCATCGCCCGCAGCTGATCAAACCGCTGCCGCATCCCACCCTTCACAATGTCCTTCAGGTGAATCACGCCCAACGCTCGTCCATTTTCCGCCACCACCAGCGGAGTTCCACCCGAGCGCGAAATCGCTTCCACCGCCTCGCGCACTTCCTTCGGTAACGTGCCGCCCTGCTCTTCTACATATTTCGCGATCGCGTCGGTCGCACCTTTCCGCACCGCACGCCCATCCAGATTCACGCCCGACATCCGAGTCATCGCGCTGAACGGAATAAATTCCGCGTCATGCGTGCTCATCTCCCGTCCGCGCAACCCGTACTTCTCTTTCGCCAGCACCACGATCGACCGTCCCTCGGGGGTTTCGTCCGCTAGCGACGAGAGTTGCGCCGAATCCGCCAGCATCGCTTCCGTCACGCCCGGCGCCGTCACGAACTCCGTCGCCTCACGGTTGCCCAAAGTGATAGTTCCCGTCTTATCGAGCAGCAGCGTATTCACATCGCCCGCAGCTTCCACCGCTCGTCCCGACATCGCCAGCACATTGTGCTGCACCAAGCGATCCATGCCCGCAATGCCGATCGCTGAAAGCAATCCACCGATCGTAGTGGGAATCAGGCACACCAACAACGACACCAGCACGAACACCGTCTGTGGCGCGCGCGCATAAATCGCGAAAGGCTGCAGCGTTACCACGGCCAGCAGAAATACAATCGTCAGTCCCGCCAGCAGAATGTTCAACGCAATTTCATTCGGAGTCTTCTGCCGCTCCGCGCCTTCCACCAACGCAATCATGCGATCAAGGAAAGTCTCGCCGGGATTCGAGGTAATCTTTACCTTCACCCAATCCGAAAGCACACGCGTTCCGCCCGTCACAGCCGACCTGTCACCGCCTGCCTCACGAATCACCGGCGCCGATTCCCCCGTTATCGCCGACTCGTCCACCGAAGCCACACCTTGCACAATCTCGCCATCCCCAGGAATAAACTCGCCCGCCTCCACGAGACACATGTCTCCCGAACGCAATTGAGATCCTGGCACCGTTTCCGTTTTCCCTTCGGGAAGTAGGCGGTTCGCCATCGTCTCCGCTTTAGCGCGCCGCAAAGCATCGGCCTGCGCCTTGCCCCGGCCCTCCGCCATGGCTTCGGCGAAGTTCGCAAACAGCACCGTGAACCACAGCCACAGCGTGATCTGCAGATTGAATCCGAATCCTGGCTGCCCGTGCATTCGCTCCAAAATGAGCAGAACCGTGGTCACCACGCTGCCCACTTCCACGACGAACATCACCGGGTTGCGCATCATGGTCACAGGATGCAGTTTGACCACCGAATCCCACGCCGCACGGCGCACAATCTTCATGTCCCACAAGCTGCGTTTTGACTTCTTGCTTGCCATAGTTTCCTAAGAAAGCTGCCTAGAAAGTTTTGCCCGCCACCATCAGCAGATGTTCGAGAATTGGTCCCAGACTGAGTGCGGGGAAAAACGTGAGCGCTCCCACAATCACCACCACCCCGATCAGCAAGACCGTAAACAGCGGTCCCGTCACCGGAAACGTCCCCAAGGTCGCCGGAGCCTGTTTCTTCCCCGCCAGATTCCCTGCGATCGCCAGCATCGGAAGGATCATCATGAAGCGTCCCAGCAGCATCGCGATCCCCATCGACGTGTTGTACCAGGGCGTGTTCCCGCTCAGTCCGTTGAAACCCGAGCCATTATTGGCCACGGCCGACGTGAACGCATAAAGCACTTCGCTAAAGCCGTGCGGTCCGGCATTCGCCATCGCCGATGTGCCAAAGCTGTACAAAACTGAAATCGCCGTGAACACCAGAATCACCAGCGGAAAAATCAGGATCACCAGCATCGCCATCTTCACGTCGTAAGCTTCAATCTTCTTTCCCAAATATTCCGGCGTGCGTCCCACCATCAATCCCGCGATAAACACGGACAGGATCACGAACACCAGCATCCCGTACATCCCCGCGCCCACGCCACCAAAGATCACCTCGCTCAACATCAAGTCGATCATCGGAACCATTCCGCCCAGCGGCGTGAATGAATCGTGCATGGAGTTGACCGCGCCGCAGCTCGTGTCGGTGGTCACAGTCGCAAACAGCGCCGAGTTCACCACCCCAAACCGCACCTCTTTCCCTTCAAGATTGCCGGCAACCGGCACAGCCGAAGCCGCATGCAGCGAGCCATGCTGCGCCGCCGCGGTCACCAAAGGATTTCCCCTCGCCTCCGCCCAATACGCGGTCGTCACTCCGGCCAGGAACATCAATGCCATCGCCGCCCACACCGCCCATCCATGTCGTGGGGAGCCCGTCATTTTTCCCAGCGTGAACGTGAGGGCTGAAGGAATCGCAAAGATGCAGAACAGTTCCAAAAAATTCGAGAACGGAGTTGGATTTTCAAACGGGTGCGCGCTGTTTGCATTGAAGAACCCGCCACCGTTCGTTCCCAGCTCTTTAATAATTTCCTGCGAAGCCGTCGGCCCCTGCGCAATCAACTGTTGGCTTACCGTCTGCATCACTGGTTTGCCATCAGGCCCATTCACCGGCTTGCCATCAGACCCCAACTGCGGCGTCTGATAGGGATCGACCAGTTGCACCGTGTCATAAGGCTTCAGGTTCTGCACGACTCCCTGCGACACCAGCGCCAATGCCCCGATCAAACACAGCGGAGCCAGAATCCACAGAGTCCCGCGAACCAGGTCCACCCAGAAATTTCCAATCGTCTTCCGCTCGCGTCCCGAAATGCCCCGAATGAATGCAATCGCCAGCGCCATGCCCGCCGCCGCCGAGACCCAGTTGTGATAAGCCAGCCCCACCATCTGTGTCAGGTAGCTCATGGTGGTCTCGGGCACATAGTTTTGCCAGTTCGTGTTCGTTGTAAATGAAGCCGCAGTATTGAACGCCAGCGCCGGCGCCACTCCCGGCAGCTTTTGCGGATTCCACGGCAGCCACGCCCACTGCTGCACCCGCTGCAACACATAAAGCACGATCATGGATACGCCGCTGAACAAAATCAACGTCAGCGCGTATTCCTTCCAATCCATTTCGTGGCTTTCATCTACGCCCGTGAGTTTGTAGAGAATCTTCTCCACCGGCCGCATCACCGGATCGAGCCAGGTTCGCTCGCGCCCAAACACACGCGCCATGTACCCGCCCAGTGGCTTGGTCACCAGAAACACCACCAGCAGGAAAAAAAAGATTTGCAGCCATCCGTTCGCCGTCATCAGAATTTCTCCGGCCGCAACATGGCATACACGAGATACACCAGCAATCCCGCGCAAATAATCAGCATGATGATCGATTGAGAACTCATGTATGCCTCAACGCACGCGCTCGCAGAAAACCACATAAGCGAGCGCAATTACAAAGAAAAAGATTGTTATAGCAAGGAAAATCGCGTCTTGCATCGAATTGGCTCCGATAAGCTCGGCTAGACTCTATCAGGATTGCCTTGGTGGCTCGATCCTTAGTCTGACGAAGATCTGGTTGCCAGGCGTCCCCGCTTTGTGCAACGGCCGGAGTGCAGGGAAGCTGTCCCGCGTCGGGACCGCTACAGGCAGCTCAGACCTCGCCCAGCGACCGTCCATAAAGTTGGTACCCACCACCTCGACCATCCCTTTCCTTGGTTCGCGGCGGACTGGAACCACCCAGTAGCAGACCGACGGCGCACCCTCACGCAGCAAGGCGATCAGAAACGTCAGCATGAACGCGGCCGCTGCCAAAGCGATGGCTGCAACTACCCACGTGGCCCACATACTCCTGCCTCCGAGTCTTTGCCGGGATGTCTCGCGTAAGACAGTCCAGTGAACCACTTCATATCTAAAGATGGTTTAAGAAATTCGTAAAGAAGTCATAAAGATGGAGACAAGCTTGACCCCTTGGTAAGACATCGCTTCGTGACCGGTCACTGGACTACCCCGCCTAGCAGCCCCATTCTGCTTCGCCGGGCTGGGCAAAATACTGCCGCGACTTGGCGCGGTCGCTGGTCATCGACTCGAGTTCGAGCAGCGCCAGACGGGCCGCCGCCACCAGGCGGCTCTTCTCCTGTTGGGGAACTTCCGGCCACGCGCAGCGTCCTTCGCTGCCTTTACCCGACAGTTCCGGCGTCAGTGCCTGGTGATAGTGGTGGAAAATTTCTGCCAACCGCTCCGGCGCTAATTCGTGAATCCACATAGTCATGCTCTCCCTGAATTCATGCTGTTTGTCCTGGGCTCTTTTTTCAGCCCACGACTATTGGACACGCAATCGCGGAAAGATCGAATAAAAGGTTCATAAAATGTTCGTAAAGACAACTAGAAGACAAGATGACCAGCCACCTGCGTGTACCTTCACTACCAGTTCTATGACTCACTGATTCGAACCCTACGGGCCTTCGACCCGAATGATCAGGGTTGAGCGATTAGCCTTTTCAGACGCTGGAATTCGACGCCTCAGGGTAGATTCTGTGTTTGCGTGCCACGCAGGAGCAAGACTCTCGTGTGTAGAGTCCGACTGCGCGAATCAAGAAATTTATGCAACCCAAACAAATCATTCATGGTGTTCTTTACGGTTTCTTTACGCAAGGTTTTCTATCGTGGCAGCGAGCGGAGATGAGTGTCTTGCGCACATTCCTGGCGGTTGTCCACCTCGCCGTGATCGTCGGTAGAAAAATTATTGATTGGACTGTCACTTCCCTTTCCCCTTAGGCTTCGGCACCACATCAAGATCAACTGCTTAGCGTCCATTTGCCCGGTCGTTCCATCGTGAAAAGGTTTTATGTGTTCTTTATGAACTTTTTACCCGCTCTTTACGAGTTTTCGAATGTGATGGAGGGTTGGCCCCCAGGAAGAGTGGCACACAAACGCCTTTGGCCCTTTCGACAGATTAAACAACCGTCATTCAGTGAAAGGAACCGGGTCCCAGACCGGAAAGGATTCTAACTTGAAAATCGTGAGAACTTTATTGCGTAAGACTGTAGCGGTATCACCCTGCCTTCCCATGCTCGTCTTGAGTCTCGCTATTGGTCACGCTCCGCGCAGTTACGCGCAGATTCAGGCGCAACCAGATATTCAGACGAAAGTGGCAGCCCTGCACGAACCCTCGACGGGGGGGACAGTCCCCAACGGAGACGCGGCCAGAAATTCCTTGCCGAGCGGACCAGCCGCCACGCCAGATCCCGAAATATCACCAGGGGTCGCGAAACAGCTTGCCGCCATGCAGGCGGAGATCGAGGAACTCAAAGCAGCGCTGAAAGCCGGTAGCGCGATTGTACCGGCATCGCCATCTCCCAAAGGATCAGGATCGACGCCTGCCCTCGCGCTAGAGACCAAAGCAACAGAGGCCACACCGTCGACGGCGTCGGTCGCGCCACCTGCGCAAGAGGCACGAACGGGGTTACCTGAAAAACCGGCGCCAACCGCACCCTTCGCTTATGCTGACTGGACCTGGTTGAACGGCACCGCTCGCAACAAAGATGCGGTGTGGGATTCCAAGTTCTTCACTCCGGAAATCCGGTTCGATACGGACTACGTCGCCGACTTCAACCACCCACGCGACGATACCTTGGGCGGCTCGACCGAAATTTTCCGTTCGAACGAAATTCAGGTCGAGCAGATCAGCTTTGGCGGTGACTTCCACTGGCAGGATGTCCGCGGACGCGTGTTGACCATGAATGGAATGTTCGGCGTGACTACGCCGCGCAATGATGCGAGCGCCGGCCGTGGCCAGTGGGATCTTCGCGGTGCCTACAAGTACGTCTCGGAGGCCTATGGAGGGTACCACTGGAACGTGAATCATGGTCTCAATCTGGACGCCGGAATTTTTGTTTCTTACATTGGCTTGTTCAGTTATTACAACTTCGATAACTGGGCCTACCAGCCGTCCTATGTGTCATCGAACACACCTTGGTTCTTCAATGGCGTCCGAATTCAGTGGTTTCCCACGGACAAGCTGAAGATCGAGCCCTGGATCATCAACGGATGGCAATCATACGGCAGACTCGGCAGCAAGCCCGGACTTGGCGGACAAATCTTGTGGCGTCCGAAATCTTGGGTGTCCATGGTCTTCAACAACTACGGCATGGGCGAAGACACGCTCGGCAACGGTAACGGCCAATTCGGACGTTCGCGTATTCACACCGACGACAGCATCGAAATCAAATACTACGACCATCCAGAGAAGACGATGGACAAGATGGCATTCTCCCTCACCGGCGACTTGGGATGCGAATACGGCGGCAACGGAACGTTTGTCACGGCACAGGGCGCAAACAATTTTAACAACGTGAATTGCCATCACAACACCGCGACTAGCCACAAACAGACGTTTGCCGGCTGGATGCTTTACAACCGCTGGTGGTTTAAGAAAGATCAGTACGCGGTCACGGTCGGCGGCGGCGCGATGGCCAATCCGGGGCGCTATCTGACCCTGCTTCCACCCATCAATGGGGCCGATGCCATCAGCGGTTCGCCCTACTTCACGCAGAACCCGGGCGATCCCTACAAAGCGTGGGATACCTCGATCACATTCAACTGGATGCCCAGGCAGTACATCACTTTCGTCACCGAATTTGGGTATCGCCATGCGAACGTTCCTTACTGGACAGGTCGCGGCGGCATCACGCCCGGCGACAATCTTTTCCCGAGCACGATTCCGAATCCGGGCGCTGGTTCTGTGATCGGAAGCACCACTTGGGCGCCTGGGCCGTTCTTGTCGGCTACTCCGAACTACACCTGCGTGGCGGGAGCAACGGGGTGGTGCCCTGACATGCGACACGATGAGCCGAGTATTAGGTCTGCGATTATGGTCAAGTTCTAGTCAGGAGAGGCTTCAGTTCCTGGTGCGGAGACAACGATGGGCGCTACACAAGAAAGGGGCAGCGTTCCGGATCTACTTTCAGTTCCGGCGTTGCTCTGCAGACCCTCCCCCTGGATTGCACAACGATGTACTGCTCAACGACGGCGCGGCCTTCAGTCCTTTGGGACCCCTTTCCAACAGGTCCCTTAGAACGCCCAAGCCGAAGCGGAGGTCGATTCACAAAGGGTGCGTTGTTGCGCGCAGGCAACCCAAGAAGACAAAGGAATGGCTCGGCGAATTTCCGGAGAGGTGTCGCTGGTTGGTTGTGGTGAATAAGGAGTCCTCATGAAAAGCAGAAACTTAAAGATCGGTCTTCTCCTCGTCTCCATGATCTCACCGGTGGTGCTTAGCGGCTGTAACCAGCGTGTCGATGCAGCGGCGGGAGCGCCGCCGCCAGCGAACGTGGTGCCTGGAGTTGACCCCGCCCTGTTCACGGTGGATCATCCCGAGCAGTTTCCGCTCGCAGTGGCGGTTGCGCGTCCAACGACCTCCGAGTTGGTGGTCACGGGGACAGTCGTGCCCGATGTTGCGCGCAACGTCCCGGTGGTCTCACTCGCCTCGGGGCGGGTCGTGGCCATTCACACACGACTGGGCGACACGGTGCAAAAAGGCCAGTTGTTGCTAACCATTCGCAGCGACGACGTTGCGGGTGGTTTCGACGCGTATCGCAAGGCCATCGCCGACGAGCTTCTCGCGCGAAAGCAGTTAAATCGAGCCGTGGATCTGTATGCCCATGGCGCAATCGCACAGCAAGACCTCGAGGTTGCGCAAGACGCTGCCGATGACGCCAAGGTCACGCTCGAGACCGCGACCGAGCATCTTCGGCTTCTGGGCAACGATCCCGACAAACCCATGGGCATCGTGGACATCGTTGCCCCAA
>CAVXFD010000015.1:0-286568 GCA_963760855.1 uncultured Acidobacteriaceae bacterium | reverse complement strand
TCCTGAATGCTCTTGCCGTAGTTCTCTCGCTTCGGTGGGTTGAACGGCGGAACGTAGAAGACGTTGGGCTCAGTGCCTTTTTCCGGGAACAGTCCCAGCGCGACCTTGTGGACGTGAACGAGTTTATGGACAGCGGATTCCGGATCATCCAGCAAGCCGACGAAGCGCAGCCGGCCGGGACACTGCTTCGCGCAGGCGTTGACCTCGCCCTTCTCGATGCGCGGATAGCAGAAGATGCATTTCTGCGCCTTGCCCAGGAGTTCGTTGAAGTAGATCTTCTTGTACGGGCAAGCCTTCATGCAGTAGCGGTAGCCCTCGCAGCGCTCCTGGTCCACCAGCACGATGCCATCCTCGGCGCGCTTGTAGATGGCTTTACGCGGGCAGGCTTCCAGGCACGCGGGATTGGTGCAGTGGTTGCACAGCCGCGGAAGATAGAAGTAGTAGTTCTCGCCCGCATCATGCCGCCGACGTCCTCGTCCCAGTTCGGCGGACTTCGGACTCTGCCTGCGGCATGAGCTTGCTTCCGCCTTGAAACACGCGTTCGGTAGTTGTATTCGAAGGTCTGGCCGTAGTCTTCCTTGCTGGGCAAGTGGCTGGGCCGCAGCTCGCCGTCTTCCAAGCCGCCGCCGATCTTGTCCCAATGGCGCGGATAACCCTGGCCGGGGCGGGTCTCGACGTTGTTCCAGTACATGTAATCCATGCCGTCGCCGTCGGTCCACAGCTTCTTGCAGGCCATGGTGCAGGTCTGGCAGCCCAGGCACTTGTTGAGGTCCAGCACCATGGAGTATTGATGTTGCGGCATGGCTGCCTTCCTCCTGCAGAGCCTTGCGCTTCTTCTCAATGTCCACCCTCATGTCGCGGTTGTTGCCGGTCGGGCCCCAGTAGTTCAGGCGGAAGTTGACGTGGCCGTATCCGCCGACGAGTTGCGTGGGCTTGATCTTGATGTAGGTGGCGACTGCCATCCGCCCTGCAGGAATCCCAGGTAATTTCTCCCAACCGTGATACATGGTGACGCGGCTGGGCTTCTCGCCGGGCAGTATCTGCACGCGGCAGACGAAGTGGCCGTCATCGTTGAAGACCTTCACCCAATCGTTGTCTTGCAGTCCGCGCTTGCGGGCATCCTCGGGGTGCATGTAGACAAATCGGGATGCCGCGCTGCAGGCGCAACTGGCGCGATGGTCGCGCCAAGTGGAGTGGATGGACCACCGCCCGTGCGGCGTGTTCCAGAAGAGCGGATACTTTTCTGTCGACAAGCGGTTCCTTGAAGGCCGGAAGGGCTTCACCGAATTCGAGGTACCAGGGATGGTCGATGTAGAACTGCTGCCGGCCCGTAAGGGTGCGCCACGGGCGCTTCTTTTCCACCTGATGCTTGAACGGCGTGTAGGCCACGCCCTCCTTGATTTCGCTGTTCCAGGCCTCGTGATCGGTTGCAAAGCGCTGCGGGTGCTGCTGAATCAGCTGGTAAGTCATGCCCTTGGTTTCTTCGGCGGCCGCCGAGGATGAAGTTGGCGGCCTCCTCGTCGGCTGCTGGAATCGCGCCCTTGCCGGTCCAGTCGTACGCCTTGGTGAAGTCGCGGTGCCAGTCGAAGCTTCGATCGTGGAAGGGCTTCGAGCCTTCTCGGCTGCGAGTTCGCGCCATCTTCTCGGCCAGGGCGCGGAAGATCTCCCAATCGGTCTTGGTGTCGAACAGCGGGTCGAGCACCTTGTTAAAGGGATGCATGTAGCTGTGGCAGTCGGTGGTGCTGATGTCCACCTTCTCGTAGTAGCTGGCCGCGGGCAGCACGACGTCGGAGAAGAGCGCCGTGGTGTCCATGCGATAGTTGATGTCGACGATCAGGTCGAGGTCTTTCCACAGCGACGTTCAGGATCTCGTTGCCTTTGGCCTGGTTCAGATAGTTGGCGCGCCACACGATGAACGCGCGCGGTTTCTGGCCGTTCTTGGGACACAGCGGCATCCAGCCGTTCTTGACCGCTCTCCTCGATGTACCACTCGATAGGCTTGCCGTTATAGAGATGCGGGTCTTTGTTCGTGGAGTGGACGTAGCTCCACAGCGTCGTGTTCTGGAAACGCTGTTTCTTGCGGGTCTTCGGGGAAGGCAAGCTTGAAGAAGCCCTGCTCCGGCCAGACGCGTTCCTGGCCGACGTAGTGATTGAATCCTCCGCCGTTCTTGCCGGTATTCCCCGTGAGCGCCACCAGCAGGATGAGAGAGCGGTTGATCAGGTCGTTGTGGAACCAGTGGTTCGTGCCCGCGCCGTGGATGATCATGGCCGGCTTGCGAGTGCCGAGTTCGTGCGCGAACTGTTTGATGTCGCTCGCGGGCAGGCCGGTGCGCGCGGCGACCTTTTCGACTGTGTACCCGGCCAGTCTCCTTCTTCATCAGTTCGAAGACCGTGGTGACTTCGGCGGTCTTGCCATCGGCAAGCTGTATCTGAATCGTGCCGGTCAGCGCGGGATCGGCGCCGTTGAGCTGGATGGTCTTTTCCTCCGATCCCATCGAGCCCGGCGTCGGAACGGCGCGTTGCTGTCTTCGTGTCCCAGAAGTAGAAGATGTCTTCCTTGCCGCCTTTCTTGAGATCGGATTCGCGGAGGAAGCGGTTCGTGCCCGTGAGCACGAGCAGCGGCAGATCGGTCTGCTCCTTGACGTACGGCGCGTCGATGAGATTGTTGATCGATGAGTAGCTTGGCCACGCCCAGCGCCAGAATGCCATCGGTGCCGGGTTGATGCGGAAGTACAGGTCGGCGTGCGTGGCGCTCGCGTTGTAATCGGGCGAGATGCAGACGATCTTGGCGCCGTTGTAGCGGGCCTCGTAGGCGAAATGGGCGTCGGGAATGCGGGTCTGCGAAATGTTGATCCCCAGAGCACGATGTACTTGGAGTTGAACCAGTCGGCGCACTCGCAGGATTCGGTCTGCACGCCCCAGGTGAGCGGCTCGCCGGGCGGCAGGTCGCAATACCAGTCGTAGAAAGAACAGGAAGACGCCGCCGATGTACTGGGCCAGCCGCGAACCGGCGCAGAAACTGACCGGGCTCATGGCGGGAATGACGCTGAAGAACGTATTGGTATCAGGACCGTACTGGTAGATGTTGTCGAGCAGCTTTCCGGCCACCATGGTAAGCGCCTCGTCCCAGGTCGCCCGGCGCCACTTGCCTTCGCCGCGTTCGCCCGCGCGGATCAGTGGATAGCGCAGCCGCTGCGGGCCGTAGACGTATTCGGTGAAGCACCCGCCCTTCTGGCAGCCGCGCGGATTGTAGTCGGGAAGATCGGCAGAGATGCGCGGATAATCGGCGGCCTGCTCTTCGCGGATCATCACGCCGTTGCGCACGTACACCTTCCACGAGCAGGATCCGGTACAATTCGCGGAATGCGTGGAGCGCACCACTTTGTCCCACGTCCAGATCTTGCGATAGAAGTCTTCCCAGCCGCGATAGGGATAGCTGCGCAGTGGATCAAAGTCTCCCGTCAGCGTACTCAACACAGGCTTCTCTGTCGCGCGAGCAACCGGGCAGGGCGAGGGTGGCGGCCGTCATAGCGGCGGTCTGAATAAAGTTGCGCCGCGAGAAAGGTTTCTGAGGTTTGTTCTTGTCGCTCGTTTTTTCGCTCATTTTCTCGCTCATGGCTTGCCTCCCGGAGGAGTTCCTGAAATCGCGTTCTGCGCCATCGCTTTCTGACCTTTTGGTTCTCCGAGTGTCCGCAAATAAGCGAGCACGTCGGCGATGTCCTGATCGCTGAACGCCGGCGCATCGTTACGCTGGAACGCCGGCATCGCGGTTCCGATGCGGCCGTTGCGGATGGTGCGAATGATGAATTCGTCGGTGGCAGCTCGTTGGAATACCGGATTGCCGATCTCGGGGGCCATTCCACCGCGGCCATTCATGCCGTGGCAGCCGGCGCAGTTTCTCAGGAACAGAGAAAGACCGCTGCTGGCGTCCCCGCGCAGCGTCAACGCCGTCATCGCGGGAGCGGCCGGAGCGCCCGACGCCGCAGCGCCGGAGCGAAGATATTCGATCACTCCCAGTGATTTCTTCAGGAAGCAGTCCGCCCGCATGCGGACCCCAGGCGGGCATCTGGGTGCCGGGACGTCCTTGCTCGATGTTGCTTTGGAAGTATTCGCGAGTTGCGGTTGAGATCAGCGAGACGCCGCGAATCGCCGGAATAAAGCGGTTGAATTTCTTGTCCCAGCGAGTGTAGGTGCCGTTGCCGTGGCAGGCCGTGCAGTACTGCCGGTAGACCTGCTCACCGGTCAGGGGCACGGGATGGAGCGCGCGGTATTTCTGCTCGATCTTGTCGGGCGCGAGATAGCTTTCCGGCACATCGCGCTTCCACTGCGAGAGCATGTAAACGGTCAGGGCCAGCGCTTCCGGCCGGGTGACGGTTGGATTGCGCATCAGGCTGTCGGGAACCATGCCGCCAGGATCGCGAAAGTGCGCATTCTGCCAATTCCACGTGGTGTGCGGCGGCTTCAGGTTCGTCATGATGAGCTGGTGCTTGGTCTTCGCGCCTTCGTTGTCGAGCGCGGGCCGAGCGCGCCGCCGCGTCCACCAAGCTTGTGGCAGGAGCCGCAACTCTTATCCTGATAGAGCTTCATGCCGGTGACCAGCAGCGGGATCTGATCGGGCGGCAATTTTTCCGCGTCGTGGCAGGTGACGCAGGTGGCCTCGGTCAGCTCCGGTGGCAGCAGCGGATAGTCCCAGAACACGTCTTCGGCCTTGGCTTCGTTGAAAGTCATGGCCGCGCCCTGCCCGTGATGACATACCGTGCAGCCGAAGCGGTCCACGGGATGCTTGTCGAGGATATGACCGGGATGGGTGCGATGCGGCTGCGGCACATCAGTCATGCGCGGATCGTCAATGCCGTTGTGGCAGGTGACGCAGCGATCCACCGTGCCAAGCGCCGGGATGCTGGCCTGCTTCATTTCGACGCGGAACTTGGCGAGCAGTTCGCGGCCGCGATCGTCGGTGGCTTTCTCGCGGAGAATGGTGCGGTACTCCTGTTGCACGGTCTGCCATTGCGCCAGATAGTTCTCGCGTACCGCTGCGCCTACCAGATAGACGATGGTGACGACGCTCGCCACCAGCAGGAGCCAGCGATAAATCCGGGATGGGTCTTTCATCGCATTCTCCTCCTAGTGCACCGGCCACTGCGAGGGCCACCAGTAGAAATGCCAATTGGGCCCGCGATGGACCGTCGCGAAGTAGGTCAGCAGAGTGAAACCGACCAGGAAACAGGTGAATAGCGAGACTGCGGCGAGGCGCACGGAATCCTTGCGCTTCAGGATGAACGAGCGACCAGGCGGCAAAGATCAGCACGAGCAGCGAACCGGGGTTAATGGCGATGATCCAGAGCTGGTGGATGTTGGGGAACCAGCTGCGCAGCCAACCGTAGTTGACCGTGAAAGCGAGCATGCCGACGGTCACGGCGCAGGCAAAGAACAAGGATTGCCAGAACACAGAGCGCTCGTCGCTGGTGCCGAACCAGGTGCCTTCGCCTCCAGGACGACGGTCGAGAAACGGAATCAGCGCCAGTCCGACGAGCACGATCACCGGAATCAGCAGGCCGCCGGTGAATGCCGAGTATGAAACCAGTTCCTGAATCCCGAGGAAGTACCAGGGCGCCTTCGCCGGATTCTCCGGAATGGCAGCGTTGGCGAGTTCTTTCAGCGGCGCGTCGTAATAGAAAGACAAGATCAGCGTAACCGCCACCGTAACCATGAAGACGGAGAGCTCGGCCCAGAACAGGTGCGGCCAACTCATCACCGTGTTCTCTGGCCCGCGATTCACCGGCGGCCGCTTGCCTTTCACCAGCGCCATCAGGCCATAGGTTTTCGTAGCGAGCGGCTGGAATACTGGGCGCTTTTCTCCGCCCCACTCGGCGAGCCCGCCCGGCGGGTCTTCGGGCTTGGCGAGGCCGCCATCTTTGCGGATACGCCAGAAGTGAACGCCGAGCAGGGTGACCAGCGCCAGCGGAAGAACGAAGACGTGCAGCACGTAGAAACGAATCAGCGCATCCTGCCCGACGTAGTTCGCGCCCAGCAGCAGCCGCTTCTGCAAGCCGCCGGGATCGAAGAATTTTGTGATCCCAATGGCATCGGTCAGCTCACGCGGTGAGTTGGCAATATTCGAGCCGATGGTGATCGCCCAGTACGCCAACTGATCCCAGGGCAGCAGGTAGCCGGTGAAGCTCAGGGCCAGAGTGATGACCAGCAGCGCGAGTCCGACCAGCCAGTTAAATTCGCGCGGCTTCTTGTAGCTCGCCGTGAAGAAGACCCGCGCCATGTGCAGCAGGACGACCAGCACCATCAACTGCGCCGACCAGCGATGAATATTGCGGATGAAGCGCCCGGTCGAGACCGTGAAGTGAATATCCTTGATCGACTGATAGGCCAGATCGGTCGAGGGCTTGTAGTAAACCATCAGAAGAACGCCGGTGATGATGGTGATCAGGAAGCTGGCCATAGCCATCAAGCCGAGTCCGAAGGTGAGCGTGGGCTTGAGCGTGCGCAAGTGCACGCGCACGCTGTGGATGTGCAGAAAAAGATTGTGGAATGTGGCCTGCGACTCTTCGCGCTCCGATTCGGGCGCCTTCCCCAGGCGAAAGCAGGCGTCCTTCACGGTATGGGGGAGTTCGTGCAGGTTGTGGACAAATTCGCGGGTGGCGGTCTCTGCCACGGTGTTGCCTCCTACACGCGGTAACGCGTGCCCTCCGGGACTTCGTTGTCGGCATTGACGATCAAGTCGCCGTTGGCCGCGCGGCTGACCTCCAGCCAGGGCAACGGACGCGGGGCCGGTCCACCAATCACGTTGCCTTTGCTGTCGAACCGTGAACCATGGCAGGGACAGGCAAACCCATCCTTTGATCGCGCCACGGTGCACCCCAGGTGCGTGCATGTGCTCGAGATCGCGTAGAAGCCTTCGTCATCGTGGAAGAGCACCAGGTTCTGCTCGGCGAAGGCAGTTTCACTGCCCGCGGAGAACTGCTCCGGCGGACCGAGTTTGAAGCGTCGCACCGGGCCGGGCAGAACCGCCGGATTGGGCAGGCGGAATATTCCGGCAGCCGCTGTGCCCATGGCGACAAAGAAACTTCCCAGCGACGCGAGGCTCAAAAAGCTGCGCCGGCTAACACGGGGTGGATCTAGACGGGACATGGCTTCCACTCCTTGGCAAAACTGAACTTTTCCATGGTGATGGCGGTCGTGGGACAGCGCTCGGCGCACAAGCCGCAGCGGATACAGCGTTCTTCATCCTTAATAATGGCGGAGAGATCGGCAGGATCGAGGTTCAGCTCGCGCGTGGCGGTCTCAAGTTCGGGCGTAAGCGTTAGACGGTCGAAGGTCACCAGCTTCAGGCAAACCGTGGGACAAACATCCACGCAGCCACCGCAAAGAATGCAGCGCTCGCCGTCGAAGATGGTGTTGATGCCGCAGTCGAGGCAACGGCCGGCCTCGGTGCGGGCTTGCTTCTTCGTTGTAGCCGATCTCGACCAGAGCGCTTGGGCTCTTCAGGCGTTCTTCCGCGGAGCGTGTGGGAATGTGCAAGCGCGAGCGCCGCTCGTAGTGTTTTTCGCGGTGATAGTGGTCGATGGGGTAGTGGAACTGGACTTCCTCCGGCGCGATCTCCTTACCGCGTAGGTAACGATAGACGGAACGAGCCGCCTGCTTGCCACTCGCAATGGCATGGATCATGAGCCGGGGCCCGTAGGCAATGTCGCCCGCAATGAATATGCCTGGCGCTGAAGTCGCACAGGTTGCCGCGTCGTTGACGATCTGCTGCGGTGAGCGCATCTCGATCCCATCGCGCTGCGGCGTCGATGAAGCTCAGGTCGGCAGATTGGCCGACTGAAAGCAGGACGGTGTCACCCTCGATCTCGGTTGTAGTCGACTCATCGAACTTCGGAGCGAAGCGCTTGTTCTCGTCATACACCCGGGTACATCGTGCGAACTTCACCCCGCGCACGAACTTCTGGCCGTTCCTCTCGTCCACGAGAACTTCTCTCGGCCCCCAACTGTTGTGGCGAGTAACGCCCTCTTCCTGGCCCTCAAGGATTTCCACCGTGTCGGCAGGCATCTCTTCGAGAGATTCCAGGCAGACCAGATTCACCTGCCGCACGCCCGCCATGCGGGCCGCCGTGCGCGATACGTCGTACTCTTCCTGGCGCAGTACCGTGCGGGCGACGTCATAAGCAACGTTGCCGCCGCCGATCACGATCACCCGCTGCCCCAGCGAAACTTCCTTGCCCAGTGACACATCACGCAGAAAATCGACGCCACCCATCACCCCGATGGCGTCGGCGTTGGGAATGGGGAGCGCTCGCGAGCGCTTAGCGCCACAGGCGATGATGACGGCGGCAAAGTCGCGCCGAAGATCGGCAAAGCTGACATCTTTACCGACCTGTGTGTTGCAACGGATCTCGACACCCAGCGACTGAATCACCGCGACTTCTGCCCGGATCAATTCACGCGGCAAGCGATAGCCAGGGACGCCGGTGTACAGCATGCCGGCAGGCTGCGGTTCCATCTCAAGAATCGTGGGACGGAATCCCATCAGGGCGAGATCGTGTCCGGCAGCCAGACCGGCGGGCCCAGAGCCGATGATCGCGATTCGTTCTCCTGTGGGCTTGGGGAACTCGGCGTTCGCAAGGAACTCCAGCAAATGGCTGAGTTCCTCAAGATCGTCGCACTGGCGCGTTTCCGTCATCCTCTTCATGTAGGGGAACAGTTCGCGGCCGGCATCGTTGCGCGCATCACTTCCGAATTTCTCGCAGACGAAGCGCTTGAGAGCACGGATGGAAATCGGCTGATCGATAGTTCCCCTGCGGCAGGCCGCTTCGCATGGCGCACCACAAATACGGCCGCAGAGAGACGCTAAAGGATTGGGCCCTCGGGCAATCAGGTAGGCATGTTCATAGTCGCCCGCAGCAATGGCCCGCACATAACCACGGGCATCGGTATGAACTGGACACGCGTACTGGCACTTGATCTGCTCTCGCCAGTACTCGTGATCCGCTACCCGGACTTTGTAGCGCGGTTCTTCCACGGGTCTCGCCTTGAATAGACCAACCGTCAACCTTATGCGCAAGAGGCGGCAACTGGCTGTGACCAAAGTCACGGTCAGACGTATTTGGGCCGGCCAGCCTCTTTCTCAGTACGTGTCGCTGGTGTGGACATGGCTTCCGGCTTCGGTTAGTGCGCCTTTTCCGATTGCAATTGCTCGGGGGCAGGGGATGTTGTTCTCCAGGTGGATGTGTTGATAGAGGTCGGCTTCAAAGTCTGAGAGGCTTTGTACACGCTTTAAGACAATGCGCGCGGCAGTGTGACAAAAGTCATGTGCTGGGCTCATTCGCATGCGTAACCTTGAAATATTGAGGAGAGTGTCATGAGTGAAGTGATCGACAACAAGGCGAACCGGATTCGGGTACTGAAGGACATCATCAAGCACCTGCACGCGGGAAATCCGCCCGAGCAAGTGCAACGGCAGATGCGGGAAATCGTCAGGCAGACCGACTCTTCTGAAATCATGGCCATGGAACAGGAGTTGATGGCCGAAGGCATGCCCGTGGAAGAGGTCCGAGCCATGTGCGACCTCCACTCTCAGGTGACGCGCGACGTCCTGGTTCAACTTCCTATCCGCAAGGCTATCGCTCCCGGCCATCCGGTAGATACCTTCCGTCGTGAAAACGAAGCATTACGCGGTGCGATTGCGGCGATGACGCAGACTCTGGCTGAATTGCAGAGTACGAAGGAAGCTGCCCATGCCGCGGCAATTCTTCTGCGCTTTCGCCAGTCGTTTAACGATTTGATGGATATCGACAAGCACTACCAGCGTAAAGAACACGCCTTGTTTTCTTGCTTGGAGCGGCACGGCATTACCGGCCCGTCAAAAGTAATGTGGGCCAAAGACGATGACGTTCGCAATTTGCTCAAGCGCCTTGGGGAGTGCATACACTCTGGCACGGACGACATCGCGAAATGGAAGGTGAATCTGGTGGAGGCAGCGAACACGGCCCTCAAAGCCGTGCAGGAGATGATCTACAAGGAGGAGAACATATTGCTTCCGATGTCTCTGGAGACGCTGTCGGAAGATGAGTGGGCCGAGATATGGTCGGTGTCTCCGAAATACGGTTGGTGCATCGTGGAGCCCCAGCAGGGCTACACGCCTGCTGTCGGCACGAAACCCGAATCCATGAAGGTTCCGCCGTCGGGCGCTCTCATGCTACCAACCGGGAATGTAAGCTTGGAACAACTCGCGGGGGTGTTTTCAACCCTTCCGCTAGATCTTACGTTTGTCGATGCCGACGACCGGGTGGCCTTTTTCACCGAGGGCCCAGATCGCATCTTCGCCCGCAGCAAGGCCATCATCGGACGCAAGGTGCAACACTGCCACCCTCCCAGAAGTGTCGAAACGGTTGACCAGATTCTGACTGACTTCCGCTCCGGGAGGCAGAGTGTCGCCGAATTCTGGATCAACTTCCATGAAAAGTTTGTGCACGTCCGTTATTTTGCTGTGCGTAATTCCGACGGAGCTTATCTGGGGACCGTGGAGTTGACCCAGGACTTGACTCCGCTCCGTGCGCTTCAAGGCGAAAGGCGTTTGCTGGAATACGATAGTTTGTTGGTTGGTTCGTAGCCACCAAAGTTTACTCGGGTACAGGAGCCGACATTGTCATGGAATCAATTACACTTTTTGAGCCGGTAGATGAGTGCTGCCCAAAACGTGCTCGTTGAAGTCGAGGGCTCGGAGGATACCTGGATGATCGAGCGATTCGAGGATTTGAAATTCCTGAAGGGCCGCTCGACGGACGGCCTCGTGCGTGGCCTTGTCTTTGCCCGCGACCGTGTAGAGCCTCACCCGGCGACTTGCCTTTGTCGTGGGGTGCTCGGCTTGGAAATCCTGATAGGCAAAAAGCGGATTCTCCTCGATCAGTTCCTTCAGAACATAGTCGCCCACCCGGCGTTGGCGCTGGGAGGGACGGATACCGGCTTCCTCAAGGGCTTTGGCAACGTGGCGTGCAGTACTAATGTCAATGAACGGGCCGCGTGCAGATTCGTTGCCGTAGTATTCACGTTGGAGAAGTGCTGAGAGAATACCGGGCTTTTTGTCTCTAGGTTTGCGCTCACAAATCCGCATCCTTTCCGACTCAGCAAGGCGCACGCTGATTCCTGGCGCTGACAGGAACACCAACGCCTCAATCCAGGGTGCACGTTCTCCGCGAAACGCCTTCTGCTTGCTTAAGAGCCCCGCTAGCTTGCGTGCTTTCGAGTTCGTCAGGGTGAGCGGGCTATCTACTGTGATCGAGTGGCCGTCTCTGTTCCAGTCCCACAGGTGGCGGTTGCCGTTGATGATTCCTCCACGGCTCTTGAGTTCCACCAGGAAGACGCCGGCTTGGGTGACGACAAGAGCGTCGATTTCGTTCACCGAGCCGTCATCAGCGATAAACTCAAAATCGGAATAGAGATAAATCGGGTCGCGATCTGGCAAGACATCGCGCAGGAATTCGAGCGCTTCACGCTCGTGCGCGTATCGCGATTCGGCGAACTGTTTCCAGCGGCGGACCGATAGGGGCATAGGGGACGGCAAGCCATAGGGACATGGCCACAACCTTTGATTTTAGTACTTGACCGACTACGATTCGCATGCAAGAAACGGCAGGCATCATAGGTACCATCATCAGTTCTAGTGGCCATCTCGAAAGTGGGAGCCGATGCGCCATCGACGTGACGAAAAAGACCAGCCACTCGCGCCAAAAACACCTATTTGTGGGCAGCACAGCAGCGGGCCCTGTGACCTCTTAGATTCAAGTGTTTGCAAAGCTGACGGCGAATGGGGATTTTGGGCAGCTTTGGCGACGATGCCGACGGAGCCAACATGCGCTCACTTCGTCGTCAGCAACTTTCCCAGAAGCCGACTTCTGGCCTGGAATAATCTCTGGTTTGCTTGTCACTGGGGAAGGATCGTCAAGTCAGGGATAGCTGCTACTGATCGCCGCGGACCTTCCACCAATCCAACTGTTCGAACTCAGCCATCTTTTCCGATCCGTGTTGCGCATACCAGTTTTGCCAGGCCGACGCATCGCCGGGCAGCGTTTGGTCGGTGATCTCACGCAACGCGACGAAGGCCCAGTTTCGCATTTTGCGGAGTGGTTTGGGGATCGGCGGCTAACTCGATCAGTCTGGGCACCATTCGCATACGCTGTTTGCGCATGAAGTTACCGCAGTCGGAGACGTTGCACCCCGCGCGATCGCGAACCGCGTCCGATGGGTCGTGCGTAAAGGAATCGAAGAGCTGCTCGAGAGCTTCATCGCTGCCGAGATAGCGCATGCCTTCGATAGCCCACTGGCGTACCTGTGGGTTGGCGTCATTCTTGGCATAGTCCACCAGGATGGGATAAAGCGATCGTAGTCCACGCCGCGGCCAGCCAGCATTCCCATGTGGTAGACGCTGTAAGGGCGATGCGCGGGGTCGGCTTGTGCCAGAGTGATGAGCTGGTCGGCTGAGCTGTTGGTTTTGGGCAATCCGTCGAGTGCAAGGTTGAGATCGGCGTTGGCGTAGCGAACACGCAGGTCGGTGGAGTAACGGGAGCGCTCCTCCAATTCGTTCATGTGCGCGGTGCGCGTGAGATTGCGATAGGTGCCGACATTCTGCTCGAACAAATCGAGTGCGCGGGGATCGTGCTGAATCGCCCGCTCCAGCAATTCTTCTGCCTGGGCCTGTTCGGGGAGTGCTTGCAGACGCTGCACATCCATGTCTGTGAGCGGCGAGTAGGGCACCTGGCGCAGGGAGCGTTTGGCCGACGCATTGATCTTGGAGAGGCGGTTGCTTTGCCGGTGGCCCCGAGAAAAGATGTGATAACCGACAAAGCCCATCCAGGCGAGAAAGAACGCAAGCCCTACCGCGGTTGCGACAGGGCTATTGCGGCGAAAAGCTGAAGACGGTCTTGATGGCGCCCGTCCGCGCTGCGGCGGCGCACCGGGCGCGCCGAGACCAGCTTGCACAGCGACGTGAGTGTCGAGCTTCAGACCGGCGAATTTCTCCAGTTGAGCCGCGACCCAGCGTGCTTCCTGACGGTTATCGATCGCGTCGGCGAGCGTCAGACTTCTTCCCATCCCTGGGTATACAAGTAAAGATAGTAAGAAGCTCGTGCGCCTCTTTGTTGCGCGATCGTCACCGTCAAAATCTGAGCAATGTCGGAGAAAGGAACTTCACGGGCGGCTCCGATCCCCAGCATGGCCCTGCGGAATCTAATCTTGCCGTCGCCCACCTCGATGCGACACGAGCCCGTCGCCGCTTTAATCAACCCGTAAATCAGAAAGAGGTCAAAGAACCCGAACAAAGGCCGAAGAACCAAGGAGCGCGTTGGTCATGTATGAGGAAATAAACGATTGCCGTCCAGACGCTGGTGACAACGAGCAAAAGCAGGACCTGTGCTGGATTGCGAAAGGCGGGAAAGTAGAATTCGGTGCCGCCGTTCGTCCCGGCAGAAACGACAACTTTTGGGTTCGGCGGAGCGGCGACGTCGGAGGCATCGGACTGAAAGGCAGGCGGTGCGATTCCGTCTTGCGCTTCAGTCGAAAAGGAAGCCGTTGATACTGAGGCTGAGGCCGGCGATGACGTCAGACGGAAAACTGGGACCTCAAAATCGTCTGAATAATTCACGCCGGGAACATCGGCCTGCGCGTGCAAGAGCCATAGGACCTTATCGTTCGGCTGGTCGGATACGACTCATAGGCGTCGCTCGGTATGCTGAACTCCACCGGGATGGCGGCATCGCCCATCGGGTCCGGGCATGAGCGATTGTTGCGGCACATTCTTGTCCGCCTGCCAAAGAACGCTCTCCTGGATGGAACGATCCTTGCCAACGCCGGTCGTGACCTGGCGGACGCAAGTGAGACTCAGGTCAATGCCATGTCTGGCATCGGTGTTGAAGCGCAATTGAATCGCGCCCTTCAGCGATCGTCCGGGAGAAAAGGGCAGCGAGGCGAACTCAAAATAGGTTTGGCCAAAACGTTTCCGCCGGATGCTGGCCCTTATCGCCGCGGCGGCCAGAATCACGCCGACGGCGCAGAATCAGAAGCGGGAAAAAGACCGCAAGATTGGAGGTACGCCAGAGTTTAGGCACGGTTGCGGCCGCGACGGTGAATGCAATCCCATTCGCAAATATCGCCGCCGTCCAAAGGCCGATGGCGCTGTTGGGTTCCTGCTTTCCGCGCGCCGATCCGCCCAGTCCTTCCGCCACAGCCACGGAGACTCGGGATTGGCCTGCTCAGCTGCCGCTTGCTCCTGTACTTTGCGGGTCCCGTAAATGACGGCGCAGACGATGCCACCGCCCACGAGAATGAAGATCGTCGAGACCAACACTCCCACCCAGCGATTCCCCGAGACCTGCCCGGGCGCACCGAATAACAGAGAGCTGGCGAAAAAGAGCCCGGCGGCCGCAAAAATCAGGCCGAAAATAATGAGGAGAACCTCGCCGCCCTTGGATGGCCTTGTCACAGCGGAATTATAGAGTTAGTGGAGACCTGAACCAGGATGACAGAGGCGGACTTTCATTACACAAGTCACGTGCATGATCTCGAATCGTCGGCGACAGCGCAGGAGTCCGTCCAGTCCGTCAACGCTTCTTCATGGGCTTCGAGGAGATCAGTGTCAACGGAGTGGGAACTTCGGGCAGATTTCCTCGAAGCCGACTTCTGGCCCGGAATAGTTTCCTGATTGCTCGTTACACCCAAGGGGTCCCAAGTCTACTGCTCCGCGCGCTTCACCCAGAACTGCGAACACGTTGACTAGCCCAGACCCCCGTCTTAAGATCAATGCTCCGGCGACGAGCGTCTCCCATGATCGGCCAAACTATCTCGCACTATCGCATCATCGAGAAGCTGGGTGGCGGCGGGATGGGCGTAGTATTCAAAGCCGAGGACACCAAACTCGATCGCTTTGTCGCGTTGAAGTTCCTGCCCGACGAAGTGGCCAAAGATGCTCAAGTCTTGAGCCGCTTTCGCCGTGAAGCCAAGGCCGCTTCTGCCCTGAACCATCCCAACATCTGCACCATTCACGAAATCGACGAGCAGGATGGCCAGACCTTCATCGTGATGGAGTTTCTGGACGGCATCACTCTTAAGCACCGCATCGCGGGACGACCGTTAGACATTGAGACGCTGCTCACTGTGTCGATCGAGGTCGCTGATGCGCTGGACGCGGCGCACGCCGGTGGCATTGTTCATCGTGACATTAAGCCTGCGAACATCTTTATCACCAAGCGGGGACACTCCAAAATTCTCGACTTCGGGCTGGCCAAGGTTGCAGTCGAGCCAAAAGCGTTGTCGATCGAAGCCACAGCAGCCACCGTTCCTGACAGTCATGAATTCCTAACCAGTCCCGGCACTGCGGTGGGCACCATCGCTTATATGTCCCCGGAGCAGGCCAAGGGAAAGGATCTCGATTCCCGCACCGATTTGTTTTCATTCGGCACAGTACTGTACGAGATGGCGACCGGAGCATTGCCGTTCCCGGGAGAAACTTCAGCGACCATCTTCGACGGTATCCTCAATCGAACCCCGGTTCCGCCAATACGCCTGAACCCTGCAGTGCCGCCCAAGCTGGAAGACATCGTCAGCAAGCTGCTGGAGAAGGATCGCGATCTGCGCTACCAATCCGCGGCCGAAGTTAGAAGCGACCTCAAGCGGCTTCGGCGCGACACTGAATCGGGAAGGCTCCAGGTTACCGATTCCGCAGACGTTGCGGTTTCGAGCGCAACCATTCCCGCCGCCGGGCACCGCCCCAGCGGCTCCGACGTTGTCGCCGCTGCGCGCCAACATAAAGCCGGTCTGGGAATCATCATTGCTGTCGTATTGGTCCTGGTTGCCGCCGCCGGATTCGGCATTTACAGCTTGGTTTTCTCCGCTCGCACCCAGCCGTTTCAAAGCATCAAGATCACCAGAATCAGCGGCACCCACAATGCGAGCATCGGCGCCATGTCTCCTGATGGCAATTACCTGGCCTACGTGATCAACAATGAGGGCAATGAATCCTTGTGGCTGCGCCATCTGGCCAGCGAGAGCAACGTGCAGATCATTTCGCCGGAACACGTACAGTACTCCGCGCTACGCTTCTCGCCCGACGGGAGCCACATTTACTATTCGCACACGCAACTGGCCAGCGGTCCGGCTTCCCGAGATTTTGACCTATACCGTATCCCAGTGCTGGGCGGGACTCCGCAACTGCTGGTCAAGGATGTGGACACGACTCCCAGTTTTTCTCCCGACGGGCAGCGCTTCGTTTTCGTGCGTGCCAACGATCCTGACCCCGGCAAATACCATCTCATCGTCGCCAATGCCGACGGCAGCAATGAAAAGAGCATTTTCAGCGGTCCCATGGCCAACGTGGAGGCGGATTCGGCCTGGTCGCCGGATGGAAAAGCCATTGCCGGTGTAATGTTCGATCAGACCGGCAATAGCATCAGCACACTGATTTCGATTGATCCCGTGACAGGTAACCAGAAGACAATATCCAAGCCGCCATACACAGGCGTGACCAAGGCGTCGTGGCTGCCCAATGGAAAAGCGCTGGCTGTAATTTTTTTTGCGGCGGAAACAAACTTCGCCCGGCAGCAAATCGGACTCATTAGCTATCCTGACGGAAAGTTTCGTCCCATTACTGCCGACGCGAATGATTACGCGACCTTGAGTGTCTCCTCCGACGGTGCGACCATAGCCACCGTTCTGCGCCAGTCGGCCCGCGATGTCTATGTGAGTTCGGGACAGAAGGCCGACTACTCCGACGCCAGACAAGTCACGTCGGGAGACCCCGCCCCAGTGGTCTCGTGGACGAGCGACGGAAATTTGGTCGCCGAGCAAGAGGCGTCCATTCGTGTTATCAACTCGAGCGGTGGGCTCAAGGCTGAGGTTGCCCACGAGAAGGAATCAGGGTCTATGCAGCCCTATGGCTGCGGTGACGGCCACATTGTCTTCGCGCGGGGAACTTTGAAAACCCTCTCAGTGAATATCTGGCGCAGCGAAGCGGACGGCTCCGGAGTGCGGCGCCTCACCGAGGGCAGGAGAGACCTGTACCCCCTGTGCTCTCCCGACGGGAAAACCGTTTTTTACGTAGATAACACCACTGCCGCATATATGAAGGTACCCATCGACGGAGGCAAGCCGGAACGATTTACGAAGGAATATGCGGAGACAAACTCCGGTTATGACATTGCCCGCGATGGAAAAACGATTGTGCTTGGCACCTATGATTTCAAAGCCCAGAGGCCGAACATCTCCTTAGTGTCTCTCGATTCCGGCGAGCTCTTGCGAACGTTGGAATATGATCCGCGGCATGAGGGGCAACTCCGCTTCAGCCCGGATGGCAAAGACATCGTGTATCCCGTCCGCGAAAAGGGCGTGGACAATCTCTGGCTGCAGCCGCTGGACGGCGGTCCCGGCCGGGAGTTGACCAACTTTACCTCGCTAAAAATCTACTCCTATCAATGGTCGCCCGACGGTAAAAGCCTGGCCCTGGTCCGGGGAGACTCCCCCTCCGATCTCGTGCTGATTCAGGAATCCCAGAAAAAGTAACTGCTCTCGGTAGCCCTGGCGTCCCGCTGGCTGTCCTGAAAGCGCCTACGCCGTCTTCGCTAGGGTGAACTCTTTCAGTCCCCGTACGGAGTGATGCTGCTCGGGGACCGGGAAGCCAGCATGGGCAAACGTCTGTGATTAAGACCTCCATCACAGGATTCACGGATTGGGTGGCGTGGGAGGAGCGGGATTTCGGAGGTCTTCGGATCGCAGAATCACCCACGGTAATCACCCACGATCCTCCCGACTTTCCCGTACTTTCCAGTGTTTGGCAGTCCCACGGCAACCATTGAAGTTGTTGGAAACACTGGAACGATGAGTTCTGAAAAGCCTGATGTTGCCAGTTCAGGCGGGTTCCTCATCAACTTCATTCGCCGAAACTTAGCAAAATGTGACCGCAAGAATCAGACGAAATCACCCACGGCGATCACCCACGACTCCATGATGTGGCCGATAGTCTGCCGGCGAGGGGGAAAAACTAGAAATGCGTTTCTGAAGACCCCTATGCCGAGATTTCCCCCAAGCCGACTTCGGGACAACGTCGTCGGAGTCCGTGTTAAACGGATGGTCCGCCGCCCCTATCCAGCAGTTGGGCATTAATGAGGTGAACGGAGGAGGTGTCCGGTTAGCTCATCATCCGGAGTATAAGCGCGTTCAAAACGAACGCCGCTTGCGGCAAGGGCTCCGATGTTTGGAGTACGAATTCGTTTGTAGCCATAGCAACCCAGGTGGTCCGCGCGAAGGGTGTCGATCGTGAGATAACCACATTCGGCCCTGGTTTGACGGTGCCGGCAAGCCGGAAACCAAGGAAAGAAGCAGGCAGAACAGCGAAGAACAAAATCGGCGAAACCATGGGATGCACTAATTATGCGACAGAAAACGCGGCCCGAATGCGGCTGAGCGGCGCGGGAACTATGCTAGTCTGATGGCCCGATGAACCTTTCGTGCGCTCTGGGTGCCGGTTTCTTGTGTGCCTCGCTGGGCCTAACGGCTATGGCGTCCACGAAGGGAACGGCACGGCGGCCAGATATCTTTCTCATAACGATCGACACCCTGCGAGCCGACCACGTGCACTGCTACGGCTATAAGCAGGTCAAGACGCCCGCTCTGGACGCTTGGCAAGAGATGGCATCCGCTTCGAGCAAGCGTTCACCGCGAGCCCGATCACAAATACTTCGCACGCCAGCATTCTCACGGGGCTGTTGCCGAGTTCACACGGAGTGACCGATTTTGGCGTGCCGCTGTCTCCTGCGAATCCAACGCTGGCGGAGTTGCTTCGCAAGCAGCGCTATCACACGGCAGCTTTTATTGGAGCAGTCATTCTCGACAGCAAGACGCTTGCTCCCGGATTCGATCACGGATTCGACTTCTACGACAACTTTCCCGAGCATCCGACCTCGAAATCGCGATGGGGACGGATTGAACGCCGGGGGATGGAAGTGGTGCGGCACGCGGAGACGTGGATGAGTCAGCATCCAACCGGCCCACATTTCCTATGGGTGCACCTGTACGATCCGCACGATCCTTACGAGCCTCCCGAGCCGTATTCACGAATCATACAAGGATCATTTCTACGATGGAGAGATCGCCTATGCCGATTCCGCACTGACAAACTTCATCGCGTACCTGAAGAAAACGGGCCGGTATCGAACTCGATTATCGTTGTGGTCGGCGATCACGGAGAAGGGTTGGGCGAGCACCACGAAGATACTCACGGAATTTTCCTTTACGACTCAACGACTCACGTGCCGCTGATTCTCAAGCTGGCTCACGGACTCAACGCAGGAGTGGCAGTCGATGCACAGGTGACAACCCTTGATATTGCGCCCACGATACTCGATCTGGTGGGTGCCCCGGCGTTCGAGAAGACGGATGGCAGCTCGTTGAAGCCCTATTTCACTGGGGCGGAGAGAGCTGAGCACACAGCCTTCGGCGAGGCCGACTATCCTTTGCGCTTCGGTTGGGCTCCGCTGCGATCTGTGCGCAGCGAAGGATATAAATACATTGAGGCGCCCCGGCCTGAGTTTTATGACTTGCGGAGCGATGCGGGCGAGTTGATTAACCGGTATGAACCTTGGAACATCGCGTGCAGAGGGCGCGCGCCATGCTGACGGAAGTTCGCGCCCGGGAGCCGTCGCCAGCGACTGTCAAGGGAGAGGTGGGACAGGAAACAATCGATGAGCTCAAGGCGCTGGGGTATGTTGGCCCTGCAGATGCGGGAAGCGCAACAACGGCTCCGGAGCCCTCGATGTTGCCTGACCCGAAGGACAAGATCGAAGAGCAAAATTTGCTACACGCGGCGATGATGGCAGCCGAAGACGACCGCAATGAACAGGCTCGGAAGCTTTTCCAAAACGCGCTGGCGCTCGATCCCGGATCCTCGACCGCTCTGCGGGAATTGGGGGAACTGGAATTACGGGCGGGGGAATACGACAAGGCCGCGGAGCACTTGAAGGGCGCGACGCAGGCCCGTCCGAACGACGCTACGGCGTTTTTCTATGAGGGACAAGCATTGGAGCATCTGCACGACTTCGCCGGAGCGCGCGATGCGCTCGAGGCCAGCCTGAAGCTCGTGCCGGGCCAGTTGCCGGGCCGACTGCTTCTGGGTCGGGTGTATCTTGGGCTGAACAAACCAAAGGACGCTGAAGATCAGTTCGAAGCCGCGCTGCTGCTGCAGTCGAACAGCGTAGAAGCTCAACAAGGACTCGCAGAGGGGGAAATTGAAGAGGGCAACTTCACCGTGGCTGTGCGTCAGCTCGAAGCCCTCTCCAGGACGGACACGAAAAATCCGGACCTCTTCGAATGGCTGGCGAAAGGTTACGCAAGATTAGGAGAAGCCGCGAAAGCACAGCGTGCTCGGACGCGAGCCCAGCTGCTGCGGCAACGCAGTGAGCACGCATCCGACAAATAGGAAAGAAATCCACATGCGACTTTCTAGCAAATTAGCCCGCGGTGCGCGGGTGAAACCAGGCAAGGAACTGAGCGTTGCAGTAGGATGGGCGTGACCATGCGCGCCGGCACGTAGGCCGACATTTCAATGGTGCATCCTTCGGGAGCCCGTTTAGGAGTATGGCACCAGACTCTGTGCTCAAATCAGTGATGACGACGGCCTCGTACCGAGGTACGTCGATCTCGTTCAGGAGAGTACTCAATTCTGCACAGTTTGGGCCGTCTCGCATGGCAGATCAACTCTCGGGAGAAAGCCATGTCGAGAAAACGAACCGGCAGCAAGAAGGCAGGTGCGCCAGTGTTACATTGTCTGAATCCAAATGCCGCTGGCGTGGATATAGGAGCGACGGAGATCTACATCGCCGTGCCCGCGGATCGTGATGAGCAAGCGGTGCGACATTTCGCGACCTTCACAGAAGACCTGCATGCTGCTGCGGCCTGGTTGAAAAGCTGCCACATCGAGACCGTAGCCATGGAATCGACGGGGGTTTTCTGGATTCCCTTGTTTCAAATCTTGGAGGGGCAAGGGTTCACTGTTTTCTTGGTCAACGCCCGTCACGTGAAGAATGTTCCCGGACGCAAGTCGGATGTGTCCGACTGTCAATGGCTGCAGTATCTGCATTCGGTGGGTTTACTGAACGGATCGTTCCGGCCCGAACAGGCGGTCTGCACGGTGAGGTCGATCCTTCGGCATCGGGATAGCTTAGTGCAGATGGCTTCGAGTCACGTCCAACACATGCAAAAAGCGCTTGATCAAATGAACCTGCAACTACACCATGTTATCAACGATATCACCGGCGTGACTGGCCTAACGATCCTCGATGCTATCCTCAAGGGTGAGCGTAACCCGCATACGCTGGCAGCACTGCGCGACCGTCGAATCAAAGCGAGCGAAGATACCATGGCCAAATCGCTGGTCGGAGACTACCGGCGCGAGCATCTGTTCACGCTACACCAGTCGCTCGAAGCGTTTCGTCATTACCAAGACTTGATCAGCGCCTGCGATACCGAAATCGAGCAGTATCTGGAGGCCTGGGAGTCGAAGCTGGATCCGCCGGAAGGTTCTACGTCAGCATCGATCGAGGGACCCAAACAATCCAAGGGTGGCGAATCTCGTTTCGACCTGCAGAGTCATCTCCATCGGATCTTCAAAGTGGATCTCACAAAAGTTCCCGGGATACATGTCCTCACGACGCAAACTCTATTGGCGGAGATCGGTCCTGATCTCTCGCGGTTCGCGAACGGGCCGGCATTCACATCCTGGCTGGGACTGTGTCCGGACAACCGAGTAAGCGGCGGGAAAGTGCTGTCGGTTAAGACTCGCAAGGTCAAGAATCGAGCGGCCACAGCACTGCGCCTGGCTGCACAATCGCTCCATCACAGCCAATCCTATCTGGGGCACTTCTATCGCCGGATGCGCGCCAAACTCGGGGCCCCGAAAGCCATCACGGCCACGGCTCACAAACTGGCACGCATTATCTATCACATGCTGACGACCAGCCAGGCCTACGATGAGACGATCTGTGCGCTGCAAGAACAACGTAACCGTTGCCGCCTGGAACTCAGGCTCCGAAAACAAGCGCGCGAGCTAGGATTACAGGTCGTTGCCTTATAGCAGAAGTTCCTTAGGAGGAGGTTTAGCGCTCTGCGATGGTTTTGCCGGAGTTCACAAAGATGTCGCTCAGCACGTGCCCCCGCATCTGTGGCGGCTGTTCAATCCCATACAGATGCAGGATTGTGGGAGCGATATCGTACACCGAAGCCGCAAACCCCATAAGCCGCAGATTTTGCTTGATGCCGGGTCCCATGGCAAAGAAGGCCCCGGGCACGTCATCGCCGTCTGCGAAGTCGTGTTTGGCGATGACTGGCGTCGTCTTCTCGTGGTCCATATGCGCATGCGGATCGGTTTCTTCGAATTCGCGAAGCGGTTTGATGCCGTGATCGGAAACAATGATCACGTAAGTGTTCTCGTCGACATGCTTCAGGATTTCACCCAGGACCTTATCGAACGCGACGTACTGGTCAGGGAAAGCCTCGGTGCGCACCGCGTTAATTTTGGGATTGTAAGCGGCGTTGTAAGGAGCAATGGGATAGAGCCAGTGCCCCGTGCGATCTTCGCATGACTGCCCCAGCCAGGTGAAGTCGGTTGGATGGTGGTCGAGGATATAGGCGAAGAGACGAGTCTGTTGGTCTCTAATCAATTGAACCTTGGCCAGCCAGGCATCGATTTCCGCCGACTCATGCCCTTGAAGATCGGCCGCGGAGGGCATCCGTTCGCAGTCGATATAAAAGTCCCCGACATTCTTCAGTAATTCAGTCTTCAGGGATGGAGGGTAGACTGCATCTCCGCCCTCGACTTCTGAAAGTTTGGGTGCACAAAGGACGCCGTCCTCGCAGTTCTTGCCGCGAGTCAACATGCCGCTGATCATGTAGCCGTTCACCGGCATCACCGGAAAAGTGGCTGGGACATTGGTCATCCCGACAGTGACGTGATTCTTGGACAGAATCGACCAGATCGGTTCCTCCTTGAGCATGTTGGTATTGGCGGTAATTCCACCCACAATGAAACCTGTAACCCCATGCTCCTCGGGCTCGGTGCTGGTGAACATGGTGCTGAAGACGCGAGGGCAGTTGGGTGCGGAGACAGTGCGGAGCTTACCGTAGGCTCCTTTCTTTATCACCGATGAGAGGTTGGGCATCTTGCCCTCGAGGAGCAAGGGCCGAATGACGTCAAGTTCCATGCCGTTGACGCTGACTACGACCACGCGGGGCTTCAGCTTGGCAGAGCTTTGGCCCAAGGCGGATACAGGTGGAAAGAGTAAGACGCAAGACGCTAACACAAAGACAGCCAACCGACGCAATTCCATGGACCCCCCACATCAATTAGGGCCGGCGACGAGAACTCTCGCCGAATCGACGGCATTATAGCGCATTCTGGAACCCTGCTCGCAGAGGCGCCGGCCGCCCTCGCGCGTAGGATCCGGTACTTGGACCTCGTGGCCCGTTAGCATTACAGCCCGGTGAGTCCTCTCCGGAGGAAACTCCCTGACTCACTCTTCTCTGGTTGACTCTTGGGCAGATTGCTTCAGGCGATCGGCTTTGGTCCGCTCCTGCGCCGCATCTTCTTTGCGTCCCAACTGATCGTAAACCTCGGCCAGAGCAATATGTGGCTCGGCTCTTTGGGGTCGTAGCGCAGCCGCTTTCTCCAGTTTCGGCAATGCCGCCTCAGGGTCGCCCGACTTCGCCAGATATCGCCCCAGAATCAAGTACGTTCCGTATTGTTCAGGGATGATCTTCAGCACCTTTTCACATTCGCTGATCGTCTCTGGCCGGTTGGCTCGCGCGTAAACGATCTCTAGCAAGAGGTGTGCATCGATAAGATTCGGAACCCTGGCGGTCAACCTCTCGAGCACAGTCGCTGCCCCCTGCACATCTCCGAGTCGCATCAAGGTTTTGCCCAGGTCCAACTCGGCCATGGTGAACTTCGGGTCCAGCTCCACCGCTTTGCTCAGCATCGGGGACGCTTTGTCGTATTGCTGCAAGTGCATATAGACCCCGCCGAGCTTGAAATAGAGCATCGGCATGTCTGATTCCTGGGCAATCAGCTTCTGCAGGATCGGAACAGCCTCCTCGTAGTGCTCATTATCAAGAAGAGCATTGGTGTCTCGGATCGTATTGGCCGTCGCAATCTTGTCCTTGGGGTCGGCACCCTCGTCAGAAGGCTTGGCAATGTGGCTGCTCCCCGTTACGTATCCCAGCGACGCCAGCTTCTGCTGCAGTGCCGGATCGAGGGCCGCAACCTTTTCGTCGGAGAGCTTGCGCGCTTCCCGTTTGCTGGTTGTCTTGTCCAGGAATGCGTGCACCTGGCCCGCCAGCGTGTCGGCCACCGCTACCGAGGTCGATGCCAGATTGTGCTCCGCTTTGGGGTCCACCGTCTGGTCATACAGTTCCCGCCTCGGCGCCTGCACATACAAGTATTTTCCTGTCCGCAGCGACTGCAGCGCACTCCATCCGAAAGCGATGTGAGGATAATCCGACTCTGCATAGGCCGCCGGGTTGCGCCAGGAATTCGCAGCCGCCGCGGATTGCTCGGCTTCCCCTTTCGTCGTCATTGTCATCAATCCCAGCAGCGATTCCCCTTGCACCTCGGCCGGTACGGCAATTCCTGCCGTCTGCAACATCGTCGGCATCACGTCCACCAGGCCCACGCGATCGTCGATTCGCCGACCGTAGATCTGTCGATCCTCGGTCTGCCCACTCTTGATTGATTGACCCTTGATTGTCTGACCCCCGATCGGCTTCTCCGCTGCACGCGCGTGCGGCAGCTTAATCACCAGTGGCACGTGGATTGTCTCATCGTAAAGAAAGAATCCGTGCGTATCCTCTCCGTGAGCTCCCAGCGACTCCCCGTGATCGGCCATTATCGCGATCATCGCTCCATCGTAGAGCCCGCGTGTTTTCAACTCCCGCAGTAATATCCCTACCGCCGAATCCATGTACGCAATCTCTCCGTCGTACGGCTCCGCCGCGTACCGGCTTTTGTAGGGTTCGGGCGGATCATAAGGCTCGTGCGGGTCATAAAGATGTACCCACATGAAGAAGGGACCTTTAGGATTGTGGTTCAACCATGTTGTCGCCCGGGACACCACTTCATCCCCCCGGCGCTCGATGGAGTTGTACCGGGCCCTTTCAGCCAAAAACTTCGCTGAACTGAATCCGGCGTTGTAGACGTCAAATCCGCGGTCAAAACCGGGAGCGCCACCGTGCGGGTCAAGAGCCAGGGAGGCGATAAATGCTGCGGTGTGATATCCATGCGATTGTAAAATCGCCGGCGCATAGGGTAGGTCCTCACCCAGCACATCCGGAAAATCGAGCACGTGATGGTACTGCGGATAGGTTCCTGTGAGAATCGTCGCATGGGAAGGCGAGGTTAGCGGAACTTGCGCATAGGCCCGTGTGAACACCGCCGACTGCCGCGCCAACCCATCCAGGTTCGGAGTAAGTCCGCGCCTAGATCCCATGAACCCCATACGGTCCGCGCGTGTCGTGTCGAGCGTGATCAGCAAAATATTGGGAAACGCCTTCTCCGGCTCGTGCGTTTTTCGCGCAGTGGAATGGCCGGCCATCCCCCCCGCTGCCGGGGTCGCGGAAGGGCTGTTCCCAGTGGTCTGATTCCCGTTACTCTGAACCGGCGGGTTCTGGAGCGGCAGCGCGAACGCGGCGAGACTCACAACACACAACAGCCAACGAATCACAAACATCGAATCAAACTCCATTCCCCGGGCGAACATGACCGGAACCACCGCGGCTCAAGATCGCTCGGAACGAAGGCAACGACAAATATTCCGACCGGCTCACTTCTGCGGCGCGGCATTCCCAGGGTCGGGTGCGCCGTTCTCCGGATGGATCGGATTCGCGGCCAGACGCTCAGCCTCAGCCCGCTCGCGCTCGGCATCGGCCTGCTTCCCCAACGCAGTGTAAACATCGGCCAGATACAAATGAGGCGCTGGCATCTCGGGCCGCAGCGCAGCCGCCTCTTGAAGCTTGGGCACCGCCCCCTCCAAGTCCCCGGACTTCGCCAGAAATTGCCCGAGAGTCAGATAGGTTCCGTAGCTACGTGGAAAAAACTTCAATACCTTTTCACATTCGCTGATCGTCTCTGGCACGCGGTTGCTCCGGGCATACGCAATCTGTAGCAGAAGGTGTGCCTCCGCTGAATTCGGCGCCCTGGCCGTGACCTTCTCGAGCACAGTGGTTGCTTCCTCAATATTTCCAAGCCGCATCAAAGTTTTGGCCAATCCCATCTCGGCGTCAGTGAACTTCGGGTCCAACGCCACCGCCTTGCGAAACACTGGCTCTGCTTTTTCGAATTCGTGCGTGTTCAGGTAGCAATCGCCCAGCTTGGAATACGGCATGGGCATCTCCGGGTTTTCGGCGATCAATTTCTGCAGAACTGGAATCGCCTCCGAGTAGTGCTCATCGGCCATCAGATCGTTGACGCGTCGAATTGCTGTGATCGTCCCAATCTTGTCTTTCGGATCGGACTCCTGATCCGACGATTTGAAAACATGGCTGCCAGACGTTACGTATCCAAGCGCTGCGAGCTTCGCCTGTGCCGCTGGATCCAGGGCCGCAACCTTTTCATCCGATAGCTTCGGTGCTGCCCGCTTGCTGGTTGTTTTTTCCCGGATTGCCCGCACCTGGCCGCCCAGCGTATCGGCTACCGCCACCGACGTCGCTGCCAGATTGTGCTCCGCTTCGGGGTCTACCGTCTGGTCATAGAGTTCCCGCCGCGGCGCCTGTATGTACAAATATTTTCCGATCCGCAGCGATTGCAGCGCACTCCATCCAAACGCGAGGTGCGGATAATCCGCCTGCGAATAAGCTGGACGGTCGCGCCAGGAATCTGTGGCTTCTACCTCTCCCGCCTTCATCAGTCCGACCAGTGATTGGCCCTGCACTTCGGCCGGCACCGCTGCTCCCGCAATCTGCAACAGCGTCGGCATCACATCCACCAGCTCTACCCGATTCTCAATCCGTTTCTCCGCTGCACCCGCCTGCGGCAGCTTGATCACCAACGGCACCCTGACCGTCTCATCGTAAAGAAAGAATCCGTGATTATTTTCCCCGTGAGCTCCCAGTGATTCCCCGTGGTCGGCCATCACCGCGATCATTGTTCCATAGTAAAGCCCGCGCGTTTTCAACTCCCGCAGTAATTTCCCTACCGCCGAATCCATGTACGCAATCTCTCCGTCGTACGGCTCCGTCGCGTAGCGGCTTTTGTAGGGTTCGGGAGGATCGTAAGGCTCGTGCGGGTCATAAAGATGAACCCATATGAAGAACGGACCTTGTGGATGGGAGTTCAACCACCCCAGAGCATGCTCCACCACCTCGCCGCCGCGGCGCTCAACCGTGCGGTAGCGATCTTCTTCTTTATCGAATGCTGCTGTTCTGAAACCCGCGTCGTAGGTGTCAAACCCGCGGTCAAAACCGGGAGCGCCCCCATTAGGGTCAAGGGCTATAGACCCAATAAATGCCGCCGTGTGATATCCACGAGATCGTAGAATCGCCGGGGCATAGGGAAGATCCTCCGCCAGCACATCGGGAAAGTCGTACACCTGATGGAACTGCGGATAAGTTCCCGTAAGAATGGTCGCGTGCGAAGGAGAAGTCAGCGGAGCCTGCGCATAGGCATGCGTGAACACCGCCGCTTGGCTTGCCAGGTCGTCCAAGTTCGGCGTCAGCCCGCGCTTCGATCCCAGAAACCCCATCCGGTCAGCGCGCGTCGTGTCGAGCGTGATCAACAAAATGTTGGGTGCCGGCGTAGCGACCGCCGCCGTACTCGCGCACCAACACACCAAACACAACCACCGTCGAATCGCGCGCACACCGAACACATTACCCCTTAGATTCAAAATCGAGACTCAGGCTCGCGGCCATCCCTGAACGGTGGATCATTGTTGCGGACTGCTTGCCGGCGGCGTCGCCGCGGGCGTCTTGACTTTCGGAGTCTTTGCCGGCTTCTTCGTCGGGCCTTCGGGAAGGCTCTCACAGTCTTCCGGATAAATGAAAAGCGTTGGATCCTGCGGGCCCAGGACTACTTCCTTGAATCGAACCACCCTGCTCCCTTTACTATTCAGATCCTCGACCTTAATGGGAAAGCCTTTCCATTCCTCCGGCTCCCAGAATCTCAGCTTCGTTGCTACCGGAAGGTCTTTTCCCCTCACAGTAACGTCCTCCACCTGGCACACGCGTCCGTCCACGGTCTCCTTCCCGACTGCCACACGCTTGCTAGTGTGGCCGGGTCTCGAAGCGATGAAGGGCCAGGAGCGAAAATACGCGTGCGCGACCTTCACGCATCCCATTTTCGTTTGAGCGTAGGTCGTCTCATGTGTCAAATCCGTGATGTAATAGCCTTTTTCCATCGGTCCTTCCGACCTGAGCAGGTTTCCGGATCTGTAAACATAACCCTCCCGGTCGTCGTGAGGTTGCATACTGCCAACCATCACTGCCGAAAATTCTGTGAACTCGTCTAACGGAAATCCCGATTCCGCAGCCGCAGCCTCCCCTGCCTGTTCCGGCCTTGACTCCTGCGTCGCCGTCCGCTCTTTTGTGGTAGTTTGCCCCACCGAATCCTGCCCTTGTGCTGCTTCTGTCCAAAGCCCCGCCCCCATCAGGCAGCTGGCGAACAGCAGCATCGTCGTCCATCGAATCATTTCTTTTCCCAGATTAAAATCGACTCTCCGCACATAAGAAAAAAGCCACGCGGGGAATCGGCGTGGCCCACGAAAAACATCAGGATCGGATGGTTACTGCAGAGTCGTCCTGCGGCTGGCTTTGTCCTTTTTCAGGGCATCGCTGGTCGCCTTGAACGTGGGCCCTGCGGCCTTCGCGGCCTGCACGGCCTCCGAGGTTTTGTCCGGAAGTTTGTCCGTCAGGAAGCCAAAGCCTCCAAGGAACTCATATCCGCTGAAGCCAAGGAATGAGTCCCAATTCCATTTGCCAGCCTTGTTCTTGTCGTTTAAAGACGTAGCCGTGATCGTGATCCACTGCTCGCCGGTGTAAGTGCCAGCGTAGGCGTCCATGATCGCGTCAGCATAAATGTAACGTCCGGGACCGGTGATGCCCGGCTGCAACCCAGTGCTCTCCAGGTCCAGAGCGGTAACCCTGATCGCGGTGCCTTCGATAGTCGCAAACGGATTCGCGGAGGAAGCGCAAGCGTCCAGAACGTCCATACCGGTCAAATAGAAGTTGCCGGCTCCGCCGGTTTGCACGATTTCGTAGTTGCAATACTGTACTCCGCCGGTGTAGTTGAGGAATCCGAAAGCGTAGCTCTGCGCAAAGGCAGAGCTGCAGCCAAGGACAAGAAAAGTGATTACCACCAAGCTGTTCAGTTTCAAAGGAATCCTCCTGGAGGTTTTCTTCACAATTCTGAACAACAACCTCGAGATAGCACACGTTCTACTGGGGAACAAGTCGCGCTGCACCGACACGTTGGGATGTTAGTCCAGCCCGAAACGATGTCAAGGCCAAAAATTTAAGAATTTTGCAAAAGTGAAAAACATTGCACTCTTGCCGTCGATTATCAAGCCACTTCAGTCTTCGCGTTGAATGTCGTATCTGACTTGCCTAAGAGCAGAATCGTTGTACAATCGCCTGCCAGCAGGCCAGAGGTTCTGCACCAGTCATTTCCGCCGATGGCTTAACGCTTCCTCTGCTCCTGACTTCGCCAAGGAGATACCATTATGCATGGTTGCAGGATCGCGCTCGCTGCTAGCCTCGGCCTTGTTCTGCTCATGCTTTCGGCCCCGGCCCAAGCGCAATATCAGGTCACATATTTAGATTCGAATCAACTCGGTCTAAAAAACAGTGGGGGCACCACAGCCCAAACTGTGCACGTCGACCCGCTGCTGGCCAACCCCTGGGGACTAGCCCATAGCGCAACGGGGCCTTGGTACGTTCCCGATGCCGACACGGGATGGGTGACCGTCTACAATGCAACGGGAGGACAAATACCTCTCCGCATCTCGATTCCCACAGCCGGAAGCGAAAACGGCTCGGCGCAAGGTGGAAACGGTCCAGGCACACCGACGGCAGTCGTTTCCAACGGATCATCGACGGATTTCCAGGTTCAGGGCATGCCATCGACTTTCCTTTTTGACACGCTTGATGGCACCATCAGCGCATATGTGCCGGGCGTGAACCCCAACCAAGCGATCATCGTGGTCGACAACTCAGCCAACCACGCGCTGTACCAGGGCTTGGCCATCACCAATTATCCCTCGGGGAATTTCCTTTACGCACTCGACAACGCCAACGATGTAATCGATATGTACGACGGCACCTTTACGCTGGTGAAGTCGTTCAACGATCCGTCGATTCCATCCAACTTCTCAGTGTTTGGCATTCAGGACATCAATGGCATGGTTTATGTCGCCTACGCTAAACCGAACTACGGCTCCGGCGGTTATGTCGACGTCTTTACGGAGAATGGTGTCAAAGTGAAGACACTGATCAAAGGACTACCACTGAACCAAGCCTGGGGGATCGCCTTGGCGCCCAGCAACTTCGGGCCGCTCAGCAATACTCTGCTGATTTCAAACAACTCCGAGTTCGGAACCATCAACGGGTTCGACCTTAATACCGGCAAGTTTGTAGGCACGATCAAGGATCAGAAAGGCAATCAGGTCGTCCTCAACAACCTCTGGGGAATCGCTTTCGGTGGCGGGAACTCATCCAGTGGAGCAACCAACGAGCTGTACGTCACCGTGGGCAACGGCAACGGGCTCAACGAATTGGCCGGCACCTTTTTATCAATCAAGCCGTGATTGACAACAACAGCAGCAGGAGGACGTAACTTGGGCCCCCTGAATGCGAGGACGGTCGCGAATCCGAGAAGAGTTCTACTAATCCGACAAGGCGCTGCTGAACTGTGCGGTGCCTCAGGAATAAGTGCGCCCAGGCGGGACGCCACCATCGGCCTGGCACGATATAATGGCGCGTACTGATGCCTCTAGCACCCATGTCAAAGATGATTCAGCTTCGCAATGTACCCGATGCCCTACATCGTGGCCTGAAAGCTCGCGCTGCCATGGCAGGCATGTCGCTTTCGGACTATCTGTTAGCGGAGATCAAGGAAATCGCGGAGAGGCCGACACTCGCAGAATTGCGCGAGCGGTTGCACAAACGTCAGCCGGTTTCAGCGCAGATCGATACCGCTTGCCTGCTGCGAGAAGAGCGCCAGGCGCGATGATCGTCCTGGATGCGTCTGCCACCGTGGACTGGCTTCTTTCAGACATCTGCGGGGCAGGGCATCGAGAAGTGAATTTATTCGCGTAACGAAACGCTACACGCGCCTCACCTCCTAGATCTCCGAGGTCACGCAGGTACTAAGGCGTCTGGCATCGCAACGGGTGGTCCCGGTACCTTGTGCTAACGAGGCGATCCGCGATCTGCTGGATCTTCGTATGACTCGGTATCCTCATCTCGTGCCCCCAATTTCTGCGTAACAAGCTTTCTGCCTACGATGCTGCCTACATTGTGCTTGCCGAAAAATTCGGAGCTGCACTAGTTACACGGGATGGTCGACTCGCTTCTGCTTCGGGCCATGCCGCAGCCATCGAGCTTTTCTAATCCGACGAATCGCATTACTCACCCACGGATCGTCGATATTTCGGCGAGGCACTCGCCCTGAGGCCCTGACTCCTTAGCACAGCGGACAATTTAATGGAGTGTCGATCTTTACGAACAACTTATGATTGCTTTATTCGAAGTTTATGACCTTTGGTCCTTAATCATCCGAGCATAGTGATTCCGGGCATTCCCCATCCGGTGCTGGGGGATCCGAGTCTGGGGCCCACACATTAATCAAAACCGCAACGACCGTTTTCGGCGGCGATTTCTGGTAGCGCTATGCAAGGAGTGTGCGCCTCGTTTGTTCGGCTACTGGGTGCGGCTGCCCCTCGGTTCTGATGAAGATACCACCGCTGAACCTGCCGGAGCGGGGAAAGCCCGTGATTCGCGCTGAGTGATAACGGATTGGAACAAGACATCGTAGGAGATCAACCATGTTGACGCGAAGCAACATCGTACGGATCATCCTGGCCATCGTAGTGCTGGTCACTACCTGTGCCAACCTTGGGATCGCGGTCGCACAAAAGGCAGCGGTTCCCAAGCCGCAGGATAAGCTCGCGCTGGGAGAGAATGAGGTCACGCAATTGCTCCTTCTCATGCATACCGACAAGAGCGGCAAAATCTCCAAGCAAGAGTGGATGAAGTTCATGGAAGCAGAGTTCGACAGACTCGATAAGGAGAAGAAAGGGCAGTTGGACGCGAAGGAACTGACTCAATCGAAATTGCGTGTAAGCCATGTCGTAAACGTTGGCAAATAAACCCTGTGTGCTACTGTGCTTGCGAGGACAATACGGGACTGCCCATTCGCCCCATCCTCGCTCATACGTCCGCCGCGCTAATGGCTTTCATCTTGGCGGGCCGCATGCCATTGCATGGTCAAAATCAGTCCCTAAGTGGTGATGCTTCGGGACCAATCGCAACCGATCGGCCGGCAGTTACAAACTCCAGCGTGGTCGTTCCCGCCGGCAGCCTTCAGGCGGAGAACGGTTTCCTTGAAACTAGCAGCCAGGGGCAGGCCGTCTTAGGCGGCCCAGAGAGCTTAGTACGTTTTGGTGTCGCCAAGAGGACTGAGTTGCGTTTCACGGTGCCGGACTATTTCTACGACCTCACCCTTGGCGGCGGGCCCGGCTCGGGATTCGGCGACTTTGCCTTCGGAGTAAAAGAACAACTCGGTCCCACAGTGGGTAAGTTCGATGTATCCGCGATCCTGTTCCTCAGTTTCCCGACCGGCGCCAACGCTGTTTCCAGCGGCGGGTACGATCCGGGACTGCAGCTACCCTGGTCGCGTGCGTTGTCCGCCAACTGGACGGCGGCCGGTATGCTCTCAGTCTACTGGCCTACTCAGGGCCGCTCGCGGAATCTGACGGGCGAATCCACGTTCCTGTTCGATCGGCAATTCACGAAACCTTGGGATGCGTTTGTCGAGTATGCGGGTGACTTTCCGGAAGTTGGCGGGCCACGGCACTTGCTGCATTTTGGAACAGCTCTAAAGATTACCAAGCAGCAACAGATTGACTTTCATGTCGGAGTCGGTTTGTCGTCGGCTGCGGTGGATCACCTCGTCGGGATCGGCTATTCGTTCCGCTTTCAGGCGATCCGTCGCTAGGCTAGGTTCCCGGTAAACCTGTTTACTTACAAACCTACCGACGCGGCACTAGAATGCTTCAAGCAGGCCGATGAGGGAAGTAATGCGTTCCGGAACCTGGTAATTACTTTTGACGGCGCCTGGGTCGGTCTACTGCTGAGTAGGGCTGGTGGATTTCTATAGCGCAATTCAATACGTGACGTTTGTGGCCATCGTCACCGTCCTTGTTAAGCCTCTGGGCGGGTACATGGAACGGGTTTTTTCCCAGAAGCGAACGATACTTGATCGTGTCTGTCTTCCTGTTGAACGGCTGCTCTATCGCATCACTTCTGTTGATCCCAATCTGGAGATGACGGGCAAGGAGTATGCGACATGTTTCGTGCTCTTTGGCTTTGCCGGCACACTCTTGTTGTATTCCATTCTCAGAATGCAGCGATTTCTTCCCTGGTTCTTTCCGCAGTACCACACTACGCCGTTATCACGAGATTTGGCTCTCAATACGGCGATCAGCTTCTCGACGACTTCTACGTGGCAGGCCTACGCCGGCGAGAACACCATGAGCTACTTCAGTCAGATGGTGGGACTCTGCGCCCAGAACTTCCTGGCCGGTGCAGCGGGGCTAGCGGTGGGAGTAGCCTTCATTCGTGGCCTTGCCAGGCAATGCTCCGATACGCTGGGCAACTTTTGGGTTGATCTGACACGCTCCCTGCTGTGGGTCCTATTGCCGGGAGCATTGATCGGCGCCCTGCTGCTCGTGTGGCAGGGCGTTCCCATGAACTTCCACCAGTACGCGATCGCCACGACCGTCGAAGGTACGCGTCAGGTTATACCGCAGGGTCCGGTGGCTGCGCTGGAGATCATCAAGAATCTCGGCACGAACGGCGGCGGTTTCTTTAATGCAAATGGGGCTCATCCCTATGAGAACCCCTCGCCGCTTACGAACTTTCTCGAAATGCTGGCGATCGTTCTCCTGCCTGCAGCATTCACGAACACCTTCGGCCGGATGGTGGGCCAGCCTCGACAGGGATGGCTTCTCTATGGCGTGATGCTGCTTCTCTTCGTCTCCGGGCTAGTCTTCGTACATCACTTTGAACAACGCGGGATTCCTCACATCGCGAATGTGGGTTTCAGAAATGGCCGCCTCCAGTCTGGTGGGAACATGGAAGGCAAGGAGGTGCGCTTCGGCATCGGGGCTTCGACGCTTACAGCCGTGGTCACGTCAAACACGGCCACGGGATCAAGCAACTCAATGGACGACAGCTACACCTCGCTCGGCGGCATGGTGTTGCTAGTGAACATGCTGCTCGGAGAACTCGTATTCGGAGGACTGGGAACTGGTCTTTACAGCATAGTCATGGCGGCTGCGATCGCCGTGTTTCTGGCGGGACTCATGGTTGGGCGTACACCTGAATTTCTCGGGAAGAAAATTGGGCCCGCGGAGAACAAAATGATCATGCTCTACGCATTGGCCGCGCCGCTGGTCGTCCTGCCACTCACCGCGATTGCGGTGAGCACGAGAATGGGACTCTCCGGGCTCACGGTCAACACCGGCCCGCATGGTTTCACCGAGATTTTGTTTGCCTACACTTCCTGCTTCGCCAACAATGGCCAAAGCTTCGCCAGTCTGAATGCCAACACTCCCTTTTACAACCTCACCACGGCGTTAGCGATGATGGTGGGTAGGTTCGGCTTGGCGATTCCTGCATTGGCGTTTGCCGCTCTATTTGGTCGTCAGCGGAGCACGCCTTCCTCGTCGGGAACTCTCCCGACGCATTCTTTTGTCTTTGGAGTGCTACTCACGACTTGCTTGATAGTAACGGTTGCTCTGAGCTATCTTCCTGCCTTGGCCCTCGGTCCAGTACTGGAACGATTGCTCTTGGGAAGATAGACCGTTGAATTACTCGCCAAGTTTGCCGGGAGAGAGCAGCTGATTTTCTCGGTCGCGCTGCTCGTGCTGTCGATGGTCTCGACGCTGTTTGGCCCGCGCCTGCTCTACCGGTTCCTGCAGGACTGGGTTACCCAGGTCACGATCGGCACCTTCATGGGCACGTTCGTGTACATCTGCCTCGTCTTCCTCGTCACGCATCAGGATCCGCAGTCGACGTTCATCCCTCAAATCTCGCTGATCATGGCCTGGATGCTCGTCGTGCTCAGTTTCGGATTCCTCGTCTACTACAGCCATCGGGTTGCGAAATCGATCCAGAACCCCGACATGATCGGTGCGATCGTCGACGACTTGTACGTCGCGGCCGGCGGCGCCCACGTCTCGGGCCCCGGCGAGGGCACCGGCGCGGCGCCCGATGACGCCGCGATTCTTCGCCAAGCTGATAGCGGCGTGATTGTGTCGTGCACGAAGAGCGGATACTTGCAGCATGTCGATCACGGTGCGCTGGTCGCGTCTGCACGCGCAGCGGACGCACTGATCGTCCTGAGGTTCCGCCCGGGCCAGTTCGTGCTCCGCGGCGAGCCGCTCGCAGCAATCGTGCCGGCGGGCAACGTCCCTGCGCTCGAAGCCGCGATTGATCGGGGAGTTCACATCGGCCGTCACCGCACGCTCACCCAGGATAGCGAGTTCGGTATCGCACAGGTGGTTGAGATCGCGATCCGTGCGCTGTCGCCAGCGGTCAACGATACGTACACCGGCGTCGCGTGCGTCGACTGGCTCGCCGACGCGCTGCTCACGCTGGCCGAGCGGCCGCCGCTCGAAGGGAACTGGTACGATACTGGCAGCCGGCTGCGGGTGTGGATGCCGCCGGTGCGACTGGAGCGCCTCGCCAAGCTCGCGTTCGATCAGATCCGTCAGGCTTCGACGACGACGCCCGCCGTTCTGATCCGCCAGCTCGAGGCGATCCGACGACTGGCACCGCGACTTCCGGACGGTTGCCGCCAAGCGCTGTCAGGTCAGGCGGACGCGATCCTTGAAACTGCAAGCGCGCTGGTCGCACTTGATCGCCGCGACCTTGATGCGGCTTGGCATCGAGCCCACACCGCGCTCGAAGTGCTCCCTGGGTCCGCGACAGCGACCAGGAAAACATCCGCATAGCCCTCGTTCTCCGACGACTTGTCGTTCCCGGATTTAGGAACTTTACCGGATTTGATACCCGCGCGTGCGACGTTGGCTCGGCTTGGGGCGGATCGACCCCAGGTACCGTACCGGGCAAAGGTTAGCGCCTCAGTCCAGGATTGTGACGAGGAAGCAAAGATCGTGGTCGGGTGGTCGAGGCCAACGTGCAGCTCACGACCTAATTGGGGGTGAATCCGGCAGCACGAACTGTACTTGCGCGGAATTCGGCGGATCCTGCTGTTCCGACCGCATGAGGCGATTGAATTCCCTGATATCTCGATGAAAATCCCTGTTTGCTTGAATAACTTCAGTCCAATAAATCCAGTCGAACGAGAACCATATCAAGGAAAGGTGCGTCATTACGACGTCCCGAGAAATGGCAATGCCTGTATTTTTCCCTGTTCGCAGGGAATTCGGTCACGCGGAACCCCACGCACACGAAAGGGAGACATTGGACAGGTCGGCGTCGCCGAAACCTACGACCTGGACAGGTTTGCGGGCCGGCTTCACGGGCACGACTATCCTCGTGGAGATGCCACAGTGTGGAAAATTCTCAGTTGCGTCTTTAGGTGAGGAGCATCTAAACCCACTATGGCGACTACGGCGCCAACCACGGGCGGTAAGCCCAAAATGGTTTTTGGGGAAGTTCTTAGTTTTGCCTATGGCACCTTTTGCAGCAACAAGGTGCAGTTCGCTCTTACCGCGTTGGGAATGGTGCGTAGCGGACCGAAGAAATCATTCGGTGCCTCGCGCGCCTGAGACGAAGGGAGCTCGCGGGACTAATAAGGCCTCACTCTGGCCGCCAAGAACTTTGATTGCAAGACCGAGTCTGGGGCTCGTTGATGCTGTTCTGGAATTCAAATATCTCAAATGCGTGCTCGTCCGAACGATCTTTGCTTTGGTGAGCATAGCAAAAAGGCTCTCGTATCCGAAACTCGCGCAAACCTAATCCGAGCTCATTTCAACGTTCTCCTCCGCTTCTCGCAAGTCATCTGATGCTCGGCGCGCCTTAGGCGATGTTGATAGAAGCAGGTTGCAATCTTCTGCCGCAAGCGAGGTCAACTCTCACTTTCCAGGGAATCCGAATTCGGAGACTGGCAGATGAATTCGAAATCGAGATCGTACAAGGAGACCATCTGGATGTAGTTCGCGATGCAATTCGAGGGTCTTGCGCATGTGCTTACCCGATATGTGAGAGAAGTCTCAGAAGGGACGGCGCGAGATAATGTAGTCAGATAGAACTGGTTGGGGCCTGCGCGGGGCGGGCCGCCGTGGAAATCGCAGAAGACTATTTCTCCCTCTGCTTCAGGCGTTCGTCTAAAGCGTTGGCTAAGACTTCAATTTCCTTACGACACTTCCTGATCTGAAGCACCGCCCGCAGCGACTGGTTGATTTTTTGTTGGACTTCCTCCAGGTAGGCTTCGTGCCTGGCCACGATGAGAGACTGGAGATCGGGCGCTTCTTCTGGTTCTGTCTGCACTTCGCAGAATTCAAGTCCGAAACAAAAGCCTGAGCGATTGCGAACCACGCCGGCAATCTGGAGTCTGCCCGATGTCTGGAACTCGACCTCCATCACTTCGCCCGGCTGCAGATTGACCCCACCGTAGAGTTCCATGCCGGCGCGGCTTAACTCACAAACCAATCCGGGCACAACAATCTCGGTGGCCGCGGGTTTGGCCGCGATGACGACAGGTAGATGTACGTGATATCGGGGCCATCGGCGAGTGTTGAGCAGGCTCATCTCGAAGGGATGTCATCTAACCGATCTATTTCAGCAAACCGAAGTGCAGCAGGTAAGCCGCGGCGGCGGCCACGCCGATCGTGAGTAGACCGACCGCTCTTGCCAGCTTGAATCGCCCCGGTCGGTCCTCCTTGACCTGTTCCGATGCTGTCCGAAGTTTCTCGATCCAATCCTGCTCGAATCTATTCTGATTGGACTGGTCCCAGATCAGCGCTCCCAGACGGCGGTGATCGTCCTCCGCGAGCGAAACGAAGCGGAAGGGCTGCATCGAATTTTTGACCGGGCACAGCATTTCCGCTCCGCCAAGGACGGAGCCGGTTCCCGTCAGGAACATCAACTTGACTCGCGATCCCTGGACAACGGGCTGAGAAAGCGAGAGTAGGCCACCGGTCAGAGAAATCACTTGAATGTTAGCTCCGACGCGCTGGCCGTTTGGGAACCGAAGCACGGCGGGAGTGGTGCCTTCAAGATATGCGCGTGGGACACGCCACGGCGGGCTGGTTTGGGGGAGGCTGTCCATAGTCAGGAATCAGTATGGAGCGGTAGTGGTTACTAATAGAAGATTACGTAAGTGCCATCCGAGGTCTAGTTACGGGCATTTCGCGGACACATTTCTTTCGCCACTATAATGGCTCGAGGCTCATGAAGTGGCTTCGGGCCATCCCCCGGCTGTTCGATTCGGCGCATGGTGCCTATGACCACCTCGCTCCGCGCTGGCTCTTCTTACGGGCGGTCGGCGGCATTTATTTTTCCGCATTCTTCTCCCTCATCTTTCAGATCCGTGGGCTGATCGGCCCAGACGGGATTTTGTCGGCAAGCCAATATCTAAAAGCAATAGAGCATTCTATCGGATACAGCCGCGGCATATGGTTTGCGCCAACGTTGCTTTGGCTTTCTAGCAGTTCATATGCGCTGACGCTTCTGTGCTGGGTGGGGATGGCCGCGTCGGTGCTGGTGATCTTGAATGTATGGCCGCGGGGAATGCTGGGGATCTGCCTCCTGTGCTTTCTTTCGTTTGTGAGCGCGGCGCAGGACTTTTCCGGTTATCAATCGGATGGGATGTTGCTCGAAGCGGGCTTCATCGCGCTTTTCTTTGCTCCGCCCGGATTCCGTCCTGGGATCGGAATGGCATCGCCACCCTCACGCGCCAGTCTGTTCTTGCTGCAATGGGAGTGGTTTCGCATCTACTTCGAATCCGGGGTCGCGAAGATCGCCGGTGGAGATCCTGAATGGCGCAACTTTACGGCGATGGATGAATATTATCAAAACGGTCCGCTGCCCACATGGATCGGCTGGTACGTGCAACATCTGCCGCACTGGTTTCATGCAGCTTCTGTCTTCGCCACTCTTGCACTGGAGTTGGTTCTGGTTTGGATGTTATTTCTTCCCCGGCGCTGGCGTATCGTGTGCTTCTTTATTGTCACTCCCTGGGAAGTGGGTATCATTCTCACCGCTAACTACACATTTCTGAATTACCTGGTTCTGACGCTGGGATTTCTCTTGCTAGATGATCGCTTTTTGCGGCATTTCTTGCCCCAAGGGTGGAAGAAACCTCTCGGCACGCGGCCTGACCAAAAAAAAGAACAGGACGCGGCGGAGTTGCGTGGCCGCCTCAAAACTCTACGACTTACTCTGACCGGCATAGTTCTGGCTTGGATTTTGTACGCCACCACGGCACAGTTGATCTGGATGTTCTACGCTGTCCCGCTGCCAACGGCGCCGGTGGCGATGCTGGAGCCATTCCGGATCGCCAATCGTTACGGCCTTTTCGGCATCATGACGCGAGGCCGTTATGAGATCGAATTCCAAGGTTCGGAGGATGGCCAGACCTGGGTGCCATACCCGTTCCGCTACAAGCCGCAGGATCCGAGCGAACCGCCCGGAATTTATGCGCCCTATCAGCCGAGATTCGATTGGAATTTATGGTTTGCCTCTTTAGGCTCCTGGCAAGACTATCCGATTGTTCCCAGAACTGAAGTCTGTCTGCTAACCAACGACATCGATGTTCTGAGACTGTTTAAAGCCAATCCTTTTCCGAACAAACCGCCGCAAAAGGTACGCGCTGTGCTCTGGCAATATTGGTTCACGACCATGTCTGAAAAACGGGCTACAGGTCTTTGGTGGCGCCGGCAATTTATTGGACTCTATGCTCCCACGCTGGAACGTGAACCAGATGGCGTCATCCGTGCCATCGAATGGCCGACAGCTAGTCCTCGCGAATGAGGGCTAGCAGCGATCGGGTTCTTGCCGCCTGGTCATCCCTTCAACCTCGACAACGCCGCCCTCGCCGCATGATACCCACACATGCCGTGCACTCCTCCGCCGGGAGGAGTAGAAGCGGAGCAAATGTAGATGTCGCGCGCCGATGTACGGTAATGCCGCCATGTTGGGCGAAACAGAAACTGGCGAATGTCCAGAACGCCGCCTCCGATATCGCCGCCCACCAGGTTCGCGTCCATGCTCTCCAGATCTGCCGGAGAAAGGACACGCCGCGCCAAAATACATTCGCGAAAGCCAGGAGCAAAACGCTCAATCTGATTTTCCAGTTTTTCAAGCATGTTTACTCTGGAGCCATTCGGCACGTGGCAATAAGCCCAGGCCGTATGTTTGCCCGCCGGAGCTCGCGAGCTATCGAACAGACTGGGTTGGGCTAACAGAACAAACGGTTGATCAGGGTGCTGGCCGTTTCGGACAGCTTTTTCCGAAACGGCAATCTCTTCGAAGCTCCCGCCGAGATGCACCGCCGCCGCCCGCAAACAATCCTTAGCTCTCCACGGGATGGGTGCGTTCATCGCGTAATCGACTTTGAAAGCACCAGCGCCATAACGGTATCTTCCCAGCTGCCGCTTGTAGCTGTCAGATAATCTCTGGCCACCAATCTTGAGAAGTTGGAGAGGAGTCAGATCGCAGAGAGTCAGGTCGTAGCCCGGCAATGCCGACAGATTCTCGACCGGTGATGAAGTGTTTACGCTACTTCCGAAGGTCGAGAGAAGCCCGCATAGGGCATCAGTGATGGACTCTGCGCCACCGCGAGGAATCGGCCAACCCACAACGTGCGCAGGCACCGCCATCAGAATTGCAACCCCCGCGCTCAACGGTTCGTCCAGACTGAGGAAGGAATGAGCGGCCAAGCCCGCGAATAAAGCCCGAGTTCGTGGGCTCCGGAATCGATGAGCAACGGCTGTGGCTGACTGCAGCGCGAGCGCTCCAAAGCGCGCCATCAGCCACGGATGCCTGGGGATGAACGGAACCGGACGCAGAACCTCTGGAGCAAATTCAGTCCATTGCCTGACAAACGGCCCCATCAGGCGGTCCCACGCCAATCCGTCACTCCCAAGAGACCGTCGTGCTTCGGCGAGGTCACGGTCCAACATGACCACTGTTCCGTCATCGAGGGGATGGGCCAGGGCGGCGGGCGAGTGAATCCACTCCAACCCATGGTTGGCGAGAGGTAGCGAGGAGAAGAATGGCGAACCTGCACCGAGCGGATAGACGGCTGATCCAAAGTCATGCCGAAAGCCTGGCAAGGTCAACTCCAGCGTGCGAGCTCCACCGCCCGGAGTCGACTGGGCCTCGAACACATCCACTTGCATGCCGGCGTGGGCCAGAACGATGGCCGCCGCCAGGCCGTTCGGCCCAGCACCGATGACACATGCCTTACGGCTCATGCGGAATCACTTAACGCGAACCTCGGAGAATAGTCGCTATCCCTCTAGCATAGTATTCCCCGCCCGCTGACCGTTACTTGCTAACCTCGCCTATAAACACTCCGTAAGGCTCGAGCGAGACTTGGTCTCCTTTGGCTGCTGATTTTCCGGTCACCAGTAAAGCGCTGGCAGACGCGAAGCCGTTAGGCTTGAGCTCAAGCTTTATGTTCTGCGGCGTATCAGACATATTTAGTGAGACGACGACAGCCCGATCCTTATACACGCGCAAATACGAAAGCACATTCGCATTGCTTTCGTCGATTGCTTCGTAGCTTCCGTTGAGCAGAGCGCTATTCGTGTGACGAAGCTTAAGCACCGCCTTGTAGAACTCTAGTACCGAATCCGGATCTTTCGACTCATCCGCCACGTTGTGTGTCTTGTAGGTCGGAGGAACCGGCAGCCATGGGGTTCCTTTGGTGAAGCCGGCATTTTCGCTGTCATCCCATTGCATGGGGGTGCGCTCGCCGTCTCGTCCTTTTTCTTTCGGCCATCCCTTGCGACCGATTGGATCCTTTACATCCTCCCGACGTGCCGGCAGCGTTGTTTTCATGCCAATCTCTTCTCCGTAATACATAATCGGAGTTCCACGCAAAGTGAGATAGAGCGCCGCCATCAGTTTCGCAATCTGGTCGTTGTGCTTGCCGTCGCCGTAGCGATCATAGGAGCGCGCGATGTCGTGATTGCTAATAACGAACGTTGGCCAGCCGGACGCGGCGTCCACCGCGGCGATCTGCTTGCGGAATTCCCCGGGCGAGAGTTTGTTGACCATGGTGAAAAGAAAATCCATGGGCAACTGCAATTCGTCATTGCCCTTGCCGTAATACCGGTTGAGTTCGGCTACGTCAGAGGTCCATGTCTCGCCGATCAATACCGCATCATATTCATTCGCCACTTGGCGCAGTCCGCGAAGGATATCGTGAACTTCGGGCAGTTTCCCATTGTATTTGTTCTGCTCAAAGGGATCACCAAAAGCATTCTTACCTGGTTTTAGGATCGGATTGTCGCGCAGATTCGGGTCTTCAAAAAGCGTATCCACCGCATCAAGACGGAAGCCCGTAACCCCACGCTTGTACCACCAGCGCGTTACATCGAACATGGCATCTTTCACAGCCGGATTACGCCAGTTGAGATCCGGCTGCTCAGGATAGAAAAAATGGTAGTAGTACTGAAGGGTGGTGGGATCGAATTTCCAGGCCGATCCTCCAAAGGTCGATACCCAATTGTTGGGAGGCTGTCCCGGTCCTCTTCCATCTCGCCAGATATACCAATCGCGATAAGGCGATGTGCGCGACGACTTCGAATCCAGGAACCATTTGTGCTGGTCCGAGGTGTGATTCACCACGAAATCGAGAATGATGTGGATGTTCCGCTTCTTCGCCTCACCTGCCAGGTAATCAAAGTCGGCCAACGTTCCGTACATCGGGTCAATGTTTTCGTAATCTGAAACGTCGTAACCGAAATCTACCTGCGGCGAAGGGAAGCAGGGCGAAATCCAGATGGCATCGACGCCGAGGTCTTTCAAGTAATCCAACTTCGAAGCAATCCCCCGCAGATCGCCAACGCCGTCATTGTTGCTGTCGGCGAAGCTGCGAGGATAAATCTCGTAAAAAACTGCATGCTGCCACCAGGCAGAGCCGTCTCCATCCGCAGCGTGGGGAGACATCTGCGCGCAAGCTGGCACGCACGGAAGGCAACAAAGAACCCACAGCGCGACCCATCGTAGAGTGTTCTTCATAGGTAGAGTCTCAATGCACACAGTGACTACCAAGAGTCCGTCCAGCAACCATTAGCCGACGAGAGTTGGGCGATCTCACGGGTTCAAGACGAATGAAGCCTTCGCGCGGATGTCTCGGGAAGAAGATCCAACCAGCACGTCGAACCGTCCCGGCTCGGTCACCCAGTCTTTCTTCGCCGTGCTATAGAAAGCGATCGCGCTCCGGTCAAGCTTGAAATGGACATCCTTCGACTCTCCCGGCGACAGAGTAATCCGCTGAAAGCCTTTTAGTTCCTGCACCGGGCGATCCACGCTGGAGTGTCCATCGTGCACGTAGAGTTCCACCACCTCGGCGCCCGCGCGCGACCCGCTATTTCGAACCGAAAGGGTCACCTCTACCGGCGCGCCTGATGTCTGACCCGGCGAAATCTTCAGATCGCTGTAATCGAACTTCGTATAGGAGAGACCGTAACCAAAGGGAAAGAGTGGTTCTATCTTCCTCTTGTCGAAATATCTGTAGCCCACATAAATGCCTTCGGCATAATCGACCTGCAAGTTCTTGCCCGGATAATGCCCGTATGCGGGAGAATCCTTCCACTCTTTCACAAAAGAAACCGGCAGCTTTCCTGAGGGATCCGCATCACCAAACAGAACAGCCGCGATGGCATTCCCCCCTTCCTGGCCGCCATACCACATATCCAGAATCGCGGGAACCTGCGCGATCCACTTCGACATAACGATCGGTCCGCCGGCGTTGATCACTACGATCGTGTTTTTATTTGCTTTGCCTACGGCCTCGATCAGAGCGTCCTGTCCGGCAGGCAGATCGAGCGATTTGATATCGAAATCCTCTGACTCAAGTTTCGCATACCTTCCCACGACGACGACGGCAGCGTCCGCTTTCGAAGCGGCATCGGCGGCTTCCTTTTTGAGTTGCTCTCTTGCGGCCGGAGTATCTTTGCTCGGATCCTCGCCCTCCATGCTCACGCCCAACGCATAACTCACTCGCAGGCGCCCACCGGCACGATCCTGAATCCCCTTCAGAGGAGCGACCGAATATTTTGGAGTGACCAGCGAACTCCCGCCGCCACCGGTCCTCGCTACGGCAGCGTTGGGGCCGATAACAACGAGGGAGTGGATTTTCGACGGATCTAGTGGAAGTAAATCACCGTCGTTCTTGAGTAGAACGATGCTTTCTGTCGCCGCCTTACGCGCCACGTCCCGCTGTTCAGGTGTATCGATTTCGCCGGTCGCCGTGTGAGGCTTGTCAAATTGTCCGCTCATAAACAACACGCGCAGCATGCGGCCTACGTTGTCATCAACCGTGGCCGTCGAGATTTTCCCGGCTGATATTTCCGGAAGCACTTTCTCTGGAACCAGCCATCCTCCTCCGTTGCCTGCCGCCTGCGTCTCCGGCTTTTTCAGCCAGTCTTTCATAGGCGGACCGCCGGGCATCTCCAAATCCATACCAGCATTCACCGTGTCCGCGGTGCTGTAGGTGCTCCCCCAGTCGGAAACGACGAAGCCTTTGAAACTCCATTCCTTTTGCAGCACATCTTTTAGCAGGAAAGGGTTCTCTGCACAGTATGTTCCGTTGAGCTTGTTGTAAGCAGACATCACGGACCAGACTCCCCCTTCCTCCACCGCGGCTTTGAAGGCGGGGAAATAAATTTCGTTCAAAGCACGCTCGTCAACGATTGCATTGATCCGGTGCCGTTCGAACTCCTGATTGTTCGCGGCAAAATGTTTGACGGTTGCGATCACGCCCTCGCCTTGAACTCCCTTGATGTAAGCCAGCGCAAGACGGCTCGTAAGATATGGATCTTCCCCATACCCTTCGAAATTTCTCCCCCAAAGAGGAGTGCGGTTAATGTTGACGGTCGGGCCCAGAATCATGTCTCGTCCTAGAGCTTTCACCTCTTGCCCGATCGCCTGGCCCTCGCTTTCGACCAGTTCGGTATCCCAGGTTGCGGCCATGGCCACTCCCGCGGGGAAGGCGGTCGTGGTGACTTTTGTCTTGGCAAACTCCGCGCTCATTTCGGAGGAAGGTCCCGCCCACGATCGTATGCCGAGCGGGCCATCGGCCATTTTTATCGAAGGAATGCCGAGCCGTTCGTTCGGAACACTCTGCATCCAGTCAGCGCCACTCAACATCGCAACTTTCTCCTGCAACGTCATGCGGCTCAGCAGATCTTGAACTCGTTTCTCGACCGGTAGACTGGGATTCTTGTACGCCGGAGTTTCGGAACCGCTCTGAGTCTGAGCACTACTGATTATGGCCGCGAATAAAATCAGAACGGCACAGAGTAGACGCCTCATTGCTAACCTCCACAGGGTTTCAGTCGTTGTACGAGTCTGGCTGCAGTGGAACCATACGCATCGAGCTTTCAAATTATCGCGCGAATCACTATCCTAGCCGTAATCGGATGACAATGCTGAAGGTACCGATAGTGTCTGATTCAATCGATTCTTCAATGGGTCATGCTGCGGCAACTGGGACAGACTAATCTACATCTAGCAAGAGCACACTTCAATGAAGTAACTCCTGGTTAGGTCCGAAATGATAAAAACGGAGATTGCTGGCTACTATCTCGCCATTCTCGGTTTTCTCGCGATCCCGGCAGTCTGCGTGCGGCCGGCCAATTCGCAATCCCAGGGCGCAGTTGAGACCGTTGTCTTGAAGGATCTTCGTGTGATTGATGGACTGGGCGGGCAGCCATTGGAGCACGCCGCGATCGTGATCGAAGGAGACCGCATCGTTTCTGTCAGTCCCGTCGATAAAGCGCACTGGCCAAAATCTGCACGAGTCATCGAGTACAAGGGTAAGACAGTTTTACCGGGGCTTATCTCAGACCATTCGCACGTCGGGCAGATCGATGGAACTGGCACCGGACTGCAGAATTACAATCAGGCAAACATTTTGCGTCAGCTGCGGCAATATGAGGCTTACGGCGTAACAACAGTGATGGCCCTCGGTTTGAATACCGATTTATTCTACGAGCTGCGGCCGCAACTCCATTCGGGCTTGCTACCGGGCGCCGATCTTCTTGGCGCGGACCGGGGAATCGGGATTCCAGATGGTGCACCGCCATTTCCGCCGCTCGACTCGGGAGACCGTCATCTCTACCGTGTCTCAACGCCACAGCAGGCAGTTCAGGCTGTTGACGAGATGGCGACCCGGAAACCAGACCTCATTAAGATATGGATTGACGACTTCCACGGCAGCCTGCGGGTCAAGATGTCGCCGGAAGTATACGGCGCGGCCATTAAGGAAGCGCACCGTCTGGGATTACGCGTCGCGGCCCATATTTACTACCTTTCCGATGCGAAATCGCTAGTGAATAACGAAGTAGACATCATCGCGCATGGAGTCCGCGATCAGCCGGTGGATGCGGACTTTGTCAATCTAATGAAGGCTCATTCCGTTTGGTACATTCCCACCATGGGTCTGGATGAGTCCAGTTACATTTACGCCGAGAAGGTGGAATGGCTTAACGATCCATTTCTTGTCCACGCGCTACAGCCGCTGCTGGCCGCCGAGTTCCATGATCCTGGCTGGCGGGAAAAAACGCTGAGTAATCAGAGGCAAGTCGAAACTGCCAAAGCATCCGTCGCCACGAACGAGCGCAATCTGAAGACTCTCTACGATGCGGGCGTGAACATCGGATTCGGAACAGACTCCGGCGCAGTGGCCGTCCGCATACCGGGCTTTGCAGAGCACAGGGAATTGGAGTTGCTTGTGGATGCAGGCCTGAGTCCGTTGCAGGCGATCAGCCTTGCCACCGCGAAAGCCGCAGCGTTGCTTCATCTTGACGACCGCGGTGTGTTGGCGCCGGGGAGATTGGGGGATCTGATCGTGGTCGGTGAAAATCCCGCCGTGCAAATCAAAGACACTCGTAACATCGTTGCCGTCTGGCACCGAGGGAGGTTGGTGAGCGGGCGTGTTCAGGACTTCGCTCCCTGAAGTTCTTGACTCCACACAGGCCAACTGGACGTCTTGAGCGCTAATCCTCGGTACTAATCAATGACTGCCAAACGCAACAATATGAGAGAACCTTTCAAGCATCATCCGATCGCGCCCCTGCGTCGCATCGGCAACCGCATCTGTGGAGTTGCCACACTATCCTTGATTGGTGTGTTGGCGTTGTTGGCGCAAGATTCGAAACAATCCCAACCGCCGAAAGCTCCGGTACAACAAGGCGCGCAACCATCACACAATCTCTTGCCCCCGGTTCAACTCGACGGCCAAGCCGCGCTGCATCACTTGAACCAGCTCATCAGTTTGTACCGTCATTCCACTACCGGCATTCAGACGGTGGGACTCCCCAGCGATGCCATTTATCAGGACAACACACAAAGTCTCGCGGCTGAGGCCGTGCGGCTGGCATTTCAATCCGCAAAGGCCGAGGCCGCACTAATTGCGGCCCAGCAGAAGAACAATGGTGCTAACCCGCAATCCGGCGCGACGACCCAACAGCAGAATCTGGCCCAGATGGAGGCCAGGACTTCATCCCAGATCGATCAATTGCAGTCGCAGATCGCAGCGCTAAACTCGCAAATCGCGAAAGCTCCAGCCGCCCGCCGAGGCAATCTGATTTCACAGCGAGATGCCCTTCAGGGCGAATTGGATGTGCAAAAGGCTCTCCTCGAGGCCATTCAAAAAATGGCGACCTTCGTGGAAAGCAACGGCGAGATTTCTGGGGGCTTGGAAGGCAGCATCAATCAGCTCGCACGATCGATTCCTGAAGTTCTGGCTTCGAACGCAACCTCAAAGAAAACTACCGGGACACCCACGCCGGCGAAACCGTCTCTAGCCAGCTCTGGCGGTCTGATCAGCGAAGCGATCATGCTGTATGACTACATGAGCGCCATGCACCAACTCGACGGAATCGGCGAGGAAACCGACAATGCTCGTGAAACTGCGGACCGGGTACGCGCTCCGCTCCGAGATGCACTCAAGGCGACTATTCAGGAAAGTCAGACGATGGCCAACCAGTCCCCCGCCACTGATCCGCAACAGCTTCAGGCGGAGAGGCAAAATTTCCGGGAACTGACCGAGCGCTTCAAACAGGTGTCTGGCGCTCTTCTTCCGCTGAGCCAGGAAATCATCGTGCTGAATGACAGCAAGACGAACTTCGAGGAGTGGCGCAACTCGATCGCCCGCGAATCCAAGTACGTTCTTCGCTCCGTGCTCGTCCGAGTATTCGCAATCCTGCTCGCGCTGGCGGTGATTCTGGTCCTCTCGGAAGTGTGGCGCCGTATTACTTTCCGTTACATCAGTGACCCGCGGCGCCGGCGACAATTTCTGGTTATGCGCCGCGTTGTGATCGGGTTTTTGATCGTGGTCGTCCTGACGCTGGGCTTCGTCAGCGAGTTCAGCTCTCTCGCAACATTTGCGGGATTTATCACGGCAGGCATCGCGGTTGGATTACAAGCTGTCCTTCTTTCGGTTGCCGCCTATTTCTTCATCATCGGTCGATATGGCATTCGGGTCGGCGACCGGATCAGTGTGGCCGGCATCACCGGCGACGTTGTCGATATAGGCCTGGTACGGATGTACCTGATGGAGCTCGGCGGTAGCGGATTGGATTTTTATCCTACGGGACGCATCGTTGTCTTCTCGAATTCCGTTCTTTTCCAGACGGGCACGCCGCTCTTTAAGCAAATTCCTGGAACCGAGTACGCATGGCACGAAGTCGTGGTGATGATCGTTCCGGACGGAAATCACAAGGCGGCGCAGGAAAAGCTGGTAGCCGCCGTCCAGACGGTCTATTCGAAATACCAGAAAGAGATCGAACGGCAGCATACCGAGATCGAGCGCCGCGTCGACATCCAAGTGGAGGCCCCACGGCCGGAGGCGCGCCTGCAGTTTGCCGATTCAGGCTTGGAGCTTCTGGTGCGTTATCCTGTAGAGCTCCGGAAGGCGCCAGACATTGATGAGGAGATGACAAGAAAAGTTCTGGAGCTGATCGAAACCGATGGCGCGTTGAAGGCTGCGGTTTCAGGCATCCCAAAGATTCGCTCGGCAGTCAAGGGGTGAGTGCAGGCACGCCCGGGAGCTGCGCGGCAACTTGCGGAAGTGAAGGGAGTATTATGCGAATAACAAATGGATGTTGAAACGGAGTGGAGTAATGCCCCAGTCGATTGACTGGCCGCCGCCGCGTTCGGGGCGGCCGCGCCGTCGCCGTCGCTTCTTCTTTATTCTCGTCGCACTTGCCATTATCTTCTTCGCCGGACGAGCGGCATTGTCCTATTACGTGGACTTGCTCTGGTTCCAGTCGCTCGGTTATGCGCAGGTGTTCTGGAAGACACTGAACCTTCAGTGGGAGATCTTCGCCGTTTTTGCGGCAGTCACATTTCTCATCCTTGTCGGATCATTCCTCGCTCTCAAGCGAGCCCATCTCCCCGATTTGCCGGAGGGGCACACAATTTTCATCGGCGGACAGCCGGTGAAGCTTCCGGTGGAACCTGTGTTGCGCCTCATCGCTCTCGGCGTGTCATTGGCCATTGCTGTTGCCACTGGCGCCGCGCTGATGGCAGAATGGCCGACGCTAGCTCTCTTTTGGTACGCGCCTCGCGGCGCTGGTACCTTCGTAGACCCGATTTTTGGCAAACCGCTGAACTTCTTCTTGTTCACCCTGCCTGCCTGGCAACTAATCACCGGCTGGCTGCTCACGCTCGCCGTGCTTCTCTGTGTGCTCGCCGGCTTTTTTGTTCTCATCGCCGGCGGAGCGCGTGTGCTTGCCGGACGCCTCAGTCGCCACGTCACGCTACCTTGGCGCGGACTGTCGATCACCTTTGCGCTTCTGTTGCTGATCCTCGCAATCCGTGAATATATCGGCCGGTTCGAACTCTTGCTCGAGGATCACACGATCTTCGGTGGTGTTACCTACACTGATGCGCACATCACTCTCACCGGGATGTTAGTGGTCTGCGCCGCCCTTGTTCTGGGAGCAGTGATAGCCGCCGTAAATGCCGCGAGACTTCCGCGCGGCCGCTGGCTGGTCGCGGCGATTGTTCCTGCTGCGGTCTGTTATTTTGCTCTTCAAGCAATTGGTTGGTACGTCAGCAGCTTCATCGTCAAACCGAACGAACTGGTTCGCGAGAAACCCTACATTATCTTCAACACCGAATTGACGCGGCAGGCTTACGGATTAAACCTAGTTTCGCAACGCGAGTTTCCTGCCGAGACGACGGTCGAAGCCGCAGATGCGGCGAATAATCAAGCCACGCTTCAGAACATTCGGTTGTGGGATTGGCGTGCGCTGCAAGATACGCTACGTCAGATTCAGGAAATCCGCACCTACTATGATTTTCCAGACATCGACATTGATCGATATAATATCGAAGGCACGACTCGCGAAGTGATGCTGGCCGCGCGCGAGCTAAACGTCGACAAGCTCCCAGAGAGTAGCCGCAACTGGATCAACGAGAAGCTCATTTACACTCATGGCTATGGCATCACCATGAATCCGGTGAACGGATTTACGGGAGAAGGGTTGCCTACACTGATTCTGAGCAACATGCCAGTGCAGAGCACGGTGCCGGGACTAAGTGTGACGCGTCCGGAAATCTATTTCGGCGAATTGACTAATACCGACGTCTACGTGAAGACGCGGCAGAAGGAATTCAACTATCCGCAAGGCGAGAGCAATAATCTCACGTCGTACGAAGGCAACGGGGGAATCGTCCTCAGCAGCTTTCTGCGCCGCATGATTATCGCGTTCGACCAGAACGATCTTGCAAAGTTGCCGTTTAGCGATGACGTGAACAACACCAGCCGACTGCTGATGCGCCGCAACATACGCGATCGCGTAGCGACGCTAGCTCCATTCCTTACCTACGATCCGGATGCTTATATCGTTCTCGGCGACGACGGGCGACTATCCTGGATCATGGATGCGTTCACGGTTTCCGACAGCTTTCCCTACTCGACCCACTATCGTCTCGGCAGCAACTCCATCAACTACATGCGGAACAGCGTGAAGGCGGTCATCGACGCTTACGATGGCACGACCACGTTCTACGTGTTTGATACAGACGATCCGATCATTGCAGCTTACCGGCGCATCTTTCCCGATCTGTTCAAGGACGCCGCCGCGATGCCACCGGGACTCCGCAAGCACGTGCGTTACCCCGAGTTGTTGCTTAAGCTCCAGGCGGAAGTCTACGGCCTGTATCACATGACGGATCCGGAAGCGTTCTACAACCGCGAGGATCTGTGGACGGTCGCCACCGAGGTAGGTATGAGCGAGGGCGGGGAACAAACAACTCAACCGATGCAGCCAAATTTCGTGCTGATGAAACTTCCGGGCGAAACAGGTGAGGAGTTCGCGGAGATTTTGCCCTTCACGCCGGCGAACCGGAACAATCTGATTGGCTGGATTGCAGGGCGCAGCGACGGTGCACAGTACGGTACGTCGGTGGTGTACAACTTTCCTAAGACGAAACTCGTCGACGGTCCGCTGCAGATCGAGGCGCGAATCGATCAGAACGCGCAGCTTTCCGGACAACTGACGCTGTGGAATCAGCAAGGCTCGCACGTGCGGCGCGGTGCGCTACTCGTAATTCCGACCGGGCGCGCGCTGCTTTATGCGGAGCCGATTTACTTGCAAGCAGAGCGCAGTCCGATGCCAGAGCTGCGGCTGGTCGTGCTTGCGTTGCAGGATCGGCTGGCGTACGGGCCAACCTTTGAATCGGCAATGGCGTCTCTCTTCGGGGGAACGGTTTCATCGCTGACCGCTTCATCGTCGGCTGCGGCTGCTCCTGCAGTAGCGCAACGAGGCGGCCCGCCGTCCGCCCAGCCCGCTGAAGATCTGCACGCGCTCATCGAGGAAGCCGCCAGTGACCTTGCCGACTACCAGCGACTGACTGCCGAAGGCAAGCTCGGCGAAGCGGGGCAGAAGCTGGAAGAGTTGAAGCGCGCACTCGATAAGCTGAATGCGCGGCAGAAGCAATCTCACTGAATAATTGTCCTATCCTCTGGAGTGCGGTTTTTCAGCGGCGTCGGCAGTCAGCCGGGCAGCTGAACAATCCAGTGCGGCAACGAGAGTATGAAACAACGGTCGAAACACCACCGGGGCGTTGAGTTACGTATTCAAGCGTTCGTTACGGCCGTGGCTCTGGCAATCATTGCCGTGCTGGTGAGCGGCTGCACCCGCGGCCGAGTTGGTTCAGCCTCAGCTGAGCGGCTACAAACTTCAAGTCACGTCACTACGTCCCCAAAGGACCATCGTGAAGCGCAGCCCCTCGAATGCCCGTTTCTGGGCGCGCCCGGGTTGGTCACGAGCCAGGTGAAAGGAGGGCACGCAGTAATTCTCTCCTGGACGGCCAGTGTTTCTGATTCAAAGCACGCCGACGCCGCGGGCTATTGCATCTATCGCAGGACAGGGCACAGGGACGCATCGCTTGAGCGAATTAACTCCATACCTCTCCAGGTCACCACCTGTACGGACGATGTGGTGGAAAACGGAAAGAAGTACTATTACGTGGTGCGGGCGATCAGCGCCAAAAGAATACTCAGCGACAGCTCGAAGGTCGCGCCCGCCCGGATTCCAACTCGGGAGCCGAGTAATGCTGTAAAGATTTCGGCGCCATTCTGCCGGGGCCCTGCCGGAAGTAAGTAGATTCAAAGTTCCGGACGACTTAGCACAACTGGACTGTACAGCGCGTCTGTTTGTTAGCGTACGATTACATTGTGCTAAATTCGAGTCGAGAATCCACTTCCATATCCTTGCCACTCTTGCGCTTCTCCGCTTTGGTAGTGATCGCAGCGGCGATTTGGTTTCGCCCCCTCATATCTTCCTTCGCCCTGGCTCTTCGCGATGAACAATACACGCACTTATTGTTGATTCTTCCAATCAGCGCGGCGCTGATCTTTCTCGATTGGAGATCACCTGAACCCTCGTCCCGCTGGGATAAGAGAATCGGTTCAGGATTGTTGATCATTGCAGTTGTGGTATCGGCTGCGGTGAGATTGAGCGCAGTTTCGCTGTCTTCAGATGTGCAACTCGCGGTGAACATGTTTGCTCTTGTGGTGTGGGGGATCGGCGCGTTTGTTTTCTGTTTTGGCGGCCGTGCATTCCGGCGGTCGCTTTTTGCTCTTTTTTTCTTGTTCTGGATGGTTCCTCTTCCCCAGTTTGTCATGAACCCGATTGTGAGCCTGCTGCAGCACGGCTCCGCGGCATCAGCTCATTTTCTCTTCACGGCGGTTGGCATCCCGGTAGCGCAGCAAGGCATGCTCGTACATATCCCCGGCTTGACACTCGAGGTGGCTCCCGAGTGCAGCAGTATCCGTTCGAGCTTGATGCTGGTGGTTACAACCATGGTGCTGGCGCATCTTCTCTTGCGCTCATTCTGGCGAAGGGCTTTGGTAATTGCAGTGGCGATTCCGCTCTCGGTCGCGAAAAACGGGTTGCGCATCTTTGTGCTTGCAATTCTGGGAACCCGCGTTGACCCGGGTTTTCTGACGGGGAGGCTCCACCGACAGGGCGGTGTGATTTACTTCCTTATCGCCTTATCCGCGATATTCCTACTCCTCTGGATTCTGCACCGCCGTGAAGAAAAAAAACGCAACCTCGACCGGCGCTCGTTTGAAAAGAAGCGGGTGGGATGCGACACGAAACTATCGGTGGGCTAGACCAAAGGAAACCGCCGCTACCGAGCTACCGAGGTTCAGCACGGAAACCGCCCGCTCCAGTTTGTGATGTCCCGTCCTGTGAAAGAAATAGCTGAGTCCGACCACGCCTGCTGTCTCACCGGCGAAGTTCAGCGCGAGCCCGGGAGTACTGCCGCTGACCAGTCGCGTTATTGGGTTCAGTTCCTGACCGCCGCTGCGGAGATTGTCGCGGGTCACCACGAAGTCAGCCGCGCCGAGGGCGGCATTTGCGGCAAACAGAATGCGGTTGTCACGATCCCAAAATCGATGATCGCCGTGCGCCTCGGGTGGAGTGGCTGGTTGTGTTGACCTTACCATTGGAGCGGCAGGTTCGATCGCACCGGGTTGAAGCAACGCGAAAGAGACCTGTTGCTGCGCAAATCCCGGCCGACACAGGCTGAGGATTGTGAGCAAGAACTGCCGCTTGCGGCATCCAAATCAGGCTACTCCAGGCTGTCCGCATAACTTTAGTGAGCCCCCAGTATTGGCCGTCTGTACTAGTACTAACGCATATACCGGGCCAGGCGATATGGCCTCTAAGTGCCACTAAGCCCTTCAGAATGATTACTTTTGGTCGGAGGTGTGTTACTGAGGTTAGCGCCGTGTGCAGCCACTTGCACACAATTTCCCCTGAACGAGAGGAAAGCGGGAGTGGTGTCTTCAGCCTCCGCACGAGAGTGAACTGGCTCAGGAAGCAAAGCCTAGCAGACGGGACACGCCCATGACCGCCAGGTCATAGCAGCCGTTTCCTCTCACCAGAGTCACGACTCCAGCAAGCCCAGCTACGGAATCGTTGCTTTCGCCGGAGGCGTCGAGCGGGCACTCTCCTGCCCAACGGACGGAGTACCGGTTAATTGCTGCGAGGCTGCTCGCGCAGTGATTGACAAAGTTGCGGCGAACGCTGTCAGGATTATGGCGAAGAAACCACGGGCAGAAAGAGAGCTGGTGACTGTGGGAGTCTCATACCGCCATTCTGAAGTCGCTTGGTTTGTTTGGGTAGGTCTCAGTATTGCAGATTCAAGAACCGGGGCCAGCGTGAACGGACTAGTTGCCGCGCAGAATTATTGCGATCATGTGTTTAGGCCGAAGGGTGTGGTTCTCAAGGCGCCGGTATTTGGACGTTGGAGACGATGTTGGAGTAACTGCTCTCTTCTTTGCTGGAATTCACTGCTGTCGTTGCATAGCAATAGTTCGTACCGTCGGCGACAGAAGAATCTGAATAGGTTGTGGCCGTATTCGGCGTTGAACCGTTGATCTTGGAATATGAGCCGCATGAGTTCGTATAGACCGCGCGATAAATGTTGTATCCGGAGATATTCGGTGAAGTGCTGGCGCCCCACGACAAATCAACGATATGAGCCGGGACCGCAACGCCGGTGCCCGTGGCGGCGTCTGTTGTCGTGGAGGGCTGCGCATTACTGGTAAATGTGAGAGTCGCGCTGGCCCCGCCGGTGGTTTGCGGACTGAACGTTACTGTGAAGGGTGAGCTCTGTCCAGCAGGAATGACAGCCGGCAGCGACAATCCGCTGATGCTGAACTGCGAACTGTTTGAGCTGATTGCGGTGACTGTTACATCGGCTCCACTGGCGCTTAGGCTTCCTGAAGCTGTCCCCGCGGACCCTACAAACACATTGCCAATTCCAAGGTTTGCCGGCGTAACGGTCAACTGTGAAGTCGCCGTGGTCCCTGTACCCGAGACAGAGATCGTTAACGATGGATTGGAGCCATTCGAAGTGATCGTGACGCTCCCGCTGGCGGCGCCAGCCGTCTGTGGCGTAAAGATCACACTGAAAGCTAGACTCTGTCCCGCCGCGAGCGTCAGCGGTGTAGAAATTGCGCTTAGGGTATAGCCGGTACCGCTGATTGCAACCTGAGAAACCGTCACATCCGAACCGCCCGTATTCGTCACAGTCTCCGATAACTGTTGGTTGTTGCCTACCCGCACGATTCCTGAACTAAGGCTCGTCGGATTCGCCGTTCAGAGCCCCGGGCGTGGCAGTAGGAGTGGTGACCGAGGCCGCCTTGCTGGAACTGAACCCCTGGCAACCGACCAAGATCGCGATGGACAGAAGAAGCAGCCCTGCACCTGCACAATCTTTCGCAGCACGAGGTGTCAGAAGGCGTCTAGGCATAGTTAAGTCCCCGAAGGGCGAATACGCACCCAAACTCTGTACTACTGTGTTCCTGAAGTACACGCCGAGTCTGAGCCCTCAGGCGGGCTTGGAGTAGATTGCGGAGGTACATGCAGGAAAAGGCTGGAAGGCCAGCATCGGATGTCAAAAGGGCACTCTCTTTCACCCCGTCGATACTGCTAATCACTGTGTTTGGAGATACTTACGACATTCGACCGGGGGACATGGCCTATCGGACCTACACTTCCCGACAATCATTCAGAACGGAGGTTCGGGGCAATGTACTGCCATGCGACTGATCCTCGAAAAGGCTAACCATTGCTCTCCTTTGCAAACGAACCGCCCATGATTGACAGTTTTCGCGAGTTCCGTTTCAATTAAGAGATCGGTTTTCAGTAATGACGCGATTTTAGAGACATAGCCGCCCGATGATCGTCAATTTCGCTGAGCGGGCGCACAACCACAACTGGGAACTGGACCCGGTTATCCGGTCGTTGCTTGATACTGACTTCTACAAGCTGCTGATGCTGCAGTTTGTGTGGAAGCATTTTCCAAAAACTCACGCCTCTTTTTCTCTTTTGAATCGCTCCTCTGCAGTGCGTCTGGCGGATCTTTTCCCTATCCACGACATTGCCCAACAAATGGAGCACGTTCGGAAACTGCAATTTCGAAAATCCGAACTGGTCTGGCTCGCGGGTAACACCTTCTACGGCCGACGTGGGATTTTCGAACCTGCATTCCTGGAATGGTTGGAACGGGACTTCAAGCTATCGGAATATGCATTGTCGGTCAAGGACGGTCAATTCCTTCTTTCTTTCGACGGTCTATGGACCGACACGACGATGTGGGAACTCTATGCGCTCTCCATCCTAGATGAGCTGCGAACCCGGGCGAACCTGAAGAGACTGAGTGAGTTCCATCTCGACATCTTGTATGCCCAGGCGAAAACCAAGCTATGGAGCAAGATCGAGCGCCTGCGCGGCCTTCCCGGCCTGAGCGTTGCGGATTTCGGAAGCCGTCGTCGACACAGCTTTCTCTGGCAGGAATATGTCGTGAAAGCCATGGCTTCCAATCTTGGCCGCGGCTTCATCGGAACCTCAAACGCCTTTCTCGCGCACAAGCACGACCTGGAAGCGATTGGTACCAATGCGCACGAGATCCCCATGGTTCTTGCTGCCCTCGCGCCGGATGACGAAGCCTTGAAACTTTCCCAATACCAGGTTCTCAAACTCTGGCAGGAAACTTACGAAGGGGCGCTCCTCATCATGCTTCCTGACACTTTCGGCACGACGCAATTCCTGGAAGGCGCTCCCGCCTGGACGGCTGATTGGACTGGCCAACGCATCGACAGCAAGAACCCGTATGTAGCCGGCGACGAGTATATCGAATGGCTGAAAGCGCGAGGCCGCAATCCACAGGACAAACTCATCATTGCCTCCGATGCACTCGACGTGGATGAGATACTCGGGTTGCACGCCTACTTTGGTGGAGCACTTCAGGCGGGGACGACTCCCGCTGATTTCCGTACCGCTGCCGACTTTCTGGATCGACGGAAGTGGGTTCCTGGCCGCCGCATCCGTTTGAGTGTGGGCTGGGGTACTCTTCTCACCAACGATTTCCGCGGCTGTGATCCCACAGGCGGCATCGGGTTCGATCCCATCAGCCTGATCTGCAAAGTGTCTGACGTTGAAGGCAAACCCGCCGTCAAACTCTCCGACAACTACGCCAAGGCGCTTGGGCCGCCCGACGAAATCGAACACTATCGGCGCGTCTTCGGCACGGCGGGGGTTACAAACGTTCCCCTGGTGGCGTGAGCCATCCCTGTCTGTGGCATCCTCAACAACCAGGTTGTACGGAATATCATCCAATGTCCGGGTTGGTTGGAGTTGTGCGCCATGAAGTCTGGGTATTCGTTTCGGTTGACGTGGTTGTCCGCCTCGATTGTGTTTGTGGGCCAAAGGCTAAATGCACTTGGGAAAGTCATCGCCCATCAGTTGGAACACCCGTGCGCGAACTGGATGGATGAAGTCCACTCCTGTTTGAGAAAGCGGCCGAACCCATCCATGGTTACGCAGTTGCCCGCTCTGCGAGAGCTCCGAAACTGGCGAAACAAGCAATAGAAACTGCGGGTGCAGCCCCAGATAAAGCTCCATTCACGGCTCGCGCCCTCGTTCGATAGCCGATCTCATAAACAACCCCTGGCGCGACGATTGTCATCGAAACGCAGTTTGCTACGGGAGTAGCTTCATGAAGCTTCGGTCTTCGTGTCGGTGGATGTCTTTGGCTGCCCTTTCTACTCTGCTTCTAGCAGGTTGCGCAGGTGTAGGCAGAAACTCAGGGATCCAACCGCAAGCGGCGTCTTACCAACTCGTCGTAACTGCGCCGCCCGCAGGTGCGGGCACGATCACCAGCAGTCCCGCGGGCATCAGTTGTCCGGGCACATGCAGCGCCAGTTTTGCGCAAGGAACGCAGATAACGCTGACGGCCATCCCTGCAACCAACTACTTTTTCGCCGGCTGGGGCGGGAGTTGTTCGGGCACGAGTACGTGTAGCGTCACTCTAATGGCAGCCGCAACGGTTAGCGCCACATTTAATCCGGGCTTCGGATTGACCGTAACCACTGCCGGGACGGGAACGGGCACCGTCACCAGCAGCCCGGCGGGAATCAATTGTCCGACCACCTGCTCGGCGTCATTTCCTCAGAATGCTCAAATCACGTTGACCGAAACTCCGGCCACGAATGACACGTTCGGCGGTTGGTCGGGCTGCACGGGGACTACCAGCTGCAGCCTCACGTTAACCGCAACCAGCTCGGTGACTGCAACTTTCTCAGTGCCGGTACAGGGCATCAGCAACATCAATCACATTATTCTCTTCGCGCAGGAGAACCGTTCCTTCGATCACTATTTCGGATACATGCGGCAGTACTGGGCCAACAACGGCATTCCCGATCAGGCCTTCGACGGCTTGCCCCAGTTTACTCCGCCCGCGAATCCGGCGTTGACTCCCACAAATCCCGCCTGTGATCCTTCCAATCCAGATGGTGCAGATGTCTGTACTCCCGATCCCAATGTCCCGGCGGTTCCGTCTTTCCACATGCAGTCGATATGTACAGAAGAGTTGAGCCCGTTCTGGAATGAAGCTCACGTGGATTGGAATGATAATTTCGACTATCCCAGCACCATCAACTTGGCTGGGCAATGGATTCGTCAAAGCCGGCGCGAACGACGCACGGCAATATCCGAAGACCTATCCCACGGTAAACGATGTGAACGGCTACCGCACGATGGGATATTTCACCGATGCGGACCTGAATTACTACTACTTCATGGCCAGCAAGTTCGCTACTTCGGATCGATGGTTTTCGCCGGTCATGAGTCGTACCCAGCTGAATCGCGCCTACATGTTGGCGGCTACTTCGCAGGGCTATGCTTATCCTCCCGGCAGCAACAGCAACGATAATGCGCCCTTCTCAGCCCAAACAATTTTTCAGGCTCTGCAGACAGCGGGAATTACTTGGAGGGTCTACGTCGATCCCACCGGTACTCCCTGCTCCACGGACACAGGCAGTGAGCTGAATCAGTGCCTCGCGAACATCTCCTACGTGAATATGTTCACCTTTGAATCTCAGGTGCAAAGCACGCCGTCCCTATACCAGAATTTTGTTCCCATTTCGCAATTTGCCACGGACCTGCAGAATGACAGCACTTTCCCCCAAGTTGTGTTGATTGAGCCCGCATCGGACGCAGGACTGGATGAGCACCCTTCCGACTCCGACCAATACCCGGTCAATATTCAGGATGGGGCGACTTACGCTGCTGGGCTGATCAATACGTTCATGGCCAGCCCCAGCTGGCATGATTCCGCAATGATCTTTACCTACGACGAAGCCGGAGGCTTCTACGATCACGTCCAACCTCAGCCTGCGCCGGTTCCTGATAAGTATGCAAACCCAATCGATCTGGTATCGGGAGACGCATGCGATGGCGCAACTTCCAGCTCGGGAATCTGCAGTTTCGATATGACGGGTTATCGCGTACCGCTCATCGTGATTTCACCCTTTGCCAAACAAAACTTCGTCTCCCATGTGGTGAGAGATACCACCGCGTGGCTCAACATGATTGAGGAGCGCTTCAACGTTCCAGCGCTCACGGCGCGCGATGCCTATTGGTCCACCGCTCAGGCCGGAACGAACCCTCCCGCCACCATGGATGAGTTTTTCGACTTCGTAAACGTGCCCTGGGCTACTCCGCCATCGCCGCCGGCTCAGAATACGGGCGGAAAGTGTACGACCGCCGCTCCCCAGCCACCACCCCCGCCGTCGTAGTAAGGCGGCGAGATGTCGAGCGGGTCGGCGCACGGTACGATTACCGAATCATCCTCGCAATGGGATAATGGCTGCGTGAGAATCCAGTGGCCGGCGATTGCATGCTTGCTATTTTTTTGCTCCTCGTGCCTGGCCACGACTCGGCATTATTACATCGCCGCGGAAGAAGTTCCCTGGAACTACGCTCCAAGCGGCAATAATCTGCTGACTGCCACGCCGATACGGCAACCGTGGTTGCTCAAGCTGCAATGGCCCAAGACTCGCTTCATTGAATACTCCGACGACACTTTCACGACGAAAAAGCCTCAGCCCGACTGGCTGGGAATCCTTGGTCCTATCATTCGAGCAGAAGTGGGGGATGAAGTGGTTGTCGAGTTTCTGAATCGCAGTCACCTTGCCCACGACATGCATCCTCACGGTTTGCGTTACGAGAAGAACAACGAGGGCTCCTTCTACATTCCATTCGGCAGAGGCGACCGTGTCGCCCCCGGACGGAAATTTACCTACCACTGGTTCGCTAACGCAGCCAGCGGTCCTGGACCGGGACAGCCGAGTTCGATCGTTTGGTGGTATCACGCCCACGTTGAACCGGCCATGGAGATCAATTCCGGCCTGCTGGGCCCGATCGTCGTTACAGCTAAAGGTAAAGCAAATCCTGACGGGTCTCCCAAAGATGTGGACCGCGAATTTGTTACTTCCTTCATGATCTTCGATGAAATGGGAGGCAAGCCGGCGGGTTTGTTCTATTCCATCAACGGTTTCATCTTCGGCAACCTCCCAGGCTTGACCATGAAGCAGGGTGACCGGGTGCGCTGGTACTTACTGAGCATGGGAAATGAGATTGATCTACACACTCCGCACTGGCACGGTGAAACCGTCATCGACAGCGGCAAAAACACGGATGTGATTGAACTTCTTCCGGGCAGTATGAAGACCGTGGATATGGTCGCCGACAATCCTGGCACATGGATGTTTCACTGCCATGTCGAAGATCACATGGAAGCTGGAATGATGGCGGTGTACACGATCTACGCTCCTCCCACACGTTCCTGCCCGGTCGCGTTCACCGAAGGAGACTTCTGGAAGCATCCGGGAAACTTTGCGCTGGCTGTAAAGAACACAAGCGGCAAAACGATCACTATCTTGCGGCTCACATCGGAAATGTTCCTCGCGCCCCAAGATTTACGACGCCCTTTCAACGCTGAGTGGTCTTCGGCCAAGGCCATTCCGCCCGGCCAGGAGCAGACTCTCGAAAAGCCCGGCGTTCCAACCGCAAGCGCTCAAGCGGTCATGGGTTGGGTCTTTTTCCCCAGCTTTGTGAAGTATGAAGATGGAAGCACCTGGACTCCGCAAAGCGAGGGCGAATGTTTTGACGTTATATGGCGAGACGCGCAGCATCCGGATGTGCTTGCCTTGCCGCCGCGGCAGGTTGAAATCAATCCCGATTAGTCCCGCCGAACTATGACTGCAAGACCTCGAAAGCTGCGCTAGTTCGAAATCCGCCGCTCACGCGCGCAGCTTCCGCAGTTGCTCAGCGGCCGCCTCGGGTGTGATGTCCCGTTGCGGCGTGCCCAACAATTCGAAGCCAACCATGAATTTCCGGATGTGCGCGGAGCGCAATAACGGCGGAAGAAAATGGGCGTGCAAATGCCACTCCGGATGGGCTTGCCCATCCGTAGGCCGCTGATGAAAACCCATCGAATAAGGAAACGGAGCGTTGAATAAGCGATCGTAGTCAGCGGTAAGTTTTTGCAACACGGACGCCAGGTGCCGTCTTTGACCGCCGGTCATTCCGGAAAGATCCACCGTATGTTGCAGCGGAAGGATCAGAGTTTCAAACGGCCAGACTGCCCAGAAAGGCACGACCACAACGAAACTCTCGTTCTGCAATATCACACGGTCGCCGCAGGATTGCTCGAAGTGCGCATATTCACAGAGCAGACATCTCTGGTGCGATTTCAGGTAATCTTGCTGCGCTCTTTGTTCTTTCGCCGGCTCGTTGGGAATCGAACAGGAACCCCAGATTTGACAGTGCGGATGGGGATTGCTCGCACCCATCATCGCACCACGGTTTTCGAATATCTGCACGTAGTTGATAAAATCGCGCGCACCAAGATCGGCAACCTGCTGGCGCCACATCTCGATCGACTGCAACAATCTCAGGCTCTTCCATGCCGGCGAGCGTGAGATCGTGGCGCGGTGAAAAACATCCTACCCGGCAGATTCCCAGTTCCCCCTCGGCAACGATCAAGGGGCTGTTGGCAACAGCTGGTTCAATCGGTTCAGGACGCAGCGCGGGATAGTCGTTATCGAAGACGAAAGTCGATGAGTAGGAAGGATTATGTTCGCCCCGCGCGCGCACATTACCGGGACAAAGATAGCAAGAAGGATCGTAAGCTGGATTGTGCTGCTGCAGCGCCGCTTCCACTTGTCCCTGCCAAGGCCGCTGGGCGCGGTGGGGCGAGACCAGAACCCACTCGCCCGTTAGCACATTCAGGCGGCGATGAGAAGAGTCATTAAGTGGCAACATCGTTTAGAAGACAATTCAGAATTTAATCCCGTCGAGGGCAGTCGATCTCGTCAAACTGCAGGTCCCGCCCCATCCGCGGCTTCAGTAATATAGATCTCAGGACGAATTTGAGTTGCATCCTGGTAGTCCTTAGCTATTCGTTCGCTGAATCTGCGAGCCTCACTTCGGTCAACCAGATTGATCGTACACCCGCCAAATCCGCCACCCGTCATGCGCGCGCCATAAGTTCCAGGAATCTTGCCCGCCAGTTCAACCATGATGTCGAGTTCGGCGCAACTTACTTCAAAATCACTCTTTAGACTGCGATGCGACTCATACATGAGTTGGCCAACTCCTGCAAGATCGCCCGTTTCGACAGCATCGGCGGCTTGAAGAACGCGTGTATTCTCGGTGATCACGTGCCTGCAGCGACGGAACAACACTTCGGACACTCCCCCGCCATGACTTTGCAAATCAGCCTCCGTGACGTCCCGCAACGCCAGAATTCCGTCGCGAAACTGAGAGAAATAGCGAACTCCTGCCTCACACTGCGCTCGCCGGGCATTGTATTCGCCAGTCGCTATGGAATGTTTAACCATCGTATTGCAGATCACCAGGGCCACATTCTCTGGCAGTGGGATAAAGCGAGCATTCAGCGACCGGCAGTCCAGTTGTATCGCTTTCCCGGCCCGGCCGTTCAACGATGCAAATTGATCCATGATGCCGCAGCGAGAACCCACAAAGTCGTTCTCGGCGCGCTGGCAGAGCCTCGCGATCGCAGCATTATCCATTCGATGGTTCGACGCATTCAGCAACGCCAGTGCTGTGGCCACTTCCAGCGCTGCTGAGGAACTTAGGCCCGCCCCAATGGGGACGTGTCCATCAATCAAAAGATTCGCGCCACGTAGAACACAGCCCTCCCGCTCCGAGTTGAATCATCACGCCGCGAACATAGTCGGTCCAGTTGTGAGCTGAATGAGGCGCCGCTTCACGGACTGCAACCGATGCCGCTTCCCGCTGCTGTAAGGACTGGACGACCAACTCGCCACTATCCACTACGGCGCAAGCCACGAAGGTGTCGAAGCCAATGGCCACCGGCATTACATATCCATCGTTGTAATCTGTATGTTCGCCGATCAGGTTGACGCGTCCGGGAGCGCGGAAAATATTGCACTCGCTACCGAATCGCTTGACGAACTCGGCTCGGAGATTTTCTAGCGGCATAGCGAAAGGATAAGGCTCGACTTAGGGTTTCTAGGTCTGTGGCGGGATGCCATTTCTTCTCGCGGTCAGCTTCCCGGCGGATGATTCAGTCCCAGCGCCCGCACGGTGTCGTCATCCACCACGATCCGTCCGTCTTTTTTCGAAACGAGTCCGAAGCTACCGGAATAATCCCACATTGCCCATCCCATGTCGTGCCGCTCCAGCGCGGAGCGGACGTCGTGAATCCACGCCTCCCGATCGCGAGGGTCCGCATACGCGCGATAAACACCAAACTCGTTGCACACTACCAGAACTCCGCGCTTACCGGCCCAGTCGGCGACTTGCGTAATCTCGGCATCAATGCGCGCGGCATCCCAGTGATCCTGTCCATAGCGGATGACGGCCAGACGGTCTACCGCATCCGGCATGCCGGCCGCCGTCTTGGCGGCCGATTCCGGAGACGACGGATAATGCAGTCCCTTCACCCAATGCCAGTAGTATGTTCCCCAGGTAGCACCTTGATGCGTGAAGATGTGGGGCTCATAAAAATGAAAGTTGTAAATCACGTTGGAATCGCGCAAGGGCTCGAGAAAAACCAGTTCATCATCGTCCGACCACCGCGCTCCAGTCGCGATAATGGTTTGCTGAGGAGCGCCCTCGCGAATCGCCGCCGCCAGCTTTGCCTGCACGCCGTACCATCGATATCGGTCGGACAACTCCGGCTCGTTCAGAATCTCGAAGAACACGCGCTCGGAGTCCCAGGTGGAATAATGTCGCGCCAGCGCTCGCCAAAAGTCGGAGAATTCCTGGACGAAGGTATCGTCCTTCGCTAACCTCGCCTTGAAATCACTTTCCGGATGAAGATCGATCACGACGGCCAGCCCATGATCCAGAATCATTTTCACGGCCGCGTCAAGATAGCTGAGATACTCCGGCGAAATTTCATCTGCCCGACTTTCCGTCATCATCGGTTGCGGATTCACGCTCAGCCGCACGTGATCAAAACCCATCGACTTGATCAGCGCTATGTCTTCAGCCGTGGTCCAGTTTCGGAAGTGTTCCTTCGTGTAGCCGCTCTTGTCATAAACCTGCGCGAACCATTCGCTGGCGTTGATGCCCCGTCGCAGTCGGCCGATGCGTGATGCTGGAACCAAAGAAGAAGGCTGTGGGGACGCATTGGAAATAGTCTGCGCCGGGAGCAGGCCCACAGCGAGATCACCGAGGCAAGCCAGCAGCGCGACAAACCGCGCAATCCGCAAGCACTTCATGTTGAGTCTAACCTTAAATCGGCTCGCCTTATCTCGCTCCGAGGATGCTAATCAGCCTATACCGATCCGCCTGGTTCTGCCGCAACGACCTGAAAAATCAATTGACGGAAAATCCTGATTATCCTACTATCAAAAGGTAAATGGCTTCGCTCCACCATCATCGCCACCACCATCATTACCATGCGATGAGCGTGTCGGCGGAGCGTAACGGATGAAAGCCTAACAGCACTGATAGGAAATCCAAGCCCGCTGACGCAATGCGCAGCGGGCTTTTTGTTTCTCCTGCTAGCGCTATAAACTCCGGGACGGATGGATTGGGGAGGTAGCGTGGAAATCGACTTCGACAAACTGCAAGGTTTGGCGCCGGCCATCATTCAGGATGCGACCACCGACGAGTTGCTAATGGTGGGCTTCATGAACCGCGAGGCTCTGGAAATGACCCTGCGGACTGGCTTCGTCACCTTCTACAGCCGCTCTCGACAAACTCTCTGGACTAAAGGAGAAACTTCCGGGAATCGTCTGCAAGTCGTGGCGGCGTGGACGGACTGCGATCGCGACACTGTGCTGCTGCGTGTCCGGGTTTTGGGCTCGGGCAACGTCTGCCATACCGGTTCCAGGTCGTGCTTCACGCAGGAACTTGCAGTGGACACGGCCGCCCGGGCGAATGCGGATACGGAGGCGCGGCCATGAAACTTCGCCTGGGTATTCCCAAGGGAAGTTTGCAGGAGGCTACGCTCAACCTGTTCACGCGCGCAGGATTGCGCGTCTACACCAGCGCCCGCTCTTACTTCGCGGGAACTGACGATCCTGAAATCGAGTGCCTGCTGATTCGTGCCCAGGAAATGGCGCGCTATGTCGAACACGGCGCTCTGGACGCCGGACTGACCGGCCTCGACTGGGTTTTGGAAAGCGGCCTTGAAGTGGTCGCCGTTACAGACTTGATCTATGCCAAGCAGAGCATGGGCAAAGTGAAGTGGGTGCTGGCGGTCCCAGAGGATTCAACTTTTCAAAAGCCGGAAGACCTCGAAGGCCGAATCGTCGCTACCGAACTCGTAAGTTTCACGCGAAACTATTTTGTTAGCCGGAACGTGCCTGTGAAAGTTGAGTTCTCCTGGGGTGCGACGGAAGTGAAGCCGCCATTGCTGGCCGATGCCATTGTCGAAGTGACTGAGACCGGAAGTTCGCTGCGCGCCAACCATCTGAGGATTATCGAAACCGTGCTGGAATCCAACACCCAGCTTGTCGCAAACAAGACTGCCTGGGCCGATCCGGAGCGGCGGCGCAAGATTGAAAGCCTTTCTGTGATGCTACGCGGAGCGATGGCCGCGCAGGGCAGGGTTGGATTGATGCTCAATGTGCGCAAACCGGATTTGGCCGCTGTTCTTCGCTTGCTCCCCGCGCTTAAGAATCCCACCGTCGCTCCTTTGGCCGACGGCGAGTGGGTGGCGGTCAATACCGTTATCGAAGAACAGACGGCGTGGTCGTTGATTCCGAAGCTCAAAGAAGCGAATGCCCAGGGTATCGTCGAGTATCCTCTGAACAAGGTGGTGATGTGATGCGCATACGCATTCTCGACGGGCTTAAGAGAGACCGCTTCATACGCCCCCTGGAGCGGCGCGGCGCGAATGATCTCGCCGCAACGGACCCCGCTGTCCGCCGTATCGTAAATGACGTCCGACGCAACGGCGATCGGGCGTTACGTCGTTATGCCGTGCGCTGGGATGGCTTGGGTAAGCACGAGTCCCTGTGCGTGCCCGAGGCCGAACTGCAGGAGGCGTGGCAGAAAACTGCTCCAGAGCTGCAGGACGCTATCCGTCAAGCTGCAGGCAACATTCGTCGCTTCTGTGAGTGGCAAAAACCGGAAGAGTGGAGGCGCGAAATTCAGCCTGGAGTTTGTGTAGGGCAGTTGGTGCGCCCGCTGGAGTCGGTGGGATGCTATGTGCCCGGAGGGCGATATCCCTTGCCTTCGACGTTGCTGATGACGGTGATTCCGGCGCAGGTTGCAGGCGTACCGCAGATTCGAGTCGTCTCCCCGCACCCCGCGCAGGCGACTTTAGCCGCCGCCGCATTTCTCGGTGTCCACGAGTTCTACCGCGTTGGCGGGGCACAGGCCATTGCTTCGCTTGCCTTTGGAACCGAGAGCATTCCGCGCGTCGAAAAAATCGTAGGTCCCGGAAACCGGTACGTCACCGCGGCGAAAAAATTGGTCGCGTTCGATTGTGCCATTGAGTTCCTTGCCGGTCCCACGGAAGCCTTGCTCATCAGCGCAGAAGGGAATCCAGACCTCATCGCGAGTGATCTGGTGGCACAGGCGGAGCATGATCCTGACGCGCTTTGCATCTTTGTTACGAATTCGCGTGAACTGGCGAAAGCAGTGCAGAAGGAAGTGCACCATCGCACTCGGGCCAATCCGATCGCTGCGAAATCACTTTCTCTTCGCGGGGCCATTCTTTTGGTGGATTCACTCGATGAGGCCGTTGAGATCGCCAACCGTGTCGCACCCGAGCATGTCACGCTACCGGCAGGCCTGGTGTCCCAAGTTCAAAATGCGGGCTCAGTCTTTTTGGGCGAGTTCACGCCACAATCGACAGGAGATTACATCTCAGGCCCAAATCACGTCCTGCCCACGGGATCGATGGCTCGCGTGCGTGGCGGCCTGAGCGTGCTCGACTTTCTTCGGATCATCTCTTGCCAGGAAGTCTCTCCCGAGGGGATTTGCAGCATTGCTGCGCAGGCCATCGTGCTGGCAGAGGCCGAGGGCTTGCGCGGACACGCGGAATCGCTGCGGGTGAGGTGCGCAAATGCTTGAGGCCCGCACAGCTGTGAAGAATCTGCAGCCCTACCGGCCTCCCCTGGCCGGCCGGCAGGGACTCCGCCTTGATTTCAACGAAAGCACGATCGGCTGCTCGCCGCGCGTGTTGGCACGGCTGCGCTCGCTGGATGCCGAAACGCTGGCCCGCTATCCGGAGCGCGAACCGGTCGAACGCGAAGTAGCCGATTTCCTCGGACTCGACCCGGCCCAGATCTTGTTAACGAATGGAGTCGACGAAGCGATTCATCTGCTCTGCTCGTCCTATCTCGAGCGCGGCGACGAAGCCATCATCGTCGTGCCGACGTTTGCCATGTACGCGATCTTTGCGCAAACGGAAGGCGCCCGCATGATCCAGGTTCTCGCCGGAGAGCACTTTACTTTTCCACTTGAGAGCCTCCTGGTTCAGATTAGCCCACGAACGCGCCTCATTGCGGTGGCGAATCCGAACAATCCAACGGGAGCGGCGGTGGCCTGTGAGATTCTGCTTCAGGTGGCTCGCGCGGCGCCTCAGGCAGCGCTGTTGGTGGATGAAGCTTATTTCGAGTTTCACGGCGAGACGATTCTCAAGTATTCCGAACGTCCGACCAATCTTTTCGTGGCGCGAACATTCTCGAAAGCTTACGGCTTGGCTGGCCTGCGCATCGGTGTCCTCGCTGGAGACGTAGGACAGATGGAAATGGTGCGCCGCGTTGCTTCGCCCTACAACGTGAATACGGTGGCTCTAGCCGCCTTACCAGGCGCGCTTCGGGATCAGGACTATGTGGAACACTATGTAGCCGAGGTGCGAAGTGGCCGCGACCTTCTCGAGCAGGAACTCAAAGCTCTCGGTTTGCACCGCTGGCCCAGTCGCGGCAACTTTGTGCTAGTGCGCGTCGGTCCCGCTCGCACGGAATTCATTCAAGCTTTGCGTGCTCGCGGAATCCTCGTGCGCGATAGGAATTCCGATCCGGGATGCGAAGGTTGCGTGCGCTTGACGGTTGGGTCTCTCGAGCATACACGCACTCTGATTGGCGCGCTGCGCGAGGTGGTCGGGAATCTCAGCGAGACTCGCGAGGTGAAAGCGTGAGGAAAGCGAAGCTGCATCGCAAGACCGCGGAAACCGAAATTCGCATTGCGCTCACCATCGAAGGTCGCGGCGAGTACCACGTTTCCACCGGAATTCGTTTTCTCGATCACATGTTGGAACTCTTCACGCGCCACGGTGGCTTCAATCTTACGGTCGCAGCCACGGGAGACCTGGATGTGGATCAGCACCACACCGTAGAAGACGTCGGGATCGCCTTGGGCGAGGTATTCGATCATGCTTTAGGAGATCGCCGCGGCATTCTGCGCGCCGGTTACTTCGTCATGCCGATGGATGAAACTCTTGGGCTGGCGGCCGTCGATTTCGGAGGGCGCGCCGCTGCGGTGGTTGATACCAAGGTCCGCGCTGCCTGGGTGGGAGATCTTCAAGTAGAACTTGTACCCGATTTTTTCGAGGGCTTTGCCCGCGGCGCACGCGCCAATATTCACGCCCGCGTGCTCTACGGACGTTCCAGCCATCACAAGATCGAAGCGCTCTTCAAAGCTTTCGCTCGTGCCTTGCGCGTGGCCTGCTCCCGCGATCGCCGGCTCGGTCGCATGCTTCCAAGTACAAAAGGACTTTTATGATCGCCATCGTGGATTACGGCGCAGGCAATTTAAGTTCGGTGAAGAAGGCGTTCGATTATCTCGGTGCTGATGTAGTCGTAACGAACCAGCCCACAGCCGTCGCAGTCGCCGACAAAATCGTATTCCCCGGTGTGGGGCACTTTTCGTCTCTGCAGGCTCTGGACCGTACAGGCTTACGCGAGGCCTTGCTGCAGGGCGCTTCCTCCGGAAAGCCGTTTCTCGGAATCTGCGTGGGGATGCAATGGCTCTTCGAAGGCAGCGAAGAGTCTTCCGAAGTCGCAGGCGCGGGAATCTTTCCCGGCAAATGCCGGCGGTTCCCACCGAGCGTGAAATCGCCGCACGTTGGCTGGAATTCTCTTGCGGTTCGGGAAGGCTCGCGGCTGCTGCGGGGTATCGCGCAGGATTCATTCGTCTACTACACACACTCTTTCCATGCGCCGGTGGTGGCTTCAATGTCGGCAGCTACCGATTACGGGCTCCGGTTTGCCGGCGCCGTCGAACAAGGCAACATCTTCGGAGTGCAGTTCCATCCGGAAAAGTCCGGAGAAGTCGGGCTCACCATCCTGAAGAATTTCTGTGAGGTTTGATTTGCTGACCAAGCGCATCATTGCCTGCCTCGACATGGATGATGGACGCGTCGTGAAAGGCGTGAAGTTCAAGCATCTGCGAGACGCTGGCGACCCGGCCGAATGCGCCGCCACCCACGCTAGCAATGGTGCGGACGAGATCGTCCTGCTCGATATCACGGCCACGAGCGGGAATCGTCGCACCCTGCTGGACGCCGTCCGCAGCACGGCGCGCTCGCTTTTCGTTCCATTTACCGTGGGCGGTGGAATTCGGCAGTTCGACGACGCAGTAGCAGTTTTCGAAGCAGGCGCGGACAAAATCGCCATCAACTCCGCCGCTGTGAAAGACCCCGCGTTAATCGGCAGGATCGCCGGCCGTTTTGGCTCACAGGCAATTGTGGTGGCGATCGATGCCAGAAAGACAGACGGAAGTTTTGAAGTGTTCGTCGCGGGAGGAAGGACGCCCACGGGCCGAGACGCGATTCAATGGGCACGCGAAGCGGCTGCTTGCGGCGCGGGAGAGATACTCCTTACTTCGATGGACCGCGACGGAACCAAGTCCGGCTTCGACTGCCAGCTCGTGCGTTCGGTGGCAGAAGCGGTTTCGATTCCGGTCATCGCCTCAGGAGGTGCCGGATCAGCCCGCGACTTTATCGAAATATTTCGCGACGGGTACGCCGATGCGGCTCTGGCTGCATCTATTTTTCATTTTGGCATCGAACCTATAGCCCGACTAAAGCGCGAACTATATGAGGCAGGCGTTCCGGTGAGGTGGTCATGCTGATTCCATCGATCGACCTGATGGGCGGCAAGATCGTGCAGTTGGTCCAAGGGGAGAAGAAAGCGCTAGAGTTCGACAATTTCGACTATTGGATCAAGCGATTCTCCAAGTATCCGCTCGTGCAGGTGATTGACCTGGACGCAGCTCGGGACGCCGGGGATAACCGCCAGATTGTCAATCGGATTGTGCAACGGCTGAATTGCCAGGTTGGCGGCGGGATTCGAAGCCTCGAATCGGCCCGTGAAATATTACAGGCGGGCGCGCGCAGAGTTGTCATTGGTTCTTCGTTATTGCAGGATGGCAAAATCAACGCGCAGTATGCTGCCGTTTTGGCCGGGGAACTAGGTACTGCGCCGCTGGTATTTGCCCTCGATTCTCGGGGCGGCCGGGTGGCAGTTGACGGCTGGCGCAAACAGACGGCCGTTACAGCCTTCGAGATGATTCATGCGCTCGAACCCTTCTGCGACACTTTTCTCTATACCCACATCGACACGGAAGGGCTGATGGGCGGAATTCCGATGGAGAAGGTGAGTGCGATCCGGCTGGCCACTGCGCGCCGCCTAGTGGTTGCAGGCGGCATTAGTTCGCAGAGAGAGATCGACAGCCTCGACGCGTTGGGCATGGATGCCATTGTCGGGATGGCTTTATATTCCGGCAGGATCTCAGGCTGAACCGAACCAAACCGAAGGTCCTGATATCTGCGGTATCAGAATCGCACGTCTCGATAGAAAATGCAGTGGTTCTCCAGGTACCAGGAAACGATAAAGAGAATTAGCATAGCGCCGGAGCCCCAGCAGAAAAGTTGCACAGGAAGTGTCGCGGTGAGCCTCTTCCTGCCGGGCAGCTGCTCGTGCTTGGGGTCCTGAAAAATTAATCCACCGATCAACGAGATTGTCGCCGCCAGCGCCAGCAGAATGAGAGAGTCGCAAATCCGCTGATGCATATCGCTGGCCGGAACCAGGAATGCAGTGTGGAATAGGGCATATAAAGAGAGGATGCAGAAAACCAAGGTGACCGGCTTGGCGACCTCTACCAACATACTTCCGATTCACAACGGTAAGTCATTTTACCGCTGTTTCTGATTCCTTGTCCGCCAGACCTTCACAGTGCTACGAGCTATTTCATAAATGTTTTGGGAAGGGCACGACTTCAGTCGTGCCGCCCATAGCCAATAGAGACCAGGGCTTTAGCCCCTGAGGGAACCAGCAGCTTATTACGTTGGTTCACTATGGGATGGGTTCTAGTCCTGATTTCGATCAGGCATATCCCTTCGTTCTGTCCATTGTGTCGGGGGTCACATCTGCGAGTGGCCGACCCAACCTATCCTGTTAGGTTCATGTGGTTGCTTGCCCGTAATAAGCTCAGTGAAATCCGATGAAACCAATTCACACATTCAAAGTCCGCCCCTCCTTGCCATCTTCTCTATTACCTCTATTGGAGATCGCCCATAACCTGCGTTGGAGTTGGGATCACGCCGCCATCGAACTATTCCGTCGGCTGGACCGCGATCTCTGGGAAGCGTCTGGGCACAACCCGGTTCTTCTTCTGGGAACGGTGGACCAAGACGCTCTGGAGATAGCCGCTTCGGATGACTCCTTCCTGGCGCACATGAGGGGCGTGGCCGAAAGGCTGAAATTTTACATTTCGGGAGAAGGCAGCTGGTACAGTCGCGAGCACGGCAAAGAGAAAGACGATTTGCTGGTGGCTTATTTCTCCGCTGAATTCGGCATCACCGAATGCCTGTCCATTTTTGCCGGAGGGCTGGGGGTCTTGGCCGGCGATCACCTGAAGGCGGCGAGCGACTTGGGATTGCCTCTGGTCGGGGTAGGCTTGCTCTACCAACAAGGATACTTTCGGCAGTATCTCAATGGCGCCGGATGGCAGCAGGAAGCCTATGAAGATAACGACTTCCACACCTTGCCCATCAAATTGCAGCCCGAGCTGAAGGTTCAAGTCGATTTGCCTCATGGACCACTCTCGGCGCAAGTCTGGTCCGTCAATGTGGGACGGCTCAAACTATTTTTGTTGGACACCAATACCACTGGGAACTCTCCAGACGACCGAAAGATCACTTACCAGCTCTACGGTGGGGATCTCGAAATGCGACTCAAACAAGAAATTCTTCTCGGGATCGGAGGGTATCGGGCTCTTGAAGCGATTGGACTGAAGCCGACCGTTTATCACATGAACGAGGGCCATTCCGCCTTTCTCGGATTGGAGCGAGTGGTTCGCCTGATGGAAACTCAGAGTCTTTCGTTCAAGGAAGCAAGAACCTTGGCCTCTGCAAGTCTTATCTTTACGACCCATACGCCCGTCGCCGCTGGCCACGATTACTTTCCCTCCGGCTTGATCGAGCGCTACTTCAACGGGTACGTCCAGCGCCTCGGCATCAACGTAGCGGAATTCCTCGGACTTGGCCGCAAGAATCCGGCCAACAACGCCGAGGATTTCTGCATGACGGTGCTGGCGCTGCGTCTGGCCTGCTTCAGCAATGGTGTCAGCAAACTTCATGGAGCAGTTTCGAGGCGGATGTGGAACAACCTCTGGGAAGGCGTACCGGAGTCAGAGGTTCCCATCGGACACGTGACCAATGGCGTCCACTTTCGGAGCTGGGTTTCCTTCGAGATGAATCAGCTCTATGACCGTTATCTCGGCCCAAAGTGGCGGGAAGAACCCTCGGATCCGAAGTTATGGGAACGGACCGAATCCATTCCAGCCGGCGAATTGTGGAGAACACACGAGAGACGCAGAGAAAGGCTCGTGGCCTATGCCCGTCAACGATTGCGCACTCAACTTTTGAGTCGCGGGGCTCAGCAAGCGGCCGTCGACGAAGCCGAAGAAGTTCTCAGCCCCGATCATCTCACCATTGGTTTTGCGCGTCGCTTTGCCTCGTATAAGCGAGCCAATCTTCTGATTCGCAATCCCGAACGCCTAGCCTGCATTTTGAATGACGCAACTCGTCCAGTCCAGATCATCTACGCCGGCAAAGCTCATCCCCAGGACGACACCGGCAAACAGCTGATCCAGGCGATCGTCGACTTGGCGAGACGTCCCGAGCTCCGCCGCAAAATCGTTTTCCTGGAGAACTATGATATGTCGTCGGCCCGCTACATGCTCCAGGGGTGCGATGTCTGGCTGAATACTCCGCTGCGCCCGCTGGAGGCCAGCGGAACCAGCGGCATGAAAGCTCAGGCGAACGGCGTCCTCAATCTCAGCACCCTTGATGGATGGTGGGATGAGGCCTGGGATCTGGGTGTTCGACAGGGCGTCGATGTTGGCTGGGCCATCGGCAAGGGCGAAACCTATAGCGACCCGTCGCGTCAGGACGACGTGGAAGCGCAGGCTTTGTATGACGTTCTCGAAGGTGAGATTATTCCTGCCTTTTACGAGCGTCGAGCCGACGGTTTACCGCGCAAATGGATCGCTAGGATGAAATCATCGATCGCCGCCCTTTGCCCCGAGTTCAACATGCATCGCATGGTCAAGCAATATGCCAATGAATATTACTTGGGTGCCCACGGCCGCTTTGGCGCTCTTAGCGCGGAAAAGGGCGCGGAGGCAATGCGTCTGGCTGCTTGGCTCGGCAAAATGGAGCAGACTTGGCCTCGCTTGAGCATCGAGTCCGTCACCGACGGTGTCTCTGAAATTGAATTGGGAGGACGTCTTGACGTATCGGCGACGGTCTTTCTCGACTGCCTGACCCCCGACGACGTCACGGTCGAAACTGTCTTGGGACGACTAAGTGCGGACGGAGAAATAACGGACTTCATTACAACTGCCATGCAACCTTGCGAACAGGATTCTGCCGGCAACTACAAATTTCGTTCCGTCATTCAGCCCTCGGCCAGAAGTGGAATGTACGGCTACGCGATTCGAATTTTGCCTAAACATCCGCTTTCGCAAGGCCCATTCCTGCCCGGTCTGATTCTGTGGGCGGGGAACAGCCTCTCAGAAGGCTCTTGAGTTCGCAGTCAAGTCAGCTTTGGAATCGCAGGCTGAAAGCTGCCATCCTACCTTAGTGCTCCGCTGTCTCTGTGATCGACGCCGTACTCCCGGCGATGTTCGAGTCTCCGTAGTATGTCGCCGTGACAACATTTGACCCGGTCGGCAGCGATGAGGTTGTTAATCTCGCTTTTCCATTGCTGAGTTGAGCTGTTCCCAGCACCGTTTGTCCCACCGCGAACGTGACTGGCCCGGTGGGTACCACTGTCGGCGATGTGACAGTAACGGTGAAGGTTACTGCCTCGCCCTGGGTGGATGAACTCAGTGCCGCCGAACTAGTCGCTTCTTGGATCAACTGGGTCAAGACCCCCGAAGTATTTCGGGCATTGTTTGCGTCTCCCGAGTAGACCGCTGTTAGCGGGTAGGTGTCGGCGTTGAGGCCGGATTTGGTCAGTGAAGCTACCCCGCTACTGTTGAGTTTGACGCTGCCGATGCTATCTCCCCAGGTGAAGTTTACCGTTCCCGTCGGCGGGACGGAACCCGAGGTCGTTACCGTCGCTGTCCAGGTTACGGCCTGTCCGTAGAGGGACGGATTGAGGCTGGAGACGAGTGTTACCACGGTCGCCGATTTGTTGGTGGTGTTAACCACCTGCTGCAATGCAGGGGAGACGCTTGCCCCAAAGTTGCCGTCTCCACTGTAGCTTGCGGTGACACTATAGACTCCGTTCGTCAACGAGGAAATCACAAGCGACGCAACTCCGCCTCTCAGGGTACCGGTACCAAGAACAGCTGTACCATTACGAAAAGTGATGGTTTCTCCGTCCGGAGGGGTTCCCGCCATTGAACTCACACTAGCGCGGAAGGTAACCACCTGACCGACGAATGCAGGATTGAGCGAAGAGGCCAGCGTGATCGTGGCAGGCGTGAATTGGGCGTCATTCAGTAGCACGCCCACTGACCCGTCTTCGTTGCTTCCTCCACCCTGGTTCCCCACCAGTATGTCCGGCTTGCCGTCCCCGTTCACATCGGCAACGGCCACCGAGATGGCGTTGAATTCTCCAGAGGAAAAGGTTACGGCAGGTTGGAACGTACCGTCTCCGTAGCCCGCCAAGACGCTGACCACTCCGTTCGTCTCTCCGCAGCCGTACCCATTTTGGCTGCTTCCACAATTGGCCGCAACCAAATCGGGCTTGCCGTCTCCGTTCACATCGGCAACCACAAATGAATCCGGACTAGAGCCCCCTGAAGAATAGGTTACCGCCGCCTGGAAGCTTCCATTGCCGTTGCCGAGTAGCACCCCCAGTGTCCCTGAATACCAGTTCGCTACAATGATGTCCGGGTTGCCGTCCCCGTTCACATCCGCGACGGCGACCGACACAGGTATCTCCCCGCCGCTCTCGTATACCACAGCTGCTTGAAAGGTTCCGCCGCCATTGCCCAGTAGCACGGTCACAGTGCCGCGTCCTGAATTGGCTAGCACCAAGTCTGGCTTGCCGTCGCCGTTTACATCCGCGACCGCGAGTGAACTCGTCACCGAATCTCCAGCGTCATAGGTCACAACCGGCTGGAAAGTCCCATTGCCATTTCCCAACAACACTCCAACCGACCCGTCACCGTTACTTTCGCCGCTTTGATTCGCCACCAGCAAGTCGAGTTTGCCATCGCCGTTAACATCCGCAACCGCTATCGAAACTGCAGCCTGCCCGCCTGAGCTGTAAGTGACCGGCGTTCGGAAGGTACCATTGCCTTTGCCCAGCAGGACCGATACAGTGCCGTTTGCACAGTTGCTGCTGCTAGCGCAAGTGTTTGCCACCACCACGTCCGGCACGCCGTCGCCATTTACATCCGCGATCGCCACCTGGCTGGCACCATATCCTCCTGAGCCGGAGCTTAGTTCCGCTTTGAAAGTTCCGTCTCCCTTGCCCAGCAATACACCCAGGACGCCGTTGCCGCTCTGATTGGGACCAGCCAGGTTCGACACCACCAGGTCAAGCTGGCCGTTTCCGGTCAGATCTGCGATCGCTACGTTCTGAAAGATACCCCCGTTGGTTTGCAGCACGTCTGTCCCACCCGAATCGTAGGCCACCGCCGGCAAGAAAAGCGGGCTTGCCGAGCTTAACTCGATGGGATCCGGCTCCTTGCCTCGGGATTTGTTTCCAGAAACGTCTGTGCCCGCCTTGGGCTGCTGCGCGAGAGCCAAGCCGATCAGAAACGTGGAGGTTGTGAGGAACTGAACGAACCCCCTGAGAATGGGAGTCTTGAAGGTACGCTTGCAGGTCATGAACGACCTCCTCGGCTGCTCGACCGCAAGGGCCCTGTGGCGTCTAACTCGTCCTCACGAGATCTGTGTGGCGAATACTCTCCAAAAGCCCGGGGGGGTTGGCCAGGAGAGTGTTTGCATACTGATTAGCAGCTTGTTGGCCGCTAGTGTATTACGACTTTCTCGCAGCGCAACTTTTAGTTTGGTGGAAAAGCTGTGGAATGCTCAAGTTCGACAACAACAAGGTTTGAAACTCTGAAACGACTATCGGAGGCGCGCATTGACATGCCGAGCGTCCACTTCTTAAGATATTTTCAGCCCCGCACTGTTCAGGTGCGGCTCGGGCCAACAGGATCCGCCCTACTGTTGCTAACACTTATCTTATGATCAAAGTTCAAGCGCTCACTAAAAAGTACGCGCACACCATCGCCGTTGATCAGATCTCGTTTGAAGTGGCGAAGGGTCAGATCGTCGGCTTTCTGGGCCCGAACGGCGCCGGAAAAACGACGACGATGCGCATGCTGACGTGTTTCCTTTCGCCTTCCGCGGGTACGGCTACGGTGGCTGGATTTGATGTCCTCGAACAGCCGCTGGAGGTCAAAAAGCGAATCGGCTACCTGCCGGAAACTCCTCCGATCTATCCGGAGATGGAAACCGAGGAATACTTGAAGTTTGTCGGCAAGCTGAAAGGGTTGTCGGGAGCCGAGCTTCAAAAGCGGGTCGACTACTCCTGCGATCGCTGTGCCGTAGCCGATGTGAGAAAGAAGCTTCTCGGCAAGCTATCGAAAGGGTACCGGCAACGGGTCGGACTGGCGCAGGCGGTCGTTCACAATCCCGATGTTCTGATTCTCGATGAACCAACCGCCGGCCTCGATCCCAAGCAAATCAATGAAACTCGGGATCTGATCAAGAGCCTGGCCGGCGACCATACCGTCATTCTCAGCACCCATATCCTCCCCGAAGTTGAACAGACCTGCGAACAGGTGATCATTATCAACAAAGGAAAACTCGTGGCGACCGACTCGGTGCGTAACTTGCAGGCGCGGGCTCGCGGCGCCGAATCCGTTGTGCTCGAGATTGCCGGACGCAAAGGAGATCTGGAAGCCGGAATCGTGCAGCGCCGGCTGGAACAGGTTTCAGGCGTCAGCCGCGTGATGAGCAAGCAGAACAATGGCCGCGTGGTCTTCGAAGTCGAGAGTCAAAAAGGACGCTTCGTTCGAGGCGATCTGGCGCGCGCGGTGGTTGAATCCGGCTGGGACCTCAATGAGCTTCGACCAGCTGCCCTGAGCCTGGAAGAAGTCTTCCTGCAGCTCACCGGGACCGAAGCTTTGGCGGGCGCGGAGCAAGTTGCAGCGAAAGAGGAACGACGATGAGAAATGCCTGGATCATCTGCGAGAAAGAGCTGGGCAGCTATTTTGTTTCACCGGTTGCCTACTTGTTGCTGACCATGTTCGGCCTGATTTTTGGCTTCTTCTTCTGGAATGCGCTCGGTTATTTCGTAATCGAGGGCATGCAAATGCAGATGAGGGGGCAATCGTTTCCCATGAACCTGAACGAACAGATTATCCGTCCGTTGCTGTCCAACATCAGTGTGGTAGGTCTCTTCTTTATCCCGATGATTACGATGCGTTTGTTCGCGGAAGAGAAGCGGACTGGAACGATAGAATTGCTGGCCACCTCCCCGGTTCGTGATCTCGAAATCATTCTCGGAAAGTGGCTGGCGGCGTTGCTGCTGTATGCCTGCATGCTCCTCTTTACCGCTCTGAACTTTGGCTTTCTCTTTATCTACGGCCACCCGGACTGGAAACCTCTTGCCATCGGTTATCTGGGCCTGCTGCTGCAAGCGGGTGCGCTATTGGCCATCGGGACATTCATTTCCACGCTCACGAGAAACCAGATCATCGCAGGCGCCGCGACCTTCGGCGTATGCCTTTTGTTGTGGGTCCTCGAATGGGCCAGCGGATACGAAACCTCAACCTGGGCCAGCGTGCTTGCCTATATGTCGGTCATCACGCACTTCGAGTCGTTCGGCAGGGGCGTGCTCGATTCCAAAGACGCAATCTTCTATCTAACCGTAATTTTCCTGGGATTGTTTTTCACCGCCCGTTCCATGGAATCCTTGCGCTGGAGGTCATAATGGCAAGCCAGTGGCTCAACGCGAGACAAACCAAATACGCAGCCTACGCAACTATCTACATCGTGGTCGTCATCGCCGCGGTTGTCGTCGCCAACATGCTCGCCGACCGCTACAACAAGTCCTACGACGCCACGTCGAATAAGCGTTACAGCCTTTCCGAGCAGACCGCGAAGATCGTCAAAGGACTCAAGCAGGACGCGACGATCACGTACTTCGATCAGAGCACGCGCTTCCGCGAAGGCAAGGATCTGCTCGATCAATATGCCAACCTCTCCCACAAAATCCATGTGGAGTATGTCGATCCCGATAAGAATCCGCAATTGGCAAGAGAAGAAGGAATCCGGAACCTCGGAACGGCGGTCGTTCAGATCGGCGCGAAAAAAGAAGAAGCCAAGAGCATGACCGAAGAAGGTATAACCGGCGCTTTCATTCGCGACCTGAAGACCACCACCAGAACTGTTTGTTTCGTTACCGGCAGCGGGGAACACCGTCCCGATGATAGTGAACGCGATGGACTTTCTCATTTCAAAGATCTTCTGGCCAAGGACAATTACGAAAACCGCACCATTGACCTGCTGCAGAAAGCCGAAGTTCCGAGCGATTGCACTACCCTGGTTGTCGCCGGGCCAACCCGAAACTACGAACAGCCCGAAGTTGAGGCCATCAAGAAATACGTCGAAGATGGCGGTCGCGCATTCCTAATGCTCGATCCTCCCCTAAAACTCGGCCATTCGGATATCGCTGACAACGATGCGCTCACGAGTTTGTTGCAAAGCTGGGGCGTAACTTTGCAGAAGGATTTGATCCTGGATCTTAACCCGCTGGGACAGCTTGCCGGTCTTGGTCCCCAGGTGGCTCTCGTGACTACCTATAGCTCCCAGCCCATCGTCAACGATATGAAGGGAACCGCCACCGGCTTTCCGCTGGCGCGCTCGATCGAGATCAAGAATACAGATAAAACGAGCGTCGAGAAGCTTTTTGATTCTTCTAGCAGCAGTCTGGCGACCAGCGACCTGAATTCCGCCAAGGTCAACGTCAATGATCCCAAGAATAAAAAGGGTCCGCTAACCATCGCCGCTGCCGGAACCTACAACACCGGGAAAGAAAATTCGCAGGGGCGTTTCGTGGTGATCGGCAGCTCATCATGGGCTGCCAACAGCTTCGTCAGTTTCAACGGCAACGATGATCTCGCTTTGAACACCATCAACTGGCTGGCATCCGATGAAGACTTGATTTCCATCCGCCCCAAGCAGCAGGAAGATCGCCGCATTACCATGACTCGCACTCAACTGAACCTGGTGCGCCTTACCAGCCAATTTGCGCTGCCGCTAGCGGTCGTGATTGTGGGTGTGGGCGTGTGGTGGAAAAGGAGATAGGAATCTCTCGACGCATTGGAAACATGTTTCGAGAAGCGCTATGAAAATCCGTGGTCTGATTGTTGCCGCTCTCGTCTTCTTTATTCTCGGCGGAATCCTCTACTGGTCGGAACACAAGAAGCCATCCGACGATAAGGCATCGGCCGATGCTTCGCCGGCCATCCTCAAGCTTGATGCGTCCGCCGTTACAAAGCTCGATCTGAAGAAGCGGGGCGCGGATCCGATCGCCCTCACGAAATCGAATGGAAAGTGGGACATCACCCAACCACATCCCTTCGGCGCCGACCAGTCCCTGGTCTCGGGCATGCTTTCTCGTCTGGCGTCCTTGAATTCTGAACGCGTGGTCGAAGACAAAGCCGGAGATGTGACGCGATATGGTCTGAATCCGCCGGTCCTCCAATTGGATATCGCCGAAAAAGGTAAGACGCGGCAGCTTCTTATTGGCGACGATACCCCGACCGGCAGTGCCGCTTATGCAATGGTTGCGGGTGATCCTCGTGTATTCACCATGCCTGCTTATGAAAAAGTCGGCCTGAATAAGAGTCTGAACGATCTGCGTGACAAGCGCCTGCTGACCATGGACCCTGACAAGATCAGCCGCCTCGAACTGATTAGAAAAAATCAGGATATCGAGTTCGGGCGCGGTAAAGATAAAGATGACTGGCAAATCCTGAAGCCCAATCCCCTTCGGGCGGACAGCAATCAGGTGAGTGAGTTGGTCCGCAAGCTCACCGACGCCAAAATGGACTTGAGCAGTTCTGATCCGAAGGAGGCAGAGTCGGCATTTGCCCACGCCATGCCAGTCGCGACCGCGAAGCTTACTGATGAATCCGGTACGCAGGAACTCGAGGTGCGAAAGAGGCAGGTTGGCACGAGCAGCGAGGCATACTATGCAAAATCAAGCGTCGTCGATGGCGTCTACAAAATAAACTCTGATGTCGGTCCGGCGCTCGACAAGGGTCTGGATGATTTCCGCGACAAGAAGCTCTTCGATTTCGGTTTCACCGAACCCAACAAGATCGAACTGCATGTCGGCTCCAAAGCCTACTTTCTGGTTCGGGGCGGGGACGATTGGTGGTGGAATGGGAAGAAGATGGACGCAGAAAGTGTTCAATCCCTACTTTCGAAGCTCCGTGACCTCGCCGCGGACAAGTTTCCAGATTCCGGTTTTATCAGTCCCACCATTGATGTCACCGTCACTTCCGACAACGGCAAGCGCATCGAGAGAGTCCAGATAGCAAAGTCTGGAGAGAGTTACATCGCCAAACGCGAGAATGAACCTGCCCTGTACGGGCTCAATTCCAGTTCCGTTGACGATCTACAAAAAACCGCGGATGAGATCAAAGCCGCCGCCACAGGAACCAAGTGAGCGCTCGAAGGCCCACCCCGGCGGGACCCACGCGAACATCCGTTTATCCATTATGCCAGCAGGAGTCGCCGTCAAGACGTTGCCACTTCGTCCTGCAGCCGACCCTTGGCGTCGATCAGTTGAATCCGTAATGCTATCTGCCCGAGGGCATGCGTGGAACAACTCAAACAAGGATCATAGGCCCGCACCACAGCCGAAACCCGGTTCAGCATGCCTTCCTGCAGCTTATTGCCATCCACGTAACGTTCGCTGACCTGCTGCACGCTGCGGCCGATGGCAAGATTGTTATGTCCTGTCGCGACGATCAGGTTCGCCCATGTAATGCCGCCTTGTTCGTTTACTTTGTAGTGGTGAATCAGCGTGCCTCGCGGCGCCTCGATCATTCCTACTCCTTCGAGGGAGTTCACGCCTCCGGTGGCTCGAATGTGCTTATCAAGAATCCGAGGATCGGCCAACAACAGTTCGATTTTCTCCAGGGCGTAAACGATCTCAATCAGCCGCGCATAGTGATAGAGAAATGCGCTGTGCGCCGGCGACCCGAAACGCTGATGAAATTCCACGAATTCAGCGTCCGCCAGGGGAGTGCCGTACTGATCGGCCACATTGATTCTTGCCAGTGGACCGACCCGATAAGCGCCTTCCGGAAAGCCCTGCGGCTTGAAATATGGGGCCTTTAAATAAGAGTCGCGAAGACTCGCTTCCGCGATCCAATTGGAGTAGTCCTCTGCGGCGATTTCATCTTCTACAATTTCGCCGCTCCGGCCGCGGAAGCGTAGCGTGCCGTCATAAAGCTGCAAGTTTCCTTTTCGGTCAACGAGCCCGGCGTGCATGGTTGGAGCGGAACCGAAAGATTCGATCTCACTCTTATAGTTGTCCAGCGCATTCTTGAAGAACTTCAGCGTGCGGTCCGCGATCGCTTTCGCCGAGGTCAGATCCGAAAGAATACGGTCGCGTACCGCGCCGGATAGTGCCGCGGCCACGCCTCCGGGCACGATCCATGCTGGATGCACTCGTTCTTGTGCGAGACCCTCGATGATCTGCAGCCCGAATTTGCGCAACTCAATCCCATCCCGCGCGATCTCGGGATGAGCGGCGATCACGCCGAGCACGTTGCGGCTAGCCGCATCGGAGTCCATGCCGAGAAGCAGGTCTGGCGACGACAGATAAAAGAAGCTCAAGGCATGCGACTGCACAATCTGAGCGAAGTGCACCAATTCCCGCAACTTCTTTGCCGTGGGCGGAATGCGCACCGCCATAATCGCGTCGCAAGCTTTGGCGGAGGCCAGCAGATGGCTGACCGGACAGATTCCGCAGATGCGCGAAGTAATGCCCGGCATCTCGTAGAACGGACGTCCTTCGGTGAATTTCTCGAATCCGCGCACCTGGGTTACGTGGAATTCGGTATTCGCAACTCGACCGTCGCCATCCAGCTGGATGACGATTTTCGCGTGTCCCTCGATGCGCGTCACCGGATCGATTGTGATGCGTTTCATCCGACGCTCCTCATCCGAATTTCACCGCTAGGCCGGCCTCACGCTTTTTCCCGTCCACCAGATCGGAAATCACTGCGGCGATGGTTTTGGCAGGAGGTGGACATCCCGGCAGGCATACATCCACTTTTACAAACTCCCGCAATGGACGCGCCTGTTTTAATAGTGCGGGCACGCCATCCGCCGGCACCACTTTGCCTTCCTGCACGCCCTCCACATAAATCCGCTGCAGCAGCTTGTTGACTGGGATGGAATTCCGCATAGCAGGCACATTTCCCGTAACCGCGCAATCGCCTAGCGAAACAAGCAGGCGTGTCCGCTGCCGGACCTTCTGCAGTTTGCTGACGTCGTCCTGCGAACTCACAGCACCCTCCACCAGGGTCACGTCCACATCTTCCGGGAACTCCTGCGCGTCAACCAGTGGCCCGTAAACCAGGTCGATCTTCTGCGCGAGCGAAATGATGGCCGCGTCCATATCGAGAAGCGACATGTGGCAACCGGAACAACCGTCGAGCCAAACCGTCGCCACCTTTACCTTCTTCATGCCTGCACCTCTCGGCGCTGTATGAGCGAACTGATGTTGTCGGTCCGCTTCACCATCTCTTCGACAGCGTAGCCTTTTTCGGCCAGCGCTCCGGTCGGGCAAGCCTGCACGCACTTTCCGCAATTCGTGCAGCTGCGGGAGTCGCCCCATTTCTGGTTCAGGTCACTCACAATCCTGGCGTGGATTCCTCGCGACGTCATCTCCCACACATGCGCGCCCTCCAAATCTGCACATACACGAACGCACCGCGTACACAGGATGCAGCGGTTATGGTCGAGTACAAAGCGCGGATGAGAAAGGTCGACTCCCAGCTTGGGATAGTTGTACGCGAAACGTACCGTGCTGATCCCCATTGAGTTCGCCAGCGCCTGTAGTTCGCAATGGCCATTCGACACGCAAACCGCACAGACGTGGTTTCGCTCGACGAAGAGCAATTCAAGAGAAATGCGGCGGTTGTGCGTGAGCCGTGCTGAGGTGGTTGTCACCGACATGCCGTCTTGAATCGGGGTGGTACAGGCTGGGATCAGCCGGTCGATTCCCGAGACTTCCACAATGCAAATGCGGCACGCGCCGACCGGTGCCAGTCCTTCCAGGTCGCAAAGTGTGGGAATGTACTTTCCGTTGGCCTTAGCGGCCTGGAGAATCGTCTGGCCCTCCGTCGCGCTGATCAGTTCACCATCGATTCGGATTGAGAGTTTTCTCGGCAAGGCCTCGCTCCTTCCTAGCTTACGTTCGCGACCTTTACATCACAGCGCAGGCATCGACTCGATTCATCCAGCGTTTCCTCGTGGGTCAACCCGGCGACTACCTCGGCGTTCGATCGTACCCGCGCATTCGCGCTCAGGGCGTGGCCGTGATGGCGATGGTTTGGGCTAGGTTCCTCGGGCACTTCCTTCCCGTACTCAATCTCGGGAAGAATCTTGGCCCAGCGGTTCGTTTCCATCAGTTGCAGATCAATATTGCGGGCCGCTTGTTTGCCGTACGCCATCGCGTTCGAGACATTCGATGCGCCCGTAACCACATCCCCACCGCCGTAGAATCGCGGACGGCTGGTTTCCAGTGTGAAGCGATTGACTTCAATGGTCCCACTTTCTTTCAGACTGAGTCCCGAAGCCTTGGCAAAATCGAGGTCCACGCTCTCGCCTACCGCGAAGATGACGGAATCGCACTCGTAGCGCCGGATCTCATCGGTCGAGATGGGTTTTCTTCTTCCCGATGCGTCGTATTCTCCCAGGCGCGTCTTCACGATCTCGATCGACTTCACCTGACCCGCCGCATCACCAAGCACCCGGTGAGGTGCGGCCAAAAAAACAAATTTAGCGCCCTCGTCTTTTGCAGCCATGGTTTCTTCTTCGATGGCGGGCATATCCTTGCGCTCGCGGCGATAAAATACCGTGACGTCAGCGCCTTTACGCAGCGCCGTGCGCGCTGAATCTATGGCGGCGTTCCCACCGCCAATCACGGCCACCTTGCGGCCCAGCGGCATCTCTTCGCCGCGTGCCGTGGCCTCCAGGAACATCAAAGCCGGATACACACCCTTCAGCTCCGTTCCCGGCTGGTAGACCCAGGATTCTTTCCAGGTTCCGATGGAGACGAATACCGCATCGAACCGGTCGTCAAGATCATTCAGCGAGATGTCAACGCCGATGCGCGTGTTGAAAACGAATTTCACGCCGAGCTGTTCGATCAAATCAATCTCGCGCTCCAGAGCGTTTTTCGGCAGCCGATATTCCGGCAGTGCGAATCGCAGCATGCCGCCAGCGGCGGGCTTGGCGTCGTATACCGTGACCTCATGGCCGAGCATGGCCAAATAGAACGCCGCGGTCAAACCGGCAGGTCCAGCACCCGCGATTGCAATCTTTCGCCCCGTGCGTTCGAGCCTGCGGACCAGAATGCGCTGAACCATGTGTTCGTAACGATTGGAGAGCAGGACCGAATCGGCGATGAAGCGATGCACTTCCCGCATGTTCACCGCTTCGTCCACTGTCTGCCGCCGGCAACGGCTGTCACACGGATGCTGGCACACTCGCCCCGTCGATGAGGGCAGCGGATTGTCCATGATCACCGCTTCAAAAGCGTCTTCTAATCGATCTTCTTTGTATAACTGCAGGAAGCGCGGGATGTTCATGTGCAGCGGGCAACTGTTCTCACAAGGGGAGAGAGCGAGCTCTTCGCATACCCCGGCCTGGCACCGCCGCGACACAATGTGGTCCTCAAACTCGGCGCGGAAGTGGCGCAGCGTAGTCAGAACTGGATTGGACGCAGTCTGCCCCAAGCCGCACAGCGAACACTCGCGGATATACCGGCTCAGCTCGTCCAACAGTTCGAGATGGTGCATCGTGCCCGCACCTTCTGTGACACGATTGAGAATCCTCAGCGACTTATTCAGTCCCACGCGGCATGGAATACATTTACCGCAGGACTCGGAATGCGTGAACTCGACGAAGTACCGCGCTACGTCCACCATGCAGTTGTCTTCGTCCATCACCACCATGCCGCCGGATCCCATGATCGAGCCCAGCTGCGTCAGGCTTTCGTAGTCCACCGGCGTATCGAACATTTCAGGCGGAATGCACCCACCCGACGGTCCGCCGGTTTGTACTGCCTTAATCTGCCGCCCTCCAATGCCTCCTTCGCCTATGTCGTAGATGAAGGTCTTGAGTGGCGTACCCAACGGCATCTCGACCAGGCCGGTGCTGCTAACTTTGCCTACCAGCGAGAACACCTTTGTCCCCGAGCTCTTTGGACTCCCGGTCTCGCTGAACCAGGCCGGACCTTTGGTCACAATGGGCGCAACGTTGTACCAGGTCTCGACATTGTTGATGTTGGTCGGGAATCCCCACAGGCCTTTTTGTGCGGGAAACGGAGGCCGCGGCCGCGGCCGTCCCGCCTGGCCTTCCAGAGAAGCAATCAGCGCAGTTTCTTCACCGCAAACAAAAGCTCCAGCGCCTTCCACCACTTCAACATCAAACTTGAATCCACGGCCGAGAATATTCTCGCCCAGCAGTCCGTACTCCCGCGCCTGCTCTATGGCGCGATGCAGGCGATGTACGGCCAGCGGATATTCGGCGCGTATATAGATGATCCCCTCGCTCGCGCCCATCACATACCCGCCGATGATCATGCCTTCAAGCAGCGAGTGTGGGTCACTCTCGATTTCATTGCGGTTCATATACGCGCCGGGATCGCCTTCATCCGCGTTGCAGATGATAAATTTGCGATCCGCCTTGGCTTTGGTCATGAACTCCCATTTGTTGCCGGTAAGGTAGCCCGCCCCGCCGCGCCCGCGCAGCTTGGATGCTTTGATCTGTTCGATCACATTCTCCGGCCTGCCATCGATCAGCACTTTGTACAGCGCCTGATATCCCCCGATTGCGATGTATTCCTCAATATCGTCGGGATTGATGAAGCCGCAATTTCGGAGAACGATTTTTTTCTGGCCTTTGAAGAAGGGAACATCGTTCCAGACCGGAATCTCCGGATAACCGCGCCCGTACTTGATCGAAGCCGTGACGTGATCCCACTCTTCGACCTTGCAATAAATGAGATCGGGCGGCAGATTCCCGTTGGAAACGTCGTTCAAGATGCGCTGCGCATCGTTCGCCTGCACCCGGTGCAAAATCACCAGCGGAAAGCCTGGCAGGCGGATGTTCGCCAGCGGTTCCTGAAAACAGGCGCCAAAGCATCCCACACCCGCCAGGACTGCATTCATGCCGCTACGCTCAATGGCCTCCGCGAACGCGTGATACAAGCCTTCGGCGCCGTTGCCCCTGCCGCAGGTGCCCATCCCGATCGCAATTCGCGGCACCGCAGGGATCAGTTTCGCCAGCCCTGCTTCCCGTACAGCACTGAAAGCGCCAATGTCCTGGATTCGAGGCATCAGTAACTCTCCCGCTCCAGCGTGCTGATCTCCCGTTGGAGAGTGCGTTCGTTCACATGGCCGCAAATGCGGTGGTTCACCTCGACCACCGGCGCCAAGGCACATTGCCCAAAACACGCCACGGTGCGAACCGTGAATTTGTGGTCGGAGGTCGTCAGCAGAGTCTTGTTTTCCTCGCTGGTTTCACTGGCATCCTCAAGGCCCAGTCCGAGGGTCAGACGAACGCTCTGCAGGAGGTTGCGGGAGCCTCGCGTGTGGCAAGCAGTTCCACGGCAGATGCAGATGGTGCTGTCTCCCTGCGGCTGCAGGTTGAAGAGCGCATAAAATGTCACCACGCTGTAGATACGCGAGAGTGCGATCTTCGTCTGCGCCGCGATGTACTCCAGCGTTTGCTCAGGAAGATATTTATTAGGATGGTGCTCCTGCACCGATTCCAGAATGCCGAGCAAAGCTCCCGGACGTCCCGTTCGGCTGCTGATGACCTGATCGATAAAAGCGCGCTCGCCCGCGTTGAGACGCTCCTGAGACGCTGTGTGCATGGTCGCTCCTTTCGCAGAACCAGCACTCTTTTCGCTACGGCCGCAAAGCCATTGCCACGTGTGATTGAGAGAACACACGCTTTCAGTTTTGGATATTAGACAGGTGGCAACAAGACCGCCGTGACTCGGATCACGAAACTAGGTGACGCTGACGGTCTAAATTTTTGTCGATGTGCCCGAATTTGTGCAGCTTCAAAGGAGCACAATGAAGGGCCGACATCAAACTAAGTTGGAGAGCACAATGGAACCGTTTCGCCTGCATCTTTTCGTTTGCACCCAACAAAAACCCGAGGGCGTTCCCTCATGCCCGGCCAGCGGGTCATTCACCGTGCTCGATGCTCTCGATCGCGAAATACAAACCCGCGGCTTAAACCGCGACGTGCAGCTTACGACCTGCGGTTGCATGGGACTCTGTGATGAAGGCCCCGTGATGGTCGTTTATCCAGAAGGAGTTTGGTATCGGCATTTGCAAGCGTCGGATGTCCCCGAAATCGTTGGCTCGCATCTCCACGACGGCAAGCCCGTCGGTCGTCTCGTATGGGACGATGCCGCCGCGATGAATGCCATGTCGCTCGAGCATGGCGAAAAGTTTCGCGCGTCCATGGCTGCCCGCGACAAGGCCGGGATGCTGCCCGACCGCCTCGATCAGATGATCCGAGGCTACATGCCGACTCGTTGCCTTCTTACTGCGCTTGAACTCGACATCTTTACCGCCGTTGCAGACGTAGGGAATGCCGAGCAAATCGGGATGAAAATCCACGCGAATGCTCGCGCCGTGGGAATTCTACTGAACGCACTCGTCGCCCTCGGACTACTTTCGAAAAGCGGCGAAGTCTACAAGAACACGCCCGAGTCGGCGCGCTTCTTCGTTGAGGGCTCAAAGGATAACCATCGCAATGGTCTGCTGCACACCGCCAACATCTGGCATCGATGGAGCACACTGACCGACGCCGTACGCGCCGGCACCAACATTCCAATCAGTCGCGGCGATCCTCCCGAATGGACGCGCAACTTTATTGCCGCCATGCAACGCCACGCCAAAGATCGCGCCCCGCTGGTCGTGAAGGCGCTCGGCACAGCCGGTGTTCACCGCATCCTCGATCTCGGCGGCGGCTCCGGCGCATACTCCATCGCATTCGCGAAGGCTTCTCCCGATATTCGGTGCGAAATCCTCGACGTCCAGGAGGTCGTGCCGCTCACCGCTGAATATATCGGCAAGGCCGGCGTCTCAGGGCAAGTCAGCCTTCGCGCGGGAGATATGCTTCGGGACGACTTCGGCCGCGGCTACGACGTCATCATGCTGAACGCAATCTGCCACATGTTTTCGGAAGAGCAGAACCAGCACATCTTCCACCGCGCACACACCGCACTCGCGCCGAATGGTCGCCTCGTCGTGCAGGATTTCATCCTTAACCCTGACAAAGCGGGACCGCTGCACGCGGCGCTGTTCTCATTGAACATGTTGGTCGCGACTGACGCGGGCGCCAGTTACAGCGAGACCGAATACACCAACTGGATGAAGGCTGCCGGCTTTGCCGAGGTAAGCCGGATTAATCTGCCCGGGCCCAGCAGCCTGATTGTGGGATTAGCGAAATAAATCGTCGGAAATGAGTGAAATCAGAAATGCGACGGAACTGTGGAGGCGCGGGTCGGAATCGAACCGACGCATAAAGGTTTTGCAGACCTCTCCCTTACCACTTGGGTACCGCGCCCCTGCTGAATACGTTAGCGTTCCGGATGAAAAAAGTCCATCTGCGGGGAAGGATGCGATCAAAAATGTCTGGAGCGGGAGACGGGGGTCGAACCCGCGACATCGACCTTGGCAAGGTCGCGCTCTACCACTGAGCTACTCCCGCTCGACGCCCTTGATTATAAACAAGCGGCGAGTCTGCGGCAATCATCGTTCCTGGTCCATCACAGCGGCTTCGACATCACGATGCAGTGGCATTGCACGCTACCCTTCAATGGACGCGTCGGGTGAAACTCCTCGGTGCCAACTTCGGAATATCCCAGCTTCCTGTAGAGCGGCAGCAGTTCGGGCCGCAAGCTCAACACAGTGATGTCCATGTGCTTGCACCCGTGGTTGCGTCCGAAATTCTCCGCCGCCGTTGTCATCAACTTTCCCAGTCCTCGGTGCTGTTGCGCCGGATCGACGGCAAGCATGCCAAAATACGCTCGTTCTCCTCGCAATTCGACGTAAACGCAGGCGACGGTTTCGCCCTCGCGTTCTGCGACAAGAATATCGCCCTTGCGCATAGTCTCCGAGAGTTGCTCCTCATCGGTGCGCGTGCCATCGATGAATTTCTCGATAGCAAACGCCTTGTTGATAAGAGAAACTAAAACTGGCAGGTCCTCAGTGCCCGCGGTCCGGGTAGTGACCCCATCGATTTGATGTTTCATGGCCGTCAGTTCACACATTGCTGATGGCAGCAACCCATCGTAAGAATTCAATGCGACTTTAGTGAGGCGCCCACTGCGGATCCTCTTCAGGCCGCACAATGTGGCCATCGCGCATATGAATGATGCGGTCCCCGAACTTGGCGGCTTCTGGATTATGCGTGATCATCAGCACGGTCTGTCCTAAATCCTGGTTTGATTGCCGCAACATCTTCAGCACGATATTCGAGTTTTCGGTGTCCAAATTTCCCGTCGGTTCGTCTGCCAGAACTATGGCGGGCTTATTGATGAGGGCTCGAGCCAAGGCAACACGTTGTTGTTCACCGCCAGATAGTTCAGAAGGGTGATGGTTCAACCGCTTGCTAAGACCTAGCAAATCGCAGATGCGAGCGAAGAATGCGGGATCGCCATTGGCATTGCCGGAAATTTCCTGCGCGATGGCGATGTTCGAACGGGCATCCAGCGTCGGCAACAAATTGAACTTTTGGAATACGAAACCGATTTTGCGCTTCCGTTTGCGAGTGCGCTCGGCGTCGGAAAGTGTTGCGAAGTCATCGCCATCCAGAATCACCTTGCCGGAATCAGCTCGGGTCAGCCCACCGAGCAAATAAAAGAGTGTGGATTTGCCGCTTCCGGAAGGGCCCACCACGGTGACGAACTCCCCTTTTTCCACGCCGAAGGAGATGCCACGCAGCGCGGGCACGTCGATCTTACCCACACGATATGTCTTGTGTAAATCAATGGCTTCAATAAATGCGCCCATGCCAACCATGATCTTACACGACAGGAACTGATGCGATGCGATGGGAAGACGGGGCGGACCGGACGAATTGAGGTTGGACAATCGAGCCTCAGCTCAGGCTACTCCAATTTGCCGTGGCAGAGGTGTGGAGCGCTGCTGCATGCGCTTTGGTCCGCGCTTGCGCACCAGAAGCAAGCGGATCCGCTCCAGCAGGTCGGCCGGAGCGTACATTCCACGGGCTAGAAACACATCGGCTTGAGAATCGTGATCGTAGACTCGGACCTTGCTCGAGATGAGGATGGCGGGGACGTGGGGCGATAAAGTCTTCACCGCCGCAATCAACTGCGGCCCATCCATTCCAGGCATCGCCATGTCGGTGACAACGAGATCGATGCCGCCCTGTTTAAAGCGTTCGAGAGCCTCTTCGCCGCGCGAATAACTCGCCACCCGGTAGCCCCGGGTCTCGAGCATGATCTTTCGGTAGGAAAGCGACTGCTCGTTATCGTCAACACAGAGGATCGTGCGCTTAGGTTTCATTCACCGCCTGTAACCGAACGTCGCCGGTCGTGAACCGGGGCCTCGGAATTTTCTCTGTTCATGAAGAATGAAGAGCGAAATGATGCTAACGACAAAAGGTGAGCACTGTAAAGTACCGCCGATGCAAATGGCAGGAAGTGGCCATTGATATTTTTGCGGGGGTGTGAAGGGTATGATTTTGCAACGCTTGCATGTGGCACTCTAGAGCAAGACTTCTCCGCGCATCACTTCAACTGAAGATCCTCCGACGCGAACGTTTACTACGCGGTTATCGATGCGAGAGGCACGAACAAAAATACGGCTGGGTCGCTTCATCTCCACGCCTTGTTCGATCAAGACACGCTCATCGCTTTTGGCCACGCCGTGAGCGACCATCCACGCTGCGGTACAACCGGCGGCGGAGCCCGTCGCCGGATCCTCGCCATTGTAGAAAAGCATCCGAGCATGAAGCCTGGCTTCGCGATCGACGGTTTCGCGGCAGACGAAATAAAAAAATTTGCCCGCAGTCTTGGCAAGATAATCCGCCGCGCGGCCAGGATCGATCTGCAGATTCTGTATGACCGCGAGTGATTTCAGCGGCGTTACCGTGTAGGCAAGCCCAGTCGATATGGTTTCGATGGGAACGGAATCATCGAAATCCTGCACGCGCAATCCTGTGGCGCGGGCGACGGCTTCGCGATCATGCTGCATTACGAAGGTGGGATCGATCTGCGTCATCTCGCCGAATGGAGGTTGACCGTCCCGGTCTTCGAAATGTACAGGCACTCTGCCAACGTTCAGGGCCAGCACGATTTGTTCTGCGCCGCTCTGGCCGCGCAGCGCAAATGCCGTGCCCAGCGTGGGATGGCCGGCAAAGGGCAACTCCTCCTGCACCGTGAAGATCCGCACGCGAATCCCTTCCTCGCGCTCGGTGGCGGCGTCGCGAGGCAAAATGAATGTGGTCTCAGAGAGATTCATCTCCCTGGCGATCGACTGCATCTCGTCATCGCTGAGTCCGCGGCCGTCGAAGAAGACCGCCAGCGAATTACCTTCCAGCGGACGCGAAGAGAAAACATCCCATTGCGCCATCGACAGACGTCTTGAAGGCTGAATCATGAACTCTGCTCGAAAAAAACTTCACCAGCCCGTGCAAGAACCCCGTGCAAGAACAAAAGATGCAATCCGCTCCGGTACGATGCACAAAAAAGGTACGATGCATTAAAAGCTCGCTGGCAATGGCTGGTCCAATCTCTCGCGGTTGACACCGCCGGTGCAGACTTTTATCCTACCTACATGTTTTGCCCTTCCACCTTCGGTAGCACATGTTGTTGCATGTGTACGCCGTCGTGTGGGTAGGGAGTCAGCCGATTTCTTCCAACCCACCCGATGAAGCGGGTGGGTTTCGTTTTTCATCCAAACTTTCATACGAACGTAACTAGCTGTAGGCAATCTGAAGATCTCAACCATTCAATTCACGAGGAGAGAAAGATGAGTACCGAGACTGTAACCGAGACCAGCAACCGAATTCCCCGGATCAACGATACTGCGCCGAATTTTACGGCGGAGACCACGCAGGGAAAGATCAACTTTCACGAGTGGGTTGGCGATGGATGGGCAATCCTGTTCTCCCACCCGAAAGACTTCACGCCGGTCTGCACCACCGAGCTCGGTTATATGGCTCGGCTGCAGCCCGAATTCGCCAAGCGCAACACCAAGATTATCGGCCTGAGCGTCGACCCTGTGAGCAGTCACGGCAAATGGGCGGCCGATATCGAGGAGACGCAGGGCGCCAAGGTGACCTACCCAATGATTGGCGATCCCGAGCTGAAGATCGCCAAGCTCTACGGCATGTTGCCCGCCGAAAGCGGGAACACATCGGAAGGTCGCACTGCGGCGGACAACGCCACCGTGCGCACCGTATTCGTGGTCGGCCCAGACAAAAAGATTAAACTGCAGCTTAGCTATCCCATGAGTACCGGCCGCAACTTCGACGAAATCCTCCGCGTCATCGATTCCATGCAGCTCACGGCAAAACACAAAGTCGCCACGCCCGTAAACTGGAAACAGGGCGACGATGTCATCATCCTGCCGTCGGTGTCGAACGACGAAGCGCAGCAGAAGTACCCCGGAGGCTGGAAATCGCCCAAGCCATACTTGAGGATCGTCCCGCAGCCGAAATAGCCGGTGGGAACCTGTATCCTTAGGTTGTTGGAAGCGCATGCGGTCCGGTGATCGTCCCGGTCTTCAAAACCGGCGGGCGGCGGGTTACCCCGTCACCGGTGGGTTCGACCCCCACTCGCTTCCGCCACGTTTACTTTGGCTCGCCGGGATACGCCACTAGAGCAGTAGACTTACTATTCTTGATCTGTTAGCCGTTGTGATCACGCTCGTTGCGGGCAGAGGGTAACCAAAAATGAAGATCGCGAAGGATGTCATCGAACTCATCGGCCAGACACCGCTGGTGCGGCTGAACAAGGTCACGGAAGGTTGTGTGGCCGAAGTCGTGGCCAAGTTGGAAAGCCAGAATCCCCTGGGCAGCGTGAAGGATCGTATCGGCGCCAGCATGATCGGCGACGCGGAGCGGGCTGGAAAAATTCAGCCGGGCAAGACCGTGTTGATCGAGCCTACCAGCGGTAATACCGGAATCGGTCTCGCCTTTGTCGCGGCAGTGAAGGGCTACAAGCTGATCCTGACCATGCCCGAGACGATGAGCCTGGAGCGTCGTGTTCTGCTGTTGGCGTTCGGAGCGGAACTCGTGCTTACCCCCGGTCCGCGGGGGATGAAGGGCGCAATCCTGAAAGCTGAGGAGTTGCTGGCGAAAACTCCGAACAGTTACATGCTGCAGCAGTTCGATAACGCCGCCAATCCAAAGATCCACTTCGAGACTACGGGGCCCGAGATCTGGAATGACACCGACGGGCGCGTCGATTTTCTCGTCTCTGGCATTGGTACGGGCGGGACGATCACAGGTGTCTGCGAATATATAAAGCCGAAGAAACCGTCCTTCAAGGCCATTGCAGTAGAGCCGTCGGAAAGTCCGGTGCTCTCCGGCGGAAAGCCCGGCCCGCATAAGATTCAGGGAATCGGCGCAGGTTTTGTCCCCCGAATTCTGCGAACCGATTACATCGATGAGATTATTCAGGTCAGTAACGATGAGGCGATTCGCATGGCTCGACGGCTCCCTCTGGAGGAAGGCCTGTTCGTAGGAATTTCTTCCGGAGCGGCGGTGACGGCTGCTTTGCAAGTGGCGCGCCGTCGGGAGAACGCGGGGAAACTGATCGTCGTGGTGCTGCCTTCATTCGGAGAACGCTACTTGAGCACCGTGCTCTTCGAGGAGCTTCGCAGCCGCGCGCAGCAGATTCCTACATCTGCCCTTCCCGACTGATCCTTCGCTTCCGGCGCTCAAGCGCACGCAGAGCCTCTTTCCCTGCCTGCGCTTGATCCCCGCCGGGAGCAACAGTCTGTGGAAAACTCCTTCCGTGGCCTAATTTTCCGAGTTTCCTCGAAAAATCCCCGGGTGTATGATGATTTTCCAACCAGCCGATTTAGGGTTTCAAGACGGGCGGAGTGATCAGGTGAGAACCGCTTGCAATCCGGTCGTTGACCACGCCGTCGTTAACTGTGTTCCTCAAGCATCAGGGAGAAAAATGAGAAGAAACCGGCAGCGCTTACTGTGGGTGGGTGTCTCAATTCTCGGAGTGCTCACTGCGTCTCCAGCTTCGCTGGGCCAGGCTTCCCCGGCCTCCAAACCGACCGTTCCCGTGGGCACCGATTGGACGAACCACCATGTCATCTTCTCCCGCCCTGCCACTGCGGAACAGGCCAGACGCTTGCAACAGGATCCCCGGTACTTGCAGCAGCTTTCGCGCCAGTCCGCGGCCAGACCGCTGGCAGAGATCCCGACGGCTTCCCGCGCCCGGTCTGGCTCCAGCGCCTCGGCAAGCCGAAAGAATCAGAGGCTCAAACGCGACTGGTCGCAGGATATAGGCAGCGGCGGGAAAGTCACTGCAGGCAACTATCCTGCAAAGTATTCTTTTTCTCTCGACACTGCCAACTGTGGGACCGCTCCCCAACCCGATTTTGTGGTTTACGGCACCGGCCTCACGGGCTCAGGCACCCAGGCGAACATCGTCGCTTACGACAATCTTTATTCCGGCTGTGGCGGGACAGTGCCAACAGTTTACTGGGCCTATAACACCGGGGGTCCGGTCTTGACCTCGCCCGTATTCTCGCGCGATGGCACACAGGTTGCTTTTGTCATGAGCGATGGCCCCGACATGGGCGGGATCTTGGTTCTGCTCAAGTGGGCCGCTTCAACCGGTGAGTCCGTCGGCGCCCCAATTACACTTTTCCGAACCTATAACCGTTTGTATCCCACTTGTACCGCCCCGTGCTTTACCCAGCGGGTCCTCAGAAATTCTGGTGGCACGCCCGACCAGGATACCAACTCATCCGTTTTTTACGACTACACCGATGATGTTGCATACGTGGGCGATGACGCGGGCTACCTCCATAAGTTCACGCCAGTATTCAATGGGATCCTGAATGAAGTGAAAACCGGCGGATGGCCCGTGCAGGTCAACCCCGGCACGCCTACCGCCCTCACCAGCCCGGTCTACGACTATAGTTCGGGAAATGTGTTTGTAGCGGACAAAGGCGGATTCCTGTACCGTGTCAACTCCGCGGGCACCGCCACCGTCACTGTCTCCGGCCAGTTGGATTTCTCCACCGACTCAATGATTCTGGCCCCGGCATCGTGCAAGGCCCGGTGGTTGATTCCACGGCTGGAGTGGTCTATGTGTTTGCGCCCAGCGATGGCAGCGGAGGCTGCACCATCGGCGGAGCTTGACTGCACAGGCTATTTACCGCCTGACTACCACTTTCTCGGCTGGAGATACTGGATCGGAGGCTGTTGTCGGGAGCAGCACCTTGGAGCCCGCGACGCCAAATCCTTTGTACATTGGTGCTTTTGACAGCATCGTATCTAAACTCCTCGACTCCACAGGACACCTCTACGTTTGCGGAAATAACGGCGGGGCTCCGACTCTGTACCAGATCCCGATCCAGGAGGCGTTCTCGGTACTGCCAGTCCGGGGCCGGTTCTTTCGACCAGCGCTAACGCCGTGCTCTCCCGTGACCGATGTCCTGAATCCTAATGCTTCCGGGGGCGCAACCGATGGATGTTCGCCAGTGCTGCAAACGCGGCGGAGCCTCCTCGGATGCTCCGCCGGCGGATGCATCTTCAATTTCAAGAGACACCTCTTGGCAACCTTCGACCGCTATATCGGTGGGTCAGGAAGTCCTGGACAGCAATCTTCATATTGAAGTTGTAGAGTATTGCTGGCACTTCAGTGCACGCGGCCCCATTCTGGACACAGCACCGCCGGTACCACGACGGACGACGCGGTGACGTGGCTGGATCAAGGACTCGGCTTCCGCCTTTACACCTGCGTGCATGGGTGGCGAGCCATCACTATACGCAAGGGCACGGAAATCCTCGATAGCAACAACAATATTGAACTGGTAACAACCACGGGCAATTCGCAGCACCACAACTCCATCATTTAGCCAGACGGCCGGCGGCACTACCCACGACAACACTGGGTTCTGGACCAACGTGGGCGCCATCGCGACCACTGCCTTACCCGCCGCTGGAGGTACGAGCGGCATTATCTTCGATAACACCGTGCCCTCGGGAACCCTGGCGGGGGCTTCTCAGGTATACTTCTCCACTCTGAGCGGTGGTTGCGGCGGTACGGGCAACGCCGACGGGTGCGCAGTGCAGGCGTCCCAGTCGGCGCTCAAGTAGTCCGGGCTGAATTGGCAAGGGCTAAAGCAGTAAGAAGGGAAAGTCATTTTATGTCCATCAATCGACTCCTGCAGTGGTGAGCTACGCTCCTCCGGCAATCCAGAAAAAACCTTATGAAAAGCCCGGGTTCCGGTACGAACGCGTCTTCGTGACCTCGGCTCTGACCTGCAGCAAGGCTGGCGATCAGTCGCAGTGCATGCTCAACCCGCCGACCAAAACCTCATGAAGCAGTCCGACGTCAACGCTGAAGCTGCCGCCATTTCTGTAAAGTGCGGCCTTGCGGGCGATGTTCTCCGCTCCTTCGGCAGCCTTCGTTTTGCCGCCACCGGCTGGAGCATGCTGCCGACCGTTTGGCCCGGAGACACGCTGGTGGTTGAACGCGCGTGCAAGAAAGAAGTCCACCTTGGAGACATTGTGCTGGTTGGACGCGAGGGCAGACTTTGTGCTCATCGGGTAGTGGGCACCTCGGGTGATCCTGAAAATCCGCAATGGATTACTCAGGGAGATGGCATGCTTTCTCCCGATCGGCCCGTTGCAGCGGATGAGTTGCTGGGCCGCGTGGCCTATCTGGTTCGAGCCGGAAGGCTCGTCGCAGTTCCGTCGAAGTTGAACGTGGTCCAAACTGTATTCGCGAAGGTCGTTCGCCGCTCCTTTTTCGCAGCACGCGCCCTCGTCTATCTGAATCGTATACGTCAAACTTCGTCGGAATCGGTGCTTCCGTGCCGGGATTAGCCGCACAAATCGAAACTCAGAGCGTGGTCATCGCCATCGGCGGTGTTTCCGTCAGGATAAATACGTCTGATACGGATTTCCTCGCGACCCTCCAGCGCCGCTACGCTGGGTTTCTCGGCCATGATCACAGCGCGGACTTCGACTTCGAAGTCGAGCTGACACCGCCGGAAGGTATCGATCCGGAAGCGGATGTGCGCGTTACACATGATTCCGGCCGATGGTTACTGCAGCGAGGCGACTTCCGCGCCGAGTGGCACCCGGCGGCGCACCGCGGCAGCATTCGCCAGAGAGCGAATCCCTACTCCATCGACGCTGTTCTCCGAATCGTACATACCATCGTCCTCGCGACGCAGGGCGGATTCCTTCTGCACTCCGCCAGCGCGATTCGCAACGGCAAAGCTTTTCTGTTTGCGGGAGTCTCGGGCGCGGGTAAAACAACTATCTCTCGCCTCGCGCCAGCTGATGCCACGCTTCTCACCGATGAGATCTCCTACGTCCGCAAGCATGACGCTGGCTATATCGCCTACGGCACTCCATTCACCGGAGAACTGGCGAAAATCGGCGAGAATACCTCGGCGCCGCTGGCTGCGCTCTATCTGCTGGCCCAAGGCCCGGAGAATCGCATTGATCCTATGACTGCGGCCGATGCCGGGCGGGAATTGTTGGCGAACACACTTTTCTTCGCCGATGATCCCCACTCCGTCCGACAAGTATTTCAGGCCGCGTGCGACTTCGTTCATCGCGTTCCGGTCTGCCGGCTAACCTTCATGCCCGATGCGCGTGTCTGGGAGATGATCGGATGAACAGGAAATTGTATATTGCGCGCAGCTCGCGAATCGCAGCTCGCATGCTGGGCGAAGAAATGTTAGTGATGTCCGGACAAGACTCCACACTGTTTACCTTGAACCCGACAGCTACGATTCTCTGGCAGGCCGCGGATGGCGCCACTCCGCTGGATGAAATTGTCGAACGCAACATCTGTTCTGAATTCGACGTGAAGCCTGAGGAAGCGATGCGCGATGCCGAAGAGTTAGCCGAGAATCTGGCCAAGCATGGCATTCTGCTCGTTTCGGAACACCCGATCGCCAAGCCGGACACGGCCGTTCAGGAGCAGCCGCGGACATGAGCACCCTGATGCAGGAGATGGGCGAGCGCGCGCTGCGGTTAGGTGTTCCCTTCGCCGCCCAACTTGACCTCACCTACCGTTGCAACGAACAGTGCGTCCATTGCTATCTCGATCACAACGATCACGGTGAGATGACCACCGCAGAAATCAAGCACCTGCTGCAAGAGATGGCCGAAGCTGGCGTTTTTATCCTCACCCTCAGCGGCGGTGAAATTTTCCTGCGAAAAGATTTCTTCGAGATTCTCGAGTGTGCGCGTGCCCTTACCTTTTGCATTAAGCTGAAAACCAATGCGGTTCTGATTCGCGAACCGCAGGCGGCGCGCTTGCGTGATCTTGGCGTCGAATCGATTCAGGTCAGCATCTATTCGCACCGGCCCGAAGTGCACGATGCCATCACGAAAGTTCCGGGATCTCTGCGCCGGTCAATCAACGCAATCCGTTTCCTTAAATCGCAAGGCCTGAAGGTCGTCATGGCCAATGTGCTGATGACGGAAAATATCGACGATTATCATGGCGTCCGCGCATTGGCGGATGAACTTGGCGCCGAATGCACTCTCGACCCCACGGTTACGCCGATGATGGATGGCAATCGCCAGATCCTCGATTTGAACGCGGGCGAGCCGGCGTTGCGCCGCCTGTTCCGCGACGAGGCGTTCGTCAGCAACGCCGATGAGTTCTGCGCGCCGCCGCCGCCGCTCGAGGCAAGCAAATTGGAGTCGTTGCCCTGCAGCGCGGGGCACACGGCCTGCTACGTTTCTCCCTACGGCGAGTTTTACCCCTGCGTGCAATTTCCTCTGTCCTGTGGCAATGTGCGGCAGCAGCGCTTCATCGACATCTGGCGGAACTCTGAGCAGTTGAAGGAAGTCCGCTCGATTCGCCTGAAAGACCTGTCGAGTTGTTCCCAGTGCGCCCACGGCGGAACGTGCACTCGTTGCCCCGGTCTCGCATTTCTGGAAGGAAATATGCGAGGACCTTCCACCGCCGACTGTGAGAAGTCCTACGCCCGCACCGGCATTCCGTCGACAAATCTCTTGGCCAGGAAAGAGAAAATCTCCCCGCCGCGTCTGGTGCAGATTCAGCTGGTACCCGCAATCACTGGCAACCGCCTGTCCGGAGTGAGTAACCAACCAGCGCTTTAGAGCGACGGCGCGATGCCCGCAACTTGTCGCGGAGTATCTCGCCTGAACGAAAGTTAGCTCGTACATGACCCGTTCGTAACGCTGATCCGGCGCCCTTCCATAGATAGCATGGAGCCTGTGGCACTCCGTCGTTCGGCGGCTTCAGCGAAAGGCTTTGTCATGGGTACTGGATATAAAAGCGCTGTGCTTTTCATGGCGGCGCTGTCACTCATAGTCGCTACCGTTTACGCGCAGGATTCGCCCTCCCTGGGCGACTTGGCACGCCAGCAGCGGCAAAAAGAAAAATCAAAACCGGCTTCCGGCAAGGATTCAAAGCCTTCCAAGGTCATCACCAACGAAGAACTTGCTGGACACCTAGCCATGGCTTCGGGGTCGGTAGTCAGCGCTGACGTGACAACCCCCTCCGCGTCTTCAGAGATTCCAAAACAGCCCGCAGAACACTGGAGGTCCGAGATTCTGGCACAAAAGAATCAGATTGCCACGATGCAGAGTCAGGTGGACGATCTCAACGAATCCATCCGTTTTGCTCCCGCCAACTGCGTGGCCAACTGTGTGGCATGGAACGAGCACCAGAAAGAGAAGCAGGAGCAGGTCGAACGCATGCAGGCTCAGCTGGAAGACATGAAGAAGCATCTGGACGAAATGCAGGAATCTGCCCGCAAACAAGGCTATGGCAGCTCGGTTTACGACCCCTAGATTTTGCGAAATATAGATCTTTTCGCCTTCCTTCAAACGCGCCGTCCGTGCGAAATTAGTTGTATGGCATTAGTCGTTCGTCCCTCACGCATTCATGCGGCTGGAGTCTTCACTACTACATTCATTCGCAAAGGTGTTCGCGTTGTCGAGTATGCAGGACCACGCCTCACTCCCGAGGAGGCCAACCGGCTCTACGACGGCGCATCCCGCACCTACCTTTACGGACTGGAAGACGGCAAAACCGTCATCGATGGCGAAGGCCTGGGCGCCTACCTGAACCATTCTTGCGACCCCAACTGCGAAGTGGATGAGATCAAGAACCGTGTATGGATTCTGGCCATTCGAGATATCAGGGCCGGCGAAGAACTGCTTTGGGATTACAACCTCTACGACGACGATGAACCCGCTCCGTGCCGCTGCGGCTCGCCGAAGTGCCGCGGCACGATGTATTCGCGGGAGTGGATGGCCAAGATGCGGCGCAAGGCGAAAAAGAAAGCTGAAAAACGAGCTGCCGCGCAAGCGAAGAAGAAGCAATCGCAAAGCCTCGCACAAAAAGCGAATGGACGATCGACTGTTTCTGGCCACAGTGGTCAGGGCGCGTAGCTTCTAGCCCGTCTATCGGTGAGTGGGAACTTTGTTCTTCCCGTGTTCCCGCCAGCCTTCGATGATCATATACAGCACAGGGATAAAGAAAAGATTCAGTACAGTGGACATAATCATGCCCCCGAACACCGTGGTTCCAACAGAATGGCGGCCATTCTCCCCAGCTCCGGTGGCGAGCACCAGCGGCACCACGCCGAGAATGAATGCCAGCGAAGTCATCAGAATTGGGCGCAGCCGAATCGTCGCCGCCTGCACCGCCGCGTCCATCAGCGGAACCCCGCGTTCCCGCAACTGCTCAGAAAACTCCACGATCAGAATCGCGTTCTTGCTGGCGAGTCCTACCAGCATCACTAGTCCGACCTGGCAGAACACGTCATTCTGCAAGCCGCGAATCCACTGCGCCCCTAGCGCGCCGAGCAGAGCCATAGGCACGGCCAGCAGAACAATGAAGGGCAGCACAAAACTCTCATACTGCGCCGAAAGCGTGAGATATACGACTAAGGTGCCTAGGCCAAACAGAGTTAGCGAAGTGCCGCCGGCTTGCAGTTCTTCGAGCGACAGGCCAGTCCAACTGTAGGAGAAACCTTGCGGCATCTTGCTGGCCAGTTGATCCATCGCTGCAATCGCCTGACCTGAGCTGTAGCCAGGCGCAGCCGAGCCGTCGATCTCCGCCGAACGGAAAAGGTTGTAGTGGCTGATGACCTGTGGAGTGGTGGTCTGCGTAATCGAAATCAAATTGTCCAGCGGAATCATGGCCCCGCTATCGGAGCGCACGTAGAACTCCTTCATATCTTGCGCTGTGGACCGGAACTGCTTGTCCGCCTGGACGTAGACCCGATACGAACGATTATTGAAATCGAAGTCGTTCACATAACTCGAGCCCATATAAACGCCCAGCGTGTCAGTGATCTGGGATAGCGGCACGTGCAGGCTCTTGGCTTTCTCGCGGTCAATTGTCACCAGATATTGCGGATCGTTCGCGGTGAACGGCGTATACAGGCCGACGAGATCTTTTCGTTCCCCCGCCTGCCGGATGATTTCGTGCGTAGTGTTCGAGAGCTCCTCCAGTGTGTGCGAAGCCTGATCTTGCACCACGAATTGGAATCCGCCAAACTGGCCGAGTCCGTTGATGGCGGGGGGAAGCGTGGCAAACACAATCGCGCCGGAAATGGAAAACATCCGCGGACGAACGCGGTTCAAGATTGCCGTGGCCGTGTGCTCCTTGCCCTTACGCTGGAAATACGGTTTCAGGGGAACGAAGATAAGTCCCTGATTCGGCGCGCTGGCGGCGAAACTGAAGCCGGCCACTGAAAACGTTCCCTCCGCCTCCGAGACGTCGCTCAACAAGTCCGAGACCTGTTTCCCGATCGCCTTTGTGTATTCTAGCGAAGCCCCGGACGGAGCCTGAATGACGATAATGAAATATCCCTGGTCTTCGTCCGGAACGAACCCGGCAGGCACACGCGTGAACACGAAATACGCCAGCCCCAGACCGGCGAAAAACAGCACGGTCATCGCCAGTTTGTGTTTCAACAGGTGATGCAGCAGCGCACGATACCCGCGGGTGAGTACAACGATGCCATCGTCAAACTTTTGCAGCCACCACCACTTTTGCCGGTGGCCGCCGCTCAAGAAAATTGCCGCCAGCACCGGCGCCAGGGTGAGCGCGTTGAAGGCGGAAATCGCAATGGAAAACGCGATGGTCAGCGCAAACTGGCGAAACAGAATCCCGGTCGTCCCGGGAAAGAAGGCAACCGGCACGAATACGGCAACTAGCACTAGCGAGGTGGCGATGACGGCGCTTGTAATCTCGGCTGTAGCTGCCGCCGCCGCTTTGTGGGAATCGTGTTCGCCCGCAGCGATATGGCGCTCAATGTTCTCAATCACCACGATAGCGTCGTCGACAACCAGGCCGGTGGCGAGGGTAATGCCGAACAACGTCAGCGTATTGATCGAAAACCCGAGTAACTTTACAAAGACGAATGTTCCGATCAGCGAAACCGGAGTGGCGATGAAGTGAATCATCGTCGTCCTCCAGTCGCCGAGAAAGATAAAGATCACTAGGATGACCAGCAGGATCGCCGAACCTATCGTGAACACCACGTCGCGGATCGATTCGCCTATCGCGTCCGTAGTGTCGAAGGCCAGTTTGTAATGCATCCCCGGGGGAAAATTCTTCGCCAGGCGGTTTAGTTCGGCGATAGCACGACGGTCGACATCGAGCGCGTTGGCTGTGGAGAGTTGGGTGACGCCGATGCCGACCGCATCCTGCCCATTGAATTGCAGGTCACTGCTGTAATCTTCCGCGCCTAACTCGGCTCTGCCAACATCTTTCAGTCTTACCAACGTCCCGTCGGCATTGGTCTTGAGGATGATGTTGTCGAATTGGCCGGCTTCGCTCAGTCGCCCGACAGCCCGCACACTGATCTGATACTGCTGCCCTTCTTTGGCGGGCTGTTGGCCCACTTGTCCGGCAGCCACTTCCACGTTCTGCTCTGAAAGTGCGTTCACCACATCCGGCGCCGTCAGTCCGCGTCCCGCCATGCGTACCGGATCGAGCCAGAGCCGCATGGAATACTTCCGCTCGCCAAAAATCTGCACGTCCGCGACACCCGGAATGCGCTTGAGCGAATCCCTGACGTAAATGTCCAGGTAGTTGCTCATGAACAGGGTCGAATATCGGTTATTGTCGGCGGTGATCGCAGCGCCGAAGACGAAATTCTGCGAGCTCTTGGCCGTCGTTATGCCGATCGCTTTCACCGCCGCCGGCAGCCGTCCCTGAGCCGTGTTCACTCGATTCTCAATGTCGACCGTAGCCAGGTCCGGATCACGGTTCAGATCAAAGGTGGCTGTGATGTTGCTCGTGCCATCGTTGCCGCTCGTGGAGGTCATGTACTTCATTCCCTCCGCGCCATTGATCTGCTGCTCCAGCGGAATGGTCACGGCACTTTCCACAGTCTGGGCGCTCGCCCCGATGTAAGCGCTGGAAACGCTTACCTGCGGCGGCGCAAGGTCGGGAAACTGCGAGATCGGCAGCGTGGGAATTACAGCCGTGCCGGCCAGAATAATCAGCAGGGCACAGACCGAAGCGAACACCGGACGACGTATAAAAAATTCAACGAACATAGAAGATAGGACTGCGGACTGTCAGCAAGCCATTGCGCAATTAGCCGTTGGCGTTTCGCCAGTCAACCATCTCGCGCGTGGCCCCGAGGAGATTGTCGACGGCCAACTGCTAGTTGCTAATTGCTACTGATTTGAAACATCGCGACTTAAGAGCCGAAGCCCGGAGCCCGAAAGCCGAAACCTGCTTGTCAGCCTTGCGGAATCACCGGTGCTCCATCCAGCAGGAACTGAGTTCCGGACACGATCACTTTGTCGCCGGGCTTGAGGCCATCCTCGACCTCGTAGTTGTTTCCTACCGTCTGCCCGATCTTCAGCGCCTTCTGTCGCGCCACGTAGGAACCGCCCTTCTGTGGCTCGGCAACGAAGGCGAAGTACTGTCCGGCGAGCCGCGATACGGCAAGGATGGGAACCTCGGGGCTCCGGTGCGTGCCCCATATAATGCGCGCCCGGATGAACTGCGCTTGCCGCAGCACGTCACTGCGATTGGGGATGCGCGCCTTCACCAGCACCGTCTGCGTGGTGTTGTCCACTTGCGGCGAAATGAAACTGATGCGGCTGTTCGCCTGAACTTTGCCATCGCTATCCAACACCTGCACCGGCAGATTCATCTTGAGTTGAGCAGAATGTTCGATCGGCACATAGGCATAAACTTCCAGGCTTCCGGGCTGGTCCACCGTCGTGAGTTGCGTGGAGGTCGTCACCCGGTCGCCCACGCGAACCGGAATATCTCCAACAATTCCGCCGCGAGGCGCTACCACGTTGTAATAGTGCAGCTGCACTTCCTGTTCTCGCACTTGTGCATCGAGCGAGTCCATCTGCGCCTGGGCGGCGTCCAGCGCGGACTTCGCCTGGTCGAGATCCTGCTTGCTCACCACGCCCGCCGCATAGAGTCCTCGCGCCCGGTCATATTGCTGCTTGGCCCAACTCAGGTTCGCCTCTTGCGCCGCTCGGGAACTTTCCTGGCTCTTGACCGTGGCCTGCTGCTTCAGGGGATCGATTTCCATCAGAGGAGCGCCGGGCCGAACCGAATCCCCCGAGTGGACGAATATCTTTGTCACCTGACCCTCCACCTGCGGCATGATGACGGCCGAGTCTCGCGATTTCAGCGTAGCTACGTATTCCGTGGCATCGTCGATCGCAGTCGCGCGAGCCTCTTGTATCTTCACCGGCATCGCCTGAGGACCGTCGGCCTGAGCGCTTTGCGCGGAGTTGCCGGAGCATCCCACGCCCGCTCCGCTGGCGGCGAGCATCAATACTAGGAAACTTTGGGCCAGATATCTCTCAGATCGCATAAGCTCGGTTTCGATTCTAAGCTATTGACACTAATACTTTACTAGGATTCCTGGAACCTCGTTTAAGCCCATCCCCATTAGACGAAGGAACACCCCTGGGGTGATCGACCCGTTCGGAGATTCCGTTGCCGGGAAATAAAACAACAATCCTAGAATTTGAGACCTTGGGTGCCGATCTTTGCGAGCGCCAGCCGTGCAGCGCGTCCGGCTTCCTTTTTTCCTGAACTCGTTCTGCTACATTGTTCCCCTATGGAGCAGAACTCCCCCCAGCCTACCCGCAGCTTCGCCAGCGACAATAATGCCGGCGTGCATCCCGAAATCCTGGCCGCCATCTCGCGCGCTAACCAGGGGCATGTGGTTGCCTATGGAGACGATCCCTATACTCGTTCGGCGATCCAGAAGTTCGAAGAGCATTTCGGAAACGATATTGCAGTCTTTTTCACTTTCAACGGCACGGGAGCCAATGTGTTGAGCTTGCAGGCTTTGACCCGGTCCTTCCAGTCGGTGCTGTGCAGCGCCTATGCCCACATCTATACCGACGAATGCGGCGCGCCCGAGAAACACACCGGCTGCAAGCTGATTCCGCTGCCGCAGCAAGATGGGAAAATCACTCTCGATTCCGTCCGCCACGCCTATCACGGCATCGGCGACGAACATCACTCGCAGCCGCGCGTTATCTCTATTACGCAATCCACCGAGATGGGCACGGTTTACCGTCCGGAAGAGATTCATGCGCTGGCCCAGCTTCGCCCACGAGCACGGCATGTTCCTGCACATGGATGGAGCCCGCATCGCCAATGCTGCTGCTTCCCTGGGCCAAACCCTTCGCCAGGCTACCCGCGATCTTGGCGTCGACGTTCTCTCCTTCGGCGGCACCAAGAACGGAGTCCTGGGCGGTGAAGCCGTCGTATTCTTCCAGCCCGGACTGAGCCAGGACTTTCTCTATCTGCGCAAGCAAAGCATGCAACTGGCATCGAAGATGCGCTTCATCGCCGCCCAGTTTGAGGCGCTTGCTCACCGACGATCTCTGGCGGCGCAGCGCCGAACATGCCAACCGCATGGCTCGCCTGCTGGAAAAAGAGCTCAGCCGCATTCCAGAAGTCAGAATTGTGTGGAAGGTGGAAGCCAATGGGGTTTTCGCCCAAATCCCCCGCCACTCCATCGAGAAGATCAAGCAACATTACTTCTTCTATATGTGGATGGAGGAAGAATGCATCGTGCGCTGGATGTGCTCGTTTGATACCACGGAAGACGATATCCGCAAATTCGTCGAGGTCGTCGCCGAAGCTGTAAAGGGGTGACCAAGGTTGCTCAATTTCGCGGTTAGCGATTGCTTTTTGCCCGGTTCTTGACTAAATTGGCCCCATCCCAATGCACAAGCATTCAACCGGATCGTTTAGCCCCAGGAGTTTGTTGATGAGCCGGAAGTGGTTCAGCATCATCGCCCTTATCGCAACCGCCACCTTCTTCTTGAACGTTTCCAGTTGCGGATTCAATCAGCACCTGGTGTCGATTAAGATTCCTCCGGGTGCAACTTTCAACTCAGTCGGCCCGAGCATCGTCTTCAAAGCCATGGGAACCTATGATCCATCCGCCGGAGACGAAAGACATCACCGACATCGTGACTTGGTCCGTCGGATTCCCAGAATTTGGTGACAATTACAGACACCAGTCTGGTGACTGCGGTCAAGCTATCTGTGGCATCGGCTAACATTTACGCCAGCTATTACGACAGCCCAAACCAGGTCACCGGCTCGGCCTATTACCGTAACGGGAGGCGGCCTGCGGGCACCGCCGCCTGCAACCAGCGGCCCTGACCGTCACCGTAGTCGGGGCCGGGCGGACGTCGCCGACTTCACCGCAGGCAATTAAGTGTCCCGGGTTTATGCACCGCAACTTTACGCTCGACAGCCAAATCGTTCTCACCGCTACACCCGCGACAGGCGCCACGTTTACTGGTCATGGATCGAACTGCAGTTCCATCGCAGGGGCTACGTGTACGGTTGTGCTGAACTTTAATACCACCGTCACCGCTACCTTCAACTAAGACGCTACAGCTTTAGGTCCCTAAGTCACCCGTTATTCCGTCTCGTCCAACAGCTTTCCCAGCGTAGCTTTGTGCTTCGACGTGATTCCTTCTTCTTGTGAGGAACCACCTTCGCCGCAGGAGGCGCGCCCATGCGCTCCCGCGCCAATTCCTTCACCGCCTGCACGGCGTGAAACCGTCTGGCCTTCTTCTTGCGCGCCATTTCGCGCCACCCCATCATTCATGTTGCCATAGCTTTGTCCGCCGCAAAACTGTAATAATTGACCTTCGCGGTTGGAGCGGAGGCTGGTCTCAAATACAACCGGCCAACGACCAGCGACCAGCGACCGGCCATTCCATGGAAGAGCGAGATTTTTTTGACGAGCGTACAGAGAAGAAGCCAGCAACCTTAAATTGTCCCCATTGCCACCAACCTGCCGAGTACGAAGTCACCTGGGTGGTGCGCACCAAGAAGCGTCAGCTCGCCGGACGCGCCGACGAACGCGACCGCGCCCGCTTCGCCAAGGCCCGCTCCTACATGCTGCGCAAAGATGACCTGATGGCCTGCAAGAACATGCGCTGCCGCAAGCGTTTCGAGATTTCCGGCGTCCAGTCGGTGGTCTTCACCGACTAACCGACGCGAGCGCGGTAATACCGGGCAATTTCTTCAATCCCACCCGCCCACCTTCGGCCTCAGCGAAATTCAGCAACGCCTGTTCCCGCTCGGCCACAATCTCCGGACGCCGATATTCTGCCAATAACTCCTCGATCCTTTCCTGCGCGCGATCCAGAATTCCCCGGGAAGTGTCAGTTCCGCTAGCCAGTCCGCGATCGATGACTGGAGAAGGGAAATGCTGTTCTTTCCGGAACAGTGCCCGCGTTTCCTTCAGCTTCAAGAAATCGCCCTGCAATCCAGTCTGCGCGAACGCGGCCACGGCCAGCGACTCGCTACGCGGTTCAATCCCCTCGATCAGCCGTTGCGCTGATGCAATCGCCTCCGCATCAATCACCAGTTTCTCGATGCTATGACATGCCAGGAAATCGAGCATCCCCGCGCCCGAAATCATGTTGATCCCCGCTAGTGCTCCCAGCACAGTCGACATCCCGCTCTCCATCTCAACTTGCGCGTCAATCGCCCTGCCGTCGCCAGCCACCATGTACGCGTGAGTCGGCAACCCAAAGTATTTTCCAACCTGCGCACAAGCCACATCCAGCATGGCAGTTTCAATCGCTCCCATGGGAGTCCTTCCCGTACGCATATCGAAAATCGCTGGCGCCCCTCCCCACACGATGGGTGCACCCGGCTGCGCCAGTTGATGAATCGTGATTCCACTGATGCACTCGGCGGCGTGTTGCACCACCGCCCCAGCCAATGTAACCGGCGCTGTCGCTCCCGCCAGCGGCATGCTGACGATCTCAGCTGGAACTCCAGTGCGTGCCAGATCCACCAGATTCTGCGACGCAAATTCAGACCAGTTCAGCGGCGGCGACGGACACACATCAAAAACAGCTCGCGGTTTGTTCCGTAATTCCTCACGCCCTCCACTTTCAATCGCAAGCAACTCCAGCAACGTGTGCAAGCTGGAAGCAGAGAACGCTCCCGTGATCACCGGTTTCTGCGAGTGCCAGAGAACCAGCAACAGCCGGTACCAATCCCCAATTTCCGGCGGAACGTCATTGCACACCATGGCAGTCGATTGCGCAGCAAACTGCGGCAGCATCTCCGCAACCTGCACCAGCCGCACCAAGTCAGCTGCCAATGCCGGACGCGCCTGCTGCGTCACCGCATCCAGAATGTTCAAGCATGAGGAGCCGGGATCGAAATGAACATCATCCCCGCCGTAATGCACCGCAGCTTTTCCATGGCGATCGTAAAGATAGAATTCCCGAGGAACCAGTTCCAGCAACGATCGTGCCAGCGTTTCCGGAATATGTGCCACACCATCCGCTACCGTCACGCCCGACGAGCGCAGCAGTTCGACCACGTATGGCGCCACCCGCACGCCCGGGTCTTCAATCAATTGGAAGGCTTCCCCCAGAATCCGTTCAATCAGCGGCTTGTCGAGAAGCTCGAATCTCGGTCTCATACGGTCACCGGCTGGGCTTTTTGTTCCATCAGGCTGCGAGCCAGAGCCACCGCGCTCATCGCATCTTTCGCGTAGCCATCCGCTCCAATCTCCTCGGCCCACTTGCGCGTTACCGGCGCGCCCCCGACCATCACTTTTACCTGCGCCCGCAACCCCTCTTTCACCAGCGCTTCCACCACGCCTCTCTGATTGCGCATGGTCGTGGTCAGCAGGGCCGAAACACCGACGATGTCCGCACTCAACTCGCGTGCCTTCGCCGCGAACTTCTCGCCGGAGACATCCACGCCCAGGTCGTGGACTCTGAAACCATGGGCAGATAGCAGGGTTCCCACCAGAATTTTCCCAATCTCGTGGATATCTCCCTTCGTGGTGCCCAGCACCACGACACCCGCCATCGGCCTCTCAGTTCCCAGCTTCTTCAATTCCGGATCCAGCACCGCCATCGCTGCGCGCATGGCCTCGGCCGAAGCCATCATGTCCGGCAGGAACATTTTCCCGTGCGCGAACCGCTCGCCGACTGCGTGCATTCCCGGAACATAACCTTCGTTGATCGCTGCGAGCGGCTCAACTCCTCCAGCCACCGCCCGCTGCGCCAGATCACTAGCCGTGTCCGGCGCTCCGTCGATAATGCTTTGCCGCATGGCAGAAAACGCGTCGTCTGGCATGAAATCTCCTGAAGCATGCTGAGCGGATTGACTGACACCCGTCTGTGACCCCGATCACAATGCGCCACTCCCGGACCCACATTTCCATCGCCCCGTCGTTTATACTGACAGGTTTCCTCGGTGCTCTCTAAGGGCGCAGGGTAAGGAGCGAGGTTTGAAAATCCTGGTTTGCATGAAGCAGGTGCCACAGAAAGACGCACCGCTCAAACTCAACGAAACCGGCGCGTGGATCCGCGAAGACGTCTCATACGAAGTGAATGAGCCTGACGCTTACGCTCTGGAAGAAGCGCTTCGGCAGCGCGAAAAGCATCAAGGGGAGGTCGTCGTCATCACTTCCGGCCCGGCCCGCGCCCAGCAGGTGTTGCGCGAGGCTTTGGCCAAGGGCGCCGATCGAGCCATTCATCTCGAAGACAATGCCTTCGTCGGACTCGATGCCTTCAACACCGCCAAGGCCTTCGCCGCGGCCATCAAAGACGAAAAATTCGACCTGATCTTCACCGGCCTGCAATCCGATGACTACGGCTACGCGCAAACCGGAGTCATTCTCGCGGAACTGCTGGGCTGGCCGCACGCCACTATCATCATGCAGATTGAGAAGACAGACACGGGAATCAAAGTGAAGCGCGAACTCGAAGCTGGCTTCTTTCAGTTCGTCGACATGCCACTGCCCGCCGTGCTCACCATTCAATCTGGCATCAACAAGCTACGCTACGCCACGCTGATCGGCATCAAACAGGCGAAAAACAAGCCCTTGCGCAAGGTGACGCTGGCAGAAGTGCAATCCGCCATCGGCGAGAACCTGCAAAAAATCGAACGCTTGTACGTGCCGCAGAAAACCAAGAAGACGGAAACAATCGAAGGCTCGCCCTCCGAAATCGCAAAAAAACTGGTCGATAAACTGCGCAACGAACTGCGCGTGCTGTAAGTGAATATGTGGGGACAGCCGCCCTCGGCTGTCCGCCGAGCGGAGCTCGGCATTGTTTTTGCTAGGAGCTAGAAGCTGACTTTATGCCCGATACCATCTTAGTAGTCGTCGAACAACGTGAAGGCAAACTCAACCGCGTCTCCTGGGAGACCATCACCGCTGGCCAATCCATTGCAGCGGCGACAGGCTGGAACCTGGAGGCCGCGGTCGTCGGCGCAAGTCCCGCTGCCATCGCCGCCGAAGTCGCCACGAAGAAATTAGCCAAGGTTTACACGGTCGAGTCGCCAAAACTCGAGCCCTACACGCCCGACGCTTTCGCCGCAGGGCTAAAACAATTTCTTGCAGTCAAGCAGCCGAAGCTCGTGCTGATGCCGCACACCTATCAGGTCCGCGATTTCGTCCCCAAGCTGGCGACGGCCATGGGACGCACCGTGATCAGCGACTGCATTAGCTTCAAATACGAAAACGGCAAGCTGGTTTTCACCCGGCAAATGTTCCAGGGTAAATTTGCCGCCGATGTCAGCTTCGCCAGCGACGCTCCGTGGTTCGCAACTTTCCAGAACGGTACTTTCCGTGGCGACAAGGCCGAAGCCGGTGCCAGCGTAGCTCCCGTCGAAACCGTGAATGTCGATATCGCCGACGGCGTAATCCGCAACCGCCCGCAGGAAGTCTTCAAGGAAGCCAAGCAGGCCGTCGATCTCACCCAAGCGGAAATCATCGTCTCCGTTGGCCGGGGGATTAAGGAGCAGAAGAATATCGAGATCGCCAAGCAGCTTGCCGACGCCCTCGGCGGAGACCTTGCCGCTTCGCGTCCCATCTGTGATTCCGGTTGGCTCCCCATGGACCGCCAGATCGGCTCATCCGGACAAACCGTAGCGCCCAAACTTTATCTCGCTCTCGGCATCAGCGGCGCCATTCAGCACATCGTCGGCATGAAGGGTTCGCGCACGATTATTGCAGTCAACAAGGATTCCGAAGCGCCGATTTTCGAAATCGCCGACTACGCGATCGTTGGAAATCTCTTCGATATCGTCCCACCGTTGATCGAAGAAGTGAAGAAGGCGAAAGCAGGAAGCTGACTCGGCCACAGATTTTCACGGATCATCACCGATGAATAAATGGCTCATCGTGGTGATCCGTGAAATCAGCGGCAAGGTTTCGTATGCTGATTTTCCGCAAACCGATCGAAGGCGTCGAGCGCCCGCAGATGCCTGCCGACGTCGTCATCGTCGGCGGCGGGCCCGCCGGCATGGCCTGCGCACTCCGCCTGTCGCAGCTGATCGACGCACACAACGCACCACATCCCGACTCGCAGCTCAGCAAAGAAAATATTTACGTTCTCGAAAAAGCCCGCGAGATCGGCCAGCACTGCCTCTCCGGTGCCCTCCTCGATCCGCGCTCCATGCGAGAACTCCTTCCCGGATTCGAAAAAGAAGCCCCGCTCGATGCCGAGGTCACGAAAGAGGCCGTTTACTTTCTCACCGAAAAGAGCAAGTTCAAGCTGCCCATCACGCCGCCCCCGTTGCGCGATCACGGCAATTACGTCATCTCCCTGAATCGCTTCGTGAAGTGGCTGGGCGGCAAGGTCGAAGAGACCGGCATTACGATCTTCACCGGATTCGCAGGCTCGGAACTGCTTTTCAACGGCGACCGCATTACCGGCGTTCAGACCGATGACAAAGGTGTCGACAAGGAAGGCCATCCGAAGTCCAACTTCGAGCCGGGTTACGATCTCAACGCTAAAATCACCATTCTCGCCGAAGGCCCGCGCGGATCGCTGACCAAGCAACTGATCTCGAAGTTCGACCTCGCCAAGAATGCCAACCCGCAAACCTACGGCGTCGGCGTGAAAGAACTTTGGGAAGTCCCGGCGGGCCGAATCGCACCGGGTGAAGTCATCTACACCCTGGGCTGGCCCCTCACTACGAAAGAATATGGCGGTGCCTGGATTTACGGCTCGAAAGACAACGTCATCTCGCTCGGCTTCGTCACCGGCCTCGACTATCCCGACCCGCGGCTCGATCCGCAGCATGTCTTGCAGGATTTCAAGCAACATCCGATGGTCGCCAAGCTGCTGGCAGGCGGCAAGATGATCCGCTACGGCGCGAAGTCCATGCCCTATGGCGGCTGGTGGGCGATTCCGCCTGTCGCGGGCAACGGATGGATGATTCTCGGCGACTCCGCCGGATTCCTGAACTCGGCTCGCCTGAAAGGCATTCACCTCGCCATCAAGAGCGGGATGCTCGCCGCCGAAACCGCTTTCGAAGCACTGAAGAAAGACGATTCATCGGCGGCAATGCTGGGCGAGTACCAGAAAAAAGTCGAATCCAGCTGGATCAAAGACGAACTCTGGAAAGTCCGCAACATGCATCAGGGCTTTGAGCAAGGCATGTACGCCGGCATGTTCCACACAGGCCTGCAAATGATCACCGGCGGGCGCGGCCTGCGCAACCGTTATCCCGCGAAAGCCGGACACGAGCACATGCGCAAGCTTTCGGAACTCCCCGCCGATGGCGGCGCGGAAGCCCATCTGCTCGGCCCCGCCAAAGGCGACAGCAAACTGACGTTCGACAAGCTCACGGACCTCTACCACTCTGGCACCAAACACGAAGAAGACCAGCCCGCGCACCTGATCATTCACGATACAAACATTTGCAACACCCGCTGCGTGAAAGAATTCGGCAGCCCCTGCCAGAATTTCTGTCCCGCGAACGTCTACGAAATGGTGGACGACGTAACCCAGCCCAACGGCAAGCGCATCAGCCTGAACCCATCGAACTGCGTCCACTGCAAAACCTGCGACATCGCCGACCCCTACCAGATCATCACCTGGGTGCCTCCGGAAGGCGGGGGCGGGCCGAATTACGACGGGATGTAGAGTTTGTCTCGATCGAGAAAGTGTAGCCATGCCCTCGCGATTTCCAGCCGCGCATTTTGTGTTAGTGGTCGTCCTGGCAGTCGCCGCCTGTGGTCAAAAATCCTCACAGCCTGCGCCCCCGGCGCCGCCAATCCCCTCCACCGGCTTCCCCGCACTCGACCAATACCGCGCCTCCCGCATCGCCATCTTCACCGACGATTTTGGACAGCTCGCGCGCTATCGCGAGGCCAACGCCGCCCTCAAGCCGCCCGCTCCCGGAGAGAATCGCGTAGTCTTCATCGGCGACTCGATCACCGATTACTGGAAGCTGGCGGATTATTTTCCGGGAAAGCCCTACATCAATCGCGGCATCGACGGGCAGACTACGCCGCAAATGCTGGTGCGCTTTCGTCAGGATGTAATTGATCTTCATCCCAAGGTGCTCGTCGTGCTGGCCGGAACCAACGATGTAGCCGGAGTCACCGGGCGCACGCGCAATGAAGATATTGAAGCGAACTACGCGTCCATGGCCGAGTTGGCGAGAGTGCACAACATTCGCGTGGTCTTTTCGTCTCTGCTTCCGGTATACAACTACACCGAGGATGCGAAGGAATCTTTCGCTCTGCGTCCGGCGGAGAGAATTCTCGCGCTGAATCGCTGGCTCGCGCAGTACTGTGCGAAAAACGGCTTCGTATATCTCGATTATTTCTCGGCTCTCGTCGATGACCGTGGCATGATGAGGCGCGCTTTATCGGATGATGGCCTGCACCCAAATGTGGCGGGATACAAGGTCATGGCGCCTCTGGCGGAAAAGGCTATCGCCCTTGCGCTGGCAAGCCAACAATGAAGACCTTGCTACGTTGGACCTCATTTCAAACCTCAGAGGTAAGTGCATGAAGTCATCTCGCGGCGTTTGGATGCTTGCAACGGTCTTTTTACTTACTACTTCCACCTTCACTCAGCAGCCCGCCCTACCGGCCCAACCTCGAATCCCTCCCACCGGCTTCTCGGGTCTCGACCAGTACCGCGCCTCCCGCATCGCCATTTTCACCGACGATTTTGGCCAGCTCGCACGCTATCGCGAAGCCAACGCCGCCCTCAAGCCGCCTGCACCCGGAGAGAATCGCGTTGTCTTCTTCGGCGACTCCATCACCGATCTGTGGCGCATTGACCAGTACTTTCCCGGCAAGCCTTACGTCAACCGCGGCATCGGAGGACAGACTACTCCGCAGATGCTGGTCCGCTTTCGCCAGGACGTGATCGATCTTCATCCCAAGATTCGTGATCATTCTTGCGGGTACGAACGACATTGCCGGCAACACCGGGCCCATGCTGCTCGAAGATATCGAGGCCAACTACGCCTCCATGGCCGAACTCGCGCGTGCGCACGAGATCAAAGTGATCTACTCGTCCGTGCTGCCGGTACACAATTACACTCTGCAGTCGCACGATCTTTTTGCCCAGCGCTCGCCCCAGAAAATTCTAGCGCTGAATCGTTGGTTGAACGCCTATTGCGCTTCCTCGGACCGTTGCCTTTATCTCGACTACTTCAGCGCTATGGTTGACGATGAGGGTCTTCTGAAGCGCGACTTGGCCGAGGATGGCCTCCATCCAAACGCCGCGGGATACAAGATCATGGCGCCCATGGCGGAGGCGTCGATCGAAAAAGCGCTGGGTGTAGCAAAACCCTGAAACCTTTTCCTTCTGCGCAAGCTCTATAATGAAACGAGTTTCCGACCGCCCAGCCTTCGGGCATACCCGGCTGCGGCGGCGAGGGAAGGAGTAGGCGGAAGGTTAATCCTCGCGCCAAACTCTCCCGATGGCGCCGGTGGAAACGCTAGCGCCTCCCGCGATCTGCGAGGATCGCATTGGAAAGGAAGCAGCCGCCGGGACGTTCCCGACCTGTCCGCTTTTCTTTCCTCATCGATTCTTAGCCATTTCGCAACTCCACTGGAGCCGGAACGCCAGCGCAGTTGGGCAAAGGACTAGAAGACAAGAGCTAGAAGAACTTGTTTCTCATCGACAAATTCGGTCGTCCCATCACCGACCTGCGGATCTCCATCACCGACCGTTGCAATTACAAGTGTGTTTACTGTCGCACGGGGAATGAGGGAGCACTCTATGGCGATTTGCCCTTTGCCGATTATTTGCGGATGGCGCGTCTGCTCGTCGGTATGGGAATCACGAAGCTTCGTCTGACCGGCGGCGAACCGCTGCTGCGCAATGGTATTGTTGAGTTCGTCCGCGAGCTGACCAAGCTGCGCACCCCCAACGGCGGGAACGGCGGCGATCCGCTCGATATCGCGCTTACCACCAACGGCCATCTTCTCGCGGATCTCGCGCAACCATTAAAGGATGCCGGTCTGACCCGCGTCACGGTTTCCATGGACGCGGTCGATCCCGACCGTTTCGCGCGCATCACGCGCGTTCACAACGGATACGACAACGTTCTCGCCGGTATTCGCGCCGCACGCCGCGCCGGGCTCTGGCCGCTGAAAGTCAACTGTGTGCTGATGCGCGGCTTTAATGAAGATCAAATCATTCCCTTCGGCATGTTTGCCCGCGAAGAAGGCGTCACGGTGCGCTTCATCGAATTCATGCCCTTGGAAGAAGGCCGCACCTGGTCGCCGAATACCGTGGTTACTCTCGACGAAATCCTCGTGCGCATGCGGGAGTATCGCCCGCTGGTCGAAATTCGGCGGGCACGATCGGAAACTGCGCGGCGCTATCGCTTCGACGATGGCGTCGGCGAAATCGGCATCATCGCGCCCGTCTCTCACCCATTCTGCGGACACTGCAGCCGCATCCGCATTACCAGCGACGGCAAAATCCGCACCTGTCTGTTCTCGGTATGGGATCACGACCTCTACGCCCAAATGCGTCGCGGCGCCACCGACGAAGAGTTGGAAGATTTCATCCACGGCGTCGTCCAGAAAAAAGAAGAGCGTCACCACATCGGCGAACCGGATTTCGTGCCCGCGTCGCGAACAATGGTGCATATCGGCGGATAGCCGCAATCGGGCAGAGGAGAGAACCGGGTTGGGAACGAGTTCACTCGTGCCGACCAGAGGCCAGAATGAAGGCGGCTTTAGCCGCTGAGGTCAGGTCCATTTAAGATCAAAACCATGACCCTCCGGTGGCTCATGGTTGCGCTGATTGTCTCTTGCCCAAGACTATCGGCGCAGACCCCAAATTATCTTGGCTTCGACCGCAACACCTACCCAGGCGACGCGAACCTGAAAGCCCTTCACCAGATTTTTTCCTACACCGGCTACTGGCTGAACAATCCTCCCGGCGAAAAAACGAACACCTGGACCGGCCATCGCGCCGCCGTCGAATCCGCCGGTTTCGGATTCCTCGTGCTCTTCAACGGACGCCTATATGCCGAACTGAAGTCCGTCGCCAACGCAACCAAGCTCGCCAACTCCGATGCGCGAGCTGCTGTCTCTGCCGCCCGTCGCGAAGGCTTTCCCGCCCACACCATCATCTTCCTCGACCAGGAGCAAGGGGGACGCATGCTGCCCGAGCAGAAAGCCTATATCTACGCCTGGGTCGATGCCGTCACTGCCGCCGGATTCCGCGCCGGCATCTATTGCTCCGGCATCGCGGCGAATGATGACAACAACATCGTCACCGCCGAAGACATTCGCCAGAATGCTGGCGCGAGGCAGATCGTCTATTGGGCTATCAACGATGCGTGTCCTCCCGCCCCCGGCTGCGCCTTTCCCGTTCGCCCGCCAAGCCCCGCCGAAAGCGGTGTTCGCTTCGCCGAGGTCTGGCAGTACGCGCAATCTCCGCAGCGCAAAGACGTAGCCGGCCACTGCTCGAACTACGCCAGCGACGGCAATTGTTATCCTGACAGGGCGGGAGTTCAGGACCTGCCTGTCGATCTGAACTTGGCCACGTCGTCAGATCCATCACACGGCAGATCCCGCTAACGTGCTCATGTAGGGACAGCCGCCCTCGGCTGTCCGCCGAGCGAAGCTCGGCTCTCTAAGCGCGAACTGCTAATTGCCCAACGCCGGTCTCCCGTTTGCGCTAAAATAAGACATCTTCCTATGTCCGACCGCACTTTCACTCTCAGCGAAGCCCAAACGCTTCTCCCGGTCCTGGAGTCCCTTCTGCGGGCCGCAATCGGCGGCAAGAAACTGATGGAGGAAGTCGAGGGCGAGATGCAGGAACTCAGCCACCGCATCTTCCTCAACGGCGGCACGCATGTCGACGTCGTCGCTATCGCCCGCCGCAAGGCCGAGCGTGCCAAGGCAGAGCAACGCGCCAAAGACGCCCTCGCGGAGATTGATTCCATCGGAGTGCAAGTAAAAGACCTCGACATCGGACTGCTCGATTTTCCATGCGAGGTGGAAGGCAAGGTCGTCCTGCTCTGCTGGAAGATGGGAGAGACGTCCATCACCCACTGGCACGGTACTGACGAGGGATTTGCCGGTCGCAAGCTGATCGACGAACGGATCGCGCGGTCCAAACGGGCTAACTAGTCGACAAGTCCCCGCTTCCGGATCAGAACACACCTTACCTGCGACACCCCTCCTTTCCGCCACTGGCGCGGTTTCTGCCCTTCCCCTGAATAATTTTACAAAAGTTGACATCTCAAACAACTTCTGGCCCCGGCAACATACTCCAACCTGCGGTGTTTAAGTGTAAAGCAACGTTTTCTGGCCGAACGTCTGGCTCCGGATTTATTTCGGGCCGGAATTCTTGGAGTCAAATTTGCCATGCGTGGCGCTGCCACTTTCACGGCAAGCCCACCGGGCCAGAGGAAACACGATGAAACTTCCCCCTGCAGTTCGCATTTTCGCTTATGGACTTCTTCTGCTGCTGATTCCAGCAGCGCTTTCTACTACGTCATCCGCGCAAGTCGGCATTGGCATCTCGGTGCGTATCGGTCCGCCCGCGCTGCCGGTCTACGAACAGCCCATTTGCCCTGGGCCAGACTATATGTGGACTCCCGGCTACTGGGCTTGGGACGATGACGATGGCTACTACTGGGTTCCCGGCACGTGGGTCGAGGCGCCGGAGCCAGGCCTCCTGTGGACCCCCGGTTACTGGGGCTGGAACGACGGCGTCTACATTTGGAATGCCGGCTACTGGGGGCCGCAAGTCGGCTTCTATGGCGGCATCAATTACGGATTCGGCTACGGTGGCAACGGCTTCTACGGCGGCGAATGGCGCGGCGGGGCCTTCTTCTACAACACTGCCGTCGTGCACGTAAACACAACCGTCATCCGGAATGTCTACGTCAACCGGACCGTGATCGTGAACAACAATTCGCACGTGGCATTCAATGGTGGCCAAGGTGGCGTGGCCGTACGTCCCACTCCCCAACAGGTGAGTTATGCGCATGAGCGCCACACTCCCCCAGTTGCAGCTCAGGTTCAGCAAGCGCATGCGGCCAGCCAGAATCGTGCCTTGTTCGCATCGACGAATCATGGCCGTCCGGCAATAGCCGCAACGGCGAAGCCGGGGGAATTCAGCGGACGCGGCGTGGTAACGGCGAAGGCCGCCGGAGCTCCCTATCGCGCTCCGGCGATGTCCCCGAAGGAAGCGCGCGCATCCGCCCCGGCGGGAAATCGTGCAGGTGAGAGCCGGCCCGCGGAGACTCGCCCTGCCGAGAACCGTCCGGCGGAGAGCCATCCGGCATCCCCGGGCGGCGGCGCAAAGGCGGCCAATCGCTCCTCCGTTCCGCCGAACAAGCGTACTACCGCCAACCGGCCTGAAAAAGGGAACGTCGCTCGCGAGAATACTCCACGCGAGACCGCCCCACGCTCCAATGAAGCCCGCCCGGCGAAACCCTCCTCTGAGCCGACTTCGCGTGCGTCGAACGAATCGCGAAACGAAAGCCCGGCTCACAAGAGTGCGCCTCGCACGGAAGCCGCGCCGCGAGCGGAGAACCCTCGCCCCTCCAGCCAACCTCGCTCGGAAAGCAAGCCAGCCCCCGCGCCAAAGGAACGGGAAAGCGCACCGAAGGCGAGTCCCAAACCGAGTGCTGCCAAGCCCGAAAGAAGCGCGCCAAAGCCCAGCCCCAAAGCGAGCGCTCCCAAGCCGGAAAAAAACGCTCCGCCCAAGCATGAGAGCGCTCCTCCGAAAGAAGAGCACAAGGGACTATAAACTAGTTGTCATCAATCCTCTTGGCCAGTGCTTCTTTTCGCACTGGCCTTTTTTCTTGCAAGTCCCTCAGCCCCAGGGCGTTCTTATCCCAAGCCCGGCATTGACCGGGCTGGTTCCAAGCCCGCGAGGGAGTGTGGTCTAAACGCCCTACCGGAAGTCTTCTGCTACAATTTTTTACACGCGTCTTGGCGCCGAAAGCGTATTCTAGGGACGCTAGCGGTGTCCCCCGCATGACGGCAGATGGTGTAGAGTTGCATCGGTTGGCGCAAGACCAGCGTCGATCTTGATGTCCAGGCTGTTTAAGCAACAACATTTAAGGCCGAGTGGCCGCGGCCCAGGAGTTTCAGATAACTATGTCATCCGCCAGGCACAAGCTCTGTCTTGCCAGCGCTCTTTGTGGGCTCGCAATTGTGGTCGCAGAAGTAGGTTGCACCGGCTTCTTCGTCAATCCAACGCTGTCCTCACTCGCAGTCGGGCCGGCATCGCCCACCATCGAGACTGGAAACACCAATAACACCGTGCAAATGACCGTGACTGGCACCAACAGCGATGGCAGTAATGCTGGCCATCCGTCGGTCGCCTGGAGCATTAGCGACCCGACCGTGGCTACGATCAATTCTACGGGCCTAGTGACGTCGGCTAGCGTCGGGACGGCGACCGTCACCGCAACTTCCAATCAGAATCCAAGCATCACCGGGACGCAGACCGTGACGGTGACGGTTGGGTGCATCCAGTCGATTGCGTTAAGCACTTATAGCGGAACCGTGTCCGGTAATCAGTCCACCTTGAGCATCACGGCGGAGGCTATGACTTGTAACGGCAACCAAGGTGTTACCAACGTTGCGACTTGGACTTCGAGCAATACGGCCCTGGCGACGGTATCTGCGGGTGTGGTCTCAATCGTACCCGGCATTACGTCGGGCGGAACGGTTAACATCACCGCTTCAGTCGGAAGTGTGGTTAGCCCACCTGCAGTTATAACCGTCACGCCGTAAGAAGCATTACGCCGATGCCCCCATTTCTCGCGGCTTTTGCGAGAAGTGGGGCTTTTGCTTTGCGTCGATTAACCTCCGGAGCGAAGTTACCCCCGCCCAGGGTTACCCGGCAACCGAATACCACCTCTCGGCGGCTGAAGCCGCGCCCTTTCAAAGCACGTAGCGGACAATATGTTGGAGCCTTAGGTTGCGTCCTTTCAAAAACTGCGCTGCGGGTCGAGTTTTTCGGCAGGTTCCTAATTCATCCGACGCCGTTTCCGTTTAACTTTCCGTTTCCATTTTCCCGGTGTTGCTGGGCGGCGGCGATATCGGGGAGGGCCTGGATGACCTGATCCCGGATGCGTTTTCGAATTTCGTCGAAGTTGGTGCTGGCGGGAGGACGGCGGGCCGGGAGTGGCGCGGATGCGGCGGCGGGCGCGGGTTCGGCCTGGTCCTGCTCGTCAGCATCGTTGTCAATGTCTTCGTCTTCGTCTTCTTCATCATTGCTGTCGAAATCAGAATCTTCCCAGACGTGGGAGCTGAGCGGAGTTTCGTCGACGGTCTTGGGGTCGAGGACTACGTTGCGAATGATGAGGGGCTCGAAATCGGTGCGGGCGAGGTTGGAGCTGGCGATTTGCAGGCCGTAGAGCAGAAGGCCGGCGGTTTTGCTGTCGATTTGGCCGGTGACGATGAGGCGCATGACCTGCATGAGAGAGACCTGGATGGAGTTGGCGTCCTCGAGGACGGGAAGATCGATGACTACGTTGCGACGGCGGGCGCGGTCCTTTTTGAGGCGATCGAGATTGAGGTGAAGGCGCTCCTCGTGATGGCGTTTGTGGAAGTAACAGAATTTGTTACGGCGCAGGGCGGGCGATCCGCACTGGGTGCCGTTGACCTTGATGTGCTGACATCGATTGGGAAAGTTTGGCATGTGGCTCCTACCCCCCTCCTCCGTGATTGATTGGAATCACGGAGTTGGCGGGATTTTGGGATTTAATCTCTGGGGTGCAATGGGTTAGGGGCAAAATCTTGGGCCCGCGTGGGTTAGGGGAGTGGGACGGCATTCGATGAGTCTCTGCTATTCAGCTATACATAGAGTATTGAGTATTGCGGAAAGCTAGGCAAGGGCAGGTGAACACGGGGGCTGTGTGGAAAAGGGCGGGGGTCAGGGGGTTGGAACGCTTAAAGGGATTCCTCCTGTCTCGCTTCGCTCGCGCGTCGGAATGACAAGGTTCGTAAAAGATCAAAGCCCGGGGCTGGAACACTTAAAGGGATTCCTCCTGCCTCGCTTCGCTCGCGCGTCGGAATGACAAGGTTGCTAAAAATTAAGGCACGGACTGCATATCGCACCCACCCTTGCAAAAGGCGCAAGGATGGGTGGACCCCGCGAGGGATGTGGAAAACGGTACGGACGGGTGGTTGGAGTTGGGGATGAAGCCTTACGCTAGAATGGCGCGAGGAAAATGGTGGGGCGCTTAAAGGGATTCCTCCTGTCTCGCTTCGCTCGGGCGTCGGAATGACAAGGTTCCTAAGAGCTCAAAGAACGGGCTGCATCGCCACCCACCCTTGCAAAAGGCGCAAGGATGGGGCACCCGCAGGTTGTCACGTTGGTAAGGCCTCGAAACAGACGCGGAAGGCCGATCTCGCTAGAGGGATTCCTCCTGTCTCGCTTCGCTCGCGCGTCGGAATGACAGGGTTCCTAAGAGATCAAAGAACGGGCTGCATCGCCACCCACCCTTGCAAAAGGCGCAAGGATGGGGCACTTGCATCGTGCAGGGTTGCGGCGAACAGCAGATTCCTCCTGTCTCGCTTCGCTCGCGCGTCGGAATGACAGGGGTTTGGGTTGTGGTGCTTCCTCATCGCGGTCGGCAGGCTCTCCTGTCTCGCTTCGTTCGCGCGTCGGAGTGACAAGATGAGGGCTGTCCGCGAAGTCTACCGGTGACAGAAGGTCCTTCCCGCTACGTCCACTCGTAAGTTGTCATTGTCTGCAGCGACGCTATCATCGTGAAGAACGGCCTTATTCCTTAATATCTGGCCACGAACGATTCATTCCTATGTCCGACATTCGCTGTATTGGCATCGCCACCGGCGGCGGAGACGCCCCCGGTCTTAACGCCGTGATTCGCGCCGCCACCAAAGCTGCCATCCTGAAGTATGGATGGAAGGTCATCGGCATCCCCGATGGCTTCGATGGGCTCATCTGGCCGGAAAAATCCTTCGAACTCACTCTTAAAGAAGTGAGTGGCATTCTGCCCCGCGGCGGAACCATTCTCGGCACCACCAACCGTGGCGATCCCTTTCACTACAACAAGGTCGAGCACGGCAAGGAAGTAGTGCGCGATATTTCTGCGAGGGTCATTGCCAATGCCGCCAAACTCGGCATCGATGCCATCATCACTATCGGCGGCGATGGATCCCAGAAGATCGGCTACGAACTTTCGCAGAAGGGAATGAAGATTGTTGGGGTGCCCAAGACCATCGACAACGATCTTTCCGCGACCCAGGTCACCTTCGGGTTCGATACCGCGCTGCATACCGTCTGCGACGCCATCGACAAGATCCACACCACCGCCGCCTCGCATCATCGCGTGATGGTGGTGGAAGTGATGGGCCGCGATTGTGGCTGGATCGCGCTCGAAGCCGGCCTCGCCGGCGGCGCCCACGTCATCCTGATCCCGGAGATTCCGTTTACCGTTGAACACGTTTGCCGCTACATCGCGGAGCGCGAAAAGGTCGGCAAGGATTTCACCATCGTGGTGGTGGCCGAAGGCGTAAAGACTCCGCCAGAATTGAAAGAGAACCGCCGCGCCAGCTCCATTGGCAACCTATTGGGGAATGCGATCGCCCATGGCACCAAGAAAGATGTGCGGGTAAGCGTGCTCGGTCACATTCAGCGCGGAGGCACGCCATCTCCGTTTGACCGCATCCTAGCGACCCGCTTTGGCGTGGCTGCCGTCGACCTCATCGCCTCAGGCGGTTTCGGTATGATGGTTGCCCTCCAGGGCGACTCGATCGTTGCGGTCGATGTGGCTCACGCCGTCGGACACCTCAAATCAGTAAATCCCAACGGAGAAGTCGTGCGCACCGCGCGCGCCATCGGCATCGGCTTCGGAGATTGAAATATTTCCTTTGAGGAATCCGCGCGGGAGGTACTTCTGTAACTTCCCAGCAGCTCTTCCTCTCGCGCTTAAATACAAGGGAATTTCGATACTGGAATCATAGCCATGAATGATTTGGGATTGTGCCTGCTTGTGCAACTCTGTCTGGCGTTCGGAGTGGCTGGACTGTTCTGGCCCGAGAAGCTGATGCCGTTTTTCGAAGTCTTAATGTTTCCCTGGGTGGCAAGCTACCGCAGCATCCGGGCCAATAGCCTTGCTGCCATTGGATTGTCGGTGCTTCTCTTTGCCCGGTTGCTCGCGGGCGCACGCTGAGCCTGCAAACCGAAGGCTCCTACTCTTTCATCATGGAATCGATCAGCGCATACAGTTGGCTGCGGTCGACCACTTCGACAAAAGGTCTGCCGGGATGTTTGTTGCTGACAACGTAAAGCGTGGGGGTGTGCTGCAGGTTGATGGATTTACCCAGTTCCTTGTCCGCGTTGACCAGCGCTGCCAGCTTGCCATCGGGATCAACCACGAAAGGCAAGTCAACCTTGTGCTCAACCGCGAATTTCTCTGCGAAGCCGCGCAAGTTCTGCGGGGTGATTTCCAGCTGATTGGAGAAAATATAGTCGCGGAATTCGTTGCCCAAATCCTTGGAGTGAGTATCGAAGTAGCGCGCTATGATCGCCGCCTCGTACGACCAGTTATGAAAGGGCAGCGGAAAGTCGTGGCGCACCACGGGAATCTTATAGGTTCGGCCAGCCTCTTCCACCAATGGCGCCGCGCGCCGGCAATCGGGACACTGCAAGTCCTCAAAGACCACAATCGCTACCTGCGCGCCTTTTGGCGGACGCAGCGCAGGACTCACCGCCTGATCTTGCCCCGACACGCCAATGGACAACGCAGCCATCGATGCCGCAAGCAGCAGACACAAAGCCAACACATTTCTGGAAATACTTTTCATAATCCGTTTCGTCACGAGAATTACTAGGTGTGGTACCCCATCTATGTTAACCGAAGCGAGCTTGCAATGTCAGGCGAGAACGGAGTCTCGGGGGTACCTGCCTGCACAAACCTTCGTTCCGGAGCCCGATCCCGCAACGCGCTATAGTGAAAGGTGAATCCTGCGGAAGTGGATCCCGCTGAAGTGAACTGCCCTGAGATAGAGATCGCGCAGAGACCAGAGATAAAGCTCGTGAAATCTTTCATGTCACTCACCTCTCGCAGCTTCGTGGGCAACGCACTGGCAATCGTTTTTCTACTGTCTTTCTCTGCCTGCAATCGCGGTCGGCACCGCGTTCTGGAAATCAACTACGTCTCGGCAGTGCAGGCCACACTGCGCGATCAGGTCGCAACCATCTATAACCGCGTCGGCGTCGTCAAGAACGGAGAGCGAGTGGAGGTGCTGGAGCACGAAAAACGTTTCGCCCGCGTGCGTACCTCAACCGGGCTCGAAGGCTGGATCGAGCAGCGCTACCTCGTTGATCAAAAAACCTATGACGGCCTGCAAAAACTGACGAAGGATAACTTGAACGATCCCGTGCAGGCGCCCGGCGTGCTCCGCAACGACACCAACCTGCACCTCACGCCCGGCCGCGAAACCGAGCACTTGTACCAGCTTTTGTCGGGAGCGAAAGTTTCCATCCTGCAACGTGCAACGGCGGAAAAGCAGCCGGGAGCGATCGTGCCGCAGAAGCGCGGGGACAAAGCGGCAGGCCCAATCCTCGAAGACTGGTATCTCGTGCGCGACGCGGAGAATCGCGTGGGCTGGGTCTTGGCTCGCATGGTGGATGTCGACGTTCCGCTTGAGATCGCTCAGTACGCCGAGGGCCAGCGCTTTGTGGCCTTCTTTGCGCTAGACCAGGTGCAGGATCCCGGCAAGGAAGGCGCGGACAAAAATGTTTCACAATATCTGTGCGTCATGACCGAACCTCACGACGGCCTGCCTTACGACTTCGATCAGATTCGCGTCTTCACCTGGAACGTCAGAAAGCATCGCTACGAAACCGCCTATCGCGAGCACGGTCTCAACGGCTTCCTACCGGTGATTGTGACCAGCGAGAATTTTGACAAGGAAGGAACGTTGCCGGTTTTCATCCTGCACGTGAAAGACGACAGCGGCAACGTGAGCGAACGTAAATACAGGTTGAATACGCCCATCGTCCGCCGCGTGCTGGCTCCAGGCGAGCAGAAGGAAGCGCCAAAGGCCACGGGGAAGCGTCGGCGACGCTAGCTCTTGATTTTCGTCGAGGCTGCGCCAAGAATCTGACGGCTCTTTTTCTCCTGGACGAAAATCGTCACATGCAGATTCTCAACATTCCAGTGAGAATTGAATTTCACCACGGGCTCTGCCTTGAAAGATGCTGACGCTCCATTCGCGTCCGCAACTCCTATCTTGTGCAGGGACCGGAGCGTGGCTACGTGATGCAGCACGTGCCCGGCATTTTCTCCCAGGCTCACGGACGAGTGCAAGCCGTCCTCGGTCACGGCCAGCCAGACTTCGGCCACATCGCCGGCTGTCTTTTGCTCCATCTTTCCCACCGACACGCTGAACTGTTGCGATCCCTTTGAGCCCGGACCGCCGGGAGCGATCGTGACTTCCGTCTTCAAGCCGCCGGCTGCGTTTTGGATTTCCAGTTCGGCCTGTTGCGCATTATTGCCGACGAACTGGCTGCGCCCGTTGACCACGAGTTCCGGCGTATACGAGTCCTTCTTGAGCAGAGCTACATAGGACTGTTGCCGCTGCGTCCATTCCGGAGAGGAGAAGGGGTCGATCCACCCATCGTGATTCCAATAATCCACGTGCTCTTCGATCGCAATGATCTCGGCCCCGGGTACCGGCTGCTGTTGTTCCAATTGCTGCAGCAACGCATCCGCAGGCGGACAACTGGAACAGCCCTCGGAGGTGAATAGCTCCACCAGCACTGGCCTGCGAACGGCTTCGACCGGGGAACTTTGCGCTCCCGCTTCTGCCGACAAGATCAGGCAGGCCAGAAAAAGCGCGCGAGAGAGTCCGAATGCTGCGACCGGGTAATTTCTCATGGCCTTCACCTCTGAGCTGCAAACAGTTTGACGCATGGCGCGGCAGAAAGTTACATGGTTCTGCGGGGTCGAAACTAGCAGTAAAAGTCCGCGATGCTCTTTACCACCCAACACTGCTCTTCTTCGGTGAGCTCGGGAAACATCGGTAGGGCGAGCACTTCTTTCGCGGCGCGCTCGGCTTCGGGGAAGTCGCCTTCGCGATACCCCAAATAAACGAAGCAGGGCTGCAAGTGTAAAGGGATGGGATAGTAAATTTCTGTTCCGATTTTGCGGGCCGTCAGAAATTCCCGCAGCTCGTCGCGACGGTACGCGCGGATCACGTACTGATGAAAAACGTGGTGAGCAGGCTTGGAACTTTGCGGAAGTTGCACTGGCCCTGAGTTTTCACCCGAGCTTGTCGTGGACGGTAAACCAGAGGCAGCGAAGAGTCGATCATAGGTCGCCGCTCGCTGGCGACGATCGTTGTTCCATCCTTCAACATATTTCAACTTGACGCGCAGGATGGCGGCCTGAATGGCATCCAGCCGGCTATTACATCCGAATTCTTCGTGAACGTAACGCTGCCGGCTTCCGTGATTGCGCAGCCGGCGCAGGTGCGCAGCCATCTCCGGATCGTTCGTCGTGACCAACCCAGCTTCGCCATAAGCGCTCAGATTTTTTGTGGGATAGAAACTGAAGGCCGCGGACACGCCCATCGATCCTGCACTGCGTCCGCCCCATCGCGCCCCGATCGCTTGTGCGGCATCCTCGATCACGGATAAATGAAACTCCTCAGCCAACTGCTGGAATCGACTCATATCGGCGCACTGGCCGTAAAGATGGACTGGAAGCAAGTGACGTAGTCTGTCATGCGGGCGGCTTCGCAGAAAAGATTCAACCTGGGCGGGATCGAGATTGAAGGTTGCCGGCTCAATGTCGGCAAACACCGGCCGCGCCCCCGCCCGCACAATGGCGCTGGCCGAGGCGAAAAAGCTGAATGGTGTCGTGAGCACCTGGTCCCCGGGTTGCACTCCCGCCGCAGCCAAAGCCAGCCACAGCGCATCTGTACCCGACGAGCAGCCGACCCCTTCCCGCGCCTCGCAGAAGCCCGCGAGCTCCCGCTCCAGCGCTTCCACCTCCTCTCCCAAAATGTAATGCTGCGATGCGCACACCCTTTCAATCGCCGCCATTACTTCGGAACGAATCTTCAGGTACTGCCGTCTGCAAATCGAGCATTGGCACAGAGCCGGGAGCCTTCGTGCCCGGCACAGGCTGACCGCTCGTTTGCGGCTTCGACCCGGTTTTTGTGAAGGAAGTGGTCACGGAAAGGCCGATTGTAACAGGCCCCCCGTTGAGTGGTTGCCGAGCGTTCCGCTTGAGGATGTCTCAGAGCACTAATCAGTTGCGCTTCATACCAAAATTAGTAGATTGATCCTTCTGCTAATTTAGTTTTTAGGACTCGTATCTGTCAGATACAGACAATGTATTGCAAACAAAGGGTGTTTCCCGATTCCTGTTTGGAGTGTAAGTTGCATTGCTGTAGTGCCTCAGCTCCTTTGAGCGAATCCATGCGCTGAGACGGCCTGTTGGTCGGCGGTGGTTTGCAAGCCATTCTTTAGAGTGATCTTTCGCCGTCGAGGAGAAAAAGTCATGAAACGGAGCGTGCTTAGTTTTGGGCTGGTTGCTTCCTTATTGGCACTATTTCTATTCGTATTCGCTTCGTGCCTAGCCTTCGGACAGGCCGAAGCAGGCACGATTGTGGGATCTGTCCATGATGCGACCGGAGCTGTCGTTAGCGGTGCTACGGTTACGGTAAAGAGTGTGGGGACTGGGGCCGAGCGGACTGCGGTGACGGGAAATATCGGCCAATACTCGATTCCCAGCCTCGCGCCAGCCAAGTACGAGGTGACGATCACCAACAAGGGTTTTCAGACCTTCAAGAGCCTTGTGGAGGTAACCGTCGGAGGAACCACGACGGTCGATGCGCAATTGGCGGTCGGGCAAAGTTCTACGGTGGTTGAGGTCACAGCTTCGAGTGCCGGGACCGAGGTGAACACCCAAACTCAGGAACTTTCGCAGCTCATTAACACACAGCAGTTGGCGCAACTCCCGAGCCTCACCCGCAACCCTTACGATTTTGTTGCGATTTCCGGCAACGTCAGCAACGGGGATACCACGTCGAACGGTGCAACTATGACGTCCGGTGGCGGCGGCCAGGAGCTTTCAAACCGGGGCGTGGGCTTCTCTCTAAACGGCCAGCGCGAATCAGGTACGGAGATTCTGCTCGATGGCGTGGAAAACATCGCCATTTTTAGCGTTGGTATTGGGGAAAATGTTCCAATCGATGCTGTGCAAGAATACAGCATAGTTACCAATAACTTCTCGGCCGAATACGGTCGCGCCTCCGGTGGCGTGGTGAATGTGACCACGAAATCAGGCACCAATGCTTTCCACGGTTCCGTGTGGGAATTTAACCGCCTCGCGGCCTACACGGCGAATACGTACAATAACGATGCCCAACAACCTTTTCTTGCTGGGGGAGGCACCGGGCCGCTTCCTGATCCTAAAGGCGGTTACACGCGCAACCAGTTCGGCTTCCAGGCGGGCGGACCGATCATCAAGAACAAGTTGTTCGTTTTTGAAAGCACGGAGTTTACGCGTGTTCGAAGTAACTCCGTCCAGCATGCCGAGATACTCGACCCCTCATTCATCGCTATGTTACCCGCAAACGCTAAGGCCTACTTCGGCGCCTTCGGGAGTACTTCCTTGACTCCCAACGGCGCACCGATCACTGCGGGGGCGTTGGCGGCGAATACGGCAAACCCACTGATCGTCAATCCGATAAACGGAACCACGCCGGTTGCCGCGACGCAGCCAATTTTCGATCCCGTCACCTTTAATGTACCGTACAATGCTGGCGGCGGCCCACCGCAGAACTCGTGGAGCCTTGTGGGCCGTCTCGACTACAACCTGAGCGACAAAACTCAGATGTTCTTCCGCATCGGCAGGGAGAGGATCGACGCCTTTCAGGGTACGAATGACTACAACGCGTATTCCCAATATAATAGTGGCACGCTCGACCAGAACATGATTTATCTGTTCTCGGTGAACCACGCCTTTACCAACAACCTTTTCAACAACACCAAGCTCAGCTTTGCGCGCTACAATGACGGAACTTCATACAACACGGCGTATCAGAGCGTCCCAAACCTGATGTTCTACCCGGGGAGTGACCCCTTGACCGGCGCTGCCATTTCGACGCCCGGATTGGAGAACAATAATTCACCGGGAGCGGGAGGGTTGCCAGCCGGCGGACCGCAAAATACGATTCAATTCGAACATGACATGTCATGGACCAAGGGCAAGCACGACGTGCGGTTTGGAGGTCAGTATACCTACATCCAGCTGAACTACGGCTATGGGGCTTATGCGCAGGCAGTGGAACAGCTTGGCGGCTCCCAACAGGACAGCATGGACGACTTGGTTAATTACACGGTCAATCCTATAACAAACGCTGTTATTCCCGGAGGCAACCCGCTCGGAAGCATACTTAGCGGTAGCAGCGGCTTCTCTGCCCGAGTCAATCCGAATGGTGCGCTCCCCTGCCCAGTCGATGTCAACGGCAACTCGGTCAGCCCATGTCCGGCAAACAGCCTCGTTTCTCCGCCGCTGACCTCGGCTAGCTACGGGCGAAGCTACCGCTACAACGACTGGGCCCTTTATGCCCAGGATAGCTTTAGGTTTAGTCCACGCCTGACGCTGAACTATGGTATGCGCTACGAACATTACGGCGTGCAACATAACAACGTTTCAAGCTTGGATTCCAACTTCTATCTCGGCTCCGGTACTAATTTCTTTAACCAGGTTCGGACGGGTCAAGTCGAGATTGCAGATAAAAGCTCGGTTGGCCAGTTCTGGGCGCCAAGCTGGGGCACCGCAGCGCCGCGCGTAGGTTTCGCCTATGATCTTTTCGGCGATGGTAAGAGCAGCCTGCGAGGTGGTTTTGGAATCAGCTATGAACGCAACTTTGGGAATGTGACCTACAATGCCAGCTTCAATCCACCGGCTAGCGCCGTGTTGTCTACCAGTTGCCCGGCTCGTAGCGCAACCTGCAACTCTGCTTACGTGACCAATAACGACCTCGGCCCGCTGGGCCTACCCGGTCCCTCAAGCAACCTTCCACCCACCGAGCTCCGTGACAACAAGAACAACATCCACGTGGCGCAGACCCAGTTCTGGAGCGTATCCCTGCAGCGCCAAGTGGTTCCGAACACGGTGTTAGAAATAGGTTATAGCGGCGCTCATGGGGTTCACCTCTATGACCTCAACAATATCAATCTCCCCGGGTCTGGCCAGGTTTATCTGGGCGACCCGGCGGTCGCTGCCACGGACGTGAACCCCGGAAGCACGACGTGTAATCCCTCCTACGTAAGCCCCACTGGGGTTTGTCTCACTCGGGCAAACTTTCAATACAGTGCCATCAACCAGCGCGGTAGCGGTGGCACGAGCAGCTACAATGCTCTGAATGCGAAGCTCCAGATGCAGAACCTGCACCAGACGGGTGTGAGTTTGGTGGCGAACTACACCTGGGCCCACTCCCTGGATGATATTAGTTCAGCCTTCTCCGATAGCTTACAGGGCGGATCCGGGAACGGGTACGGAAGCCTTGGATACACTCTCTATTCCGACCCGAAGCTGGATTGGGGCAACTCGGATTACGATGTCCGAAACCGGTTCGTTGTCTCGCCCATCTGGGAGTTACCGTGGCTCAAGAGCCAGCATGGTGCCCTCGGCAAGACAGCTGGAGGATGGGCACTGGTGGGTATCTTTACCGCGCGCACGGGCATTCCCTTTAATGCTTACGATCTTGACAACGACTACAACTTTTACACCTTTCCCCGGCTGACGCCGGCTACGCCTCCTACCTACCACGTCAGCTCAAATCCCACTGCTGCCGGTCCGAACTTGTTCAACCTGCTGACTCTGCCTCTCCCGGCCAGTTTCGCGCCTGATAACCCGACCTTGGGAATTTCCGACTTCGGACCATTTCCAGCTGGCATGGTCCACCGGAACGCATTTCGGGGACCCGGAGCCTGGAACTTCGATACGGCAGTGAGTAAGGATTTCAGAGTCACCGAGCGGGTGGGACTAACCTTCCGCGCTGAAGGCTTCAACATTTTTAACCACCACAACATGTACGTAAACACCTTCCTCATCGGTTACACCGGGCCGACCACGACACCCCTGGTTGTCCAAGGGCTCAAGGGCGGTCTGAATAGCCTCGCCGAAGGCGGCAACAACGACGAGCGGCGGTTCGGGCAGTTCTCCTTGCGGGTCTCGTTTTAAGTCGACAGGAGAAGAATTGCTGACGGGGAGCCGAAAACGGCTCCCCGTTTTACTTCAACCGTATAAAGGCCCGCGCTTGCCAGCTGTAGGGATGCCGACTCAATTTGAGACTTAGATTGATTCCAATTCTCATAGAAAGCATCCGCAAATCTATGTCTATTTCTTGTAGTCCATCGTAACTCTATTATTATCTGCATAATCGAAAGTAACTTCCCCCCACCCACTTTGGAAGCACAGCTGCTTCACTCTCCCGCTAAGCACACAACCCTGTTCACCTGTCATTTGTACTGGCATAGCACTGCCAATAGGACATAAAAGCTGCAGCGACCTGTTTCCGGGGCCCCAGCTACTTTTAGGAGACAGTTCAATGGAATCTGCCTTTCATCCAGTTCTCACCCAAGACCTTCTTTCGCGTCTCAAGCGCGCAATAGCCATGCGAGGATCCGCAAGTCTTCTGAGATTTGCTCTCTTTGTCTTTGCTCTGTTTTCGGCCATGGCTTCGTTTGCCCAAACCGGAACGATCGCCGGGACCGTTACGGACGCGAGCTGGGCCGTGGTGCAGGGAGCCGAGGTTACCGTTCGGAATACGGCGACGAATGAAACGCACGAAACCACCAGCGGTGCAACCGGCACCTATAGCTTGACCAATCTTCCGGTTGGCTCTTATGAAATCACGGTGAAGAAGGAAGGGTTCAAGGTCTATCATCTGCCCAGCATTGAGTTGACGGTGGCCCAAGCGCTCACGGTGGACCCACAGCTCCTCACAGGTGCCGCTACTGAGGAAGTGACGGTGCGGGCAGACCAGGCTCAGGATATTGACTTGGAGACTTCCCAGATCTCCAACCTTGTCGATCAAAGAGAGATGGCGGCGTTGCCGCTGATCACGCGCAATCCTTATCAATTGGTATTGCTGTCACCCGGCACATCGCAGACCGATAGTTCCAGCGGTGGCATTACTGTTAATGGCGCGCGCGACAGGAATAACAATTTCCTGCTGGACGGCGTGGACAACAACGACACCTCCGTCCCGGGCCAAATCGGCGGAGTGCTGACCGCCAATCCCGATTCTACCGAAGAGTTCCGAGTCATCACCGACAACTTCAACGCCGAATATGGTCGCAATACAGGCGCCATCATCGACGTAGTCACAAAAAGCGGCACCAATTCCTTCCATGGGGACGCTTATTACTTCGGGCGCTGGAATGGTTTTGGCGGCGCGCGCGACTGGTTTAATCCCGCCGAAGGCATAAATGGCGGGCCGATGAATCCCTACATTCGCCATCAGTTCGGGTTCTCCGTCGGTGGCCCCATCATCAAGAATAAGACCTTCTTCTTCTTCAACGATGAAATGGACCGGTTCCACACCACTTTGACCGACGAAGCTACGGTTCCCACGCAGGCATTTCTGACCGGGCAGTTTAATTACACCTATCTCGACACCTCAGGTGCACAGCACACCGTTCCTATCGACCTTACTTCCACCGGAATCAACAACTTCACCGGCACTACGCCCGGTAACGGCGCGCCCGCAGACCCCACAATGCAGAAAGTGTTTGCAAATTATCCTATTGCCCCCGCGTCCTCGTCGGCCGACGGAATCGCGGGCAACATATTCTTTCCAACCACCTCGAAGCAGAGTACGTATGCTCCAATCGTCAAGCTCGACCACCACTTTACCGATCGCGAATCGCTGACTTTGCGTTACGGATACAACCACTTTTTTGATCCCAATCCGGGCTTCTCCGATATTCTTCCCGGATTCGGAGCGTATGAGGAAAAATCCATCAGTGAGGGCTTGCTGGCGCAGCTCACTTCGACCCTCAGCAATAACTTGGTCAATAACTTTCAATTCGGCTGGAACCACATCTACGCCACATTTTATCTGACAAAAAACACGACAAACATTTTGGACGCACCGGCAGGAGTAGATAGCATCGGAAATGGCTGGGATTACAACATGTTTCCCTTCAGCAGTTTCGCCAGCACCTTGGGAGGGGCCGATGCTCAGGCGAGAAAGACGGGAACTATCAGCTATAGCGAGAACCTTAGCTGGGTACATGGAAGCCATACATTCAAGTTCGGGTTCGATTTTCGTGATGTTGGCGAGAGTGGCTTTGATGATTTCACCTCACGACGTCAGATCGTTCTCGACCCTGAGACATATTTCAGTGGCTTCAATCCCGGGGATGTGAATGAAGTGGACCCGCAGGGACATCCATTGAACATCGCCGACGACCGGGGCTTGGTGGATGGTGCGAATTCCTATTGGGGCTTCGTGATTCAAGATTCTCAGTCCCAGTTTTTCAACAAGGCAGCTGTGCGCCAGCCCTCGGATAACAAATTCTTCAAACAGCATGAGTTTGACTGGTACGGTCAGGACACCTGGAAGATTCGCTCCAACTTCACCCTGAACTTGGGACTGCGTTACCAACTCAATGGTGTTCCCTATGAGACCAGCGGAAACCTTTCCAACCTGTTGCAGGATCCAGGTACCTTTGCCGCAGGTCAGCCACTGACGTTCAGCATCGTAGGCCCGGGCTCGGGACATCAACTCTACAACCCCGACTACAAAGACATCGAACCCCGATTCGGATTTAGTTGGGATCCATGGAAAGACGGCAAGACTGCGGTTCGCGGCGGTTTTGGAATTTTCCACGACCGCACTTTCGGAAACGTGTTTGGTAACGTCCGCGCCGATCCACCGTTTCAGACCACATTTTCCAATTTCACCTTCGACACTCTCAATGGTTTCTTCGGCATAACACCTCCAGGATTCACCACACCCGAGTTTCCTGGACAGCTCCCGACCCAGCCGGTTTCCGCCTCCATCGCGGATGGTAGCGCCACGCCCAGCATTGTAGTTTTCGACACTCATTTTCCCAACGCAGCCAGCAACAATTGGAACCTCGATGTTCAGCGCCAGTTACCAGGCAACAACGTCCTGGATATTGCTTACGTAGGCGCAATGGGCGTGCACGTCTGGGGGCAGCGGGATGGAAATCCCCCTGATCCTAACTTGGTTGCGCAGTTGGTGGCGTTTTGCGTGCCTGGCAATCCAAACAATCAGGGGTTCTCAGGGCTCATCTCTCCCTCGAATCCGCTCGGACAATGCTCCTCGTCTACCGTCAGTAGCACAGACTTGTACGAAGGATTGCAACTTGGTGATTTACCCTTCAACGCAGTGAACAATAACGCACTCTATCAACCCGATTACCAAATCAACGAATTCAACTCCATCTACCACGGGCTGCAGTCGAAGTTCGTGCACAGAATGAGCCACGGCTTGCAATTTCAGGCAGCGTATACCTGGTCGCATGCGCTGGATAATGCCGTAGACCCGCTGACGCCCGCGCAAGGAGCACACACGTTCCCCCGAAACTCCTTGGCGCTCTCAGAAAACTACGGCAATTCCGACAACGACACGCGGCACGTCGCAGTGTTCAACTACATTTACGAACTGCCCATTGGCCGCGGCAAAAACTATCTGAACCATGGTGCTGTGGGAAGGATTATGGAGGGCTTTGAATTCGATGGCATCTTTACCGCCCAGACTGGCCATCCGTTCCAGGTCCGTGGAACCCTGGACACGCAGAGAACGGGAGTCGCCGCTTGGGGCTATCAAGTAGGAAATCCATTTGGGTCAGGGGCCGGCTGTCCGCTTACTCCGGCGCCAGGATCTGGCTATGCCTACATCAGCAACGAGTGCGCTTTCACAAACCCGCCTTGGGGCTCCGCTTCCAACAACGAGCGCAATCAGTGGTATGGGCCGGGCTTCTGGGACTGGGATGTAACCCTTGCCAAGAGGATGAGCATAAGCGAGCGAGTAAAAGCTGAACTGCGTTTCGAGGGCTACAACATCCTCAACCACCCACATTTTCAAAATCCCGGGACGGACGCGGCAAACATAGGCAACTTGATTGGGCAGTCTGAGTTTGGCGTAATTACAAGCACGTACCAGCAGCCGGACGGAACCACTTCTGCTCGCCAGGTGCAGGTGGCGATGAGGATCCTCTTCTAAGCACTGTGCTCGTCAATCTCAATGGCCTGCGGCGATTACCGCAGGCCGTTCGTTTATTGCAACCTATTTCCCGAACATCGGATAATGGCTGGCCGCGCCCATGAAAAACAGCATCACCACCGACAGAAAAGCATTCGCTCGCGAGCACAGGAAGGCCTGCCGGGCCATAGCCTTGGCTTTGTCCGGCATGGGAGTGCCGTTTGTAGCGTTGTCACGCGTCCATTGAATGAGCCGTTTCTGAATGCGCCAGATCACTCCCCAAACATTCAGCAGCATCACCCAGCCAATGCCGCCGCCGATCCCAATGGAAAGCAGTCGATTGCTCTCCCAGCCGTGACTGTTCAAACTCAAGAACAGCCACGCCGCAATCGCAACGACGACCGCATAAACCAGGCCAATGAACGCGCCATTGTCGAAGATTCCTTTCCCGGGGATGAGGCACGCGTAGAGCACGCCCCACACGATCGTCCAGATCAGAAAAAAGCTACCCATCACTGCGCCATGAGAGGGATTCAATCCCAGGATCTGCCCGTTGTGGACGTCCGAAGCCACAATGATTTCCCAGTAGCTGATTCCAGCCAGAACAGTAAGCGCCGCGGACATCCGGAACCACAATAGGGCCCGGGTCATGAGAGCGGGCATCACTTTTCCCTTAGTGGTCGCGTCGAGCTCTTTCATGAACGGCACATTCACGAAATTGAAGAAATAGAGCAGTCCGATCCAGGTGATCCCGGCCAGAAAGTGAATCCAGCGCAGAAGCATCTCGATGTTGGTCTTGACGTCGGAGGGGAAATTGATTTGCGGTCCAAGCAAAGTGAGAGCGGCGCCGGCCATAATGAGTCTGCCTCCTGAGATTCGGGGTCACGATCGGCCCACGCGGGCGATTGTACACAATCGGGTAGTCGCGTTACTGAAACAATGGAAGAGCCTCCCCGAAGTTCGGGGTTGAAAACCGCGAGAAGACGCCGTATCGTACTCGCAGTTACCTGCCAGCTAACATGGGGAACCAGGTTGGCGCTAAGGCAGTTTGTCCCCCCGTATTCCTATGCGGACGGCCGCGAGGGAACGCTGTTGTTTTGAGCTGCTCCCGAGGCAAATGCCCAAGGAGCAATGGATAGGTCGCAGTTCAAAAGAATCTAAGGAGATCGGCTATGGAAAACAGCAAGCCGGCGCAGAATATCCAGGATTCCTTTCTTAATACAGCCCGCAAAGAGAGACTGAGCATCACGATTTATCTGCTGAGCGGAGTCAAGCTTACGGGCCGCATTCGCTCCTTCGACAAGTATTCCGTGGTGCTGGAAGCCAACGGCCAGGAGCAATTGATCTTCAAGCACGCCATCTCGACCGTCGTGATGGGCCGTGCATTACCGCATGGCGCGCACGCGGCGCATTCCGATGGGAAGGCTGTGGCCGCTGGAACCGGGACGGCTTCGTCATCGGCGGCGACAACGGCCGTCGCGGCGAGCGCCTCCGGCAGCGAAGGGTAAGGCGTCGCCGGCTTGCGCAAGTCTCACCCCAAGAAGACTCGGGATAGTGCGCACGCTCGCGGAGGTGTCCCTCTCGCCTCGCAGCCAGCGCCTCAGGAGGATGCGCAAGAACGTGCCTTCCTAGTTGGCCTCGACGTACGCACGCGCGGACGCAGCGGAACCAAGGTTACCGCACAGGCGCAGGCTGCGCGCGATGCTGCCACCGTTCCGCCCGCCGCGAATGGCAACAGCGGCACTCCAGCCCACGCCTCGGGAAAAACCAGCACCAGTAAACCAAGCATTCCAGAATTTGATGCGGACGAATCCCTCGCCGAGCTGCGCACTCTGGCGGGCAGCGCAGGCGCTAACGTTGTTGGTGCGATTCTGCAGCGGCGCGATCGGCCTGATCCCGCGACCTTGATCGGCGCGGGCAAACTGGAGGAGATCGCAGGCGCGGCGGCTTCAGTCAATGCCGACCTGCTGCTCTTCGATCATGATCTCACCGCATCGCAACAGCGGAATATTGAAAGGATTGTGAAGCGGCGTGTAATCGACCGCACCCAGCTGATCCTCGACATTTTTGCACGCCATGCCCGGACCCGGGAAGGCCAGTTGCAAGTGGAACTGGCTCAACTGCAGTACATGTTGCCGAGGCTCGCTGGACGCGGCATTGAGATGTCGCAACTCGGCGGCGGCATCGGCACCCGCGGTCCCGGTGAAACCCAACTCGAAACCGATCGCCGGAAAATCTACCGGCGCATCCGCCATGTGGAGCAGCAACTGGAAAATGTGCGCCGCATCCGCGCCCAGCAGCGGCAGCGTCGCGAATCCGCACCAGTGGCGACCGTAGCACTGGTAGGTTACACGAACGCCGGAAAGTCGACGCTGTTCAATGCGCTGACGCAGGCTGCCGTCCTCGCCTCGCCGCGCATGTTTGCCACGCTTGACCCTACCATTCGCGCGGTCGTTCTGCCCTCGAAGCGCAAAGTTCTTCTGTCCGACACAGTCGGATTCATTCGCAGCCTTCCGCACACGCTGGTCTCTGCATTTCGCGCCACGCTCGAAGAAGTGCAGCGGGCCTCTCTGATTCTTCATGTCTCTGACGCCAGCAGTCGCCTCTCCGCCGAGCAGGACGCGCAAGTGGAGATTGTTCTGAAGGAGCTGGAAGCGGAAAAGAAACCGCGCCTGCGCGTGATGAACAAAGTCGATCTGCTCGATGTGGAAGTCGCCGAAAGTTTGGTGAATGACTCGCGCCGCGACAAAGCAGATACGGTCTATGTCTCCGCGGCGGAAGGCATTGGATTAGATACTTTGCTGGCCCGCATCGATGCCATGATCGACGAAGATCGTGTCCGCCGCATCCATCTGCGCATCCCGCAGAAAGAAGGTAAAACGCTTGCCCTGCTCGAGGCCAAAGCGCGAATTTATTCGCGAACGTACAAAGACGGCGCCGTCGAGTTGGAAGCGGAAGCGCCGGAGTCGGTCATGCGGAGAGTCAGGGAGTGGGTGGTGGAGTAAACTTGGCACCTTACATTAGGAGGCCTCAACTCGCGGTTCGGCGCAGTCAATGGCCGGCCTTCCGATTCGGGAGAGCAATCATGCTCGGATGTTGGCATCGCGTCACCTTCTGCCTCACGGTCGCAATCTTCTTCTCAGGTTCCTCACTGCTTGCCAGCGACACGATCCTGATTCACGGCCACATCTACACCGGCAATCCAAAAGCTCGGTGGGCGCAGGCGCTGGCCATCACCGGCACTCGCATCGATGCGGTCGGCACCGACCAGGAAATCCTGAGCCGAAAGTCCGCCAAGACCGAAGTCATAGATCTGCAGGGACGAACTGTGGTCCCCGGATTCTCTGACGACCACATGCACATGTGGTTCGGCGCGCAGGAGCTTCACGGCCTCAATCTTTCCACTCCCGAAGCGAGCATCACGCCGGAAGACGATCCCGAGGGCCTGGTCAGCCGGCTCAACGCTTTCGCTGCCAGCCATCCCAACGACAAAGTCATATTCGTTCGTGCCGACTTCAGCACAGAGCCACCCTCGATCCCCACGCATGAGTTGCTCGACCGAGCGGTTGTCGACCGTCCCGTGGTCGTCCACAACACGGCCGAACATGCGCTGTGGTTGAACGCCCGCGCCATCGCGCTCGCAGGGGTCACCGACCACCCAGTGCCCGATCCGGCGGAGGAGAAGTACGTCGTGCGTGACGCCAGCGGCCATCCCACCGGGGTTCTGATGGAGGCTGCGATGGAGATCATGGAGCGCGCCCTCGCCAGCCAGTTTTCGCTGGATGAGAAGCTCGCGTTCCTGCGGGAGGCATTGCACCATCTCAACAGTTTCGGCATCACCAGCATCAACAACGCCAGCGGAGATCTGGCCGAGATTCGGCTCTATGCCGCATTGCGCGACCGTGGCCAACTTACTGTCCGTACCCGCACTGCCTTTGGCGCAATCGGGGCGATCCACCACTTGACACCGGAATTTCTTGCCGACCTCGATAAGGCCCGTACGCTCTACCACGACGATTGGGTTTCAGCGAATCTGGTGAAGTTTTTTGCCGACGGCGGGAGCGGCCTGATCCCGCCTCTGATGTACCAACCAGACGAATACAAAAAGCTGGTTCTCGAATTGGACAAGCGCGGCTACCAGATCATGACCCATACCTACCGCCCCGACACTTCTCGCATGGTGGTTGATACCTACGAAGAAGTTGAGAAGATCAACGGGCCGCGCGACCGGCGCCTTCGCGTCGAGCACGCCGACTTTGTTGCGGCGCAAGATATCCCGCGGATGGCGAAACTCTCTCTGATTGCAAGCATGCAGCCCACCTTCTGCTGTGACGAGAATGGCGCGAACTACGACCCGCACGAGCGAGCCACAACCGACCGCTGGCAGAGTATGGAAAAAAGTGGAGTCACGTTAGCCTTCGGCAGCGATTGGCCTTGTACTTGGCCCCCCAACCCGCTGGTGGCGATCCAGGAAGCCGTTACCCGCCAGATTTGGCGTCCGGCCAATGGCGCCAAGGACTTTCCTGGCGGGGCCTTTGACGGCGCAGGCCAAGCCGGAGCAGTCCTAACCAAAGGCGCGTATGTTCCCGAGGAACGGATCACCGTAGAACAAGCCGTGAACGCGTACACCCAAGGTTCAGCCTACGCCAGATTCTCCGACGGCCAGATTGGAACGCTTGAAGTGGGGAAAGAAGCTGATCTCGCGGTGCTCTCTCAGGACATTTTTTCGATTAAGCCCGAAGAAATTGGGAAGACGAGAGTGGAAATCACAATGGCGGGCGGGAAAGTTGTCTTCACCGACGGGAAATAGCTCCGAACACTAATTTAAATGGGCCGGCAACCAAGAAGCGGTGACATTCCTTGGCTATCGGCCCATTCGATCCTGAATTGGATCGGAGGTGATACTTCTATGCTAATCCTCTTGGTGAGGAAGTCAAGGACTAGTTGCAAGTTTCTGCAATCGGTCGAAGGCCTGTCTTGACAATGGGATTCGTCTCGTCCCGAAACGCTTCTCTCTCCTGCATTTCTCCTCGAAATTCCCCTCCTTCGCGTTGACATAACCTCCTTCGCACGTTAGACTTAACAGTTTTCATAGCCCTCATTTCCCTGTTAAGCAGCCTCAATGGATGAAACGCTACGACAACTAGGCGGATTACTGCTCGGATCCGTGCCGACCGTAATTCTGGTGGCGCTGCTTTACGTTCTCTATACAGTGATCGTGCACAAGCCTTTGCGGCGTGTGCTCGATGAGCGTCGCAGCAAAACCGAAGGCGCCATCGAGAAATCGCGGGCTGATATAGCTGCGGCGGATGCGCGCACCTCCGAATACGAACAGCGTTTGCGTGAAGCGCGGGCAACGTTGTTTCGCGCGCAAGAGGCTCGCCGCAAGGCCGCACTCGAGGCAAGGGCCGCGGCACTAAATGAGGCTCGCGCGAAGGCTCAGGCGCAAGTCCAGGCTGCGAAAGTCGATATCGAGAAAGATCGCGAAGCGGCCCAGGCTGGTCTGCAGGATCAGGTTCAGACTCTGGCCATAGAAATCATGCGCCGCGTGCTGGAACCAGTCGGAGCCGGACGCTGATGTCGAAAGCCACGAATTCTGAGTTGCCACGGTTCAAGAAGCATGACTTCCATCAAGAGGATGATCGGGATCACCGCGCTGGCGTCCCTCGCAATCATTCTTGCCGCGACAATGACGCCCTTGCGCGCGCAACAAAAGCCCGAGGCTCCGGAACAACACGAAGTCAAGCATGCGCCTGCGCAGCGCAGCTTCGGGCAGCAACTTGTGCACGAGTCGCGCGAAGTTGCCGGTGAAGAAAAAGACGAAACCGGCGAATTCAAGCAATCGGCATCCGTGAGCCTGATCGCGAAGTGGACGGGAATGAGTCTTCGGCACGCCTACTGGTTAAGCGTGTCGCTGAATTTTGCCCTGATCGCCGCGGTTATCATCTGGGCCTGCCGAAGGTATTTGCCGGGGATCTTCAGCGCTCGCACCGCCGCCATTCAGAAAGCGATGCAAGAGGCGCAGAAGTCCAGCGAAGAAGCTCGGCGGCGTCTGTCGGAGATCGAATCGCGACTGATGAAACTGGACGTTGAAATCGGCATGATGCGCGACTCGGCGGAGAAAGAAGCTGCCGCCGAGGAAGCCCGCATTCAGGCCGCCGCCGAGGAAGATCGCCGCAAGATTGTGGAATCGGCGCAGCAGGAAATCGCGGCCGCAGCCAAGGCCGCCCGGCGTGAACTCACCGCCTATGCCGCCGATCTTGCAGTGGGACTTGCGCAGAAACAAATTCATGTGGACGCCGCCACCGATCAGGCCCTGGTGCGAAACTTTGCCAGCCAGTTGGGCGCGCCCGGAAACTCATCGGACACCCCGGGAAAGGGCAGGCGATAGCCAATGGCATCGGTAGCCAGCACGTATGCTCGGGCCTTCGCCGACGTGTTGCTTGGCGACCATCTCGACGTGAATCGGGCTCTTGCGGAACTGCGTGCCATCGCCGCTCTGCTGGCCGAAAGTTCGGACTTGCGGCGTGTGTGGGAGAATCCCGCCATCCCCGCCGAGCAGAAACGCGGCCTGCTGGACGCGATCGCGCAGCGAGACGGCATTTCAAAACAGGTGCGGAATCTGATTGCGGTATTGATCGATCACCGGCGTATCCATTTCCTCGAGCCAATCATCCAGCAACTGGAGAAGGATCTCGATGCGCGACTGGGATTCGCCGAGGCGGAAATTATCACCTCCCGCGACTTAGGCGACGCGGAGAAGCGCGAAGTCGAGGCCCGAGTCGAGAAGCTGACTGGCAAGAAAGTCCGCGCTCACTATGAGCGGGACCCCTCGCTCCTCGGCGGCGCCGTGGTCCGCGTCGGCAGCACGATTTACGATGGTTCCGTAAAAGGTCAGTTGGAAAGAATGAAGGAAGCGATTAGCTCCTAGCTTTTGGCATCTAGCTCTTTGCTTTGCGTGGCTAGAAGCGAGTAGCTAGGAGACAGAAGCTAGGTTTACGAGCTGATTCTATGGCACAAATCAAAGCAGACGAAATAACCAAACTGATCCGCGAGCAGATCGAGAACTACGAGTCAAAGATCTCCGTGGACGAGACCGGCACGGTCATCACGCTGGGCGACGGTATCGCCCGCGTCTATGGGCTCGACAAAGTCATGGCCGGCGAACTTCTTTCCTTCCCTCACGGCGTCGCCGGCATCGCCATGAACCTGGAAGAAGATCAGGTCGGCGTAGTGCTCCTTGGCGAATACACCGAGATCAAAGAGGGCGACGAAGTCAAACGCACCGGCCGCATCATGAGCGTGCCCGTCGGCGATGCCATGATCGGCCGAGTGGTCGATTCGCTCGGCCGCCCCATCGACGACAAAGGCCCCATCGCCAGCGACAAATACATCGCTCTCGAGCGTCTTGCTCCCGGCGTCATTGACCGACAGCCGGTGCGCGAGCCCATGGCCACCGGACTGAAGGCAATCGACAGCATGATTCCCATCGGCCGTGGCCAGCGCGAGTTGATCATCGGTGACCGCCAGACCGGCAAGACAGCGGTCGCGCTTGACACCATCATTAACAGCAAGGGCAACGACCTGATCTGCATCTATAACGCGATCGGTCAAAAACGCTCGTCGATTGCCCAGGTAGTAAAGATTCTGCAAGATTATGGAGCGATGGAATACACCATCGTGGTCGCGGCCTCGGCCTCCGAACCCGCGCCCATGCAATACATCTCGCCCTACGCTGCGTGCGCCATCGGAGAATATTTCCGCGACAACAAGCGCCATGCGCTGGTCGTCTACGACGATCTTTCCAAGCACGCCGCCTCCTACCGCGAAATTTCCCTGCTTTTGCGGCGTCCTCCGGGGCGCGAGGCGTATCCCGGAGACGTCTTCTATCTTCACTCGCGGTTGCTGGAGCGCGCTTCGAAGCTGAGCGACAAGAATGGTGGCGGATCGCTAACCGCTCTGCCCATCATCGAAACTCAGGCCGGCGACGTTTCTGCCTACATTCCAACCAATGTCATTTCGATTACCGATGGCCAGATTTATCTGGAAACGGATTTGTTCAATCAGGGTGTCCGTCCCGCAGTCAACGTCGGCCTATCGGTAAGCCGCGTCGGCGGCAGTGCGCAAATCAAGGCCATGCGCCAGGTCGCAGGCACGCTCAAACTGGAACTCGCGCAGTACCGCGAACTGGCGGCATTCGCCTCGTTCGGCAGCGATCTCGACAAGGCCACGCAAGCGCAACTCAATCGTGGCCAACGGCTGGTCGAACTGCTGAAGCAAGACCAGTTTTCGCCGCTCCCGTTCTCGAAACAAATTCTGATGATTTTCGCCGGCACTGGAGGCTTCCTCGATGACATGCCGGTGAATCAGGTCCGCGACTTCGAGAAAGAACTGTACAAGTATGTGGACGCAACCAATTCCGCCCTGCTCCGCACCATCATGGAGAAAAAGATTCTCGACGACGGGCTGAAAGCGCAGCTGACAGACGTAATCAAGCAGGCAAAACAGCAGTTCGTATCGGAGCGCGAAGCAGTAGCGAAATAAGCTCTTGACCCTTAGCCTTTGGCTCTTGGCTTGAAGCACAGGGTGGTAGCAAGGAAACAGGATTTTAGCTAGAGGCTAAGAGCTAACAGCCAATAGCTGCTTTTAAAATGGCCAACATTCTCGACATTCGGCGCCGTATCCGCAGCGTGGTCAACACGCGGCAGATCACCAAGGCCATGAAAGTGGTCTCGGCGGCCAAGCTGCGCCGCGCGCAGGAACGTACCATGGCGGCGCGCCCCTACGCCAAGATGTTGACGAATGTGCTGAAGTCCTTAGTCGCACGCACGGAAATTTACGATCCCGAGACAGGTGAACCCAAGCACCCTTTGTTGGCGGAGCGCGAAGAGAAAAACATTTTGCTCATTGTCGTCACCGGCGACAAAGGCCTGGCAGGCGCCTTCAGCGCCAACGTCACCAAAGCTGCCTCGCGCTTCCTTGAGTCCAAGGCAGGAAAGAACATCGACATTGAAGCGATCGGCCGCAAAGGGCGCGACTTCCTGCGCCGGCGCTATCCCGCGGCAGCGGTTCAAACCCGCAGCCTCGCCGATACCGAAGACTCGACGGAAAAGCGGCCTGAGGCTGGGGAGCGCGCCGGCACGATACAGATCGTAGGCGAGCACGTTGGCATCCTCGGCAAACTTGATTTTTCCCAGGCACGCGCGTTAGCGGAAACCGTAATTGAACGCTATGAGCGCGTAGAGATCGACTCGGTCTATATCGTCTTCAACGAATTCAAGTCGGTGATCGCGCAGCGTCTCATCGTGGAACAAATTCTTCCCATCGAGCAGATCGGCGAACAGGCCGTCCGCCTGGTTGAGGAGATGACGGAAGAAGAAAAGAAAAAGGCCAAGGAAGCCGCGATCAGCGCCGGCGTCGGCCTGCGGGGCGAGAGTCCGGCAGAAAAAGCTACCTCGCAATTCGGCACAACCCAGGTTGACTATATTTACGAACAGTCGCCCGAGGAATTGTTCCGCGCGTTGCTTCCGAAATATATTGGCATCCAGATTTTCCGCGCGTTATTGGAGTCGGTGGCGGCCGAGCACGCCGCCCGCATGACGGCGATGGACGCCGCTACAAACAATGCTACGGATATGATCGATTCGCTCACGCTGGCCATGAACCGCGCCCGGCAGGCGAAGATCACAAAGGAAATTATCGAGATCGTCAGCGGCGCCGCCGCGATGTAGGCACAACCGAGTCGCGAGTGCCGAGCAATTGCTGAAAGCTGAGTGCTGAAGACATATGGCTGAAAATATCGGACATGTAATTCAAATTGCGGGACCGGCGGTGGACGTTCAATTTCACGAAGGCCACCTGCCGCCCATTTATGAGGCGCTGCGCGTCGTGAGCGACGGCTTCACCGTCCCGACACCCATCAACGTGATCCTTGAAGTCCAGCAGCATCTCGGCGAAGGCCGCGTGCGCTGCATCGCCATGGAAGCCACCGACGGCATGGTGCGGGGCATGAATGCCATCGATCTGGGTGGCCCGATTTCAGTGCCGGTCGGCCGCGGTACGCTGGGACGCGTGATGAATGTGATCGGAGAGCCGGTCGACCAGCTCGGCCCCATCGAGTACAAAGAACGAATGCCGATTCATCGCCTGGCTCCGGCCTTCGACGAACAAGCCACGACGGCAGAAATGTTCGAGACCGGCGTGAAAGTCATCGATCTCATTCAGCCGTTCCTGAAGGGCGGCAAAATCGGCTTGTTCGGCGGCGCGGGCGTCGGTAAGACCGTCGTCATCATGGAGCTGATCAACAACGTTGCCAAGCAGCACGGCGGCTACTCCGTATTTGCCGGAGTTGGCGAACGCACCCGCGAAGGCAACGACCTCTGGCTGGAGATGACAGAGTCGGGCGTAATCAAGCCCGGCGACCCCGCTCACTCGAAAGCCGCTCTCATTTATGGCCAGATGACCGAGCCGCCCGGCGCCCGCCTGCGAGTAGCGCTGACCGGCCTCACGGTGGCAGAATACTTCCGCGACGCCGAAGGTGCGGACACTCTGCTCTTCATCGACAATATTTTCCGTTTCACCCAAGCGGGCTCGGAAGTATCGGCGCTGCTGGGCCGCATGCCCAGCGCCGTAGGGTATCAGCCGAATCTCGCAACAGAAATGGGCGAACTCCAGGAACGCATTACGTCGACCAAGAAAGGTTCTGTCACGTCGGTGCAGGCGATTTATGTTCCCGCCGACGATTTGACCGATCCCGCTCCCGCCACAACTTTTGCCCACCTCGACGCCACCACCGTGCTTTCCCGCGCATTGACCGAGATTGGAATTTATCCCGCGGTTGATCCGCTTGCTTCTACATCGCGCATTCTCGATGCGCGCATCGTGGGCCAGGAACATTACGACGTGGCGCAACGAGTAAAGAAAACGCTGCAGACTTACAAAGATCTGCAAGATATCATCGCCATCCTCGGCATCGATGAACTAACCGAAGACCAAAAGCTCACTGTGGCCCGCGCGCGAAAGATTCAACGCTTCCTCTCGCAACCGTTCCATGTGGCCGAGCAGTTCACCGGCGCGGCCGGACGTTACGTCAAAATCGCAGAGACCGTGAAGGGCTTCAAAGCGATCGTTGAAGGCAAGTACGACGATATCCCTGAGCAGGCCTTCTATATGAAAGGTCCGATCGAGGAAGTGCTGGAAGCCGCAGAGAAAATGAAGGCAGCGGCATAGCTCGAAATTCGTCGGCCGGCTTCCGCTTTCCGGACGCCGAGAGCCTGAAGCCGGTCTTATGGCAGATACTTTCCAACTCGAAATCGTCACGCCGGAAAAGAAAGTGGTCGAGACGTCGGCGGCAGAAGTTCAGATTCCTGGCAAGAACGGTTATCTAGGCATCCTGCCGGGGCACGCTCCGCTCATCACGGAACTGGCGGTCGGCGAGATCACCTATCGCGCCGGTGGGCAAGAGCAGCGTCTCGCGGTGGCGTGGGGATTCGCGGAAGTGCTGCCCGATAAAGTGACAATTCTCGCCGAGACCGCGGAGCGTCCTTCCGAAATCAATGTGGAGCGCGCCCGCAAAGCCAAAGAACGCGCCGAACAGCGCCTTACCAGCGGCGATCCCAACGTGGACGTTGAGCGCGCTCTCAACGCGATGCACAAAGCCGAGACGCGGCTGGAAGTCGCTGGTCAAAAGGCGTAGCGCTCTCCATTTCAAGCCGTGGAGCGGAGGTTGTAAAATGCGGCTTCTTCCGGCGTTTGTCGTCATTTTGTTCCCCTTGCTTCTCGCAGTGTTCGCGAGGACTGAGCAACCTGCGCCCCCACTGGTCTCTCCCGATGTACATTCCGATGGGAGTGTTACTTTCCGCTTCCATGCGCCCAACGCAAAAGGTGTGAAGCTTGATCTCGAAGGCACAGAGCCCCAGGCAATGCTTAAAGATGATCAGGGGATGTGGAGCATCACCACTGCACCGCTTTCTCCGGATTATTACGGTTATTCGTTTATCGCCGACGATGTGCGACTGATCGACCCGTCGAACCCGGTGCTGGTGCCAAACCTCCTCGCGACTGCGAGTGCTGTCCATGTTCCTGGCCCGTCATCCTTGCCTTGGGAGTTGAATGACGTTCCGCACGGCGAGATTCACCATCACTTCTACAGATCCACAGTCGCGGGCGACGATCGCGATTACTACGTCTACACGCCAGCGGGTTATCAGCGTTCCGGCAAACGACAGTATCCTGTGTTGTATCTTCTTCACGGATTCAGTGATGACGCGAGTGGATGGACGGCCGTCGGCCATGCCAACGTGATCCTCGACAATCTGATCGCGCAGGGCAAAGCGAAGCCGATGATCGTGGTCATGCCGCTGGGCTACGGGACAATGAAGTTCGTGCGCCTGGGATGGGACGCGTGGAGCCACGCCGATTTGCGCGATACCCACTTCAAGAAGTTCACTGAGGCACTCCTCACAGAGGTGATGCCGCAGGTCGAGGCCGAGTACCGGATCACAAAAGATCGCAACTCTCGCGCCATTGCCGGCTTATCGATGGGAGGGTCGGAGTCCCTGCTGACCGGCCTGAATCATCTCGATAAGTTTTCCTGGATTGGCGCCTTTAGTTCCGGCGGCATTCCCGAAGACTTCGAGAAGGATTTTCCTTCGCTCGATGCAAAGTCAAATCCGCAGCCTCATCTGCTGTGGATCGCCTGCGGCACCGAGGATCATCTCATCACCATCAACCGCGACTTGCGGCGGTGGCTCAAGTCCAAAGGCGTGAAAGCAACAGAAATCGAAACGCCCGGCATGCACACCTGGATGGTCTGGCGGAGGAATCTGGCGGAATTTTCGCAGTTGCTATTTCGATAGGTAAGTGGAGTCGGGCCAGGCTACGGCACATTCACCGACTCCCGATCCTCCGAGGCCACTCGCTTCACCGCCGCCGTTCGCTCTAGCTTATCCCACGCAAACTTCCTTCCTTCGAGAGCGCGCTTCAGCGTCTTGAACAGGACTACCGAAAACAACTGCCGATAAGCAAATCGTTGCAGCCACACCTGGCTCAACAACCACACATCCTCTTTGTCGTCCGGCCGCCGCCGTTCCAGCGCAAACGCCAAGGCCGAAGCCAGGAAGTCAATCACCAGGAATGCGAAAAAGAACGCCACCAATTTGTGAAAACTTGCCGGGTCCGTGGAATCGGGATGGAAGTGTTTCTGGAGGAAATACCACAGAGCGCCGAAGGCGAACATGATGTCAATCAGCGGCGACACCAGCGGAAGCAAAATCTGGAAGATCACGATATTGGGCAGCGCCACAAAGCCCAGTGCCCCTTTGCGGGCAAACACTCCACTATGTTTATAAACAGCCTGTAAAATTCCAAACGACCAACGAAATCGCTGCCGCATCAACCCGTTCGCGTTGGTAGGCGCCTCGGTGTATGCCAGAGCCATGTCTTCGTATTCCACGCGATAGCCCCGGCGTAACAGAGCCATGGTGAGATCGGCATCTTCGGCGACGGTATCGATCTGGTAGCCCCCGGCCTCGCGCACCGCGGAGACGCGCCACGCCCCAATCGCACCCGGCACAACGCTTACTGCACCGAGAACATCCAGTGCACGGCGCTCGAAATTCTGGCTGGTGATGTATTCCAGCGCCTGCCAGCGCGTCCACAGATTCACCCGGTTGCCGACCTTGGCATTGCCCGCGATTGCGCCCACCTTGGGATTGATGAAATGCGGCACTAATCGCGAGATGGCGTCCCCAGCGATGATCGTATCCGCGTCGATGCCAACGAAAAGTTCGGCATCCTGAATGTGCTCGATGCCGTAGTTGAGAGCCTCCGCCTTGCCGGCGTTCGGCTTAGTGAGAATGAGAACTTTCCCAACTCTCTCTTCCCTGGTAAAGGCCGCGCGCGCCACTGCGAGCGTGCGGTCTTTCGAGCCGTCATCGATGACGATCACACGCAAGTTGGGATAGTCCGAGTTCAGCGCGGCGCGAACCGTCCGCACAATCACCTTCTCTTCGTTATACGCGGGAATCAGAACAGCTACTTTCGGCCTATACGATGCGACTTCCGCGGGCTTGCCGAAAATCTTCTCTTGCAGCCGGTCATAAACCGCCGCGGCTCCAATGAAAAGCAGCCGTCCGGTCATGAGCAGATCGCCCAGGAAGAAGATCCACGTGATCGAGACGATGCCGGCCTCGAAGAGCCAAAAGCCCAGTCCATCCAGCCGTGCAGCCCAGCGTTGTCCCGTGCTCAGAGGCGACATCACGTCGGCCCGAGTCTTGCCGAACAGCTGAAACACCGGCACGACCGAATACCCGCGCGCGCGAATGCCGTCAATAATCATGGGCAATGCCCGCACCGTTTCGGCACGATTGCCGCCGCCATCATGCAGTAGAACGATGTTGCCGCAGCGCAGGTCAGTGGGAGCGCACGGCGGCAAGTGCTGCAGTACGTAGGCGGAGATCTCCTCCGCCGTGTGCCGCCTCGGCTTGTCGCTCCAATCATTGGGGTCGATCCGGTTGCCGACCGTGATGTAGCCCATGTCCTGCGCAAATTCCAGCGGCTTCACCTGGTCGGCGGTGTCAGGCTCTTCATCAATCGCATAGGGCGGACGCAGCAGCGTGGCGCGAATTCCCATCAGGCTGGCGAACAGTCGTTCTGTGAGATTCAACTCGACTTTCATGTAGGTCGACGAAATGTTGCTCACGTCCGGATGGGTGAAGGTATGATTGCCGATGGTGTGGCCTTCTCGGTAAATGCGTTTGGCGATCCCGGAAAACTTGTCGGTCTGAATCCCGATCAAAAAAAACGTAGCCATAGCATTCTTTTGTTTCAGCACGTCGAGAATCTTCGGCGTCCATTCGGGATCGGGACCATCATCGAAAGTGAGCGCAACTTCATTCGGGCTGTACCCGTAACGTCCAACGCGAAACGGTTCCGGCAGGTTCTGGAAATTCTCGTCGGTGATGAGCTTCGTGTCCGCATCGATGGTGAGATCGCGGGTGCCATGAGTCGGCCGGTCCTCGATGCGTAGAATCTCGCCCTGGCCCTCCATGTCCACGTCTTGGCCCGGAGGCACATCGCGCAATTTGTCGGCGGCGCCAGCATCGCCAGGCATGTCCCAAACGCGCCAAAGCGAACGATCCTCGCCGCCCAGTCGCCATAGCGCGAAAGTCCTTATTCCTAACGTTTGCGCGGCGCGCATGTGGTTCAGAGCCGTGACCGCGTCGAGAAACCACACGTCGTGCCGCACACTGCGTTCGTCCAGATAGCTGAAGTGTGGATTCAGCGCATCGTCATCGAAGGTCACATCCTCGTCTGAGTCGCGTGCCGCCAGCCAGGCCTCCTGCACGCTGACCGAGCTGTCATGCTCCTCCGGTGGCAGCTTCCCCTTCTTCGGCTTCAGCACCCAGTCGTAGCCATAATTGGCAATGGCGCAGATCAACTTCTCCTTCGGGATCACATTCACGGCGAACTTAAGATTGTCGACGAACCAGTCTTGGGACGCGACCGGCCCTGATGCCGCGCCCGGATAATGCTCGTCATAGTTCATAATGACTACGCCGTCCGCCGGCGCTGAGATTGCGGCGTAGTCGAATCCTTTGCTGTGTGGCGGCACGCTCACGTACAATTTCATCCCGCGCGCGTGCAAATCCGCGGAAAGTTCGTTCAGCAGGGCTATATATCCCGGCTCGCCGGATTCAGGAAAAGCTTCGAAGTCCACCATCAAGCCGCGGAAGTGATCGGACGCAAGAAATATGCCTACCTGTTTGCGGAACTCAGAGCGCGCCTCGGGATCATTCAGGAACCCCGTAATGTCCCCGACCCAATCGGTGCCGTTGAAGTTGTTCACCATGGGGAAGACTTCCATGCTGGGATCTTCCGCCTTGAGAAACGGCATCACGCGGTCGTCCACGGAGCGTGCGCGATTGTTCTGCACGACATCAAAGAATTTGTTGGTCTGGTCGTCTACTCCTTGCAGCCGTCCATCGGGAGTAAGCACATGCAGCCAGTCGGGATAAAGCAAATCGATCTGGCGGGAGAAATCCCGCAGCGAAGAAAAGCTCGCCGCATCCCACGGAACATAGAACGCCGCCCGAATGCCCTCTTCCTGATTTAGCTTGACCTCCGACGCCAGCAACTTCGATTTCCGGTGCGAACGGTTGGCCAATTTCTTCAAGCGATCCCTGGCCTTTTGCTTTTCATTCTCTTTCAGCGCCTTAAACGCCCGCTTCTGCGGAGAGAACAGCAGCTCCGGCAGACGCTCGTCTCGCAACGTGGTGTACACGAAGAAGATAATGAGCGCGGAAAGCGCCGCGACCAGAAGGTCCACGAGACGTCTCAGGCGCTTCCAGCGCGCGCGTTGCGGATCATAAAAGACAGGTTCTGCCATGGACAGTTAAGCGTTCATCGTATGCTGCCAGCGGCAGACGGTCAATTCTTGTGTGAAGGCACAGGGAACCCGGCAAGCCGTAGTTAGCGAGTAAGATGCGCTTTCCGCGCGCGAAGTTGACTCAACGCGCTATATTCTCATCGTGCTGCAACTGCTGCGCAAGGATGCTCGATTCTTTCTGTCGGGAAGCTTGGTAGCGGTTGCTCTTCGTCTAGTCTTCGTCCTCCACTTTCCCGGCATCGTCGACGACTCGCGCCTCTACGCCGACATCGCCATGAACTGGCTGCAGTATGGCGTTTACGGCATCACCAATTCCGGCCATGTCCTTCCCACGCTCTCCCGCCTCCCCGGCTACCCCGCGTTCCTGGCGGCGATCTTTGCCGTCTTCGGCTGGAGCAACTTCCGCGCGGTCCTGCTGATCCAAGTGTTGTTCGATCTGGGCACATGTTACTTGATCGCTGATCTCGCGCGCCGCCTGCTGAATGGTCGAGCAGCAAAAGCCGCGTTCATGCTCGCTGCGCTCTGTCCATTCCTGGCTAATTATTCTGCGGCGGCCCTTACCGAAACGCTGGAAATCTTCTTCACCGCGTTGGCCCTGGATTTCGCCGTAGGCGGACTCACATCCTTTTCTCCAGAATCCAACTCGTCAGGATCGACCATCGCATGGATCGGCTGCGGCTTCTCCATTGGAGCCGCGATTCTCCTGCGACCCGACGGTGGGATCCTCCTTGCCGCCGTCACCGGGTATCTGCTTCTACTTCTGGTGAGAGAAATCGTTCCGCGGGCACGCGATGCAAGCACGCCGCGCCTGCGTTCCGTGCTCCGTGCCGGAATCGTTTTGGTCTTTAGCGCCCTCGCTCCCCTTGTCCCGTGGACACTCCGGAATCTCCATACCTTGCATCGCTTCGAACCGCTTGCCCCGCGCTATGCCAACGACTCCGATGAACCTGTCATGGCTGGATTCAATCGCTGGACCAAGACCTGGATCGTGGACTATGTCTCCGTCGAAGAAATCTACTGGAACGTTCCAGGCTCTGAAATAATCCTGGCGCAATTGCCGCGTCGCGCCTTCGATTCGGAGCAGCAGCGCCAGGGAACCGCGCAGCTTTTCGCCGACTACAACCACGATCACGATGTAACTCCCGAACTCGACGCGCGCTTCGCCGCGCTCGCGTCGCAGCGCATTCACTTCGCCCCACTACGTTACTACCTATGGCTTCCGGTTCTTCGCATAGCCGACATGTGGTTGCGTCCGCGCACGGAGTTGCTGCCTTCCGATCCGCGCTGGTGGGAGTTCAACGATGAACGCCAATGGCTCGCAGTCAGCATCGTCTTCGGCCTGGTCAATCTTGCCTATGTGGTTGCCGCCGCTGCGGGTCTGTTGCGGGCTCGCACATTCTTCGGAATAGGACTGCTCGTCCTATTCCTCGTACTCCGCTCACTTTTCCTAGGAACCTTGGAGAACCCGGAACCTCGCTACACCCTGGAATGCTATCCCGTGGTCATAGTCCTGGCCGCTGCACTCTTCATCAGCAAATCACATCGTACGCATCGAAAACCCGCGTAAACAGGCTTCAAAATCCGGAACGTAATATGTGAAAAGCTGTATTCAATCGTTTCAGACCGCAAGAATAGCTGAAGATTCAGCTTGCCCTTTGTGGCCCCGCAGTTGCACAATAGCGCCCCAATGACGCTCGGGGATCTGAGTTCGGTGTTCGTGACCCTGAGTCACAATCGTTTTTATAGCCTCGTGTGCAAGGAGCCTTTCCCCATGCGTGCAGCTAAGATCGAATCTTCTACCACGGTTGGTTTTTCCCCCAGGTCAACGGCTCAGGTTCCTTCCATCTCACGTGCAGCATGGCTGCCGCAAAGTCTCTCCGCCGTCTTCTGGCGTCTGGTTCTCGGTCTTTGCATGGCCCTTGTGAGCGGCGAAGTCGCGGTTGCCCAGCAAGCCACGGCGGTGCTCGCGGGATCCGTTAAAGACGCTAGCGGCGCGGTCATTGTGGGCGCAAAGGTCACGCTGAGGAACTCCCAGACCAACGCCTCCCGCACGATAGCAACTGGCAAAGATGGTGACTATGTATTCAATCTCGTTCCCATCGGAGCCTACGAACTTACCGTCGAGCACCCGGGCTTCGATAAGTATGTTCGCAAAGGCATCACGCTCGAAATCAACCAAAATGCCCGCTTGGACGTTGCCTTGCGAATCGGCACCGCCAGCCAGGTCGTGGAGGTCACAGGGGACGTGACCCAAGTCGACACCGTCAGCGCGACCCTGGGCAAAGTCGAAACCACCGCTCGGATTCAAGAGCTGCCCCTGGCCGCGCGCGACACCATGCAACTCGGCCTGCTGCAGGCTGGCGTATTTGCTCCCGACCAGGATGACGGCTCGCTTAATCCGTTCTCTGTGAGCGGCCAGCGTTCCGAGTCCGAAACGTTTCTGATCGACGGCGCCGACAACAACGACTTCCTCGGAAATAACATGGTCGTGGACCCCAATCCCGACGCTGTAGCCGAATTCAAAATCATTACCAACAATTACGAAGCGGAGTACGGCCGCACCTCCGGCGGCATCGTGAATCAGGTCATTAAGTCCGGCACCAACACCATACACGGCGACTTCTTCGATTATTTTCGCAATACCGCTCTGGACGCCTCCGATTATTTCCTGCAACAGGTTCCCATCTTCCGATACAACATCTTTGGAGGAACCGTCGGCTTTCCCATCAAGAAAGACAAGATGTTTCTCTTTGCCTCTTATCAGGGAGCGCGGCGGGCGGAAGGGCAAAATCCAGGAATTCTCACGGTCTTGACCCCGCAGGAACGTACCGGCGATTTCAGCGATCTGGGGTTTCCGCTCACTGATCCAACGGGCGCGAGCCCGATCGACCCAACAACCGGCGTGAGCACTTTCCCCAACAACCAGGTGCCGGTTGACTCCGTGATGGCAAACTACATCAAAAATTATCTACCCCTGCCGAATACCGGAACCAACGGTTTTGTCGAAGACCCCGTGGCCAGTTTGCAGGAAGACCAGTTCATTTTCCGTTACGACTACAACATCTCCAGTAAAGATACCCTCTCGGCGTTTTATGTATTCGACGACCAGCCCCAGGTATTTCCCTTCGAAGTTCTCAAAGGCGCATCCACTGGAGGAAACGTCCCCGTGGGCTCGGGTTTCACCAATGCTCAGCGCTATCAAACCGGATCGCTTAGCTGGACCCGTATTCTCTCTCCCACCAAGTTGAACGAACTGCGCTTCTCCACGAATCGCGTTGCCACGCTGGACGCCACACCCACGGATAAAACACCGCCATCGGCACTGGGATTTTTAACGGTAATTCCGGACGATCCAAACGGCATAGCCCCGCCCGCTGTTTCGGTGAATGGCGCATTCAACCTCGGCCCCTCCCCCCAAGGCCCCACCAAGATTCACGACAGCACTTTTCAGTACCAGGATACTTTTTCCTGGACCAGGGGCAGCCATGCGCTGAAGTTTGGAGCCGATATCCGCTGGATCGAGGAAAACTTCCATTACGACTTTTATAACAACGGATCGTTCGATTTCGGAACCTATTACACGAATACGGGCAGCGCTCTCGCCGATTTCGTTGGCGGTTTTACCGATAACTACTATCAGTTCTCCAGCGCCATCTACGGCATACGAACCCACCAGTTGGATTTCTTTGCCCAGGATACGTGGAAAGTTGCCAAGAGCTTGAGTCTGGATTACGGTCTGCGCTACGAATACAACTCGCCGCAAGTCGATCCCCGAAATCAGATTCAGGGCTGGTTTCCCGGACAACAGTCAACCCTTTACCCAGCTTCGCCTCCCGATTTCCTATACGCGGGCGATCCCGGAACACCCAACCGGGGCTTGGTTTATCCCGATAAGACTAACTTTGCTCCTCGCTTCGGTTTCTCCTGGGATATGTTAGGCAACGCCAAACTGGTAATGCGCGGCGGCGCTGGGATTTTCTGGGACATCGAAGATGGCGCGCTGAACCTGCAGTTTGGAGGCCAGGCTCCCTTCGGATACGTAGCAAATAACTATCCGGGCTTCCTCCCTGCTGGCGCGCAGCCCACGCCGGGCGATCTCCTTCCCATCAACGGCTCTTATACGGCCGATCCATTCCAGACAGCTACCGCTGGCTTTTCCAATCCGTATCCTTTCATCGCGGGAGGTCACCTTGGGCAATTCTTTACTCCGGCGATTCCTTTTGCGTACGTGGTCACTCCTCACTTCCGCACTCCCTACGCCGAGAACTTTAATTACGGCTTCCAATACCAGCTTTCGAAGGACACGGTGCTGGAGGCGGTCTACGTCGGCAGCCTCAGCCGCCGCGCGATCGGCAGTATCAACCTGAACTATCCTGAAATTACTGGTAGCAATCCGCAAAATTTGATGGCGCAATACCAGGCGGCCGTAGCATCCGCGTCCGATCCCCTCACTTTCATCTCACCCGACTGCGCTCGTCCGCTTGCGGCCTGTAATGGAGGTAGTCTGCCCTCGGGCGCCACTCAGATTGAAACGAATCTGAGCAACGGCAGCTCTTCCAGCAACGAGATGCAAGTCACCGTGGACCGCAGAATGAATCATGGCCTCGGCTTTCGAGTCGCTTATACCTTGGCCAAGACTATTGATATCGCTTCGGGTTTCCGCGCCCGCTCGTCCACCTACACTAATCCGACTGACCCGGCCTTCGACCGCGGTCTGGCGGACTTCGATGCGCGACAGCGATTGGTGCTGAGCCCGGTCTGGCAAATACCGGGGGGCAACAGCGGCACTAAACTGCGGAGAAATGTTCTCGGCGGGTGGGTGCTTTCGTCGATCACGTCGTTCCAATCGGGAAATCCATTTACACTTTTCTCCAGCAACGGAGCCAGCGAATCCAACGAAGGACTGGACCGCCCCGATGTCGTTGGCCCAATCCAGGTCTTCAAGAACCCACGGCAGATGCGCACTTTCAGCCCCAGCGCGGACGGGATCCACGGAAGTTGCCTTTCCGGCACCACCACCGGATACTTTTTCTTCGATCCTACCAACGTGGTTTGCTCCGTAGGTCCGCCCGCTGGGCAACCGTACGTCGCCGGCCTCGGCCTGACGCAGGGAGGTGTGCCGCTGTTTAGCTACGGCAACATGGGAAGAAACGTCCTGCGCGGACCCGGAATCAACGATTGGGACATCTCGATCATGAAGAACTTCAAGATCACCGAGAGCAAGTCCGTGCAGTTTCAATCCAACTTCTTCAACGCCTTCAATCACGTCCAGTTTTACGGACCAACTTCCACCGGAGGATCGGTGGGCGGCGGTAGCCAGTTCGGTCAGGTTTCGACCGATTCTTCCCCCTCCACTTCGCCGTATTATCGGGGACCAAGGATTATTCAGTTCGCGCTAAAGGCCTTCTTCTAAGCGAACCCACAGAAGCGGGGTGGGACTCTTACGACAGCGGCGAATCGCTCATGCGGAATCGCGTACGCACGTGCTCTGAGATCAACTCGATCGCCGACCGGTTGGTCACCGGGTCGCTTTGAGCCAAATATCTCATGGCCTCCACCAGCAGACGCTGTCCATCCACGTAGCGCGGATCGGACGAGCGTTCTCTTTTGGTGGAACGACCTAATCTCGGAGGAACAGGAATCGTGAACACTTTGGCCATGCGTGGGATCCAATGAGGAACTTAAGGCAGTATAGCGCCCTGCCCGCATTTTTCCGAACACATTCTTGCCCTTCAAATTCAACCACTTAGCCACGAGGTGAGACAAACTTCGTCTTGCTCGTGGTTTTCAGCCGAAACACATCGTTATTGATCTTGGTATTAACCCTTATGGCCGAGTACCTGGCCGTGCGGGAATCACCCTGACCCTGGACGAACTTCTGTTGGATCGAGATGCCGCGATTCACGTCGATCCAAAGAAACGCTTCACTGAAATAATTCTTCACCTTGTCGCTCTTGGGAATCAGGTGCAGTTTCGCGGTCGCAATGTCGTCAATGGTTTCTTCGCCCTCAAAGCTTACATCAAATGACTTTTTCAAATCCTGCCCGCTGCCACCGAAGCCTAGCACCAGATAGCTTTCGATCTCGCTGTGGTTCGCTCCCGTCGAATATTCAATGACCTGTTCAATCTTTGGCTGGTATACCTGGAGCTTGCCCTCTTTATAGAGCACGAACTTGCGGTCCGGTTCCCTGATGTCCGCCATCATTTCAATTTCTTGCCCCGACCGCCGGTAGTAAACCGTGCCCTTCTGCAAGTCGTGTTCATCCACAACTTTTTGATACTGATCCCAGACAAAATCGGCTTGTGCCGTCTGGAAGTGAGCCGCTGTCGCATCCATCGTTTGCAAAACGCCGTCCAAAGTCACGGGCTTCTGAGCTTGCAGAGCCGGGTAAGAACTCAGTACGGCCAGCGAGAGTAATCCGATGGACGTCTGCGCAGAGGAGGATGAGTAAGCTACCGCCAGCCAGAGCAGAATTATCGGCATCATGCGAGCTTGCCTCACTATTCTCTCTTCACCCAAACTCGATAGCTCTGGACCTTCCCGCTGCGATCGGAAACAGCGTCGAATTTCATAATTGACACCGCACCCGAAATCGGCTCGATGATCTTCAGCAGTTGTCCCCGCACTGAATCTTCATCGCCGGGAGAAACCGCAGCTCCCGAAATCTCGTAGACCAGTCCGCCTTGTGCATCGGGAGTTACAACTACTTCCGTCAGATGCGGATTGCCTGGCACGGGTTTGTCGTTGAAGCTGATCCAATAAGGCGAGGAAAAGATGAAGAGGAGAATCAGCGTGACCATGATGTCGTAATGCAGGGTGCCACGCTCATGCTGCCAGAAAATATAGCTTCGGATTGTAGGCCAAACGCCGCTCATCGGTAGGGATGGCGCGCCCGCCGCCGTCGTGCTGATTTCCACACGCTGCAAGTCTAGTGACCGCGTCCTTTCTTGGCAATGCTACAGCGCCTTGGCTCTTAGCTCTGGGCTTTAGCTAAAGGCCAAGAGCTAAAAGCTAAAACTTCTTCGCTGTAATTCTCTCAGCGCCAATATACGGCCGCAACGCCTCGGGAATGATCACGCTCCCATCGGCTTGCTGGTAATTCTCCACAATCGCCACCCACGTCCGCCCGACGGCAAGTCCGCTTCCATTCAGCGTATGCACGAACTCCGTCTTGTTCTTGCCCTCTGGACGGTAGCGGATATTCGCCCGCCGGGCTTGGTACGCCTCAAAATTCGAGCACGAAGAAATCTCGCGAAACAACTGTTGACCGGGTAGCCAAACTTCAATGTCATACGTCTTGGCCGAAGCGGCTCCCATGTCTCCTGTGCACAGCGCCACCGTGCGATAGTGCAGGCCAAGATTCTGCAGAACTGTCTCCGCGTTTCGGGTCAGCTTCTCATGCTCCTCATACGAGTTCTCCGGCCGCGAAAACTTCACGAGTTCCACCTTCTGAAACTGATGTTGCCGTATGATGCCGCGCACGTCTTTCCCGTACGATCCCGCCTCGCTCCGAAAACACGGCGTATACGCCGTAAGCGAAATCGGTAAACGCGCCGCATCCAGAACTTCGTCGCGATAGAGATTCGTGACCGGCACCTCAGCTGTCGGAATCAGCCACAGATCCTTCTCTCCATGCGGCACGCGAAACGAGTCTGCCGCAAACTTCGGCAACTGTCCCGTACCGTACATCGAGTCTGAATTCACCAGATAAGGCGGCAGCACCTCTGTATACCCGTGCTCGCGCGTATGCAAGTCGAGCATGAAATTTGCCAGGGCCCGCTCCAGCTTCGCGCCCAGATCCCAGTAGACCGCGAACCGCGCCCCCGTCAGCTTGACCGCGCGTTCCAGGTCGAGCACGCCCAACTCCGCGCCCAGATCCCAATGCGGCTTGGGAGTGAAGTCAAACTTCGGCGGCGTTCCCCAACGCCGGACTTCCACATTTTCTTCCGCGCTGTACCCCACCGGGACGCTTCCGTGCGGCAGGTTCGGAATTCCGGCAAGAATATCGCGCAGCCGAGCGTCAAGATCCTCAGCAGTTTTCTCCCGTGCCTGAATCTGCTCGCGCAGATCCTTCGTCTCCGTGATCGCTGCCGTGGCATCGTGCCCCGCCTTTTTCAATTTGGCAATATCTTCCGAGGCCTTATTCCGCCGAGCCTTCATGGTCTCGGCCTCTGTGATGGCCTGTCGTCGCTGGGTGTCCACCTCGCGGAAATCCTTCAACACGGCAGCCGGGTCCGCGCCGCGCTGGCGCAGCATTTCTTCCACCCGGGGCAAATTGTCGCGCACAAAATTCAGATCGAGCATGGGAACCATTACTGTATCGGAATCGGGGTAGATCGTGCACCTAGGCCAAGGGCTCCCTTAGGACCGTGCGCGGCGGAGCGTCGTTCAACGTCCATTTCTCGGAGCAGTAACACGCTCATAAGCACGAGCGCCCAAACCTGATGCGGCATCACCAGCGCCTCCCACCACCAATGCTTCGTCAAAGCCGCGGGGATGCGCCCGGCAATCTGCATGGTTTCCAGCAGCGTCCCTCCCGGAATCAGAAAAGGAAGCATCAATCCCCATAACAATGCCGCCGAAAGGCGTTCTCTACGAAAACAAACGAACGCCCAGCATAGCGGCAGTACCAGCAGCGTAGCGTCGTAGAAGCGGTGATAAACCGGCAACAGGCTGATCACTGCGATCGCGCTTAGCTCCAGCAATTCGCGATCGTCCTGAGACTCTCTTCGATCCCTGCTTGTCCACACGTAAATGATCCACACTGCCAGCAGAGTCGCACCAATTGCCATGGCCACGGTGTTCGTCCGCCGAATTCCGCCCAGCAGCGGATACAACGCCACCTGCAGGTTGATCAGACCGAAACGCGTCGGATTAATCGCAGTGAAATTTCCAAGAACTCCCGTCTGCAGCAGAATGCGATTGTCATCTCGATAATTCGAGAGCCACGGAGTATGGCCAATCTCCAATCGGAGTAACCCGAGAGCCGCCACGCCAGCCAGCAGCACCACCGCGATCCCGCACATCTGCCAACGGCGGCGTAAGAAATAGTAAAGAAGAAAGCACAGCCCAATCTGTGGCTTCAGCCCCGAAGCCACCGCGAGCAAAAGCCCGGCAGCAATGTCGTACTTTCGCCGCGCACTCCAGATCGCAATAATGCTCAGTTCGACCGCGACCAGCGAGACATTGCCCGTCACAATTCCAGTATGGAACGGCGCCAAAGCTAATGTCCCCGCAACCAGTAAAATTGTCGAAGGTTCGCGATAAGAAAACCCAGCCAGTGCCACCAGCACCCACAGCATGATCCCGAACAGCGCAAGGTCCAACGCCAACCACAGGAAATACGCTACGTTCCAGGAAGACAAACTGAACGGTGTGACAAGGACGAGAGCGGTGATCGGATACGCCGTCGGGATCCCCCGGTTGGCAACCAGCGTTCCGTTGGCTACTTCTTTCGGCAAGAAAAAAAAATGTGGAGCGTCAGCCGGCCAGAGGCTGAGCAGCACCTGCGGGCTGTACGGGTCCAGACCGCGAACCAGTGCTTTCGCTTGTATGTACGGAGAGAGAAAATCGTTGAACCCCGTCGCGGTCTGAACGGCTCTCACCGGACCCCTCACGATAAACTCCGCGCCCGCCATTAGAAGTAGAGCCAGGCAAAGCGCAGTCCACTTCTCGCTCGGTTTTTGCAGGACTGAACGATTAGCGTCATCGAAGCTTTGCATTTTCAGGATTCAGACCGGCGTCGTGGACCGCCGCAGCGCGGGCTCGGCAAACGAAGCTGACGGCGAGACTCGTATCGGCACCGGCGCTTTCCCAGGCGAAGCGAAGTCGATGAGCAGAAACGCGGCGACCCAGAAGAACACGCAGAGATAGGATCCCGGAGCAAACATCCAGTCTTCGAAGGCCCCATGAATCAGGCCCGCCGCGGCGATCAGTCCGAAAGGGACCGCGTAATGTTCTGGGCTCCCGGTTCTTCGCATCCACGCGAAAACCCGCGCCACCGCACGCGCCACCAGCATCACCAACGCAATGAACGGCAGTATTCCCAACAGTCCCATGTATTCGGCCATCGCCAGATAACTGCTGCCGTGCTCGCGGTTCGTGCCTTCCACGGTATAGATCGACGACCCTTGAATGCCGCGCTGATCACTTCCCAGGTCGCTGGTCCCGAATCCCGTGCCGAACCACGGATGCTGCTTCACTGCGGCAATCGTATCTTCCCAGGGGCTCTGGCGTGATCCTAGAATCCCCGTGTGAGATGCGCCCCCTTCCATCTTGAATATGAACTTTCCGCTTAGCGTGTCCATTAACTCAGTCATGTGAGCGGGATTGGCGACAGCCATCAGTTCCAGCAACAAGGCCCCGGCAAATCCTGCCTGAATGAGTAATCGCGGACGCCGCAGGGCAATCGTGAGTCCGATCGTGATGAAGACATCGGCAATGATCGCGGCGCGGCACACGCTCACGTAGAGCAGGACCGCGCAGAGCGCCAAGGCCGTGTACCTCCGTTGCATCTCCGCTCGGCTCTCCGCCACCAACGCCGCCCAAAGCAGAACTGGCACCGCAACAACGCCTACGAACGCTCCCAAGTTGTTCGGATTGCCGAAAACGTTCACGCCCGCAAAATAGGCGCCCGCAACCAGGAAAACCAGGACCTCGCAACCCAGCACGAGCACGTTAACGAAAGCCTTCTCTCGGCCTGCTAGGGCAACTCGCCCACCGGTAGCAGCGTAGAGAAACAACAAAAACAAGCTTCCAGCTTTCAGTAAGCCTATTCCTGTTGCCTACGGAGGCACTCGCCGACGCGACTGCGGCAAGCGCGCAGAATAAGGCGATCAGGTGGAAGGTTCCGAAGTGACGATCCCGGTTGCTCTTCATCCAGATAATCGGGCCGGCCAACGCGCCCACCGCGAGAAACAGCCAGCGGAGAGTGAAGCTCTCTCCGGCGAATGGGTTCGCCGTGTCGGCCGCCAGAAAGCAAATCATCGTCACCGGAAAAAACACTTTTTCGAATCGCCACACACAAGCAAGCACAATTTCGAGCGCCAGAATAGCGGCCAAAGTAGTCGAGTTGGCGAAAGCACCGGGACGCCGCTCCAGTTGGAGAAAGAAGTAGCAGAATCCAACCACCCCCAGCGCGATAAAAAGGAACCGGAGTTTCATCTTTCAACCTTGGCGATTGGCTATACTTACCCGCCCGTAAACACTATCGCTCCAACCTCACCAACAACCGGATCGGCGATTCGCTCCACCCGATTATACGGGTGCTGCGAAACAAGCTTCAGTACCAGTTCGACGTACCTGGAGTCACTTGGTCTACCCCATACGACAATGGCGCCGGAAGAGGCCTTCTCGAGGTCCGCAGCCAGGGTTTGCATTTGGGTTGAGCTCGGCAAGGAATCCATCGTCGCCACAAGCCTCTGGCCCCCGAAGTAAGCGGCGTGGTACCCCGCCTCCCATCCAACTCCATGCTCTGGATAGGGCCCAATTCCTATGCTCACGAGGGTTGCGGACGCCGTATGGTTCCTCAAGAATCCTCCAGCCTCATAACTTGCAGCCTGGAAGTTTCGCGTCAAGTCCCGAAACGGAGAGGATGAATAAACTAAGGACGCGACAACGCCGAGGATGACCAGGGCGATGCTGACTGTTCGCAGGCCGCCGTAATTCCACTTGGCATCAGCCACCAGGAAACGCGCACCAACAACCAGCACCAGAGGGATCAGCGGGAATAGATACCGCTCGTCGAATACCAACATGCAATAGGCCAAGATCAAAGCGATGGCACTCGCCACGATGACTGCCGTCAGTCGCCACTCAACGGGATACACAAGCCGTCGGCGCGTGAAAATTACCACAGTGGCAAGGAACGCGAGCAACGCACCCGGCGTTGTAACAATAGTTAGCTCCTTCAACGCCTTAGGCACGTTGCCCTTTTCCGCGAGGAGTAGCTTTGGTAACGCCTCTTTCATGTCCACGTGATAGGCCCACGCCCGAGAACCTGGGGGCATAGAATCGCCCACGGCGTAGTCGTCCAGCTGCTTGCTAGTATCCCTCAACAGCCCATAAGTCTTTTCCAGGAATACGGAACGTTCCCCCAGTGTCCATTGCAGAAGGTTTGTCTTGAACTGGCTGCCCGTAGTATATACGCCGTACTTTGAGTGCAGCACCGTAGCCCATCCCGCTGCCACAATCACAGGAATGCACATCGCTAGACAAAAGCGTCCAGCTTTCCTTTTCCAGGACGAGTCTGATAGCAACACAGCGACCGCGGTGCACAGCCCGAGCCAAGGCAGCGCGAAGGCCTTTGCCAGAAACGCAAGACCGTGAAACCCTCCGAGAAGCAGCCAGTCTTTGGATCGATCAGTACGCGCACAATCCAAGAGAACGATGAAGTAGCCTAGAACCAACGCGGCAAGGAGAAAGTCTGGAGTAACCATGGCAATTGCCTGCACCGCAAGACCCCGACCCAGCGTGAACAGCAAGACAGCTACGGAGGCAACCAACCTCGAATGCCACAAGCGGAACGCGAAAGTATAGAGCAGCGCTAGACACAGCAGGAAGCTGGCGACACTCACCAGCTTGCCGATAAGCAGGTAGTCTGTGCTGGCGAAAGAGGCCGCAGCTATAAGCCAGGAGTCCAGGGGACTGCGAAATGCATTGATCGCTGCGTAAAATTCCCCTTGGCGTATGTGACGCGCGATTCCGACATACGTCATGCCATCGATATCGATCTGATTCAAACACTTCGTGCCGAACCACCACAATTGCAACACCGCGCTCAGAATTGCAAGTGCCAGAATCAGCGTTGAGAAACGGTGGCTATCGTCGGACCCGGTCTTTGGTTGAATGGGAGTGGTCAAGTGCTCAGCTCGTGCGTAATGTCAGTTGCTCGTCTGTCAAAGTCTCGCCAACAAGGCCTGAGGTAACCAGAGCGTATAGCAGGACCGCATTCAGGCCGAGCAACAGCCATATGAAATATCGCGCCACCAGCAGTTTCCACCACCAGGATTCCGTCACTGCACTGCTCAAGTGGGGAGCAGATCGAATCAGAACCGAATGTCCGGGCAACATCATCAACAGAAACAGAATGCACGTTGCGCGCTTGCTCCAGGTCATTGGCCCTTGTTCTTCCCCGTAGGCCCAACAGAGAGCAAGTATCAGAATCGTCACATCGGAAACGCTGTGGTAGAGAGAAACAAAACTCAATGCCACCAACGAAGAGATAGCCAGTGGAACTGATACCCGAAATCGCGCCCGCCAGACCGCGTAACTCCAAAGCACCAGTCCGCAAGCAAACATGAAGTGGGCAAGCACGCTGGTAAGAGTGACGCGGTGCAATAGCTGATAGAGGATCACCTGACTGGTATTCACATGAAACGGCATCGCGCCTTCCGTGAAACCAATCATCCTCCCCGGCGCAAACCAATACTGAAGATTGTTGCGGTAGCCGGAAATGAGCGTTCGTGCCGGGATCGGATAGTTGACAAGTATTCCCAGCAGGCCAGCCGCAGGCAGAAGAGCGCCCAGAAGAAATCGCTTTCGGAATTGAACCAGGTAGAAGAGCAAGACCCAGAGCCCGATCTGCGGCTTCAGCGCGGTTGCGATGCTAAGAATCACCCCAGCTGTGAGGTCCTGCTTTCTCTCCGCCAGGTAAATTCCCACCAGGCACAGCGGTACATCTGCCAGCGCTACGTTGCCCATGTGAAATGCCTGATGCAGTGGGGAAAAAGCCAGAACAAAAGTAGCCAGTACCCAGGCGCGATCGTGCTCCAGGCGAAAACCTCCCAGGCGCAATAGGAGGAAAATTGTAATTCCTATACCGGCCAGCCCCAGAACATGCCAGATCGTATCCGCCCAACTCCAGGGCAGGAAGCTGAAAGGCGCCATGAGTATCAGTGCAGTCGGCGGGTAGATCAGCACCAGATTTACGTGGGAGCCGGTGAGTTGCGTCGCCGTGGTCCGGGTGAGGTCGGAGTCGTAAAAGTTTTGCCCGTGCCGCCACAGCCATGAACCTACGTAGACTTCGGAAAAATCGTTCCGGGTCACGAACGGCACAATTCCACGAAAAACGAAGTCCGCCAGCATGAGAAGAGAAACAAATCCCAGCACAAATCGAAGCCAGCGGCGGTTCATTGTTGGCGAAAAGTCTAGCACACGGCGGACTCTGGAACAAGCAAGTTAAGTTCCATCGCGCGCTGTATGCCGCCGATCATCGGAGCGAACGAGCCGGCATTCGTGTCGCTATCCGTCAATGCTATAATCCCGCTTCTCCTTCAAGGACAGGCACGGTCTTGAAATCGAGCTCCAGCTATATCCCGACCCTCGATAGCTGGCGCGCAGTCGCCATCCTGCTGGGCCCTTTACGTTCTTACATCACCCCTTCGCTCCCGTCGTTGCACTTCACTGGTCTTAGAAGAATTGCTGGCTCAAATTCAACCTGGAGCAATGAAAACCGCGCATGAGATGGTTCTTCAGACTGTTTGTGTTCTCGGGTTTCTGTAGCTTTCTCTACGAGGTCATCTGGCTGATCTGCAATGGCCAGTTCGGGGTCACAACGCCGATCTCTCGCTGGTGCTTTCGTCGTTCATGATCGGCCTGGGTTGGGTTCCTATTGGCCGGGTACTGGTTCGAAAGTACGGAGAGCGTCCTCGATTTTCCCCTTTGCGGCTCTGTGCCTTGACCGAATTGCTGATCGGGGTTTCGGCCACCATGGTGCCTTAGCAACTATTCTGGGGGCGTGAGATCCTGCTGCGCGCTATCCGCGAAATGTCGTTTTCCTCTTCTCTTTATTACTTCCCTGCGGGGCTGTGGATCGCCGCAACCTTGGTGCCCTGGTGCGCCTGTATGGGAGCGACGTTCCCTTTCGCCATGGCGGCGATCCGGCAGCGTTCCGGCCCGGATGGGCAACGCTCCTTCAGCTATCTCTACCTTGCTAATGTTCTGGGAGCCTTTGCTGGGGCGACCATTCCCTTGTTATTGATCGAACTGTGGGGCTTTCACCGGACTCTTCTGGTTGGCACCGGACTGAATTTTCTTCTGGCGGCATGCGCGTTTTTTTTGACCCTTGGCGAGAGCAAGGCTGGGCTGGTCGCCGCAGTCAAGCAGAGCCTGCCCTCGGATTCTCCACTGCGCCGCTCCACCGACAACTTTGTTGTGTTGCTGTTCGGCACCGGGCTGACCAGCTGGGCGCGGAAGTTGTGTGGGTGCGAATCTATACCTTTTCTCTCGGTACGGTGGTTTATGCCTTCGCGGCGATTCTGGCCAATTACCTGGTGGGAACCTACATCGGGTCGTGGATCTATCGTCGCAAGCCCCGCACCGGCACTCTCGAGAACGGGCTATTGTGGCTGGGATTTGGCGTCCTGGTCCTCTTTGCATACTTGACCGCTGATCCCAGAATTCCACTCCATGGGGTTCTGCGGGTCATTTTAGGGATCACGCCATTCGCCACTCTGGCGGGTTTTATCACACCTCTGATCCTGGATCGCTTTTCTGCCGGCGACCCCGACCGAGCTGGCAAAGCTTACGCCATTAACATCGCGGGCTGCGTGCTGGGTCCCTTGCTCGCCGGGTTTGTGCTCCTTCCACTGTTGGGGGAACGGCTGGCACTCTGTCTGCTGGCTGCCCCTTGGCTGATCCTCGGCCTGCGCTTGCGCCTCGCTTCGTCATTGTCGATCCGCGGCGCGCTGCGGCCCTCATCGGCATTTTCGTTGGTCCTAGTGATCGCTTCGATCGCTTTGACAATTTGGGCGGAGGGCTATGAATCGCTATACCTGCGCGCTGGGTCAGGCGCGACAGTACGGCTACCGTGGTGGCCCATGGTTCTGGGATGGAAAGGAGGCTTCTGGTCAATGGCGTCGGAATGACCAAGCTGACTCCAGTGACCAAGATGATGGCTCATCTGCCCCTGGCGTTCTTGCCCCGGCAACCGCAGAAGGCTCTGGTCATCTGTTTTGGCATGGGGACCAGCGAACTGGCGATACTTTCGTGGGGGATTCACGCCACCGCGGTCGAGCTGGTGCCCAGCGTGCCCCTGGTCGTCACCTTCTTCCATCCCGACGCGGGCAAGTTGCTGCGGCCCCCGTTGGCTCATATCGTCACGGATGACGGCCGCGCTTTTCTGGAACGTACCGTGGAACAGTATGACGTGATTACCACCGATCCCCCTCCTCCCGTGGAAGCGGCAGGTTCCAGTTTGCTCTATTCCAAAGAGTTCTACGCCATTGCCAAGCCGCATCTTCGCGAAGGCGGCATATTGCAGCAGTGGTTTCCTGGCGGCGACCGAGTACGACTGCCTCGGTCGGCGAGCCCTTGCTGAATCGTTTCCCTATGTAGAGCTTTTCCTTCGGTCGAGGGTTGGGGAATACATTTTCTCGCCAGCATGAGTCCCATTCCGCCGCTTTCGGCGGCGGACTTGGCTGCCCGGCTTCCCCCCGATGCCGCCCGCGACCTCGTCGAATGGGGGCCGGCGACTAGCGCTCAGGAGCAATTCGAAATGGTGGTCAATCACGAACTATCGCTGCCTTCGCTTATTCAAGGTGACCCTACGGTAGCGGCCCTTGAAGATGATCGTCCGGTCAACGAATATTTCCTCCTCCGCAAGTCGCGTGATCCCGTATTCGAAGAGAGGTTCTGGCACGTTCTGTGGCGGAATATGGGAGTCCGTTGAGCACCCACTCCATCAGCCCTAAGGCGGGACCTCGCCGACCGAAATCGACCCAATCTACTGAGGAAACAAGCCGAAAAGTTGCTCTGTAGCCGGAACCGCAGGAAATGCCCGAAGCTGGTGCGAGTTAACGCTGGTGCGAACGGGCCACGCGCGTTCAGAGTCGGCCTATGATTGCTTGCACCAACAAGAGCGCGCCGATACCTGCCAGTCCAATGTAAAGGTACCTAAAAAAAAACTCTCCGCGAAGGCGGTTATTGATCGCTCTACCAAGGAACACGCCTACTAGAGCGATCGGGAATGAGCGCAGATAATAGTGCGTTACAGCGGAGGTCCAGAGTCCGGCCAACCAATAACCACCCATACCAATGACGCTGACAGGTAGAAAATATCCTTGAAGGGTCGCCCGAAAGTTCTGCGCTGACCACCTTCTCATGGCTCCGTAAACGACGAGCGGCGGACCATTCATTCCGTAGGCTCCGCCAAGCACGCCGGCACAGAATCCACACCCTAGGAGCCATAGTCGACTGTCGCGTCGTAGTTCCAGCGCTGAGCGGACTGTTAAGGAGTAGGCGGAGAACGTCATGATTATCACTGCTAGGACGGCTTTCACCATTCTTTGATGGCTACTGGTCAGAATGAGAAGACCCAATGGGATACCAAAGAGGCTGGAGAGCACGAGCCAGCCTGTGCTAGCCAGGTGGATGTTTTTCCAGTCCTGCACTACGACTATGACCGCGACGGTAATCGACACAAGTACAGCGAGCGGGGCGGCGACGCCCAGCGGAATGCAGAAGGCCAACAGCGGAACGGCGATGAGTGCCTCGCCAAAGCCGAATGCTGATCGAATCAGGGTGGCGATAAACACGATGAATAAAATAAACACAGTAGTAAGGTCGATTGTGATCTCCGAGCTGAGCGAAATCCGTCATACACAGCATGCACTACGGTAGTCGGCTATTCAAACGGTGAAGCAGCGATGCGACCTGCAGGTTAAGATGTGCGGCTCGATCCGTGCGTAAGGTCATGAGTTTCGATGATGGGTCGACTTTCTGGCAGGGAAGACGCTCACGATTGATTTGCTCAACCCTCAAATCGTCCCTCGGCCGCGTTCAGTACCCTTATCGCTGAAGCACCCAGGAGCGTTTGGGAACCGGAGCTGTTTGAAGCCCGTCCTGCTACTCGATACCTTGAACTTCTTCGTCCTCCAATGCGTGACGAGGTGGTGTCAATATCCGGACAGCGATGCCTACGCGTCGACTCCTGACATACATTTCTCGAGGCGATGGTCTCCCCCTTCATCGCAACCTTCGCTCAACAAGACACTTAGATGAGAGTGGTCAGTCAGATGGATCTGGCACCACTCTTGCGATAGCACAGCTGCAAAGCACGAATCCGAAATGCAAGTCGATCGAACGTAGCGCCCCAGAGGCTCGAACCTAAGTGGCGCAAGCAAGTTCGGAAGGGTAGCGATGAACTGTAAAACAATGAATACCTCTGTCGTTTGCTCTCGTCACGCTTACCGCAATCAGCGTGGGCCTTTCTTTTTTTGGGGCCGAAAAGCTGCGAGCCGCGAAACAAGCCAATGCGGGCGCGGGTGCCGGAAGCCAAACCTGCCCCGATGATGACGGTGGCCTGAAACTACCCGCCGGTTTTTGCGCAACAATCTTCGCCGACAGAGTCGGTCACGCCCGTCACATGGTAGTCGCGCCCAATGGAGTGCTCTACGTTAATACCTGGTCCGGCAGGTACTACGGCAATGACACGCCCCATGCGGGAGGTTTTCTGGTAGCCCTGCAAGACAAAAGCGGCGCTGGAAAAGCCGATGTGATTGAGCGATTCGGCGAAACCGTACAAAGCGGCGGCCACGGCGGCACGGGCATCGGAATTTATAAAGGAGCGATCTACGCTGAAATCAACGATCGAATCGTGCGCTATTCATTGGCCGCGGGGTCTATCCTCCCGAGCGGCTCGGCTGACACGATCGTCTCCGGATTGCCCCTGAGCGGCGATCATCCGATGCACCCCTTCATCATCGATGCCGAAGGAAAGATGTACATCGATCTCGGAGCCGCAACTAATTCCTGCCAAGCGAAAAATCGGACGCCGAAGTCCCCCGGCCTGAACCCATGCACCGAACTTGAGACCCGAGGCGGTATCTGGCTCTATGACGCCAATAAGACGAACCAGACGTTTTCACCGGCGGAGCGCTACGCTACGGGCATCCGCAACGCCGAAGGTTTTGCCATCGACTCAAGCGGGCGAATCTTTGTCACTCAGCACGGACGCGATCAGTTGCACGCGAATTGGCCTGACATTTATAAACCCGATCAGGAAGCAACGCTGCCATCGGAAGAGTTGCTGCTCTTGCGGGCAAAGGGAGATTACGGCTGGCCCGAATGCTACCATGATCCATTCCTGCAAAAGCTGGTTCTGGCTCCGGAGTACGGCGGCGACGGCAAAACCGCCGGCGCTTGCACAAACAAGATCGCTCCCATCGCAGTGTATCCCGCCCACTGGGCGCCGAATGCAATGGTGCGTTACGACAACGGACAATTTCCGGCGCACTATCGCGGCGGCGTCTTCATCGCCTTCCACGGTTCGTGGGATCGAGCGCCATATCCTCAAGGTGGCTACAACGTGATTTTTCAGGCGCTTCATGGAGACCACGCCTCCGGCCAGTGCGAGATCTTTGCGGATGGTTTCGCGGGAGCAGTGAAGTCGCCGGCCGAAGCCGAACATCGTCCTTCAGGCTTGGCGGTGGGACCGGACGGCGCACTCTACGTTTCTGACGACATTCGCGGACGGATCTACCGAATTGAATATCGCGGAGGTGCGGACTTCGACGCTGCGAACGTCACGCCGTGTCCGAGCGCAACCGCTCCCGCCGGCAATCTGGTTGAGCAAGCCTCACAACCACCAGAGGGTATTCACCCCGATGCAGGCGCGGCCGCAAACGCCAATTTGCCAGTTCCTCCAGGCGCAACACGAGAAATGGTTCAAGTCGGTGACCGCATCTATCACGGTCAAGTCGGCGGAGCCGCGTGCACCGGCTGCCACGGCGCGAATGCTGAGGGAACGCCTTTGGGGCCCCCGTTAACAAAGCACAAATGGCTGTGGAGCGACGGCAGCGATGAGGGCATTAAGAAAACGATCATCGAAGGTGTGTCGCAGCCAAAGCAATATCGCAGTCCCATGCCGCCCATGGGCGGGGCCGAACTCACGCCCGACCAAGTCTCAGATATTGCAGCGTATGTATGGAGCCTAAGCCACCGCTGAAACCCGCGCCGGAGTACGATCAACTGGGTGGGCTCGTTGGCAATTGGACCCCCGAAGGCGCATGGATTGACAACCTATTTTGCCTGGCTGAGACACAATCGCTGACTATCAAATGTACCTGGTTGCCCGGCGGCTTTGCCATAGAAAGGCACCGACCATGTCAGCTACGCGCAGGAGTACTCGGAAGACGGGAAAGTCTGGACGGAGTACTTTCATTCAACAGGTACTAGAGTGAAGCAAGCCTTGCTGGCGAAAAGTCGCGATAGCGCTCGTTGACGCAAACGTGGCCGAAGCTCCACGGTGTGTTTCCTGCGCCAGCCGTGGCCCTTCTCACAAACTTTGCCCTTCGTTCACGGCAACTCCCGGGTGCAGCTTTTCGAAGCTTGTCGAGCGAGTGCCCGCTCCACGCGGGCATCGCGGGCTATAATCCTACATGGCGAGCTTGCGCCAACAGATCGCGACCACCGCTCTTACCCTTACCAAGTTCCGCGAGTTGATGAAGCGGATCGAGGAGAACCGTCCGCAGGACGACCTGGAGATTGTAAAGAAAGCCTACGACTACTCCCTGAAGCATCACGAAGGCCAGCTGCGCGCCTCGGGTGAGCCTTACCTGGTGCATCCGTTGGAAGTCGCACTGGTGCTGGCCGAGATGAAGATGGACCCGGTGGCCATCGCCGCCGGGCTGCTCCACGATTCGGTTGAAGACACATCCGTCACCATCGTCGACATTCGCAAGGAATTTGGCGAGCAGGTCGCCCACATCGTCGAAGGCGTAACCAAGATCAGCAAAATCGACTTCGCGACCCGCGAAGAAGCGCAAGCCGAAAACCTGCGGAAGATGATGCTGGCCATGGTCGATGACATTCGCGTGGTGCTCATCAAACTCGCCGATCGCCTGCACAACATGCGCACGCTTGAGCACTTGCCGCCCGACCGCCAACACAAGATCGCCGAAGAGACGCTCGAGATCTACGCTCCCATCGCGCACCGCCTGGGCATGGGAAAGATTCGCGGCGAACTCGAAGATCTCGGCTTTCGCTTTCTCGATCCCGCCGGTTATGAGCAGGTAGAAAAATCCGTCAACGCGCGCCGGAAGCAGGGCGAAGCGTTTCTCGCCAAGATGCAGTCGATCCTCAGCGACAAGCTGAAAGAGGCGGGCATTCAGGCCAAGGTCGATAGCCGCATCAAGCGGTTGTTCAGCATTCATAAGAAGCTGCAACGCCAGCGCATTTCCGTCGATCAGGTCTACGACCTTTTCGCTATGCGCGTGATCACGCGGTCCCTGCAGGATTGCTATGCGGTGCTCGGGATCATTCACAACATCTGGCGACCGGTGCCGGGGCGCATCAAGGATTTCATCGCCATGCCTCGGCCAAATTTTTATCAGTCGTTGCACACCTCGGTGATCACGGAAGATGGAACTCCTTTTGAAATCCAGATTCGCACCGAAGAAATGCACAAGATGGCGGAGGAAGGAATTGCCGCCCACTGGAAATACAAAGACGGCCCTGTTTCCGCGCAAGATGAGCAGCGCCTCGCCTGGTTGCGACAGGTGGTGGAGTGGCAGCGTGATGTCAGCGATCCCAATGAGTTCCTGTCGGCGCTGAAAGTCGATCTTTATCCCGAAGAGGTGTACACCTTTACGCCGAAGGGCAAAGTTGTGGTGCTTCCGCGGGACGCCACGCCGGTTGACTTTGCCTACACCATCCACACGGAAGTTGGGCACACTTGCGTGGGGGCCAAGGTCAACGGACGCATGGTTCCGCTGCGCCACAAACTGCATTCCGGTGACATTGTCGAGATCATTACCCAGGCCGGCCACAAGCCGAGCCGCGATTGGCTCGGTCTGGTCAAGTCCTCGCGCTCGCGAAACAAGATCAAACATTGGCTCAACGTCCACCAGCGCGAGCGTTCCATCGAGATCGGCCGCAAGGTGATCGAGAAAGAGGCCCGCAAATACCGCATCGCGCTGAAGGAAATCAAAGACGAGGAATTGCAGAAAGTTGCCTCGGGCTACGGACTGGGCAAGGTCGATGACCTCATGTCCGGCATCGGTTACGGGAAATATTCGGCGCGGCAGGTGCTGGCGCGGCTTTTGCCCTCGGGCGCCACGCCTTCGATGGCCGGAGACATTGAAGCTGAGGGGTTGAGCAACAAGCCGGGAGCCATCGCCAGCGTCGTCCGCCGCGTCTTTGGCGATCACAATGCCATCATGGTGAAAGGCCAGGGCGATATGCTGGTCTACCGCGCCCGCTGTTGTAATCCCATCCGCGGCGAAAGCATCGTCGGCTACATCACCCGCGGCAAAGGTGTTGCAGTGCACGCGGTGAGCTGTCCGAACGTTACAAACCTTATGTATGAGCCAGAGCGGCGCATCGATGTCGAATGGGCCCGCGACGAAAGCACCCCTACCGCTTATCCCGTCAAACTCACTGTCTATTGCGACGACCGTTTTGGAATGCTGAAAAACATCACCAGCGTCATCGGTGACGCGCAAAGCAACATCCGCAACATCGGCGCACACACCGCCAACAGCCAGGCCAGCGTGGAAATCGTTCTCGACATCTCCGACCTGAAACATCTCGAGCAGATCATGTCCGGGCTGCGGAAGATTCCTGGCGTGCATGAGGTGCAGAGGCTGCAGAAGATCTAAAGGCAGCGGTCAGCGATCAGTTGTCAGTGAAGGGCCAAGATTGCCGTGGTAAATTGTTCTTGCTGAAGACCGACAACTGAGAACTGCTCCCATGCGCGAAGTCATTTCTACCAAAGACGCTCCCCAAGCCATCGGCCCCTACTCACAAGCGATCAAGGCGAATGGATTCGTGTTCGTCTCCGGGCAGGTGGCCATCGATCCAGCAACGCAGCAAGTCATTACCGGAGACGTGGCTAGTCAAACCGATCGCGTGCTGCGCAATTTATCGGAGATTCTGGAAGCGGCTGGCAGTGGCATCGGGAAGGTTGTCCGCTCCACAGTCTTTCTCAAGAACATGAATGACTTCGCCGCCATGAATCAGGTTTACGGCAAGTATTTCAGCACCGCTCCCCCGGCTCGCTCCACCGTGGAAGTGGCGCGCCTGCCCAAGGACGTGCTGGTGGAAATCGACGTGATCGCGATACAGTAGCAAGGATCTCACGGTTTAGAGCAAGGGGAATCGTCGAATGCGGAGAACCCTTTGTGCACCTCAGGGCCCTCTGTGTTTAGAATTAGCGGAGTTGCAAAGGAGCTCAGAATGACCAAGTACGTTGCAGCTGTCGCAATTATTCTCGTATTGACTGTCGTTTCCGTTGTTGCCCAAAGCGCAAGGAAGTCCGCCACCCCCAACACCAACGCCCCCACCAAAGTCACCGGCGACGGAGTGAAGACCCCCTCTGGCTTAGTCTATTGGGATATCCGGGTCGGCACCGGTGACGTCGCCAAGGAAGGCAGCCATGTGCGCGTGCACTACACCGGCTGGCTCACGAACGGTAAGAAATTCGACAGCTCGGTTGATGCCGGGAAGCCCTTCGATTTCACCATCGGGAACGGCGAAGTAATCAAGGGATGGGAAGAAGGAGTGGCGGGAATGAAAGTCGGCGGGAAACGCCAGTTGCGCATCCCGCCCGATCTGGGCTACGGCGCCGAAGGCACTCCGGGAGGTCCCGATTCCGCCCAATGCAACTCTTATCTTCGACGTGCAGTTGCTTGGGCGTGCAATAGGAAGGAAAGGTGTTAGGTCTTAGGCGTCAGGCAAATCACACGAGCTGATGCCTAAGAGCGAACACCTATGACCTGAGACCTTGTATTGACTGGTTCTTACGCTTTAACCACTTTGCCGCTGCGGATGCAAGCCGTGCATACGCGCATGCGCTTCGTAGTAGCGCCCACGCGGGCGTGCACCGGACGAAGATTCACGTTCCAACGCCGCTTGGTCACGTTATGGGCGTGGCTGATGCGGTTTCCGGATTGCGGCTTCTTGCCGCAGATTTCACACTGTTGAGCCATGACTGCCGTACATCCTTTCAGAGCCTCGTAACGGAAACAACCATTCTACCGGACTCAAGCCATCCCTGGCAATTCGCCTCAATTGACTCGCCGAGGTAAACTGGAAGAGTGGTTCCCCCGGAATCTCAGGAGGAAACTTATGCTGAAACGCGGATCGCCAACCCTGGTAGAAAGCGCCTTGGTTTTGGCCTTGATGGGCATTTTGGCCGGCGCGATCGGAGGCTTGGCCATTGGAATTGTTACCAGCCCCAAGGCGAACTCGACGTCGTCGTCAACCAGTTCTCATTAGCACTCGCATTGCGGGCGGGCAACCCTCCGCGGTTGTCGCCTGTGCGATACTGAAGTCATGCAGTCCCCGCTTCAATCCCCCACTGCAGCTACAGATCCCAGGTCGGTAAAGGTGAACCTCACCACCGGCACTGGACTGGATATCGAGTGGAAAGACGGGCACGTCTCTCACTACGATTTCGTCTACCTGCGCGACGCTTGCCCCTGCGCCATGTGCAACGAAGAACGTGACAAATCCGGGCGCAAGCCGGGCGAGCCCGCCAAACTTGCCCCCGGCATGCTGCCCATGTTCAAAGCTGCGGCCAAGCCCCTTTCCGCCGAAGGGATCGGCAAATATGCCATCCGGTTCGCCTGGAATGACGACCACGACCTTGGCATTTACTCCTGGAGATTCCTGCGCGAAGTCTGCCCCTGCCACGAGTGCAAGGTTGAGCGGGCAGTAGCGGGTTAGGCCTTCCATGCAGGAAGGCAATTTCAGCAGAACTGCATATCGAGTGGCGATGCGGCGGGCCGCTCATCAGTTGCTGGACGAGCCCAAGGTTCTCGATGATCCGTTGGCGCTGCGCGTCATCGGCTCCGAAGCAGCCGAGGCGCTGCGCTCCGATCCAAAAGAAAATCACTCCTTCGCCCGCGCCTTTCGCGCCTTTATGGCGGCGCGCAGCCGCTACGCTGAAGATGAACTGGCTTCCGCCGTCGCGCGCGGCGTGGCTCAATACGTCGTTCTGGGCGCGGGGCTCGACACTTTCGCCTACCGCAACCCTCATCCTGGATTGCGAGTGTTCGAGATCGATCACCCGGCCACTCAGGCTTGGAAGCGCGAACAACTGCTGGCGGCGAAGATTCCAGTTCCATCATCTCCTGACGCTTCGTCCCTATCGACTTCGAACGCCAAACGATCGCGGATGAGCTTCATCGCTTCGGCTTCGACACAACTGCGGCGGCGTTCTTCTCCTGGCTTGGAGTAACTCCGTATCTGACGCGCGCAGCCTGCATGACAACCCTCGGCTGGATCGCCCGAATGCCGAGGGGAAGTGGCGTTGTCTTTGATTTTGCAGTCGATCCCGCACTGCTGAATGATGGCCAGCGCCAGGCGTTGGCTGCACTTTCTGAACGCGTGGCCAGATACGGAGAGCCGTTTCAGCTATTTTTCAATCCAGAGGAATTGCAGACCGAACTGAAGGGCATGGGATTCAGCCGTACCGAATTCCTGCAAGGAAAGCAACTCAACGCGCGCTACTTTCACGACCGGACCGACGGATTGCTCGTCCGCGGCGCGATAGGGCATCTGATGAGCGCGTGGGTGTGAGAGTCCGAAAAGACGAAGGCCCCGATTCCTCGGGGCCAAGCAAAGTTGGGTAATACAGCACCCTGCGACAGTTTCAGTATAGGCCGCCGAAATCTTCAGTCAAGTTACTTTTGTAGGGAAGCTGTCCCTGCTTCGCTCCCCACAGGACCTGCGCTTCAAAAATCGAAGCGTGGACCCGACGGAATTCGAACCCGTACCTGCTACCGTCGCAGGGTGCTGTGTTCCCGTTACACCACGGGCCCTGCACGAAGTCTATGCGCGATTCAGAGCGACGGATCACAGCCGGACGTAATATCTGAATTTATGAAACTCCAAAATGGGAAGTGAGGAAGTCTCGGACTCCGACCTCGAACAGCGGTCGTTCTACTGGGATTCCGCACGCGCAGGAAATGACCTCACATCGCAATCCTGTAAAATTGATTCATCAGCTCCGGAGCCACTTCCGCATTGTCTTTTCTCGATCAACTGAACCCGCAGCAGCGTGAAGCCGTCGAAACCACCGAGGGCCCAGTGCTCATCCTCGCCGGGGCGGGTAGCGGCAAGACGCGCGTCATTACCTACCGGATCGCTTATCTGATCGAGCACAAAGGAGTGATGCCCGAATCCATTCTGGCGATGACCTTCACGAACAAGGCCGCGGCTGAAATGGGCGAGCGCGTCGAGAAGCTTGTCGGCGGGCTCAGCATCGCCAAGCCCGTCATCTCAACGTTCCATTCGTTCTGCGTGCGTGTTCTTCGCCGCGACATTGAAGCTTTGCAGATTCCTTCCGCCACGCCCGGTCAGCCGCCTATCGGTCACACGAAGAAGTTCGTCATTTATGACGAGAGCGATCAGCAATCCGTGGTTAAAGGCATCATGAAGCGCCTCGGCGTTGATGACAAACAGCTCACGCCCCGCACTGTGCTCTCGCGTATTTCCTGGGCCAAGAATCACATGCTCGATCCGCAGGAACTTTATCTGCAATCGGCCGATCCGAAGACGGAGAAGATTGCACACCTGTTTGAGGAGTATCGGAAGGAGTTGCGCAAAGCCAATGCGCTCGACTTCGACGACCTGCTGCTCGAAGCCACGCGGCTGCTGAAAACCGCTGTGCACGTTCGCGAATATTACAACCGCCGCTTCCAATATCTGCTGATTGACGAATACCAAGATACTAACCGGCCGCAATACGAGTTGATGCGCATGCTGGCGGGTGAGCAGCATAATGTCTGCGCCGTGGGCGATGAAGATCAGTCGATTTATTCCTGGCGAGGTGCGGATATCCGCAACATTCTGGAATTCGAAAAAGATTTTCCTGAAGCCAAGATCATTCGCCTCGAACAGAATTACCGTTCCACGCAAAATATTTTGCAGGCAGCGTCGGCGGTGGTCGCCAATAACATCCGTCGCAAAGGCAAGAACCTCTGGACTTCGCGCCAGGGCGGCACGAAGATCGGTTATTACGAAGCTCCTGATGGGGAGAATGAAGCGCTCTTTGCCGCCGATCACGTCGCGAAATATCTGCGTGAAGCCGGTCGTGCGGAAAACTCGGGCGGCGAAACGCCGCGCGCCGCCGTGCTCTACCGCACCAATTCGCAGTCACGGCTGTTTGAAGAGGCCATGCGCCGCTACGGCCTGAAGTACAAAGTGGTCGGCGGATTTTCCTTTTACGAACGCGCCGAGATCAAAGATATGATCTCGTACCTCAAAGTCATCCAAAATCCCGATGACTCGATTTCGCTGCTGCGGGTGATCAATACGCCCACCCGCGGCATCGGTAAAAGCACCATCGACACGCTCGAGCGTCTTGCTCTCGAAACCGGCCTGTCGCTCTGGGGCGCGCTCGGCGAAGCCATCCGCCGCCAACTCGCTTCCCCAACGTGCACTGGCGGCTCTGAAAAGCTTTCAGCAATTGATCGTGGACGCGCAGGCAATGCTGGCTGGAACTTTTGTCGAGCAACTGGAAGAGAGTGCGGAACAGAGTGCAGAACAAGGTCTGGCGCGGACGGCCTCGCCTGCGAACGCCGATGGCGACGAACAGATGCCGTCCGAAGACGATGCCGCCGCCTTCGATCCCAACGAATTCGAAAACACTGCCTTCGATTTCGGCGGCGCCTATGCCGGTGATGAGTCCGACGGTAGCGCCGGCATCCCGCCGGCAGCCAGTCGAAGACCGATCAACCGCGCCGATCGCGGAAACGCCGCCAACCGCCTCCGATTCATTCCCTGCGCCGACGGCCAGCACCGCCGACATTCTCAAGTTCCTCATCGACCGCACCGGTTACATCAAGCTTCTCGAAGCTGAAGACACTCCCGAAGCCTTCTCCCGCATCGAAAACCTGCGCGAGTTGGTGAATGCTGCCATGGACTCGCGCGACCGCGGCGAAAGCCTCGACCAGTTCCTCGATCACGCTGCCCTCATTAGCGACGCGGACGATTATGACGAGCGCTCCCAGATTACGCTTATGAGCCTGCATGCCGCGAAAGGCCTGGAGTTTCCTTTGGTTTTTCTGAGTGGCCTTGAGGAGGGATTATTTCCGCATTCGCGCACCATGCTCCAGCCCGATGACGTGGAAGAAGAGCGCCGGCTCTGCTACGTAGGCATGACGCGCGCCATGGACCAGCTCATCCTCACCCGAGCCGTCTATCGCCGCCGCTATGGCACGGATTTGCCGGAGGCCAGCGTCCCATCGCGCTTTCTGGAAGAAGTGCCGATCCAGCTGATCGAAGAGCTAGGCACGCGGCGAACTGCTCGTGTGGGGACGGCCGCGCCTTCGACAGGCTCAGGGCAAGCCTTGGGACGTTCCGTGGGGCGAAGTCCCGCAGCCTACGATCCGGAGGGTACGCACTACTCCTACGAAGACGAAGACCAAAGCGCAAGCTGGAAGCGGAGCAGCATCCCGGCAAGCCGCCAAAAGCCCACGTCTCCGGCCAAGCCCTACAACTCCATCGAGAACATCGCCGAGTTCTTCGCCAGCCGCGGCAAGAAGTTTACTGTGCCGAAAATCCCTCTCGAAGAGCCCACCGGCAAGCGCGGATTCCGCCCCGGCCAGAAGGTCCGTCATCCGAAATATGGCGAAGGAACGGTCTACCAGCGAGAAGGAGAAGGCGAAGAAGCCAAGATTACTGTACAATTTCCTCGCTTCGGGTTGAAAAAGCTGGTGGAGAAATACGCGCAACTAGAGCGCGCCTGAGCGCGATTTGGTAATTTTGTAATCGGGGAATTTGGTAACTTCGGGGCGATGCAGCCTTAGAATTACGAAATTGCTCAATTATCAAATTACGAAATTCAAAAGGATTCATGGCAAACACAGCAGAATTAACCAAAGAGGAACGCAAGAAGTCAAAACGCACCGCCCGCAAGAAGGCGAAAGCGGAGAAGCCCAAGAAGCCCCGCGACTACGCCCGCGGATCGAAGAAGCGCAAGGTGAAGAAGTTGGCTCGCGGCCAGTCCAAGCGGTAATCGGGTCCCCATCTTTCCCTGTTTTTCGGAAAGGTGAGGGTTTCCCCGACACGATTGAATCGCCAACAGTTCTTCAGGAGACAACCACCGCTTGTCACAATCACCCACGGAACCCGCCGCACCGGTTCGCACCTCGACCGTTCGAACCAGCGACAACCAGCTTTTGTGCTGCAAGTCGATCGACAAGCTGATCGCCGAATCCGAGGCCCCCGGACAGCGGCTGCAAAAAACTCTTGGGCCGTGGTCGCTGACGGCACTGGGCATTGGCGCCATCATCGGTTCGGGAATTTTCATCCTTACCGGCACCGCGGCTGCAGGCGAATATTTCCAGGCCCCATCCCTGCTGCATGCGCAGGCGCTCGACGTAATCGTGAACTTCCTGCGTACCGGCAGCACGGCGGGTGCGCTCATGCACGGGCGCCCGCCCGCCGGGCCATCCATTGCGATTTCTTTTCTCTTGGTTGCGATTGCATGCAGTTTCGCCGGCCTCTGCTACGCCGAACTGGCCTCGATGATCCCCATCGCCGGCAGTGCGTACACCTATTCCTACGCCACGCTGGGTGAAATCTTTGCCTGGATTATCGGCTGGGACCTGATCCTCGAATACGTCGTCTCGAACGTCGCGGTCGCGGTTGGCTTTGCCGGTTATACAAAAGCGCAACTGGCGGTATTCGGCATCAACTTGCCGGAAAAATTCGCGAGTCCGGTCTGGGCCGGGGGGCAGTGGACGGGCGCCTATTTCAATCTTCCCGGATTCCTCATCGTGTTCATTCTCACGCTGCTGCTGGTGCGCGGAGTGAAGGAGTCGGCGGAGACCAATAACATCATGGTGGCGGTCAAAATCGGAGCCATCCTGACCTTCCTGGTAGTCGGTGGAATGCTGGTGAAGCCCGCGAACTGGAAGCCCTTCGCGCCGTCCGGCTTCGCGGGGATCGTTACTGGAGGGGCCATTGTTTTCTTTACCTACATCGGATTCGATTCGGTCTCCACTGCCGCCGAGGAATCGCGCAATCCGCAAAAAGATTTGCCTTTCGGCATCATCATGTCGCTGGTGGTCTGCACGCTGCTCTATGTTGGCGTTGCCGTCGTACTGCTGGGCATGATGAAGTACACGACCTTTGTGTCCGGTGCAGCCGCCGAAGCGCCGGTGGCCTACGCGATGAAGTATCTGGGGGTGCACCCGTTCTTCCGCTCAGTCATCGTCATCGGAGCGCTGACGGGCATGATCTCGTCGTTGCTCGTGTTTCAGTATGGGCAGGCACGCATCTGGTACGCCATGTCCCGCGACGGCTTGCTGCCGAAGCTGTTCTCCGCGGTACACCCGAAATTTAAGACGCCGCACATTTCCACCTGGATCGCGTGTTTCGCCGTAGGAATTCCCGCCGGCCTCGTGGACATTGGAGATGCCGCCGACCTCGCCAATATCGGGACGCTGTTTGCCTTCGTTCTGGTTTCGCTGGGAGTGATCCTTCTCCGCCGCCGGCAGCCTGATCGCAAGCGCGCGTTCCGAGTCCCGTTTGTGCCGTGGTTTCCGCTGATCTCGATTGTTCTTTGCGGCGGCCTGATGATGGGTCTCACTATTATTACGTGGTTGCGGTTTGTGATCTGGCTGGGCCTCGGGCTGCTGATCTACGTTTTCTACAGCCGCCATAGGAGCGAGTTCGCGAAGAAGTAGCAGCTATCAGTCGTCAGCAGTGCCTGGCAAAATCGAAGCCCATGGTGGAAACGCCTTGTCGGGGCAGGCGTCGCTGCAGAGAAAAAGCGATCCTTCGACTGCGCAGACCGATTCGCTGCGCTCATCCATCTGCTTCGCTCAGGATGACGGAGCCGTATTAGCGCCATCTCCGACATCCTCAGCTACTCCCTCGCAAATCTTCCCCCAAAAATCTACAATCAGGTGGATGTCTACACTTGATCGATCGCCCAGCAGTTTCCTCCGCCTTCTGCCCAAGGCCGAGTTGCATCTGCACCTGGAAGGTGCGATCGAACCGGCCACGCTGCTCGAACTCCGCCAGCGTCACGGGGAGCGCGCTACGCAAGCCGAAGTCGATGCGCTTTATCGTTACGAAGATTTTCCCGGCTTCCTGCTCGCCTTCAAGAACATCACCGAGCACCTGCGCACGCCGGAGGATTACGAATTGATCACCTACCGCCTGATGCAGCGCCTTAAAGAAGAAAACGTGCTGCACGCGGAAGTTTATGTTTCGGTTGGAGTCTGCCTCTGGCGCAAGCAGGATTTCGCCGCTATCTTCGAGGGCCTCGATCGTGGGCGCGCTCGTGGCGCGCGAGATTTTGGCATCTCTCTGATCTGGATTTTCGATGCGGTGCGCCAACTCGGCGCAGAGGCTGCGCAAAAAGTCTTTGACCTCGCGGTTCGTTATCACGATCGCGAAGTAGTTGGCGTCGGCATCGGCGGCGACGAGCAGAAAGCGCCGCCGGAACTTTTCCGCGATGCCTATACCTGGGCCGCCGACCACGGCATGCGCCTCACGGCGCACGCCGGCGAAACCGGGCCACCGGAGTCCGTCTGGGGAGCGCTCAATCTGCGAGCCGAGCGCATTGGGCACGGCCTCACGGCTTTCCACGATCCCGATCTTGTGGAAGAGCTTGCCCAGCGCCAGGTCCCGGTCGAAATCTGCCTCACCAGCAATCTGCGCACCGGACTTTGCCCCAACCTGAACGACCATCCCGCGAAGAGTTATTTCGACCACGGAGTGATGATCACGCTCAATAGCGATGACCCTGCCATGTTCGGAACCACGCTCGCCCGCGAATACCTGATCGCCCAGCAAACCTTCGGATTCACTGACGAACACCTCCGCGAACTCGCCCGCAACTCTTTCGAGGCATCATTCCTGCCCGCCGAAAAGAAGCTGGAGTTCCTGAACCTGTTTGACGCCGCGGCCGCAAGATAGTTTCCAATTGGAGCGCCCTTGCGATCAGATCGGCGGTCACGTAGCCTCTTCTGAGAACTGAATGCCCCTCCACATCGGCATCGTCGCGTGCAGCACCGAGGGAGCCGCACTCTGCTACCGCACCATCTCGCTCGAAGGCTCGCAGATGATGGGCCCGCACGATCATCCCGAAGTCTCGCTACACTCGTATTCGCTGGCGAAATACATGCAATATATCCGCATCAACGATTGGGCGGGCGTGGCCGAACTCATGCTGTCGTCCGCGGACAAACTGGCCCGCGCCGGCGCCGATTTCCTCATTTGCCCAGACAACACCATCCACCAGGCGTTCGACCTGATCGAGCACCGCTCGCCGCGTCCGTGGCTGCACATTGCGAGAGAAGTAGCGAAGGAAGCGCAGCATCGTCACTTCAAGCGCCTGGCCATACTCGGCACACGTTACCTGATGGAAGGTCCGGTCTACCGCGAAGCATTGAAGGCGGCCGGCATCGAGATGCGCATTCCCGGCGCCGAGCAGCGCGAGCGTCTCGATCAAATCATCATGGACGAGTTGGTCAACGCCCAATTCCTGCCGCGTTCGCTCGCGTACTATATCGAAGTGATCCGAGGATTTAAGGACGAAGGTTGCGATGCGGTCGTGCTCGGCTGCACGGAAATCCCGCTGCTGGTTTCGCCAGAATCCTCGCCGCTCCCTACGCTGGATTCCACGCGCCTGCTGGCGAAAGCGGCGGTGCACAAAGCGGTGGAAAGTTGAGTCCAAGCAGGGATGTCTCAGAAGCTTAAATTCCGGCGTGCCTCTGATTCTTACGCCATTGTGCGTCTCGATCCGAACGCACCGATCCCCGGCTGGGCGACGCGCGGAGAATTCACTTCGATCACTCGCACGGCAGACGAACTCTCGATCGTCTGCCCGGCGCAGAACATTCCGCCGGACGTCGATCCCGGCCTGCGCTGGATCTGCCTCAAACTCGAAGGCCCGTTCCCATTTGCGCAAACTGGAGTTCTGCTCTCGTTCATCGAGCCGCTGTCGAATAACGGCGTGCCCATCTTCGCCATTTCGACCTACGATACGGACTATGTATTGATCCAGGAAGAATTCATGGATCGGGCCCTCGATATGCTGCAGCGGGCTGGCCACGAACTCTGGTCCGGCGACGGATCGTGACGCAGGCTCATCAGGTGAACACTCAACCCACGGTGCGGGGGACACCATTGACGCCGCGGAATCAGCCGAACACTGTAACCAAGCCTGCATTTATCGGGCATCCATGCTGTAATTGAGCGATAAGTAAATTCATGCCATCCACCATCACAACCCTGCGCCGCCGCGGCCAAAGCTCTGCACCGCAATCTGCGCGGAGCCGCCATGGCTGCGCGGGCTCTCGCTTCGACCGATCATCCTTTGCTGGCGCACATCATTCCCGTCCGCCGCTGCAACCTGGCCTGCACCTACTGCAATGAGTTCGACGATTTTTCGAAGCCGGTGCCCACCGAGGAAATGTTCCGCCGCATCGACAAGCTAGGAGCGCTGGGCACGGCCGTAGTCACAATTTCCGGCGGGGAACCGCTGCTGCATCCCGAGCTCGACGATGTCATTCGCCGCATTCGCTCGAACGGGATGATCGCCGGCCTCATCACCAACGGCTATCTGCTTGTTGCGGACCGCATTCAGCGCCTCAACCGCGCTGGACTCGAGTGGCTGCAGATCTCCATCGACAACGTGAATCCCGACGAGGTTTCCAAGAAGAGCCTGAAGGTTCTTGACAAGAAACTACAACTGCTCGCCGAGCACGCGGATTTTCACGTGAACATCAATTCCGTGGTGGGTGGCGGCATTGCGAATCCGCAGGACGCGTTGACAATCGGCAGGCGTGCCATCGCACTGGGATTCAGCTCGACCATCGGCATTATTCATGATGGCAGCGGCCAGGTACAGCCGCTCAACGAGGAAGAGCGCCGCATCTACGACGAAATGAAATCGTGGGAAAAGCGCAGCTTCACCCGCATCAACGCCTTCCAGGACAATATTGCGCAAGGACTGCCCAACGATTGGCGCTGCCGCGCCGGGGCGCGCTATCTCTACATCTGCGAAGACGGCTTAGTCCACTACTGTTCGCAGCAGCGCGGCTACCCGGGCGTGCCGCTCGCAACCTACACGCGTGACGACATGCGCCGCGAATACATCACAGAAAAAGGTTGCGCGCCGCATTGCACGGTTTCCTGCGTCCATCAGGTGTCGATCTTCGACAACTGGCGCGCCCCGCAGCATCCGGCACCATCTGCCCCGGCGGCAGCATCGGCCGAGCTTGTGCAGATCAAATAAAGGGCGGCTATTTCTTCGGCTGTGCCGAGGGCGGCAAAATCCCATTCAAACGCAAATACTGCGCAGCCGCAGCGTAATGATCAGCCCACCCGCCCGCCAAAGACAGCACGGCCGACGCGCGCGGGCCCTGGTGTCCGCCGAAAAGTTCGACGGAGTCGCCCAGCTTGGAGTCGTCCATCTTGCCCAGCGCTTCGCCGCAGAAATCGAATGAAGCGGTAGCGGCGGCGAGAAGCTTGTCCTTGGAATCAGTTTCCTTGACTTCCTCCACCTTGGGTGCGGGAACGTCCGCGGCCTTGGCGCACAGCGCGTTGTTGAAGCCAATGATGTGAACTACCAAGTGCGCAAAAGTCATCTGCTCGGGCGTCGGTTTGTAGTTGAACTTATCGGCGGGCATGGCCGCAATCGCGCCGAGAGTGTTACTTCGCGCGCCGCGGCAGCCGGGTGCGCAGGGCAGTGGCGACAGGATCCTTCACCGGCGCGGAAGTTTGCGGAGATGCCGGCGCCATCGTCTGTGACCATCCGGTAGCCAGACAGATCGCGGTGAACAAGAGCGCGACAAGAATGCGTTTCATCTGAAATCTCCTTAGCCCAACAAAGTTGGTTGCATGGCCGCTTTAGTCGTGCGATGCCAAGAAATTCTAGCTGCGAGGCAGCGGCGAAACAAGCGGTCCGAATAATTAAGCCAGACATAACAGGTAGACACTAGCGAGTTTAAGATGGACCGATGCAGAATGTGACCCCGGTCGCGATGAGCGCCCTCGCGCTGGAACTGGCTCCGGCAGTCATGTTCGGCTGCGCAGCCGAACGCGTGATTCGCGCCGTGGAGCGCCGGCCGGTGGCGTTGCGCCTGAGCCTGCCTGCGTTGTTGGTCGTGCCCTACGCGATGGTCTCCATCTCTGCCCATATATTCCAGTGGACATGGTTTGCGCTCTATGCGCTGCTGCCCGTGGCCATCGCAGGCCTGCTGATGCGCGCTGCGCGAGTCTGACCCCGACCAACGCGGCGACTGGCGCGACGCCTTCATCCTGCTCGTTCTCGGGCTCGCCGTCGATCTGCGCTGGTTTGAAAGCGCCTGGCCCAGCGGCCTGCGCGCACTGAACGAATTGCTCCTGGTGGACGCCGGGCTTTACGGATTTCTGGCGATCCGGCAACTGAGCGGTACCGGATTCAACTTTTGTCTGAAGTGGAGTGACTGGAAAACCGGTCTGCGTGAGCTTGTGTTCTTCGCGCCTGCCGTCATCGTTCTCGGGCTGGCACTGGGCTTCATCCATCCGCATCGCAACGTGCCCGGAATCGGCAGCGCACTCCTGCGTTGGATATTGATTTTTTTCTTTACCGCAGTGCGCGAAGAACTTTTCTTCCGCGCCTGGGTGCAGAACTTGCTGGAACGCCGCGTGGGACGCCGCACGGCGCTAGTGATCGCGTCCATCCTGTTCGGGCTTTCGCACTTTAATAAACGCTCTGCGCATTTCAACTGGCGCTACGTGTTGCTGGCCACGATCGCGGGGATTTTCTACGGGCGCGCCTGGCGTGAGAATCGTCGCGTACCCGCCTCAACGATTACCCATACCACTGTCGATTGGCTGTGGGGGCTGTGGTTTTAGGAAGTGGGAATGATCGGGGGTTAGCAACGCAGGAACCCATGCCGGTAGTCTTCATGCTGACCACTTACTGCTTCGCGTGATAACGCAAGTATCCCAGTCCCACCCGCAAATGATGATGCAGGGCATCCGGCACGCACATCGCGAAGCATAGCCCAAGCAGTCCCTGCGCCAGGCCCAGCGCCCATAGATTGCGGTATCTCAGAAACAATGCGCACGAAACCACGCCCCACACCAAGGTGGCCGCTGTGAGCAGCGGGCTCGGCAGGTGCGCCGCGGCGAACAGCGTCCCGGCGAGAGTAACCGCTGCGGCTTCATTCGTAACCAGCCGCAGCAGCCGGTCCATGAAAAGATCTTGCAGAAGAAATTGCTGATAAATCGTCCACAGCACGTAGCCGGCGACGTGCTCGAAGTCGCCTTTGTAGAGCGGATGCAGCGTGCCGATTCTCGCTGCCACGAACAGGCTCAAAACAAATAGCGCGATGGCCGCCGGCAAAATCCACAGCGACTCCAAGAACCCCCGCCGCCCCACGCCCAATTCGTCGCGACTCTTTCGCTCGCGCCAGCACTACTAGCAAGGTCAATACCAGCGCGATCGGCGAGAGTATGCGCTGCAGCGACTCCGGCGCCCATATAATCCCTACGATCAGCCCATAGCCGAGAATCAATTCAAGCAGATCGCGGGCCCGGCCTGGATAGGCGCGTGTCATTAAGCCGATACCTCTGGCGTCGCCTGCAAAAGGCTGCGGGTATACGGATGCTGCGGTCTTTCGGTGATGTCCTCGCTCGTCCCGACTTCCACGATCTTGCCGCGATACATTACGGCAATGCGCGTGGAGAGATAACGCACCACCGGCATCGAGTGCGAAATGAACAGGTAGGTCAGTCCAAAATCCCGCTGCAGTTGCGCCAGCAGGTTCACGATCTGCGCGCCCACGCTGACGTCGAGCGCCGAGACCGGTTCGTCGGCCACAATGAACTTCGGTCGCAGTGCCAGCGCCCGAGCGATGCCAATGCGTTGCCGCTGCCCTCCGCTGAATTCGTGCGGAAAGCGCCGCAGGATCGATTCGTCAAGACCGACCGCGCGTAACAGTTCCGCTACGCGAGAGCGAATATCGTCTTTCGAATTTCCGTTCCCATGCCGGCCATGGTGGATGATCAGCGGCTCCGCGATAATCTCCTCTATGCGAAAGCGTGGATCAAGCGATGCAAATGGATCCTGGAAAATAATCTGCATCTCACTGCGCAGCTGTCGCATTTCACCGTGGCTGGCGGCAAGCAGATCGCGTCCCTCGAAACGAATGCTGCCCGACGTGGGCTCGATCAGCCGCAGGATCAAGCGTCCGAGAGTGCTTTTGCCCGAGCCCGACTCCCCCACCAGTCCAAGAGTTTCGCCCGCGTGAATATCGAGCGAGACATCGTCGACTGCGCGAACCTCATTTCCGCCGCTAGCTTTCCGCCCAGCGGAGATTTAGCTTCCGAATAAATCTTGCTTAGATTTCGGACCTCTACTAGAGCCATGCTTTATTCCAAATTCTAGAATATGGAATGCCCTATCACCCTCCCGCAATCATCGGCACTGCCGCCAACGCCGCCAACAACCCGACGAACCGCCAGCGGGTGAAATGTTCTTTCAGGAACAGACGTGCCAACAGCACTGTAACCGCCGGGTACAAAGATGAGATGACCACTGCCTCATCCAGTCGCCCTGTCTGGCTGGCACGCACGAACAGGATCGTGCCCAGAGAATCGACGCAGCCGGTCAGGATGCCCCAGCGCACGCCCGCGGCGGTGATGTCGCGAAATTCTCTCTGCAGCAAAACGATCAAGCCGGTAATCAGCAAGCCGCCCGCGCGGGTGAAGGTTGCGATCCAAAACGCCGAGCCGTCACCGGCCTGGCGCACGCAAAGATAAAAGCTTGCGAAGCCGGTGCCCGCCACCAGGGCGAGCCCAATGCCTTCGGGCGCGTTGCCGTTTTCTGTGCGCGTGATCAGCCAAAGTCCGATGGCAGCGAGGAAGAAGCCGACAATCGGAATTCCTCCCGGCATGCCCTCCGTGAACATCGAAAACACAGTCGGAATCGCCGCACCGAGCACGGCAGCCACCGGCGCGGTCAATCCCATCCTTCCCGAGGAAAGCGCGCGGTAGAAAACTGCCAGCGACGCTCCGCCCGAGATGCCGCCAGCCAACACCCAAGCCACACTTCGCGACGACGGAAATGGCACGTGACCCGCCGAGGCCAGAGTCCCCACCAGAAGCAGGCCGCCAATGTTCACGACGGTGGTAAATAAAAAAGCATTGGCGCGCCGGGTGGCGTAACCGCCAAGAAAATCGCTGGTTCCCCAGGCCAGCACTGCGGCCAGACCGTAAGCGGCAGTTACGACTTGGGGCGTAGCAGTCATGCTCGACGAGGGTAACATGCGCGGTTTTACTTCTTGTGGCGCCCTAGCGTCCTTCGTCGGCCGAAAACTAGCTTGCTCCTTCCTCCCACAATCACTGTCAGCGAGGCTCCTTGTGATGGTAAACTTCTTAGAAGGTTTCCGGCCTCGAGAGCCCAGGTCCTAAGAGATAACGCTTGATCGAACTAGCACCCTCGATTCTTTCGGCGGACTTCGCCCGTCTTGGTGAGCAGGTGCGCGCCGCGTGCGAAGGCGGCGCAAGTGTAATCCATGTGGACATCATGGATGGTCACTTCGTTCCCAACCTCACCATCGGGCCGCCGGTCGTGAAATCCTTGCGCCAGGTCACGAAATTGCCGCTCGATTGTCATCTGATGATTGAGAATCCGGACGAATTCATTCCCGCATTCTCCGAAGCCGGGGCGGATTGGATTTCGGTCCATCAGGAAGCCTGCCGCCATTTAAATCGCACCCTGCATCTGATCAAGAGCCACGACTGCCTGGCAGGTGTAGTGATCAATCCAGCCACGCCAGTGGATACTCTGGCCGAAGTCCTGGATATTGTGGACTATGTACTGGTGATGTCAGTTAACCCGGGCTTCGGCGGGCAAAAATTTATTCCCGGGGTGCTGCACAAAATACGCCGGCTCGCGGAGATTCGCAGCCAACGCCGGCTGGCCTACCGCATCGAAGTAGATGGTGGCGTCGCGCTTGAGACGGTGGCGGACGTGGTGCGCGCCGGGGCGGAAATTCTGGTGGCGGGCAGCGCGGTCTTTGGCAAGGGTAATCCGACAAAGGACGCAGAGGCGCTGCTGAAGGCGGCGACCGAAGCCGCGCTATTGAAAGTCTAAGAATTTCGATCGCCCAAGTGCCGGTTTTGATTTGAGCAAGGTGCACGGCTTTCAATCGGCAATTGGAAATCGACAACCGGCAATCCTGATTCGAGGTCTTATGTCACGTAGAGCTTCATTGCTTTCGGTGCTCGTAGTGCTGCTAATCATCACGGCGGCTTGCACCAACAAGAAGTCCGTCAATCCGCTGGCCAATGTGGGCTCGAAGCAGCCAGATAAAGTTCTGTTCGACAAGGCCATGGACGCGATGAAGCACAACCGCTTCGACGTGGCTCGCATGACCTTGCAAACCCTAATCAATACCTACCCGGACTCCGAATTCATTGCCCGCGCCAAACTGGCGGTGGGCGATTCATGGTACGCGGAGGGTGGGACCGCGTCTCTCGCCCAGGCCGAGCAAGAGTATCGCGACTTCGAGACGTTCTTCCCCAACATGCCGGAAGCAGCCGAAGCGCAGCTGAAGATCGCCAACATCCAGTACCAGCAGATGGAGAAATCGGATCGTGACTTCACCCACGCCAAGCGCGCCGAGGAGGAGTACCGCAATCTGATCATGCAGTATCCCGATAATCCCAAGCTGGTGAAGGAAGGCAAAGAGCGTCTGCTCGAAGTGCAGGAAGTCCTGGCCGAGCGCGAGTTCGACATCGGAAAGTTCTACGCCTATCGCTTGTCCTATCCCGCGTCCATCGCACGTCTCAAAACGCTGGTGCAAGAGTATCCTCTCTACAGCCGAGCCGATGAAGCGCTGTATCTGCTGGGGCAGGACTATGAAGGCCAGATTGCCCAGATGCGTGCGCGCCCGACCTGCGTCAAGACCAGCCCACACCCGGGCTGCATCCAGGAGCAGGTCAAAGCCAACATGATCGAGGAACTGACCAGGGAAGCGTCGGCGGCCTATTCGCAGATCATTACCAGGTACCCGCTGATGGATCGCGGGGATGACGCCAAGAAGCGGCTGGCAGCGTTGCATCAGCCGATCCCACGGCCCACCAAGGCCGCGGTGGCGCAAAATCGACGGGAGGAAGATAGCCGGCGCGAGGCGAGCACTTATGACCGCCTGATGAGTGTGGTGAAAAGAGGCCCCGACGTCAGCGAAGCCGCGAAGGTAGGAGAACCTACTCTGGTGGATCCAACCCCGGTGGCAGCGAATCAGGACGCCGGAGCAACCGCCATGAGGGCGATGGGAATTTCCAAGGGCGACAACAATCTGAGCGTGGAGACGGTCAAGGCTGGGCCTCCTGCCGCCAACGAGCCGGCTCCACGGTCCGATGCGCCAGCGACGGCGAAGGCTGATCCCTTCGCCCACTTGAACACGGCTGCGCCGGACCCGAACGAACTCACGCCGACTCCTGCCCCCAAACCAACAGGACCGCCTGATCCCAACGAGTTAACCCCCTCTGCTGATGCTCAGGCTGCGGCGAGCAATCAACCTCTTCCGCCTCCGGTGCAAGTGAATGAGCTCCAGCAAGGGCAGGGGCAGACAGCGTCCAGCAGCTCTACCGCAGCGACGTCGGCTTCCAGTTCCGCCCTGGCCAGCGACAAGGATGTTTCGAGCAGCAAGAAGAAAAAAAAGAAAGGGCTCGCGAAAATTATATCTTTCTAACGCGCCCTCCGCGACGGTCGTATTCGTGAGTTCTTGACCGGTCGGGGTTTAGGACTGCGCGCGCTAGACGCTGACCCCTAGTAACCAGGTAACATCCCGTCCGATCATTGACTTACATCCCTGGGCAGGTTACCTTCGCGATATCTCCCCTCATAAGAGGATAAATTTCCTTTGGCCCGGAAGATACTGCTCGCCGACGACAGCGTGACCGCCCAGAACATGGGACGCAAGATTCTTGCGGACGCGGGTTATGAGGTGTTTACCGTCAACAACGGCTCGGCCGCATTGAAGAAAATCGCCGAACTCAAACCAGATCTCGTCATCCTCGATGTTTATATGCCCGGCTATAGCGGTTTGGAGGTGTGCCAGCGCCTCAAGGAGTCGCATGACTCCGCCCGCATTCCAGTGCTTCTGTCGGTCGGCAAGCTGGAGCCGTTCAAGCCCGAAGAAGCGCAACGGGTGCGCGCCGAGGGTTATATCGTCAAGCCCTTTGAAGCCAGCGAATTGCTCAGCGCTTTATCCAAGCTCGAAGACAAAGTTGTACCGCGCGCGGAACCCTCCAAGCCCGGTCGTTTCGCGCGGGCGGTTGCTGCCGCCGAGGAAGTCAGCCGCGTGGGCCGAAGCCATGCTGGGGAAGAGAACGGATGGAAAAGCCGCATCGGATTCCCCCACCAGAAGCCGGAGCCGGAGGAAAAGGTCGCTGACGATCCTGGCATGTATAACCTCGTCAATCGCGATCTCCGCACCGTTGTCGAAACCCCGGCTGAGTTGGCTGCGGACAGGGCCGCCGAGCAGGAACAGAAGCATCACCAGCCTGCGGCAGCAGCTCAAGCACCCGAAACAAGTGTGGATGTGGCGGCCCTGGCGCCTGCCGGTCTGCCCACCGATGTGACGCCGGAAGAAGTTGCGGCTATTGCCGCCGCTGCCGCGCAGATCCAGATGCTGAACGCCACCATCAAGGATGAGCCTAAGCTTTCCGAAGCGGCTGGCCACGCCGATTCCGTATCAGCTCCTGCGCCGAATCCAGAAGCGATTCACGAAACCAGAGAAGTAAACAAAATTGAGATCGCGTCTAATGAGATGGCTGCGCCTAGCGCCAACCAACTCGGTAATGAGAACAAACAGCAGGAAGCCCCCCAAGACTTGCCCGTCACCATGGCAGCTACCGCGGAGGCGACCACGTCTGTGCACGAGGGTGCTTCGCGATGGACAGCCGTGGCGGTTGCCTTGGAAAGCGACGAGGCCGCGATCTCGCTCGATCAGGAGATGCAGAAGGTCTATGCCGCCTTCGCGGCTGAAGTGTCGGCCTCTGAAGCGGCGGCCGCCGCGTCTTCCGAAAATTCCGACTCGGGCCACGAACCGCACTTGCCGGTTGCCGCGATGTCGAATCCGGAATTGCAGTATGCATCGCACCCGGAGCAGGCCGCAACCGCCGAAGCGGAGAAAAATGGTTCAACGCGGGTCGTGCCATCCGTCGCTGAATCTGTCAATGCTCCTGATGCCCCCGGCGCATCCACGCTCCACTCCGAACCCCAGATTGTTCCTTCCGTAACCGAACCGGTAGGAGCCTTGGAAGCAGCAGTCGAAGCAACTCATACCGAAGATACCCAGAACGCGGGCGCACATTCCGAACCGCCGCATGAGCCTCAGTTCGCTGTGCCGAGCGATCAGCCGGTTGCCGAGCTAGCGAACTCTCTTGTGGAGACAGCTGTTGAACAGAATTCACAGCCCGCAGCGGAAAACGAATCTGCAGTGCTCCAGTCTGCCGGACCAGCCGTAGCCGCAATCAGTCAGGTCGCCACCGCGGAAGAAAGCAAAGAAAAGCAAGAGAATTCTGAAACCGTGAAGAATACCGCTGCCGCCTGGGCGAGTTGGCGGCAGATTCGCGACGCCGGCGATGCCAACACCGTTCCACCCGAACCCCCACATCAGGAGTTCGATGCGCCCGCGTCCGTGCCTGCTGAAAGCACTGCCGCTTTGGCCGTTGCCGCCGGCGCCGAGCAAAGTGCTCACGAAGCTGCTGCCGCCGAACCCGAGTCTCCCGCCGACATCGCAGGCATAGTGGACAGCGTGCTGGCCGATCTTCGCCCAAAACTCATGGCCGAGATCTCCCGGAAGATGGCGGAGAAAAAATAACTCTTCGGACGCGTCCTTCGGATTCCCTTCGCCGTTCCATAACTCCGCAACTACGCCTGCGAGCTATTGCAACCCCGCTCCTAAACTGAGTACCATTCCTGCTATCGCTGGGGAGTATTGCGCGTCATGAAAGACCAGACCGTTTCGCACTACCGCATCCGGGAAAAACTGGGCGCGGGAGGAATGGGAGTGGTCTATAAGGCCGAAGACATCCGTCTGGGCCGTCTGGTCGCGCTCAAGTTTCTTCCGGAAAATTCGGTAATCGACGCGAACGCCCTCGAGCGTTTCAAACGCGAGGCCCGCACCGCTTCCGCTCTCGATCATCCCAATATCTGCACCATCTACGAGATCGACGAAGAGAACGGCCGTCCCTTCATCGCCATGCAACTGCTCGAGGGACAAACCCTGGCCGACCGCATCGGCGACCAACCCGTTCCCCTCGCACAGCTGCTGGACTGGGGCTTGCAAATCTCAGACGCTCTGCAGGCGGCGCATGCCAAGGGCATCGTGCATCGCGACATCAAGCCTGCCAATATTTTCATCACCACGCGCGATCAGGCGAAGATTCTCGACTTCGGACTGGCCAAACTCACTCCCACGGCATTATCGAATTCCACCGACCCCACGGTCTCGATGAAGTCTCACCTCACGCACACGGGCGCAACCATCGGCACCGTGGCCTATATGTCGCCGGAACAGGCACGGGGCGAAGTCCTCGATGCGCGCACCGATCTCTTCTCGTTTGGCGTTCTCCTCTACGAAATGGCCACGGGCAAGCAAGCTTTTTCCGGTCCCACGTGGGCCGTGACGGTGCATGCCATTCTAGGCCAGGCGCCGGTATCGTTGAACGAGTCCATGCCCGGGTTGCCTCACCGTTTGCAGGAGATCATCGACAAAGCCCTCGTAAAAAATCGAGATCTGCGCTACCAGACCGCCGCGGAAATGCATCGCGACTTGCTCCAGCTGAAGAAAGACTATGAGTCTGGAAAAAACTTGAAGTCGACTCGTACCGCGGCCATATGGTCTCCGAAGCGAAAGCTCCAGCTGGCTCTTGCCGCGGCCTGCGTTGTATTGCTCGTCGCCTCCGTGATTTGGGTGCCCAGATTTTTACGTCGCTTCCGCTCTGCCACCGCCAGCCCAGCAGTACCAGCGATGTCCGAGAAGAAAAGCATCGCAGTCTTGCCGCTCGCCGCCATCGCCGACGATACCAAGCTCAGCGTCTTCGGCACGGGCTTGCTGGAAGACGTAGCCGCCAAGCTTTCGGAGTTGAGCGCCAACCACGATCTGGAAGTGATCTCTCCCCGCGCTCTCGAGGATCGGAAAGTCACTACGCTGGCCGATGCGAAAAAAGAATTCGGCGTTAATCTGGGACTCGCCGTCTCGCTCAAGCAGGATGGCGACCTGGTTCGCGCCACCTACAGCCTGATCGACACCAGCACCGACAAGAACCTGGCCGGAGACTCCATCACCGCGCCGGTTTCCGACCTCTTCGCCATCGAAGATAAACTCACCAGCGGCGTCGCCGATGCCTTGCACATTTCTCTGCGCGCCGACGAGCGTCAAGCCCTTGGCGCCCACGCCACCACCATGCCTGCGGCATTCCAGTATTTTGTCGAGGGCATCGGCTATCTGAGGCAAAGCTCTAAACCGGAAGCCCTGGCCAGCGCGGAGACGGTTTTCAAGCAGGCGCTAAAACTCGATTCCAACTACGGCCCAGCCCAAGCTGGTCTGGGCGAAACCTACTGGTATATGTATGACACGACTAAACAGAAGCGCTGGATTGCAATCGCTGAGCAAGCCTGTACCAAGGCAGTCGCATTGGGCAACGCCGGCGCCGAAGGCCATATTTGCCTCGGAACGGTCGCCAACGGCACTGGACAATACGAGAAAGCCGCCGAGCAGTTCCAGCAGGCCGTCCAGTTGGACCCAGTCAACGATCAGGCGTATCGGCACCTCGCCGAGGCCTACCAGAATCTGAACCAGCTCGACAAAGCTGAAGAAACTTACAAACGCTCGATCAGCGTCCGTCCCGAGTTCTGGCGCGGATACAGTTCTCTGGGAGCGTTCTACTTCGATCAGGCCGAATACGGCAAGGCTCAAGCCATGTTCGAAAAGGCCGTGAGCCTCAAGCCCGACAGCTATGGCAATTACCGTAATCTTGGTGGAACCTTGCTTTACGAAGGCCGCGATGAGGAGGCCACGAAGGTCCTTGAGAAATCCATTGCCATACGCCCTTCGTACCAAGCTTACGAGAGCCTCGCGGTGGCGTATTTTCGTCTGCGCAAATTCGATCAGGCTGCCCGTACCACCCAGGAGGCCCTGAGGTTGGACGATAGCGATTACCAGACTTGGGGAAATTTGGCGGTCGCTTACTACTATGCGGGCAACAAGCCAGCGGCGACCGAGGCTTACAAGAAGGCAATCTCCATGGCCGAGCAGCGCCTGAAAATCAATCCTCGCGATACCGACGTCCTAAGCGATCTGGCCAGTTACTGGTCCATGCTGGGCGACCGGACGCGCGCCCTCGATTACCTTGATCGCTCTCTGGTGGGCAAGCAAGATAAGGAATTGCTTTTTACTGCAGCACTGGTGTACAACCAGCTTCACGAAACTGGGACCGCACTGGAGTGGTTAAGCAAGGCGCTGGCTGCAGGCTACTCGAAGTCGGTGGTGAGCAAGGCTCCGGATTTGGACAATCTGCACGACAACCCGCGTTACCAGGCCCTGATGCAGCAAAAGTAGAAGTCGATGGGTCCCAAGAATATCTAGGAGGAGGTTCACATGAGTAAACCAGCCGACGTTCCCACAATGCCGCAAGTGAATATATCAACCGGCGCAGTCACGGACGGGCCGAATGGGGGAGTTACCGTGAATGAGCAATTCCAGTGGATCAACGCGAGTTCGAACCAATGCATCATTACCGCGCCAGCTAATCCAGTAGACGGGCCGTGGTTTAGTGGAAGCCCTTGTACGGTCAATGCTCACAATGCTGCCCCCAACACAGGAATCGTAACCGCATTGCTGGAGGGCGACTGGACGTATGGGGACACTTGCAACCGGCAAATCAACAACCCTAAGGTTCCGGTCGGCGGGAATAAGCCGGGGCGCAAGCCTAAACGATAAGACGTGGCCATCTTAAACAGGGGCGGGTGCGTGCCTGCCCTTTTCGCCCGCTTTTTGCTCCCATCATAGTTTGTTCATCTGAGTGTCTCCTGAGCGAATCGTCGGCCGCGAAGCGGTGGACGACGCAGTCGAAGGATACCTTCCCCTTTGGCCGTTTGACGGGGTGGAAGGAAGGGACGGCAAAACTGCCACACCCCACCGGCTACCACGGGGCGTCCGGTCCGGGCCAGGGCCCGCGCGGGTTCAGGGCAGCGACGCTGGACTTGAAAGACTCGGATACCTAATCCCGCGCACCTACGGACACGTGCTGTACCTCTACGCAAAGCATCCGGAAGCCAAGTCTTTAGCTCCCGATGGAACGGCTTGCACGTGCGAAACGCGAGGATTGTTGCAACGATGTTCCCGTTGTAGCTGCATCACGTCGATACGTGGGAAAGGAAACCGACCGGAGATGGGAACAAGGCGAAGATTTGAGTCTCGTGGAATTCAAGACCGTGGTGTACGTGGGCCAGAAACAGGTAGTGGCAAGCGCCGAAATCAAGCAACAGATTCTCAAGACCGGAATTCGCAAGCTAGAGCGAGAGACCAGAGTGAGCCATCACACGATTGACAGAATCTTGAAAGGCGAGAACGTTCGCCGCAGGACGCTTGCAAAGATGGCAAAGCTACTTCAAGGAACATGAGGACTACAGCAAGGTTCTCAAAGGTCTTTGGTGTAGGCGATGAACTACTCATCCCAGATTACCGACCACTTCGAGTTTCGGAGCACCCGGTGAAAGAAGCGCTCGAACGTCCCGCATCGGAGGTTGGCCGAAGAAGCGGCTGTATTCGCGATTGAATTGTGTAGCGCTTTCGTAGCCAACCTCGAAGGCTGCACTCGCGGCATCGAGACCATTGTTCAGCATCAGGCTCCGCGCTAATTGAAGCCGCAGTTGTTTTTGATACTGTAGCGGGCTCATCGCGGTCAGCATCCGGAAATGATGGTGCAGCGTTGATACGCCCATGCTCGCCATCTGTGCGAGTTCTTCCACGCGCAGAGGCTTGGCATAGTTCGCGGCTATCCAAGCAATCGCTTTTGCCGTCCGGTGGCTTTGATCTCCGAGTGTTGCTACTCCGCGCAAGCGCGCTCCCACGCGTCCTCGCAGGACGCGATAGATGATCTCGCGCTGAATCAGGCCGCTGAGAAAAGGAATGTCCTGCGGATTGTCCAACAGATCCACCAGGCGGCAGCATGCATTCAGGAATTCCGGCGTGGTCTCGCCGATTGACATAGCGGGACTGTCAGATGGAGCTTCTGCGACATGAATTTCCTCCCGGCTGAGCAACTCCCGCACCATGGACATGTCCAACTTGACGGACAGTGCGAGACAAGGAACCTCCTCGGTCGCCTCGGCCACCCAGCTCACGATCGGCAAATCGACCGCAGTCACGACGAAGCGCGACTCGTCGTAGATGAAGCTGGTCCGGCCAAGGTTCACCCGCTTGCTCCCCTGTGCGACCACGATGATTCCCGGATGGTAGGTCATCCGGCATGGCGGGGTAGGCGCAGTCCGCTGGTGGAGGCTGACGCCCGGAATCGCCGTTGTCCGATTCTCTTCCTTGCCCAAGAAGGAGGCAATCTTCTGCGCGAGTTCTGCCTGCGACCCGCGGGCTCGGTTCGCTTTTAGAGTGGCCTTTTCTCTTGTGTTTTTCATGTTAACGATCTCTACCATCCTTCTAAAGATAGCCGCGTCTTTCCAGTAAAGCCATTGGTTTTTCGCCTGACAAGAGGAATAGGCAATAAGTAGGCAGGATCGGGCTACCAGTTGACGGCCCTTTACCCATAAATTCGAGGATGCAAGGGAAACAGAATGAAGACGCCACCCCTGGAGAGAGCCATGAAAACCTTAACCCTAATTGTGGGTCTGTTTCTATTAACGATGATTGCGCAATCGTCCTACGCGCAGCAGTCGCCACAGCCGCCAACGGAAACGATTAAAACTGCCGCAAGTCATACACCCGAGCAACAAGAAGTCATCAACCTCTCAAACATGAAATGGGATTGGATGGCAGACAAGAAGGTCGATTCCTTAGAGACACTATTTGATGACAAAGCCATGTTCACTCACATGGGAGGGACATGGGGAAAAACCCAGGAACTAGCTACCATTAAAAGCGGTGGCATCTGGTACAAAAAAGCTGCAGTTTACGCAGTTGACGCTCGCATATTTGGTAACACAGCCATCCTGCTAGAGGACATTGATTTGCAAGCAGCAGTCGGTGAGCACGAAGTCACCAATCCTTTTATGGTGACTGAGGTGTATATCAAAGAAAACGGCAAGTGGAAGCTCGCCCAACTCACGTTCTCGCATCTGCTTAGGCCAGTCAAAATGAATAACAATAATAATTAACCACACAGGTAGAGAGAGCCGGGAGTTCCACAAAATTCGGCGCTCTTGTAAAGCAGGGGTTCTGACTCCGAGGAATGTTTCTTCAATAGCTTTGCAAGGAGAATCAATGAAGAAGCGCACACTCGCCAATCTTGAGGTATCGGCGCTCGGCTTTGGTTGCATGGGGTTGAGCTATGGCTACGGTCCGGCTATCGAAAAGCAGCAAGCAATCGATGTGATCCGAAAAGCCGTCGAACGCGGCGTGACATTCTTCGATACTGCGGAAGCGTATGGGCCGTTCGCGAACGAAGAACTCGTAGGCGAGGCGCTCCGTCCCCATCGTGAACAGGTAGTCATTGCCACGAAATTCGGTTTCGATATCGCTCCTGATGGGCAACGGTCGGGCGGGCTCAACAGCAAGCCCGAGCACATCAGGCAGGTTGCTGAAGCGTCACTCAAGCGCCTCAAGGCCGATGCCATCGATCTCTTTTATCAGCACCGCGTCGATCCAGACGTGCCGATCGAGGATGTCGCGGGCACAGTGAAAGATCTGATTCAGGCGGGCAAGGTCAAGCACTTCGGCCTTTCTGAGGCGAGTGCAAAGACCATTCGCCGCGCACACGCGGTTCATCCAGTCACAGCAGTTCAGAGCGAATATTCGATATGGACGAGAGACCCTGAACCAGAAGTGCTGCCAACCTGCGAGGAATTGAGGATCGGTTTTGTTCCCTGGAGTCCTCTTGGACAAGGATTCTTGACGGGCAAGATTGATGCCTCCACGAAATTCGAAAGCACGGATTTCCGAGCAGTATTTCCTCGATTCACGGAGGAGGCGCGAGAGGCAAACCAAGCGGTGGTGGATCTTCTGAACCAAATCGCTCGACGAAAGAATGCAACTCCCGCACAGATCGCACTGGCGTGGCTGCTGGCGCAGAAACCTTGGATCGTTCCGATTCCAGGAACCACGAAGATCCATCGACTGGAAGAGAACATCGGCTCCGCTTCAGTAGTGCTGACGTCGGACGAACTTGATGAGATAAATGCGTCGGCGTCCAAGATCCCTATTCAGGGCGAGCGCCTTCCTGAATCAATTCTGCGAATGTCTTACCGTTAGGGTGCAATCTCAAAGCAAAGCGGGGTGTGGCAGTTTTGCCGTCCCTTCCTTCCACCCCTTTGGCCGTTTGACGGGGTGGTGTAAGGAGACGGCAAAATGCTCCCTCCCCCCTCGGGTCACCCAAACCCTCCGGTTTTGATCTTGGCCAGGGTCCGCTCGCCCGTGCGCCGCGAAGCAATAGCGGCTGCAATTCCCAATGAGTACAATCGCACGTTCTCGACAGGTATGTGCGGTTGGGCATCGTAAAGTGTTGCCACCTAGGAGTTCATGCCTCCACTAATCACATCCATCCTGCTCGCGTGTTTTGTTTCGTATTTGCTACTAATCGTCATCGATGGCGTAGTGTACCGCTGTTTCGAAAGGTTCTGGAGAGAGCTCTTCGGCGTAATCGCGGCATTTCTTGTAGTTCATTTAAGTACAGGCTTTCCTGCAGCGAGGGAATCGTTTTCTTCTGTGCCGCGGATTTTTACAGTTGTGATCATGTTCGTCTTTGTTCTGTTCGGAATGGTGGCAAACTATTTTTTCTATCTCAAAGAGGCTTTCTCATGGAGGTCATTCGTAAGGCCTTTACTCGTCTCGCCTATGGTCCTGTTGCCTCTTTTCGGAACTGTTGAAAACCAGTCTGATATTGAATCGATCCAGGTAATCTGTTTGGCTTGCCTCGCGTTTCAGAATGGGTTTTTCTGGAGGACGGTGTTCGAACATGCACGGCCCAAGATTAAGTAGGTTAAGTCTATATGTTCTTCTCGTGTTTGTGTGGGGCGTTGTCTTCCCGGTCGCTCAGGCCCAAACCGATCCACCAGTCCCGGAGAAATACCGTAGATTCTTCGCCTACTACGTCGATCACAGATCGATGGCCGAAAAGGCTTTAAATTTGATTGGGATGACGGGAGAAGATGTAGGCCGAAGTTTTGCCTTGGTAGCCGGTGTTTCCCACTATCACCGACTGCCTATCGGTTCGAGAGAGTTGAGACCGGCTCAGTTCGATCGAGACGAGTTGGTCTCTTATCTACAAAAAGAAGAATTCTTTGACGAGATTGTCGTTCTGTGGGATGACGACATGAATCTCGAAAATCTGTCTTATTTCTTGCATGAGTACTTCTCTCGCCGGGTTGCCAAATTTCCTAAGTCCAGATTCCTATTTGCTTACAGCGGGCACGGATTCCTAGATCGAGATGAATCCTTCTTGCTCCGGAGTTCCGCGATTAGTTTTGCAGACAAGGCTTCGGCGATCAATTTAGGACAAGTGCGAGCATTGATTGATGAAGTCGTTCGCTCTGGCTATCAAGTCTTGGTCCTTCTAAATTCCTGTTACGCTGGTGCTTTCCTCACTAACACGTCGTTTGGCGGTCGCTATCTGCCAAAGCATCCAGGAGCTCATGCAATTACGGCGGGGGCTGCGAATGAGAGAACATGGAGCGATAGCCGAATTGGACCTGGAAGCGTATTTTTTGAGACGCTATTGGCGGGGCTCGGGGGCGCGGCAGATCGATTCCCCGAGGGAGGCGACGGCATCATCACTGCAACCGAGCTTTACGCCTATCTCAGACGGGAAGTCCAGATCTCGACGGATCAAAAGCAGTGCCCTCAACTTGGTGACTTGTCGGCGAAACAGAGCGAAGGAGAATTCTTTTTCTTGAACCGCGCACGCCAAGTCAGCGCCAAACTCGTACCAGTGTGGAATCCGATAATGAGCGTATCTAGCGGTGAAATTGAACAGAAAAAGCTGGAGACGCCACGGGGCGACGCTGCCAACGAGCGCGAATGGACGACGGTCGCAGGGACGATTCCGCTAAACGGCAAGAGTCTAACCATGCAGCTCTCGGGCTCCTTCGGCAACGAAGAAATCGAGGAAGCGGGTGGGACACTTCATGTCGAACTTTCGGTCTCCCAAACCGCTGCACGCTACGAACAGATCGAGTTTCGAACACCTTTCATCACTCGGAAATTCTCTGGGCTTTTCGCGCCTCGCTTCGGTGAAAAACCAATTCCCATCGAATTGGGAGTGTCTTTCTTTGTGATCGTGTCCACGTCCGGTCCGTCTCCCGAGGTAACACTATTGCCGGGCGCGGGAGGCGACTTCCAGCTTGGTCGATTTCTCACGGTGAATTGTAATTTTTCTTGCTATTACCTTGAGGTCATCGGGACGTGGACCGCAAGGGGTCCTGATCTCGCTGCCAGCGGCACGATTCGCAGCGTTACAGTTGACCGAGGGATCGGGGCTGATACGGCTGCGGCTAGCATCGATCCTATTGGATATCCGGAGTTTATGACGCTCAAAGGGTTTACGTGGTATGGGGGTTCTGGTGGTGTTGCTATCCCTGACTTGGTCAACTCTACGGTGGACGGTGTGAGGCTAAAACTATATTCGACTTCCATTGATTTCCCTGGCGTTAAGGCCACAGATCTCAAACTAGCTTCTAGCTTGGCTGCAAAATAATTCGCACTCGATCAATTTCAAACAGAGCGTAGCCCGCTCCCTCTGCATCGTCGCCGTGGGAGTAGGGAACCAGGAGAGATATTATTAGGAAAGCCTCAGCGTGCTTGATTTGCGCTGCCCCAGGGAAAATAGACCTGTTCTTTTCGCTTTAGAGTACCGATTACACCAACGTTGCCTAACAAATCCAGCACAAGTCCGAGGTGGCTTTCGTTTATGGGACGTTTTGTAAAGGTGCTTAGGACATTAGACCGAGTGGGAAGCCATCTTCGTCGCAACACGCGCTGCATCATTGCTTTAAGTTCATCTCGACTTAGCCCGTATCGATCCAGATAAACCTCAATGAGATTAAGCAATTTTATGTTGTAAGTGTTTTCGGGATTGTCGTTCAATTCTTCTCCTCGATGCGTCAGTCTGAGATCATCAGAATCAACGACATTGATGGCTCTCAAGAAGGAGACATATTTGCGAAGCACTGTCCAGTTCGCCGGGCGCTGCGATATTCTGCCGTCGCGATCCATGAGTTTGTAATGAAAACTCGTCGATCTCGCGACAGGGCTGCAATATACAAGGTGTGAAGATCTCGAAGCTCTTTCGCCATAACATCGCCATAATCATGCGCATATTTGACTAGGCACTCTTCGACGACATTCCCGTCGTGATCCCGGGAATAACAACGGGGATTTCAGTGTAGAGAGAAATGGGTTGTGCGAGCTTTCCTGCAATATAGGGTTCCTGCGCTCCATCGGTCAGTTGCATCGTTTCACTCTTCACAAATTCGAAAAGACTTTCGGCAGTAATTCGGTCATCTACGTTTGAAACCGCCGCCGCCGGATTGAAGAAGCCATCGAGAACTGTAGAGGTGAAGATTCCGATTGGAGCGTCTCCCCGATTCTCCCATAGAGCTCGTGTGCCGGCAGTCGTGCAAGCAATTAAACAGTAGCGATTTTCGGCAACTGAGCAGCATGCTTCCCGGCAGCACCTGCGTAACAGCAGTCCAATAAAAACAAAGCATTAGTCGGGTCCGCTGACATAACACGATAGAACATACGCTGGAATTGCAGCGATTCTTGCTTTTCTTTCGACGACCCGCGATGGACGAAAGCCAATCCGCCGGCTCGCGCCGAGCATGTCCAAAGTAATACACGACAAGCAGAGAGCTGGCGGATCGGCATCGGTTACCAGCTCGGTCTAGCTCTGCGAGATGCGCGATGGTCTCGCATCTAACAATTGATGTGCCTCAAATCTAAACTCTGATGCAGACCCTCAAGCAATTCGCAGACTTGATCCGCTGCCCTCTTTACCTCGCCAATTCCAAGACCGCGCTGCGTGGCTGTGCAGTGATGGAATTGGCGATAACGATGGCAATCCGAGCCATAAACGATCCCTCTATCTTCCGCGCCCTGGGCGTGGCTTTTTCTTCTTACTTTTTTTTTTTTTTTTTTTTTTTTTTTTTTTTTTTTTTTTTTTTTTTTTTTTTTTTTTTTTTAAAAAAAAAAACGTCTCTGCGTCGCTGATCTTTTTTTTTTTTTTTTTTTTTTTTTTTTTTTTTTTTTTTTTTTTTTTTTTTTTTTTTTTTTTTTTTTTTTTTTTTTTTTTTTTTTTTTTTTTTTTTTTTTTAAAAAAAAAAAAAAAAAAAAAAAAAAAAAAAAAAAAAAAAAAAAAAAAAAAAAAAAAAAAAAAAAAAAAAAAAAAAAAAAAAAAAAAAAAAAAAAAAAAAAAAAAAAAAAAAACACATTGATAATTCTAATTGGAGCATCTGACCTGCTTTCGGGCCAGCCACCTCCCGGAGAGGGTCGGTTGCGACCGGAGGAATGGAGGCAGCCTCCCGAGAGAGGGTCGAGTTCCCGACCGGAGGAATGGAGGCAGGGTAGAGTGATCCTGAACAGGCTATTTTTTTTTTAGCATGCATGCTCGGAACTCACTCGGGTCAGGAACGACGTGCACAGGGGAGACCCACCAGTTCGGCGAGGCTTCCCAATGCCTCGGATGCGGGCGGTAGCCCTGGCGAATCCGGCTCGCGTACCAGCGGGATACTCCTATCCAGGATCGAATGACCGAGGTTGATACACCTGCGAGCAGCGGCTGGATTCTTTGCGAGAACACTTCGCTCGTAAGCCAGCCTGGTTGCTTCGATGCGTCCCAAGCCGAGGATGCTTCTGCGTGCCGTCGCCGCGAAGCCACATGTTTTGCGCGCGCTTCCGGGCTCCGTGCCGCTATTCGCCCAATTTGAGCGGCGTCCCCAAGGCGTTTGGTTGCTCCCTCAATAGCACAGTTCGCACAATGGTTTCTCTCAGCCTTGATAGGTTTGCCGCATCCGCTACAAACGTGCTCCGGTTTCGGCCGTTTTATTTTGGTACATTGCTGCCTTTTACTTCACCTTTGTTCCGCTGCGTAAGGCGAGTCGCGATCAGTTGCCGAGCAAGCTTGGATGTAGAATTTGGTTTGGACACGGAGGACCAAAGTCTCTTGTGCGACGTATTCTGCTACCGGAGCCACCAATCTGCGCCACGTGTCCGAAGTCTCGCAGAGCTTGATTGCCAATGATGACGTGATGCGGCAGTTCCCATTACGATCTTCCCAGAAGTCCGATTTGCGAAGAGGCTCATTCTGAAGCCAATTAAGAACGAATGCGTCCACCCGGGCCGGCAGACTTCCATCAGGTCACAAGCGAGTGAATCCCTGTTAGGCGTGTCCACGTGAAGGAAGCCGATACCGGGATCAAGGCCCATTGCAGCGGCAGAAAGTCGCGATTCGCTTTCCAAAAGTGCGTACAGAAGATTGAGCAGGGCATTCGGCGGACTAGAGGCCAAACGCGGGCTGTGGGTCAAGGGTGAGATACGAGAGCCAAAGCTCTTCCAATGTTCGGGTACGCGCCGTTCATCCTTTCGGGGCCAGCGAATCGGTAGGCCAGCCCATGACTGCCAGTATAGCTTCGCTGCCTGCGCTTCACTCAGCCTTACACCCTCGATACTCTCGGTACTCGGTAACTTTGTTCTGAATCGAGCAATCGCGTCTGCTGTCGCAGGATCGTGCAACATATCCCGCACGAGTAGCTCCTGTCCGGCGAGTTTCTGAGAAATGAGTTCTTTGGAAATCTTGAGCGCCGTTCCATTGCCGAGCGCGAGCGCTTGCGCTCTCCGGAGTTTGGCATCTGATGGAGCAACCGGACCAGTGACGGCGAGCACCTTGCCTCTGCGGTCAAGCATTACGAACGCGGCTCCATGTCCGAAATCCAGCGCAGAGCTTCAAGCGTGATGAAGCCGTCGCTTCCGATCATTACCAGCCTGCGCAGCCCGTGACTCACGCGTGCAGCCTGATCTTTGCGACGCTCCGGGCCAATGCCATCCTCAGTTTCGAGATGGCCACATTGCATTCGAACTTTGATTCCAAAACCGGAGAGCGTCAAAACGCCACTCCTGCCAATTGGAGATTTGCGGGAAGAGTGCGGCTTGCGGTAGGGTACCTGAAGCTGCCATGGGAGCTGATTCCTCCTGCGGTAGTTAGGGCTTGTCGGCTGCTGATAACAGTCGGCAGGCCCGTACGACCGTGCCATTGAGGATTTCGATCAGGACGCTGCGTCTTAAACGGAATATGGCGATGCGTTTCTTTTTTTTTTTTTTTTTTTTTTTTTTTTTTTTTTGGCGCGCGCCAATGCCTATGTGAAAAGAAGGATTACGACAACTCGCCATCCGGGACTATGACCAGGTTTAGGGGGGGGGGGGGGGGGGGGGGGGGGGGGGGGGGGGGGGGGGGGGGGGGGGGGGGGGGGGGGGGGGGGGGGGGGGGGGGGGGGGGGGGGGGGGGGGGGGGGGGGGGGGGGGGGGGGGGGGGGGGGGGGGGGGGGGGGGGGGGGGGGGGGGGGGGGGGGGGGGGGGGGGGGGGGGGGGGGGGGGGGGGGGGGGGGGGGGGGGGGGGGGGGGGGGGGGGGGGGGGGGGGGGGGGGGGGGGGGGGGGGGGGGGGGGGGGGGGGGGGGTTTTTTTTTTTTTTTTTTTTTTTTGCTACTGGACCCGGATTCAGCCAGGGCCTTCTATGATCGCGGGATTGCAAACACCTATAAGGGAACTTACGATCAAGCCTTTTTTTTTTTTTTTTTTTTTTTTTTTTTTTTTTTTTTTTTTTTTTTTTTTTTTTTTTTTTTTTTTTTTTTTTTTTTTTTTTTTAAAAAAAAAAAAAAAAAAAAAAAAAAAAAAAAAAAAAAAAAAAAAAAAAAAAAAAAAAAAAAAAAAAAAAAAAAAAAAAAAAAAAAAAAAAAAAAAAAAAAAAAAAAAAAAAAAGAATTCAGGACTACGATCATGCGCTGCACCTCAAGCCGCCGGGCGGACGCATTCGCGCTGCGAAAAGTGAGCCGACTCATCCGATACCTGCCGATTCCCGGTACTGATGGTCCCCCGGGACGTGACGGCACAGATAAAAACGGCGAGCAAATTCGCCAACTACAAAGCAGTGAACCGTTTACTTCGGGGTGATCGCAATGCCATGGCTGCTTGGCTGCAGAAAGATCGCTGGTGTTGAACTCATAACAGACCCCAAATATATTCTGGTCGAGCAAGCCCACAAAGAAATACTTCCATATTCCCTTTACCGCTCACCTGCAGGTGGCGCGGCATGAAATCGAAGCGAACGCGCAAGCGTTGCCCCGATTGTGCGGAGCAGTGTTTCTGCGGCAGTTCGCAACCACTCGAAGACAACCACGTGGGAAAGGAGAAAACACGTTCCTGAGATATGGCTTCCTATTTACTGCCAATATCATGCCCAGTTTCCACGCGAACTGTCGGCGAGCAGGTGTCGATTTCAAAAAACAGAAAGCAACACGTTCTCGGCCAGGTACAGGCACTGAAAGCTCACATGGTCGGAATGTGGATGTAGTAGTTGAGGCAATGGAGAAGCAAGTCAAGAAAACAACGGGAGGACCAAACGGAACCGAGAACTACACTGACATATTCGTACGCGCTTATGCTGTAACAGCCAATAAGAGAATAAATACGCAAATCTAACTGACTACGATCTACCCAGAAATGGCCCCGTCACGCTCTCATTTGTGACACGGAAACACGCATTCACTGCAGATCAATCATTGACTTTCGGCGTTTTCCGCCTCTGCGAACTCAGAAAACAACGCATAATGCTGATTCTTCTTTATGGCAGAGGATTGGCGTACATGCGTAAGGGTGATTATGACTCTCGCGGACGGCTGTTTCCGATGCAAGGGCGTTTCCACCCGAAATTCCGTTTTATTCATTCAGAATTATGACGAAAGGTTTGCCTTGCGGATCAATCCAACCCATGTAGCCGCTCTAGAACTTGCCGTGCGACCTTCGCGTCTCGCATTCGCTTTTACCGAGAGGAGAACATCACGAATGGTCGCTCACGATGTCGCAGTATGCAAACGGAGAAGAAGAACCGAAACATTCCACGCATACTGATCACGCCCATTGACAGCAAGAAAGCATTCATTCGGTTGGCGAAGCCGTGGAAAGTCAGGAGGAATGGAAGGACAAAGGCAAGGCGCACTTCTTCAACCTGGCGAACTCTTGCCTGGGCGCTATTCAACCGATCATTCTCGCTGAAGCGTCTCTGCGAAGAGCTCCAAACCGAGCACCAGAAAATCGATGTTCGCGAACCGACGGCAAAGTTGTTGGTCAAAGAAATCGAAATCACGCGACAGGATGGCGCGCTGCGCGGGGATCGGATGCACTCAATGCGCTGAAACGGGAATTCGACGAGCGTTACCCATCGGTTTGAGGCCGTGTAACACGTATTCCCCGGCGAGCGTGGCAAAGAGTTATCTTGACGCAATCGGGCATCATTCGGCCTGCAGAGAAATTTGGAGTTACACTCAAAAATTGGCTTGATGTATGACTGTGCGATCCAAGACTAAATACGTTGCACTGAGGTTCCCGTCGTTCTCGATTTCAGGAAGTACGCCTGTCCTGGCCTTGCTGATGCACTTTACTGTCCTGACGGGCGAGCTGTTTGCGCACAGACACCGCTAACATTCGTCGGCTAGTCAAACAAATATCTCTAGATTGATTATGATCCGTTTGCCATTCAGGTCTTCACTCTGGCAGCGCGACTACGGCACCAGTGACCCTAATGTATTCGACGGAGTGCGCAGAACATCGGCAACGATTGCCTAACCTCCACGACTCCGCTCTGGTTTGCAGGTTGTGACGTGATTGCATCTGCAATCCGAACAGGAAAGGCCTCCGCGTATCCTTCGCGCAATTCGCATGGTGCCACACGGCAAGCAAGCTGGCATGAAAACGGCGAACCTGCGTGGGAGCATGGTCTAATCAACCCTTACAAGGATGATCTGTTCCGCAAAGTGATCGAGCAACGAAAGCTCAACAAAGCAGACAAGAAACTCTACTACTAGCTGAAGATTACTCGCAAGTCGATTTACGGATTCTTCGTTGAGCTCGTTCCCTAATTACAGAAAAACAACGTTTCGCTCGAAGTGTACTCAGGAGACAAGAAATTCTCTGATTCGCAAGATGTAATTGAGAAAGCCGGACCATATGGTTCTTCCTGCCATTGGCTTCGATGATCACTTCTGCAGGGCGGTTGTTGCTCGCGATAAGAAGGAATGCGTAAACAGAAAAAAGGGCACATACTTGTTTTGCGAGCACCGATTCGCTTGCAATCGTAAGCTCCAAGAACGGTGGATCACTCAACATACGCCGGGAAGTGAGATCGGCGAAAAATGCTGCCGTCGGCAGAAACGCGAGAAAATAGCAGACAAATTCACCTCATTAAATCCTTACGACCGAAAAGCGGTAAAAGGATCGATTCTGAGCCTGCGTGGAAACCGCTCAAATTACATTGATTCCATCCCGCTAAAGCCAGACGCCAACTATATGGCTACAGCATTGCCGCGAAGCACTACGCGTTATACAAAACAACAGGCAAATCGAGCATTACAATCGTTGACAGAAGGCACACGGAATTGGATTTCTCTACCCCGCCGCAGGACTCTCCAAAGAATTGGGGGAAAAGACGTACCGTTCTGGATTTATGAGCTATAGGGATTACATCGCATCCGAGAGGCGCGTTGAAACTGCCAAAGACACCATCTTGGCTCTACGTTCCGCAGATGTGCGGCTAACTATGACCGCATCAACGTTCGAAATGCTCGGCGAGTGGGGAATCGCACGCCCATACAACTTTCTCTTGCTGCCTATGGTTGATCCCCTGTTTGGATACGCATTCCATCGACAGTCAAACGAGAAAGTTCTTCTGGTGTGTGCGTTTTCATCGAAACAAGAGCGGTGGTTTGACCTGGAATGCGTCAATGTGCACAACGGCAAGAAATACAAAATGCTCAATTGCAAGAAAACGAATGGCAATGTTCCTTACAACGCGGTCTTTCCTTCGCAATTCGCACATCTGTTGATCCAGTATCAGCAGCATCCGGAAGCGAAAAGCCTAGCGCCGGATGGCCAGCCATGCAAAGCAGATACAAGCGGATTGCTTAGGCGTGCGCACGTGATCGCGGGAGAGATTCGTTACGTCGGTAAGGAAACAGATCGCAAATGGGAAGAAGGCGACGAAATCAGCATTTTGGAGTTTTCTTCGACCGAATATGGGCGAAAAGGCAAAGTTGTCGCGACTGAGGACGTAAAGGCAGCAATTAGCAGCATCGGGATCAACAAATGCGCGCGCGAAAGCGGATTTGATCGCAAGAACTTCATCAGGAAACTAGTTCGCGGGTTGCCTGTGAAGCGGAACTCGTACAATGAATTTGTTCGATGGCTTGATGGCTGCAAGTTGTCAAATGCCCGACGACGGGAAGTGCTCTGACTAAACCCACATTAGATTCAAGCAATTGACAGTGCATCAAACCTAGCTTATTATCCGCGTAATTTGGGCCTAAAGTTGCAGGTGCTTCCATGGTCTTGGCTTCTAGAGCATGCGTGTCGAAAATCTTCACGGCCGTTTTGTTCGCTGTTGCGCTTCTCCTTAGGCCGACGTTCTTAGCCTCGCAGGATTCCGCGATTCCGCTTTAAGACGTTTGTCCCGCTGGCTTGGACGCGTTATGAGTGCGGCGGAGTCATCCGTCTGTGTACATCGCCGGACCTCCATACTGGTGTACGCATGGAAGCGTATTGTACGATAAGGCATACGGTTGTACCCGCTGAATGGATTCTCGACACAGCGTTTTACGATCGCGGGCTTTGCCAAAGCAAACGCGGGTGGTGGATACAGGACGGGTACTGGATACGGGTGGTTTACTGGGGTTCAAAAGGCGACACAATCGCTGTCTCATCAGACGATGACATGCAGGGTATACTGCATCGGATTACCCCCGTTGAAATAGAACAGGATAGAGGAATGCGTGATTACTCGCAATGGAGACCGACCGTTCCCGATGAAGTTGAGCAGTGGATGAAAAGCAGCATCCCGGTTGCACCGCTTCACCTAAGTTCGTTGGAAGAATACCATCTCCCTTTATCCAAAACTACCTAGAGATAACGACGTGTGCCCAGGCGACTGGAGTCGCTATAGCTGCGCACTTACGCGGCTGTGCGTTTCCCCCGGTGTAATTCATCGATATGCCGTCACAATGTCTGAGAACTTCAAGTATGCTGAATGCGAAGAAGACTCAAACATTGTGCCCGCCTGCCAGTGACGGGAGCAACCCCCCACGATGTTGGATACGCCCGGGGAGCTCTGTTGATCGGTCCACGGTATCTCAACACAGTGAAGATGTATTCATCCGATATTGTCAATGGTGATATAGACGAGGCAATCCAGCGCCTTGTGTTGGTACCCGTGACTGCACGAGTTTACGTGGAATTTCTTCGTGGCGAGGGAGAAGGAATAGCCCAATTTGAGGAATTCCTAGCGAAAACCAGAAAAAAGGCTCCGGAGAGACGAAGAAATGAACTGCCGAAGGTTCTGGTTTTGGAGGTGTTCAGTGAAATCATTCTTTGCTATTTCCGGCGTTGTGATAATGTCGATTTCCTTGGCCGCCCAGCAGCCCAAGAATACGGGTAGCGAGAGTCCAGCTTATAATCCTGATAAACACTGCTCAGACTTCGGCTACATAGTTTACCATCCATCGAATGGCATAGCCTGCGATCAGTACTACCGCGATTATGAAAAGGAGCTGGATGCGTATGAGGCCGCCGAAAACGCCGTTGATGACATAAACAAGCTTCGATCCAAAGATGTGGACCAGCAGATTGACGGTGTGACGGGCGTAGCTAGGGATATAAACAACCGTGGCAATAAGAACGATGCGTCTCAGTTCGCCACCGACAAATCGGTGAGCCTGATCAACCAGATGGCGCCAAGAAAAGGAAATATTAGACAATGTCGGTAAGTCGGTTGATATAAATACCCAGCAGGCATCGCCGAATTCAGATTCTTCGTTCAGTTGTTGGGGGCACACAGTCAATGAAGAAACACGCGGTGAGAGAGGCCAACTAAGCTTGGAACAGCAGTTTCAGAATCAAGCAAGTCAAGTTTCGAGCACACAAAGGAATGCCGATTGGGAGAATGAGAATCGAAGTGTGTCAGGAGCAACCTTGGAAGGGGCCTTTCAGAATCAGGCGACTAATATTTTCAAGTCCCCATCCGCGATTCTGGCTTTGGCACGCGCAGACCAGCAAAGGCAAGCTGCTTTGGAGGAACAGAGAATTGAAGCATACAAGATTGCAAGCAAGACACGTCAAGAGGAAGCCAAACTGAGGGCTGAGCAGCAAAAAGCTGATGAGCAACGACGCAGAGAAATCGATCAAGAACTAGCCGATCGTCGAGCCGAACGCAGAGCAGCGTGGGACTCTGCTCGACGCCAGTGGTTGCAATTCATGGAACTATACCACCAACCCACCGCCCTACGCGCCCGGTTACTATCCATCCCTACCGAACGCCATGCCGTTGCCTTCCTTGCCGAGTTCTAGTTCGGCGACCCGGTCGAATAGTACAAACCCCGCGTCCAGTTCTGTTCCCTTGAATTGCCCCCCTGCGCCCGACGTATGCACTACGCACTAGTACCGGACGGGAGGAATTTTCGCTCTCCCAGGCCTAGATCAATTTCCCTCGCGAGACGCAGAAAGCGCTTGTGCCCATCGCTTGAATTACGATCAGCGCTGGCCGAAGGCGCCCGATCCGATGCTTTGGGAATCACTGGCGAGGCTGATTGGGTTAACCTCCTAAGTGATTAAGCTACGATGCAAAAGCTCTGTGGCACGGTCGGCTGGCCTGGTACATGAAAACCGATAGCAATAGGAGAGTTCACTGTGGCACGCATCCCCGTTCCCGGAGATATTCAGATCAGGTAGTCCTGCTTTCTCGCTGTGAAGCAACGTTCTGGGCAGAGCAAGCAAATGGGGCGCGAAGCCCTGCGTTCGACGGTGCGGTCCCCAGATTAAGAACTCACTTGAAGCCGAGACGACGAAGAAGCCGCTGTAGAATGGACTCTGACCGCACGTCATCATTCGCTTCGTCTTGATGCTCCTGCGAAGGTGGAATTCCAAAAAGCCGTTCAGCGAAGGAGGCGTAGAGATCGATTGGCCATCAGTTGAACATAGTTGTTCACATTTAGCGACACTGAAACGGATACCGATCCTCCGCTCTCACCAGCAACCTTGACCAACTGGTCGACGGTTCGGTTAATGAATTGGACAAACCACCACCCCTCAAATTTGCCCCGAATGTATCGTTTTGGGGTGAGATGCCGTAGATCGCTTTGGGTTCGTCTAACACTTCGCCACACGCTGTTCAACGCTGCCATCTGTGTCACGTGATGCAGGTAAACAAGCGTGCCCTTACGTCTTTTCCGAGATGTTCCGTCATTGGATAGAGTGCAGAACCGCGACATATCAACGTCAGCCAAGAGAAGTCTATTCCCCGCACGCCTCACCACAATGATCCACGCCATTATCGGCGCAGTAATCCGATAGAAGAGTTCCCTCTGCCGCTCGAAGTCTTCGGCTATAGCGTCAAGCGTTATATCGACTCGTCTGACTTTAACGTAGTCCCCAAAATATCGGAGAAGGGCATTCTTCTCCACCAAGTAATTTTCAATCGAATACCACTCGGTTACGAATATCCGTGGATCAGTCGGCCAGAGTGCGCCGAGTATGTCATCAACATCCTTGTCGACGAAAAACAACACACCGCGACATCTCGGAAAGCGAGCAATAACTTTTTGAAATGTTGCATAAACTTCCTTTTTGCCTTCACAGTTGTAAATGTAAATATCCGATGTTCGCTCAACATATCGTTGCAGGTGCGCTCGATAGAAAGCTCTGTCCGGTTCGCCTTCAACAAATGCGTACGCTCGCCGATCATTGCTCGGATCGTAATTCGTAAGGAATTTATGCACTGCCGCAACCGGCGTCGATCTTGATTGTCGCAGCAGGTCACTGAATGACATTGGCAGGCTCAATGAATTCGGCAAGGGACCGGACGTACGGCTCTAAATCGTTATCCCAGATGAACGGAGAATGCGTGACAGCCACGACTCCCGTACACCGCCCAGTTGCAAGAATGTCAGGCAAGAATCTTTCTTGCCACGGCACGGATAGCGACAGCTCCGGCTCGTCGATTACTACAAAAAAGCTATGCTCTCCTGAAAGATAGATATGTGAGAACAATGAAACGATTTGTTTCTCTCCCGAAGACAAAACTTTTAGCTCTAACCGCGACTCGGTCTCTTTGTCGGATTCTAAAGCAGCTTGTCTAACATAAATCTCATACTTCAAATCGTTGTAAACGAATTCTTTGCCAGTCAGATACACGTTGCAGAGCTGGACAAAATCTCTTACATCGCTTTCGTTGGCCTGCTGTTCTTTGTAAAGAGCGACTAGCTTTGACAAGAAATGGGCGATGACGCGATCATCAGGGCCGACAGTATAGCCAGTCCGAATATCCTCGATCTTTGACTGAAGCATTTTCTTGTCAGATGCGGGCAATATCGCATCGTCGATTCGGGCAAACATGGACTGGAAAGCGCTCGGGTCTAAAGACCGCAAGACTGAAACATCTGGATTATCCTGAAGTCCCCTGATAACCTCCCGTAAGTAAGTTCCGGTAAGGGCGCTTAACCCGTTTCTCACACTTTCTTTGATCTGGGACATTCGGACCTGAATTGTTTTATCAACGTCCTCCATACCGAATTCCACAAGTTCAATATATGAGGAACGCTCCCGCTGCCTAAAGCGTTCGCGAAATTCCCGAACCTTTTCCTCTATCTCGATGCCGCGAAAAATCGATTTTAGATCTTGTTCAATCCGTCGATACGTCGGGAGGTAGAGAAACTGGCCAAACGTCCAATTTGATAATCTCTTAACCTGTTGCAGCAGAGGCTTCTTGAGCTTTATGTCTCTAGATTCTCTCAACTCGATCCACATGTCCCGCGCCAAAGATCGCGGCAGATTGGCAACGTCGCTAAGCCGATGAATGGCAGACTCGTCGTCGCCTTCAAAGAAAAGCATCTCTTGAACAGCCTGACGCGAAACGTCGCGCACGATGTGGGATGGATAATGACGCCGAAGCCGGATTTCCCTTTGCAGCTGAGAGGTGGTATGTGCAGCCAACAACTCGCATTCTTGATGTTCGAACCGTACCGTCTCTCCCGAGACATCGACCTGAATGGCTGCAAACTTGTACTCAACAGTCCTTCGCCATTGCTGTGTCAGGCAGTAGTACAGAAGATTTGCGACCGTGCTCTTCCCAATCCCATTTTCTCCGACCAACACCAGGCGGTTATCTTTAATCGGAATGTCAATGGTTCGCGGTCGACCATGGAGGCCCTCTACGCGGAATCTCGTGAGTGTCGCGGTCATGTATACACGAGAATACTAATCCAATCTGTACTCCTGTAGGAAGTTAGGGTTTCGCTTCTACCCACGTCGCGTCGCCTTTCCTCGTGCGCAAGCGCGTCTAGGCGTGGGAACCCAGCCCCACGCGCGGGCGGGCCCGGCCCAAGTCAAAATCGGAGGGGTTTAGCTCAGCGGAGGGGGGAGGGGCATTTTGCCGTCTCCTTACACCACCCCTTTGGCCGTTTGACCCTTCTTTTCCCGCGCCTGTAAGATCAAACTTCATCAGCAATGACGATTGATGGCGGTCGTCCGACTCCAGAGGCTAAATAGACCACCGGAAAGATCCACCAGTGATCCCCCGTGTCCCCTGCGGTAAAGGCTTTCGCCAGCAATTGCGAACTGCTGATTTCCGAACCTATGTCCCACGACTTGCCCAAATCCTACGAGCCCGGCGCGATCGAAACCCGCTGGGCGGAGTACTGGATCAAAGAGAAGCTTTTCTCCGTCCCTACACCGCCCGAGGGTGAAACGCGCCCCGTCTTCACCCTGCTGTTGCCGCCGCCCAACGTTACCGGGCGCCTGCACATGGGCCACATGCTGAACCAGACGCAGATGGACATCATCGTGCGCTGGCACCGCATGCGCGGCTTCATCACTCTGTGGCTGCCCGGCACCGACCACGCCGGCATCGCCACCCAAATGATGGTGGAGCGCGACCTCGCCAAAGAAGGTAAGAAGCGCCGCGACCTGGGCCGCGAAAAATTCATCGAGCGCGTTTGGGATTGGAAGCGCCATTACGGCGGCGCCATCCTCGACCAGATGAAGCGCCTCGGGGCCTCCGTCGACTGGGACCGCGAATACTTCACCATGGACGAGAATCTCTCCCGCGCCGTGCGCGAAGTCTTCGTCCGCCTCTATGAGGAAGGCCTGATCTATCGTGGAAAGTACATCGTCAACTGGTGCCCGCGCTGCGAGACCGCTATTTCCGATCTTGAAGTGAAGCACGAAGACGTTGCCGGAAAACTCTGGGAGATTCGTTATCCGGTCATCGGCGGCTCTTCCTCAGAAAAACCCGAGTTCATCACCGTCGCGACGACGCGTCCGGAAACCATGCTTGGCGACACCGCCATCGCCGTCAATGCGAAAGACGAGCGCTATACGCATCTCCACGGGAAGAAAGTTCTGCTTCCGCTGATGAATCGCGAGATCCCCATCGTCACTGACGAACTCGCGCAGCCTGAATTCGGCACTGGCGCCGTGAAGGTGACGCCCGCGCACGATCCCAACGACTTCGAAGCCGGCAAGCGCCACAACCTGCCGCAGATCGACGTCATGGACGAGCACGCCCACATGAACCAGAACGCCGGTGTGTATGCGGGCCTCGACCGCTACCAGGCCCGTAAGCGCGTGCTCGCCGATTTACAGGAACAAGGATTCCTCGTTTCCGAGAAGGATTACGCGCTCTCCCTCGGCAAATGTGACCGCTGCGGCACGGTGGTTGAGCCGCGCCTCTCAGAGCAGTGGTTCATCAAAATTCAGCCGCTGGCGCAGAAAGCCATTGAAGCCGTCGAGAGTGGCGAAATCACCATCGTCCCGGAAAATTACAAACAAATTTATTTGAACTGGATGAACAACATCCACGACTGGTGCATCTCGCGACAGTTGTGGTGGGGACATCGGATTCCCGCGTGGCGCTGCGCTTGCGGGGAAATCATCGTCGCGCGCGAGGTGCCCACGAAGTGCCCAAAATGCGGCGCATCAAAGCTCGAGCAGGATACCGACGTGCTCGATACCTGGTTCTCGTCCGGACTCTTGCCGTTTACGACTCTAGGATGGCCCGAAAAAACCCGTGATCAGGCAGTTTTCTATCCCACCACGCTGCTCATCACCGCCTACGAAATTCTCTTCTTCTGGGTGGCGCGCATGATCATGTTCGGCTGCCACTTCATGCAAGGACACGAACAGGATCCGGCGATCAAGAAGGCCAGCGGATTCGCCGACAAAAGGAACGATAGCGTCCCCTTCCGCCATGTTTATATTCACGCCCTCGTCCGCGACGCCGAGCGGCAGAAGATGTCGAAGACCAAAGGCAACGTGATCGATCCTCTCGAGATCATCGAGCGTTTCGGAACCGATGCAACCCGCTTCACTCTTGCAGCCATGGCTGCTCCCGGCACTGACATCGCCTTCAACGAGAGCCGGACCGAGGGCTATCGCGCCTTCGCCAACAAGATCTGGAATGCCGCCAGATTCATGTTCATGAATGTAGACAGAATCGGATTTGAGTGGGACCAGCCAGGACGCGGTCCCGGTAGCTCGCATCCAGAAGGCGGCGTTGCCGGTTTTCAGGCGACCACCCTCGAAGACCGCTGGATTCTTTCCCGCTTCAATCGCGTCACCGCGGAAGTGAACGACGCCCTTGAAACCTATCGCTTCCACGAAGCGGCCAACCGCATCTACGATTTTTTCTGGGGCGAATTCTGTGACTGGTATCTGGAATTGACCAAGCCTCGTCTGAACTTCGAGGGCGGCGCGGACAAAACTGAAGCCCGCATCGCCTGCGCCAATCTGGTCACATTATTCGACGCATCTTTGCGCCTTCTGCATCCGGTAATGCCCTTCATCACGGAGGAAATCTGGCAGGCGATTTATGAGGGACGCCCGCCGCTGAAATCGATTGCCCTCGCAGCATATCCCCAGGCGAGCGAAAGTCAATTCAATCTCGCCGCTGAAACCGAGATGGCGATCCTACAGGATCTGATCGTGAATATAAGAAATGTCAGAGCCGAATTGAAGGTCGAACCCAAGGTGAAGGTCGAGGTCGAAGTATTCGCCCACGAGCCTGCAATTCGCGCCATGATCGAAGAGAACCAGGGCGCTGTTGAGCGCTTGGCGAACGTCGAGAAGATTACGTTCGTAGGAGGCTCGCTCGCCAAACAGGCCGGTGCCCGCAGCACCGCGCGCTTCGACGTCCACGTAATCTACGAAAGAAAGATCGATGTTGCCGCCGAACGAGAACGGTTGAACAAAGAACTGGAGAAAATCGAGAAAGAGTTTGCGAACAATCAGCGGCAATTAGGCAACGAACAATTCCTGGCCAAGGCCCCGGAAAAAGTCGTGGGAGGCTTGCGCCGTCGAGAAGGCGAGTTGGTCGCGCTGCGCGAAAAAATAAAACGTCAGTTGGATGGACTTGAACGGGGCCGGACCTAAGGTCTAGTCACTGGCAACTGGCCGCTATCTACTGGCAACTGCTTTATGGACTTTAATAGCCGACGCATCACGGCGATCATCGAGAACGCGCTGCTCGAAGACCGGGCCACGCGCGATGCCACCAGCTATGCGTGCATCGATCCCAACCAGCGTGCGTCGGCTACCATCCTCGCCAAGGAGGACTGCATTCTCGCCGGAATCGGCTGCGTGGGCCGCATCCTCGATGTTTACGCCGCCCTCGATGGCGCCGTCACTTCGCACTACGAAGTCACGACCCATCCCGAGATTTTCGATGGCGTGCGCCTCCACAAAGGGCAGTCGGTCGCGGTGATCCGCCACAACGCGCGCGTGATTCTTTCCTGCGAGCGCGTCATCCTCAATTTCCTGCAGCGCATGAGCGGCATCGCCACCCTGACCCGCAAGTTCGTGGAAGCCGTCTCCGGCACGAAAGCGCGCATTCTTGACACTCGCAAAACCGCTCCCGGCCTGCGTGTCATCGACAAGTACGCAGTCCGCTGCGGTGGTGGACAGAATCATCGGCTCGATCTTTCCGACGGAGTCCTTATCAAGAGCAACCACATCGCTCTCGCCGGCGGAATCGTGCCCGCGCTGGAGCGCGCACTCCGCAACCGCCGCGGCTCCCAGCCCATCGAAGTGGAAGTGCGCACGCTGCAAGAACTCGAAGACGCCCTCACACACGGTGCGGAGGCGGTTTTGCTCGATAACATGTCTGTCGAGGAAGTGCGCCGCGCCGTTGAGCGTTGCACCAAACTAGAGCGTCGCATCCCGGTGGAATGTTCCGGCGGAATTCGTCTTGAGAATGTGCGCCAGTACGCCGAGACCGGTGTGGATTTCATCTCTATCGGCCTGCTCACGCACTCGACTCACGCCGCGGATATGAGTATGCGAGTTACTCCAGCGTAGAGTTGGAAACCTCATCAGCGCCGCCCTAAACCTTTGCTCGTAAGTGGTTTGTTTGTGCTTTTTCTCACACTCCCGCATAATTCTCGTTATCGCGAAGATAACTACAATCCGCAAGGCCCGCGTTTCGGGTGCGATAACCCCCGCGCCGGATGAACAAGCCACCGATGTTCGTCTCGGTCGCATCGTGCGCTTGTTGATGGAGCACGCTACGGTTGTGGTAAGTGGAACAAAAATCGCGCAGGAAATTTCCTCCAACCGTTCCGAAGTCTGGCGACTGATTCAGCAACTGCGCGGCCTCGGTGTGGAGGTTGCCGGTCATCCTGCCACCGGATATCGACTTAGATCTGTGCCGGATCTCTTGCTCCCCGAAATCCTTGGGCCGCTGATTCGCGGCACCATCTTTGATGCTCAAGTCCATCACTTCTACAAGATCGGTTCAACCAACACCGCGGCCATGGCAGCCGCATCGCAGGGGGCACCCGAGGGCAGTGTGTTTCTGGCCGAGGAACAAACGGCAGGCCGTGGCCGCGGCGCGAATTCGTGGGAGTCGGCTCGCTCCGCGGGAATTTACTGCTCGGTTGTCTTACGCCCGATGCTTCCGCCCTCGGATGTGCTGGTCATGGCGCTGGCGGCAGGATTGGCCGTGCGCGCGGCCATCGAACAGGTCAACCCGCGCGTAACCCCGGACCTGAAGTGGCCCAATGATGTGCTCATCGGCGGCAAGAAAGTCTGTGGCATTCTTACCGAGATGAATGCCGAAGTCACGCGCGTGCGTTACGTCGTCGTCGGCATCGGCATCAACGTCAATCACTCGAGCTTTCCGAAGGAACTGGAAGACGAAGCCATCTCGCTGCGCATGGTGACTGGGAGTGAATGGTCGCGCGTGGAACTCGCCGCGGCTTTGTTAAAATCGCTCGACCAGGAATATCGTCTGCTGGCCGAACCCAGGGGCGCGCGCCAATCCATCCTGCGGAGATTTGCCGAGTATTCCTCGTGGGTGCGAGGGAAGCAGATTCGCATCGAAGAAAATGGCTCAAGAGTGGAAGGAACCACCGACGGCTTGGATGATCGCGGTTTTCTCCGGGTGCGCACCGCGCAAGGCGTGCAGACGATTTTGAGTGGCACAGTGAGAGCGCGGTGAGATTCTGGCGCAATTTCACAATCGCAGGTGAAGGGCGCGGCTTTAGCCGTGCCGCGTAGAGTAAGGACTCATGCTCTTTGTCCTCGATGTCGGCAACACCAATACGGTTCTCGGAGTCTTTGCCCGGGTTGCGAAAGTTCACCCCGCAGGAGACACCGACGATTCTCCGCGCTACGAGCGCCTGGTCGCGAACTGGCGTGTTGCTACCAAACAAGGCAGCACCGTGGACGAATACGGCGTGCTTTTCCGCAATTTATTCTCCATGGCCAGTCTTGAAGCCTCCGGCATTCGTGGCATCGTGATCTCATCCGTCGTGCCGCCGCTCGATCCCGTGCTTCGCCAGGTTTGCGAGCGCTACTTCAATTCCAAGCCTCTTCTCATCGAACCCGGCGTAAAAACCGGCATGCCCGTGCACTATGACAATCCCGCGGAAGTTGGCGCCGATCGCATCGTCAACGCCGTGGCCGCATTTGAAAAATATGGCGGCCCGTGCGTGATCGTCGACTTCGGCACGGCGACTACTTTCGACTGCGTCTCCGCGAAGGGCGAATATCTCGGAGGAATCATTTGTCCCGGCATTGGCATTTCGGCCGACGCGCTTTTTCAGCGCACCGCGCGCTTGCCCCGCGTGGAGATTCGCAAGCCCGCCCGCGTGATCGGAACCAACACCGTGGGGAGCCTACAATCCGGCCTTTATTACGGATATCTCGGCTTGGTCGATGGCATCCTCGAACTGCTGCTCGGAGAACTCGGCAAAGAGACGAAGGTAGTCGCCACCGGCGGCCTCGGTCCAATGATCGGCACCGGATCAAAATACATCAAGCAGGTGGATGACTTCCTCACCCTCGAAGGCCTGCGCATCATCTGGGAGCGCAACGTCGCTGCGCGGCCGGCCCTCGCGTCCAAGGCTGCGCAAAAGCCGCAATCGAGACCGAAGAACGGCGAACACGCTTCTTCCACGTCGCGTTCTACCCGCTGAGACCCCGTGGAAAATTACTTCAATTACTTTACGGAAATCGAGGAACAGTTCCTGCGCCGCCGGGGCGGTGGCTTGCTCCTCACTACGCTTGACTGGGCTCTCATCGAAACCTGGAAGGACGCCGGTATTCCTCTCGAGGCTGCACTGCGTGGAATCGATGCCGCCTTCGATCGTTATGACTCCCGCCCCTCGAAAAGCAGGAAGGTGAACAGCCTGGCGTATTGTTCCCAGGAAGTGCTGGCCGCTGCGGAAGACATGAAAGAAGCAGCGGTCGGAGCCTCTGCCGCAGATCCATCGTCGACAAAATCATCCGCAGCCCAAGGCTTTGAGCCCTCGACGATTGCAGCATTCCTGCGCCGCAACGCAGATCTTCTTGAGGCTGCAAAGCTGCCGCACAACGCCGGAGTTTCAGTCCACGCCATCGCTCGGGAATCCGCATCGACCCTCCGCAAATTGGCGGGTGAAGTCGAAGACTTAAAACCCTCAAGGCTGGAAGATTTGGAGCGCCACCTCACAGTGCTCGAAGAAAAACTTTTTGCTGCCCTCCTCACCGCCACGCCCGACGAAGAAATCGTGAGCGTGCGCGCCCAGGCCGACCGCGAACTCTCCCCCTACCGGCGCAAGATGGCAGCGCCGCAAATCGACCAACTGCAAAAGCAATACGTCCACAAGCGTCTTCTGGAAAAATACGGCTTGCCGCGTTTGAGCCTGTTCTACATGTGATGACCCATTCCTTCGATGCACTCATTCTTGGCGGCGGCGCGGCGGGACTGATGTGCGCCATCGAAGCGGGGAAGCGCGGCCGCCGCGTCGCGGTCCTCGAACATGCCGATCGCCTGGGCAAGAAAATCCTGATCTCCGGCGGCGGACGCTGTAATTTCACCAATCTTCACTGCCAGCCAGAAAACTTTCTCTCCGCGAATCCGCACTTCGCCAAGTCAGCCCTGGCCCGCTACACTCCCGCCGACTTCATCGCTCTCGTAGAAAAGCATGGCATCCCCTATCATGAAAAAACTCTGGGCCAGCTTTTCTGCGACCGCTCTGCCCGCGACATTCTCGACATGCTCGAAGCCGAATGCCGCGACGCCGGCGTTACCATCTTTCTGAATACTCACATCCACCAGGTCGAGAGAGACTGCCGATTTCATTGTTCATTCGAAAATCGCCGACTCCGAAGACGCGGAGTTCCGAGCGCCAACTCTTGTAGTTGCCACCGGTGGCCTCTCCATTCCGAAGATCGGTGCTACCTTCGTTCGGCTACGACCTCGCCCGCCAGTTCGGCCTTGCCATCCGTGAGCCGTGGCCCGGCCTCGTCCCGCTGACTCTGAGCTCCGAAGATTGTTCCCACTACTGCGACCTCGCGGGCGTTTCAACAGAAGTGGTTGCATCGACGAATACTGAGCATGGCGGCCAGCAATTTCGCGAGAAGATGCTGATTACGCATCGCGGTCTGAGCGGCCCAGCAATTCTCCAAATTTCTTCGTATTGGAAAAAGCCCCAGTCCATCCTGATCGATCTCGCGCCCGGACGCGACCTCACCGCCGCATTTCGCGATCCCAAGACGCCAAGAACCTTGAACACTTACGAACCGAGTTGCGAAACTTCCTTCCACATCGCCTCGCCGACCGCTGGCTCGATCTCCACGCCCCAAGCTTCCTGGACGAATCAAGCCCTCGCCGACCTGGAAAATCAGGCGCATGCCTGGGCGATCTCGCCCGCAGGAACCGAAGGTTACGAGAAAGCCGAAGTCACCGCCGGCGGCATCGACACCAGACGAGCTCTCCGCCAAAACCATGGAGAGCCGCAAAGTCCCCGGCCTGTTTTTCATCGGCGAAGTCGTAGACGTGACCGGCCATCTCGGCGGCTTCAATTTCCAATGGGCATGGTCGTCAGGCGCCGCGGCGGGGCGGGCGCTGTAAGCACGCGCAACATACGATGAAGTAATCACTTAGGCACCGCGATAAAACAATCCACAATTCCGGCCCTTGCATAACGCCGATGTCGGGTTAAAATGCCGTCCATGGCCAAGAAGACAGAAATGAGCAGTTCGTCCCTCTGGGTTGTCGTAATTGTTCTGATAGCGCTGGCCGCCTGGATGTACTTCAAGAAGTAGCCGTCAGGCGCGAAGCCCGATCCCGTCTCGCTCATCAACCGAGGGTGAGCGCCAACGCCTGCATGCCGTAGAATCAACTCTTGCTCCTAAACATTGAAAAGCTCATCTACGGCGGCGACGGACTCGCTCGTCTTCCCGCCGACGCTCGCGGACGCGGCAAGGCCGTTTTCATTCCCTTCGTTCTTGCCGGAGAAAAAATCGAAGCCGTTCTCACCGAAGAAAAGCCCGGCTTCGCCCGCGCCCAAGCCACGGCGATCATCGAGCCATCGCCGCACCGCGTTCCGCCGCCCTGTCCGCATTTTGGCCGCTGCGGCGGATGCCACTACCAGCACACCAGCTACGAGCAGCAACTCGAAATCAAGAAAGAAATCCTGCGCGAGAACCTGCGCCGCATCGCCAAGCTCGAACTGCAGCACGAAATCCAGGTACATCCCTCGCCGCCGTGGAACTATCGCAATCGTTCGCGGTTCCAGGTTCGGATGCGCCCTGACTTCGTCGCCGGATACTTTCAGATTCTCCTCGCACGAACTGCTTCCCGTGGAAGAGTGTCCGATCAGCTCTCCACTGATCAATCGCGCCCTTGCCGCCCTGTGGCAAGCGGGACGGGCTGGCAAAGCCGTTGAAGGCGTGCGTGAGGTCGAGTTCTTTGCCAACAATGACGATTCCCAGATCCTGGTCGAGTTATTATGCGCCCCCGAGGCTCGACGCGCCGCGGTGCGCGCCTGGGCGGAAGAATTATCGGCATCGATGCCTGAGATCGTCGGGGTTGCCGCCTTCCGCGAGCCACAAAAAGGGGTGCTGGAGCCGCTCGTGGCCGTGGGTACTTCGGAATTGACCTATCAGACCAAGACAGCCGCCTACCGCGTAAGCGCCGGAGCGTTTTTCCAGACCAACCGTTTTCTGATCGACGAACTCGTTAACATTGTCACGAGTGCGCGCTCGGGAGAACTGGCCCTCGATCTCTACGCCGGGGTTGGATTGTTTTCCACAGCCCTGGCCGGTAGCATCCGTCACATCGTTTCTGTTGAGTCGTCACAGACTGCCGTCGGCGACCTTAAATACAATCTGCCCTTGGATGCAGAGGTTTTTCATACTGCGACCGACCAGTACCTGGCCCAGCGCGGTGATAGCGGTCGGGCCGGGACCAGGGCAGTCCTCCCCCTTAAGCCTGATCTGGTGGTCGTAGATCCGCCGCGAGGCGGCTTGGGCGACCGCGTGGCGCGTCTGCTTGCAGAAGCAGGCGCGCCTCGCGTGAGCTACGTCTCCTGCGATCCCGCGACCCTGGCCCGTGACCTGCTACCGCTCCAGGCCGCCGGTTATCGCGTTGAGGAGGTACACCTCGTCGACTTGTTCCCCCAGACCTATCACCTCGAAAGCGTGCTGCATTTAGTCCGTTAGTTTCGGGTGCTCATGAAACCCGAGCTGTGTGAGGACGGCTGCCTGAGCCAGCACTGCGCGAAGTTCGAAGGGGCGGTCCGGCCGGGCAGGGAGAGTCGAGGCTTTTCCGCAGCGCCTCGGCGACAGAACTCGGTTGTCGAGTTAAAGACATCTCAGGCCCAGAATGCCGCTCCAACCGCCGCTCACCGCGCCTACAGCACCACGATCTCCATTTGAATTCCAATTCAAGCCCGCCCGGCAACCGATGCTCTGGGCGGCCGTGTTCTATGCGGCAGGAATAATCGCCGCCACACGTGTTGCCCGTCCAGCGTCATGGTGGGCCCTGGCAGGACTGGCATTCATCGCCGCGGCCCTGTACTTCACGCACAAACGGAAATGGCTCGCCCCAGCTTTGGCATTCGGTGCGATCTTCCTGGCCGGCGCCCTCCATCTCCAACTCAGAGGATCTTCAAGCACCATCGATCGCAGTCTCGATCCCTTCGCTTACGGCCCTGAAGTCGAGATGACTGCGCACGTCATCCGCGAAGGCCGATTCCGGGAAACATCTAGCGGAGAACTTGCACAGATCCTCGACATCGAAATCGAAGAAATCGTCACAAACGACGGGATGCGATTCCCCGTCCGTTCCGGTGTGCGGCTCGGCCTCTATAGCCAAAGCTCACACTCCGGCGGCGACCCCACGCCTTCCATGCGGCTCTTCCGTTATGGCGAACGCATTCGCCTTCCCGTCAAGTTGAAGCTTCCCCGCAACTTCCGCAATCCCGGAGCCTTCGACTATCAGTCCTATTTGGCCGCCAATGGCATCGCCGCCCTGGCCTCCGCCAAAGCGGAGGACGTCCAAGTCCTTTCCGGCTTTACCGGAACCCGCCTCGAACTCTGGCGCGCTCGCATTCACTCCAGCATCCTTGCCAAAGTTCACACCCTCTGGCCTGCACCGCAAGCCGCTCTCATCGACGCCATGGTCATCGGGGAAGAGGCTTTCATCGACCGCGACACCCGAGTCGATTTTCAACGTTCCGGGACGTATCACATCCTCGTAGTTTCAGGAATGAACGTCACCATCCTTGCCTTCGTTGTGTTCTGGACCCTTCGCCGCCTGCATCTCCGCGACATTCCCTCAACTCTCTTGACCATCCTCTTCTGTGTTGCCTACGCCTTCCTCACCCAAGTCGGCGCTCCAGTGTGGCGAGCCACGCTGATGTGCGCCATATTTCTCGGTACGCGCCTGCTTTACCGCGATCGCTGCATGGTCAACGCTCTGGGGGCAGCCGCTCTGGGCTTGCTCGCCTTCGATCCGCGCCAGCTTTTCACCGCCAGCTTCCAGATGACTTTCCTATGCGTCCTCATCGTCGCTGCCATCGGTGTACGCCTTGCGGAGCGCACGTCGCGGCTCTACTATCGCGCCCTGGCTCACTGGGATGCTGGGGATTACGGTGCTTTTTTACCCCCGCGAGTCGCCCAGTTCCGCGCGGACCTGCGGCTCATTGCCGGTCGCTTAGCTCGTTTCATCGGCGAACCATGGTCCTTCCGTCTGGTGCGTGGGCTCACCATGGTTCTCCTGCGCGCGTTTGAACTGCTTCTGGTGTCGGCGGTGATGCAGATGGGCCTGGCCTTGCCCATGGCGTATTACTTTCACCGCGCCACCACCATCGGCCTGCCCGCCAACATCGCGGTCGTCCCTCTCATGCAACTCCTCATGCCGGCGGCCATCCTTGCTGTTGCTCTGGGATATATCGCGCCGTTCCTGGCGACGATTCCCGCCCTGCTTACCACGTTCGCGCTGCAGGGAATTACGGGCACGGTGCACGGACTCGAAACTCTCCGCCTCGCCGATCTTCGCGTAGCGACGCCCTCTCTCGTGATGATTGCAACAGCCTCCGCCGCATTGATCCTGGCGATGATTCTCGCGCGCCGTCCGGCGCCGCTCGCTATTGTAGGGGTGCTTGCGATTCTCGCTTCGTCCTTGGCAATCGCGTTCGTTCCGCCCCGTCCCGAAACGCAAGCGGGCATTCTGGAAGTAACCACTATCGATGTAGGTGAAGGCGACGCCATCTTGCTGGTTATGCCGCAAGGCCGCACCCTGCTCATCGATGCCGGAGGACCTATCTTTGGCGGCGCTTCCCAACTCGATTTCGGCGAAGATGTGGTTGCGCCCTACCTATGGACGCGGCGCATCTCCAGCCTCGATGCCGTAGCGATTTCCCACGGTCACTCCGATCACATCGGAGGCATGTTCGCAATCCTGAAAGATTTTCATCCCAAGGAATTATGGGTCGGCCTGCTCCCGCCAAGTCACGCCCTGGATAACTTGATCGCCGAAGCCCACGCCTTGGGAATCAGAGTCGTGCGCCACTGGGAAGGGGATGAATTCGATCTAGGCGGCGCGAGAGTGGACGTTCTGTTTCCGCCGCAAAACTGGCCCGTCGGCCTCGAGCCCAAGAACAACGACTCCATGGTTCTACATGTCAGCTTTGGGGCAACTTCCGTACTGCTGGAGGGTGATGCTGAAAAAGCCGTCGAGCGCCGCATCGCCAGCCTTCACCCGCTGCACGCGGATCTTCTCAAAGTAGGCCATCATGGCAGCGCCACATCCACCACGCCCGAAATCCTCGCGACAACGAAGCCCAGGTTCGCGGTGATCTCGGTCGGATTCCACACTTCCTTTGGCCTTCCCAAACCCGACGTCCTCGCCCGCCTGCAAGCCGCCGGAATCCGCACCTACCGCACCGATCTAAACGGCGCTGTCACCTTCTATCTCGATGGCCACTCTGTTACCCCGTCGTTGCCATCGAGCAATTAGAAAGAACACTTCACCACTCAATTCTGGGTCTCGTCGTCATCCACTTCACCCGCAGCCGCTGCCGACTGCTGGTAATCCGCGATGAGGTTGCGCGCCTTTTCCGCATCCTCTTCGCGTACCAAAATAATCATTCCCCCCAGCCCTGGAAACGCATCCTGCAAGAAGCTGGCCGACTGCAGATCGTTATCAATCCCCGCCGAATCGAGCAATCCCTTCACCACCAGCGCCTCCGGTTCCTGCTCGCTGTCAAACACCTTCACCAGCTTCTCGTTCGGATCAGGCCGCCGTTTTTCCGCCGTCGCATTCGACTGATCTGCCATGGTGATCTCCATTCCCGGGGTCGCTCCGACAATCAAGAGGAGCGCAGACTCCGCATCCCTCAGATTCTAACTCTTCTTTTCAAGTTGCACTTTGTCTGTTTCTTCCTCTGCCGTCTGCTCGCCTCGCACCTGATCCGTGGTTTATAGTCGGAACACTTGGCGTCCCCAGGCGTCATGACCCATGTCGAAGCCCCGTCGCAACCAACCTGCACTCCCGCTCGACGACGCTCTGTTCGCCGCCAAGCCGCGTAAGCCGGTCCCGTATGAATTCGTGCTCGAAGCAATCGCTCCACTCTCGCCCGAAACCCGCCCCATGTTCGGCTGCCTCGCAATTTATGTCGGTGAGAAAATCGTCCTCATCCTTCGCGACAAACCCACGTACATCGCTGACAACGGAGTGTGGCTGGCCACGAGCGAAGAGCATCACGCGAGCCTCCGCTCGGAGTTTCCGAATATGCGTTCGATCGGACTCTTGGGCAAGAAGGTGACCGGCTGGCAGGTTCTTCCTGTCGACGCGCCAGATTTCGAGAATGCCGCGCTCCACGCGTGCGACTTGGTCCTCGCCACCGATCCTCGAATCGGCAAAGTGCCGGCATCCCGGCGACGCTCGAAAGCGGCGTCCCGAAGGGTAAGGAATTCTTCCCAGCCGGGGTCATCGGGCAGTAGTTCCAAGTCTCCTAAGAAAAAATCCGGCCGCGAATCCTCCAAGTACTAGCGGTCTGCTCGGCATAGAACACGGCACTTTCGGGCCGTTTCATTTCGTGTTTCAATAGGCGCAAGATATGCTAAATATGGCGGCGCAACGCCGAACCGCGCCTCGTCATCCAACCTGTGTGCAGATAACGCTGTGGGTTAAAGGATCACTATGAATTCTGGGGAATCGTCCGATCATGAAAAACTTCCACCACTCGCCGGGCCGGAAGCCGCGGAAATCGCGGCCGAGGACGAAGCTCGAAGAATCCGCCGCCTCCAGGTGATGATGAGCATGGTCTCTTCCGTGATCAGCCAGGATCCCAGCCTCACCGTCGAAGAAGCCTCCGAACTTGCTGCCGGCGCCAAACGGGCCGCCCTGGCCATGTTTCCCGACAAAGAACTCGCCTACGATCTTCTCTACAAACCCCGCCTGCAGCGCCTCATGCGCGAACGGTTCCGACTGCAATAGCTGTTTATAGGGATTTATTTGTGATCCGGAGCGGAGCAAGACCGTGAACGCACCTAACCGGCTCGCGCAATCGAAAGCCTGCCCTGAGCCTGCCGAAGGGGATCCATGTTCTCTACTTCGACTGAAGGCTCCCCGTACTATTCATCCACTACTGAGTTCCTCAGCGTCCCCACTCCCTCTACGCTGATCTCCATTACATCTCCCGCCACCACCGGTCCCACGCCCGCCGGCGTGCCGGTTGCGATCAGATCTCCCGGCAGCAGCGTCATCGCCTGCGAGATAAAACGAATCACTGCATCCAGCGGAAATATAAAATCCATCGTGTTTCCCGCCTGCCGCACCACACCATTCACCCGCGTCTCCACGCCCACGCCCGCCCACGGATCAAGCCCATCCGCCACCACCGGCCCCACCGGACACGACGTATCAAAACCTTTCGCCCGTGCCCACTGATCCTCTTTTCTCTGGATGTCGCGCATGGTCACATCATTCAAGCAGGTGTAGCCGAGAATGTAAGGCCGCACGTCCTCGCCGTCCGCCAGCAGATGGCAACTCCTTCCCATCACCACACAAAGCTCGCCTTCATAATCGACGCGCTCGGAAATCTTCGGTCGCTTCACCACTCCACCCGGCGCCAGCAGAGCCGAGTTCGGCTTGAAGAACAAAAGAGGTTCTGCCGGTACATCACTTCCTAACTCCGCAGCATGCTCCCGATAATTTCGCCCCACGCACACGATCTTCGACGGCTGCACCGGCGGCAACAGAGTCGCTTCGTCCAGCGCGATCGGTTCGATCCGTCGCGTGCGCAAACCCTCCACGTCGCCATCGGACTCCTCCGGTGCCGTCAGCAGGATCCTCAAAATCGAATCGCGTCCCGCCACCGATTCGACCAGCCCGTACTGAGCTTCTCCATTTAGTTGAAAGCGGCAATATCTCATCGTCATCTATCTAACCACGAGTAAAGGAAATCCGCAGAAAGTTTTTAATTTCCAATCCAGCGCCTATCCCAAAAATCTGTCATCCTGAACGAAGTGAAGGATCCTTGGCAGCTTCCTGTGACGGTCGCCTCTGCAAGGCGTTTGTACCACCGCCCCTGGCTGTCTTGCTAAAGGGAACGCCTAGTCTATGGCACACTCTCACTGGTCTCCTCCGACCTTCCACTCTCGTTTCCCCGCTGATCGACTGCCGACACCGAATAAAAATAAGTCTTTCCCGACACCACCTTCATATCCCGAAACGCCGGAGTCTTCACCAGTTCGGGGTTTATCTTCACTGCCGCTGAACCCTCTTCATGCCGGTAAACGTTGTAGCCGTCCAGGTCCGCATCCGGCACTGGAGTCCAGATCAAGTCGATAAAAGGCTGCTGGCCCGGCCCTGAAAACACCGCTTGCAATCCCGAGGGCACCGCTGGCGGGAATACATCATGCGCGAATACCTTTACCTCCGGTGTGTCATCGCCTTCCACCTCAACCGCCGCTTTCCCCGCCGTCTCAATCACGCTTACCACAGTCCCCCGGTAGAAATATGTTTTCTCCCACTCGAAGGTTTGATCAAGAAAAGAGGAATTGGCTTTGCCCGCTCCCAGAGCGCATTCCGTTGCCGCCACGTCGGCAATCTTGGTTTCGTTTGCACTTGATTCCGCACGCCGGTCGATCCGGAACAGATATTGAGTGCCGCTTCTTCCCTCCGGCGCCGACGGACACATCCAGGAGATCAGAACGCCAGTCGCTGTGGTTCGCACGGAAAAATCCGTAAAAGGCGGCAGCGTTGGCACCAGCGACACGCGCACCTGATTCGAAAGCCCCGCACTGCGGCCTGCCTTGTTCAGCACTTCTACTGCATACGTGGCAAACTGCGTCGGATGTTCCTGCTCGAGCGCGGCCGGCAGAGAATCCGTGAAGGTTGCACTCAGCCTTTTCCCCGACGCCTTCTTTGCCGTCTGCTCGAAATCCGCTGGCGGTGCGGCCTCTCCCACGGGCGTTCCACATTGCTTCAGCGCACCCGCAACGCTCCGGCAGATGTTAGTTTTTCCCAGATAGCGCGTCCTCTGGCGGTCCGTGGTACGCGCCGGAATCGTCCAGGTCAGCGTTACCTTGTCGCCCTTCCGCGCTGCATGTAAATCAGTAGGTGGCTTCGGCAACTCCAGCGACGGCGCCTCTGGCGGCCCGATCGAAGCGCACCCCGCCATCCCAGCTACCGCGCCCAGCAGCAACATTCCTCGAATGATTTTCATGCAGAAACATCAGAGTACATCAATACCGGCTACGGGCCGCGGATCACTGGACACTGCTCCTACCCCACCAACTCCCTCACCGCATCCCGAAATACTTTGCTGTGCTGATCCACATCTTCGTGCTCCGTCTGCGGTGACATCAATGCCATGTTATGGAACGGCGTCAGCAAAATTCCCCGGTTCATCGCATACAAATGCATGAAACGCTCCAACTCGAAGTCCATCGCATCATGCGCCTCCGTCCCATTTTTCGGAGCGTTGCCAGCGAACATATATTCGGCCCGGCAGCCCAAACGCGTGACGTGCCACGGCAACTCCGCCTCCGCGATTGCCTTCGCCACTCCCAGAGTCCAGCGCTCCGCCATCGGAATCGTCCGGTCAAATGCTTCTTTGGTCAGGACCTTCGTGAGAGTCGCGCGCATGGCCGCCAGTGACAACGCATTCCCTGCCAGCGTGCCGCCAATCCCGCCCACATCGCAGTCTTCAAGATTCTGAGCCGCCTGACTTTGCCAGGCGGCGATTCTGTCGGCCACTTCCTGCGAAAATCCATAAGCCGCCCCCGGAATCCCTCCGCCAATGGCCTTCCCAAAAACCAGCACATCCGGCTCCAGATTTTCCGCCCGCGTGTATCCACCCGGGCCCGCGCAAATCGTGTGTGTTTCATCCATGATCAGCAGCGTCCCATGCTTCCGCGTCAACTCCCGCAACGCCTGATGAAATCCCTTCTCCGGATGCACGATCCCCACATTCGTCATCGCCGGCTCGGCCAGTGCGCAAGCCACGTCTCCCACAGCCAGTGCCCGTTCCAGCCCCGCCACATCGTTGAACTCGACCACCCGAGTCGTCACCGCCGGATTCACCGCCGGTCCAATATTCCCCCGCCTCGGACCAGCCACTCCGTTCCGATCCAGCGTGATAAAAGTCTCATCCACCGTCCCGTGATAGCACCAGTTGAAGACAAGAATCTTCGCTCGCTTCGTAATCTGCCGCGCTAAGCGAATGGCAAATCGGTTGGCATCGGTAGCCGTCAGCGCAAATTGCCAGTAGGGCAAATTGAATCGCTTCTGTAACTCCTCCGCCACAAAAATGGAATCTTCTCCCGGCAGCATCAGCGTAATCCCGCGCCGCGCCTGCTCTTCCACCGCCTTCACCGTGGCAAACGGAGAGTGCCCCGTCATTGCCCCCGTATCGCCCAAACAAAAATCGATATACCGGTGCCCATCCACATCAAAAAAATGCGCCCCCTGCGCCTCCCGCACGAACGGCGGAAACGCGCCCGCCCACTTCACCATCCAGTTCATGGGGACGCCCGCCAGCAGCGACTTCCGCCCCCGCTCAAACAAAGCCTTGGACTTCGGCCGCTCGTCGACAAACTTTTTCTGCTCGCGAGCCATCAGGGACTGCAGACGGGAACGATCAATGGATCTCATAGGAGAGAAGATGAATTGCGGCCGCAGCCACAGAGCGATCTACTCGGTGCGCCCTCGCGACCCCTGTGTTTAAGATTTTCTTACAGAATATATCTCGACAAATCCTGATCCTTCACAATGTCCGTCAACATCTTCCGCACATAATCCGCATCCACCGTCACATGCTCGCCTTTGCGCTCAGGAGCATCAAAGCTCAACTCATCCAGCACCCGCTCCATGATGGTATGCAACCGACGCGCCCCAATATTTTCGGTACTCTCATTCACCCGAAACGCAAAATGCGCAATCTCCTGCAGCGCCTCCGGTGTGAACTCCAGCCTGACTCCTTCGGTTTCGAGCAGCGCCGTATACTGCTTCACCAGAGACGACTTTGGCTCTGTGAGAATGCGAACGAAATCTTCCATGGTCAGCGACTGCAATTCCACGCGGATCGGAAACCGCCCTTGCAACTCCGGAATCAGATCGCTCGGTTTCGAAACGTGAAACGCGCCCGCCGCAATAAATAAAATGTGATCCGTCCGCACCATCCCGTAGCGCGTATTGACCGTAGTTCCTTCGACAATCGGCAGAATGTCGCGCTGCACGCCTTCACGCGAAACGTCCGGACCATGCCCGCCCTCGCGCCCCGCAATCTTATCGATCTCATCTAGAAACACGATCCCCGAATTCTCCACCCGATCGATCGCGACGCGCGTTACCTGATCCATGTCGATCAACCGCTGCTCTTCTTCCTGAATCAGATATTCAAACGCCTCGTTCACCTTCATCTTCCGCTTCTTGGTGCGCGCCCCGAAGATGTTCGGCAGCATGTCCTTGATGTTGATATCCATCTCCTCGACGCCCTGGTTGCTCATGATTTCAAACGTCGGGAAATTCCGCTCGCGCACATCGATCTCGACCTGCCGCTCGTCGAGCTTGCCCTCGCGCAATTGCTGCCGCAACTTCTCGCGCGTCCGCGAAGAAGATTCGGCTAGCGCAGTATTACCATCGATCACTACTCCGCCCGTCGTCGTTGTGGTCGTCTCTCCAGGTCGACTCGGCGGCGATGGCGGCAGAAGAATATCCAGAAGCCGCTCTTCGGCATTCAACTCAGCCTTGTCAGCAACATCCTCCAACTTCTCTTCCCGCACATTGTCGATCGCAATCTCGACCAGATCTCGCACCATTGACTCGACATCGCGCCCCACGTATCCCACTTCCGTAAACTTCGAAGCCTCCACTTTCAAGAACGGGGAATTCGCTAGCTTCGCCAGCCGCCTGGCAATTTCTGTCTTTCCCACTCCCGTCGGCCCAATCATGATGATGTTTTTCGGGATGATCTCTTCGGCCAGATCGGGAGTCAGTTTCTGGCGGCGAGTGCGGTTGCGCAGAGCGATGGCGACGGCGCGTTTCGCGTCCTTCTGCCCGATCACGTGTTTGTCGAGTTCAACGACGATCTCACGCGGCGTGAGTTCGTCGAGTGCGAGTTGTTCTTCTTCGGCGCTGCTGGGTAAGTAAATGGCCATAAATTAGTGGTCAGTGGCTAGTGGTCAGTGCTCAGTATGCCGTCTCAGCTGGACACTGATCACTAGCCACTAACCACGTTTCTTACAACTCTTCTATCGTTACCGCATCATTGGTATAGATGCACATTTTGCCGGCAATCTTCATCGCTTCCTCGGCAATTTTGCGGGCGGAGAGTTCGGTGTGGCGAGCCAAGGCTTCGGCCGCAGCTTGCGCGTATGGTCCGCCGCTGCCGATGGCCGCCACGCCGCCATCGGGCTCGATCACGTCGCCTTGTCCGCTAAGCAAGTATGTCTGCTCTTTGTCGCACACCAGCAGCAGCGCCTCCAGGTGGCGCAGGTACTTATCAGTGCGCCAATCTTTCGCGAGTTCGACGGCGGCGCGTCCGAGGTTGCCGTGATATTGCTCGAGCTTCGATTCGAAACGGCTGAAAAGCGTGAAGGCATCAGCGGTGGAACCAGCGAAGCCCGCAAGAATCTTGTCGTTGTACAGGCGGCGGATTTTCTTGGCGGTGTGTTTGATGACGGACTCGCCGAGCGTAACTTGTCCGTCGCCGGCGAGAACCACGCTGCCGTTGCGCCGGATGGATAAAACTGTTGTGGATCGAATCAGGCGTTTCGTAGACATAGGCGCAATCCCTGATTATAGCAGCGCAGGAGACTGAACCTCGCGTCGGAACCCGAGCGCGAGTCGCAACCTCTCGAGCGTGTTTCCAGTCACAGGCGAGCATTTGTGCCAGAGGGTAGAGTGAGATGTTCGGAAACAGCGCGAGGTGAAGCGTGAAACTCCTGGTCATCGGTTCCGGCATGATGGGTTCGGCGGCAGCGTTTGACATGGCGCGGGAATCACAGGTGGAGTCTGTCTCCCTTGCCGATAGCGATCTGAAACGCGCTCGCGAAGTCGCGGCGCGGGTCAACGAAATTACTGGCGATAAAAAAGTGCGCGCGGTTGTGCTCGACGCTGGCGATGAGAAGGCCGCGGCCAAGCTTATGCGCGGGCACGATGGTGCGCTCTCCGCCGTCCCCTACCGTCTGAACCTAGGTCTGGCGAAAGCTGCGATCGAAGCACGCTGCCACTTTGCCGATCTTGGTGGAAACAATACAGTCGTACGCCAGGAACTCGCTCTGGCTGGCAAGGCGGAGAAGCGCGATGTGGCGATTGCTCCGGATTGCGGCCTTTCTCCGGGCATGGCTTCCATCCTCGGCGGAGAATTGGTGCGGCGTCTCGGCGGCCGCGCCGATGCGCTGAAGCTTTATGTTGGAGGACTGCCCGAAAGACCCATGCCGCCGTTCCACTACCAGCTTGTCTTCTCGGTGGAAGGGCTGATTAATGAGTACGTCGAACCGGCGCGGATTCTCCGCAAAGGCAAGCTGGTCACGGTGGAAGCACTTACCGAGCCAGAGGAATTTCACATGCCGGGCTTCGCGCCTCTCATCGCTTTCCAGACTTCGGGGGGCACCTCGACTTTGCCGGAAACTTTCGAAGGAAAGGTAGGCGAGTGTTTCGAGAAAACGCTACGCTATCCTGGCCATTATGACCTGCTCTGTGAATTGAAGGCGCTCGGCCTCTTCTCCAGCGAGAAAATGCGAGTGAACGGAAGCGAGATCACCCCGCGAGCCGTGATGTCGAAAATCTTTGAAGGAAAATTTGCGGGGAAAGGGCCTGATGTCTGTATCATGCGCCTGGAAGCGCACGAGTCTGTGCGTTCGCCCGGCGTGCGCGGTTTGCTGGGCGGACGCCTCAAGGGCCGCGTCGCGGCCTTCACTCTGGTCGACCATTACGACTCCAAGACGGATATGAGTGCGATGATGCGTACCACCGCATTTCCGGCGTCGATCGTGCTGCAAATGCTGGCTTCTGGAGCGATCACGAAGCGCGGCGGCGTGCTACAGGAGCGCGATGTTCCCGCTGATTTGTTCCTGGGAGAGATTTCGAAACGCGGAATTAACATCCAGTACACCCTGGAGTAAAACTAATCGAACCCAGCGGACCCGAATGTCCGTCCTGCACAGTCAGCGCAACTGCTGCACGAGTTGATTCAATCGCGCTCTCACCTGGGCCACTCCGCCGCAATGATGGAATAGCGAACTGAGTCGCGAGGAATAAAGTCTGCCGCCATGCGGTGGGCGCGGAGAATGCCTTCGAACTTTCCGCCGATGCGTTCGAGGCAGCGCGGGAGCGCTGGTTGCGGGCATCGGTGTGGAAACAGACGCGGAGAACATCCCAGGTTTCGAAGGCCTGAGTCAGCATAAGCAGTTTGGTTTCCGTGTTGGCCGCGGTACGGATGGCAGAGCGCGTGAACCACGTATAGCCGATCTCACAAGCGTCGGGGAACTCGCGGCCATACCGGGAGTGCGCTGGCGGCCACGACCAACGCTCCAGGTTCCAGAAGCGCGTCGAGCCGATGACGGCACCTTCCATCGGATTAATAACCGCAAAGGGGAGGGCGGTGCCAGCATCGCGCCAAGCGAGCGCAGTGTTGATGTACGCGGTAGCTTGCTCGGTGCCTTGCGGAACGGGACTCCAGTGGTAAAGCGACCGGTCCGCCGCGGCAGCGGCTACCAGGCCATCGACATGGCGCTGGTCCAGCGGCTCGAGAAGAATGTGTTTGCCGGCCAGCGTGAAAGCCTTTGTTTCCATAAGTCCAGTATCCGATGGCTCGTGACGTGGCGGCAATCGAGCCTGGATCCCGATCACTGCCGACCTCTCCTCCCCCAAATATTTCGCTTGACGTGACCAAATACTCACGTTAGTATTTAGTCACGTAATATTGATGAAGGGACAAGGAGATGAGCAAAATGAAAGTGGAAGACCTGACGCTCGACGTTGAGCAGCATATCGACATGAAAGCCACGCCGGAAAAGGCGTTTGCGGCAGTTTTGCATCGCCTCGGAAAGGGCAACACCAGGCCGGACGGGCAATCGCTCGACCTGGAATTGGAACCCAAGGCCGGCGGGCGCTGGTATCGCGATCGTGGAAACGGAGTCGGACATCTGTGGGGGTTCGTGCAGGTGATTAAACCTTCCAGCCTGCTGGAGCTCAGTGGGCCGATGTTCATGTCGTATCCGGCGATCAATCATGTAGAGGTCAAGATCGAAGCGGCCTCGGGAGGTTGCCGCGTGGCGCTGCGGCATCGCGCGATTGGAATGATCGACCCTGAACACCGAAAGAATGTGGGCACGGGCTGGAATCACATGTTGAGCAACGTAAAGAAGGACTGCGAGCAGCAGTGACCGAGAGCGCTGGCCGGCCTGCGGCCGAACTCGACGGGGTCTGGAAGGCGCTTTCCGACCCGACACGGCGCGCGATTCTGGATCTTTTGCGGGCTCGTCCCCGGACCACAACCGAGATTGTGGATTCGTTTCCGCGCCTGACGCGCTTTGGAGTGATGAAGCATCTTGAGGTGCTGCGCCAAGCTCAACTCGTGCACACGCGCGAGGAAGGAAGGCAACGGGTGAATTCGCTGAACGTGGTGCCCATCCGGCAGATTTACGAGCGCTGGGTTGGTCCGTTTCAGGAGCTCTGGACGAACGAACTGCTTCGCATCAAGGAGATCGCCGAGAAGGATACCGCAGGCGCAGGGCGAGGACCCTTGCGCAAACGAAGAAAGCACTTGGCGGCAAGATGACGATTTTGGGGCCCAAGCGACAGAAAAAAAATAACGAAGATAACAAAAAAGAGGAGAATCGCATGACCACACTAGCCACCAGCACGGGGGTTCGGGAACACGAGGTTGTGTCTCCCAGGGAATGGATCGCCAGGCGAAAAGAGTTGCTCCGGAAAGAGAAGGAGTTCACGCGATTGCGGGATGAGTTGAGCGCGGCGCGGCGCGAACTGCCTTGGGAAAAAGTTGAAAAAGAATATGTGTTTGATTCGCCGCAGGGGAAAGTCACGCTAGCTGACTTGTTTGGCGGCCGAAGCCAACTGATTGTCTATCACTTTATGTTCGGTCCGGGATGGGAGCAGGGGTGTCCGAGTTGCTCGTACCTGGCCGATCATTTTGGAGGGAGTCTGGTTCACCTGGCCAATCGCGATGTCACGCTGGCCGTGATTTCGCGAGCGCCAATTGACCAAATCGAGGGGTTCAAAAAACGGATGGGCTGGGAGTTTCGGTGGGTGTCATCTTTTGGGAGTGACTTCAACCGCGACTACCACGTGTCGTTCACCAAAGAAGAAATGACCAGCGGCAAGGTTAATTACAACTACGAGATGGCCGAGTTCCCCAGCGAGGAAGGGCCGGGTGCCAGCGTGTTCTATAAGAATGAAGCAGGCGAGATTTTTCACACTTATTCTACTTACGCGCGCGGGCTCGACATTCTGGTGGGTGCTTACAACTTCCTCGACATGGTGCCGAAAGGTCGCGACGAGGATGGATTCGCATTCACGATGGCCTGGGTTCGACATCACGATCGATATGCGGAAGGCTACGTTGTCGATCCGAAGGCGCAGTACGTGGCTCCGAAAGGGTCGGGGTCGTGCTGTTCGGAGAAGCACCACTCGTGAGCAGCTATTGTTGCTGTGCAGCGATTTCGAATAGCGGGGAAGGCCCAGCGGCGGGGGCACGGATCAAAAACGATGGTCCGCGTCCTTCGACGCGCGCGCGCCATTTTCTCGATGTTGCCGGCTGGGTTCTTCCTGGCGGCGTGCTGGCGCTGTTGCCAAAGTGCCCCCTATGCCTGGCTGCTTATTTTGCGATCGTCAGCGGGATCGGAATCTCCGTCTCAACCGCAACATATATTCGCAGCGGGCTGGTAACGTTGTGTATGGCCTTGCTGTTGTGCTTCGCAATGAATTCCGGAGGCCGCTTCATCGCGAGGCGGTGGAAGGGGCGAGGCTCCATCTTCTTTGATGGGCGAGTCTCACGCTACCATAGTCTGAGCGCCCGGCGCGGCCTGATGAGCAGCATGAGCCGTTCATAACGGGCAAGGGCCGCTCAGATGATATGGGGCACTAACGCCGCCACGTGGCGAGCGTAGGCTTCGTATGGCTCGCCGAATTGGGCGCGCATCCATTTCTCCTCGAGCCTTAGTTTGTGCCAGAGTGCGGCGAACACGATGGCCACCGCAAGCAGGCCGCGCCATTCGCCACAGGCCGCGGCCGAACCGAGAAATCCCAGGAGCAGTCCGGTGTAGATGGGGTGGCGGACCAGGGCGTAGGGACCGCTGGTAATGAGCTCGTGATCTTGCTTCAGGGTGACGGCCTGGCTCCAGTTTGCTCCGAGGTGACGACGCGCCCAGACAGAAAAGAGCAGACCTCCAGCGGTAACGGCCGCGCCGCTCCAGAAGCACCAGACGCCGAGGGGAAGAAATCGCTGGTTCAGCAACCGCAGGGGAACGCTGGGGAGCCAGAGAAGTACGATTGCGCCGAGAATCGAAACCGTGCGTACAAGCCGCGATGGCGCGGACTCGCTACGTTCCGTTACCTTGACATTGGTCGACATCGCCCACCAGTAGGTGAAATAGCTAACCCACATGGCGGGGAAAAGATAATCGTAGACGAAGGACATTAGACGCCAACCGTCTGCGCGCTCGGCTTGGCTGCCAGCAACTGCCTCAACACATATTGCAAAATCCCGCCATTGGCGTAGTAAAGCGCTTCTTGCGGCGTATCGATGCGGACGATGGCGTTGAACTCGATTGGTTTATCTTTACCGCCTCCGCCGCTGCTCGCGGCCGACGTGGCGCGGACTTTTATTTTATGTCCGGCAGCGTAATGTTCGATCACGTTACGGATGCCGCTGATCTCGAAAACTTCTTCTCCTGTCAGTTTGAGCGACTCAGCATTCTGTCCTGGCTCGAACTGTAGCGGAAGAATTCCCATGCCGACCAGATTCGAGCGATGGATGCGCTCGTAGCTTTCGGCGATCACCGCTTGGACTCCGAGAAGGCGCGGGCCTTTAGCGGCCCAGTCACGGGAAGAGCCGGACCCGTATTCTTTTCCGGCGAGAATAATAAGCGGCGTGCCTTCGGCCTGATATTTCTGGGAGGCGTCGAAGATCGATGTTTCCTGATTGGTCGGCAGGTGGCGGGTGAAGCCGCCTTCGACGTTGACGAGTTTGTTGCGCAGGCGGACGTTGGCGAAGGTGCCGCGGACCATGACTTCGTGATTGCCGCGACGTGAGCCGTAGGAGTTGAAGTCGGCGGGCTTGACGCTGTGCTCTTGGAGATATTTTCCGGCGGGGCTGTCTTTCTTGATGGAACCGGCCGGAGAGATGTGATCGGTGGTGACGCTGTCGCCGAGGACTGCGAGGACGCGCGCGTTTTTGATGTCTTCGACAGGCGAGGGCTGAAGCTTCATGTCGTCGAAATAAGGGGCGCGGCGTATGTAGGTGGAATCAACATCCCAGGCGTAGGTCTGGCCTTTGGGAACGGAGAGGCCGCGCCAGCGCTCGTCACCGGCGAAAACTTCTGCATAACTTTTCGAGAACATTTCCGCGGTGACTGAGTGCTCAATGGCCTCTTCCACCTCGCGCTGCGTGGGCCAGAGGTCTGCGAGGTAGACCGGGTTGCCTTCTTTGTCCTTGCCGATGGCGTCTTTGCGGAGATCGGTGTCGATGCGTCCGGCGAGGGCGAAGGCGACGACCAGCGGGGGCGACATTAAATAATTGGCGCGGACTTCAGAGTTGATGCGGCCTTCGAAGTTGCGATTGCCCGAGAGGACGCTGGCGACGACGAGATCTTTCTCGTCGATAGCTTTCGAGACTTCATCGGGGAGTGGGCCGGAGTTGCCGATGCAGGTGGTGCATCCGTAGCCGACGATGTGGAATTTCAGCTTCTCGAGATAGGGTGTGAGGCCGGCATTCTCCAGATAGTCGCGGACGACTTTGGAGCCGGGGGCGAGAGAAGTTTTCACCCAGGGGGGAACCTGTAGACCTTTTTCGACAGCTTTCTTGGCCAGCAGGCCGGCACCGATCATCACCGACGGGTTCGAAGTATTGGTGCACGAAGTGATGGCGGCGATCACGACGCTTCCATGTTTCAGCGAGTTCTTCACGGTCGCGGGAACGTGCTCGTGGACGCTGGGATCTTCGACGCCGATGGCGGCAGGGCTGCCACCCTCCTGCTCCCAGCGTGCCGAGTTGGAGGCAGGCGCGGTTTTCGCGGAAGACTTCGGTTTGACTAGCGAAGGCAGTGCTTTCTGAAAAGAATCTCCAGCTTGAGAAAGGACGACGCGATCTTGCGGGCGCTTGGGGCCGGCGATGCTCGGCTCGACGGTGGCGAGATCGAGGGTGAGGAGCTCGGAGTATTCGGCTTCGGGAGTCTTATCGTCGTGGAACATTCCTTGTTCTCGGCAGTAGGCCTCGACCAATGCGATGAGTTCGGCGCTGCGACCACTGAGCTTCAGATACTTCAGACTTTCTTTGTCCACAGGGAAGATGCCGCATGTCGCGCCGTATTCGGGCGACATGTTGGCGATGGTGGCGCGATCGGCGAGCGGAAGATCGCGCAGACCCGGGCCGAAGTATTCGACGAATTTGCCGACAACGCCGTGCTTGCGCAGCATTTCGGTGATGGTGAGAACAAGGTCGGTGGCGGTGGCGCCTTCGCGCAGACGTCCGGTGAGCTTCACGCCGACGACCAGCGGAATCAGCATGGAAACAGGCTGCCCAAGCATCGCCGCTTCGGCTTCGATTCCGCCAACACCCCATCCTAGGACGCCGAGGCCGTTGATCATTGTCGTATGACTATCGGTTCCTACCAGCGTGTCAGGATAGGCAGTGCGCTTGCCATCGGAGTCTTGTACGAAGACCACGCGGGCCAGGTATTCGAGATTGACCTGGTGGACGATGCCGGTGTCGGGAGGGACGATGGCGAGGTTGCGAAATCCGGTTTGTCCCCAGCGGAGAAAGGAGTAGCGCTCTTTATTGCGCTGGAATTCCAATAGCGCGTTCATGTCGAAGGCGCTGGAGGTGCCGAACTCATCGACCTGGACAGAGTGATCGATGACGAGCTCGACGGGCTGCAGAGGATTGATGAGGGCTGGATCGCCACCGAGTTGCTGCATGGCATCGCGCATGGCCGCGAGATCAACGACGCAGGGGACGCCAGTGAAATCCTGAAGCAGGACGCGGCTGGGAGTGAAGGCGATTTCCTTATCGGGCGCGGAATTCTTATTCGTTCCTTTGGTACCCCAGGCGGCGAGGGCGCGGATGTCTTCTTTCTTGACGTTGCGGCCATCTTCGGTGCGGAGAAGATTTTCGAGAAGGATGCGCAGGGAATACGGAAGATGCTTGGTCGAGATGCCTTGCTGTTCAAGGGCGTCGAGGCGGTAGATTTCGTATTCCTTCTTGCCGACTTTAAGAACCGAGCGGGATTTGAAACTGTTTAAAGACATGATCGCCTTCCTGATGAAAGATGCCGCAAGACGGATGGCGCCGCATAGCGGGTTGTAGAGAATATCGGAACCAATAAGTTTAGTCGTTTTGGCGCGGAATGCGTAGGAGAATTGGTGGAACCGCTCAGCGCGCGGCGGTCCAGACTTGATAAGTGACGACTGCCATCATGAACAGGAGATAGATGCGCAGCGACCAGAGGACGATAAGTTCGGGGCCTTTTAGATGGCGACGGGGGATGTGGTGTTTCTTGGCGCCGACGAGTTGATCATGTTCCAGGGAAGACAGAACTAGAGATTCATCCGCGGAAGAGATAGTGGGCGGAGTGGGCCGTGTTTTGGTCATAGGGCCAGTCCCAGTGCGTCAGTCATGCCTACTTTCCTCCCAAAGCGGCGAAAATGTTGGGGGCGATGATGCTGATGCCGAACAGGATGCCAGCGGCAGTCAGGATGAAAACCACGCCGCTGGATAGAATGTTTGCCCAGAGGGGACTAACTAAGTCGCCCATGATTTCCTTGTCGTTGACCAGCATAAAGAGGAAGACCAACGCCGGCGGCATGGCGAGAACCGCGACGACGTTTACGATCAGAACCACATAAACAAGCGGCAGGCCAGGGATAAGAACGATCGCGGCGGCGGCCATGGCGCAGAGCGTCAGCACGGCATAAAAGGATTTGCCTTCTCCCATGGGAAGGTTGAGGCTGTGCGGTTTGTGGGTGACCTCGCCGAAGGCGTAGGCGGAAGAAGTGGAAATGGTGATGGCGGCGACGATGCCGGCCTCGACCATGCCGAGAGCGAACAGCGATGCGCCCAAGCGGCCGATGATCGGTTGGAGAGCTTGCGCGAACTGGGCTGCTTCGAAATTGTCAGCGGTCATTCCGTGAGCTAGCAGCGGTGTGGTGGCCAGGATGGTTGCGATGGCAGCGGCGGCGGCGAGTGTGGCACCGATCACGGTGTCGGCACGACCGAAGCGGATGTCTTTGGTGGTCATGCCTTTGTCCACGGTGGCGCTTTGCTGGAAGAAAAGCATCCAGGGAGTAACGGTAGCGCCGATATCGGCGAGGACAATGAGCAAAGTGTCCTTGTTGAAACCTGGGAGTGGCTGCCAAGTAAGGAAGGCGTGACCGACCGCGGGCCAACTGGGGTGAGTCATGAGCGCGACGGGAATGAAAATCAAGTTGAATGCGGCGGCGGCGAGAGTGATGCGCTCCCAAGTCCAATAACGGTGACTCATCAGCGCTGCGTACAGAATGACGAGCGCGATGAGGATAGCGATCCAGGGGCGGACTCCGAAGTAACCCAGGCCGGCGCGGATGGCGATGAATTCGGTGATGAGGGTGAGGAAGTTGCCGATGCCGAGGTCAATCATGGAAAACCATCCCCAGAAAGGGCCGAACCGATCGAAGATGAGCTCGGCGTGGCCGCGATGGGTAGCGGCACCGAGGCGGACGGTCATCTCCTGGACGACGATTGCCATGCAGAAGGTGAGGGCGACGAAGGGAATGAAGAAACCGATGCCGAACTTGGCGCCGGTAGCGGCGTAGGACAGCATGCTGGGGCCGTCATTCTCTCCGAGCATGACGAGGACGCCGGGGCCAACGAGCAACCACAGGAGACGGGCTTTCGAGGAAAAGCCGCGCTGAGCGCGGGCAGCGGAGACGCGGGACGCGATCATGGGCGCGATCGATGTCTTCGTGAGTTATTACGACGACTTCGTCTTCGTTTTGGGCGGCGAGTGGCTCCATCGGTTGGAACGCTGGCGGCGTACAGGCAATCTCCGTAGATTTGGTTCGGCGGGGAACCCCAGCAGAGATTAGCGCAAGTATACACGAAGACATAAACTATGGTTAAGTAGTTCTGCCTGAAGGTCTGAAACTACACGGATTATTTGGCGCTGCGGGCGTCGGTGGGGGAGAGCCAGACGCGTTCGGCGGCGGCGCGGCCGAGGGAGACGTTGCCGGAGGTGGTGGACAGAGTGAGGGTTTGATCGTAGTTGCGTTCGAGGATGCGCAGCTTGGCAGCGGGGCGGATGCCGCGGGCTTCGAGGAACTCGAGCAGACGGCGGTCGCGCTCATAGATCCCGCTGACGGTGTAGGAGATTCCAGCTTGGGCATCGGCGAGCAGGACCAACCCGCGATGACGCCGGCTGTCAGGGCTTTCCATCTCGCTCATGTTGCCATGAGGGCAGATTCCTCCCTTGCCGAGCTTGGCGAGAAGCTTAGCTTCGAAGTCGGGCGAGACGGCGTGCTCGAGGCGTTCGGCTTCGTCATGAACTTTCCACCATTCCATGCCGAAGAGTTCGGCCAACATGCGTTCAATGAGATGGTGACGGAGCGTGAGCCGGCGGGCGATCTTGCGGCCAGCGGCGGTGAGGCGCACGTGACCGTCGCCCTGAACGCGAACGAGAGCATCTTTCTTCAGGCGGCGGACCGCCATAGTGACAGCGGGAGGTGAAACCTTGAGCCAATCCGCGAGCCGAGCGGAGATGACTGATTCACCTTCGCTTTCGGCTTCGAGAATGGCCTTGAGGTAATCCTCTTTCGAGACGGTAATCATTGGAAATGATTATACGATGGAGTTAAGCGCGGTTAACTGTAGAGGAGGAATCACTGCCAAGTGTCGGGCAGGCAACGTCGGAAGTAGCGTAGGGACTCTTCGACTCGAGTTCGCATGCGCTCACGCTTCGCTCAGAATGACAGTGCTTTCTTGAAAGACGCATGTTTGACAGGGTTGCTGGTCTAACCTAACCTTGATTTTCTCGATTATGAAAATTCTGGTTCTAGGCAGTGGCGGGCGAGAGCATGCGCTGGTGTGGAAGTTGCGGCAGTCGGCGCGGGTTTCGAAGCTGTATTGCGCGCCCGGGAACGGCGGGATCGGCGACGAAGCGGAATGCCTGCCGGTCGATTTGAAAAGTCTCGATTCAATGGTGGCCTTGGGGCAGCAGCTGCAGCCGGATTTGACGGTGGTCGGTCCGGAGCTGCCGCTGATGTTGGGAGTGGTGGACGAATTCACACGACGCGGCTGGCCGGTGTTTGGGCCAACGAAGGCGGCGGCGCAGCTGGAATCGAGTAAGAGTTTCGCGAAAGAATTTCTGCAGCGGCATCGAATTCCAACGGCGGCCTATGCGATTTGCGATTCGGTGGAGGAAGTGCGCAAGGCATTGCCCCATTTTCATCTGCCGGTGGTGGTGAAGGCGGACGGATTGGCGGCGGGCAAAGGAGTAGTGATCGCGGCGAGCAAAGAAGAAGCGGCTGGAGTTGCGGCGGAAATGTTGAGCGGCAGAATGGTCGGCGAGGCCGGCCAGCGAGTGGTGCTGGAAGAATGTTTGAAGGGCGACGAACTTTCTTTTCTCGTCTTGAGCGATGGGGAGCGGGTGGCGCCGCTAGTAGCGGCGCAGGATCACAAGCGCGTGGGCGATGGCGACACGGGGCCGAATACGGGCGGAATGGGAGCATATTCGACGGCTGACATTATCGATGACACGATGCGGGACTGGCTGGTGCATCACATTGCGAAGCCTGTAGTGGCGGGAATGAAGGCGGAGGGTGCGGAATACAAGGGCGTTCTGTATTGCGGGCTGATGATGACCGCTCGCGGGCCGATGGTGCTGGAATTTAATTGCCGATTCGGAGATCCGGAGACGCAGCCGATTCTGATGCGGCTGGAGAGCGATCTGGTGGATGCGCTGGAGGCGTCGATGGGGGGGCGGGTGAGCGAGGGAGATTTCAAGTGGTCGAAGGATGCGTCGGTTTGCGTGGTGATGGCTTCGGGGGGGTATCCGGGGACGTTTGAGATGGGGAAAAAGATTAGTGGGTTGAGTGAAGCTGCTGCGGCTGAGGGAGTGAAGGTGTTTCATGCGGGAACTTCGAAGCGGGATGGAGAGTTTTATACTTCTGGCGGACGAGTGCTAGGGGTATCGGCGCGGGCGGCGGAGTTGAAGACGGCCGTTGAGCTGGCGTATGAGGCTTGTGGGAAGATCAAATTCGATGGCGCGCACTTTCGGAAGGACATTGCGGGGCGGGCGCTGAAGAAGTAGCTGCCTACGGACAGGTTCGAATGGTGAGGGTTCTGATTATTTCGTCTCTGTGTTTCGGCCTGATCACATCAGTTGCGATTTGTGCATATGCTTTCCGTCGGAGGTTCCGGAGGAGTCGGCTCTGCGCCACGGTTGTCGTTTTCGGGGTTCTGGGTTTATTCGTCGCGTCGGCCTCCACTGTTATTGGCCTTGTAAGAAATGACGACAGTTCCTCATTGGCTGGCTGGCTGTGGCCGACTTCGATCATGCTTATGGCGGGTGGAGCCCGGCGATCCGATTCGTGTCGCGCTGATCGTTCTCGGCGTGGCCATCCTAAGTAACGTTGGAGTATACGGATTTTTTGGGCTGATTGTTGGTGTGATATGGGGCTGGATTCGTCCAGTGCAATCAGCACGGTGATGATTGCAGGTAGGGATCCTTCGACAGCGGTTTTGCTTCGCTATCGCGAAGCAAAATCCTCGCTCAGGATGACAAGCTTAGGATGACAAATAGCTAAGAGGAATCATGGGAAAAATATTGGTTTCGATTGTGATGGGGAGTGATTCTGATTTGGAAATCATGCGCGACGCGGGTAAGGCGCTGGAGGAATTTGGGATTGGGTATGAGATGGACGTGACTTCGGCGCACCGGTCGCCCGAGCGTACGGCGGATTTTGCGCGGAAAGCGGCGGGGCGCGGGATTCGAGTGATTATTGCAGGGGCGGGTGGGGCCGCGCATCTGGCGGGGGTGATTGCGGCGCATACGACGTTGCCGGTGATTGGAGTGCCGATTCCTTCGACTTCGCTGCAGGGAATGGATTCGTTGCTGGCGACGGTGCAGATGCCGGCGGGAATTCCGGTGGCGACGGTTGCGATTGGCAAGCCGGGCGCGACCAATGCCGGGATTCTTGCGGCACAGATGATTGGGTTGGGCGACGCGGCGGTCGCAAAGAAATTAGAATCGCACAAGGAAAAATTGGCCCGCGGGGTGGAAGAGAAGTCGAAGAAGTTGAAGAGTTCGTTGGGCGGCTAGATTCTTATTTGCGTCCTACCGGCCGCATGGCTTTTTTCGCGAAGGGTGACAGATTCGCAAGGAACCGCCGAATCTGATCGCGGTCCGGCTCGGAAATCTCGAGAAAGTTCAAGCCGATTCCGAGGCCTGGCGTTCGGTGGGCAACTTGAGCCTGGGCCCAAGCCTTGGTTTGTCCGAACCAGATGCCAACCTTGAGCTTGGTTCCGGGCTCGAGAGGGATCGGCATTTCAACATAACAGCCGCCCAGGCTGAGGTCGGCTACGGTCCCCCAAAAAGAAGCTCCGCCGTTTACGTGGACCTCGATCGAGTTTTGACAACGGAAGCGGGGATTCTCGCGGAGTTCCGTGGTGGCTGGCTGGTAGTCATCCACTGCGCTTGGAGAAAGAGGGAAATCCCAAAGGGGTTTTTCCGGAGCGATGTTGAGCAGACCGACGTGACCGGCTCTTGGGGTTCCCGCTCGACCGATCCACTTCACGCGGAAGTGCACTCGATTCTTGCCGTAGGTGAGACCGATAATCTCGTCGAGGGCGAGGTCGGGGCGAACGTCGGCCAGTTCGGCCCCGGTGCGGCTGACGTTGACGGTCACGGCCCTCTCAGAAAAGACCTGACCGCCACTGTCGGTGCCGAAGATACGTACCGGGACTGCAATTTGCATGCGGGGCTGGACGCGCCTGCCCATCAGTTCGACGAACCTCGTTATGTTCTAGATAGGAGGTGGTTTATGGATGATCGGTTGGTTACAGAATAGCGAGTGCGGGTGATCTTCTCAACAAACCAAAGTTTGTCCCGAAAGTGACTGCTTGAGTCACGAGCCCGGGGGGGGAGCCCTCTTCCGAATCGCTCCGGGCACGCTGCAGCGGCTGTCCCACATGTGTTCGCTCGAGCTACAGCTTGAGTCCTTTCAAGTATTCGCGGAAGGGGGAGCCGAGGTCTTCGCGCTTGAGCGCGAATTCTACAGTGGCTTTCAGGAAGCCGAGTTTGTCACCCGCGTCGTGGCGGCGACCTTCGTAGACGTAGGCGTACATTTTCTCTTTTTTCAGCAAGAGGCGCATGCCGTCGGTGAGTTGGAGTTCTCCGCCGGCGCCCGTGGGGGTTTCGGCGAGGCAGTCGAAGATAGCCGGAGTCAGAATGTAACGGCCAATGATGGCGAGATTTGACGGGGCATCTTCAGGCTTGGGCTTCTCCACCATATTTTTGATTTCGAAGAGGCGGTCGCCGAAGCGGCTGTCTTTGACGGGCTTCACGTCGAGCACGCCGTAGGAAGAAATCATTTTGCCCTCGATGATCTGCGTGGCGAGTACGGAACACTGGGTCTGATCGAAAACCTCGACCATCTGCTTGAGGCAGGGGATCTTGGCGTCGATGACATCGTCGGCTAAAAGGACGGCAAAGGGTTCGTTGCCGACGAGTTCACGGGCCATGAGGACAGCGTGGCCGAGGCCGAGGGCTTCCTTCTGACGAACGTAAGCCACGTGGATCATGTCGGAGATGGAGCGCACGATTTTGAGCAGATCGATTTTGCCGCGCTCCTCCAGCATGCGCTCGAGTTCGTAGCTGACGTCGAAATGATCTTCGATGGCCTGCTTGCCGCGGCCGGTGATGATGAGAATCTGGTCGCAACCCGACGCCATGGCCTCTTCCACCCCGTATTGAATGATCGGTTTATCGACCAGCGGGAGCATTTCTTTGGGCTGGGCTTTGGTCGCAGGAAGGAAGCGAGTGCCGAGGCCGGCGGCGGGGAATACGGCTTTGCGGAGTTTCATCTTCATAAGGGCGTGGTTGGTCGTTCTTCGTTGTGCGAACGTTGTTAGTCGTTAATAAGGCGATTTCGGTTGCCGGGACATTGTAAATGGTGGGGTTTGAGGGTGGCGAATGGGGAGTATCGGTTACACTTCTATGTTCTTCGCGGAGGATTCTATGGAATTGACGGATGTAAACTCAGGTGTGGCCTATTCTCGATTCTACGATGTTGTCATTTCGGCAATGGGGATATCCGTGCTGATCATCGCAGTGCGCGAATTCTGGCGCCACCCGGGCGATCTCCAGTCTCTGTCTCTCGTGGCGATCGTCATCGGAGTCGTGGCGATCGGTCTTTCGTATTTTGTGCACCGCCGCAAGATGATACAGGTGGGCGGCAAGATTGGTGACAAGGATATTTCCGTGTTGTCTCAAGCGGCGAGCTCAATGGCTTTTTTCGGCTACTTAATTTGTGAGATGGCTCTGGTGTTCGGAGTCCGTCACTAAGGCATCTATCCGCTCGCGGGGCTGAAGCCGGGACCATTTCTCGATACGTACGCGGCGCTAAAGGGCCGCTTTTCCACGGTTGTTCACACGTTCGTGAGCGTCTTCGCAGATAAAGCCGCTGTGGAGATTTATGGAACTTTGCGGCGCGACTTGAAGCCGCGCCCTTTCAAAACAGACCTTCAAGAACAATCCTTCCAAAGCACGGGCCTGCGGTGCGTCCCGTCAAGGTGCGCTCGACTGGACAGCCGAGCGAGGCTGTCCCACAAAAGCTATGTTGGTGCGGTTGCGGACCGCACTTCTGTTGCCGCTTCGGTGCTTGCCAGTTGTTCCAGGATGGTGCGGAGCGTGCGCAGGACTTCTTCCGCTGCCGTGGCTTTCAAAACAAACTTTAGCATTCCATCCGGAGTGAACTGAGCGCCGCGCTGGGCCGAGACGAAGCGGGCAAGCTGCTCGGGATCGACGGAAGCATTCTGCTGGAACTTCAATGTGACGGAGTCGCGCTTGCGCTCGATGGCGTTGACGCCGACTCTCATACACAAAAGTTTCAGCGATGCGTAATCGAGAAGGTTGCGGACCGCGGGCGGCGGCGGACCGTAGCGGTCTTGCATCTCGGCAGTGACATCCGTCAGCTGCGATTCAGTTTCTACGCGGGCCACGCGCTTATACATTTGCAGACGCTGATTTTCTTCGGGCACATAATCCGCGGGGATACGAATGTTGAGACCGAGATTGAGCTGGGTTTCAGCCTCTTCCGGAGCGGCTTCACCTTTCATCTCGCGGACGGCGCGCTCGAGCATTTGAGTGTAGAGCTCGAAGCCGACGGCCTCGATGTGTCCGCTTTGCTCACCGCCGAGCATGTTGCCGGCGCCGCGCAGTTCGAGATCGAGGGCGGCGATTTTGAATCCGGCGCCGAGATCGGAAAATTCTTTGAGCGCGGCCAGGCGGCGGCGCGCGATGGGCGTGAGCTCGATTTCCGGCGGAAGCATCAGGTAAGCATAGGCGCGGCGGTTGGAGCGGCCGACGCGGCCGCGGAGCTGATAGAGCTCGGAGAGTCCGAGGCGATCGGCACGGTTAATGAGAATCGTGTTGCAGAGCGGGATGTCGAGGCCGTTTTCGATGATGGTGGTCGAGACCAGGATGTCGGCTTCGTGATGCATGAATTTCAGCATCACTTTTTCCAGCTCGCCTTCCGACATTTGTCCGTGGCCGACGATGATCCGCGCCTTTGGAACGAGCGCTTGCAGCTTGGCGGCGATTTCCCAGATGGTGTCGACGCGGTTGTGAACGAAATAAACCTGGCCGCCGCGTTCGAGTTCCTGCTCGATGGCGGACTGGATTAGTTTTTCGTCCCAACTGGCGACGACGGTTTGGATCGCCATGCGATCTTTGGGCGGAGTTTCGATCACGCTCATGTCGCGCAGGCCGACCAGCGACATGTGGAGAGTACGCGGGATGGGCGTGGCCGACATGGTGAGCACGTCCACTTGCTTGCGCATTTGCTTGATGCGCTCTTTGTGGCGGACGCCGAAGCGCTGTTCTTCGTCGACGATGAGCAGGCCGAGATCGGAAAACTTGATGTCCTTGGAAAGAATGCGGTGCGTGCCGATGAGGATATCGATTTTGCCGGCTTCGGTTTTCTGCAGGATTTCTTTTTGCTGCTTGGGCGAGCGGAAGCGGCTGATCATCTCAACGGTGACTGGAAAGGGCGCAAAGCGCTGCTTGAAAGTTTCGAAGTGCTGGAAGGCTAGAACAGTGGTAGGCGCGAGCACGGCGACTTGTTTGTTGTCGGCGATGGCTTTGAAGGCGGCACGCATGGCAACTTCGGTTTTGCCGTAGCCGACATCGCCGCAGAGCAGGCGATCCATGGGCTGCGAGGATTCCATGTCGCGGATGACGTCTTTGATGGCTTGAGCCTGGTCTTCGGTTTCGTTGAATTCGAAGGCATCTTCGAACTCGCGGAACCATTCGTTGCCGGGCGGGAAGGCATGTCCGACGGCGGTCCTGCGCTCGGCGTAAAGTTTGAGAAGTTCGTCGGCCATGTCCTTCATGGCCTTGCGCACGCGAGCTTTGGTCTTCGACCACGACTGGGTGCCGAGATGACTCAGGACCGGCTTGGCGCCTTCGGAGGAGCGATATTTCTGGACGAGGTCGAGGCGAGTGAGCGGGACGTAGAGGCGAGCGGCCTCGGCGAATTCGAGCAACATGAATTCCGCAGGCCCGTCGCCGTGGTTGATTTCTTTCAGGCCTTGATACTGGCCGATGCCATGCTCGACGTGCACGACATAATCTCCGACTTGCAGATCGCGGAAATCGGAGAGAAATGCAGAGACTTTGGATTTGGAGCGCTGTGGACGAGAGGCGACGGCGTCGGATTCATCGAAGAGATCACGTGAGCCGAAGATGGCGAGACTCGCGTCCGGCAGCAAGACGCCATCGGGAACATAGGCGGCGGCCAGGGTAGTGGTGATCACTTCGCCGGCGAAGTAGCTAGTCTCATCCGCGTAGCTCTCGCCGCCACGGGTGCGGCTTCCCAGGCGAAACGAGACGTTGTATTCGGTGAAGACATCGGCTAAGCGCTCAACCTCGCCGGTGTTGGGGACGGCGAAGAGAACGCGTTTGCCTTCGGCGTTGAGCTTCTGAACTTCTTCCAGCATTGAGGGAACCGCGCCGTGGAAGCGCGGCGAAGGCTGCGTGAGAAAGGAAATTTCAGAAGCGTCATCGAGGCTGCGGGTGATGCCGAGGTGCTCGAGGTTTGCCCCGGGAAGTGCGGATGTTTTCTGCCACCAATCTTCCGGCGTGAGATAGAGATCTTCAGGGCGCACAAGATTGCCGACGCCGCTGCGCTCGTGGGCCTCGGAGACGCGTGTCCAGAAGCGGTCGAACTCCTGCGTGAGTTGATCGGTTTCGTCGAGGAGAACGGCGGCTTGCGGGATGAGATCGAAAATGGTTCGATCGGCTCCGGCGACCGGAGTGTAGAACTCCCATCCGGGAAAAACGTTGAGCCCACCGGCTCGAACGGCGGCCTCTACGATTTCTTCGTTGCCGGTAATGCGCTTGCCGCTGAGGCGGGTGTGGATTGCTCCGAGAAGATGCTCGTTGATGGGCGTTTCTGTGAGCGGAAGCAGCACGGCCTCGTCGACGGGATTCGAAGAACGCTGGGAGGCGGGATCGAACTTGCGAATGGAGTCGGCTTCATCGCCGAAGAACTCGATGCGCAGGGGGCGGTCGGCCTCGGGGGAGTAAACGTCGAGAATACCGCCGCGCAGGGCATACTGGCCGGGCATCTCGACTACGTCGGTGGAAGTGTAACCGACGGTGTTGAGGTGCGCGAGCAGGGAATCGAGATCGAAGGTTTCGCCGCGACGAATGGTACGGGCCAGGTCGGCGTAATAGTCGCTGGAGCGCAGGCGGATCGCCGTGGCCGCGACGGGGGAGACGACGATGGATGCCGCTCCCGTGGCTACCTTCCACAAAGCGGTAGCGCGTTCTTCCTGGAGTTCGGGATGCGGTGAAAGATTCTGGAAGGGAAGGACGTCGCGGGCGGGGAGGGAGATGATCGACTCCGGATCGCAAGCGGCGGTGAGTTCACAGAAGCCACGGAGGACGGGAAGAAAATCTTCGACGGTGCGGTTGTCATTGACGACGAAGATGAGCGGTCGTCCGGCGGCGCGCTGAAACAGCACGAGCAGCAAGGCTTTTGCAGTGGGGGTGAGACCTGAGACACGAACACGCCCCGTGCCCTCCTTGAGGTGGGAGGCTACACGCGCGAAGGCGGGAAGCTTTTCTACGTCCACGAAGAGTTCGCGGACGAAGGGAAGAAGCATGCAGAATTATTCTAGCAGGAGAGTTGAGGACCGAGTTGCAGCGCAAAATGGAACAGGCGAGCTTCGCTGTGCCGTGACAACCAGAGGCGGTTGTCCTTCTATGGTTCATCCAGATCTAGCCCCGCAGCAGCGGGCGCGTCAGGCAGGTGGGGCCGCCGCTGCCGTTGATGCAGAGTTCGCTGCCGGGGAAGGTGCGGACCTCGAAGCCGGCTTGGCGCAGGCGGGCGTTCGTGCCGCGATTTTCTTCGATCGCGAGCAGACGATGATTTCCCAGTGCAAGGACGTTGCAAGCGAGGGTGTCACGTTCGGAAGCATCGATTTCGACGAATTTGAATCCGCGAGACTTGAGCAACTCGATGGTTTCAACTGCTAGCCAGGGCAGATCGACCAATGCTGTATGTTCGTCGAGCAGGCTGATCAGGGACATAAGGTGCAGGCAGGCGGATGGACCGGGGCCGTAGGGTAGCGGCGCGGAGAGAACCTCGACGCCATGAGGCGCGAGCAGTGCTCGCATCTGCTGAATACCGGCGGCGTTGGTGCGGTAGCCGTGGCCGATAAGGAGAGTCTCGGAATCGAGCCACACGATGTCGCCGGCTTCCGTGGCGCCGGGAGCAGTGATGGCGCCGAGCGTGGGTATCTCCAAAGAAGCGCAAAACGAAGCGTGGTGCGGGCCTTCGGCGACGCGGTTCGGCTTGCCGGGACGCATCACAATCAAACCGTAGTCGGTGAAGAGTGAGGCGTCGTGGGCGTAGACGGCATCGAGCGAGAGCTCGGGAGCGGAAGGCATTTCGACGACCTCCGTACCCGCTGATTTCAATTCGCAGCAGAGAGCGTCGTGCTGGGATTGGGCGGCAGCGAAAGCCAGAGCGTGGTGGAATCCTAATTCCTGCCAGCGAGCTGCGATCTCGGGCTGGTTCCAGCCTGCGGCGCGCGGCGAGCAGACGATGACCCGCTCAAGGGTGCCGACCATCGAGTGTCCATTGAAATGAGTTCCTGTGGCTGCTTCGGGCATTGGTTCCTCAAGTAAGGTTGTGAAGCGTCGGTGGCTGTTAGGAATCTATATGGGCATTATGGCAAAAGCAATGTGGGAAGGTGCAGTACTGGCCGATAGCGGCGCGACGGTTGAGGTGGAAGGGAATCAGTATTTTCCGCCGGACGCGATTCGAAAGGAATATTTCAAGCCGAGCGATGCACATAGCGTTTGTCCGTGGAAGGGGACGGCGAGTTATTACGACGTGGAAGTGAACGGGAAACGCAATGCGGGAGCGGCTTGGTATTATCCGGAGCCGAAGGACGCGGCAAAGCAGATCAAGGGGTATGTGGCGTTCTGGAAGGGCGTGAAGGTGGAGAAGTAGGCAGTGACGTGGTGGTTCCTATTCCGGGCGGCACGAAGAGACTGTTGAGCTTCGCTCGATGGACAGCCGAGGGCGGCTGTCCCACATAAGCCGACTAGAACTCGACATGTAGACGGAACGAGGGGACGAGGACCGGCCCGCGGTCCCGATTGTAGCCGGGATTGTTAATATGTTGCAGACCGGGTGCGACGTAGATGCCGCGCCAGACGTGGGCGGTGTAGTAGCTCTCCACGATGTTCTCACGGCCGTAGTTGAGCCCTCCGTCGCCGAGCAGGAAGCCCAAGCCACCATCGGCGAGGTAAGTCTGGTGATCCTTCTTGATTGCATTGGAGATGAACGCAACGCCGGCGCGATCCTGTTTGCGATGCCACCAGGCGCCATTCGCCCCCAGTCCTTCAGCGAAAGTTTGATCGACTTCGGTGTAGGCGAAGGATTCGGTCTTGCCGTTATTCCAGCCAAAGCGAGCGAAGGCAGTCAGGTTGCGCGTGAGGTTCTGCTCGAGGTTGATGCCGAAGCCATATTTGCGCGTGATGTGCCAGGGATGGTTGGTGATTTCGGGAACCGTTTCCGGAGTCGGCGCCGAATGATCTTCAAACTCATCAATGGCGTCGCGGTAGATGCCCATGTTGGCGTAGTTTGTGTATGCCAACAGGCGCACGACGCCCGCTTTCTTGGGAATCATGCCGTGACGCAATTCATATTCGAAATTTTCCGCATGAACCTGCCAGGGCCGATACACCAGATCGATTCCATTGGCTACGACAGGCATTAACCCTTCGCCGAAGCGGAAGCCCCAGTTGCGATCTTCGTAATCGGCGGTAGCGCCAACGGTATAGCCACGCGTGTCAGCGGCGTAGTCCCATGCGCCATTGTTGTCGGTGGTCCAGTTGATGAACTGGAAGTGAGTGTCGGAGCCCACTGAATTCACGTCGAAGAAATCCGGCATGCTGAACTTGCCAAAGCGGATCTCCAAGCGGCGGCGCGGCAATTCGTCGAAGAGCGAGAGATAGCTGCGTTGACTTTCCACTTTATCTTCGCTCAATGCAAATACCTTATGAATCATGCCGCGGCCCAGGTAAGGGGCTTTGCTTAGCAAGGGATTGCGCACGATGTCGAGATCGGTGTTCCCGGCGAGCCCTAGGCCCAGGCTGAGAGCGGCTCCGCCGGCCTCTTCGATATCGACAAGCACCTCGGTGGAGTTATTGATGCGCACGCCGGTGTAGAGAGTTAGCACGCGGGAGGTGGCTTTTTCGTAGTTTGGGCTGAGACTATTCGGGCCGTTATAGTCGGCATGGAATGGCGGGTGAGTCTGAAAGATAAAGTTGGCCTGACCGGAGAGCCAGAAGCGAGAGCTCTTAAAGTGGGGGAACATGGTTTCTATGGATTCGTCCGGGGGCGGATCGGTAATGTTGGATGGGTCGGGCGGGGGAACAGCGTCAGACGTGGTGGTGGACGCGTCATCTGACCGTTGTGCGAATACCGGGGAAGTGCAGGCAAGGGCGATCATCCCCAGGAAAATCAGGCAGACTCTCGGGGAACGGGGAATGGCAAAAGCCAGCGATCTTGCGCTCTTTTGGGGACCGGATAGGCGCCGTAGGGCTAGCCGGGCGATATTGAAAATGAATTTCAATTTCATAATCCCACGTTAGCTGGCACAGGGTAATCAACTCTGTGGCTGATGTCACCCCAAGCTGTGAGTCTAATCACGCACGCGCTAATTCGCCCCCAGCGCCGTCGTCCTCTTCTGAATAGTTAACGTGACTATATTGGTTGTTAATTATGGTTAATAATCGTTTAGCGGCTCCGGCGGCAGGCTGACCATCCGACCCGCCATCGGCGGTTCGCCCAATTCATTGAGCCTACGCAGAACTCGTTAAAGGAATGTTACAGGGGCGTAGGGCATCCTGAAGGCCGCCTGGCCTGATGCGCTACGCTGCCTTCGGATATTGATACTGGCGCTTCGGTTCACTCGATCTCCTGTGCAGCAACTTACCAGCTCACGGCCGAGATACCGGACTCAACGCTCAGCCGCTGAACAATGTTAACGGTAAGGGATTGCTGCGGACGGGGGCTGCGTCTCAGCAGCCCCTGTCCACCGCCCACTGCATGTGGAGTTCCCGCCTGCCATTGCTGCCGGTGACCACGACCCAGTTCATGCGCAGAGGTTGCTGTTCCATGTTCTGTTCTGGTTGCCACGGAGCAGAAACTTCGTAACGAATTACGCGCGCGAACTGCGTCGTCGCCATCGCCATTGGTTGTGCAAGAGTCATGCAAGACATTGTGGTTGCCCTCCTTTCTGTGAATTTCAGCCCTTTCACTTCGATGTTCTGATGCTAAAGAAAGCGGTAAAGAGTTCATAAAGACTTTCACCCAAATCGGCGCTACGGGGATTTCCCGTTTTCCCTTTTATATCATACCCCCCTAGGGTACGTGCAAAGGAAAAATGTCGAGGAAGGCAAAAAATGCAGAATGGAATTTCGGTGATTTGATGGGTCGCCGAGAGAGTTGCGCTCAGACTTTATGGATTCGATCGGGATCTACCTGAGATGATTAGCGGCAGGCCCAACGGGAGAACAAAAAAGAAGGACAGCCCGGAGCCCCCGAAGCCGTCCTTAAACCCTCCCGGTTAGAAGGGCAACTTGATGAGGTTACGTTACCGGAGCGATGTTGCAAAATGATGGCTATCGGATGAATATCTCGTTAATTCGATCTAAGTCATTCTGCATCACGCTGGTATAGTAATCGGTTGCGCGCAATCCTAGGTTGACATCTTTGCGTGTGGGAGCCTTGATGCCGTCCACAACTTCTCGAAAGGTTGAGCAGTCGCGCCGTTTGCAGCAGCGTGCCGAAGGCATGATTCCCGGCGGAGTAAACTCGCCGGTGCGGGCGTTCGGCTCGGTGGGAGGAGATCCGCTATTTATCGTCCGCGGAAAAGGTTCGCACATCTGGGACGCCGATGAAAATGAGTTCATCGACTACGTGGGATCCTGGGGACCGCTGATCCTCGGCCACGCCGCGCCTGATGTGCTGGATGCGATCGTGAGTGCTGCGTGTAACGGGACCAGCTTCGGAGCCTCAACGCCCGCGGAAGCCGATCTCGCGGAATTGGTGATTTCGGCGTTTCCGCACGTGCAGAAGATTCGCTTCGTCAGTTCCGGAACCGAAGCCACGATGTCAGCCATTCGTTTGGCGCGGGCTTATACCAAACGCAAATACATTGTGAAGTTCGAGGGCTGCTACCACGGGCACTCCGATGCGTTGCTGGTGAAGGCGGGCTCCGGTGTAGCGACGCTGGGAATCCCGGGATCGGCGGGCGTTCCCGATGAGTTCATCCAATTCACTTTGGCATTGCCGTTCAACGACATCAAAGCGGTGGAGTACGCGTTTCAAAAATTCAAACACCAGATTGCGTGCGTGATCGTGGAACCGGTGGTGGGGAATATGGGATGCGTTCCGGCGGCAGACGATTATCTGGTCGCGCTGCGATTGATCACGGAGCGGGAAAAGTCTGTGCTGATTTTCGATGAAGTGATGACCGGATTCCGAGTGGCGTTCGGTGGAGCGCAGGAGCTCTACAACATTCGTCCTGATCTTACGACCATGGGCAAGATTATTGGCGGAGGCTTGCCGGTGGGCGCTTATGGCGGGCCGAGCGAGATTATGAATCTAGTGGCGCCCCTGGGTCCGATGTATCAGGCGGGGACACTCTCGGGCAATCCTCTGGCCATGGCGGCAGGATGCGCGATGTTGAAGCATCTGCGCGATCACAAGCAGGAGATCTATTCGCAGATCGACAAGTTGAGTGGAGAGTTGGTGGAGGGCGTGGCTGCAGCCGCCAAAGATGCGGGCGTGGCGCTCTGCCACAACCGCGTCGGTTCAATGTTTACGTGGTTCTTTACGGCGGGGCCGGTGACGGATTGGGATTCGGCGTCGAAGTCGAATACGGAAGCATTTGGAAAATTCTTCCGCGCCATGCTGGATAGCGGAGTGTATCTGCCACCCTCGCAGTATGAGGCGGCGTTTTTGGGCGCGACGCATACGGCGGAAGATGTGCAACAGACGATTGCCGCGGCGAAGCAGGGCGTTTGCGGCGGTGAAGGGGTGAAAAGGAATTTCACCACGGAGGCACCCTTCGGCTGCGCTGAGGGCAGGTTCCGACACGGAGAAATGCCGAACTAAATTGCCTATCGATCGCTGATGGCTGACAGGCTCGACTTCGCCATCATCTGCGGTATCGTTACGAATTCATATCCTTCCAACTTGTAGCGGGCTATCAGGCGATCGGTGGCGATCACGGTTTGGGAGCGGTCTGCGCCCATTTGCTTGTGACCGCCGTCGTGAAGCAGGATGACGTCGCCGCCGCGAATATGATTTGCGACCTTACGCTCTATCACTGAGGCAGGCGGAGCATTCCAGTCGTAGCCGGTTACGTTCCACATAATTGGTTCCAATCCCAGGCGGCGCGCCACGCGGAGCACGGCGGGGCGGCGTCCGCCAAAGGGAGGACGGAAGAGATTGGAAGGCTCGCCGATGGCATCTTGCAGAGCTGCGCGGCATTCCGACAGCTCTTGTTTGATCTCAGTTTCGCTTTTGAAGGTAAGCAGTGGATGCGTGAACGTGTGGTTGCCGACGGTGTGACCCGGCTGCGGACAATTTCGCGGACGATTTCGGGGCGTTGCTGCACGTAGCGGCCGATGAGAAAAAAAGTTGCGTGGACGCTGTGTTTGGCGAGGACTTCGAGCAAACGTAAAGTGTGCGGATCGTTGGGGCCATCATCGTAGGTCAGCGCGAGCTGGCGCGAGGGTCGAGCGACTCCAGTGAAAGTTTTTCCATACCATTGACCTGTCGGCGCCATGGACTGGTAACCGGCAGCGAGGGCAGCGGCAGAGACACGGCACCGGAGACAGCGAGCGCGAGCATGTGGGGATTGTAAATTCAAGTCAGAAGGTTGAATTTAGAATGCAGAATTGAAGCACTTGAGTCGCATGCGCCTTAGCTTTTACTTCTGCATTTGGAGTTCTGACTTCTGCCTTCTTCTTGCTGTTAACTCTTCCCGCAATTGCCACTCGGCGATATCCGAGCTATCCTGCCAATTCCGAAATATTGCGAGGCCATGGCGAATCTTTTCGAGCTTCCCCGTTACATTGCAGTGGAAGGTCCTATTCGAGTGGGCAAGAGCACGCTGGCCAGGATTCTGGCCGAGCGTCTGAATGCGCAGCGTGTGATCGAGCCTGAGTCGAATCCCTTTCTCGGGGCTTTTTACGAGGGCGAGCGTGGGGCGGCGTTTCAGGCGCAGTTCGCTTTTCTGGTGCGGCGGTTCGAGCAGTTGCAGGCGCTCGATTTGCGGGCGAGTTCACAGAAGACCGTGGTTGCCGACTACATCATCGAAAAAGACAAGCTGTTTGCCTGCCTGAATCTCACCGACCAGGAACTCGATACCTACAACCGGTACTACAACCACTTCCGCGAGCAGTTGCCCACGCCGGACCTTGTCATCTACCTGCAGGCGACGCCTGACGTATTGAAGAAGCGGCTCAAGAAAAAGAATGCTCCGGGAGAGCGGGCGGTGAGCGACGAATATCTGGAAGAAGTGGTGAAGGCTTATGAACACTTCTTTTTTCATTACACATCGTCGGATCTGTTGATCGTCAACACGTCAGACATTGATTTCGTCGACCGCAACGAGGACTTGCAGGAGTTGCTGCGCAAAGTGACGGAACCGATCAAGGGCACGCAGTATTTCTTGCCGCTGGGTGGGCAGGAAGCGGTGGGGGCGTAGGAAATTCGGATTGCGGGCTTCCCGCGATACGCGATCTACTTCACCGTAACCGTCAGCAACTGCGCTCCCGAGACGACATAATCCAGCGGAGCAGTCGCCGTTTCATCCACGTTCGATTCGCCGCTGACAATCATTTCCTGATTGCCTCGCATGCCGTCCATCACATTCATGATCGAGATGGGCAGGGTCGGCATCACTTTGTCGGCGACGCGGGCTTCCGGGTCGGCTTCCAGCAGAGAGACGTAGACGCGATTGTTGGAGTGCTCTTTATTCAGCAGCGAGATGGTGGATGCGAGATCGAGCTTGCGGCCGAATGCCGGATTCGAACGGCCCATGTGGTCGAGCGTATCGCCGTCGCTAACCAGAATGCGCAGGGTGCCCTTGCTCGCGGAAGTCGGAATCTTCACAGGAATCTGCTGCACAATGCGCTCGCCGCGGTAAGGAGCCAGCACTGTTTCCAGCATGATTTCTTCTCCGGGACGAGCCTCCGTCACGTCGGTGCGAGCGCTTTCCAGCCGCGCCCAGCGCCGCTCACGGACCAGATCGAAATCCAGCTTCACGCCCGCCACGGCTGCCGCGCTGTAAGGATTGTCATAGATGCGTCCAAAGCGTTCGCCTAAAGAAATCGCAGCTTGCATGGCTGCCGGCTGTGCGCCCTCGGAGGGAGCGAACATGTTGCGCATCGTGACCTCGGGGAATCCCTTTACGCCGATGCTGCCCGTCAGGCGGTAAGTAATTTCTTCGCCAAACTCGTTTACCCCGTGCAATGCGTTGAATACCGTGACCATCAACGCGACCGGCGTCAGCTTGGGATTGTTCAGCACTTCGTAATGGAATTGCTTCACCCCGGTGCTGCTGTGGATGCTCAACGTAACCGGAATCATCTCCGGCTGCCGGTTGAAGACGCCCATGATGCCGGTATGGCGATCCTGCACAAAAGTTCCTACCGGCTCGGTAGTGTTGACAATCTTGAACGCATTGAGCGGGGAGGCCAGCGTAGCCAGAACTTCGGCCTTATTCATGGGCAGGTCGACGGATCCGAATTGGAGCAACGGATGTCCGCAGGCCAACAGCCGCTGCGGATCGACGTAGGTCACGGTGCAGGTGGCCTCGATATCCATGTCACCGCGCACCAGAATGGCGCTGATGGCGGAGCCGGCTTCGACCGGCTCTGGCTGCTTGTCATTACTGACCGATCCCGCGCCCATGACCGGCACGATTCCAGCCGACCCAAGCTGTCCGGCAAAAAGCTGGATGGCTTGCTCGGAGAATCCGTTGAATACCAGCGGTGTTTCGATCGGCTTGAGATAATTCGCGAAGCCGGCGGAATCCTGCGCAGAACCTGGCAGTGCGGAAATTTCCCCAGGCGCGGCCGTCTTTCCCGTAACCACGTTTATAGAAGGCTTTATTGCAGCGCTCTCTTCCGCAGGGGAATGATCGAGCGCATTGATCTCCAGCATGTCGGCGATTGGCGTAACCCCGGCGATCGGCTCTTTTGAAAATTCTCCAATGCGGAAAGCGAGCGCGCCCGGCCAGCTTGCCGTCGAGATAAACGGGACTGCCGCTCATGCCGGCCACTACGCCGGTATATTCCACCTTCTGCCCGTGCAGCCGCACCAGGATGACGTCGCCCTTGGGCCCGTTCACGTTGTGCAGCACGCCAAGCACTTCCACTTCCATGGCCTCCGGCTTCACCCCTTCGAAAACCGTATAGGCAACGCCACGCATGCCGGCATGAATCTGGCTGACGGGGATGATCGCCGGATTTGGGCTGGAGTCAGATTTCTGCGCAGCGATAATCGAAGGGAAGGACAGGCAAACAACGAAGAAAGTTAAGGCTAATTTTTTCATGAACTGCGCCCGGCAGGACCGCTTGAGCCCCGCTTTATTAGTTAGACTTCGCCAGATTGTAAGTCGTTGCCAGGAGGGGAACACGGGAGCCGGGCAAAACATCCCAATCGCGAATCCCTGCGTCTATACTAGCACAGGGGCATTTCGCTCCCAATGGTGTATTTTCTTCCTCGGGGTCCCTATGTTGGCCAATTTCTTCGCAACGAACCGCCGCTCAAATTCGCAGCATTTCGCCGCGTGGACGCTGGCGATGGCTGTCTCGCTATCCCTGGTATTCGTTGTCCGTTCCTCTGCCCAGGACCAATCTCAGTCCCAGACTCCGGCGCAGACGGACGACAACGGCAAGCCCAAGCAGGACGTTACCCCCGAAGCCGGTGGCCCCAGTGGCGACATCGGACCTTACACGATCCCAAAGAAAAAAACCGACGAAGCTCCGCCTCCTCCGCCCCCTATGCCGAAGAAGGTCGAAGGCATGCCGGATTATTCCATCCGCGTGAATGCCCCCCTGGTAAACGTAGACGTGCTGGTCACTACCAAGACGGGGCAGTTCGTTCCGGGGTTGAAGAAGGACAATTTCCGCCTGTTTGAAGACGGAGCGCCGCAGGCCATCAGCAGCTTCAATGTTTCGAAGGCTCCGATCACGGCGGTGCTGCTGGTGGAATTCGCTTCGACCAACTACTCGTTTATCATCGATGCGCTGCAGGCTTCTTACGCCTTCGCCAATACACTCCAAAAAGAAGACTGGATCGCGGTTGCTTACTACGACATGCAGCCCCACATCCTGGTTGATTTCACCCAGGATAAAAAAGCGGTTTACGGAGCGCTGAATCAGTTGCGGATTCCCGGATTCTCCGAGACCAACCTCTTCGATGCTTTGTACGACACGCTGGATCGTCTGGACCGAGTCGAAGGGAAAAAGTACGTCATTCTGGTGACGACCGGAGTCGACACCTTCAGCAAACTCACGCTGGATAAGATCACGAAAAAGATAAAGGATACGAAAGACGTAACCATCTTCCCGATCAGCGTGGGATGGATCATTCGAGAGATGTATGAAGCCCAAGGCCGGTCGGCGCCGCACGGGATGGGCATTCCCGTGGGTCGCATGGATTATCTTCAGGCGGACAACGAAATGCGCACCTTCGCCGCCATCACCGGGGGCCGAGCCTATTTTCCGCGGTTTCAGGCCGAGTATGGCGAGGATTTTCGAGATATTGGCAACGACATCCGCAACCAATATTCCCTCACCTACCGCCCGACCAACGATAAACTCGACGGGACCTACCGCAAGCTGAAGGTGCAGGTTGTCGCACCCGACGGCGGACCGCTCAAGGTGAAAGATCAGAAAGGCAAGGAACAGAAAATTGAGGTCGTGGCCCGCGACGGATACACCGCCAAGCACTCGGTGGATTAACTAAATTTGAGGCATCACCGACGTTCACCTGTTCCGGGAATGCAAAGGTTCAGCTCCGGCGCTTGCCGCCCGCTTTCCCTCCCGCTTGGTTTACAATTATCTGTCTCGCGCACTCATCCCGTAATCAGTCCTGGAGGATTCTATGAAGCTCACCCCTGGAAAACTTGCCGGTCTCAGAAAAGTTTCGAATGAACATGGCGTGATCGCAGCCGCGGCCATGGATCAACGCGGCTCGCTGCAAAAATCGCTGGGCAAAGAAAAGGGCGGAGAAGTTAGCGACGCCATGATGGAGGAGTTCAAAACCCTCGTCACCGAGGTGTTGACGCCGTATGCCAGCGCCATCCTGCTAGATCCGGAGTGGGGTTTGCCAGCCTCCAAGCGCCGCGCTAAGAACGCGGGCCTGCTGCTGGCCTATGAAAAGACCGGGTACGATAAGACGGGTCCAGGGCGACTCGGCGACCTGCTCGATCACTGGTCGGCGCGGCGTTTGAAAGAAGCGGGCGCCGACTGCGTGAAGATTCTGCTCTACTACACTCCCTTCGATCCCAAAGAAGTAAACGACAAGAAGCATGCATGGGTGGAGCGCATCGGCGATGAATGCCGCGCCAACGACATTCCATTCTTCCTCGAATTCGTCGGCTACGACGAGGGCGCGGATGAAAAAGGTTTGGACTACGCCAAGAAAAAACCGCACATCGTTACCGAGAGTATGCGCGAGTTCAGTAAAGATCGGTATGGCGTGGATGTTCTGAAAGTCGAAGTGCCGGTGAACATGAAGTTCGTGGAAGGCACCAAGTCGTTCGCCGGCCAAAAAGCCTATTCGAAAAAAGAAGCCATCGACCTGTTCCACCAAGCGGCGAATGTGGCGACCAAGCCTTTCATCTATCTTTCCGCCGGAGTAAGCAATGCGGAATTCAGCGAGACGCTTGAACTTGCCGGAGAATCGGGAGTGAAATTTAATGGTGTTCTGTGCGGCCGCGCGACGTGGAAAGACGGCATCCCGATCTATGCCAAGCAGGGCGCAGCGGCGTTCCGCAAATGGCTGGAGACCGAGGGCGTGAAGAACATCAACAACGTGAACGGTAAACTGAAAGCCGCAACCTCGTGGCACTCGATCTATGGCGTCGAGCCGGTTTTGGCCAACGCGTAAAGCGTAAGTTTTGTATGAGCGCGGGCAGTTCGCCCGCGCTTTTTTCTTGCGAACCCATGCCGAGATCGGCTCTCAGTGCGCGTGAAACAGAGTTTCCAGCAAGAAAAACACTCCAGCGCCCACGAAAACGAGAAGCGCCATCTTCATTGCTGGTTCCTTATTTACTTCCGGCACTAGATCGGACGCGGCTACGTAGATCGTGACGCCGGCCGCCAGCGGCAGCCCCGCGCTCACATGATGGCGAAATAACGCCATCGTGAGAACGCCCGCCAGCGTCGCCCCTCCGAGAATTACCGATGCGAACCAAGCCGTTCCTCGGCTGCGTCCGCTGGCCAGCATTACCGAACTCACGGTAAAGCCTTCCGGAATTTTGTGCAGAAAAATCGCGAAGAAGATGAGCCAGCCGAGGACGTTCGAAACCAGGAATCCCGAGGCGATTGCGATGCCGTCAAAAAAAGTATGGATGATCAGACCGAGCAGCACCGAATATCCCTTGTGCGAATGGATGAATTCATCTTTATGTGTCTCCTCGCCAAAGTGGAAGTGAGGAGTAACGGTGTGCTCGAAGAAATGAATGATCAGATAACCAAGCAGAATTAAGAACGCCGCGCTCCGCCCGCGCAGTTCCAGACTCTCCGGAACCATTTCGATCAAGGCCGTGGCCAGCATGAATCCCGCGCCCAGCGCGACAAAGTAGCGCAGATAGCGCCGCTCCCAATTGCGCTGCACAATGATCGCGCCGCCAAACACGTTGGCGGCGGCGGCGGTAAGGCCTAGAAGGATGCTGATGAGAATGGCGCTCATGTGCAGTTGGCGAGGATCATAGCAGAGCGGATTCACCACAGAGGCACAGAGACACGGAGAAAAGCAAGAATTGGCTTTTCTCCGTGTCTCTGTGCCTCTGTGGTGAGATTACCCCGAATGCCGAATGTGCATCACGTCCCCGTCCTGCACGATATAGTCTTTGCCTTCGAGCCTGAGCGTGCCTTTGGCGCGGGCATTGGCTTCGGAGCCGGCTTCGAGCAACTGATCCCAGCGGATAGTTTCCGCGCGAATGAAATGTTTTTCCAGATCGGAGTGGATTGCTCCAGCCGCTTCCTGGGCACGCGAATGTGCAGGCACCTGCCAGGCTCGGCATTCATCTTCGCCGGCAGTGAAGAATGAAATCAGTCCGAGCAATTTGTAAGTTGTTCGAATCAGCCGGACCAGGCCGCTTTCTGTCAGGCCGTAGCTGGAGAGAAATTCCGCGGCATCGGCGTCACTCATCTCGGCGAGTTCCGCCTCTACCTTGCCGCAAATCGCCGTAGCCGCGGCGTTTGGGCGCGACGGCAATTTCGGTCAGCTCCGTATTTGCTCACCGCTTCTTCCAGTTCCTTGCCCAGTTCGGTTGACTCGCCGATGTTGAGCACATAGAAAATCGGCTTCTCGCTCAGGAACATGAAGCCCTTGATGCGCTTCTTATCTTCCGGCGTCATCTCCATCTCGCGCAGCGGTTTGTCCGATTCCACCTGCGCCTTGGCGCGCTTCAGCAACTCGAATTCTTTTTCGAGTTCGGGCGTCTTCATCTTCTTCAGATCTTTTTCCAGCCGCTCCAGCCGCTTTTCGATCTGACCGAGGTCGCTGACCAGCAGATCGAATTCCACATTCTTGATGTCTTTCAGCGGATCGATTTCTCCCGCATGCGGCACCGAAGGATCGTCGAAGACGCGGACCACGTGGGCCAACGCATCCACATTTCGCAGATGAGCGGCGTAGGCGCTGTCCTTCAAAGCCTCCTGGCCGATGGCGCCTACGTCGACATACTCCACGGAGGTGTGCGTGAGCTTCTTCGGGTTGTAGAGCGCGGCGAGCCGGTCGAGGCGATCGTCCGGAACTTTCGCGACGCCGATGTGCGCCTCGCGGGGGTTGGCGCGCGCCTGATCGGAAAGATGTGCCTTGGTCAGAATTCGAAACAACGATGTCTTGCCTACCTGCGGCAGGCCGATGATGCCAGTTTTCATAAGAAAGCTTCTAGCTTTTAGCTCTTAGCTTTTAGCGAAACGGTGACGAAACAGAGTGGCTGCGCACAGTGCGCTCCAGCCACCGTCGAACAACCTTTCAGGATAAATGATGCGCGAGGACGCCAAATGCCCAACGGATGCAGTGCCGTGAATCGAAGGTCTAAGCTAAGAGCTAGTAGCCAGAAGCTAGAAGCTGCGCGCAGTCAAATACACCACTACCAACCCCAGCAGCAGCACCGCGCCTTCGACGCGCGTCGACCATACATGGAGAGCGTCGAACTGAATCGCGCTGGGGATTGTCGATCGGAACGGCTCTCATTTCGCCCAGCGACGCGCGCAACGCGTCCATGCGCGGAATGATGCCGAATTGTGAAATTAAGGTGAGTGCGATCATCGAGCAGAGCAGTATGTGTCGGGCGGCGAAGATGTGCGCGGTGCCGTTCGTGAGGCGGCTGTACAGCAGCGAACTAATCAGGTAGACGATTCCTGCGACAATGCCGATCCAGTGCAGTTTGCCGAACGCCCGGCCAACTACTCCGCCAGCCAGATGAGAAGTTGGCAGAACAGAGAAAGCGGTAGGCGCGAGCACGAAAGCGAAAAAGATAAGCCCGCCGATCCAGACGACTAGCGATAAGAGCATGAGAAAACGCAGGAGAGACATAGCGGAGAATTATATGCTCACGCGGAATGCTGGAGCGACGTTGCAGGCCTCAGGGGCTAAAGCCCGCTTTCTATGCGGATCTGAGTGGCACGGCTCAAGCCGTGCCCCACCCAGACATCTACACCGGCACAGCCACATTCTCCACGATGTCGCGCAGCACCTGGTCGGCCTGCTCGGATTTCTTCATGGTCGAGGCATACTGGCCGTTGACTACTACGCGGTGGGCGAATACTGGGACTGCGAGGGGCTTGAAATCCTCGGGAGTGCAGAAGGAGCGGCCATCGAGAAAGGCCATAGCCTGGGCAGCGCGATAAAGGGCCTGCGCGCCGCGCGGGGATACGCCTAGAGAAAGATATTCGGAGTCGCGGGTGCGGCGGACAATCTCCAGCGCGTAGGTCACGAGAGATTCATCCACGCGAATCCGCTTCACAACCTCTTGCATTTCGAGCACATCGGCGCCGGTGAGCACCGGGCGCAAATCCTGCAGGTGGGCGGCGCCGGCTTCGGAGCGCAGAATCTCGCGCTCGGCGGCCGCCTCGGGATATCCCATTCGCACCCGCATCAGGAAACGGTCCAGCTGCGATTCGGGCAGGGGATACGTGCCGTGATGCTCCACCGGATTCTGCGTTGCGATCACCAGAAACGGCTGGGGCAGTTCGTAGGAATGCGCATCGACAGTGACCTGGCCTTCGTTCATGGCCTCGAGCAGCGCCGATTGCGTCTTCGGCGTGGTGCGGTTGATTTCATCCGCCAGCAGAACATTGGCGAATACGGGACCGCGCTTGAACTCGAACTCCTGCTCCATCGACGAATAGACCGAGATGCCGATCACGTCGGAAGGCAGCATGTCGCTGGTGAACTGGACGCGCTGAAAGGTGCAATCGATGGCGCGGGCGAGAGCCTGTCCGAGCGTGGTTTTGCCGACGCCGGGAACGCCTTCGATCAAGAGATGTCCGCGGGCAAAGACGCTGACCAGCGCGAGCCGCACCACATCATCTTTGCCGCGAATCACGCGGCGAAGAGATTTTTCCAGTTGGGCGGCTTTGTGGGATACGGCAATGACGGTCTCGGAAGACATTGGATGGATTTTACTATCAGGCATCGAGGCGGCGGAGTTACCGATGTCACGGGACTTCAGCTTCTAGCTACTGGCTTCTAGCTCCGGCCCATTGCGGCAACTCCAGTGTCGGACTGACTACGAAATCAGAACGCCGTCATCACCGCGTCTTGCATCGATTCAAGCTAAGCAAGCCGGAGAGCGGTTTTACTGAATAAACTCTGCTGGGCGGCCAGTCAGGCGCTCGATTCGCTTGGCGATCGGAGGATGCGTCGAAAATAAGTTGCCAAAATTCATGCCCAGCAGCGGCTGGATGATGAATAGATGCGCTGTAGAGGGGGAGGCTGCCATTGGGATTCGCCTGGAATAGGCGTCGAGTTTTTGCAGGGCGCTCGCCAAGGCATAGGGATTGCCGGTGAAATGTGCGCCGGTGGCGTCGGCCTGATACTCACGCGAACGCGATACGGCGAGCTGGATGAGACTCGCCGCGATGGGAGCGACGATCAGCATAAGCAATCCCGCCAATCCTCCTCCGCCGCGGCGGTCGCGGTCGCCGCCCATGCCGCCGAAGATCATGGCAAAGCGGCCCATGCTGGCCAGCATGGTAATGGCGCCGGCGATCGTTGCCGCCACTGAACTAATAAGGATGTCGCGGTTGTTCACGTGGCCGAGTTCATGGGCCAGCACGCCTTCCAGTTCTTCGTCATTCAGTAAACCCAGAATTCCGTGGGTCACGGCTACCGACGCATGCTTCGGGTCGCGGCCGGTGGCGAAGGCATTCGGCGACTCGGTGGGGATCACGTACATCTTCGGCATGGGGATGCCAATCTTCTGGGTAAGGCGTTCCACCGCCTCATAGGCGCGCGGCAGTTCCTCGCGGGTGACGGGCTGGGCGCGGTACATGGCCAGAGCGATCTTGTCCGAATAGAAATAGGAGACGAAGTTCATCACAGCGGCAAAGACCAGCGCGATCAGCATGCCGCTCTCGCCGCCGAAATAGCGGCCAAAGAACATCAGCAGCAGTGTAAGCGCGGTCAGCAGAAACGCGGTCTTGAATGTGTTTCCCATAATCGATCTCACCTATTGGATGTTACGCCCTCGGGGCGGATGCAGATGGGCCGTTTCGGGAAAAACCGCCTCGGAATGGGTGTACCCCCCCGCCCCCCGGTCTTTTGCAATCATGGTGTTGGAGCGAATTAGTGAAGAAATCTTAGGGCTGCAACGGCTTAGGGGCAAAATATTGAAAACACATTAGTTAGAGACGCTCGTCCGGCGGCGGTTTCGCATGCGATGCTCATTTAGAATGATGGACTGCCTTGCGGTCTAGGGCAAGGTCAGATGTCACAGAATAGTGGCTCGGGAAATGTTCTGGGGATCCCCTTCGATAATCGGGATCGATTTGGAAGCGGCGAACCGACTCGGGGTTTTCCGAGCGTAGCGCCTGGTTTCGACGCTTGGACTTTCTATCGATCTGTTTCGCGATTTTCGCGGTTTGGGCGTCGAGATCATCGCGGATAGCAACGAGGACAAGAGCGCACATCGCTAACAGTTGCGCGAACTTCAGCCAGCCGTAGAGGACAGGTCCCTTCCATGATGGGGCCAACGACTGAGGTTCCCATGGAACGTCTTTTCAAACTCCCATTGCGTTGCAAAATTCGCTCCACCTCTTAACGTATCACCGGGTATCCTTCTCACCGGGTATCCTTCCGGTGCCAGTCGTAAAAATCGCGAAAAACGCATAAACCTCTGTCCGATTTTGCGAATCGAACTACCCGATTCTTCCCGCGTTTACTAACCGCTGAGCGGCCAATGAGCAACGATTCCAACGTCGACCGCGATTCCTTCCAGCAGTTTCTCGCAGATGTGTTCGTAGTCCAGGAAAGTCAGAACGATCCTCAATTCCTCTCAGCGATGATCGGAGTCCAGCGCCTTATCACCAAGGGAGAGCTGGGTATAGATAGTGCAATGAATCTGATCGTGGATTCTGCCCGTGATGTGGCTGGCGCCGCTGGGGTCGCCATCGGGTTGTTAGAGGGGCACGAACTCACTTTCCGGGCTGGAGCCGGGTGCTCAGCTGCAAGAATTGGAAGCCGGGTTGCGGCATCCCTGACTGCTTCTGCGAAGACCAAGTCAAACCGCGAGATTCTCCGGGTAGAGAACGCCCAGACCGACACGCGCATTGAAGGGGCGATTTGCCGCCAGTTCGGAGCAGAATCGATCCTGATCTTGGCGATTTATCGCGGCCGGCTCCTGGCGGGAGTGCTTGAGATCTTGTTTAGCCAAGCGCACGCCTTTCAAGACCGTGAAGTGCGAATGTACCGATTGATGGCCGGGCTGGTCGAAACGGCGATGGATGAGGCCTTCCAGGCAAGGCAAAGCATAGAGCACACACCATCGGTCATCGAGACCACGGTTGCCGCGGTCCCATCGCAGAGGTTTGTATATCTCCGCGCAGAAGAGGGACTCAGGCTTCTCTTGGAAAGTAAGAACGCGATCCAGCTTCAGTGTAGAGCCGCCTGGAAAACGGTCAAGCGATCCCGAGTCTGCAGGGAGCCGGATATGCTTGCGAAGGCCGTAGCGCAAAGGGCAACCGATTTCATCTCAACCAGGCCCATCCGCAGTTTAGCCTTCGCCGCAATCGCCACAGGGGTTGGATTAACTTTTTGGATTGGCCACGGACATCAAGGGCCCGTTTTGAAGTCTCCGGTCCCGCCAGGATCGACTGCCGTCAGAAGCCTGCAATCCGCCGGCACAATAGCTGCGGACGAAACTCCGAAGAATCCCGCGCCGGTTCCGGCTAAGGCGACGAGGCTTGCAGCCTTAAGGCGCCGACGCGCGCGTGTGGGTCGGAATGAAGTCGATTACATCCTAGACGATGTTACGGTTCGCCATTTCACCTATCAGCCCGCCACGCAGAAGACGCGTGTCGGGGCAGGCAGGGTCAGCTATGTGGGGGATGATGTAACAGTCCGGTATTTCACGCCGACAGCGGTACCTACGTCCAGATGAGTTCTCAATAGACTAATAGATTTCAAGGGTTCGAATCAGTCCTCAGTTTGTTCGTACGCTCGAGCGCGGCAGTGTTAAGTTGACACTCGGACAGCCGTGTGTGCGGTTCCGTACCGTAAAACCCCTCGCTTCGCAGTACCATTTGGCTGTGCCCCGCAAGCCGCTAGTAAAGGCGCATTCAACACGGGTGGAGGACTACTCCGCTTTGCTGTCAGGCTTTGAAAGAGAAAGCCTTGCGGCGGAAGCCAAACTCAAAACCGAGCGCAGGAAAAAGAAGAAAGCGCGGTCCTCGGGAAAAAATAAAAATGGTTCCTCTTCTGATCCTGACAAACCTCAAGACATCGGCCAGGCAAACACCAAGAGGCGTGCGTGACATAACGAAGTTCCGCGCGTAGAGTTTGTATCAGCGCATCTTTCCGCCGCGCACCTTACCATTTGGGGTGACGGTTCCTTGCGAGGATCGGCCCTAATCGGGTCAGCCAAGGAGCAAGTCGTGGCGAAAACCAAATCTCGACCCATCCCCGTTTCATCCACATTGGTAGAAGAACTCTTCGCCGCTCTCTCTGCAGCCCCGCGTATGACCCATTGTGGGGAATGTGGTCACGAACTTCTGCACGTGGATGTCACATTCTTCTCGTCTGACGGGCAGACCGTGACCCTCCCTTTGCCCATTTGCTCAGAGTGCAACGAGATGGAAGAACGTGCAAGGCACGATGCGGCGTGACCGGTTATTCGTTCAGTTGGATTATGGGACAGAGGGGAGACACAGCGCCTCTCGCCCTTTCCCTCAAAGCACCCGCGGTAGTGGATTAGGCGGTGACGGAAACTCCGCTGGAATCGGACGGTGAGGCCGACGCTGTCTGAACAGTGCTGCTCGGCGACGCTTGCTGGAATTGCTGGACCAACGAGCTGTAGGCCTGTTGTGCGGTGGAGAGGTTGCCGGATTGCAAGGCGGTACCGAGCTGGTCGAGGAGCTGGCTGATTTCGCTTGATCCGCCGCTGCCGTGATGATGGTGATGGTGACCCTGGGTTGCGCCGGTCTGGCCTTGCGCGGACTGATTCTGGAAACCCTGCTGGATGGTCGCGAAGTCGCTCTGGGCGGCTGAGAGATTGCCGGATTGGAGATCTTTTGCGAGCTGGCTGAAGGCCTGAGCGATGGGACTGTTGCTCTGCGACGACGCGGTCGAGTTTTGTGATCCGAGATTCTGCAAGGTAGCAAAATCTGATTGCGCCGCGGAGAGATTTCCAGCCTGCAGATCCTGGCCGAGTTGCTGGAACTCCTGACGAAACTTTTGAGCATTACTCTCAACATTCTGAGTGCTATAGAGACTGCTGCTGGAAATGCCTGAAACTGACATGAAGTGGTCTCCTTAACGGGAGCGGCTTGCCCCCACCGCTATCGGAAAGTGATCGGCAGATTGCTGGTCGAACTTTAGTCGCCGATTCGTGTGTCAGTAGGGCAGGTGATGTGCCAAACGGGGCACGACGCTTGTAGATTCAGATTCGACACATTCGAGGAGACTTGGCTGGTCGCGACCGGACTCATCCTGGCGCGAGCCTTTGATTCCGATCCGTCCCCATAGGCAAAGATCGCCCGGTGACCCGGCAAGAATGGGTGAGCTCTGCAGGGTGCGAACCTCAACTAGATTTTTGTTTTATTCCTTGACTGCAGCAGTGGAGCGCCCCAGGCGCTGGCGGATAGGAGGGCCCCGAAGAGGATGACGGCGTCGATGCTGGAGCGTCCTTCGGCGGACCAATAGACGTCGCGAAGATTCAGCCAGAGGGCGAATTCGTCGAGAGTGAGGGCTGCACCGACGCCGTAGAGGATGGACATGAGGCGGCTGAGAAGGATTGTGGAATTGTCCTCGCCGGTGCCGATGTCGGCGAGCCAGCCGTAGCCGACCAGGAGGAGTAGAAGAATTCCGATCACCAGATGGTGGATGTGGCGGCCACCTGCCTCGATAAAGTGAAAGGGCGGGATCTGGTGCTCGATGGCGAAGACCACGGCGCGCACTCCGGCGAAGGTGAGAAAGAAACTGACGGAGGCGACGAAGAGGCGACGGCGCGGCCGGTCGGGAATGCGCTCGTGGAGGATGGCGCCGACGGACGTGCCTTGGAGTAGGAGTAGGAGGAAGGCGGTTCCGGCGATGGTGAGGAGGAGAATGAACCAGGAGTAGGCCATAGAGTGGGCGGACGGGCGACTATAGGGATTCCTCCACTACGCATCCCTTCCCTTCGGGAAGGAATGCTCCGGTCGGAATGACAATATCCTTAATAAAATAGGGATTCCTCCGCTACGCATTTCTTCCCTTCGGGAAGGAATGCTTCGGTCGGAATGACAATATCCTAAATACTGCAGTTCAGGCTTTTTGGGCTTCGCGCTTTAGGGCGCGGTCGAGCGTTTGATCGAGAGCCGATTTGGCTTTCTCATAATCCGTTTGCGAGATTTGGCCTTGCCTGCGTTCGAGTTCGAGCTGGAAAAGCTCTTCCTTGATACCTTCCATCAGCATCGAAGCCGGGCGCACCGCAACGGGCGCGCGCGACGGCAGAACGCCGACTGCGGCGGGCTCGTAGTCATCCTCTTCTTGCATGGCAGTTGGCATGGAAACGCCCGCCCTTTGAGCTCGAAGAGCACGCGCGGCAGACTGTTGGCGGGACGCTACGTATACGCCGCCGAGGAGCAGGACCGCAGCGAAGCCGCCTAAGATCCACCAGCGATATTTTTGCAGCGGATCGGGAGCGTCGATGGGCGGGCCTAATCCGCCGCCGGGACGATTGCCGGACTGGGCGGAGCCCTGCTCACCTTCGGCGGAGCCCTGGGCTCCATTTTCCTGGGCGGTTTCGAGCGTGCCTTCGCCGGAAACTTTGAAGGCGAGATTTTGCCCGGGCGTGGTATTGGACGCGACCTGCACGCTGGCGTTGGGCTCGTTCGGATAATTAATCGATTTGAAGCCGGCGGAAGTTGCGGCGGCGTTGAACTGCATCGCCTTCGGCAGCATGACCACGAAGTGCTCCAAGGGATAAATCGACTTGGGATCGATGTTTGCGCTGCCGCTGTAGGGAAGCTGGTAGCTCACTTCGAAGCGAGTCAATCCCGGGCGCAGAGGGAAGATGAACGAATAACGATTCTTCTCGCCTTCGGGCACGGGAGCGGACTTGAGAGGGTTACCGCCTTCGGTAGTGGCCGTAGCGGAATCGTCGATGACGTGGGCGCCGTCGGGAACGTAGAACTCGAGGTTGCGTTCATTCATCTGGGTACGCGGAGGACTGGAGGTGTTCTGCACGCCAAATTCGCGGGTTACGAGAATCTGGCCTTGGCCGGCCTCGACGCGCATGATGTCAGCGACGACCTCAATGCCGTCAATTTTCTTGGCGGCGTCATAGACGTCGATGGCTACCGACGTGGTTCCGGGAGGCGCCATGCGGTGATAGGTGACGTCCTGATGGATGACGCGAACCAAGTGCGGAGATTGGGTGTCGTCGAGCTTGAAGGTGAACTGGCCCTTGGCGTCGGTCTTAGTGCGGCCGGACTCTTCCATGCCCTGGCCTAGCTTGAACATGACTACGTCGTCGCCGGCGGCGGGCTTGCCGGTGGTGGAATTTTTGACCGTGCCGGTTAGGGTTTGGGCTGAGGCGAGCGAAGCGAGGAGCAGAAAGACTGCTGAGGCCAACAACACGGATCGAGGAGAGAACTCCTGGCTGGGCCGCCGAGCCTCGCATGGGCAATAGGGATCCTTCGACTGCGTGGAAATTTCGCTTCGCGAATCTTCCACTTCGCTCAGGATGACAATACGGTGAGAAATTGCTGTCAAGGTCATTTTCCTTTTTGGGGCGCGGGGGTTTTTTCGAGGCGATCGATTTCGGCAAGGATGGTGGCGGCTTCGTCCTGCAAAGAGGATTTCAAGGATGCGTAGTCGACGTCGGGGACTTTGCCGGCTTTGTATTCGAAGTTGAGATCGCGGAGGTTTTCGTAGACGGCGTCTTTGCGCTCGCGCAGATAGCCGGCGCGAGTTTTTTCCGGGCCCAGAAAAAGTCTGCCGGGCATGTAGAAGAAGACATAATAAATGGAAGCCACCAAAAGCATGATGCAGAGGGGAACCCAACTCATAGATCAGTCTCCTTGCGGGCCTGGTCGCGGAATTGCTCGAGCTCGGCGCCGCGGACGGGAGTCAGGCCATCGGCGATGGCGGGAGCGGGGCGATTTTTCCAGGAGCGAATGACGAGCGCGATCAGACCGAAGCCGAGAAACAGGGCCGCGAACGGGATGATATAGGCGGCGCGGTCGAAACCCTTGGCGGTGGGAGCGGCGAGGACCGTGGGGCCATATTTTTGCACGAAGCCCTGTTCGACGAGACTGTCACTGTCTCCGCGGGTGACTGCGGCCATGAGTTCGTTGCGCATGCCGTCGGAGGCGGGGCAGCCGACGTGATTGCATTCCAGAAGAACCTGGTTGCAGCCGCAGATGCACATCATCTGGTGGCCGATTTCGGTGAAGCGGGTGGCGGGATCTCCGGCGCCGAGCAGGGCGAAGACTGCGAGCAAGAGAAGAGCAATGCCCCCAGTCTTATGGCGCAATCTCCCACTTCTCGCAAAAGAAGCGAGAAGCGGGGCACCCTGTTTCGAGAATGGATTTAGACGGGACATCAGTCTCCTGTGACCATGGGCCGAGCATGAGCGGGCTCCAGGCGTGCGGGAGCGGGAAGCCGAACCGGCGCGGGCGCGTTCGGGATCAGCGCGAGAACGGTTCCGATCAGCATGATCCAGACGCCCATCCAGATCCACATGACCAGCGCGTTCAAATGCACCCGGAGAATGGGATGACCGTTATCCTGGTTCACACCCTCGAATACCACGTAGAGATCTTCATTCAGGCCGGAACGGATATCGGGCATGGTTGAGGTCTGCTGGCTGGCATGGTAGAAACGGCGCACCGGGGTCATGGTATCGATCTGCTTGCCGCCCTTGAAGACATCTAGCATCGCCCACTGGCTGTAAAAGTTGGGGTTGTCGTCTTCGGTGGAGGAGCGGCAGACGAGGGTGTAGGGACCGATGGTCATCTTGTCGCCGTTTTTCATCTCCATTTCTTTGTCCTGATTGAAGGCGGCGCCGGCGAAGCCGATGATGACCACCACGACGCCGAAGTGGACGATGTAGCCGCCGTAGCGGCGCGTGTTGCGGTGAGTGAGTTGCACCATGGAGGCGAACATGCCCTGGCCGGTGTGCTTGGAGATGACGCGGCCGCCGCGGTAGAACTCACTGGCCACGGTCAGGGTTACTAACACCGAGAGCGCGATGGCCATCAGGGAGTAGAAATAGGAAATATCTCTCCAGGGCTTGAGGCCGAAGGCTGATCCCCAGCTTTGCGGCGTGACCATCAGGAAAATTGCGACCACGATGGCGCCGATGGTGGGCCACATGAAGTTGCGTTTGAGGCTCTCGAGCGACGTTTTGCGCCAGGCTAGCAGCGGGCCGACGGCGGTGAGGATCAGGAGCAGCAGGGCTACGGGGATGGCTACGCGATTGTAAAACGGAGCGCCGACTGTGACTTTGTTGCCTTGGACGAGTTCAGAAATCTTTGGGAACCATGTTCCCCAAAGAACCGTGAAGCAGAGGAGAACGAAAAGAAGATTGTTGAACAGGAAGCTGGATTCGCGCGAGACCAGGGATTCGAGCTTGTGTTCGCTGCGCAGGTGAGACTTGTTCTTGAAAAAGAAGAAGACGAAGACGACCAACGTGATGCACAGGAACCAGGCGAACCAGTCGCCGATGGACGATTGCGCGAAGGCGTGGACGGAACTGATGATGCCGCTGCGGGTGAGGAAGGTTCCGAGGATGGCGAGCCAGAAGGTGGCGAAGACCAGCCACATATTCCACATCTTCAGCATGCCGCGCTTTTCCTGCATCATGACCGAATGCAGGAAGGCGGTGCCGGTGAGCCAGGGCATGAGCGAGGCGTTCTCGACGGGATCCCAGCCCCAGTAGCCGCCCCAGCCGAGGACGGAATAGGCCCAGTGGGCGCCGAGAAAGACTCCGCAGGTGAGGAAGGCCCAGGTGACCATGGTCCAGCGGCGGGTGATGTGGATCCACTTTTCGCCGGGATACTTCATGATCAGCGCGCCGAGAGCGAAGGCGAAGGGGATGGTGAAGCCGACGTAGCCGAGATAGAGCATGGGCGGATGGATCACCATCTCGGGATATTGGAGCAGAGGGTTCAATCCGTTGCCGTCGGCGGGAATTGTGCCTTGCACGATGGCGAAGGGATGCGCGGCGAAATTCAGGAGCAGAAGAAAGAAAATCTGCACGCCGGACAAAACGACCGAGGCGTAGGCGAAGAGGCGCGGATCGGTTTTGTAGCGCAGGCGGAGAACGAATCCGTAGGCTGCCAACAGCAGCGACCAGAAGAGAAGCGAACCTTCCTGCCCGGACCAGAGCACGGCAAACTTATAAGGACCGGGGAGATCGCGATTGCTGTGGTGAAGAATGTAGGCGATGGAGAAATCGTCGCGGAAGGCGCAGATGACGAGGACTATCGAAGCAAGGAAGACGGCGGCGAAGGTGGCGATTCCGGCGCGGCGGGCGGTTTCGCCGATGCGCTCCGAGGCCTGGCGAATAGTGGCGATCAGCGGGCTTTCTTGCGGAGAAGCCGCGATGCTCGCGCGACCGGCGGATGCGCCCGCAAGTTGCAGCGAACCCCGATTCTGGAAAGCCAGCGCGATGATCCCGGCGACGAACGAGTAAACGCTCAACGCCAAAGCGAGGAGAAGTGCAAAACTGCCTATTTCCGCCATGTGCGGGGAACCCCGACCTATTTTTTCAGAAATGCCCCTGCTAGGCAACCGCGAAGAGCCTTTTGACTAGATGCGGCTGGTGTGTGGCAAGGCTATTAGGAAACAAGAACATCCGCAGGAGCCAGCGTGGCAACCCTGACCGAGCGCGACGAGACACCCGGTATGGGACCGAACAACCCGGTCGGGACGGCCACCCCGGTTTCAGGCAGCCGTCCAAACTTATATATTGGAGAGTCGTTAAGCGGTATGCTGGCGGTAACGCTGCATTACTTCCCGTTCCGCCGTGAGCCAGTCCTCGGCCTCGCTGCCCGAAGCAGGATCGCGGTGCTGGAAGAGTTCGTAGGCGCGCCGCCGGATCTCGTCTTCCAGATTAATGGGAACCACATTCTTACGAGGTTCCGTCTTAAGAACTTCAAACTTTTTAGGTTCGGGCGCGGGTTTGGTCTCGGGCTTGACTTCGGCGGCTGCCGGTTGCGGAGCGGCGACTGCGTTTACATCGGGAACGCTGGCCGTGGTGTTGACCGCGGGTTGCTCTTTGCTGCTACGACCTTTGCCTGAGGTGGATCTTGCTCTCGCCATGTGGATACTCCTTCTATAAGTAAGTTTAGGAATGAATGGTACTGGGACCCCAACCCACATACACCTTTGCCCGCAACCTCTAAGAGGGCCGTGGAACTAAGTTGTAAGAGTTAAATTCAGTATAAGCCTGTTGGGGCTGTGGAAGCTGCATTTTCCGTGAAGAAAATGGTGGTGCGGGCTTTGTTATAATCGAAATTCCCAGAATGGCGCTATCGTCTAGGGGTTAGGACGGAAGATTCTCAATCTTCAAACCCGGGTTCGATTCCCGGTAGCGCTACCAAACTCCTGCTCTCATCTGCTGTTATTTCCTGCACTTGCCGCTCACGCCTCAAAGTCCCCGAAACACGTCGTATCATTTCGTGGGGCACAGTAGCAGCAGGTAGGGGGCACAATTTGAGGCACAGGGGCCGAACACTTCTTGGAGAAAACTTATGGGCCGACCGCGGAGCATAATCCAGCGCGTTGTCGTAGAGGACTGCGAGATTTTAAGAGTGTCGGATACTTCGTGCTGTCGCGGGCTTGGGATTGAATTCACGACAGTGGGCACGCGCGGGCGTGGCCGACGCCCGTGCCTGCTGTGCCCAGGGTGTGGTCGCGGAGCCTTTAAACTTTACAGGCCGACGCATTTGCCGGTGTTTGCCTGCAGAGCGTGCCATAATCTGAGTTACACAAGCGTGCAAAAGCATGACGTGCGACTCGACCGGCTTCTCAAGGTACCCGACCGAGAAATCGTACGCCTTATCACCGAAGACACGAACATGACCTGGAAACTGCTGGCGATCCGCGCGGGCTACATTCGGCTTGGCGTACTCCCCAAATACTGAACTCGCGGCTTTTTCCTAAAAGGTAATCCGGTCCCAACCCCAAACAACAATTTGATTCCCTGTTTCAATCCGTTTAGCTCTCCACATGAATTGTTCCGCACCTTAATTTAGTTTCCCAATCCCGGTTGCCAGGGATTGCAAATTTGTCACTCGGAGTTGCAACTTCGATGCCAACGCAGTTGCGATGCAATGAAACGTCTTTCCTAAGTTCGTGTACATACGATTCGACCAATCTTCACGACATTCCGTGATCGAGATTGTTGCGGAGGGACTCTGCCGCGAAGGAGCTAGAGACCACTCAATGCGAGCGCTCGGCTGTCAGACGAAAATGAATGACCCTCCGGCAGGTTCGCCGGAGGGTCATGGCACAGCGCCGAAGTCAAGCACCGAAGCCGGTTTTCAGACTACGGGTTGATGCAACTGCTTTGCGTCGGGTCGGTCGTCTGGTCTGAGCAACCCGGCTTGTAGCACTGAGTAATGCCGTCGTAGTTGCCCAAGTTCGGCCCCGCTCTTTCGATCAAAAGGGCGGTACCGTACACGAGTTCCTGCGGAATATCCAGAGGACCCGTGCCCGGAGTCTCAGTTCCGTTAGGCGCCGCGAACAGAGTATTCAGCAAAAGATCTGACGGCATGGTTTCGCTTACCTTCGGTGTGCCCTGATTGTTGAGCGTGCCACCCAGCACAAAGAAATCAGACTCGGTCGCGCCGCCATGGGAACCAAAGACGCTGAACGCAAACGGGTTTGAGATCGTATCCGTCGGGTAGGAGTTGTAGCAAGTATTGGTAAAGAGTTTTTTGTATTGGCCAAACGGAATTGATTCGAACATGCCCATTTGGTCGAGATCTGACACTGGCTGCTGGAGGTACGTGTCCGCCCAGAAAAACCGCGGCACGAGCTGGAGATACATCGAGCGCCGGACGCCCGCCGCCATGGGCGTAGCTATGCCCTCCGCTGACAATTGATTGGAGAAATACCATCCGGTGGCCGTATTCGACGTTTTGGCTCCCGTCGCCTGTAGCCTTCCCCAATCGCTGTAAATATTGTTCAGTGCTGTGCCATACCCAATTGCCATGTTACCAGCGTATACAGCCGCGCTCTGCTCCAGGCTCCCGAGGGTCGTATCGAACGTATTTTCGTAGCTCGGGGGAGTGTAATCGCTTCCCGCCCACCATGGGTCCGCGGCAGATCCGGTCCAAAGAGCCCCACTCGTGACTCCGACTGCGGCCGCTACCAAAGGCACGTCTGCCGGGCCCAGGGCGGCGGCACCGATCGATGTAACTCCAGCCATCAGGTTCATCCAATCGAACGCGTTGACTCCCACGTTGGTGCTGGGTAATGCGCCCACCTGTCCATTGAGCACTTCGTAACTTGCGTCGATGACCAGATCGGATACCGAAGTGCCGGGAGTGCTGCCTTCAAGCATCAGCCCGTAGAGCCCATTTCTGTCTCTGCTGTTGCCCAGATAGGAGTTGCTCGTGTTGAGGGCCGTCAACTCGAGATAGAGTTCGGCATTGGCGTCCGCCAGATCCTGCTGGGTGAAACCGGGGTTATCACCGCTGGGATACACGCAGTTTGCAACGTTCGGGAATTGAGCACACAGAAAGTCCGTGTTGTAACTCCCCAGCCAAGGACTTCCCGGATAAAAGTAGCGCACATCGTAAACATTCGGCCCAGTCTCGTTGTTATGGTTTGCCAGGAATTTCTGGCTTACATAATGATAGGCGGCGATGTGTCCAGGGGTGTCGGTCAATGGCCAGTCGATCGGCATTTGAGTGCTGATCGAGTAGAAGTCGTAGTCGATGCTAAGGCTCGTTGCACCGCTTCCGTTTGCTTTCCCGTCTTCCTGCGATACGACCGTGGGAAAATAGAGGCTGCTATTGTCGCGAGCCATAACGCCTCGCACAATACCAGTCTGCCGTTGCTCATTTCCTTGGCCCAGACTGAACACCGACGACGAATTGACTACGCCCGTAGCGAAGGGCGACTTGGGCATTGGCGGCCAGATGCCCGTCCAGTCATGGCGTCCGGGAGACACCAGAGTATAGGTCGAGGTGGGACTCGTTAGCGCTTCCATGCGATAGCCAGCCCCACCATACCAGTCCATTGGTTCGATCATGTCACTTGCGATCGATGCACTCTGGAACGGCTGTCCTGCCGTCATCAACACGACCAGTTGACGGGACGTGGGTTGGTTGAGCGCTTCGTACAAATTAGCCATTGCTTGTGAAGCAACGGTAGAGTCGGTGCTACCCG